>CAWCEI010000006.1:0-6809 GCA_963794535.1 uncultured Actinomycetota bacterium
GTGGTTGGCCGTCCGTCACGAAGCCGAACCGACCGATCTCCTGGCCGGCCAGCAGACGCAGACACTCCGCACGGTCGATCGGCTCGAGCCGGTCGGGCGGGACCAACGCGTCCATGCACACACCTCCGCGGGTTTCAGGCCTCCATCGTGGTGGGGCGAAGGTCCCGACCGGTAGAGGCGGCCGACCTCAGCGCGGTGGAGGTGGTTAGTCGCGCTGGGCGACGGTGAGCAGGATGACTGAGGTCTCGACGGCCTCGAGACTGTGCCGGGAGCCAGGAACGGTCAACAGGTCGCCGGGCGACCCGTTCCACGAGACGTCGCCGGCGACCAGGCGGACCCGGCCCTGCAGGACGTGCACCGTCGCCTCGCCCGGGCTGTCGTGTTCGGCGAGCGAGTTGCCTCCCACCATGGCGATCAGGGTCTGCCGCAGCCGGTGCTCGTGACCGCCGTACACGGTCTCGGCACTGCGACCGCTGCTGGCCTGCTGGGCCAGCTGGAGGTGGTGGCGAACCAAGGCCGTCAGTGACTGCTTCTGCATGAGCGTTCGCTCCCGAGTCGTCGTCGTTGGGGTCGAGCGTCGCACAGACGGTTCTGCGGCCCCGATCGGCCCAGTAGACGGGCGGATCAGGGCCGCAGACACGGCTCGGACAGGGTCGGGCTCAGTGGTGCATGTGCATCCCAGCCGACCCGGTGAGCCGGGTCTTCGGCATGGTGGCGAACGCCGTCGCCGCGCAGACCACTCCGATGGCGGCCACGGCGAGCAGACCACGGGAGAAGCCCTGCGCTGCACCGGCGCTCGTGGCCAGGCTCCCCGCGGTCGCCGCGACGGCCGACACGACGGCGACGCCGAGTGCGGCCCCGACCTCGTGGCCGGTCATCAGGAAGCCGGAGGCCATCCCCGCGTGCTGGGCGGGAATGCCGGCCATCGCGGTCACGGACACGGCGACGAAGACCAGGCCGACACCGAGACCGAGGACGACCAGTCCGGGCAGCAGCCCGGTCAGGTACGACGCCGTGCTCGATGCCCGCGACAGCAGCGCGGCACCAGCAGCGGAGCCGACCAGGCCGGAGACGGCGACGGAGCGGGGAGACAGGTGCGCCAGCAGGTGGCTCGCCGCGTGGGCGGCGAGGGTCATCACGACGGCGAGCGGCAGGACGGCGAGCCCGGTCTGCAGGGCCGAGTAGCCCAGCACGGTCTGGACGAAGACCGAGGTGAGGAAGATCGCCGCCGACCAGGATGCCGGTGACGCCGAACATGACGGTGGTACCGGACACGAGCGTCTTGACGCCCCAGGTGTGCGGCGGGACGAGCGGCCGGGTGACCCGACGCTCGATCCGGGTGAAGGAGCCCAGCAGGATGGCGGCCAGGCCCAGCAGACGCGACGGTGCGGATCGAGGTCCAGCCGTGGTCGCCAGCTCCCTGGATGCCCAGCAGCAGGGCGGCCAGGCCACCGACGGCGGCGACGGCCCCGGGGAGGTCGAGCTCGCGCAGGCCGGCCGAGCGCGCCGGGTCCTTCGGGATGACGATCCGGCCGGCGACGAAGGCGGCGATCCCGATCGGCACGTTGACCCAGAAGATCATCTGCCAGCCGACCCACGTGGTGAGCGCTCCGCCGAACAGGACCCCGGCGGCGACGGCGACGCTGCCGAGGGCACCCCAGAGGGCCAGACCCTTGGCCCGCTGCCCACCGGCGTACGTGGTCATGATCAGGCTCAGGGCGGCCGGCGTCATCAACGCGGCGCCGAGCCCCTGCGCGCCGCGTGCGGCGATCAGTGTCCCGGCACCGGTCGCCAGGCCACTGAGCAACGACGCGGTCGTGAACACCGAGAGACCGGACAGGAACACCCGCCGGCGGGGGAGCAGGTCGGCAACCCGGCCGCCGAGTAGGAGGCCGCCGCCGCTCATCAGCAGATAGGCGGTCACGAGCCACTGGAGGTCACCTCCGCGCAGCGACAGCGCCGTACCGATCGTGGGGAGGGCGGTATTGACCACGCTGATGTCGAGGACGACGAGCAGCTGGGCGGTGAGCGCGATGGCGAGCACTGCCCACGACCTCCGCTCCTCTTGCTCGGGCGCGGTCGGTGCGGTTGCGGGTCCTGTGGGGTGCGGTGCGGTGTGGCTCATGGTGGGCTCCAAGCGAGTCGTGGTCGGACTGCGATAGCCGCCACGCTCGCCGGTTCCACCTGGCGTCGCCCCCGTGGACCACGGGTTTGCTAGCCGAGGGTCAGCTGGGCCAGCTCGCTGCGGGAGCGGACGCCGAGCTTCTGGTAGGCGTTGCTCAGGTGGTACTCGACCGTCCGCGGGCTGAGGAACAGCCGCGCCGCGACCTCCCGGTTGGTCAGGCCCTGGCCGACCAGCAGGGCGGTCTGCCGCTCCTGCGGGGTCAGCTGTTCGGTGGTGGTCACGTCCCGTTTGCGCGCGGCTTCGCCCGAGGCGCGCAGCTCCTGACCGGCCCGCTCGGCCCAGGGGGCCGCGCCGACGTCGTCGAAGACCTCCAGGGCGCGGCGCAGGTGGCCGCGGGCGTCGACGCGCCGGCCGGTACGGCGCAGGAACTCGCCGTACGCCAGCTCGGTCCTTGCCCGGTCGACCGGACGCCCGGCGCCCTCGTGCAGCTCGAGAGCTCGTTCGAAATGCTGGCCCGCGGTCTCGCCGTCCCCGAGCAGGCGCCCGCCCGTGTTCGGCCGCTGCCGACGCCCAGCGGGCGCCGACCGCCGCGCCGAAGGAGTCGAGCTCGGTGACCCAGAGACCGGCCAGGTCGAGGCGGAGTGCCCGGACGGCCGCTTCGATCCGGTCCACCGCAGCCAGTCGGGCGAGGTCCGGATGGGAGATCCGCTCGAGGTGGTGGATAGCTCGACTGTCGTCGCGGGCGTTGGCGGCGAGGATGCCTTTGACCCATTCGACGACGTCGTCGACGGGCAGCGCGACGATACCCAGCACGTGCTGTTGGCGGACCTGCTCGACCTCCGCCAGGACCGAAGGCGCGGTGGCCTCGCCTCGAAAGGCGCTCAGGACGGCCAGCCAGCCCAGTGGCAACGCGGACAGCGCCGGCGAGCTCATTCCCCGAGCCACCGCTAGCGCCTCGTCCGCACTCGCGGCGGCCGAGCGCCACTGTCCGGCCGGCAGCTGACCACAGGGGAGACGAGTCAGCGCCGTGATGATGATCGACATGGCGCCGGCGGTGCGGCCGAGTAGGAGGAGCTGGCTGAACGTGCGGGTCGTCAGCTCGTCGTCACCGAGGTGGAAGGCGCCGATGCCGAGGTTGGCCCAGATGTCCACCGTGGGCGGCAGGGACTCCGCGAGGCGGAAGGCCTGCCGCAGCTCCTCGGCCGCGTCCCGGTACTCCCCTCGCAGGATGTGTTGCTGCCCGGCGATCACCGCGGCCAGGCAGCGCAGCTCGGCCGGCGCCGAGGCCGAAAGCGTTGGGAGATAAGGAGTCTCATCGGTTCGGCCACTGCCGTCCGGATTGGCTCCGAACGTCGCGAGCGTCGTACCGAGCATCGCGAGCTCAAGGGCCCGTTTGGGATCTGTGGCGGCCACACCACGGGCCGCCGCCATCACGATGGCGTGCCCGGTCTGCGGAGACCCGACGTTCCACTCGAGCCGGCCCCTCAGCCGGTCCAGGTCGGCGGCCAGGATCGGGTCGCTCGCCTGCGCCCGACCGTCGTCGGCGAGGGCTCGAGCCCGGGGGCCGTCGCCGGCCTGCCACGAGCTGGTCGCGGCCGTGAAGAGCCGCCTGGCGCGCAGATCGGGACTCGCGGTGAGCGCGGCCGCTCGCTCCGACGCGGCGCTGGCGGCCTCGTGACCAGCGCGCCGGTTGGCTCGTTCGGCGACCGCGTCCAGCTCCTCGGCCAGCCGCTCGTCCGGACCGGATGCGGCGAGGGCGAGATGCCAGGTGCGCCGGTCAACATCCCCGACGGCCATCAACGCACTGGCGAGTGCCTGGTGGGCCGCTCGGCGCTGCGATGTGGTCGCTGCGGCGTAGACGGCCGACCGGACCAGCGGATGACGCAGCAGGAGGTCGCCGTCGCGCTCACGGACCAGCCCCGACCGCTCGGCGGTATCCCAGGCCGACGGGCCGGCTCCGAGCAGCTCGGCCGCGGCCGCGACGGTTGCGGCCTGGCCGGAGTCGTCCGCAGCCGCGACCAGGAGCAGGGTTTGGGCGTCGTCCGGGAGCCGTCGTGCGCGGTCGAGGAACGCGGTCTCGACGCCTTGGGTGAGCGGCAGCTGGGGCGGCAGCCGGACCTGGCCGGCCAGCTGATCGTCGGTGAGGACATCCGGGCAGCTCAACCAGCGCAAGGGGATTGCCGCCGGTCCGTATCACCAGCTCGTCGCGGACGGCGTCCGCGACGGGGTGACCGGCTCGCTCGGTGAGCAACGCCAAGGCCGCCGTGGAGTCGAGCCCGGTCAAGAACAGCTCGGGGAGGCCGGCACCGTCGAACCGGCGTACGTCGCCCTCACGGGCACCGAAGAGCACGGCGATCCGGTCCGAGCCGAGGCGCCGCGAGACGAACTGCAGTGCATCGGCCGACGCGGAGTCGAGCCACTGCGCGTCGTCCACGATGCTCAGGACCGGTTGCGTTTCCGCGATCTCGGCGAGCAACGACAGAACCGCGACGAACACCAGCAGACGGTCATCGGATGCAGCCGAGGTCGACTCGCCGTTGGCACGGGTCCGGCGATGGCTGGCCGAGCGCGACCCGCAGAGCCCGGGCCTGCGCCGCGGGGATCTGGTCGAGGTGGGGGAGAACCGGACGCAGCAGGCGGTTCAGCGCGGCGAACGCGAGCGGCGACTCCGACTCGATCCCTTGGGTCCACAACACCAGCAGATCGGCTGCCTGCTCAGCGGTATCGGTCAGCAGCGCTGTCTTGCCCGCTCCTGGCTCACCCCGTACGACGATCGCGCCGCCCCGTGCGGCGACGGCGTCGGCGACGAGGTCACGCAGCCGGGCGCTCTCGGCCGCGCGTCCATGGAGCACGACCCGCACGCTACCGGCGATGCTGCGGTCGACCGGCCGACGGAACCCCCGTGGTTCTACGGGGGCGACCCGGGTGCGGCTCAGCCAGCCTCGACCTATGAACCCAGGTCGCATCGTCCTCAGCAGCATGCTCGGCAGTTCCGTGCTCGCCCTCGGGCTGGCGGTCGTCCCGTTCGGCGGGAGCACCGAGCCGGTGATCGTCGGTGTCGTCCTGCTGGCCTTCGCCGCCGGCTGGGCCGCCTTGGCCGGGCTGACCGCGACGCGCACGGACCAGCCGCAGCCCTGGGCCTGGTTGCCGGCCGGCCTGTTCGCCGCGATCGGCCTGGCCCATCTCGCCCTCCGGCCGAGCGCGGAGGTCATGAACCGCACCGGTTGGGTCTGGCCGTTCGTCCTCGTCGGCCTCGCCGCCTGGGTCGTCACCCACGCCCGGCACTCACTGGTCAGCCGGTCGCGCCGCCTCGTGCTCTACCCCGTCGTTGCCGTCATGGTCCTGTCCGCTGCCGGTGCGGGCTATGAGACGGTCCGTGAGGCCATGGACTCCGCGGGCCACCTGACGAGCGGGCAGCTGGTCAGCGTCGGTGACCATCGACTGCACATCGACTGCACCGGAACCGGCACGCCGACCGTCATCCTCGAGTCCGGCCTCGGCGAGCCCGGAGTGATGATGGCCGGCTGGATCCAGCCCGCTGTCGCGGCGCGCACCCGCGTCTGCAGCTATGACCGGGCCGGGCGCGGCGACAGCGATGCCGCCCCGGGTGTCCAGGACGGCCTCGCGATCGCCTCCGACCTGCATCGGCTGCTGGCCAATGCCAAGGTGCCCGGCCCGTATGTCCTGGTCGGCCATTCCTCAGGTGCCGTCTACGTCAAGGTGTTCGCGCACCAGTACCCGGCCGAGGTTGCCGGCTTGGTCCTCCTGGATGCCCAGCCGAGTGACGCCTACGAGCAGCTGCCCGGCTGGTCGACGTTCTACGCCGGCCTGCGCCGCTACACCGGGCTCGCGCCGACGCTCGCCCGGCTGGGTGCGATGCGGCTGTTCTACCAAGGGGCGGTCGGTGGGCTGCCCGATGCGGCACGAACCGAGGAGCGCAACGACTGGTCGACCGCGGACCATAACCGGAGTATGCGCGACGAGGTCGCGGGTCTGCGAGCGGCGCTGACCGAGTCCCAGGCACTCACGACCCTTGACGGCAAACCGCTGGTCGTCCTCACGGCCCTGAAGGATGCCCAGTCGGGCTGGCTTCCGCTTCAGGACGAGATGCTCTCGCTGTCGTCGAACAGCGTGCATCGACTGGCCTCCAACGCGACCCACGCGTCACTGACCGAGGACCGCGAGCCGGCCGCCCTCTCCGCCCAGGCCGTCGTCGACGTCGTGACCGCCGTCCGCACCGGCGTCCCGCTCGCCCGCTAGGGCTGCTCCGTTGCTCCGGCTACGGTGGCGCCATGGCGACCTCGCTGCTGGCCATCGTCGTGGACTGCCGCGACTCCCTGGCGCAGGCCACGTGGTGGGCGACCGTTCTCGGCCATGAGGTGTCGGAGCGCAATACGGATGAGTACGAGGTCAGCCACCCGAGCAGCGGCCGCACCCCGCTCTACTTCATGAACGTGCCGGAGCCGAAAACGGGGAAGAACCGGCTGCACCTCGACGTCACCGTCGATGAGTCGCTCGAGGCCGGGGTCGCCAAACTCGTTGCTTCGGGAGCGAAGCTCGTTGACCTGCGCCAGGATCCGGTGACGCTGGCGAACCCCGATACCTGGGCGGTCATGCAGGATCCCGAGGGCAACGAGTTCTGCGTGTTCGACGTCGAGTCGGTCACGGGCCTGGCCTGAAGCGC
>CAWCEI010000007.1:0-157218 GCA_963794535.1 uncultured Actinomycetota bacterium
GCAGAGGACATACAGGGTCTTCGAGCCGCGGGTCGAGGTGAACCAGCTCGGTGCCGGCGACCGAGTCGCAGGAGGTGCTGAGCCGCCGGAGATCTTGTCCAGCACGAGGTAGTCCGCATCGGCGTCCGAACAGTCCAACTTCTTCACCTTCGGGTTGGTCGTCTCGGTGTCCGTGGCGTGTACACATGCGCCCTTGTCCGGGTCGGACGCCGTCGCTTGATGGCTCTGGTAAGCCCTCCAGCCCACGCCGATCAGCAGCACGACCACCACGATGGCCACGATCCGGCCGATCCGCAGCTCGGCGCTCTTCTTCTTGGGCGGCGTCGGCAGCTCGTAGCCACTCGGCGCGGCCTGGCCGTAGCCGGCCGGGGCGGCCGGTGGAACCGACGCAGACGGCGGTACAGCACCCGGGGCCGCGGGCGGCACGGCTGCAGCCGGCGGTACGGCGGCAGCGGGCTCGGCACGCGGCTGCGGTTGCTCCGGCTGGGCCGGAGTCGTGGGCCGTCCCGGTGTCGGGTTGGTCTCGTCGGTCATGCATACCCCCTCGGGTCGACGGACACCTTAGGGCAACTGAGGGGCGCCCGATGGGTCTCCGACCTCCAGGTCGACCGACCGGAGGGCCGACCGCGGGAAGCCGGGTCCGGCGCCGCGCTGGACCGGGGCGTCCGGGGTCCGGGACCCGCCACGCACACCGCCGAGGCGAAGCTGCGCGCCTCGGCCCGCCAGCTCGGGTGGCAGGGCACGACGAAGTGGAAGGACGGCCCCTCGACGAAGAGGAAGAGCTCGCGCGGGTGGTCCGGGCCACGCAACACGTCGCGCAGCCGGCCAGGCAGCACGCGGGACAGGGACTCCCGTCGGACGACCTCGCCGTCCTCCTCGACGTACGCCCGCGCCCCGCGCACGGGGACGCTCTGTCCTTCGAAGCTGATCCTGGTGTCGCTCAGGGCCACCCCTGCAAACCACGTCGCCGCCATGCCCCCTGCGTTCGGCTGGCCGGGCGGTGCTCTTGAACGGCGTGGAGCGATCGGCGCAACGGCCGCCGGCCGGCGGCCGGGCTCAGGCCAGTGCGGCGTACCCCGGTTTGATGACGTCGTCGATGATCGCGAGCCGCTCGTCGAAGGGGATGAACGCGCTCTTCATCGCGTTGATCGTCGACCCAGCGCAGGTCGTCGAGAGTCCAGCCCAGGTCGCTGACCAGCAGGCCCATCTCGCGCGACATCGACGTGCCGCTCATCAGCCGGTTGTCGGTGTTGACGGTCACCCGGAAGCGCAGCCGGGTGAGCAGGCCGATCGGGTGGTGGGCGATCGAGTCGGCCGCCCCGGTCTGGATGTTGCTGCTCGGGCACATCTCGAGCGGGATCCGCTTGTCCCGCACGTACGCCGCGAGCCGGCCCAGCCGCACGTCCTCGACCGAGGCAGCGCTGTCCGCCGGCGATGTCCTCGCCCCGGGTCGCGAGCCCACGCGCAGGTCGTCGACGATCCGCACCCCGTGCCCGAGCCGGTCGGCGCCGCACCACTGGATCGCCTCCCAGATGCTCGGCAGCCCGAACGCCTCGCCGGCGTGGATGGTGAAGTGCGCGTTCTCCCGCTGGAGGTACTCGAAGGCGTCCAGGTGCCGGGTCGGGGGGAAGCCCGCCTCGGCCCCGGCGATGTCGAAGCCGACGACGCCCTCGTCGCGGTAGCGGACGGCCAGCCGGGCGATCTCGGTGCTGCGCGCGGCGTGCCGCATCGCGGTGAGCAGGGTGCCGACCCGGATCTGTCGGCCACGGGCGGCCGCCGCGGCCGTGCCCTCCGCGAAGCCCTCGGTGACGGCCTCGACGACCTCGTCGAGCTCGAGCCCCCGCGTCAGGTGCTGCTCCGGGGCGTAGCGCACCTCGGCGTAGACGACGCCGTCGTCGGCGAGGTCCTGCGCGCACTCGCTGGCCACGCGCACCAGCGACTCGCGGGTCTGCATGACGCCGACAGTGTGCGCGAACGTCTCGAGGTAGCGCTCCAGCGAGCCCGAGTCGGCCGCCGCCCGGAACCAGGCGCCCAGCTCACCCGCGTCGCGGGTCGGCAGGTCGGGGTAGCCGTCCTGCTCGGCCAGCTCGACGACCGTGGCCGGTCGCAGGCCGCCGTCGAGGTGGTCGTGCAGCAGCGCCTTGGGCGCGCGGGCGATCGTGTCCGTCGAGGGTGCGTCACGCCCCGCAGGCTATCCCGCGCTCAGGCGACCCGGTCGATCAGCAGGGGCAGCAGGTCCGGGCGCGAGCCGTCCGGGGCGATGAAGAACGCCCCCTCGAGGGCTTCGAGCGCCCGCTCGAACCGGTCCGGGGTGTCGGTGTGCAGGGTCATCAGCGGCTCTCCGCCCCGGACGGAGGCGCCCGGCTTCGCGTGCATGACGACGCCGGCCCCGGCCTGCACCGGGTCCTCCTTGCGGGCCCGGCCCGCGCCCAGCCGCCAGGCCGCGACCCCGACCGCGAGCGCGTCCAGCGAGGTCAGCACCCCGTCGGCCGGAGCCGACACGACATGGGTCTCGCGGGCCCACGGCAGCTCGGCCTCAGGGTCGCCGCCCTGGGCCCGGATCATCCGGCGCCAGGCGTCCATCGCCGAGCCGTCGGCCAGCTTGTCGGCCGGGTCGACATCGGCCCGACCGGCCCCGGCCAGCATCTCGCGAGCGAGCGCCAGGGTGAGCTCGACGACGTCCGGCCGGCCCACCGCCGGCCAGCACCTCGACCGACTCGCGGACCTCGAGTGCGTTGCCCGCGGTCAGCCCGAGCGGGGTCTGCATGTTGGTCAGCAGCGCCACCGTGTGGACGCCGGCGTCGGTGCCGAGCGCGACCATCGTCTCGGCCAGCTCGCGGGCCGTCGGGACGTCCTTCATGAACGCGCCCGACCCGACCTTGACGTCGAGGACGAGCGCGCCGGTGCCCTCGGCGATCTTCTTGCTCATGATCGAGCTGGCGATCAGCGGGATCGCCTCGACCGTGCCGGTGACGTCGCGCAGTGCGTAGAGCTTCTTGTCGGCCGGGGCGAGGCCGGCGCCGGCGGCGCAGATGACCGCGCCGACGTCCTCGAGCTGGGCCAGCATCTCCTCGTTGGACAGGTCGGCCCGCCAGCCGGGGATCGACTCGAGCTTGTCGAGCGTGCCGCCGGTGTGGCCGAGGCCGCGCCCGGACAGCTGCGGCACCGCCACGCCGCAGGCCGCGACCAGCGGCGCGAGCGGCAGCGTGATCTTGTCGCCGACGCCGCCGGTGGAGTGCTTGTCGGCCGTCGGGCCGCGACGAGCCCGGAGAAGTCCATCCGCTCGCCCGAGGCGATCATCGCGGCGGTCCAGCGGGCGATCTCGCGGCGGCCCATGCCGCTGCAGCAGGATCGCCATCGCGAGCGCCGACATCTGCTCGTCGGCGACGACGCCGCGCGTGTAGGCGTCGATCACCCAGTCGATCTGCTCGTCCGACAGCTCGTGGCCGTCGCGCTTGGTGGTGATGACGTCGACGGCATCGAAGGCTTCGCTCACCTCAGCGATCCTGCCTGACGGCCGGGTCGCCGGATACCACCGTTCGCGCGCGGCGTACTGCCGCCAGGACAGGCCCGTCAGGCCGGGCGTGCCAGGTCAGTCAGGTCGTCGGGGCCGAACGCCTCGGGCAGCAGCTCGCGCATCGACCACACCCGGTCGGCCAGCTCGACCTGGCAGTCCGGCCCGCCGTGCTCCCAGAGCAGCTGACGGCACCGGCCGCAGGGCGAGATCGGCTCGCCCGAGCCGTTGACGCAGGACACCGCGACCAGCCGCCCGCCGCCGGTGCGGACCAGCTCGCTGACCAGCCCGCACTCGGCGCACAACGTCACGCCGTACGACGCGTTCTCGACGTTGCAGCCCGACTGACCAGGCGGCCGTCGTCGACCAGGGCGGCGACGCCGACCGGATAGTGCGAGTACGGCGCGTAGGCCCGCCCCATCGCCTCGACGGCCAATGCCCGCAACGCGGCCCAGTCCACCGTCGTACCAACGTCTTTCGCCATCTGCGGCGTCAGCTCCTTGGTGTACGGCTCGCCGTCCGCGGCCGGCGCGCGCACCCGGCCGACCAGACCGGCGACGGCCACGATCGTCGCGATGTAGGGCAGCATCGCCAGGAAGTACGACGGGATGGTGACCGGGGTGTGCAGGAAGGACAGCACGACCTGCAGCGCCTCGGCGAAGCCGAAGAACAGCGCCGCCCCGACAGCGCCGCGCGGCGTCCAGCGGCCGAAGATCAGCGCGGCCAGGGCGATGAAGCCGTTGCCGGCGGAGACGTTGCGCTGGAAGCCACCGGTCGAGCCGATGGTCAGCGCCGCCCCCGCCAGGCCGGCCACGAAGCCGCCCATGACGACGTTGCGGTAGCGCGTGCGCAGGACGTTGATGCCGACCGTGTCGGCCGCCTTGGGGTGCTCGCCGACCGCGCGGGTGCGCAGCCCCCAGCGGGTGCGGAACAGCGCGATGTCGATCGACGATGATGATCGCGTAGGTCAGGTAGACGATGACGTTGGCGTCGAACAGCAGCGGCCCCACGACCGGGATGTCGCCCAGGCCCGGGATCTTGATCGGCGACAGGAAGCCGGGGTTGTTGAGGGTGTCCTGGTTGCGCTGCATCAGCGCGTCGTACAGGTAGCCGGTCAGGCCGAGCGCCAGCAGGTTGAGGACGACGCCGAGGACGACCTGGTTGACCAGGTAGCGGATCGAGAAGACCGCGAGCAGCAGGCCGACCAGGCCGCCCGCGACCATCGCCGCGATGACGCCGACCCCGAGGTTGTGGGCCAGCGTGCCGAACAGCGCGCCGGACCAGGCGCCCATCAGCATCTGGCCCTCGATGGCGACGTTGATGACGCCGGAGCGCTCGCAGAGCAGGCCGGCCATCGCGCCGAGGATGAGCGGCGTGGCCAGGAAGATCGACTGCTGCAGCAGGCCGATCAGGTCGATCGTGGTGCCCTTCTGGCCGGTCGTCGCCCAGCACAGGAAGGCGACGACGACGGCCAGCGACCGTGACGGTCAGCACCCAGCGGATCGCCGCCTTGGAGAAGCCCCGGGCGATCTGCCACACCCCGAGCGCCACGACGACCAGGCCGAGCAGGATGCAGGTCAGCCGGGCCGGCAGGGTCACCGTCGGGACGTGGACCTTGGCGCCGGCCTGGGACAGCTGGAAGCCGGCGTCGTAGCCGCTCTTCGAGCCGAGCCCGAGCAGCAGCGCGCAGAACAGCCCGACGACGATCATCACGCTGCCGGTCACGATCCGGCGCTTGCGGCTGACCGGCACCTCGAGCACGTCGTGGACGACGACGTGCTCCTCGGCCGGGACGCTCACGTCGGCGCTCATCCGTTCCACCCCTTCGCCAGCTCGGCACCGACGCTGCCGCCGACCGCACGCACCCGGAAGATCGCCCGGATCAGGGCCGGGGCCGCGATGAACAGCACGATCAGCGAGCCTGCAGGATCTGGACCAGGTCGACCGGCACGCCGGTCGACGACTGCATCTGGACGCCACCGGCGCGCAGGGCGCCGAACAGCAGCCCGGCCAGGACCGTGCCGCCTGGTCGGGCCCGGCCGAGCAGCGCGACCGTGATGCCGTCGAAGCCGATGCCCGCGTCGATGTCACCGGTGACCGCCGGGTTGGTGCCGAGGATCTGCGCCGTGCCGGCCAGCCCGGCCAGCGCACCGGCCAGCATCATGGCGACGACGTAGGTGCGGGCGACGTTCATGCCGGCGGTCCGGGCGGCGTTCTGGTTGGCGCCGACCGCCCGGAGCTGGAAGCCGATCGTGCTGCGCTCGAGCACCCACCACACCAGGCCGGCCGCGGCCAGCGCCACGCACGATGTCGAGGTTGACCCGCATCGACGACCCGAGCAGGTGCTGGGTAGCGCGCGCTCGAGTCGACGACGTTGGAGATCGCCTGACCGTACGGCGGGCGCTGGAAACCCTTGACCGACAACAAGTATCCGAGGAAGTTCAGCGCGACGTAGTTGAGCATGATCGTCGTGATGACCTCGTGCGCGCCGGTCTTGGCCTTGAGCCAGCCGACCAGCCCACCCCAGATCGCGCCGGCCAGCAAGCCCTCCGGCCACGGCGAAGATCAGGTGCAGCCCGACCGGCAGGTCCCAGTGGAAGCCGATGAACGCCGCGACGATGACGCCCATGATCATCATGCCCTGGGCGCCGATGTTGAACAGGCCGGCCCGGAAGGCCAGGCCCACCGACAGCCCGGCCAGGATCAGCGGCGCCGCAGTGGTCAGCGTCTCCGAGAGCGGCCCGAAGATGCCGACCAGCGTGCCGTTGCCGGCCGAGGTCGGGTTGAAGATCGCGCCCTCGAACAGCGCCTTGTAGGCGTGCCAGATCGCGCTGAACGCGTTGGTGAAGGTGTCGGCCGGGGACGCGGTGAAGTAGTGCGCCGACGCCCGGGTGTCCGGGTCGGCGATCGCGATCAGGACGGCGCCGATCACCAGCGCGACGACCAGGGCCAGGAAGGTCAGGACCGCCGCGTTGCCCTCGGTCAGGCCGGGCAGCACCCGCTTGCCGAACGACGGGTGCTCGCGGCGCCGGTGCTTCCTCGCGGGTCGCGGTGTCGCTCACGACTCCTCCTTGCGCCTGGTCGGCGAGCAGCGTCGGCGGCCGCGTCCTTCTGGAAGCCGCCGAGCGCCGGGTTGGTGGCCACGGCCTCGGGCCGGCACCTCGGCCATCTCGCCGGCCGCCGGGTCGACCGCGTGCTCGGTCGTCGATCCGGCCATCAGCAGGCCGATCTCCTCGGCCGACGTGCCGCCCGGCACCTCGCCGATGATCTTGCCGCGGTACATGACGCCGATCCGGTCGGCCAGGCCCGAGCACCTCGTCGAGCTCGGTGGAGACCAGGACGACGGCCGCGCCGCGGTCCCGCTCGGCCACGATCCGCTTGTGCACGAACTCGATCGACCCGACGTCGAGCCCGCGGGTCGGCTGGGCGACGACGAGCAGCTTGAGCGGCCGGGACAGCTCGCGGGCCAGGACGACCTTCTGCTGGTTGCCGCCGGACAGCGAGGACGCGGCGGCCTGGGCGCTCGTCGTACGGACGTCGAACTCGCCGACCCGCTGGTCGGCGTTGGCCGCCACGGCGGCCAGGTCCATCGAGATGCCCTTGGCGAACGGCGGGTCGTCGTACATGTCGAGGATGAGGTTCTCGGCGATCGAGAAGCTGCCGACCAGGCCGTCGTGCAGCCGGTCCTCGGGGACGTAGCCGACGCCCAGCTCGAGGATGTCGTCGATGCTCGAGCGCGGTGATGTCCTGGCCGGCCAGCCGGATCCGGCCCTCGGTGATCGTCTCGAGGCCGACGAGGGCCTCGGTCAGCTCGGTCTGGCCGTTGCCCTGGACGCCGGCGAGCGCGTAGATCTCGCCGGACCGGACCTGCAGCGTCACGCCGTCGACGACGACCTGGGCCTTGTCGTCGACGACCTTGAGCGCGTCGATCTCGAGCACCGGGTCGCCCGGCTGGGCCGGCGCCCTTGTCGATGGTGAGCTTGACCGGGCGGCCGACCATCAGCGAGGCGAGCTCGTCCGACGAGGACTTCGGGCTGGCCTCGCCGACGACCTTGCCGCGCCGGATGACGGTGATCCGGTCGGCGATCGCGCGGACCTCGCGCAGCTTGTGGGTGATGAAGACGATCGACGTGCCGGAGTCGCGCAGCTCGCCCATGACCCGCATCAGGTCGTCGGTCTCCTGCGGCGTCAGGACGGCGGTCGGCTCGTCGAGGATCAGCACCTGGGCGTCGCGCATCAGCGCCTTGACGATCTCGACCCGCTGCTGGATCCCCACCGGGAGGTCGGCCACGAGCGCGTCCGGCGGCACGGCCAGGCCGTAGCGCTGGGACACCTCGGCGACCTCGCGCCGGGTCCGGCGCCGGTCGAGGAACCCGGCGAAGCCGGTGTCCTCGTGGCCGAGCGCGACGTTCTCGGCGACCGTGAAGACCGGGATGAGCATGAAGTGCTGGTGCACCATGCCGATGCCGGCGGCGATGGCGTCGCCCGGGCCCTTGAAGGTCACCGGGTTGCCGTCGACCAGGATCTGGCCGCCGTCGGGCTGGTAGAGCCCGTAGAGCACGTTCATCAGCGTGCTCTTGCCGGCGCCGTTCTCGCCGAGCAGGGCGTGGATCTCGCCCGGCTGGACGGTCAGGTCGATCGCGTCGTTGGCCACGAACGAGCCGAACCGCTTCGTGATGCCCTGCAGCTCGAGCAGCACCTGCGACCTCCTCGTCGCGCGGCGTCGAACCCGAAGATGGCGAAGGGGGAGCGACGCGAGCGCCGCTCCCCCTCGCCGTCTGGCGAGAACCTACACTCCGTGCCGAGCGCGCAGCTCAGCCGCTACTTCGGCTGGCTCGGCGAGGTGATGGTGATCGCGCCGGACCCGATGTCCGTCTTGATCTTGTCCAGGTCGGCCGTGATGTCGGCCGGCACCTTGCTGCCGAGGGTCTTGCCCAGGACCAGGCCGGTGCCGTTGTTGCTCAGGTCACCGATGTAGGAGCCGGTCGGGAAGGTCCCGCCCGCCGCCGCGGTGACGTACTTCTGGACCGAGTCGGCCAGGCCCTTGGTGACGCTGGCCAGGAACACGTCGCAGTACTGCGCGGCGCTCTCACAGCCGTCGGTGTCGACCCACATGACGCGTCACCTTGCCGCCGGAGGCCTTGGCCGCCGCGCCCGCGCCGAGACCGGTGCCACCCGCGACCGGGAAGATCACGTCAGCGCCCTGCGAGATGAACGCCTGGGAGATCGACTTGCCCTTGTTCTGGTCGGTGAAGGACTGGGCGAACGTGCCGGCCTTCTGCTTGGTCTCGTCCCAGCCGAGGACCTGGACCTTCTTGCTCTTCTGCTTGTTGTAGTACTGCACGCCCTCCCAGAAGCCGTCCATGTAGATCGTGACCGGCGGGATGTTCAGCCCGCCGAACGTCGCGACCTTGCCGGTCTTGCTGTACGCCGCGGCCAGGTAGCCACCGAGGAAGCCGCCCTGGGCGGTGTTGTACTGCAGGCCGTAGACGTTCGGGCCGCTGGAGCCCGCGTCGACCTCGGCGAACTGCTGCTTCGGGTTGGCCGCCGCGACCTTCTTGACCGCGTCGCCCATCAGACCGCCGACCGCGACGATCGTGTTGCAGCCCTTGGCGACCTCGGCGTTGAGGTTCGGCTCGTAGTCGTTCTGCGAGTTCGAGGAGACGTAGCTGATCTTGATGTTCGGGTTGGCCTGGTTCGCGGCAGTGAACCCGGCGTACGACGACTGGTTGAACGAGCGGTCGTCGACGCCACCGGTGTCCAGCACCATGCAGGCGTTGAACGCCTTGCCGGCGGCGCTGCTGGAGGAGCTCCCCGAGCCCGACGAGCTGCGGCTTGCTGCTACAGGCAGCAGCCAGAGTTGCGATCGCGACAACGGCGATCGTGACGGAAAATGCCCTGCGCAAGGGGGTCTCCTTCGGTGTTTTTCGGTTTCCCGATCGCCGGGTAGCGGCTTTCGGCTCGGCGCGGACTCTACCTTCCCGTCTCACTCCTCGGGCAGGCCCAAAGGCCCCGGTTCACCGATTCGTGACCGGTCCGTTGTAGATTGCCCGACTGGTCCGGCTGTTCCGTGCTCAGCCGTGCTCAGCGCCGTGCTCAGCCGTGCAGCCGGGTGAGCGCCGTCTGGGCCAGCAGCGCGGTCCCGACCGGCAGGCAGCCGTCGTCGACCCGCAGGTCACCCTGGTGCAGGTCGAAGACCGGGCCGCCCGGCGTACGGGTGCCCAGCCGGGCCATCGCGCCCGGCACCGTCTGCAGATACCAGGAGAAGTCCTCGCCGCCGAGGCTCTGCTCGGTGCTGCCGACCACGTCGCGGGCCGCCGTACGACGTCGCCGCCGCGGCCAGCTCGGCCGCCGCGGCGGGCTCGTTGACGACCGGCGGCACCCCGCGCACGTAGTCGACCTCGGCGTGCACGCCGTACGGCGCGACGACGTCGTGCACCAGCGCCGTCACGATGTCGCGCATCTGGGCCCAGGCCTTCTCGTCCAGCACGCGGACCGTGCCGCCGACCTCGCCGACGCTCGGGATGACGTTCTGGGCGACCCCGGACCGCACGAAGCCCCACGACCAGCGTCGAGCCGGCCCGCGGGTCGAGCCGCCGGCTCAGCGCGGCCGGGACGTCGGTGATGACCTTGCCCAGCGCGTAGGTCGAGGTCCTCGGTCAGATGCGGGCGGCAGGTGTGGCCGCCGCGACCGGTCAGGCGGACGGTGATCGCGTCGGCGGCGGACGTGATCGGGCCGTCGCGCAGGCCGACCGTGCCCACCTCCCGCGACGGGTCGCAGTGCAGGGCGTAGATCGACGGCGACGCCCTCGAGCACGCCGGCGTCGACGAGGTCGAACGCACCGCCGGGCATGACCTCCTCGGCCGGCTGGAAGATCAGCCGGACCCGGCCGGGCAGGTCGCTGCGCGGCGTGCAGCCGCTGGAGGGTCAGGCCGGCGCCGAGCAGGCAGGTCGCGTGGACGTCGTGACCGCAGGCATGGGCCAGGCCGTCGACGGTCGCCCGCCAGGGGTCGAGGCGTGCGGTCGTCCAGCGGCAGGGCGTCGAGGTCGGCCCGCAGCGCGACGGTCGGTGGTGTCGGATCGCCCGAGGCCCGCGTCGCGCCCGACCTCGGCGACCAGGCCGGTCGTCGGCAGGGTCTGCACGTGGATGCCGGCCTCGGTCAGCCGGTCGGCGAGGACCGCTGTCGTCCGGTGCTCCTGCCAGGCCAGCTCGGGATGCGCATGCAGGTCGCGGCGGACGGTGACCAGGGAGTCGGTCAGGTCGTCGACGACGGCGGCGAAGGTGGTCCGAGGTGCTGCCGTGCTGGCTGGCGGTGAGTTGGTGGTCACAGTGATCAGAAGGTATCGCGTGGCACGTAGGTCCCCCACACCTCGCGCAGCGCGTGGCAGACCTCTCCGACCGTGGCCTTGGCGGCCAGCGCCTCGCGCATCGGCGGCAGCGCGTTGTCGGTGCCCTTCGCGGCGGCCCGCAGGCCGTCCAGGGCCCGCTCGACGGCGCCGTTGTCGCGCGTCGTACGGCGCTGGGCCAGCCGCTCGCGCTGGTCGGCCTCGATCTGCGGGTCGACCCGCAGCGGCTCGTAGGCGTCCTCCTCGTCGAGCCGGAACCGGTTGAGCCCCACCACCGTCCGCTCGCCGCTGTCGATCTGCTGGTCGACGGCGTACGCCGAGCGCTCGATCTCGCTCTTCTGGAAGCCCTCCTCGATCGCGGCCACCGCGCCGCCCTTGGCCTCGACCCGGTCGCCATGAGCTCGAGGACGCCTGCTTCGAGGTCGTCGGTGAGCGACTCCATGACGTAGGACCCGGCGAACGGGTCGACGGTCTTGGTCACGTCGCTCTCGTAGGCGATGACCTGCTGGGTACGCAGGGCGAGCCGGGCCGCCTTCGCCGTCGGGCAGGGCGATGGCCTCGTCGAAGGCGTTGGTGTGCAGGCTCTGGGTGCCGCCGAGGACCGCACCGAGACCTTGCAGGGCGACCCGGACGAGGTTGACCTCGGGCTGCTGGGCGGTCAGCTGGACGCCGGCGGTCTGGGTGTGGAACCGCAGCGCCTGGCTCTTGGGGTCCTTGGCGTTGAAGTCCTCGCGCATGATCCGGGCCCAGATCCGGCGGGCGGCGCGGAACTTCGCGACCTCCTCGAGCAGGGTCGTCCGGGCGACGAAGAAGAAGGACAACCGCGGCGCGAAGTCGTCGACTGCCAGGCCGGCGGCCTCGGCCGCGCGGACGTAGGCGATCGCGTTGGCCAGGGTGAAGGCGATCTCCTGCGCGGGCGTCGCACCCGGCCTCGGCCATGTGGTAGCCCGAGATGGAGATGGTGTTCCAGCGCGGGATTTCCTTGTGGCAGTAGGCAAAGATGTCGCTGATCAGGCGCAGGGACTCGGCCGGCGGGAAGATGTAGGTGCCGCGGGCGATGTACTCCTTGAGCACGTCGTTCTGGATCGTGCCGGTGAGGTCGGCCGGCTGTCGATCGCCGTGGTCGGCGGCGACGAGCTGGTAGAGCAGCAGCAGGGCGCTGGCCGGTGCGTTGATGGTCATCGACGTGGAGACGCGATCCAGCGGGATGCCGTCGAAGAGCGTGCCCATGTCCTCGACCGAGTCGATGGCCACGCCGACCTTGCCGACCTCGCCGCTGGCGCGACCGGGTCGTCGGAGTCGAAGCCCATCTGGGTCGGCAGGTCGAACGCCACGGACAGGCCACCGGTGCCGTTGTCGACGAGCTGGTGGTAGCGGGCGTTGGACTCCTTGGCGGTGCCGAACCCGGCGTACTGGCGCATCGTCCACGGCCGGCCGGTGTACATCGACGGGTAGGGCCCGCGGGTGAACGGGTACTGACCGGGCTCGCCCAGCCGCTCCTCGGGGTCGAAGCCGCTCAGGTCGCCCGGCTCGTAGACGGCCCGGAACTCGCGGCCGGACTCCGTCCGTCCGCCCGGTTCCGGTCCTTGCGCCATGGCGGTCAGGCTAGTGCTGCGGCACCTCCTGCCGGCTCCGGTGAGGCCAACCCCACACTCCGGGGCTAGAGGAGGTCAGAGCGGTGGCCCGCCTTGAGCGCGGCCACGATGTCCTTGACCCGCTGGGCCTGGGCGGCCGGCATGACGAGGACCGCGTCCGGGGTGTCCACGACGACGATGTCCGCCAGCCCGATCACGACCACGTCACGACCCCCGGCCGGTACGACGAGGCCTGAGCTGTCCAGGGCGCGCACCCGGGTCTCGTCGCCGAGCACGCGCGGCGCTCCGGCGGCCGGCTCCGGGAGCAGGCCGGCGAGCGCGGCCCAGTCACCCACGTCGTCCCAGCCGAAGTCGGCCGGGATGCAGGCGACCCGCCCGGCGGCAGCCGCCGGCTCCGCCACCGCGTGGTCGATCGCGATCGCCTCGACTGTGGGCCAGATCCGGGCGGCCGTCGTCCGTCCGGTCCGGTCCGTCCCAGGCGGCAGCGATCTCGCGCAGCGATGCCTCCAGCGCCGGATGGTTGTCTCGGAGCAGCTCGAGCAGCGTCTCGGCCCGTACGACGAACATGCCTGCGTTCCAACGGAACCCGCGATCGACATAGGCCGCGCCGTCGGGGCATCCGGCTTCTCGACGAACCGCTCGACCCGACGCGCCGTGGGCGCACCGGTGACATCGAGCGGTGCACCCAGCTCGATGTAGCCGAAGCCGGTGGAGGCGAACGCCGGCACCAGCCCGATCGTCACGAGCAGCCCGGTCTCGGCGACGGCAGCGGCCTCGCCGACTGCGGCCGCGAAGGCCGCGTGGTCGCGGATCGACGTGGTCCGCGGCGAACGACCCGATCAAGGCGTCGGGGTTGCGCCGGGCCAGGATCGCGGCCGCCAGGCCGATCGCCGGCATCGAGTCGCGCGGGCTCGGCTCCGCCAGGAGGTCGTCCGCCGGCAGGCCGGGCAGCTGGGCCGCCACCGACTCGGCGTGGCCGGCGCCGGTCACCACCACCACGCCCGCTCCGGCGATCGGGGCCAGCCGGTCCCAGGTCTGCTGCAGCAGCGTGCGGCCGGAACCGGTCAGGTCGTGGAGGAACTTCGGGTGGCCGGCCCGGGACAACGGCCAGAGCCGGGTCCCGGCGCCGCCGGCGGGCACGACGGCGGTGAGGCCCGGCGATCGTGGTCATGCCGCGAGACGCTAACCCACCCGGCCCAGGCGGCGTGGGTACCCTCGCCAAGCCATGTTCGACCACCACCTCCCCCGTCCGCGCCGCCCGGCCGCGACCCGCCGCTCCGCTCTGCTGCTCGGGCTGCTCGCGCTGGTTGGTCTCTTGGCGACCTTCGATGCCGGGCCGGCTGTCGCCGCCGCCGCCGCACCGGCGGGCCCGCCGATCGGGGGCGCCGAGCTGGCCGGCCGCCACGCACCGTCGTCCACGTCCCGGCCGGTGTCCCGCAACCCGCCGAAGGTGCCGGCCAAGGGCTACCTGCTGGCCGACCTGACCAGCGGTCAGATCCTGGTGGCGCACGACGCGCACCGGCTGCTCCTGACGGCGAGCACGATGAAGGTGCTCACCGCCCTGACCTTGCTGCCGCGCATCGACCCGAACCTCGTCTACACCGCCACCCGGGCCGATGCGGACATCGACGGCAGCAAGGTGGGGGTGGTCGCCGGGTCGCCGTACACGGTCCACCAGCTCTTCCTCGGCATGATGTTGTCGTCCGGCAATGATGCCGCCAACGCGCTGGCCAACGCGGCGGGCGGGGTGCCCACCACGGTCGGCCTCATGCAGCAGGAGGCCACGTCGCTCGGGGCCTACGACACCACGGTTCGCGACCCGAGCGGGCTGGACGCGCCCGGACAACGGAGCAGTGCCTACGACCTCGCGCTCATCGCCCGGGCGGCCATGCAGCGCGAGGACTTCCGCGCCCTGGTCGCCACGAAGACGACGACGTTCCCGGGTTCGATCGTCAAAGGCAAGCGGCACAAGGGTTTTCAGATCCAGAACCACAACGAGCTGCTCAGCCACTACCCGGGAGCGATCGGGGTCAAGACGGGCTACACGGTGGCGGCCAAGTGGACCTACATCGGCGCCGCGCGGCGAGGCGGGCACACCTACCTGGTCACCGAGATGGGCCTCAACCAGGCCGGTTGGGTCCCGGCCGACCAAGCTGCTGGACTGGGCGTTCGCCCACGGCGCTCAGGCCACGCCGGTGGGCAAGCTGGTGTCTGCGGCCGACCTGGCGGCGTCGACGCCGAGCCCGACCGTTCGCCCGCCGAGCGGGTCGAAGCCCCTGGTGGCCGGCGCGACGTCGTTGTCCGGGACGTCCGGGCGGCTGCGGTGGGTGGGCTTCGCCGGCCTGGCCTGCGCGGCCGCCATCGTGGGTGGCCTCGCGCTGACCGCCGTACGCCGGACGCCGGCGGTCGCCCGGAGCGTAGGAGCGGTGGCGCAGGCCCGAGATCATCGCCGTAGTGGCCCGGCGCAGCGCCCCCATCCCGACGGCCCCGACCGCCCCGATGACCGCTCCGGCCGCGATCGCCGTACGGTCCTCGGCTCGGCGCCCGAACGACGGCTCCATCTCCCGCGGGTGCGGCAGCCGGCGCGAGGCCGCGACGGCCTCCTCGGCGACCTGGGCCTCGGCCAGTCCGGCTCCCACTGCGGCCCACGCGGCGGCCAGCAGGGTGACCCGGCTCAACAGGTTGATGACAACCAGCAGCCCGATGATGATCGCGAACGAGGCCAGCACCGGGTTGGTCGAGCCGCCGACGATGCCGTAGGAGACGGCGAGCTTGAGCAGCCCGGCTCCGATGCCGCCCACGAGCGCCGCCTGGCGCAGGTCGGACCACGGCATCCGCACGCCGCTGAGCAGCCGCAGCAGCACGACGTAGATCATCACGTCGACCGCGAGCACGACGACGAAGCCCACGACCGGCAGCAGGATCCGCCCGGCCAACCCGTCCGGGGACATCCCGACCCAGTCGAGGACGTGGCTGGTTGCGGCGTTGGCGAAGGCGGACAGTGCGGCCGAGACGAGCATCGACAAGCCCAGGAACGCCAGCACACCGAGGTCCTGCAGCCGGCTCACGATCGCGTTGGACTGCTGGGTCGGGCGGCCGAACATCGAGCGGATGCCCTCGCGCAGAGCCCCCAGCCAACCCAGCCCGGAGAAGACGAGGACGACGAGCGAGACCGCTCCGGTGATAGTCAGAGCGTTGGGCGTCGGCGGCTTGGACGCGTCGATGACACCGTCCGGGTGAGCGCTGTCCTTGACGATCCCCGGCAGGGTGGTCGACACGGAGTGCACGACGTCGTGGAACAGCCCGGGGTTGCCCCGAAGGACGAACCCGAAGATCGCGAAACCCAGTGTGAGAGCGGGGAAAACGGAGAAGAACGCGAAGTAGGCGATGCCGCCCGCGAGCACCCCGCCGCGCGCATTGTTGTAGTGCTGCCACACCCGATAGGCGTACGACGCCTTGAGGCGCGCGAGCACCGCCTTCACGGCGATCCGAACCAGAAGTCTCGGGCGACCCGCCAGACCCCGTCCTCGCCGTGCAGGTACAGCTGGAAGCCGTCGACGACGAACGAGCACTCGAAGTCGGCCGCCCGCTTCTGCGCGGCGTCGAGCACGTCCTCCGGCAGGTGGTGGGCCACGGTCACGTGCGGGTGGTACGGGAAGTCGAGGGTCCGCGTGCCCAGCGGCCCGTCGCGAACATCGCGCTCCAGGAACTCGCACTCCCCGATGCCCTTGGAGAGCTGCACGAAGACCACGGGCGAGACCGGACGGAAGGTCGCGGAACCGCGCAGGTGCATGTCGAACGGGTCGTGCTGAGCCGCGACCTTCTCCAGATGGTCACTGACCACGTCGAGTCCGCCCGGGTTGAGCGCCGTCGGCGGCAGCAGGGTCACGTGGGTCGGGATCGCGTCGGCCAGCGGGTCGCCGAACGACGAACGCATCGTCTGCAGCTGGGAGCCGTACGGCTCGGGGATGGCGATGGCGACACCGATGGAGCCGGGTCGGACCGCGGCCCCGGTCATGGTCGGCGGTCCCGAGTCCATCGGGTCGTCGGCGGGGTCCGGGGCGGTGCGGTCGCTCAGCTCGCTCATCGGCGTCAGTGCTTCCCCGCCAGGAACCCGACCCGCTCGTAGACGCGGACCAGTGTCCCGGCCGCGATGCGTGCGGGCCCGGTCGGCGCCTTCGGCCAGCAGCGCGTCGAGCGACTCGGTGTCGTCGAGCAGGGCGAGGGTCCGCTCGCGGTAGGGCCCGGCCACCCCGACGACCACATCGGCCAGGTCACCTTTGAGGTCGCCGTATCCCTTGCCGGAGTAGGCATCCTCGAGCTCGGCGATGGTCGCGCCCGGTCAGCGCCGAGTAGATCGTCAGCAGGTTGGACACACCCGGCTTGGTCTCGGGGTCGAAGCGGATGGTCCGGTCGTTGTCGGTCACCGCCGACCTGATCTTCTTGGCGATCGAGCTCGGCTCGTCGAGCAGGTCGACGACCCCGGCCTGCGACGCCGACGACTTGCTCATCTTCGAGGTCGGGTCCTGCAGGTCGCAGATCTTGCCCGTGGACGCCACGATGTACGGCTCAGGAACCCGCAGGGTCGGCCCGAACCGGCTGTTGAACCGCTGGGCCAGGTCACGGGTGAGCTCGAGGTGCTGGCGCTGGTCCTCACCGACCGGCACCTGGTCCGCGTCGTACAGGAGGATGTCGGCGGCCTGCAGGATCGGGTAGGTGAACAGGCCGACGGAGGACCGCTCGGAGCCCTGCTTGGCCGATTTGTCCTTGAACTGGGTCATCCGCGACGCCTCGCCGAAGCCGGTGATGCAGCCGAGGACCCAGGCCAGCTGAGCGTGCTCGGGGACGTGGCTCTGCACGAAGAGGATGGAGCGGACCGGGTCGATGCCACCGGCGAGGTACTGCGCAGCGGTGCGCCGGGTGCGCTCGCGCAGCAGGTCAGGGGCCACCTCGACGGTGATCGCGTGCAGGTCGACCACGCAGTAGATCGCG
Organism: uncultured Actinomycetota bacterium; assembly: GCA_963794535.1. Taxonomy (GTDB): domain Bacteria; phylum Actinomycetota; class Actinomycetes; order Actinomycetales; family CAVURS01; genus CAVURS01. The sequence goes on from CAWCEI010000007.1 coordinate 17,450, forward strand.
TCGTGGGTCTCCTGCATGGCCACCCACTGGAGCAGCGCGCCGAGGTAGTTGCCGAGATGGAGCGAGTCGTAGGTCGGCTGCATGCCGGAAAACAGGCGGGGCCGCCCCTGGACGTCGGACATGGCCGCCATTGTGTCAGGGGCGCGGGGGGACTCAGCCCGCCGCGGTCAGGTGCAGGACGAGCGCCTGCCCCGGGTCCAGGATCGGCATCGTCAGGCCGGCCCCGGTCAGGACGGACCCCGGCACCGCGACCGGGGGGCCGGTCAGCCAGGGCGGCCGGTCGCCCCGGCGCCCGGTCACCTCTCCCGGGCCTGCGCTCACCTCGGCGCATTCGCTCACGAGGTAGCGCGTCTGCGGGTCGAGGCCCGGCAATGGCAGCCGGCCGGGCAGAGCCGCGGGCGAGGTGGCGAGCCGGGCGAAGCAGAAGACGGCCTCGCTGCCGTCTCTGGCAACGACGCCGTGCAGCACGGTGCCGTCGTCGGTGACATCGGCCCGGACCACCGTTCCGCTGTGCAGCAGCGGCCGCAGCCGACGGTAGAGCGCGGCCCAGGCCCGCACCCGGTCGAGCTCCTCGGGCGTGCAGCTGGTGAGGTCCCACTCGATCCCGGCGTGTCCGAAAAGGGCGGTCGCCAGCCGGAACGGCAGGTCGAGCGTCCGCGCGGTCGTGTGCGACCGGGGCGGCCCGACGTGCGACCCGACCAGCTCGGGGGGCAGCAGGCTGCCCGGTCCAGCGCTGGATCTGCTGCCGCTCGATCGCGTCGTTGGTGTCCGAGGCCCAGACCCGGTCGGTGCGGGCCAGGATGCCGAGGTCGACCCGCGCGCCGCCGCTCGCACAGGACTCGATCTCGAGCCGCGGGTGCCGCCGGCGCAGCTCGTCGAGCAGGGCGTACGTCGCGAGGGTCTGCGACCGGACGCCGGGGACCAGCTGGCCGTCGCGGCGATGCTGCGCCGCGTGCAGGTCGCGGTTGTGGTCCCACTTCAGATAGTCCAGCGCGTACTCCGACACCAGTGCGTCGAGCCGTTCGAGCAGGTACGCCGATGCCTCCGGCTGGGCCAGGTCGAGCACATGCTGCCGGCGCCAGGACGGGGCGGCGGTCGTCAGGTCGGCCGGGTCGGGCACGTCGAGCAGCCAGTCCGGATGGGCCCGCACCAGGTCGGAGTCGAGGTTGACCATCTCCGGCTCGACCCACAGCCCGACCTGCATTCCGAGGGAGCGCACATGGTCGACGATCGGGTGCAGGCCTTCGGGCCAGACCCCTTCGTCGACGTACCAGTCGCCCAGCCCGGCACTGTCGTCACGGCGGTGCCGGAACCAGCCGTCGTCGATGACAAACCGTTCGACCCCAACGGATTTGGCCACATCGGCCAGTGCCTTCATCCGGTCGAGGTCATGGTCGAAGTAGACCGCCTCCCAGGTGTTGAGCACCAACGGCCGCGGACTGCGTGGGTGGCTCGCCCGGGCGCGGACGTGCTCGTGGATCCGGCCGGCCAGGCCGTCCATCCCGTCGCCGGACCAGCTGAAGAGCACGGGCGGCGCCGCATAGGTCTCGCCGGGTTCGAGCCGGACCTCACCGGGCCGCAGGAGCTCACCGCCGCCGATCAAGCCACCGTGCATCCCGGCCCCCTCGGGCAGCCGCTCGGCGAGGTGCTCGTGGTCGCCGCTCCAGGCGACATGGACACCCCAGACGCTCTCCGGCGCGCATCGCGAAGCCCGGCGTCCCGGCGATCAGGACCAGGGTCGCGTCATGACCGGTGCGGCCGCGGCGTGAGCTGCGTTGGTGGGTGCCCGTGCCCGAGCGGCTGGCGCTGCGGCGAGCGCTCCCGGCACCAGCGGCCGGTCAGGTCCAGCACCTCGGAAGCGTTGGGCGGCAACGGCATCAGCGCTCGTAGCGCTGCCGACGTCGTACGTCGTCGAGCCCTCGTTGGTGACCGCGCTGCTATAGGTGAGGACGCCATGAGGGTCGAGCTCGAGGGTGATCCGCAGGCTGAGGCCCGCGGCCGCGGCTCGCGCGCCGATGGCGATCCGGCCACCGAGGGCCGAGCCGTCGGCGGCCTCGGCGACCTGGGCCGCCGCGGTCACGTCGCCCCACAGCGGGACGGTGTCGCCCCCGGACCGGTGGCCGGCGAAGCCGGGCGTGCCGGACCAGCCCTGGGCCTCGCCAGGGCAGGAGGGTCAGCGGACCCGGCTCGTCCAGGCTGCTGCGGGCGATTGGCTGCGACCAGAGCGACAGTGCTGCCGCGAGGTCGGGCCCCCCGAGGGGCCCGACGTCGCGCCCCCAGTGCAGGACTCGCGGCAGCAGCGGGCCGGACGTGTCCAGCAGAAGCGCGGTCCCGGCGGCCCGCAGACAGACGATGCGCGGTTCGCTCATCCCTTGTTGGCGCCGAGCGTCAGGCCGGAGACGAACTGCTTCTGCAGGAGGAAGAAGATGACCAGGGTCGGGATGGCCGCCAGCACCGAACCGGCCGACAGCAGGTTGTAGTCGGTGAAGAACTGACCCTTGAGGTTCTGCAGCGACGACGTGATCGGGTACTTGTCACCCGTGCTCATGAACGCCACGGCCCAGAAGAAGTCGTTGTAGATCCAGGTGATCTCCAGCGTGGCCAGCGCGGCCAGCGCCGGCCGGCACAGCGGCAGGATGATCAGGAAGAACTGCCGCAGCACCCCGGCCCCGTCGACCAGGGACGCCTCGGTCAGCTCCTTGGGCAGGGTCTTCATGTAGTTGCTCATCACGAAGGTGCAGAAGCCGGTCTGGAAGGCGATGTGGGTGATGATCACCGCCCAGTAGCTGTCGTAGAGCGAGCCCGAGTCGCTGAACCAGAACGGCACCTGGATCGAGTTGTAGAGCTTGTAGAGCGGCTCGAGCAGCGCCTGCTGAGGCAGCAGGTTGGCCGCGGTGAAGATCACCAGCAGCGGGAGGTTGAACCAGAACGAGAACCGCGCCACGACGAAGGCCACGCAGCAGGCGAAGAACAGGGTCACGGCGACGGCCGGCACCGTGATGATCACCGAGTTGAGGAAGTGCCGCTCGAAGTCGCCGGCCTTCCAGGCGTTGACGTAGTTCTGGAAGGTGAAACCGCCGAACGAGACGTAGCCGTGGGTCGAGGTGTAGCTGTAGTTGCGGAACGAGTTGAGCACCGCCCACAGCACCGGGAAGAGCCACACCAGGGCCATGATCGACAGGAAGGCATAGAGCAGCGGCCGGCGCGAGCCGCGCTTGCGGGCCTTGCCGATCGGGGTCACGCGGGTCGGCGTCGACCCGCTCGTCGCGGTTGTCGTCATGGCTTGTCCTCGCGCATCACAGCGGTCAGGTAGATCACGATGAAGACGAGCGAGATCGCCAACATGATGGTGGCCAGGGCCGATCCGAAGCCGATCCGGGCGCCTTCACCCACGATGTTGTTGAAGACCAGGGCGCCGATCAGCTCCAGGCCGTTGCGGCCCTTGTTGACGATGTAGACGAGGTCGAAGGCGCGCAGTGACTCGATCACGCTCACCACGAAGACCACGATGTTGATCGGCCGCAGCACCGGGAAGATCACCTTGAAGAAGGTCTTCGCCTCGGACGCCCCGTCGATCGCGGCGGCCTCGCGCAGCGTCGGGTCGACGCCCTTCAGGCCGGCCAGGTAGAGCAGCATGATGTAGCCGGTGTGTCGCCAGCTCGCCGCCACCAGAACGGCCCAGAGGTTGACACTGGAGTCGCCGTACCAGTCGACCGCGTTGTTGCCCTTGAGCCCGAGGACGGCGTTGAGCAGGCCCTGGTCGCGGGAGTAGATCAGCTGCCAGATGAAGCCGACGAGGGCCAGGGAGAGCACGACCGGCAGGAAGAACGCGCTGCTGAACAGCCGGGTGAACCGGAGCTCGCGGTCGAGCAGGATCGCCAGGAACATCCCGAGGATGGTCGGCACCGCGAACGTCACGGCCAGCCAGATCAGGTTGTGATAGAGCGCGGGCTTGAACGGCGGGTAGATCGTCGTCACGTCGACGTAGTTCTTGGTGCCGACGTTCTTCGCGCCTGAGAGCGGGCCGATGCCGTCGTAGTTGGTGAACGACAGGGCCACAGTCGCGAAGGACGGCAGCCAGACCAGGCCAACCACCACGAGGGTGGGGATGCCGGCCATCAGCAGCAGGACGGCCTTGTCGAAGGTGGACAGCCGCTTTGCCCCGCGTCGACGCCGGCGAGGTGCACTCGCCGGCGTCGACGTGGTGACGGAGGTGCCGTCCGTGGTCGAGGCGGACACGGGTCAGCCGTCGGTCGCGAAGATCGACTTCTTCTGCTTCTCGATGCTGTTGGTGAGCCCGTCGATGTCGTTCGGGTTCTTGATGAACGTCTGGATCGCGGGAATCATGACGTTGCTCGCGAAGTCCGGGCGGGTGTCGCGGTCCATGAACTGCGAGATGTTCTTGGCACTCCCCACGAACTCGACGGCCTTCTTCTGCAGGGCGCTGTACCCGCTCGCGTCGGCGGCGGTGTTGACGCCGATGACCGTCGGGTCGTTGCTGACGTACTTGCCCTCGGCCGCCGGCGTGCCCAGGTAGGACAGGAACGCCTTGGCCGCAGCCTCGTTGCGCGGTCGCTTGGCCATCATGAAACCGTCGATCGGCGCTTCGATGGCGTCCGAGCCGATGTTCGAGTCAACCTCGGGGAAGGTGAAGAAGTCGAGGTCGTCCTGCTGGTCCTTCGGGAACTGCTGCCCGACGAACATGCCGAGAACGTACATGCCGGACTTCTTCTGCTGCAACGACTGCGCGGCCTCCTGCCAGGTGCGCCCGAGTGAGGCGTCCTGGTGGTACGGAAGCAGACCCTTCCAGGTGTCGAAGACCTTCTTCACCTCGGCCGAGTTCCACTCCTTCTTGCCGGCCATGAGGTCGACGTGGAACTGGTAGCCGTTGATCCGCATGTTGAGCTGGTCGAACGTGCCCATCGCCGGCCAGCCGTCCTTGTCCCCGAACGCGATCGGGGCCAGGCCGTCCTTCTGCATCTGCTTGGACAGCGCAACCAGGTCGTCGAGGGTCTTCGGCACCTGGTAGCCCTTGGCCGTGAAGACGCTCTTGCGGTAGAAGATCGCCCACGGGTAGTTGTCGAGCGGCACGAAGTACTGCTTGCCGTCATCGCCGGTCGAGGCCGTCTTCAGCGCATCGGAGAAGCCGGTCAGCTTGCTCCAGACGTCGCTGACGTCGCCGGCCAGCCCCTTGGCGGCGAAGAAGCGCATCCGGTAGCCCGCGAACCAGGTGTAGACGTCGTCCGGCTTGCCCTGCAGGTAGCTGGTGATCTGCTCCTGGAAGGTGTTGTGGTCGACCGTGTTGACCGTGACCTTGACTGCGGGGGTCGCGGTCGTGAAGCCGGCCACCATGTCGGCGTACGCCTTCTTCGGCACCGGGTCGGACTGGTTCGAGCCGAAGGTCACCGTGCCGCTGGCTCCCTTGCTGCCGCCGCCACTCCCACCTCCACTCGAGCCACCGCAGGCGGCCAGCAGGCCGGCCGCGGACAGGGCGGCACCGGAGGCGAGCGTTCCCTTGAGCAAGGTGCGGCGGCCGAAACCCGTGGCGGCTGCGGAGGGTGGGACGAGCCGGGCGAGGTACTCGGCTTCGGACTGCGGACGGGGCATGGAGGTCTCCGAGAGGTCGGGGCGAACGACTATTCCAAACAGATTCCAACAGAAGTGACCTCACCTAAGCGCTCATGCGAGCACATGTCAAGAGTCATTCCCCGAGAATTCACTGGTTCAGACAAAATCGTTGTGCGATTGTGTTGACTTGCTGCAACTCCTTCGGTCAGGCTGTCGCGGGTGACCACCTGGCCAACTGCCGGCATCAGCTACGGCGGCGACTACAACCCGGAGCAGTGGCCCGAGCCGACCCAGGAGCAGGACATCGCCCTGATGCAGGAGGCCGGCGTCAACTTCGTGTCGCTGGGGATCTTCTCCTGGGGGCTGCTCGAGCCGAGGCCGGGCGAGTTCGACTTCGGCTGGCTGGACCGCGCGATGGACCGGCTGCACGCCGGCGGGATCCGGGTCGACCTGGCCACCGCGACGGCATCGCCGCCGACCTGGATGGCGCGGCTGCACCCCGAAGCGCTGCCGGTCAACCGAGCCGGCAACCGGTTGTGGCACGGCAGCCGGCAGACCTACTGCCCCTCCTCGCCGGTCTACGCCGAGCTGTCGCTGCGGCTCGTCGAGCAGCTGGCCGGCCGGTACGCCGATCACCCGGCTCTCGCGATGTGGCACGTGTCGAACGAGCTGGGCTGCCACAACCCGCACTGCTACTGCGACGTGAGCGCGGCCGCCTTCCGGGCCTGGCTGCAGGAGCGGTACGGCGACCTGGACGGCCTCAACGGCGCGTGGGGCACTGCGTTCTGGAGCCAGCACTACGCCGACTGGCTCGACGTCCTGCCGCCCAGAATCTCTACGGCACAAGGGAACCCGACCCAGGAGCTCGACTTCTGGCGGTTCTCCTCGGACGAGCTGCTGGGCATCTATCGCCGCGAGCGCGACGTCCTGCGGGCGGCGACCCCCGACGTGCCGGTGACGACCAACTTCATGACCCTGACCCATACCCGCGGCATGGACTACTGGTCCTGGGCGCCGGAGATGGATCTCGTGTCGACCGACCACTACCTCGACGGCGCGCTCCCCCGGCCCGGCGTCGAGCTGTCCTGGTCCGGCGACCTGACCCGCGGCCTGGCGGACCGGCGCTCGCCGGGTGCGCCCTGGCTGTTGATGGAGCACTCGACATCGGCGGTCAACTGGCAGCCGGTCAACCAGGCCAAGGCGCCCGGCCAGCTGATCCGCAACTCGCTGGCTCATCTGGCCCGCGGCGCCGACGGGATCGCCTTCTTCCAGTGGCGGGCGTCCGCGGCCGGCGCCGAGAAGTACCACTCGGCGCTGCTCCCCCATGCCGGCACCGACACCAAGGTCTGGCGCGAGGTCGTCGACCTGGGCTCGATCCTGGGCCGGCTGGCCGAGGTCAAGGGCACGACCGTGCAGGCCCGGGCCGCGATCGTCTTCGACTACGACTCGCAGTGGGCCGTCGCCCTGACCGGGCACCCGTCCACGCTGGTCAGCTACGACGGCGAGCAGCAACGCTGGTACGCCGCGTTCTGGGACGCCGGGGTCACCGTCGACGTCGTGGATGCCGACGCGGACCTGTCGTCGTACGCGGTGGTCGTCGTGCCCTGCCTCTACACCTGCACCGATGCGCAGGCGGCGAGCATCGCGGCGGCGGCGGAGGGTGGCGCGCAGGTCGTCATCACGTACTTCTCCGGGATCGTGGACGAGAACGAACACGTCCGCTTGGGCGGCTATCCGGGCGCGTTCCGCGACCTGCTGGGGGTCCAGGTCGAGGAGTTCTTCCCGCTGCCCGAGGGCGGGACCGTGCATCTCGACGACGGGTCCAGCGCCTCGGTCTGGACCGAGATGCTGCACCCACGAGGCGCGAAAACCATTGCCACGTATGAGGACGGGCCCGTGGCCGGCGTCCCGGCGATCACGCGCAACGAGGTAGGGACCGGCACGGCGTGGTACGTCGCGACCAGCCTCGACTCGGCTGGAGTCGATCGGTTGGTCGCTGACATCTGCACGGAGGCTGGGCTCGGGCCGGTGCGCGCTGTCCCAACGGGCGTCGAGGTGGTGCGGCGCACTGGTGAGGGCCGGTCCTACCTCTTCGTGCTGAACCACACCTCGGAGCCCGTCGAGGTGCCCGCTGACGGCTTCGACCTGCGACACAATCAGCCCGTCGATGGATCCGTGCTCGTCAGCGCTGGGGGCGCCGTCGTGATTCGAGAGAAGGTCTGACGTGCTCGCCCGGCAACGCCAGGAGCGCATCCTGGACGAGGTCGAGCGGCACGGTGGCGCGCGCGTCTCCGAGCTGGTCAGCGCCCTCGGGGTCTCGGACATGACGGTCCGGCGCGACATCGAGGCGCTGGCCCGGCGCGGCCTGGTGCTCCGGGTGCACGGTGGCGCGACGTCGATCTCCGGACGCAGCGCCGACGAGCCGGGCTTCCTCGTCAAGTCCGCGCTGCACACCCGGTCCAAGTCGGCCATCGCCCGGGCGGCCGCGGCGCTGGTCGAGCCCGGCGCCTCGATCGCGATCTCGGCCGGCACCACGACCTTCGCCGTCGCGCAGTACCTGGTCGCGGTGCCCGATCTCACTGTCGTCACCAACTCGCCGCCGGTCGCCGAGCTGCTGCACGACCGCGGCGCGGAGGACCTGACGGTGATCCTCACCGGTGGCGTCCGCACGCCGTCGAACGCCTTGGTCGGTCCGGTCGCGGTCGCGGCTCTGCGCACCCTGCACGTCGACACCCTCTTCCTCGGCGTGCACGGCATCGATGAGCGGGCCGGACTGACGACCCCCAACCTGGTCGAGGCCGAGACCGACCGCGCCCTCGTCGCCTGCGCCCGGCGAGTCGTGGTCTGCGCCGACCACAGCAAGTGGGCCGTCGTAGGCCTGTCCACCATCGCCGACCTGTCCCAGGTCGACATCCTCGTCACCGACGACAAAATCGACGCGGCCACCGAACGCCTTCTGTCGCAACGGGTCGGCCGCCTCGTCATCGCAACGGACACCGACGCTGACGCGGATGCCGACGCCGACTTCCAGGTCGAGGAGGCGTGATGCCGCACCCGGTGCGACGTACAGCGAGTCATCTCGCCGACGACCGGGAGATCATCTACTTCGACGACACCGAGCCCTATCTGTCCGGCGAGCAGACCCGCGAGCTGGTCGACAAGCGCGAGCTGGGCCCGGCCGCCCGGGCCGGTCAGATGCGCCGGGACCCGTTGAGCGGCGCCTGGATCGCGATGGCGACGCACCGGCTCGACCGCACCTATCTACCGCCCGCCGACGAGTGCCCGCTCTGCCCGACCGGCCGTGGGACCGAGCCCTCCGAAGTGCCGGCGGACGACTACGACGTCGTCGTCTTCGAGAACCGGTTCCCGAGCTACTCCAACCGCAACGGTGACGAGGCCGCCGGCTCGGCCGGGGCCGACGGCATCTGGGCCCACGCGCCGGCGACCGGGCGGTGCGAGGTGGTCTGCTTCACCAGCGACCACAACGCGACCTTCGCCGACCTCGACCCCTACCGGGTCCGCACGGTGATCGAGGCCTGGGCCGACCGCACGGTTGCGCTGGGGGCGATGCCGGAGGTGGCGCAGGTCTTCCCGTTCGAGAACCGCGGCAAGGAGATCGGCGTCACGCTGCAGCACCCGCACGGCCAGATCTACGGCTACCCGCTGATCACGCCGCGCACCGCCACGATGCTCGCGCGGGCCGCCGAGCACCGCGCACGCACCGGCGGCCTGCTGCTGCGCGACGTCCTCGACGCCGAACGAGCCGACGGCTCACGCGTGGTGCTCGAGGCCGAGCACTGGACGGCGTACGTGCCCTATGCGGCGCGCTGGCCGGTCGAGGTGCACCTGGCACCGCACCGCGACGTGCCGGACCTCCCGGCTCTGGTCGACGACGAGCGGGACGAGCTCGCCCACGTCTATCTCGACCTGTTGCAGCGGCTGGACCGCTACTACGTCGACGACCGCGGCGGGCCGGTGCGCCTGCCCTACATCGCCGGCTGGCATCAGGCCCCCGCCCGGGAGGGCCGCGACCTCAGCCGGCTGCACCTCCAGCTCACGTCCGTGCTGCGGGCGCCGGGCAAGCTGAAGTACCTCGCGGGCTCGGAGTCCGGGATGGGCGCGTGGGTCAACGACACGACCCCGGAGCGGATCGCCGCCCGGCTGCGCGACGTGGCGCGCGGGTGAGCCGTCCGACCATCGCGGCGGAGGCGTCGGCCGGCTTCACGGCGGCGTACGGTGTTGCTCCCTCGGGGGTCTGGTCAGCGCCCGGGCGGGTCAACCTCATGGGCGAGCACACGGACTACAACGCGGGTCTGTGCCTGCCGATTGCGTTGCCGCACAGGACTTTTGCCGCAATGAGCCTCCGGGCCGACCGGCGACTGCGGATCCGTTCGGCCCAGGACCCGTCAGTGTGGGAGGGGTCTATCGACGACGTCGCACCGGGTCACCCGAGCGGCTGGACGGCGTACATCGCCGGGGTGCCCTGGGCGATGGCCGACCTCGCCGAGAGCCCGCTGCCCGGGTTCGACGTGTGGCTGGACGGGCGGGTGCCGCTGGGAGCGGGGCTCTCCTCGTCAGCGGCGCTCGAGTGCGCCGTGGCCATCGCGCTGGACGAGCTGGCCGGGCTCGGGCTGGGCGGCACCGACGACGGACGGGCCCGGCTGGCCCACGCGTGCGACCGGGCGGAGAACGACATCGCCCTCGCGCCGACCGGTGGGATGGACCAGGCCGCGTCACTGCGCTGCACAGCCGGGCACGCGCTGCTGCTCGACTGCCGCGACGGGTCGGTCGAACAGGTGCCGCTCGACCTCGGGGCCGACGACCTGGCCTGGCTCGTCATCGACACCCGGGCCCGGCATGCGTTGGTGGACGGCCAGTACGGCGAGCGCCGCGAGACCTGCGAGGCCGCAGCCGCGACGCTCGGGGTGAGCAGCCTGCGCGAGGTCGACCCGGTCGACCTCGACGCGGCCTTGGACCGGCTGCCGGACGACGTGTCGCGGCGCCGGGTCCGACACGTCGTGACCGAGATCGAGCGGGTGCGCGAGATGGTCGCGCTCCTGCGCTCCGGGCGAGCGGCCGACCTGGGTCCGGTGCTCGACGCATCGCACACCTCGATGCGCGACGACTACGAGATCTCCTGCCTCGAGCTGGACCTGGCCGTCGAGACGGCCCGCGCGGCCGGGGCTGTCGGCGCGCGGATGACCGGGGGCGGGTTCGGCGGGTCGGCGCTCGCGCTGGTGCCGGCCGACCGGTCGGCCGCCATCGGCGCGGCGGTGGAGGCGGCGTTCGCGGCGGAGGGCCTGACGGCGCCCGGGATCATCCCGGCGTACGCCGCCGCCGGCGCCGCCCGCGACCGCTAGCCGCAAGGGTCCTGCGTCGCCAGCTGGGGAGTAGGACGGAATCAGTAAGGGATTGCCAGCAAATCGGCAAGACAGTGACGGAACGGCATATCGGCGGGTACGGTGTCGCGGCACGGCCGCAGGGGCCGGCAGATTCCGCAGGGGGTTCCCCGAATGCGTCCGTTCCGCGCCGTTCTCGTCGCAGTCTCCGCCGCCGCCGTGCTCACGACCGGCCTGCTCGCCCCCTTGACGTCCGCGTCGGCGGGCGCCCAGATGGTCTCGTTCGGCGGGGGAACCGGCAACTTCGGTGACGTCACGGTCGGGAAGTACGTCGAGCAGACGATCACCCTGACGAGTGACACCGACGGCACAACATTCACCGGCTCGCCGATCATCGACGGCCCGAGTCCGGACGAGTTCGTCATCCAGAGTGAGGACTGCACCGGCGCCACGCTGGACAACGGGCAGAGCTGCGACGTGACCATCGCCGCCAGGCCACAGTTCGAGGGGGAGCGCGACGCGACACTGAGCGTCACCACCGTCCCGGGCGGCGTCCAGACCAAGCAGATCACGGTCAACGGCCTCTGGACGAACACCGGCGCCTTCTATCCGGTCGTGACCAGCCGGATCCTCGACACCCGCACCGGCAACGGCGTCTCCGCCCCCGGCCAGGTGCACCAGGGGGCCACGCTCGACGTGCAGGTGGCCGGGCGCGGCGGCGTACCGCTGACTGGCGCCTCGGCCGTCGTGCTCAACCTGACTGTCACCGGCCCGACCGCCGGCGGCTACGTCACCGCCTATCCGACCAGCGGTACCAAGCCGCTCGTCTCCACGATCAACTTCGCTCGCGGCTGGACCGGGGCCAACTCGGTCACCGTCCCGCTGGGCACCGGCGGCAAGGTCTCGCTGTTCAACTGCTGCGGCAACGTCAGCCTGATCGCGGATGTCGTCGGCTGGTATGCCGCCACCGACGCCAAGGCCGGCGGTGTGTTCGGCAAGACCTACCAGACCGTCCGCCCGGAGCGGCTCTACGACAGCCGGGCCCCCGGTGAGCGCGCGCTCGGCGCGCACTCGTGGATCGAGTTCGACATGGGCTACGGCCCGACGTAGGACTCGACGATGACCGCGTTCGTCAGCACCGTGACCGCGCTCAATGCCGGCAGCACGGGCTACCTCACGGCGTACCGGCCCGGCACTGACCCGACCAAGACCTCGACGCTGAACTTCCGTCCTGGCGTCATCACGCCGAACCTGGCAATCACCCGGACCGCGCCGTGCCACCAGTCGTGGTGCACGGCCGACGGTGACCCGGTCGTCCGCTTCTACAACGGCTCCTCAAGGCCGGTGGACATCCTGATCGACGCGGTCGGGTTCTACTCCGACACCCACCTCGAGGGCGGCCTGCGTTACCGGCCGCTGACGCCGACCCGGATCATCGACACTCGAAAGGCGTTGGGCACCAACAAGTTCGGCCCGGCGAGCACGCACGTGGTGTTCGCGCCGACTAGCGTGGCGGGCGACGACACCTACGCCCTGTCGGCCAACGTCACGGCGATCAAGCCGACCGTGCGGACGTTCGAGACCCTGTGGCCCAAGTTCACCAACTTCCCTCGCCCGACGGTCAGCCAGCTGAACCCGGCCGCGGGTGCCACCGTGGCCCAGGCGACGATGACCGAGGTCGGACCCGGCAACCTGTTCGACATCTACAACGCCAGCGGGTCCGTGGACCTGGCGATGGACGTGTCGGGCAGTTTCGAGCTCTTCCCGCCGAGCGTGTCGACCCCGGCGTTCGCCAAGGGCCCGGCCCTGCGGGTGAGCGCGGTCCATCGAGGGGCGCCGACGGTCGGAGCGCACGCGAGTGCCCTGACCGCCCACCGCCAGCCGTAGCAGGTAGGGCCTCGAACGCAGGGGCTCATCCTGCGGACGGGACCTTTGGCCCATCCAGTTGCGCGGCCAGCCGGTCGAAGTCCACTCCATGGTCACCAACCGAAGGCCGGAGATGGGGGGCGCTGGTGCCCGCCAGGCCTCCTGGCTCTTCATCGTGGCCGGACTCATCGGGATGGTCACGGACGCCCTTCCTGGGACGCTGAGCCAGGCCAAGCTGCTCGCCATCGGTCTGGACGCAGCCGTGGTGACCGTCGGCATCGGGGCTCGCTACCTGCCCTGGGCACGCTGGCACCCTCGCGCCGTCCTGGTGCTGCCGACCGCGGCCCTCGCGGACCTGTCCATCAACATCGGCCAGGGACTCCTGCCGATCTCGACGTACGGGATCTGGCTGGTGCTCGTGTTCGTCTGGATCGGTCAATGGCAGCCGCCGCTGACGCCGATCGCGATGGGACCGGTCGCCGCGGGCGCCTACGGTGCCCCGTTCCTCTTCGGTACGCCGGTCGAGACGGCCGCCCTGGGCGCCATCGTGCTCTCGGTGCTGGTCGCCGTGCTGGTCGGCGAGACGATCGCCCGCAAGGAGCGAGACACCCAGGCCGCGCAGGTCGGGCAGCGCGAGGCGCTCACCCTGCTCGCAGCAGCGAGCCTCACCGACGACCTGACCGGGCTGGGTAACCGCCGTCGCGCGAACTCCCTGCTCGACTCGCTGCAGGAGGGGGATGCCCTGGCGATCCTCGATCTGGACCACTTCAAGAAGGTCAACGACACCTTCGGGCACCTCAGGGGCGACCAGGTCCTGCAGGACCTCGGGTCATACCTGAAGGGCGCGGTACGCGGTGGCGACGACGTAGCCCGGTTCGGCGGCGAGGAGTTCGTCGTCGTGCTCCGAGCAGCCGGATCGTCAGCGCCCGAGACCATCCAGCGGTTGCTGGCCGGCTGGCGGGCCACCGACCCGCTCACCGCACTGAGCGCCGGGCTCAGTCTCCATCGTCCAGGTCGCTCGTACGACGTCACTTTCGCCGAAGCCGATGCCGCCCTGTACGACGCCAAGCACGAGGGCCGCGACCGGCTCGTCGTCCACCGGCCCACCGCCCGCGCGGCAGCAACCGCGGCCCTGCTCCCATGACGCCTCGACTGCCTGACGTGGGTCTGTCCGAGGGAAGGGCGCTGCGCGCACTTCTCAGCCTGGCCGCGATCAACGGCGTGATCTGCATCGTCGCGCCCGGTTGGGTGGTCCTGCGCCCTGGCGGTGCCCAGGCGCTGGTCGGCAACGCCATCTATGTCGCCGCGATAGCCGTCCTCGCCCTCACCCCCCTTCACCTGGTGTTCCTCTGGTTCGTCGTCGGCGGACGGCTTCGGGAGATGCGCGCGAACAAGCTTGCCCTGCAACGAATCCGTGAAGTCCTAGGCACCGAGACCATCGACACCGCGTTCCAGCCGATCTTCGACCTGGCCAGCCGCCGCGTCATCGGAGTCGAGGCGCTCGCCCGGTTCACCACGGAGCCGACCACCACCCCGGACACCTGGTTCGCCGACGCCGACCGGCTGGGGTGCGGACTCGACCTCGAGCTGTTGGCCATCCGCACCGCCCTGGCCAACGTTGCCCACCTGCCCGCAGACCTGTACGTCGCGCTGAACGTCTCGCCCGCCACCTTGACCCATCCGCGACTCCTCGCCACCCTGCTCGCGAGCCCGGTCGCCACGGAGCGGCTGGTCCTCGAGGTCACCGAGCACACATCCATCCCGGACTACGCCCCGCTCCAGGAAGCCCGGGCCAACCTGCGACACCACGGGATCCTGCTCGCCGTCGACGATGCCGGCTCGGGCTACGCCTCGCTGCGCCACATCGTCGCCCTGGCGCCCGACCTCATCAAGCTGGACCGTGCGCTCGTCACCGGGATCGACCACGACGAAGCTCGCCGAGCCCTGGTCGCGGCGGTCGTGATGTACGCCCTCCAGGCCGGCACCGTCCTCGTCGCCGAAGGGGTGGAGACCGCGGCCGAGCTCAGGGCGATCGAAGCCCTGGGGGTCGACGCCGCCCAGGGGTACCACCTCGGACGCCCGTCCACCTGCCGATTGGACTGGGCCCGCTGGCAGCATCCGGCCAGCTCGCTCACGGCCAGCAGTGTCGGGGTCCTGCGACCGCGCTCAGCGGTCCACCACGAGGCGTCCTGACGACCCGCCCCCCGACGGGTCAGCACCACGCAAGCCCCGAGGCTTGCGTGGTGCTGACGCGAGACCTGGGCTAGCGGCGGGTGCGCAGGACCTCGAGCCGTGCGCGGTACTCCTCCTCGGTGACCTCTCCCCGCGCGAACCGTTCGGCCAGAACCGCCTCGGCCGAGCCGCTCGGCGACCAGCCACCGTGCGGGCCCCAGCCGCGACGGCGCCAGGCCCAGGGCCGGATCACGAACAGCAGGAAGATCCAGAAACCGAAGAACAGCAACGGGATCAGCGGGAACCAGCCGAAGCCGGCATGACCGGGATAACAGACTGTGTCAGTAACCATGCGACCAGCCTGCGAGCCGGCCGCCTACTCCGTCGTCGGGCGCCAGGAGGCAGCTGCGGTACGCCGCGCGTCGTACGGCTCAGTCCAGCCAGCCCGGCCGGACCAGACCGGACTCGTAGGCCAGGACGACCAGCTGGGCCCGGTCGCGCACCCCGAGCTTGACCATCGACCGGCTCACATGGGTCTTCGCCGTCGCGGGACTGACGACGAGACGCCGGGCGATCTCCTCGTTGCTCAGGCCCTCGCCGACGAGGGTCACGATCTCCCGCTCGCGCTCGGTGAGCCGGGCGAGGTCGGGGCGTTCGTGCGGCAACGGCTTGGCCCCGACGGCGATGTGCTCGATCAGGCGACGGGTGACCGAGGGCGAGAGCAGCGCGTCGCCCGCCGCCACGGCCCGGACCGCCTTGACCAGGTCGGCCGGCTCGGTGTCCTTGACCAGGAAGCCGCTCGCCCCGACCCGGATCGCCTCGAAGACATACTCATCCAGCTCGAAGGTCGTCAGGACCAGCACCCGCGTCCCCTGCAGGTCGGGGTCCTGCCCGATCCGCCGGGTCGCCTCCAGCCCGTCGACGCCAGGCATCCGGATGTCCATGAGGACCACGTCGGGCCGCGTCTCCCGGACGACGGCCAGCACGCTGTCACCGTCGACCGCCTCACCGACGACCTGCATCCCCGGCTCTGCGTCGAGCAGTGCCCGGAAGCCGGCCCGCACCAACGCCTGGTCGTCCGCTACGACCACCGTGATCACGACTGCCTCGATCCATTGTCGAGTGGAAAGTGTACGGCGACGCGGAACCCGCCATCGGCCGAGTTCCCCGCCTGTACGACGCCCCGCAGCGCGGCCGCCCGCTCGCGCATCCCGAGCAGCCCCCTGCCTTCGACGAGGCCTTCGGAGCCATGCCCGTCATCGACGACCTCGACCTCCAGCGCCGCAGGGCTCCGGCGTACCGTGACGGTCGCGCTGGTGGCCGCCGCATGACGGGTCACGTTGGTGAGGGCCTCCTGCACGACGCGGTACGCCGCTGCATCCACCGCACGCGGCAGTTCGGCAGAACCGTTGTCCAGCAACGGGTCCGGGGTCAACACAACCTGCAGGCCGCCGAGACGGGCCGCCCGCACGAGCTCCGGCACCCGAGCCAGCCCGGGGGTCGTGGCCGTTGCCGGCGCGGCGACACCGTTCGTGACGTCGGCGTCCTGGCGCAGGACGGCCAGAGTCGCCCGCACCTCTTCGAGCGCCTCACGGCTCGCAGCCCGGATCGCCGTCAGGGCCGGCCGGGCCTGCTCCGGGTGTTCGTCGAGCAGGTGCAGTGCGACGCCCGCCTGCACGGCGATCATCGACAGGCTGTGCCCCACGGTGTCGTGCAGGTCACGGGCCAGGGCCAGCCGCTCGACGCTGGCCGCCACCTCCGTCTCGGCCCGTCGAGCCCGCCGCGCGGCCGCGAACTGCTCGGCTCGGTAGCGCGGGCCCTCACCCACCAGCAGGACCACGACCAGCCACGCGGCGAAGCCGACGAGCCGAGCCGTCGAGAGCGGATGCCCGGTGAGCGCGCCCAGGGCAACCAGGACGCCGTAACCTCCGGCGCCGATCAGCCACGCGGCGAGCCGGCGCCCGCGAGCCACCGCGACCAGCAGCGAGAGCCCGGCCGACGCCACGACCGGCCCGGACGGATAGCCGACCCCGAGGTAGGTCGCGGCTGCCCCGACCGCGACGACACAGACCGCCTCAGCCGATCGCCGCAGGAACAGCCAGGCCAGCGGCCCGAGCACCAGCAGCAGGTAGCCGAGCGCGTCCAGCGAGCGCGCCTCCGGTTGCCGGTGGCCGGCGGCGGTCGAGCCGAGGACCTGGACGGCGAGCAGGACGACCGCGACGAACGTCCAGGGCGGCCCGTAGCCCCGGCGGCCACGCCAGGACCCAGGCCCACCCCAGCCACCGGGCCCGTCCGCTCGTGCGCTCACCGCTCGAACATAACCGGCCCGGCCCGGGCCGGCGTCCAGCCTCGGAGGTGCTCGGCCCTACGCCGGCGGGAGTAGAGCCGACCGGCAGACTGGACCCGATGCCGACCACCGGGACGACGAGCACGCGGACGCCGACGCCCCGGTGGCGCGCTCTCGGTGTCTGCGTCGCTGCGTTGTTCGTGACCCTGATGGACGTGACCGTCACCAATGTCGCGCTCCCGGCCATCGGCACGGCGACATCGGCCAGCCCGGCCGAGCTGCAGTGGGTGATCTCCGGCTATGCCCTCGCGTTCGGGGTCGTGCCGATCATCGCCGGGCGGCTCGGCGACGACCACGGGCGACGGCCGATGTTCCTGATCGGGGTTGCCGGGTTCGTCATCACGAGCGCGCTCGCCGGGCTATCGCCGGGACCGGCTCCGCTGATCGCGGCTCGCGTCCTGCAGGGCCTGGCCGGAGGGTTGATCAACCCACAGGTCTCCGGCCTCGTGCAGCAGATGTTCACCGGCGCCGACCGCGGCCGCGCGTTCGGCGCCATCGGGACGGCGGTCGGCGTCGCCACGGCGGTCGGCCCGCTCGTCGGCGGTGCGCTGATCGGGCTCGGCGGTCCACACCTGGGCTGGCGGCTGGTGTTCTTCGTCAACGTGCCGCTCGGCATCGTCATCCTCGTCCTGGCTCGCCGGTGGCTGCCGCCACCGGTCCGGGACGGCCGCCGTCACCGCCTCGACCTCCCGGGAGCGGTGCTGCTGGGCTTCGCGACGCTGTGTGTCCTGGTGGCGGCGGTCGAGTACGACGCGGTCCGCGACGCCCGGCTGGCCTGGCTGCTGGTTCCGGCGGCCGTCGTGCTGACCGGCTTCACCCGCCGCGAGCTGCGGCTCACCCGGGCCCGGCAGGATCCGCTGGTCGACTTGCGGCTGTTCACCCGGCCGTCGTACTCGGTCGGCGTCGGCCTGGCCCTGCTCTACTTCGGCGGCGCAACCGGCCTGCCGCTGGTGCTCGCCCTCTACTACCAACGCGGCCTGGGCTACACCGCGCTGGAGTCCGGCCTCGGCATCACGGCGTACGCCCTCGGCTCGGTCATCGCGGCGCCACTGGCCGGCCGCGCCGTCACCCGGCTCGGCCGACCCCTCGTCGTGGCCGGGCTGGTCGCCTACGGCCTGGGGGCGGTGGGGATCGACCTGGTCGCCCGCCACGGGCCCGGCACGCATGCGGCCCTCTGGCTGGCCCCGGCGCTGCTGTTGACCGGCCTGGGCGCGGGCGCCGTGATCACGCCGAACCAGACCCTGTCGTTGATGGACGTGGACGCCCGGATGGGCAGTACGGCGGGCGGCGTGCTGCAGACCTCGCAGCGGATCGGCTCCGCCGTCGGGCAGGCCGTCATCGGGGCGGCGTTCTTCGCGGCCCTGCCGGCCGGGCTGGCCGGTGCTTCGGACGGCTCGCCCGGGCGGGAGTCGGCCTACGCCCACGCGCTGTCCCGCGCGGTCCTGGTCACCGTGCTGTTCCTCGGCGCGGCCCTGGTGCTCGGGCTGCTGGACCTGCACGGCAGCCGGCGCCGAGCGGGCCGGGAGGCGGAGCTGCCTCCCGGCCCGTAGCCTGACCAGCTGAGCGGCCGTCCTGGCCTCAGTGTCGGCGCCGACCGCCGAACCGCTCACTGCGGCCGGCCATGGTGAACACCAACCCGCCGGCCAGCAGCAGGAACGCCGCGACCAGCATCGGGCCCAGATCGGCACCGGTGAAGGCCAGGCCGGGCCCGGCGGTGGACGGGCTCCGGGTGAGCTTGGTCGGTAGGACGGTCGAGGAGGTCGTCGGTGACCGGCGGGTCGAGGTCGGCGACGACGACGGCGTCGTCGTCGGAGACGCCGTACCGGCTCCGTTGCCGCCGGCATCGGTGACCTTCACGCGATCGGTCACCGTGCCGAACCGGGTCGAGTCCACCGTGACGTCGACACCGTTGGTGTACGACGCCAGGCTCGGGTCAGTGATGTTGACCGAGTAGCGGATCCGGACGAGCTCGTCAGCCTGGACCGGCCCGGCCACGAGGCTGAGCCCGGTCGCCGAGCAGCCCGAGGAGATGACCTTGCCGGCCGGCAGCGGCCGGAACCCCGACGCGTGACCGGTGGCATCCAGGCCGGACCCGAGCTGGAAGGTCACGCTCGCGCAGTCGATCGCCTGGCCGGCCCCGAGCGTGTCGTGGAACGTGGCCCGGTCGAACGGCCCGTTGGGGCTGTCGATGACCCACTCGATGGCATCCGGACCGGTGGTGACGCCGGGGGTCACCCAGTGCCCGGCCTTGCGCGGCTTCGAGCGGTCGACCGTCGTTGTGCCCGGCGTCTTGATCACGGTGCGATGGAAGACCTTGGTCGTCGTGCCGAAGTCGAGACCGACCGGGCCGGACGTGGGGGTGGTGCTGAGGTTCCACTTGACCGAGAAGAACGCCGACCCGTGCAAGCTGTCGTGGGTGTCTGCGTAGGCGGTCAGGGTGAAGGTCACGACGCCGTTGACCACGTGGGCGACCGCGACGACGGAGCCGTCCGGAGCCTTGAGCTCGAACGTCGTCGTCAGCGCGGTCAGCTGACGCGGCAAGGTGAGGGTGAAGGTGTCACCGGCGCCGGCCGAGTCGGGCACCGCCCACTCGAGATCGACCCGGATCGGGTCACCTGGACCGGCCGATGCCGGGCTGAGCGTGATGTTGGTGATCGCCCCGTTGATCTGCGCCGCGGCAGCCGGCTGCGCGTGCAGCCCGCCCACCAGCCAGCACAGAGCGAGCACCACTGCCGCTAGGACAGCGCTGATCTGGCGCGCGCGAGCGCGCCCCATGTCGAGTACCACGATGTTGTCCCCTGCTCGTTGCTAAGCGTCGCCCCTGCGACCCCTGACGCTCGACAACGTAGCCCGAATTGCCGCTGGAGCACCAGTTTTCCCCAGGACGGAACTACATCGTGCAGTACGCCACCGGATGCCCGGAATGACGCGTCACGATCCGGCCCGAAATCAGTGCTTGCGGTCGCTGCGCGGCTTGCGGCCGGCCATGGCGAACACCAAGCCGCCACCGAGCAGCAGCATCGCGATCACCAGGAGCGGCCCGATGTTGGCGCCGGTGAAGGCCAGACCGGCCACCGTCGCCGCCGGGCTGGCGGTCAGCTTGGTCGGCAGCACGGTCGGACCGGTGCTCGGCGACGTACTGATCGAGGTGCCGGAGACCGTCGGCGACGTCGTGGGCGACGTCGTGGTGGACGTCGGCGATGTCGTCGGGGACGTGGTGGTGGAGG
This sequence comes from uncultured Actinomycetota bacterium, assembly GCA_963794535.1. GTDB lineage: Bacteria > Actinomycetota > Actinomycetes > Actinomycetales > CAVURS01 > CAVURS01. The sequence continues at coordinate 37,969 of CAWCEI010000007.1, forward strand.
TCGGCGACGTGGATGTCGACGTCGGCGAGACCGTCGGGGAGGTCGTGGGCGAGTTGGTGCCCGTGCCCGTCCCACCGGCCGCCTGCACCTTGATCTTCTCGTTGATCGTCCCGTAGTCGGTCGAGTCGACGGTGACGTGCACCGCGTTCGTGTACGACGTCAGGGTCGGGTCGGTGATGTTCACCAGGTACTTGATCCGGACGATCTGGTCGGCCAGGATCGGCCCGGCCACGACCTTCAGGCCACTGGCCGAGCAGGTCGACGAGATGATCTTGCTCGTCGGCAGCGCCTGGGCCGAGGTCGGGTGGCCGGCGGCGTCCAGGCCCTTGCCGAGCTGGTAGAGCAGGCTGCCGCAGTCGATCGCCTGGCCGGGGCCGGCGGTGTCGTCGAAGGTCACCTTGTCGAACGGGCCGCTGGGGCTGTCGATGGTCCAGCCCAGGGCATCCGGGCCGGTCGTGACATCGGGGTTGACCCAGTGACCGACCTTGCGCGGCTTGGTGCGGTTGACCGTGCCGGTGCCGGTGGTCTTGGTCACCGTGTCGTGGAAGACCTTGGTGGACGTCGTGAAGTCCAGGCTGACCGGCCCGGAGGTCGGCGAGTTCTGCGAGTCCCACTTGACCGAGAAGAACGCCGAGCCGTTGACGTCGTTGTGCGTGTTCGCGTAGGCGGTCAACGTGAAGGTCACGACCCGGCCGACGACGTGCGCCACCGCGACGACGGAACCGTCAGGCGCGAGCAGGTTGAAGCCGGAGGTCACCGAGTCGAGCTCGGGCGGCAGGGTCAACGTGAAGGTGTCGCCACCGGACGCCGAGTCCGGCACCGCCCACGTGAGGTCGAGGCGCATGGCCTGAGCCGGCCCGGCCGTCGTCTGGACGATGTTGACGCCAGTGATGGCTCCGTCGACCTCGGCGGCCGACGCGCGGTTCAGCTGCGTGGCACCGACGATCCAGGCCAGCGTGAGCATCACGAGAGCGGTCACGACGGCAACCCGCCGAGGCATGACACGGACAGTCGACACCATGAAAATCCTCATCCCCAAGACCCTTGCGGCTTTCGACGCAGCGTAGCGGACGTCGGTCGTCAGGACGAAGGCACTGGAGAGATCCGTGACCGTCCGTAGTGCGAGAACTGTTGGTAGCCAAGGAAATCGGGTCAGAACCGGTACAACCGGAAACTGACTTCACAGTCAGTAACGCGCCGATAACGAACCAAACCCGAACTAACCGACCGCTCTTGTGAGATTCGTGTCGAGAGCGGCCAAAAAGTCCTCGGTAGTCAGGAAGGCCTGGTCCGGACCGACGAGCAGAGCGAGGTCCTTGGTCATGGCGCCGCTCTCCACGGTCTCGACACAGACCCGCTCGAGGGTCTCGGCGAACGCCGTCACCTCCGGGGTGCCGTCGAGGGCGCCTCGGTGCTTGAGCCCGCCGGTCCAGGCGAAGATCGACGCGATCGGGTTGGTGGACGTCGGCTTGCCCGCCTGGTGCTGGCGGTAGTGGCGGGTCACGGTGCCGTGCGCCGCCTCTGCCTCGACGGTCTTGCCGTCCGGGCGTCATCAGCACGGAGGTCATCAGGCCGAGGGAGCCGAAGCCCTGCGCGACCGTGTCCGACTGGACGTCGCCGTCGTAGTTCTTGCAGGCCCAGACGTAGCCGCCCTCCCACTTCAGCGCCGCAGCGACCATGTCGTCGATGAGGCGGTGCTCGTAGGTCAGCCCGGCGGCCTCGAAGTCCGCCTTGAACTCGGACTCGAAGACCTCGGCGAAGATGTCCTTGAACGCGCCGTCGTACGCCTTGAGGATCGTGTTCTTGGTGGAGAGGTAGACCGGGTAGCCGCGGTTCAACCCGTAGGCCAGTGACGCCCGCGCGAAGTCGGCGATCGACTTGTTGAAGTTGTACATCCCCATCGCCACGCCACCGTCGTCCCCGTAGTTGGCGACGACGTGCTGGATCGGCTCGGAGCCGTCGGACGGCGTGAAGGTGATGGTCAGCTCGCCGGCGCCCGGGACCTTGAAGTTCGTTGCCTTGTACTGGTCCCCGTGGGCGTGACGGCCGATGATGATCGGCTTGGTCCAGCCCGGCACCAGCCGCGGGATGTTGCTGATGATGATCGGCTCGCGGAAGACGACACCGCCCAGGATGTTGCGGATCGTTCCGTTGGGCGAGACCCACATCTTCTTCAGCCCGAACTCCTTGACCCGAGCCTCGTCCGGCGTGATGGTCGCGCACTTCACGCCGACGCCGTACTGCTTGATCGCGTTGGCCGCGTCGACCGTGACCTGGTCGTCGGTCGCGTCGCGATGCTCGATGCCGAGGTCGTAGTACTTCAGGTCGATGTCGAGGTAGGGGTGGACCAGCCGGTCCTTGATGAACTGCCAGATGATCCGGGTCATCTCGTCACCGTCGATCTCGACGACCGGGTTGGCGACCTTGATCTTCGGCATGGCTGCGTCCTAACGCTCGAGTCGGTTCTGGTGAAGAGTGCTCGAAAATTATCTCGACGTCAAGATATCGAACGCACCGGGTCGGGTCGTTGGCCTCGCGCGGGCCCGGTGCCAGGCTGGTCGGCATGGCCACCACACCCACCATGGCGCACCGGTTGGGCGCCGAGTTCATCGGCACCTTCTTCCTCGTTCTCGGCGGCTGCGGGACGGCCGTCCTGGCCGCCGGCTTCCCTGAGGTCGGCGTCGGGTTGCTGGGCGTGGCCCTCGCCTTCGGCCTGTCGGTGCTGACGATGGCGTACGCCGTGGGCCACATCTCCGGCGGCCACTTCAACCCGGCGGTGACGATCGGGCTGGCCGTGGCCAAGCGGTTCGCTTGGCGCGACGTCCTCTCCTATGTCGTGTGCCAGGTCCTCGCCGCGACCGTCGCCGCCTTCGTGCTGCTCGTGATCGCCAATGGCAAGAAGGGTTTCAGCGCGCACGACAGCGGGTTCGCCGCCAACGGCTACGGCAAGCACTCCCCCGGCGGCTACTCGCTGCTGGCTGGGCTGGTGGCCGAGGTGATCCTGACGGCGATCTTCCTCTACGTGATCCTCGGCGTGACGGACCGCCGGGCCCCGGTCGGGTTCGCCCCCATCGCGATCGGGCTCTCACTGACCCTGATCCACCTGGTGAGCATCCCGGTCACCAACACCTCGGTGAACCCGGCCCGGTCGACCGGTGTGGCGTTCTTCGCCGGCGGCTGGGCGCTCGGCCAGCTCTGGCTGTTCTGGCTGGCGCCGATCCTGGGCGCTGCGATCGCCGGCGCGTCGTACGCCGCGATCTCGGGCGAGCGCAACGAGCTGGACATCAGCGGAGACACCGGGGTCGAGCCGTCGAGCGGTGTCGCCCCGGCGTGACCGGTCTCACCCGGTGACCCCGACCGCGCTTTGCTAGCGTCGCGAGCGTGACCAACTCCCCCGTCAAAGTCGCCGTCACCGGCGCAGCCGGCCAGATCGGCTACAGCCTGCTCTTCCGGATCGCGAGTGGCGCCATGCTCGGCCCGGACACTCCCGTCGAGCTGAGCCTGCTGGAGATCCCCGCGGCCGTGGGCACCGCGGAGGGCGTGGCGATGGAGCTCGACGACTGCGCCTTCCCGCTGTTGCACCGGATCTCGATCAGTGACGACCCCAACGTCGCCTTCGAGGGCGTCAACATCGCCATGCTCGTCGGCTCCCGTCCCCGGACGGCCGGCATGGAGCGCGGCGACCTGCTCTCGGCCAACGGCGCCATCTTCACGGTTCAGGGAAAAGCGTTGTCGGACAACGCTTCTGACGATGTGAAGATCCTCGTCGTCGGCAACCCGGCAAACACCAACGCCCTGATCGCGATGAACAACGCGCCCGACATCCCGCGTGAGCGGTTCACCGCGATGACCCGGCTGGACCACAACCGGGCCATCGCCCAGCTGGCCAACAAGACGCAGTCGCCGGTGTCCGCGATCAGCCACATGACGATCTGGGGCAACCACTCGGCGACCCAGTACCCGGACCTTTTCCACGCCGAGGTGTCGGGCCAGATCGCGGCCGACGTGGTCGACGACCAGGCCTGGATCGAGAACGACTTCATCCCGACGGTGCAGAAGCGCGGCGCGGCGATCATCGAGGCCCGCGGGTCCTCGTCAGCCGCCTCCGCCGCCTCGGCAGCTGTGGACCACGTCCGCGACTGGGTCAACGGCTCGGCGGTCGGCGACTGGGTCTCGATGGCAGTGCCGTCGGACGGGTCGTACGGCGTGGCCGAGGGCCTGATGTCGTCGTTCCCGTGCACCACGAGTGCCGGCACCTACTCGATCGTGCAAGGTCTCTCGATCGACGACTTCTCGCGCGGCCGGATCGACGCCTCCGTGGCCGAGCTGGCCGAGGAGCGCGACGCCGTACGGTCGATGGGCCTCATCTAGCCGCTAATGATGCAACTACGCGTCACGGGTGACGCGTAGTTGCATCAATGTGCGCTAGTCGGGGGGTGCCACGCGGTTCCTTCGGAGGACCCAGGCCGGTCCCCGCCACGGCTCGTGGCTGACCACATAACGGTCGGCCAGCCAGTACGCCGGGCCGTGGCCCACGCCCCAGATCCCCCACCTGACCCAGCCCTCGCCGATGCCCAGCCGCGGAGCCACGAGCAGCAGCAGGAGGCTGATCGCCAGCCACGGCACCGCGACGACGGCCTTCTCCCATCCGGTCAGGTCCTGGACCGTGCGCACGCGGGGGCCGAGGTCTTCCGGCGTACGCGTTGAGTCATTGCGGCGCAGATAGCCGGCCTGGAGCCGGGCGGGTGGACCCTCGGCGCCGTACGGCGGCTGCCCGGGCGCCAACGGAATCGGCTCACCCTGCGCGTGTCGACCCATGCCGGGAGTTTCGGGTTCGGGTCAGCTGGGCTTGAGGATGACGGCCAGCACCAGGCAGGCGACGGCGAGCGCCAGCATCGCGAACGTGTCGAAGGCGCGCGACCGCACGACCAGCCCGCCGATCCGGCGGGACGGTACGACGGCGCGCAACAGCGGCGCCCGAGCCGAGGGTGACGGCCATCGCGACACCGGCGCCGACCAGGTGACCGGACGTCGACCAGGGCCAGCGCCACGAGGACGCCGACGAGCACCAGCCACAGGGCCCGAGCCCGCGGGCCGGAGCCATCCGCGAAGCGCTCGACGCCGGCCGCGGTCAGCTGGCGTCCGCGGCGACGCGCCCAGCCCGCTGCCGGGCTTCGGCCGCGTCGACGACGTTGGCCAGCAACATCGCCCGGGTCATCGGCCCGACGCCACCCGGCATCGGGGCGAGGTAGCCCGCGACCTCACGCACCTCCGGCGCGACGTCACCGACGATCCGCGCCTTGCCGTCGTCACCGACGACCCGCGTCGTACCCACGTCGAGGACGACGGCGCCCGGGCGCACCATGTCGGCCGTGACGAGCCCGGCGCTACCGGCGCAGCCGACCACGATGTCGCCGGTGCGGACGATCGCGGCCAGGTTTGGTCGCGGTGTGGCACAACGTGACCGTGGCGTTCTCGGTACGCCGGGTGAGCAGCAGGCCCAGGGGCCGGCCGCTCGTCGTACCGCGCCCGACGATCACGACGTGGGCGCCCGCCAGCGGCCACGTCGTACCGGCGGAGCAGCTCGACGATGCCCCGCGGGGTGCACGGCAGTGGCGCGTTGCCCGTCGCGGCGACGTCGAGCACGAGCCGGCCGAGGTTGGTCGGGTGCAGGCCGTCGGCGTCCTTGTCCGGGTCGATACGGGCCAGCACGGCCTGCTCGTCCAGACCCCGCGGCAGGGGCAGCTGCACGATGAAGCCGGTGCACGTGCCGGGTCGGCGTTGAGCTCGTCGACGACGGCTTCGACGTCGGCCTGGGTCGCGTCGGCGGGCAGCTCGCGCTGGATCGAGGCCAGGCCGACAGCCGCGCAGTCGCGGTGCTTGCCGGCGACGTACGCGTGGCTGCCGGGGTCGTCGCCCACGATCAGGGTGCCGAGGCCGGGCACGATGCCCGCCTCGCGGAGCCGGGAGACGCGCTCGGTGAGCTCCTCCCGGATAGCCGCCGCCGTCGCCGAACCGTCCAGAAGGGTGGCCGTCACGACGGTCATCCTTCCACGAATGGGCTAAAGCCCGGCGCAGGTCCTGCCGACGAAGGCCCTATGGACGAGACCATCCCCGACCTGGGCCAGCGTCGAGGCGTTCGCGCGGGCTGACTCGGGAGTCAGTATGGCGGAACCGACCGTGGCGCCGGACAGTGCTGCCTGCTGGGCCGGCGACTGGGCCCGGGTCGACGTCCGCACCCAGGTGTGGGGCCAGGCGGCCGTCATCCGGACCGTCGGCGCGTTGCCGCTCTCCCACCCCTGGCGGCTCGGTGGTGCGGCCGGAACCGTCCGCCAGGTGCAGTGGACCGGCCGGCCGGCGACCGTCCCCGACACCGCGCTCTGCATCCTCAGCGTCACCGCGCAGGACCCCCAGCTGCCGACGGGGGCGACGCGTCGTCCGGCCGACCGGCCTGGGCTCGGTCCCGGTCTGGACGCCGCGATCGACGAGGCCGTCTCGGCGGCTTCACCACGCATCGGCGGCGGCCTGGCCGACGTCGTCCACGCCCTCAGCGTCGGGCGCGAGCAGCGCTGGGCCGGCGCTCTCGTCCGGCTGCCGGGCACCTGGCTTCCGGCCGCGGCCCTGCTGCCGCGCGGCATCCCCGGCGTACCGGCACCGCGCACCCACTGGGCGACGGAGTCCGTCGACTTCGACGACCGGTACGTCGTCCACAGCGAGGACGAGCAGGTCACTGCGGCGTTGCTCAGCCCCTCGGTGATGGCCGTCCTGATGGATGCCGTGCCGCGCGGCGCGGCCGTCACGATCTGCGGCGACGCGCTGCAGGTCTGGTGGCCGTACGACGACGGGACCAAGTCCGACCTGGGGCGGGTGCAACGGGCCGCCTTGGCCGCGCTGCTGCTCGTGAAGACGTTCCCCCGGTTCGTGCTGGCCGACCACCCGGACCGCAGCGCCGAGGTCGAGCGCTCGCTGGCCCGCAAGGCCGACGAGGCGCACTCCTACCGGAGCAGGCTCACCTTCGGGCACAGCCCGGACCCGGTGCTGCAGCGGATCTACGACCAGGCCCGGGCCGCGCCGGCGCCTGACCTCGCCGCTCCTCACCACCCTGGCCCTCATGCTCCTTGGTCCTCAGCCCGGTGATCTCGGCGCCGAATAAGGGCCGGATCACCGGCGCTGGGGGACCAACGCGCCGGGGGCGGGGGCATGGCTCAGTGGGTGAAGTGGCGGGTGCCGGTCAGGTACATCGTGACGCCGGCGGCCTGGGCCGCGGCGACGATGTCGTCGTCGCGGATCGAACCGCCGGGCTGCACGACCGCCCGCACTCCGGCGTCGATCAGCACCTGCAACCCGTCGGCGAACGGGAAGAACGCATCGGAGGCGGCCACGCTGCCGGCGGCGCGGTCGGCACCGGCCCGGTCGACGGCGAGCCGGCACGAGTCGACCCGGTTGACCTGGCCCATGCCCACCCCGACGCTGGCCCCGTCGTCGCGCGAGCAGGATCGCGTTGGACCGGACGGCCCGGATCGCCTTCCAGGCGAAGGCCAGGTCGGCCAGGGTCGTCGGCGTCCGCGACGTCCCCGCTGACCAGCCGCCAGCGGGTCGGGTCGTCACCGCCGGCCTCGACACCTTCGCCCGCCTCGACGACCGCGTCGACGCGGTCGACCGTCTGGGCAGAGCACGCCACCGGAGATCGGCGCGGAACTCGACCGGGTCCGGCGCCGCGTCGTCCGGCAGCTCGAGCAGCCGGATGTTCTTCTTCTGGCTCAGCAGCGCGTACGCGTCGTCGTCGAAGGACGGCGCGGCCACGACCTCGGTGAAGATCTCGGCGAGCTGCTGGGCCATCGCGTAGGAGACCGGCCGGTTGGCGGCGACGACACCGCCGTACGCCGAGACCGGGTCGCAGGCATGGGCCTTGGCGTGGGCGTCGGCGATGTCGGCGCCGACCGCGATGCCGCACGGGTTGGCATGCTTGATGATCGCGACGGCGGGCTGGTCGAAGCCGAAGGCCGAGCGCACCGCAGCGTCCGTGTCGACGTAGTTGTTGTACGACATCGCCTTGCCGTGCAGCACCTCGGCCTGCGCGACGCCCGGCCGCCAGTGGGCGTAGAGCGCGGCCGACTGGTGCGGGTTCTCGCCGTACCGCAGGTCCGCCCGCTTGTCCCAGGTCGCGCCGGTCCAGTCCGGGAACCACGAGCCGTCGTCCGGACCGGCCAGGACGCTGCCCATCCAGGAGGCCACGGCGACGTCGTACGACGCGGTGTGCGCGAAGGCCTGGGCGGCCAGCCGCTGCCGCTGGGCGAGGGTGAAGCCACCGGCCGCGACGGCCTCGAGCACCTCGGCGTACCGGTCGGGCGAGACGACGACCGCGACGTTCGCGTGGTTCTTGGCGGCGCCGCGCACCATCGACGGGCCGCCGATGTCGATCTGCTCGATGCACTCGGCCGGCGCTCGCCCCGGAGCGGACCGTGTCGCGGAACGGGTAGAGGTTCGACACCAGCAGCTCGAACGGCTCGATGTCGAGCTCGGCGAGCTGCCGCTCGTGGTCGGGGTTCCCGATGTCGGCCAGCAGCCCGGCGTGCACCCGCGGGTGCAGGGTCTTGACCCGGCCGTCGAGGCACTCGGGGAAGCCGGTGAGGTCCTCGACCGCAGTGACCGGCACGCCGGCCGCGGCGATCCGGGCCGCCGTCGAGCCGGTCGAGACGATCGCGACGCCGGCGGCGTGCAGCGCCGTGGCGAGCTCCTCCAGCCCGGTCTTGTCGTAGACGGAGACCAGCGCCCGGCGGATCGGCTCGACGCCGCCGTCGCGTGCCCCGTCGCTCCTGTCGCTGCGCTGCGTCGCTCACGGGATGGTGACCTTCCTGCCAGTGACGGTCCAGCCCTCGCGGACCATCGCTCCGACCTGCTCGACCAGCTGGGCCCGCTCGGCGACCTTGATCCGCTCGGTCAGGCTCTCCTCGGTGTCGTCGTCCAGAACCGGCACGGCGACCTGCGCCACGATGGCACCCGGTGTCGACGCCCTCGTCGACCAGGAACAGCGTTGCGCCTGTGACCTTCACGCCATAGGCCAGCGCATCGCGCGGGCCGTGGATGCCGGGGAACGACGGCAGCAGCGCGTTGTGGGTGTTGAGGTAGCGACCGCCGTACGCCGCGAGGAAGGCCGGCCCGGCCAGGCGCAGGAACCCGGCCGACACGACCAGGTCCGGTGCGAACCCGGCGACGCGCGCCGTCAGCGCCTCGTCCCACGCCGTCCGCGAGGGGTGGTCGGCGACGACGACCTCGAAGGTCGGCACGCCCTGCGCCACGTGCGCGCTCGACCCCGCCGGTGCCGGTGCGGTCAGCGCCCACGGCGACGACCTGGGCGCCGTACGCCGGGTCGGCGCAGGCGTCGAGCAGGGCCTGCAGGTTCGAGCCCCCGCCGGAGACCAGCACGACCAGCCGGCGAGCTGCCCCCGCGGTGCCCGGACCCGTCACGTTCCGAGACCATAGCGGGGTGAGCCAGCCGTCCGAGCAGCGACCGGCCCCGCCGACGCTGAGCGCTTCGCGCCGCCACGGCGGGCGGTTCGCGCTCCTCGCCCTGGCCGCCCTGCTGGCCGTGCGGCTGCCCCTGCCGTGGCTGGCCGCGGCGGTGGTGCTCGTCGTGGCGGCCGACGTGGAGGGGATCCGCACCGCCCGGGCCATCGGGCGCGAGCAGCGCAGCCGCGGCCTGCTCGTCTGGTGCGTCGGCGGGGTGGTGCTGCTGAGCCTGCTCGGCCTGGGCGTGGCCGGCGACGCTGGCGTTGTACCCGATCACCTACGACCGCCAGGAGTGCCTGGCCGGCGCCAACACGGAGGTGGCCCAGGCGGCCTGTCAGAGCGAGTTCGACCGGCGGATCGGGCGGCTTCAGTCGAGGGTCTCGGGCGCTGACCGGGCATCCGGCGCGCTGACGCCGGCGCGGCCGGTGGGGACAGTCGGGCGGCCCGCCGCCGGCGGCGCCAGCCAGCACGGCGGCGGCCGGCATGGCGCCGACGGCGAGCTCCAGGGCGAGGAACGGCGCGACGAGCAGCGCGTTGGCGCCGACGTCGGCAGCCGGCCGGGACCGATCGGACCGGCGGACAGCGCGACGAGCAGCCCGAGCAGCAGCCCGGCGACGACCGCCCCGCCCAGCGCGTCGAGCAGCCGGCGCAACGGTCAGGCCGAGGTCGTCCGGCCGGCGCCCGGCGGACGCTGACCAGCCGACCACGCACCCGGCGACGACCGGCACGGCGAGGGCCAGCCCGACCGTGCACGGGCGGGGACAGCGGGTGGTCGGCAGGGCGCCGAAGCACCGGGACGACGGGCAGCACGCCGAGGCTGCACGTGAGCGGCCGAGACCACGGTGCCCGAGCCGACGGCGAAGCCCGGCCCGGCGAACCAGGCCGTCGCCCACGCGGCGAGGTCGGGCAGGTAGCCGACCTGACCGACGACGAGCACCGCACCGCCGAACGCGCCCGGGCTGCAGGGCGCGGTGCAGGGCCAGCACCCGGTCGGCGTTGGTCGCGAGCGGCAACGGCGACGCGCGACCACCCCGAACACCAGCAGAACCGCCGCGCCGACCGCCGCGGGCGCAGGGCCCGGCGCAGCCGGCCGGGCAACCAGCCCGGCCAGCTCAGCCCGCAGGGCCGGACCGCGCGGGTGGCCCCGCAGTACGCCGGTCGCGCCGGCGAGGGCGGCGAGCAGGCCGGCCCGATCGGGGCCTGCCAGAGGACCGGGCGGGTCTGCGTCGTGCCGACCAGGAGGGCGACGAAGGTGGCCGCGGCGGCGTAGCCGAACGCCATGCCCGCAGACCGCCTGCACGATCGGGCGGAGGTTGACGGCCGTCGACGAAAACCCTTGGGAGAGAAGCGGTTCGGCCCCGAGTCGTCGAGCCGAACGATAGGTGGCGAGAGCCGGCACCAGGGTCAGGCCGAGCGGCACCAGGCCGAGCTGCCCGCCCGGGTAGGCCACGGCGACGTGATGGACCAGCAGCCAGCCGGCGGCCGACACACGCAGCGCCTGGGTCCAGCTGGCCGTCACGTGCGCCGCGAGGGCCCAGGCCGCCAGCAGCGGCACGGTCACGATGGCGAACGAGATGCCGGCCGCCCGGAGCCCGGCGAGCGCACCCGGGACGTAGGCCGACGTGCGCGGCTGCGACAGGGTCGGCGACGACCAGGACGGCCGGACGCGTTCGAGCAGGCTCATGGTCAGGCCATCGTCGCTGGGCCGCGGCCGCTGTCAGGTGGATCTCGTGCGCGCTCGGGGTGTCGGCCGGTCAGCCGGTAGCGTTGGCCGCACCATGCCGAACCGCCACTCCCTGGTAGGCCTGACCGTCGCGGGGCTGCTGGTGCTCACCGCCGGGTGCAGCTCCGGCAGCGATGCTGCGGGCGGCGACTCCAGCTCGACGGCCGTGAGCCCGCCGACGGTCAGCACCAGCGCGCCGACCTCCGCGAGCCCCACCACCTCGGCCAGCCCCACGACGTCGCCGAGCGCGACCCCAACGCCGTACGCCACGACCAAGACGGCGCACACCGCGCCGTGGAAGGACAAGAACGCGGACTTCGGCTACGTCTCCAAGGCGAAGGTCGTCAGCGGCGGCGTGCAGTTCAGCTTCGACCGGGCGACCTGGCTGTTCGCCAACCAGGTGGCGGCCTGGAACAAGGCCAACCCGACGCATCAGGTCGAGGCGGCCGACGACTACGCGATCGGCAACGTCTCCACCCGGGTGCGGACCTTCGTGCTGCGGACCGGCGCCAAGATCTTCGGCTCGATCATCCTCAGCGACCAGCCCGAGCCGCTGCGAATCACGGCCGCGCAGTTCGTCTCCCGGGTGAACTCCTCGGGCGAGCCGGTGACCTGCTGGATCTACCACCAGTACGGCGGCCTCACCGGTGACGTGGTGCAGCTCGAGGAGCAGTACCGGCCCTAGCCCGGCCGGGGTCGGCCAGCCGGCCTGCATGATCTCCCGCATGAGCTGCGCGGTCGCGCTCGGCGTCTTGCCGACCCGCACCCCGGCCGCCTCGAGCGCCTCGGCCTTGGCCGCGGCCGTGCCCGACGAGCCGGACACGATCGCCCCGGCGTGGCCCATCGTCTTGCCCTCGGGCGCGGTGAACCCGGCCACGTAGCCGACGACCGGCTTGGTCACGTGCTCGGAGATGTACGCCGCGGCCCGCTCCTCCGCGTCGCCACCGATCTCGCCGATCATCACGATGGCGTCGGTGTCCGGATCGGCCTGGAACGCCTCGAGCGCGTCGATGTGCGTCGTACCGATCACCGGGTCGCCGCCGATGCCGATCGCGGTCGAGAAGCCGAAGTCCCGCAGCTCGTACATCATCTGGTAGGTCAGCGTGCCGGACTTCGAGACCAGCCCGATCCGGCCCGGCCCGGTGATGTTGGCCGGGATGATGCCGGCGTTGGACTGGCCGGGGCTGATCAGCCCGGGACAGTTCGGGCCGATGATCCGGGTGCCCTTGCCCTGGGCGTAGGCCCAGAACCAGGTCGAGTCGTGCACCGGGATGCCCTCGGTGATGACGACGGCCAGCGGCATCGTGGCGTCGATCGCCTCGACGACAGCGTCCTTGGCGAACGGCGGCGGCACGAACAGGACCGAGACGTCGGCGCCCGTCTCGGCCATCGCCTCGACGACGGTGCCGAACACGGGCAGCGTCGTACCGTCGAAATCGACTGTGGTGCCGGCCTTTCGGGCGTTGACCCCGCCGACGACGTTGGTGCCGGAGGCCAGCATGCGCGCCGTGTGCTTCGAGCCCTCGGAGCCGGTCATGCCCTGGACGATGACCCGGGAGCTCTTGGTCGAGGAAGATCGCCATGTCAGGCCCCCGCGTTCGCTAGCCGTGCGGCCTGGTCGGCCCCGTCGTCCATCGTGTCCGCCAGTGTCACCAGCGGATGCGCTGCGTCGGCGAGGATCCGCCGGCCCTCCTCGACGTTGTTGCCGTCGAGCCGTACGACGAGCGGCTTGGTCGCATGCTCGCCCAGGATCCCTAGTGCCGCAACGATTCCGTTGGCCACGGCGTCGCAGGCCGTGATGCCGCCGAAGACGTTGACGAAGACCGACCGGACGTCCTCGTCGGACAGGATGATGTCGAGGCCGTTGGCCATGACCTCGGCCGAGGCCCCGCCGCCGATGTCCAGGAAGTTGGCCGGCCGCACCCCGCCGTGGCGCTCACCGGCGTAGGCGACGACGTCGAGGGTGGACATGACCAGCCCGGCGCCGTTGCCGATGATGCCGACCTGGCCGTCGAGCTTGACGTAGTTGAGGTCCTTCTCCTTGGCCCGGGCCTCGAGCGGGTCGCCGGCCTCGGCGTCGGCCAGCTCGGCGTTGCCCGGCTGCCGGAAGTTGGCGTTCTCGTCGAGGGTGACTTTGCCGTCGAGGGCGACCACCGAGGTCGAGCCGTTGGCCCCGACCTTGGCCAGCGGGTTGACCTCGACCAGCGTCGCGTCGGCGCCGACGAAGGCCCGCCACAGCTCGACCAGGACGTCCGCGACCTGGTCGGCGACCTCGGCCGGGAAGCTCGCCGCCGCGACGATCTCGCGGGCCTTGGCCGCGTCGACCCCGGTCAGCGCGTCGACCGGGACCTTGGCCAGTGCCTCCGGCCGCTCGACGGCCAGCTGCTCGATCTCCATGCCGCCCTCGTAGGACGCCATCGCGAGGAACGTGCGGCCGGCCCGGTCGAGCAGGTAGGAGACGTAGTACTCCTCCTGGATGTCCGCGCCCGGGTCGACCAGGACCCGGTGGACCGTGTGCCCCTTGATGTCCATGCCGAGGATCTCGCCGGCCAGCTGCCCGGCCTCGGCGGCGGTCTTGGCGACCTTGACGCCGCCGGCCTTGCCCCGGCCGCCGACCTTGACCTGGGCCTTGACGACGGTCACTCCGCCGATGGCCTCCGCGGCGGACTCGGCCTCGGCCGGGGTCGTCGCCACCTGGCCGAGCGAGACGGGGACGTCGTACCGCTCGAAGAGCTGCTTTGCCTGGTACTCGAAGAGATCCACTGACCATCCGTCCTGCGGGGCGATCGGGCGTTGGCGAGCCTATCCGCCGGAGCCCGGCCCGGCCCTGTGGCCCTGGTCACCCCTCCCGCGCTGGTCTTTGGCCGTCGACTCCGGAGTTTCGGGCGGACATATCGGGCATCGACTCCGGAGTCGACGGCCAAACCCGGAGTCGACGGCCAAGCACAGTCGGGTGCGGACGTTGGCGCGGACCCAGTCGACGATCTCCTGGGTCGGGGCGCCGGGGGTGAAGACCCGGGCCACGCCCATCGCCTCGAGCTCGGGCAGGTCGGCCTCGGGGATGATCCCGCCGCCGAACACCACGATGTCGGCCGCGTCGCGGGCCTTGAGCAGGTCGATGACCTTGGCGAACAGGGTCATGTGCGCCCCGGAGAGGACCGACAGGCCGACCGCGTCGGCGTCCTCCTGGATCGCCGCCTCGACGATCTGCTCCGGGGTCTGGTGCAGCCCGGTGTAGATCACCTCCATGCCGGCGTCGCGCAGCGCCCGGGCGACGATCTTGGCGCCCCGGTCGTGTCCGTCAAGTCCGGGTTTGGCCACCACGACGCGCAGCCGGGCCGAGCCGGTCGCGCCGGTTGCCGAGGGGGCCGGAGTGGGGGTGGACATGCCCCGCAGAGTACGCCGGATGGCTCGGCCATTCGGCGCGGATCTGGCGCGTCCGACATGCACGACCGCCCGCGCGCGGCTAGTTTCGCGAGATGTCACCGGCCCGGCGCAGCCTGCCCGCCCGGGCCTTGCTGTCGCCGAGTGGCCTGCGGGGAGCAGCTCGGGAGGCGGCCTGGGTGGGGGCGCACCTGACGATGTACCCGCTCGGGCTGGTCAGCGGCCGCCGCGGCAACCGCGACCCGGGCTACGCCGTCAGCGCCCTTCCGCCGGTGCAGCGCGGGCTGGTGGTCGGCGACGTCGAGGCCGCCGGCACCCCGATCCTGCTGTTGCACGGCATGGTCGACAACGGCTCGATCTTCACCGTCCTGCGCCGCGGGCTGACCCGCCGGGGCTTCGGCCAGGTCGTGCCGGTCAACTACTCCCCGCTCACGATGGACGTGCGCGTCGCGGCCCGGCGCCTGGCCGAGACCGTCGAGGACCTGGTCGCGACGACCGGCTACCGGCGGGTGCACATGGTCGGCCACAGCCTGGGCGGCCTGGTGGCCCGCTACTACGTCCAGCGGCTGGGCGGCGACGCCCGGGTGCACACGCTGGTCACCCTCGGCACGCCGCACAGCGGCACGGTCCCGGCGTACTTCCTGCCCTTGCGCCTGGGCAAACAGCTCCGGCCGGGCAGCGACCTGATGACCGAGCTGGCCGGCCCGGCGCCGGGCTGTCGCACCCGGTTCCTCGCCTACTGGTCCGACCTGGACCAGATGATGATCCCCAAGACCGCAGCCCAGCTGCATCATCCGGACCTGGTCGCCCGCAACATCCGGGTCCGCGGCGTCGGCCACCTCTCGTTCGCGATCGACCGCCGGGTCGTGCACGAGATCGGGGTCGAGCTGGCCCAGCTGGACGCCGAGGGGCGCACCCTCGACCCGGGCGTGGCCGTGCTCGGCGACCGCAGCGGGTAGCCACCCGGCGACAACCGGTTATCCACAGGTTTAGCCCCAGGCGCCCGTGCTCGTCTCGACCCGGAGCGGACATCTCGGTTAGGGTCGTCGGGCGGCGTCACCCTCCCTGGGCGCTGCTACCCGTTTTGTCCGGAGGACTCCCTGTGCCTGAGGCAACGCCGTACGTCGGGCGACGCCGCTCCACTCCGGCCAAGCCCGAGAAGCCGGCGAAGCCCGCGCGCTCGGTGAGCCTGGCCGGGGCAACGGTGCCGGCGACGGCTGCCGCCGCGCTCAGCCTGGTCGCCACCGGAGTCGGGGTCGCCGCGGGCGTCGACGGTGCCGCTGTCGCACAGAGCCAGACCAACGAGCCGGATGCCGCCGCCGCGCTGGCGCTGGCCACGGTCCGCGACGTCGCCGCCGCCCCGCAGGACGTGGCCCTGACCATCGCCCAGCGGCACGAGGCCGCCCTGCGCGAGGCCAGCCGCGGCGCCGCCCGGGCCCAGCTGGCCGAGGCCGCCCTGCTCCGGGCCCAGGTCGCCCACCGCTGGGTGCTGCCGGTCGTGAAGTACGTCAAGACCTCCGGCTTCGGCATTCGCTGGGGCAAGCTGCACGCCGGCGAGGACTTCGCCGCCCCGGTGGGCACCCCGGTCCACGCGATCTCCAGCGGGGTCATCGTCTTCGCCGGGGTCGAGAGCGGCTACGGCAACAAGATCGAGATCCGGCACTGGGACGGCACCTGCAGCTGGTACGGCCACCTGTCCAAGATCGACGTCAAGGTCGGCCAGAAGGTGACCCCGGGTGAGCTGATCGGCCTGGTCGGATCGACCGGCCACTCGACCGGTCCGCACCTGCACCTCGAGATCCACCCGCACGGCGACGGCCCGGTCGACCCGCTGCCGTGGCTGCGGGCGCACGGCCTCAAGCCGTAGTCACTCCCGCACCCACCCGACCGGTCAGAGCTTCTCGACCGGGGCGTAGCGCAGCAGCAGCCGCTTGACGCCCTGGTCGCCGAAGTCGACGTGGGCCATCGCACTGTCGCCCGCGCCCTCGACCCGGACCACCGACCCGAGCCCGAAGCTGTCGTGGGTGACCCGGTCGCCCGGCTCGAGGTGGATGATCGGCCGGTTGCCCGGGTGACCGGACGCCCGGGCGCTGCGCCAGCCGCGCGATGGCCGGGGCGTTGCTGCCGGTGGGCCGCATCGCGCTGGTCTCGCTGCGCCGCCACTCGACCAGGTGGTCCGGGACCTCGTCCAGGAACCGGGACGGCGGGTTGTACGACGGAGCACCCCAGGCCGACCGCACTCCGGCCCGGCTGAGGTAGAGCCGCTCGCGGGCCCGGGTCACGCCGACGTAGGCCAGCCGGCGCTCCTCCTCGAGCTCGGCGTTGTCGGTCATGGCCCGCATGTGCGGGAAGACGCCGTCCTCCATGCCGGTGAGGAAGACGACGGGGAACTCGAGGCCCTTGGCGGTGTGCAGGGTCATCAGCGCGACGACGCCCTGGTCTTCCTTCGGCGCCTGCTCGTCGGCGCCGTCGGCGACCGCCTCGTCGGGCACCTGGTCGGCGTCGGCGACGAGCGAGACGCCCTCGAGGAAGTCGGTCAGGCTGCCCTCGGGCGACAGCTCCTCGAACTCGCGGGCCACGGCGACGAGCTCGGCCAGGTTCTCCACCCGGGTCTCGTCCTGCGGGTCGTGGCTCGCCATCAGCTCGGCCAGGTATCCGGTCTGCTCCAGGATCGCCTCGAGCGTCGTCGCCGGTCCGCCGCCTCCCTCGACGACGGTGGCGAGCGCCTCGAGCAGCTGGGTGAACTGGGTGATGCAGGTGAGGCTGCGGGTGGCCAGGCCGGGCGCCTCGTCGGCCCGGGCCAGGGCCTCGACGAAGCCGATCCGCTCCCGCTCGGCGAGCAGCGGTCAGGGCCGCCTCGGCCCGCTCGCCGATGCCGCGCTTGGGGACGTTGAGGATCCGCCGCAGGTTGACCGTGTCGGCCGGGTTGGCCAGCACCCGCAGGTAGGCCAGCGCGTCCTTGATCTCGCGCCGCTCGTAGAAGCGGGTGCCGCCGATCAGCTTGTAGGGCAAGCCGACTCGGACGAACACCTCCTCCAGGACCCGGGACTGGGCGTTGGTGCGGTAGAACACGGCGACGTCGCCCGGGCGGACACCTTCGTGATCGGTGAGCCGGTCGATCTCGGTGGCCACGAAGCTGGCCTCGTCGTGCTCGTTGTCCGCGACGTAGCCGACGATCGGCGCGCCGTCGCCGCTGGCGGTCCAGAGGTTCTTGGGCTTGCGGCCGGGGTTCTTGGCGATGATCGCGTTGGCCGCGCCCAGGATGGTCTGGGTCGAGCGGTAGTTCTGCTCCAGCAGGATGGTCCGCGCGCTCGGGTAGTCGTCCTCGAACTCGGCGATGTTGCGGATCGTGGCGCCGCGGAAGGCGTAGATCGACTGGTCGGCGTCGCCGACGACGACCAGCTCGGCGGGGGGCACCTCCGGCGTACCGGCTCCGACCAGCTCTCGCACCAGGACGTACTGCGCGTGGTTGGTGTCCTGGTACTCGTCGACCATCACGTGGCGGAACCGCCGGCGGTAGTGCTCGGCCACGTCGGGGAAAGCTTGCAGGATGTTAACCGTTGTCATGATCAGGTCGTCGAAGTCCAGCGCGTTGGCCTGGCGCAGCCGCTGCTGGTACATCCGGTAGGCCTCGCCCAGCATCCGCTCGCTGTGGGTGGACTCCTCGGTGATCCGGCCGCCGTACGACTCCTCGTCGACCAGGTCGTTCTTGAGGTTGGACACCTGCGCGGAGAAGCTGCGCGGCGGGTAGCGCTTGGGGTCGAGGTCGAGCTCGCGCATGACCAGCGACATCATCCGCTGGGAGTCGGCGGCGTCGTAGATCGAGAACGACGACTTGAGCCCGACCGCGCCGGCCTCGCGGCGCAGGATCCGCACGCAGGCCGAGTGGAAGGTCGAGACCCACATCCGGTTGGCCCGCGGGCCGACCAGGCCGACGACGCGCTCGCGCATCTCGCCCGCGGCCTTGTTGGTGAAGGTGATGGCGAGGACCTCGCCGGGCCGCACGCCCCGGGCCGCCAGCAGGTAGGCGATGCGGTGGGTCAGCACCCTCGTCTTGCCCGAGCCGGCGCCGGCGATGATCAGCAGCGGGCTGCCCTCGTGGACGACCGCCTCGCGCTGCTGGGGGTTGAGCCCCTCGAGCAGCGCGGCCGGGTCGCGGTCGGCCGGCGGCGGGGGCGGCGGGTCGGCCTCGCGGGCGCTGCGGATCTCGGTCGAGCTCAGGAAATCAGGCCCGGGCAGGTTGAGGTTGGGCAGGTCCGGGAGGTCATCGAAGAGGGTGCTCATCTCCCGGCCAGCCTACGTGCCGGGTACGACGTCGGGGCGCCTCATCACTACGCTGCCCGCGTGGCGACCACGATTCCGGATGCTGAGATCGAGCGGGCCCTCGTGGTCGTCGCGCACCCCGACGACGTCGACTTCGGGGCGGGCGGGACGGTGGCGACCTGGGTCGATGCCGGGATCGCCGTGACCTACCTGATCTGCACGCGCGGGCGACGCCGGCGGCTTCGACGACACGCCGCGGGCCGAGATGCCGGTGCTGCGCGAGCGGGAGCAGCGGGCGGCCGCCGCGGTGACCGGCGTGAGCGACGTACGGTTCCTGGAGGGGTACGCCGACGGGACGCTCGACGGTGTCCCAGTCGCTGATCCGGGACATCTCGCGGGTCATCCGCCAGGTCCGGCCGCGGCGGGTCCTGACCGCGAGCCCGGAGCGCTGGTGGGAGCGGCTGCCGGCCTCGCACCCGGACCACTGGCCGCCGGCGAGGCGACGGTGCAGGCGATCTACCCGGCGGCGCGCAACCCGTTCGCGTTCCCCGAGCTGCTGGCGGACGAGGGTCTGGACGCCTGGACCGTGCCCGAGATCTGGCTGATGGCCGATGCGCACGTCCGACCACCCGGTGGACATCACCGACACGTTCCCGCGCAAGGTGGCGGCGCTGCGCGAACACGCCAGCCAGACCTCGCACAACCCCGACCTGGAGGGCATGCTGCGCACCTGGTCCGGCGGGGTGGCGGCCCGGCTCGGCCTGCCCGACGGCCGCCTCGCCGAGGCCTTCCGGGTCATCTCCCTCCCCTGACGGCCTGACGGAGGGCGGCTAGAGGAGGCGGCGGTCGGCGGCCCAGCGGGTCAGCTCGTGCCGGCTCGAGAGCTGGAGCTTGCGCAGCACCGACGACACGTGGGTCTCGACGGTCTTCACCGAGATGAACAGCTCCTTGGCGACCTCCTTGTAGGCGTAGCCCCGGGCGATCAGCCGCATCACCTCGCGCTCGCGCGCGCTGAGCCGGTCGAGCTCCTCGTCGACGACGGCCAGGTCGCCGGCTCCGGTCCCGAACGCGTCCAGCACGAAGCCGGCCAGCCGCGGGCTGAACACCGCGTCGCCGCCGGCCACCCGGCGTACGGCGTTGGACAGCTCGTCGCCGTCGACGGTCTTGGTGACATAGCCGCGCGCCCCGGCCCGGATCACCGCGATCACGTCCTCGGCGGCGTCGGACACGCTCAGCGCCAGGAACCGCACCGGCTCCCCCGCCGCCGTCGTCAGCCCGGCCGACGGGTCAGCACCTCGGCGCCCCCGCCGCCGTCACCGCCGGGCAGGTGCACGTCGAGCAGGACGACGTCCGGCCGCTCCCGCGCGACCACCTCGATCGCCGAGTCGACCGTGTCGGCCTCGCCCACGATGTCGAGGTCGCGCGCCAGCTCGGCCCGCACCCCCGTGCGGAACATCCGATGGTCGTCGACCAGCACGACGCGCATCCGGCTCACTCACCTCTCGTGTCTGCGGCGGGCTGTTCGGTTCAGGTCAGCCGACTGGCTCGGCCAAATCCATTGGTACGACGGAGGTTTCGGCCGGCAGCTCGAGACCGACCTCGGTGCCGCCGGCCGTCCACCCGGCGTACGTCGGCCCGGCCGCCGTGACGGTGCATCCGGCCGACGATCGACTCTCGGACGCCGAGCCGGTCGGTCGGCACGTCCTCCGGGTCGAAGCCGTCGCCACGGTCGCGCACGAACGCGCTCACCCCGTCGGCGCTCGACTCGACGTACGCCGAGACCGGCGCGCGGCCATGCCGTACGGCGTTGAGCAACGCCTCGCGCAGCGCCTGGACCAGCGCGCGCGACGCCGGGTCGATCGGCCGGTCGCCCACGACGACCAGGTCGACCGGCACGCCGTGGCCGTCCTCGACCTCGGCCACGACGTCGCGCACCGCGACCTGGAGCGTCTCCGCGCCGGCCGGTCGTCCCGGCGTAGAGCCAGTCGCGCAGCTCGCGCTCCTGGGCCCGGGCCAGCCGGGCCACCTCGTTGGCGTCGCCCGGCTTGCGCTGGATCAGGGCCAGGGTCTGCAGCACCGAGTCGTGCAGGTGGGCCGCGATCTCGGCCCGCTCCACCTCGCGCACCCGCAGGGCCCGCTCGCGCTCGAGGTCGCGCCAGAGCCGCAGACCCCACGGCGCGAGCACCAGGCCGACGCCCAGCAGCACCGCGACCGAGGCGATCACGATCGGCACCAGCTCGCTGGCGCTGGTGCCGCGGGCGACCAGCAGCAGGATGCCGACGACGGCGAGCACGACCCCGCCGCCGAGCCGGAGCAAGCCCGATCCGCGGCGAGCCGCCGGCCGGCGCCAGCCAGCGGGCCCGCTCGGTGATGTCCAGCTGGCGCAGCGCGATGGCCGCGCCGACCAGCAGGACGAGCAGCGGGCACCCAGATCTCGGCGTGCACGTTGACGCCGCTGCGCGCCAGGAGCGCGACGGCGGCGCCGACGACCAGCACGAGCCCGAGGCCGATCGCCTGCAGCCGCTCGCGGCTCGAGCGGCTGGCGGGCGCGGCGGGACCGGCCGGCCGCGCGTCGGGCCGGGGTCACGGGCGACCCGGCCGGGTCGCTTGGGCGCGGCCGGGTCGGCGGTCTCCTGCGGGGTCAGGGCCCAGAGCAGCACGTACGCCACCAGCCCGGCGCCACTGGTCGCCACCGTCGCGACGACGAACGCGATCCGGATCGCCCGGACCTGGATGCCCAGGTGCTCGGCCAGCCCGGCGGCGACGCCGGCGACCATCCGGCCCTGGGTCGGCCGGCGCAGCCGGGGCCGCGGCTCGGGGGCCCCGGACGAGCGGCCGCAGCGGAGGGGCCGGACGCGCCGTGCCCGCCCGCGGCACCCGCCGTACTCCCGTTCGGCCGGTATCCGGACCCGAAAACGGGCGGAATCACCGGCGGAACTGGAGCAAGGCGGCCGGGCGGGAGCACGGGGCCGGACGGTTCGCTCACCTGGTCATCCTCGCGCCTCCGGACCCGCCCGGCGCCTCAGGGACGGCCGGCCCTCGCTCCCCCGGACTTCGAGCCAGGGGCGGGCGCGGGCCGGAGCCAGGGTGCGCTCAGGGTGACGCCTGATGGTGGACGGCGCCGCTGCGCCGGGCAGATTGAGCTGGCATGAACGAGACGACCTCCGGCGCCACCCCGCCCACGCCCCCCACGGCCCCGCTGCCGCCGGCACCACCGGCCGGTACGACGCCGGCCACCTCGGCCCAGCCGCACCCCGCCGGCCCGGGCCCGCGACCGCAGGACCGGTTCTTCGACGGCATCCGCGGGATCGGCCTGCGCCGCTCGCAGCACCGGATGGTCGGCGGCGTCAGCGGCGGCATCGCCGAGCGCACCGGCATCGACGTCACCGTCGTGCGGGTCGCTCACCGTGGTCCTGGCGATCTTCGGCGGCCTCGGCATCCTGGCCTACGGCCTGGCCTGGCTGTTCCTGCCCGAGCCGGACGGCCGGATCCACGCCGAGCAGGTGCTGCGCGGCGACGTCTCCGCCGGGGCCGTCGGCGCGATCATCACGTCGGTCCTGTCCCTCGGCAGCGTCGGCGGCGTCTGGAACCACGGCCCGTTCAGCGTCGGCTGGCACGGCGGCGGCCTCTGGGGGCTGTTCTGGGGGCTGAGCGGCACGGCGCTGTTCCTCGGCGCCGTCGCCTTCGTGATCTACCTGGTCGCCCGCGGCCGCAGCTCCGCCCCCGGCGGGCCCGACCGCGGCCGGCTCGGCCCCGTACGCCGGACCCACCGCCGCCGTACGGCCGGACCGACCGCGCCGTACGCCGGCACCCACGCGCGCCGTACGCGGACCGCCGCTCGGCGGCACCGACGGCCACCATGACGCGCGCCGGCGGCCCGACCACCAGCGCACCGCTCCGGCCCTGTGCCGGCGCCGCCCGCCGACACCCGCGGCGCAAGCCGTTCGGCGCGTTCGGTGCGCTGGCCGTCGCCGGCCTGGCGGTCATCGGCGCGGCGGTGACCGCGCTGGTCATGAGCAACGGCAGCTACGAGGCCGAGCACCGCGGTGATGGCCTGGGCCGTCGCCCTGGCGATCCTGGGCGGCGCCCTGGTCGTCGGCGGCATGGCCGGGCGCCGGGCCGGGATCGTCGGCCTGTTCGCGGTGATCGCCGTCATCGGCACCCTGGTCGCGACGGTCGTGCCCAAGCTGAACCACCTGGAGGGCGCGGGCGACCGCACCTGGCGGCCCGCGACCGTCAGCACCGCCACGGACGGCTACGGGCTGGGCGTCGGCGACGCGACGCTCGACCTCACCGCCCTGGCGCCGGGCGAGCTCGACGCCAGCGACCCGGCCAACATCTCGGTCTCGGTCGGCATCGGCCAGCTGACCATCCAGGTGCCGACCGGCACTGCGGTGGAGGTCCGCTCCTCGATCGGCGCCGGCGACGTCCACCGGGTGAGTGGCTTCGACCAGGGCCCGCTGTTCGAACGACAGCAACTCCGGAGTGTTCGTCGACGACAACCACGGCGACGGAGACCTCAGCGGGGTCGGGATCCACCGCACGGTGGTCACCGGCGCCGGCCCGGCCCAGCTGATCGTCGAGGCCAAGGTCGGGCTCGGCGAGATCCAGGTCGAGGAGGTGCCGTGATGAGCGACCAGACCAACAGCCCCAACAGCGACTGCCAGCGAAGGAGTACCCAGTGATCGAGACCGTGACCGAGACCGACCGACCGAGACCGAGCCGGCGCCGTCGTTGGACCGTCCGATCCGCCGGTCGGGCCGACTGCCGGTACGCCGCGGGCCGTCGGTCCCGACCATCGTCTGGGGCCTGCTGTTCGCGCTCATCGCGGCGGTCGTGATGATCGGCCAGACCTCCGAGGTCGACCTCAACCTCGAGGTCACGCGTCCCGGTGACGCTGCTCGTGGCCGGCGTCGTCCTGGTCGTCTGGGGGGTCGCCGGCCTCGGCCGCTCCCGCCGTACCCCGTAGGCCCGGTATTGAGGCAACGGCGCGTCACATTTGACGCGCCGTTGCCTCATTGCGGGCCCGAGCCGGAGCCGAGCGGGTCCGAGGAGGCGGTCGACGGCCGTGCGGGCCATCGGCACCAGGTGCAGCCCGTCGGCCTCGGCGAGGTCGACCCAGCGGGCCTGCGACGTGGTGCCGCCGACGTCGTGCACGACCGGCCTTGGTCGGCTCGGCCACCATCCCGGTGAACAGCAGCCGCACCGCATGGAAGTCCTCCAGCACCCCGCGCGGCGAGACCCCCTCGAAGTGCTCGGACTCGACATCGACGAGGGCGACCTCGCCACGACCTGCTGCCCGGTCTCCTCGAAGGTCTCCCGCACCACCGTGTCGCGCGGGTCCTCGCCGTGGTCGACGCCCCCGCCGGGCAGGGTCCAGCCGCCGGGCCAGCCGGTCCGGTCGGACAGCTGGGTCAGCAGGATCCGCGGACCGTCAACGACGATGACGTACGCCGCGAGCCGCTGCCGCCGGACCGGCTCAGCCGCCTCGCTCACGCCGCCGCCACGGCTCGGATCGCCGCCGCCCGGCCGTACTCCTCATCGGCCCGGCGCACGACGAACTGCCAGTCCTGGACCGGCGGCGACCTCGCGGTTGTGCGCCGAAATCCGTTGCCGCAGATCGGAGTCGACCACCAGTCGCACGATCGCCTCCACCATGCCGTCGTCGCTGTCGGCCAGCAGGCCGTCGACGCCGTCCTGTCACGAACTCCCCTACCCCACTGTCGGACCGGCCGACGATCGGCAGCCCGGCCGCGCGCGCCTCGATGGCCGCGATGCCGAACGACTCGAGCCGGGCCGGCGCGACGTACAGGTCCGCGCCTTCGATAGGTCTCGACCAGCTGCTCCCGCGCGACCCGTCCGGTCAGCTCGACCCAACCGAGTTCGGGCCGCTCGACCAGCCGGCGCATCCGCCGCTCCGCCGCGCCCTCGCCGAGGATCGTCAGCCGCAGCCCGGTCGTCTCTGGCACCCGCGCCCGGACCTCAGTCGCCATGCGCAGCAACGGGATCGGCCGTTTGCGGTGCACGAGACGCATGGCCGAGACGAGATGTACGACGCCGTCGTCGCGCACCAGGGGATCGGCCTTCCACGCCGCCGACATCGACGCCGTTCGGCAGGACGGTCACCTCGGCGCCAGCACCCAAGCACCGACCGGATCGGTTGCGCCGCAAGGTCGCTCACGGCCGTGAAGGCCATCGGCCGGGTCGACCAGTCGCGCAGCCGCTCCCACCACCGGCCCGGCCGTTCGGTCCAGCCGAGCATGCAGTGCCAGGTCACGACGATCGGCAGCCCCAGGTCGAGCACCACCTTCATCGCGTCGTACGCGAAGGGCGACACGACCCCGGCGTGGACGTGCACCACGTCGTACCGGCCGGCGAGCAGGATGGCCCGCACATCGCGCGGTGCGAACGGGTTGACCGGCAGCTCGAACGGCAGCCGGATCGCCAACCGGTGCACCGGCACCCCGTCGACGACATCCACGACGCCATGCCGCTCGCCGTGCGGGCCCGGCGTCGCCGTCAGCACGCTGACCTCATGTCCGGCCGCCTGCTGCCGGCGGGCCAGACCGTGGACCTGCGTCTCGATGCCACCCAGCCGGGGCAGGTAGCAGTCGGTCAGATGGGCCACGCGCACGGCCCGATCCTCGCACTGCGCGCTCGATCGGCTGAGTCGCCGTCTCCGCCGGATAGGCAAGGATGACGGGCATGCCCGGCACGTTGGTCAGCTTCCACGCCCACCCGGACGACGAGGCCCTGCTCGTCGCCGGGACGCTGGCTCGCGCCGCCGCCGAGGGACACCGGGTCGTCGTCGTCGTGGCGACCGAGGGCGAGGCCGGGCTCACCGACGACGCGCACTCCGCGGACGGCCGGCTCGGCGAGCGGCGGATGGCCGAGCTGCAGCGCAGCGCCGACGTCCTCGGCGTCTCGCGGGTCACGAGCCTGGGCTATGCCGACTCCGGCCTGCCGCCGGACGAGGTCAAGGTCGACCCACCTGGGCAGGTCTGCTTCGTCCGGGCCGATCGTCGAGGAGGCGGCCGAGCGGCTCGCCGCCATCCTGCGCGAGGAGAGCGCGAGCGTCCTCACGACGTACGACGTCAACGGCGGCTACGGGCACCCGGACCATGTCCAGGTCCACCACGTCGGGCAACGCGCCGCCGAGCTGGCCGGCACGCCCGTCGTCCTGCAGGCCACCGTGCCGCGGGACCTGCTGCTGCGCGGGAGTCAAGCTGGCCACGCGGGTCTATCGCTTCCCGCCCGAGTTCGACCCGACGTCGTTCGAGCGCGCCTACAGCCCGAAGGCGGAGATCACCCACCGGATCGACGTCCGCCGGTTCGCCGACGCCAAGCGCGCGTCGATGCGCGGCGCACGCCAGCCAGGCCGCCGGGGGCGAGGGCGACCGGACCCTGGCCGCCTTCGTCCGGATGCCACGGCTGCTCTACCGCCAGGTCTTCGGCCACGAGTGGTTCATCCAGGCCGGACTGACGACCGACCAGGCCAGCCACACGCCGTACGCCGATGTCTTCGCCACCGTCGACCGACGCGGCGGGCGTGGACCATGCCTGACGGACCCGCTGGGGCGGTTGCGCGACCTCCCGCGCCGACTGGCCCGCAAGGTGTACCGAACCGGGCTGATCGGCTTCGGGCGGATGCCGCACCGACTGCAGCGCTGGGTGGTGCGGATCGCCAGCCCGTCGTACACCGTGGGCGCCCTCCTCGTCCTGGAGCACGAAGGAGCTCGGTCCTCGTCCTGCGCCAGCTGCACCGCGAGGGCTGGACCCTGCCCGGCGGGTTGCTGGACCACGGCGAGACCCCGGCCGCAGGGCGTCGTGCGCGAGGCCGGCGAGGAGCTCGGGCTCGTCGTCGACATCGACCCGGACCGCGACCTGCCGACCGCGACTCTGGTCGAGCCACACTCGCAACGGGTCGACGTGATCTTCCACCGCGTGGTCGAGCAACGGCCGGACGTGCAGCCCCGGGGCGAGGCCTTCCGGGTGAGCTGGCGGCCGCTGGACGAGCTGACCCAGGACGACCAGGACGCGGTGACGCGCGACGTGCTGCTCCTGCTGCGCCGCGCCCAGCAACGGTGACCGGGCCCGGACGCTGGCCGGCGTGGCCCTGGCGGCCGGCCGTGGTGAGCGGCTGCGGCCGCTGACCGACGTCCGGCCAAAACCGTTGTGCCCCATAGCGAACCGGCCCTTGGTCGACCTGGCTCTGGATCGGCTCGACCGCCCACACCGGGTCGGGTCCGGACCACGTCGCGGTCAACGCGCACTACCTCTCGCGACCTGGTGGCCGAGTACGTCGGCTGACCGGGCTCGGCTCAGCGTCGAGCAGCCGGTGGCGCTGGGCACGGCCGGCGCCCTCGGGGCCTTGCGACCGTGGATCGACGGACGCGCCGTCCTGCTCACCAACACCGACGCCTATCTGCCCGGCGGGCTTGGCCGAGCTCGTCTGCTGACTGGGATGGCCAGCGAATTCGCTTGCTGTGCAAGGAGATCGGCCAGCCCGTCGGACTTCGGTATCGCGACGCTATGTCGGCGCCTGCCTGATGCCGTGGACCGCAGTCGCACCGCTCACCGCCGAGCCGGGCGGGCTCTACGAGCTGGTCTGGCGCGGCAGCTGAGGAGCGGGGCGAGCTCGACCTCGTCGTCAGCACCGCGGTCGCGATCGACTGCGGCCGGCCGGCGGACTACCTGGCCGCCAACCTGCACGCGAGCGGGGGCGCAGTCGGTCATCGGGGCCGGTGCAGTCGTCGAGGGCCGGCTGGACCGCTGCGTCGTCTGGCCGGGTGCCTACGTCGGTCCGGACGAGGAGCTCGTCGACACGATCCGGGCCGGGACCCGCGACCGCCCGGTCACTGCGTCAGGGTCTGACCAGGGTCGGCTCCGGGCATCACCCGATGTCGCTGCGGCCACCGGGAAGGCAGGCTCAACCCATGAGCGAAAACACCGCCCCCCAGTCCCTACCCCACCGCCCAGCCGCGCCGCCTCACCCGGGTGCGCGACGGCAAGATGCTCGCCGGCGTCAGCACCGGTCTGGCCCGCTACCTGGGCGTCGACCCGGTCGTCGTACGCGTCGGTTTCGCCGTGCTGACCGTCATGAGCGGCGCCGGCCTGCTGGCCTACGTCGCCTGCTGGATCCTGATGCCGAACGAGTGAGCCCACCGGCGCAAGCGCCCGCAACGCTGCCCAAGAGTTCTTTGCAAACATATCTTTGCAAAGAACTCTTTGCATGCTACGTTCGGTCGGGTGAGCACACCGGAAAGCCCAGCCAGGCCTAGCGCCTTCGACCCCGGCCCCGACGCCGAGAACTCCGTCACCCCCGACGCCCGCACGCTGCGCGGCCTGGCCCACCCGGTGCGGGTGCGGATCATCGGGATGCTGCGCCAGGACGGGCCGTCGACCGCGACCAAGCTCGGTGAGCGGCTCGGTCTGTCCAGCGCCGCCACGAGCTACCACCTGCGCCAGCTGGCGACGTACGGGTTCATCGCCGAGGCCGAGGAGCTGGGTGAGGGCCGCGAGCGCTACTGGCGGGTCGCTGCACCGGATGACCACCTTCGACATGCGCGCCTCCGACGACCCGGCGGTCGCCGCCGAGGGCGAGGCGTTCCTGCGCGGCGTGGCCGAGCTCTACATCCACAACATGCGCACCTACCTCGACGAGCGGCCGACGCTGACCCCCGAGTGGCAGGGCGCCAGCACCCTGAGCGACCTCGTCCTGCGGCTCACCCCGGAGGAGGCCGAGGAGCTGATGGACTCGATCTGGCGGATCGTGCGCGGCGCCCGGCGGGCCGACGATCCGGACGCGGTCGCGCCCGAGGGAGCGCGCAAGGTCCAGGTCCAGCTGCAGGTCTTCCCGCGGCCGGGCGGAGAGCCCGACCAGCCATGACAGCCGGTACGACGAGCCGGTCCAAGCGGCCGCTCGTGGCGCTGCTCGGCGCGTCCGGGGTCTCGCTGATCGGCACCCGGCTGTCGGTGATCGCCCTGCCGCTGTTCGTCCTGATCACCACGGGATCGCCGACCCGGACCGGCCTGGTGGCGTTCGCCGAGATGACCCCGATGGTGCTGGCCCAGGCGCTCGCCGGGCCGATCACGGACCGGGTCGGGCCGCGCCGGGTCAGCGTCGATCTGCGACCTGGTCAGCGGGTCGGTGCTGGTGCTGATCCCGCTGCTGTACGCGCTCGACCGGCTGAGCTTCGCGGCGCTGCTGGTGATCGTCGCCTTCGTCGGCCTGGCGCGGGGGCCGGGTGACGGCGCGAAGTTCGTGATGGCGCCGCTCGTCGCGGCCGCGACCGGCCAGCCGGCGGAGCGCGTGCTGGGGCTCGAGGACGGGATCAACCGGTCGGCCAGCGTGCTCGGCCCGCTCGGGGCCGCCGGACTGGTGGCCGCCCTCGGCGCACCGACGGCCATCGCCTTCGACGCCCTGTCGTTCCTGGTCGCCGCGGTCGCTCGTCGGCGTCGGCGTGCCCCGGTCGGTCGGGGCCGCGGCTCCGGTGCACGCGGACGACGACCCCGCGTCGTACCTCGCCCGGCTCCGCACCGGTGCGGCATTCGTGCGCCGCGACGGGCTGCTGCGCTCGATCGTCTACATGGTCGGGACGACGAACCTGCTCGACCAGGCGCTGTCGACGGTGCTGATCGTGGTCTGGGCCCGGTCGCGCGGCGGAGGGGCCGGCCTGATGGGGCTGGTCGCGGCGAGCATGGGCGCGGGCGCGGTGATCGGTGCGCTGACCGCGGCGTCGATCGGGCACCGGCTGCCCCGGCGGCTGACCTTCGCCGTCTCGTTCTTCCTGGTGGGTGCGCCGAGGTTCGGGGTGTTCGGGCTCGGGGCGCCGCTGTGGGTGGTGCTGCCGGTGCTGTTCGTCGGTGGCCTGGGCGTGGGGACGATCAACCCGATCCTCGGCGCCGTCCAGATCGAGCGGATCCCCGAGCACCTGCGGGCCCGCGTGCTGTCGCTGATGACGAGTGCGACCGCCTGCCTCGTGCCGTTCGGCGGTCTGGTCGGCGGCCTGCTGACCGACCGGTTCGGGATCAGCGCGGCGCTGCTGACCTGCGGTGCGGTCTACACGGTGGCCACGATGGTGCCGGTGTTCCGGCCGGAGTGGCGCGAGATGGACCGCCGCCCGGCGCAGGCTCGCGGGCCTTCAGCCGCGGACTCGGCTGAGGCGGCCGTGGTCTAGCGTCCTCGCAGGCCCATCGTGATCGGAGGTCGGGATGCAGGACGCGACGGCCCATCGGGCCCTCGTCCGGCGACGCGCCACGACCGGCCATCGCGGGCCGGGACGGCACGGCCAGGTCCTGCGCCGGGCGTCCGCGGCGGTGCTCCTGGCCGCTCTCGCCGTGGTGGTCGTCGGCGGGTTCGGCTTCGGCTGGAGCTGGACCGGCTTCCGCGGGAACCAGGACCTCTGGGACATCCTGCATCTGCTCGTACTTCCGCTCGCTCTGGCCGTCGTGCCGTTCTGGTACTCGACGACCGGCCGGCTGCACCCGGTCGCGATGGGGGTCCTGGCCGGTCTGGCCGCCAGCTTCATCGTGACCGTCGTCGGCGGTTACGCGTTCGGCTGGGCCTGGACCGGCTATCCGGGCAATACCTTGTGGGACTGGCTCGAGCTGCTGGTCCTCCCCGTGACGATCACGCTCCTGCCGATCTGGCTGAAGACCCATCAGCGACTCGAGGTCGAGTGGCTGGTCGGTGCCTTGGTCTTCCTGGGTGCGTTGGGGGTCCTGGCGTTCTGCGGCTACCTGTTCGACTGGACCTGGACCGGCTTCCCGGGCAACACCCTGTGGGACTGGCTCGAGCTCTGCCTGGTGCCGTTCGTCGTGCCGGCGGTCATCACCTGGCTGACGGCGAGCCAGTCGCCTGATCCGGCCGCATGACCAAGGCGCTGCGGCTGTCGGTGCTGTTCGGAGTGCTCGGCCTCGTCGTCCTGGCCGGTGGTCCGGCGGCTGCGGCCGCTCTGCCCGCCGCGCCGGCCCGCGTGCTGGGCGGGGACCCGCCCAAGGTCCTGGTCATCGCCGTGCCGGACCTGCGCTGGAGCGACCTGTCGCCGCAACAGACCCCAGCCATCTGGCGCCTGCTGACCGAGGGCGCCGCCGGCGCACTCTCGGTCAAGTCGACGCTATCAGCTGGCCGGCTGCGCTGACGGCCTGCTGACCCTCGGCGCGGGCGACCGAGCCGCCGCGGAAGCCAGCTCCGCCGAGGCCACCCCGTGCACCGGCCTGCACCCCGGCGCAGTCGGCCGAGCTCACCCGGCGCAGCGCCGCCACCCCGGCCGTCGGCACACTCGCCCGAGCCCTGCGGGCGCACGGGCTCCGGACCGCCACCCTCGGTGAAGCGGCCCGTCTGGTCCTGCCCGACGCGGATGTCGCCGCCCCCCTCGGCGCCGGCCCGGCCGTCGTCGGCGGCGCGGACCTCGCCGTCGCCGTCGACGACGCGGTCTACTCGGCTGCGGCGAGCGCCCGGCCCGCGGCGGTCCGCGCCGCGGACACGGCCGTCGCCGAGCTCCTCGACCCGCTGCCGTCGACATCCACCGTGCTGCTCGTCGGCAGCAGCGACCGGCCCGCGACGGCGGCCAACCCGGTGCACGACGACGCGCACCTGCACGTGGCCCTGGCCCGCGGGCCGGGCTTCGGACCCGGGCTACCTGTCCTCGCCGTCGACCCAGCGGACGCCGTACGCCGAGCTGATCGACGTCGCGCCGACGGTGCTGCACCTGCTCGGGGTCCCGGTGCCGAGCAGCGTGGTCGGCCGGGCCTGGCAGCAGCGCGAGCGGGCCCGCCGACCGCCGGCGAGCGGGCCGCCGCCCTGGCGGACCTCGACATCAAGGCGGTGCAGGGGGCGCGCTGGCGGCCGCTGTTCATGTGGTCGCTGGCCGTCGCGGCCCTGGTCGTCGTACTCCTGGCTCTCGTCGTCGCCGACCGCGGCCCGGGCTCGCGCGCCCGCCGCGCCGTCACGGTGGCCTGCTCGCTCGTGGCCGCGCTGCCCGTGGTGTCCTGGCTGCTCCAGCTGGTGCCCTGGTGGCGGTGGAACATCGCCCTGCTGCCCGTCCTGCTCCTGCTCGGCGCCGGCCTGGTCGCGGCGGCGGCCATCGCGGCGGCGCGGCGCCGGCCGGCCCGCGGGCTCGTGGTCGTCACCGGCGTCAGCGGTCTGGTGCTCGTCGCCGACCTGGTCAGCGGGTCGCGGCTGCAGACCGCGGCCCTGCTCGGCGACTCCCCGATCACGGCCGGGCGGTTCTACGGCGCGGGCAACACGGCGTTCGGCGTGCTCGCGGCCTCGGCCCTGCTGGGCGCAGCCGTCGCCTTCGCGGCGCGGGCCGACCAACCTCGGCGTACGGCGATCCAGCGGGCGGCGCTGGCCGGGGTGGTCGTCGCGGTCGCGGCCGCGGTCGACGCGGCGCCGACCCTGGGCGCGGACCTCGGCGGGGCGCTCGCCCTCATGCCGTCGGCCGTGGTGCTGGTGCTGCTGCTGGCCCGGGTGCGGCTGGCCTCCGGCGCGGGCGTGGCCGCGCTGGCGATCGGGGCCGTGCCGCTCCTGGTCCTGGCCTGGTGGGACTACCACCGGCCGCCGGATCGTCGTACCCACATCGGCCGGTTCGTCGCGCAGGTGCTCGACGGGCAGGCCGGACCGGTGATCGGGCGCAAGATCTCGGCCAACCTCGGCCAGCTGGTCGGCAGCCCGTTCCTGCCGCTGGTCATCGGCACTGTCGTGGTCGTGGTCCTGGCGCTGCGCGGGCATCGCGCCCGGCTGCGACCGGACCTTCGCGGCGACGCCCGGGCTGGGGCCGGCCGTGGTCGCCGTCACCCTGTGCGCCGTGCTCGGCGGGTGCTCAACGACTCGGGCGTGACGGTGACTGGCATCATGCTGGCGGTGGCCCTACCGGCGGTCACGGCGCTCGCGCTGCGGGCCGACCCGGAGCCGGCCACTGAACCAGTGGCCGACGACCCCTGACGGAGCTGACCCTTGGCCGTGCAGACGTCGCCCGGGGTCGAGTCGGCTCCCGGCTGGCCCGGCGCGCGACCTGCTCTGGCTGCCGAAGTTCCTGGTCCGGCACCCCTGGCTGATCACGGCCGGGCTCTGCGCGGTGCTGCTGGCGCTGCCGAAGACCGGCGGCGACCTGGCCGCGCAGGAGTTCCACACCTGGGTCTTCCGGGCCCACGACGCGGTGCTGTGGAACAACTTCTGGTACTCCGGCCACCTGCTCGGCGGCTACAGCCTGCTCTTCCCGCCGCTGTCCGCGGCGCTCGGCACCCGGCTGCTCGGGGCGCTGGCCTGCGTGGGGGCGGCCGCCGCGGCGGCGGCCCTGTTCCGGGGGCCGGGCGCGTCGGTGACGATGGCGCGGCTCAGCCGGTCGGGTGGGGCGCGCGGCTGGCCGGGGTGTGGTTCGCCGTCGGGTGCCTCGGCCCGATGGTCGTGGGGCAGATGCCGTTCGGGGTCGGCGTCGCGTTCGGGCTGGCCGCGCTGTTGGCTGCGACGCGCTCGTCGCCCTGGCTGGCGGCGGCTGCGGCGCTCGCGGCGAGCCTGACCAGCCCGCTCGCCGGCGCGTTCCTGCTGATGGCCGGGCTGGCCTGGGCCACCGAGGTCGGCTGGCGCCGGGCCGCACCGCTCGCCTCGGCCGTGCTCGGCATCGGGGCGGCGTCGGTGCTGGGTGGCGGCGGGTTCTTCCCGTTCCCGCGGCAGGCGTTGGCGATCCTGCTGCTCTTCGCGCTCGGCTCGGTCGTGGTGGTGCGTGACCTGTCGCGGTCGCTGCGGGTCGGACTGCTCCTGTACGCCGGGTCGGCCATCGTCATCTGGGCCGTCCACAACCCGGTCGGCGGCAACATGGGCCGGCTCGGCGCGCTGGTCGGTGGCCCGCTGGCGGCGGTCGTGCTCGGGTCGCGGCAGCGCTGGCGCACCCTCGCCGTGGTGGCGCTGCCGCTGCTCGCCTGGCAGATCTGGCCGGGCACAACGGCGTTGCAACGGTCGGTCGGCGATCCCTCGGACCAGCCGGCGTACTTCACCGGGCTGACCGACTTCCTGCGCACCCAGGACCCGGGGCAGGGCCTGGTCGAGGTGCCGGCGCTGCGGCAGCACTGGGAGTCGTACTACGTGGCCAAGGCGTTCCCGATCGCCCGCGGGTGGGAGCGCCAGATCGACTTGCGGTACAACGAGATCCTCTATCACCCGGACCTCACGGCCGACCAGCTGCACGACTGGCTGGTGCGGACCGGCGTCGGCCTGGTCGCGCTGCCGGATGCGCCGCTGGACTACTGGTCGCAGGCCGAGGCGCCGGCTGGTCGAGGCCGGCCAGCCGTGGCTGCGGCCGGTGTGGAGCAACGCGCACTGGCGGGTCTGGCGGGTCACCGACTCGCCCGGTCTGGTGACCGGGCCGTCGCACGCTGACCGCGCTGGGCGTGGACACGTTCGACCTGTCGTTCGACCGGGCCGGGCCGAGCGTCGTACGGCTGCACTGGAGCCCGTGGTGGCAGGTGACGTCGGGGGCCGCCTGTCTGCGGCCGGGTCCGGACGGCTGGACGACGGTCGAGGCGCGCGGTCCCGGGCAGGTGTCCGTGGCGGCGCGGTGGAGCCTGGCCGCGGCCGTCCGGCCGTCGCACTCCGCCGACCGCTGCACCTGAGGCCGGCAGCCCGCGCGGGTCAGCGCTTGATGACGAGGATCTCGGGGTCCGTCGGTCCATCCGGCGACGCTGACGGCCGATCGCCCGCGCCGAACGCCGCGATCAG
Organism: uncultured Actinomycetota bacterium; assembly: GCA_963794535.1. Lineage (GTDB taxonomy): Bacteria > Actinomycetota > Actinomycetes > Actinomycetales > CAVURS01 > CAVURS01. The sequence goes on from CAWCEI010000007.1 coordinate 72,567, forward strand.
GACGAGCCCGAGCCGAACCAAGGATGCTGCGGCAACGGTCTCCTCCGGGCGCCGATGCCGACATCGTCGACTACCGGCGTCGCGAGCTCACGTGGCGGGTCGCCCTCAACGGCGTCGACCGTCCGGTGAACAGGTCGCGACCGCGGTGCTCGCGGCCTTGATGCAACTGCGCGTCATATTTGACGCGCCGTTGCATCAATACGGCTCGGACCAAGGGGTGGGTGTCGGCGACCGGTCGTAGGGTCGAACCGGTCCCGCCCGAACCGATCGAGGAGTGAGTCGATGAGCCTGCCCGACGTGGTGTCCCGCGAGGAGTGGCTGGTGGCCCGCAGGAGCTGCTGGCCCGCGAGAAGGAAGCCACGCGTGCCCGCGACGCCCTCAACGCCGACCGGCGCCGAGCTGCCGATGGTGCTGATCGACAAGGACTACGTGTTCGAGGGGCCGGACGGCGAGGTGGGCCTGACCGACCTGTTCGAGGGCCGGCGCCAGCTGGTCGTGCAGCACTTCATGTTCGACCCGAGCTGGGACGAGGGATGCCCGAGCTGCACGGCCGGCGTCGACGAGCTCTCCGACGGCCTGCTCGAGCATCTATGGGCGCGCGACACGACGTACGCCGCGGTCTCCCGGGCACCGCTGGCCAAGCTCGAGGCCTACAAGGAGCGCAAGGGCTGGACGTTGCCCTGGTACTCGTCGTACGGCAGCGACTTCAACTACGACTTCCACGTCTCGTTCGACGCCGACCAGGCGCCGGTGATGTACAACTACCGCGACCTCGACGAGCTGAAGGCCACCGGGATGGGCTGGCTCGCCGAGCAACCCAGCGAGCAGCCCGGGGATGAGCTGCTTCCTGCGCCGACGGACGACGCCAGATCTTCCACACCTACTCCGACGCTTCGCCCGCGGCAACGACCACTGGGGCGGTGCGTACGGCGTACTGGATCTCACCGCGCTCGGGCGTCAGGAGGAGTGGGAGGAGCCAAAGGGCCGGGCCGGCGCCAGCGCCCACACCGCGACCCCGAGCTTCCAGGAGTGACGCGTCAGGTGGGAGCGGGCTACTCCCACTCGATGGTGCCGGGGGGCTTGCTGGTGACATCGACCACGACCCGGTTGACCTCGGGCACCTCGTTGGTGATCCGGGTCGAGATCCGGGCCAGCACGTCGTAGGGCACGCGGGTCCAGTCCGCCGTCATCGCGTCCTCGGACGAGACCGGCCGCAGCACGACCGGATGGCCATAGGTCCGGCCGTCGCCCTGCACGCCGACCGACCGTACGTCGGCCAGCAGCACGACCGGGCACTGCCAGATCTCCCGATCCAGCCCAGCCGCCGAAAGCTCTTCGCGCGCAACGAGATCCGCCGCCCGCAGGATCGCCAGCCGCTCGGCCGTGACCTCGCCCACGATCCGGATCCCGAGCCCCGGCCCGGGGAATGGTTGCCGCCAGACAATCGCCTCCGGCACGTCGAGCTCGAGCCCGACCGCCCGCACCTCGTCCTTGAACAGCCGGCGCAGCGGCTCGACCAGCTCGAACTGCAGGTCGTCCGGCAGCCCGCCGACGTTGTGGTGCGACTTGATCGTCGCCGCGCCCTCGCCGCCACCGGACTCGACGACGTCGGGATACAACGTCCCCTGCACCAGGAACTTCACCTCGCCGCCGGCCACGATGTCCCGCGCCGCCGCCTCGAAGGCCCGGATGAACTCCCGCCCGATCGCCTTGCGCTTGTCCTCCGGGTCGGTCACGCCGGCGAGCGCGGCCAGGAACTGGCGGCTCGCGTCGACGACGACCAGCTCGACGCCGGTCGCAGCGACGAAGTCCTTCTCGACCTGCTCGGCCTCCCCGGCCCGCAGCAGCCCGTGGTCGACGAAGACGCAGGTGAGCTGGTCGCCGACGGCCCGGTGCACCAACGCCGCGGCCACCGACGAGTCGACCCCGCCGGACAGCCCGCAGATGACCCGCGCATCCCCCACCTGCTCGCGCACCGACGCGATCAGGTCCTCGACGACCCCCGCCGTGGTCCAGTTCGGCGCGACCCGCGCGCCGCGGGTCAGGAAGTTCTCCAGCACCGCCTGCCCGTACGCCGTGTGCACGACCTCCGGGTGCCACTGCACGCCGTACAGCTGGCGGTCGTCGTCCTCGAAGGCCGCGACCGGCGACCCGGCCGACGCGCCCGGTGACCCGGAACCCCGCCGGCGCCGAGTGGACGGCGTCGCCGTGGCTCATCCAGACCGACTGCTCGGCACCCTGGCCGTCGAACAGCACCGACCCGTCGGGCTGCACGGTCGCGACCGTCCGGCCGTACTCCCGCAGCCCGGTCTGGGCGACGTCGCCGCCGAGCGCCAGGGCCATCGCCTGGAACCCGTAACAGATCCCGAGCACCGGCACCCCGGCCTCGAACAGCGAGGCATCGACGGAGGGCGCGCCCTCGGCGTACACACTGCTCGGCCCGCCGGACAGGATCAGCGCGGACGGGTGCCGCTGCGAGCATCTCGGCGACCGGCATCGTGTGCGGCACGATCTCGCTGTAGCGGTTGGCCTCGCGGACCCGCCGGGCGATGAGCTGGGCATACTGCGCGCCGAAGTCGACGACGAGGACGGGGCCGGTGGCGTCGGTCACGCGCTCAGGCTATCGGCCGAGACGTCCGCCGACTCGGCTCGGACCCGCTGGGTGACCTTGCGTTCGGCGATGAACGAGCAGAACGGCACCGTGCCGGCGATCGCGATCAGGAGCAGCCGGACGAGCGGCCAGCGCAGCCGCAGCCCGAGGTCGGCGGTGACGGCCAGATAGATCAGGTACAGGTAGCCGTGGGCGGTGCCCACGATGGCCACGACCTTGTCGTTGTCGGCCCAGATCTGCAGCGGGATGCCGACGAACACCAGGATCACCAGGCCGATGCCGGTCACGATCGCCATGACCCGGTAGCGGGTCAGCGCCCCCGCGATCGGTCGGGTCCGGTTGGCCGGGGCAGGGCGCGGTCATGCGATCAGGGTCATGGTGCGGTGAGCTCCTTGGCGGGCTGGTGGCCGGCCGCGCGCGTCGCGGCGTCGATGGCGTCCTGGCGCACCATCCTCCACCACAGCAGGAGCGCGAAGGCACCGAAGAGCCACCACTGCAGCGCGTACGCCGCGTTGCGCAGCCCCAGTCCGCCGCCCTCGTCCGCGGGCGGGGGCGGCACCGGCGTCAGGGCCACGGAGTCCGCCGAGCCCGGGTCGCCCGACCCCGCCTCGCCCGCCGCGGCGAAGACCAGCACGTTGTAGATCGGCCCGCCCCAACGGTTGACCAGGTCCGCGGTGTCAGCTGCGGGGATCTGGCCGGCCCCCGGCGACTCCGCCTGGTCCGGCGCCGGCTCCGGCGGCTGCAGCGAGCCCGCCACGGTGACCTGACCGCCGGGCGGCGGGAACGCCGCCGGCAGTCCGGCGGCCGACTTGGTGAAGCCCCGCACCACGGGCACCAGGGCCCCGGACGCGGTCCGCAGCGGCGCGAGCAGCCAGAAGCCGTCGACGCCGCCCTGCCGCTTGCCGGAGACCAGGACCTGCCGGCTGCCGTCGTACTCGCCGCTGACGGTGACCGGGCGGCCGACCATGTTGCCCCGGAAGACCTGCTGCGGCTGGGTCACCTGGTCCAGCGGCACCGGGCCGCCGGCCGATGCCGAGGTGGCGGCGGAGTGCGGGTGCTCCTTGGACTTCGCGACGTCCAGCTGCCAGTGCCCGAGCCAGCCGAAGACCACGCAGAGCACGGCGACCAACGCCAGCAGGCCCAGCCACCGCGGTTGCCGCGCGGTGCGCCAGACGGCCGACCGGTCGAGGGACACGTCAAAACGGTAACCGCCCGGACGTAAACCGCTTTTGTCCAAGGCTGTTCGCTCTCTACCGTGGAGCCTTGTGCGCTCCCTCCCCTACGACGACGCGGGGCAGCCTGACCTGAGGTCTCCGGGTCGCCTGCTGCTGTGGATCGCGCGTCAGCAGTGGACCTCCCTGCTCAGCGGGATGTTCTGGGGCGTTGCCTGGTTCGTCGCGCAGGCTCTGATACCCGCGACGATCGGCAAGGCGATCGACACCGGTGTGGTCGGTGGCGACCTCCGCGGTTTGCTCGGCTGGACCGGTGTCGTGTTCGGCCTGGCTGTGGTGGTCGGCCTCTGCGGCATGATGCGGCACCGCGCTGCCGTCGCCAACTGGCTGCAGGCCGCGTTCCGGGTCATCCAGCTGATCGGCGACCACGCGGCGAGCAGTGGCGAGGCCCTGCCGCGGCAGATCGCCACGGGCGAGGTCGTCGCCACCGTGGCCAGCGACGCGCACCGGATCGGCGGCACGTACGACGTCTCGGCCCGGTTCGCCGGGGGCATGGCGTCGTACGTCGTCGTCGCCGTCATCATGCTCAACATCTCGGTGCCCCTCGGCCTGCTCGTCCTGATCGGTGTGCCGTTCGTGACGCTGGTGCTGGGCATCCTGATCCGGCCGCTCCATCACCGGCAGAGCGCGCAGCGCGAACAGGTCGGCCGATTGACCACCTTGGGCGCCGATACCGTTGCGGGACTTAGGGTTCTGCGCGGGATCGGCGGCGAGGCGACCTTTGCCGATCGGTACGCCGCGCAGTCCCAGCGGGTGCGCACCGAGGGGGTCCGGGTTGCCGGCGTGCAGTCGATCATGGACGCCGCGCAGGTCTTCATCCCGGGCGTCTTCGTCGTCCTGATCACCTGGCTCGGCGCGCGGTTCGCCATCGAGGGGCGGATCACGCCCGGCCAGCTGGTGGCGTGCTACGGCTACGCGGCCTTCCTGATCGGGCCGCTCGGCACGGCGATCGAGATGGCCGACCGGGCCACGCGGGCGTACGTCGGCGCGCGCCGGGTGATCCGGGTCCTGTCCGTCCAGCCGGCCGTCGACGACCCGCTCGTCGCCGCGACTGCGCCGGCGGCCGGTTCCGGCCTGGCCGACCCGATGACCGGTCTGGTCATCGAGCCCGGCCTGCTGACCGCGGTCGTGTCCGCGCACCCCGAGGAGTCGGCCGAGCTGGCCGACCGGCTCGGCCGGTTCGGCCTGGCCGACGGGACCGGGCCGCGGGGCCATCAAACGGGTGTCCACGGCGACGGCCACGGCGTGCGGCTGGGCGGCGTACCGCTGTCGGCCCTGCCGCTCGAGCAGATCCGTCAGCGGATCGTCGTGAGCGAGACCGAGCCGCGCCTGTTCACCGGCGTCCTGCGGGATGAGCTGAGCGGCCCGCGGGAGGAGAAGCTCTCCGACGCCGACCTCTGGGCGGCGATCGACGTGGCCAGTGCGGGCGACGCCGTCGATGCGATGCCCGATGGGCTCGACGGCCGGCTCGAGGAGCGCGGCCGATCGCTGTCCGGCGGCCAGCGCCAGCGGCTGGCGCTGGCCCGCGTGCTGTTGCGCGACGCCGAGACGTTGGTGCTGGTCGAGCCGACCAGCGCGGTCGACGCCCACACCGAGGCCCGGATCGGCGAGCGCCTGCGCGACTCGCGGGCCGGCCGCTCGACCATCGTCATGACGTCGAGCCCGCTGATGCTCGACCATGCCGACCGGGTGATCTTCCTGGCAGATGGCCACGTCGACGCGACCGGCACCCACGCGGAGCTGCTGCAGAGCTCGCCGGGCTACCGGTCGGTCGTGCTGCGCGGCGAGGAGTCGTCGTGATGACCCCGTTCGAGCCGGTCCGGTCGCTCGGGCCCGGTGGCCGTCTCCCGGTCGCGACCGCGACCGAGGTGCGCACCGAGGCGCGGCGGCTGTTCCGCGAGCACCGCCGGCCGATGTCCGTGGTGCTGACCTTGCACGCGCTGGCTGCCCTGACCGGTCTGGTCGGGCCGCCGGTGCTCGGCCGCCTGGTCCAGGAGGTCAGCGACCACCGGCTGACGACCAGCGACGCCAACCGCTTCGCGCTGTTGCTCGCGGGCGCGGTGGTCGCGCAGTCGGTGCTGACCCGGTTCGCGCGCTACACGTCGTTCGTTCTCGGCGAGCGGGTGTTCGCCCAGCTGCGGGAGGAGTTCGTCGAGCGGGTCCTCGGGCTGCCCTTGTCGACCGTCGAGCGGGCCGGCACCGGCGACCTGATCTCGCGCACTACCAACGACATCGACGCGTTGGCCGAGACGGTGCGGTTCGCCGTGCCGGCGGTCCTCGTGGCGAGCATGACGACGGTGCTGACGGTTGGTGCGACCCTCGCCGCCGGCTGGCTGGTCGCGTTGCCGGTCTTCGTCGGCGTGCCGCTGCTGGTCGCCTCGACCCGGTGGTACCTGCGCCGCGCCCCGGCCGGATACCTGGCCGAACGGGCCGCCTACGCCGAGCTCAACGGCACCATCACCGAGACGGTCGAGGGCGCCCGGACGGTCGACGCGCTGGGCCTGCGGGCGCGGCGGGTCGAGCGGACCCGGCAGGACATGCGCGCGGCGTACGGGATCGAGCGCTACACCCTCGGGCTACGGCAGCGCTGGTTCCCGACGGTCGACCTGGCGTTCCTGGCGCCCGTGTCGCTGTGCCTGCTGTGGGGCGGCTTCCTCGTCTCGCACGGCCGGGCCAACGTCGCCGCCGTGACCGCAGTGACGCTGTACGTCGTGCAGCTGGTCGACCCGCTGGACGAGCTGCTCTCCTGGCTCGACGAGGTGCAGGTCGGTGCGTCGTCGCTGGCCCGGATCATCGGGGTGGCCAAGGTGCCGCCGGACCGGACCCCCAGCGGCCAGGTGCCGACCGACGAGCGGATCGAGGCGCGGGACGCGTCGTACGCCTACCGCGAGGGTCACGACGTCCTGCACGACGTGTCGCTGTCGTTGGTGCCGGGCGAGCGGCTCGCGGTCGTCGGGCCGTCCGGGGCCGGGAAGTCCACGCTCGGGCGGCTGATCGCTGGGATCCATCCGCCGCGCACCGGCTCGGTCACCGTCGGGGGCGTGCCTCTGGTCGACCTGCCGCTCGAGGCGTTGCGCGGCTCGGTCGCCCTGGTGACCCAGGAGCATCACGTCTTCGTCGGGACGCTGGCCGACAACCTGCGGCTGGCCCGGCCCGAGGCTTCGGACGAGGCGCTCGTGTCGGCGCTCGCAGTCGGTGGATGCGCTGGAGTGGGCGTTGGCCCTGCCGGACGGTCTGGCCACCAAGGTCGGCGCCGGGGCCATCTCGCTCACCCCGCCGCAGGCCCAGCAGGTGGCGCTGGCCCGGCTGGTCCTGGCCGACCCGCACACGCTGGTGCTGGACGAGGCGACCTCGCTGCTCGACCCGCGGGCGGCCCGGCACCTGGAGCGGTCGCTCTCGGCGGTGCTGTCCGGCCGGACCGTCGTGGCGATCGCGCACCGGCTGCACACCGCCCACGACGCGGACCGCGTCGCCGTGGTCGAGGACGGCCAGATCTCCGAGCTCGGCAGCCACGAGGAGCTGCTCGCCTCGGGCGGGGCCTACGCCGCGCTGTGGCGGTCCTGGCAGCACCAGCCGACGCCGGACCCGGCCGCCGGCGGTGCCGCGCCGGTCGGCTGAGGTCAGCTGCCGCGGTGTCCGGTTCCGGCGGACTGTTCCGGCGTGCGTTTTCGGGCCTGGACGGGCCTAGGCGGTCGTCGGAACAGTCGGCCGGTTCGCCAGGCGGCAAAGGAGGGCCGTCGCGCGGGACGTGCGAGGCTCACGGCCATGACCCCGAGGCCGCGCACTGTCCCGCTCGCCGGTGCGACCGCGCTCGCCGGCCTGTCCGCGCTGCACCTGGCCTGGGCCGCCGGGTCGGCCTGGCCGGCCCGGAGCCGCAGCGAGCTGAGCGCGGTCATGGCCGGCCGGAGCGAGGTGCCCAGCCCGGTGGCCTGCGTCGTCGTGGCGACCGGGCTGGCGGGAGCGGCCGGACTCGTGGGCGGCGTGGGCGGCGACCGGCCGGTCGCGCGCCTGGCCCGGGCCGGGATCGCCGCCGGCTTCCTGGTCCGCGGGGTGGCCGGGCTCACCGGCAACACCCGGCGCCTGGTGTCGTGGACGCCGGCCCCACGGTTCGTGCGGCTGGATCGCCGCTACTACGGCCCGCTCTGCCTGGCGATCGCCGCGACGGCACTGCGATCCGGGCTCGCTCGCCGGCCGCGGTCAGGCGTCGAAAGCCGAGTAGTCCACGCCGGTGAGCTCGATCGAGCGGGCCCAGAGCGCACGAGCCAGGTGTTCGTCGTACGCCGCGGGCACGGCGCGCACGAAGACCGGGCTGCCGCGGGTCTCGCCCGGGCCGGAGGGACCGGCGTACTCGCCACCGACCAGGCCCGGACGGGTGGCCGCGAAGAGCGTCGGCCAGGCGCCGTGCGCCGCGGGCTGGCTCCAGAGACCGTAGACGCCGCCCGCGACCTGAGCCAGGCCGGGGATGCGGCGCATCGGGCCGTTGGCGACCAGGTGGGTCGCGGACAGGCCCGGGTGCGCGGCGACGCTGAGCAGCTCGCGCCCCGCCGCGTCGGCGCGCCGCTGCAGCTCCATCGCGAACAGCAGGTTGGCCAGCTTGCTCCGGCCGTAGGCCGGCCAGGCGCGGTAGCGCGCCCGCTCGCCCAACGGGTCGTCCGCGTCGAGCCGGCCGAACCGGTGCGCCAGGCTGCTGACCGTCACGACCCGGGGCTCCGGCGCGGCCAGCAGCTGTGGCAGCAGCAGCCCGGTCAGCGCGAAGTGGCCCGAGGTGGTTGGTCGCCATCTGCAGCTCGAAGCCGTCGGCGCTGCGCCGCTTCGGGGTCGCCATGACGCCGGCGTTGTTGACCAGCAGGTCGATCCGGTCGACGCGCGTCGCGATCTCGTCGGCGGCCTCGCGGACCGCAGTCGAGGTCGGCCAGGTCGAGCGAGAGCAGCTCGGCCGAGCCGAGCGCGCCGCACCTCGGCCAGCGCGGCCTCGCCGCGGCCGGCGTCGCGCGCCGCCGATGATGACGTGAGCACCCTTGCCGGCCAACACTTTTGCCGTCTTCGAGCCCGATGCCGGAGTTGGCGCCGGTGACCAGAACGACGCGGCCGGACTGGTCCGGGATGTCCGCGACCGACCAGGGCGCGGCGGTCGAGGTCATCGAGGCGTGGCTGAGAGGCGCAACGCTCCGGGTGCACCCTCCGGCACGGCCGGTGTCGTCGGCGCGACCGGGTCCAGACGGCGATAGGCGGCGCCCTGGGCGGGGCGAGAGTCCGCTTCAGATCGGTTGGGCCACAACGAGATCGCTCGCTCGGCCTGGGCGGTGATGGTCAGCGACGGGTTGACGCCGAGGTTGGCGGACACGGCCGAGCCGTCGACGACGTGCAGGCCGGGATAGCCGAACACCCGCTGGTAGGGGTCGACGACACCGCGCTCGGCCGAGTCGCCGATCACGCAGCCGCCGAGGAAGTGCGCGGTCATCGGCACGTCAGCGACATCGCCGACCGTGCCGCCGGCGTCGGCGGTGACGCTGGTCCGGGCCTGCAGCCGGGCCGCCAACCGGCGGATCGCCTCGTGCCCCAACGGGATCCACGTCGGGTTGGGCACGCCGTGCCCCTGCCGGGACGTCAGCGCGAAGCCACCGCCCGAGCCGGCGCGGCCGGGCCGACACGGTCAGCGAGTTGTCCAGGCTCTGCATGACCAGGCCGATGACCGTGCGCTCGCTCCAGCGCCGCACCCAGACCGTGCGGGCCACCTGGTCCGGCCGTCGCGCGGCCTGGCCGAGCCAGCGGGCCCAGCGCGGCGCGCCGACCGCCGCCGTCGACCAGCAGCGACCCGAGCAGGCCCATCGAGTTGGATCCCTTGCCGTAGCGGACGTTCTCGACGTGGGTGTCGTCGTCCGGGTGGAACGAGGAGGTGATGGCGACGCCCTTGGCCAGGTCGGCGTCGGCCGGCACGTGCCGGGTCACCGCGCCGAGCAGGGACTCGGAGTTGGTCCGGGTGAGCTCGCCGAGCCGGGGCGACAGGGCGGGCAGCGAGCCGGACGCGCGCAGCGAGTGCAGCAGCTTCTGGGTGCCCCAGGTGCCGGCGGCCAGCACGACCTGGCCCGCGGTCACCGTCCGCCGGTCGCGCCGGCGCCAGGCACCGGTGCGCTCGGTCGTCACCGCGTAGCCGGCCTCGGGTCGCGCCGGGTCGAGCGGGCGCACGTCGACGACCGTGCGCAGCGGCTCGATCGTGCACGCCGAGCCGCTCGGCGAGCGCGAGGTAGTTCTTGACCAGGGTGTTCTTGGCGCCGACCCGGCAGCCCACCATGCAGTTGCCGCACTCGGTGCAGCCGGTGCGGGCCGGCCCGGCGCCGCCGAAGAACGGGTCGGCCACCAGCGACACCGGGCTCCTGCCGCTGCTGCCCGGTCTGCGGGTCGGGCCGGCCGAAGAAGACCCCGACCGGCGTCTTGCGGAAGGTGTGCCCGACGCCCATCTCGTCGGCGACGGCCCGCATGATCTCCTCGACCGGGCCCTCGCACGGGTTGTCGACGACGCCGAGCATCCGCGCGGCCTGGTCGTAGTGCGGCGCCAGCTCGCCGGCCCAGTCGGTGATCGGCCTGCCACTGCGGGTCGTCGAAGAACGCCTTCGGCGGCACGTAGAGCGTGTTGGCGTAGTTCAGCGAGCCGCCGCCGACCCCGGCCCCGGCCAGCAGCACGACGTCGGGCAGCCGGTGGATCCGCTGCACGCCGTAGCAGCCGAGCCGCGGCGCCCAGAAGTAGCGCCGCACGTCCCACGACGTCTTGGCGAACTCATCGTCCTCGAACCGACGACCGGACTCGAAAACCGTTACGCCATAACCCTTTTCGGCCAGTCGTAGCGCGGCCACCGAGCCGCCGAAACCGGAGCCGACGACGACGACATCGACGTCGTACCCGTCCGGTCGGTCAGGCGCCGGCAGTCGTCACCGCAGCCCGCGCGCTTCATCGCCTTGAGCGACGACGGTGAGCGACTTGGCCCAGGCCTGCTGCGACATGCCGAACGGCGGGCCGACGCCGAGCCCGTGCTGCGCGGTGACGTTCTGCACGTCGGTGTACTTGGTGATGCCTTCGGCGCCGTGCCGCCGGGACAGGCCGGAGTCCTTCATGCCGCCCATCGGCGCACCGATGCTGCCCCAGGCCGCGGCGTAGCCCTCGTTGACGTTGACCGTGCCGGCCTTGATCCGCGCCGCGATCGCCCGGCCCCGCCGGACGTCGCGGGTCCAGACGCTGGCATTGAGCCCGTACGCCGTGTCGTTGGCCAGCGTCGACCGCCTCGTCGTCGGAGCCGACCCGGTAGACCGAGACGACCGGCCCGAACGTCTCCTCGTCGCGGCAGGCCATCGCTCGCGGTGACACCGGCCAGCACGGTCGGCTCGTAGAACAGCGGCCCGATGTCCGGGCGGGCCCGGCCACCGGCCAGCACCGTCGCGCCCTGGCTGCGCGCGTCCTCGACGTGCCGGGTCACCGTGGCCAGCTGGGCCGGCGACAGCAGCGAGCCCATGTCGGCCGACCAGTCCAGGCCGCCGCCCAGCGTCATCGCCGCGGACCCGGCCGAGGAAGAGCTCGAGGAACCGGTCGGCCACGCTCTCGTGGACGACCAGCCGCTCCATCGAGACGCAGAGCTGGCCGGCGCCGGAGAAGCAGGCCCGCACGGCGCCCTCGGCCGCCCGGTCGAGGTGCGCGTCCGCCGCGACGTACATCGTGTTCTTGCCGCCGAGCTCGAGGGAGACGCCGACCAGGCGCCGGGCCGCGACCTGCGCGACCGCGCGTCCGGTCGCGGTCGAGCCGGTGTAGCAGACGTAGTCGGCGGTCTCGACGACCGCCTGGCCGGTCGTCCGGACCCGGCCCGAGCACGACCTGGACGCACCTCGTCCGGGAGCCCGGCCTCGACCAGCAGCTCGACCCCGAGCAGCGCGGTCAGCGAGGTCTGCTGGTCCGGGCGGAGGACGACGGCGTTGCCGGCCATCAGCGCGGGCAGGGCGTCGGAGATGGCCAGGGTCAGCGGGTAGTTCCACGGCGAGACGATGCCGACGACGCCCTTGGGGTGGCGCAGCTCGCGGCTCTGGGTCAGCAGCGGGAAGAGGCCGAGCCGCGCGGTGCGGCCGCAGGTAGCCGGCCGCCCGCCGCGCGTAGTGCCGGGCCACGAGCGCGACGTCGGCGATCTCCTCGAACGCGTGCAGCCGGGCCTTGCCGCACTCGATCTGGATCAGGTCGAGCAGCTGGCTCTGCCGGTCCAGCACCAGGTCGTGGAAGCGGAGCAGGATCGCGGCCTTGGCCTGGGCCGGCACCGCGGCCCAGGCCGGTTGGGCGTCCCGCGCGCGGCGTACGGCGGTGGCCACATCGGCCGCGGTCGAGACCGGCAGGACGGCGATCGGGGCGCCGGTGAACGGGGCCGACGGCGGTGTGGGTCGGGGCGTCCGGGCGCGGCCACGACCCGGGCGGCCAGCCGGCGGGCCAGCGAGGGGTCGACCGCGTAGGTCGCGGTGAGGTCGTGCTGCGGGTCCGCGATGGTCTCCGACATGACCTGAGCCTAGGCCGTGGTTCGCCGGATGGCGCTGCCTCAGGAGGTGGCGGCGAGCACCAGCGGGTACGCCGCGGTGGCGCCCGCCTGGCGCAGGGCCTGGGCGCAGACGGCCAGGTCCAGCCGGTGTCGGTCCGGTCGTCGAGCAGCAGGACCCGGCGGCCGGCGACCGCGGCCGGGTCGGCCAGGCGGTGCCGCCGGGCGACGGCGCGCAGCCGCTGGGCCGAGTTGACGTCGTGCGGGCTCGGCGCGTCCGGGTCGACGCACGTCGAACGTCGTGAGCACCGGCACCTCGAGGTAGCGGGACAGCCCGTCGCCGAGGTGGGCCACCAGCTGCGGGCGGGCCGCCGAGCCGATGACGACCAGGCCGTCCGGGGCTGGCCGCCGTCGATGTCCCAGGCGTCGAGCACCTGGACCAGCGCGTGCCGCAGCGGCACCGGGATCTCGCCGTCGGGCGCGCCGTCGCGGAGCAGGTCGTGCAGCGCCCGGCCCCAGCCGAGGTCGGTCAGCCGGGCGATGGCCCGGCCCGCCTCGGCCTGCTCGTCGGCCGGGATCTTGCCGGACAGCTCGACCCCGACCGAGCCCATGCCGGTCGGCCAGAGCTTGCGCGGCTCGACCGCGACGCCGGGCCGGTCGAGCCGCTGCTGCGCCGCTTCGACCAGCGTGGCGTCGGCCGATCGTGGCCAGCGTCAGGCCGCCGCAGCGGTCGCAGCGCCCGCACGGCTGCGGCACCCGGGTCGTCGAGGGCCCGGCGCAGGAACTCCATCCGACACCCTTGCGCCGCAACGTATTCCAGCATCGCCGACTGCTCGACCTGGCGGGTCTCCCGGACCCGCGCGTAGCGCTCCGCGTCGTACGACCAGGGCTCGCCGGTCGCCACCCAGCCGCCGCGCACCCGGCGTACGGCGCCGTCGACGTCGAGCACCTTGAGCATCATCTCGAGCCGGGTGCGGCGCAGCGTCACGTGCGGCTCGAGCGCCGCCGTCGACAGGGGCTTGCCCGCCTCGCCGAGGATGGCCAGCGCCTGCCGCACCTCGGGCTCGGCCGGGAAGGCCAGGGAGCCGAAGTAGTCCCAGATGTCGCGGTCCTCGCGGCCGGGCAGCAGCACGGCGACCGCCCGGTCGATGGCGCGGCCGGCCCGGCCGACCTGCTGGTAGTACGCGATCGGCGACGCCGGGGCGCCGAGGTTGACGACCCAGCCGAGGTCCGGCATGTCGAAGCCCATGCCCAGCGCCGAGGTCGCCACCAGCGCCTTGAGCCGGCCGGCCAGCAGGTCGTCCTCGGCGGCCAGCCGCTCGGCCTGCTCGGTCTGGCCGGAGTAGGCCGCCGCGTCGTAGCCGGCGCCGCGCAGGTGCTCGGCGACCTCCTGGGTCGCGGCGACGGTGAGGCAGTAGACGATGCCCGGCCCGGGCAGCTCGCGCAGGTGCTCGGCCAGCCAGGCCAGCCGGGCCGCCTGGTTGGGCAGCTCGACCACGCCGAGGTGCAGCGACTCGCGGTCGAGGTCGCCGCGCAGCACGAGGACGTCGTCGAGCACGTCGGTGCCGGTGATCGAGAGCTGCTCGGCGACGTCGGCCGTGACCCGGGCGTTGGCCGTCGCGGTGGTCGCCAGCACCGGGATGCCCTCGGGCAGGTCGGCCAGCATGGTCCGGATCCGGCGGTAGTCGGGCCGGAAGTCGTGGCCCCAGTCCGAGATGCAGTGCGCCTCGTCGACGACGAGCAGGCCGGCGGCGGCGGCCAGCCGGGGCAGCACCTCGTCGCGGAACTCCGGGTTGTTGAGCCGCTCCGGGCTGACCAGCAGCACGTCGACCTCGCCGCGGTTGATCGCGTCGTAGGTCGTGGCCCAGTCGCCGCTGTTGGTCGAGTTGATGGTCACGGCGTGGATGCCGGCCCGGTCGGCGGCGGCGATCTGGTTGCGCATCAGGGCGAGCAGCGGGGACACGATGACCGTCGGGCCGGCGCCGCCGGCCCGCAGCAGCGCCGTCGCGACGAAGTAGACCGCCGACTTGCCCCAGCCGGTGCGCTGGACGACGAGGGCGCGGCGCCGGTCGGCCACCAGGGCCTCGATCGCGGTCCACTGGTCGTCGCGCAGGACCGCGTCGTCCCGGCCGACGAGCGCCCGCAGGTGCCGCTCGGCCGCCGCCCGCAGCTCGCGCCCGCGTCCGGCCCGGCCGTCGTACCGGCGGTCCGGCCGTCGTACCGAGGTCGCCGGCCTGGACGTCGATGGGGGTGGGTCGGGAGGAGGTCATCGCGCCCAGCATGCCGCGCGCCTCCGACGCCCCCACAATCCCGTGCTCCCGCTAGGCCGCCTTGCTCCACTTAGGCCGGTGAATCGGGCCGGAAATCGGCCCCGATCACCGGCCTAACGGGAGCACGGCGGCCGGGTGGGAGCACGGGGGTCAGCGCCAGGAGACGCCGGCGCTCGTGATCGTGAGGGCGGCCAGGCTGGGCAGGCTGGCCACGGCGTCGCCGAACTCGGCGTCCGGATAGGTCGTCAGCAGCCCGATCGGCACGCCGCCGGCCCCGCGGATCGACGCGAGACCGGCCGCCGTGTCGTCCACGCCGACGCAGTACGCCGGGTCGACGCCGAGCCGCGTCGCGCCCAGCCGATAGGGCTCCGGGTCGGGCTTGCCGCGCACGACGTCGTCCGCGCTCACCAGGACCTCGGGGATCGGCAGCCCGGCCCGGGCCAGCCGGATCCGCGCCGTCTGCGTCGTCGCCGAGGTCACGACCGCGACCGGCAGCAGGGTCTGGCTCAGCGCGGCGAGGGCGCCCGGCAGCGCGACCTCCTCGGCCGGCTCGAGGACCAGGCCCTCGACCCAGTCCGCTTCTGCCGCAACCTGATCCGCCGGCACGAAGTGCGCGACGACCTCGCGGCTCGGCGACCCGTGCCCGTACTTCATGATCTCGGCCAGCGGCACGCCACGGCGCTCGGCCCAGCGGCCCCAGTGCTCCTCGACCGCACCGGTCGAGTCGACCAGCACCCCGTCCATGTCCAGCAGCAACGCCCGGGCAGCGACCTGACCCACGATGTCCGGCGCGGTCACGCCAGCGGGACGATCTCGGGCGCCCCGAGCCGGGCACTGTCGGCGGTCTCGTCGTCCGGCTGCTCCTGGGAGAGCCGCTCGGCCTCGACCCGCGCCAGGTAGTGCTCGACCTCCTTGTCCCGCTGCTCCGCGCTCCAGCCCAGCACGCCGGCCATCAGGTCCGCGGCCACGGGCGCGGCGCCGACGCCGCGGTCCCACGACTCGATCGAGATCCGGGTCCGCCGGGTCAGCACGTCGTCGAGGTGCCGGGCGCCCTCGTGGGTGCAGGCGTAGACGACCTCGGCCGCGATGTAGTCGTCGGCCCCGGGCATCGGCGAGCCCAGCGCCGGGTCGTCCTCGATCAGCTCGAGCACCTCGGGAGCCAGCGAGCCGTAGCGGTGCAGCAGGTGCTCGACCCGGGCGACGTGGACGCCGTACCGGGTCGCCGTGCGCTGCCGCGAGTTCCACGCCGCGTCGTAGCCGTCGGCCCCCAGCAACGGTGTCCGGTCCGTGCACGACGCCGGCACCCGGCCGTCCAGCGCGCGAGCCACCTCGTCGACGGCGTCGGACGCCATGACCCGGTAGGTCGTGTACTTGCCCCCCGCCACGACGACGAGCCCGGGCACCGGGTGCCCGACGACGTGCTCGCGGGACAGCTTGGACGTCGACTCGGACTCGCCGGCCAGCAGCGGTCGCAGCCCGGCATAGACGCCCTTCGACGTCCTCGTGCGTCAGCGGCCGCGCGAGCACCCGATTCACTTGGGAGAGTAGGTAGTCGATGTCCTGCGAGCTCGCCGCCGGATGGGCCTTGTCGAGCCGCCAGTCCGTGTCCGTGGTGCCGATGATCCAGTGCCGGCCCCACGGGATGACGAACAGCACCGACTTCTCGGTCCGCAGGATGATGCCGGTCGAGCTCTGCACCCGGTCGCGCGGCACGACCAGGTGGATGCCCTTGCTGGCCCGCACCTGGAACTGCCCGCGCTCCCCCACCATCGCCTGGGTGTCGTCGGTCCAGACCCCCGTCGCGTTGAGCACCTGCTTGGCCCGGACGTCGAAGACCTGGCCGCTCTCCAGATCCCGCACCTGTACGCCGGTGACCCGCTCGCCCTGCCGCAGGAACCCCACGACCCGAGCGCGGTTGGCGACCAGGGCGCCGTACGCCGCGGCCGTGCGCACCAGCGTCAGCGTGTGCCGGGCGTCGTCGACCTGCGCGTCGTAGTACTGCACCGCGCCGACGAGGGAGTCGCCGCGCAGCCCGGGCGCGAGCCGCAGGGCGTGCCGCTTGGACAGGTGCTTGTGCCACGGCAGCCCGCGCGAGCCCGGCGCGGCGGAGGCCATCGTGTCGTAGAGCATCAGCCCGGCGCCGACGTAGGGCCGCTCCCAGACCCGGTGGTTCAGCGGGTAGAGGAACGGCACCGGCCGCACCAGGTGCGGCGCCAGCCGTTGCAGCAGTAGGCCGCGCTCGTGCAGCGCCTCGCGCACCAGCCCGAAGTCGAGCATCTCCAGGTAGCGCAGCCCGCCGTGGATCAGCTTGCTCGACCGGCTCGACGTGCCGCTGGCCCAGTCCCGCGCCTCGACCAGGCCGACCCGCAGCCCGCGGGTGGCCGCGTCCAGCGCCGCGCCGGCACCGACGACCCCGCCGCCGATGACGACGACGTCGAGCTCATCCTCGACCAGGCCGGCCAGGGCCTCGGTGCGGGCGGCTGGGGACAGCTCGCCGTGGTCCATGAATCCGGTTCAGCTCCAAGCGGTTTCCGGGGTGAGGCACGCGGTCAGTCCGGCGGGGTCGGCGCGACGACGACCTCGACCCGCTGGAACTCCTTGACGTCGGAGTATCCCGTCGTCGCCATCGCCCGGCGCAGGGCACCGACCAGGTTGGTCATGCCGTCGGCCGCGCGGCCCGGACCGCCGAGGATCTCGGTCAGCGGCGCGACCGTGCCGACCCGCACCCGGTCGCCGCGCGGCAGCTGCGGATGGTGCGCCTCGGGCCCCCAGTGCCAGCCGCGGCCCGGCGCCTCGACCGAACGGGCCAGGACGGCGCCCAGCATGACGGCGTCGGCGCCGCAGGCGATGGCCTTGACCAGGTCGCCCGACGTCCCCATCCCGCCGTCCGCGATGACGTGGACGTAGCGGCCGCCGCTCTCGTCGAGATAGTCGCGCCGCGCCGCTGCCACGTCGGCGACGGCCGAGGCCATCGGCACGTGGATGCCCAGCGTCGTCCGCGTCGTGTGCGCGGCGCCGCCGCCGAAGCCGACCAGCACCCCAGCCGCGCCGGTGCGCATCAGGTGCAGGGCAGCGGTGTACGTCGCGCAGCCGCCGACGATCACCGGGACGTCGAGCTCGTAGATGAACCGCTTGAGGTTGAGCGGCTCGGCCCGCCCGGACACGTGCTCGGCCGACACCGTCGTGCCGCGGATGACGAACAGGTCGCAGCCGGAGTCGACGACGACCCGCCACAGCTCCTGGGTCCGTTGCGGCGTCAGCGCGCCGGCGACCGTGACCCCCGCGTCGCGAATCTCCTTGAGCCGGGCCGAAACCAGCTCCGGCTTGATCGGCTCGGCGTAGATCTCCTGCATCCGCGGCGTCGCCGTCGCCGCATCGAGCCCGGCGATCTCGGCGAGCAGCGGCTCCGGGTCGTCGTACCGGGTCCACAGACCCTCGAGATCCAGGACGCCCAGCCCGCCGAGCTGGCCGAACGCGATGGCCGTCGACGGCGACATCACGCTGTCCATCGGGGCGGCCATGACGGGCAGCTCGAACCGGTAGGCGTCGATCTGCCAGGCGACCGAGACCTCCTCGGGGTCGCGGGTGCGACGCGACGGCACGACCGCCACGTCGTCGAACGCGTAGGCCCGGCGGCCGCGCTTGCCCCGGCCGATCTCGATCTCGGTCACCGCGAAACCCTATCCGTCCCTTCGCCGCCGATCCGGGTCGCACCCGTTGACACACTTATGAGTAGCACATACGGTCACAAACCAGACGTCCGCGCACAGCACAGGGGGCACTATGAAACCTGACCGACGGTTCGCTTTCGCGATCCTGACTGTCGTTGCGTTTTTCGCCGGCATGTCGTCCGCAGCCGCGGGCCCGGTGAGTGCTGGGGAATCACGCGGGTGCCCGTACTCCGACATCGGTTCCCCAGGGACCAAGACCCCGGGCTTCAAGGGCACCAGCGTGTACAGCTACGAGGTTGCCGGTCCGGGGGTGATCAACTACACCGTCACGAAGTCCGCGGCCCAGACTTTCGGGGCCAGTGCCACCGTCGGCTTCGATATCGGGGCGTTCATCGCCAAGTCCGAAGTCTCATTCGGGGTCAACTACTCCCAGACGACGACTGCCAGCGAGGCCTGGGGCTACAGCACGAGCATCCCAAGCGGCCGGAGCGGACGCATGGCTGTGCTGCACCGATCCGACAGGATCAGCTACCTCGAGTCAGTCCACTACGAGAACTGCTCGACGGCCAAGCAGACTGGGTATGGCTATGTCCCGCTAGCGAGCGCATCAAGCAGTACCTACTGCATCATCCGTGATCTGGCGCCGTACTCCTTCACTGCCTGGCGCTCGGCGTGCGTGGGCGAATGACGAGGCTTGCCAACAAGGCCCGTTCCCTCCTGGCCCTGATGGCGTTGGCCGCCCTGGGAGTTTCCTGCGACACGGCATCGCCCTCGCAACCAACCCCTCACGGCACCACTGCTGAAGCGCGGTTTTCCGGGCCGACCACGCCGGCCGACCCTCTCGCTCCGGGTGGCTCATCCAACGGCCGGGCCTGCGCGGCGTTCGCGGGCGAACCGGCCGACGGTCAGATCACCCGGTATGAGGCTCGCGAACGGTCTGCCTGGTGGGTGACATACGGGATCGTCACGAACCAGTGCCACGGACTGGTCCGAGTTACCGCGATCTCACCAGCGGCGCCGCTCGAGCAGGGCATCGACTGGATCGGGCGCGCCATGATCCGACCGGCACCGTCCGGAGATGCTGCCATCGTGGCTTTCTGGCCCACCCGGCTGCCGCCCGGCAGTTGGACCTCTGCCATCGACGCTCAGGTCCAAGACCAGGGGCGGATTCAGGTCGTCGCGCTCGTGCGCATGGCCCGCTCGACCCCTAGGAACAGGCAACCGCGTCCCGTTCCTAGGGTCGTGGTGACCTACCTTGACTCGGCGGGCGCAACCGGTCAGCTCACGCTGGATCCCGGCGTCGGATTCTGCGACTGTCCACTCCCCGCCAATCCCTAAGGCCGCGTCCAGCCGGGTCAACCAGCCCAGATGGGATCTATCGCGCGGAGTAGTTCGGCGCCTCGACGGTCATCATGATGTCGTGCGGGTGGGACTCCTTGAGCCCGGCCGGCGTGATCCGCACGAATCGGCCGTTGGCCTGCAGCTCCGCGAGCCATTTGCTCAGCCGCCACGGTGGCCGCCGTTTCGGAGGGGCCAGGCCCGCCTCGGCTTCCGCGTCTGATTGCGACAACCGGACCCAGTCCGTCAACAGGGGAACCAAGACCCTGAGCAACGGCACCTTGACGCCGTGCTGGTGCACGTCCGGCGCAGAGGTCAACCGAGTCAAAGTCACCTGCGGTCCGAGACCCTGATCAGGCGGCCGTGTCCTACATGGGGTTTCGCCAGCAGGGCGACTGCCGCGCCGAGCGAGGCGCCGAGAGAATTCGCCCACCAGTCGGCGTTGGTGCACGAGTGGCTCCCCATGAACCCTTGAGCCAGCTCGATGACAAACGAGAAGGGCACCAGGCCCACAACGGTCCATGCCGCGCGCCGGGTGAGCATTGACACGAGCAAGCCTGCGGGCACGAAGAGGAGGATGTTCAAAGACCGTCGTGAGTCTCGAGGAGCGGACGGATCCCGGGGGAGACCAAGAGCGAGTCAGCGCAGTTCTGTGGGTAACGACCCAGCGGGCCGGCCGGATAGAGCGTCAGGACGGAGACGCATCCCACGCTTGCCATCGCCACCCCAGCCAGCGAACCCGGCTGTCCGCACCGCCGCCCCACCTCACGGGCCGACACGAGCGACAGAAGGGCCACCGCCAGGAGACCGCCGACAACCCACGGCTGACCCAGGATCACTCGGACCGACTGCACGACCGCCCCAGCTTGGCCGCGACGACTAGCGCGCGGAGTAGTTCGGCGCCTCGACGGTCATCATGATGTCGTGCGGGTGCGACTCCTTGAGCCCGGCCGGGGTGATCCGCACGAACCGGCCGTTGGTCTGCAGCTCGGGGATCGTGCGCGACCCGCTGTAGAACATCGACTGCCGCAGCCCGCCGATCAGCTGGTAGGCCACGGCGGCCAGCGGCCCGCGGAACGGCACCTGGCCCTCGACGCCCTCGGGGATCAGCTTGTCGTCCGAGGGCACGTCGCCCTGGAAGTAGCGGTCCTTGGAGAACGACTTGTTCTGCCCGCGCGACTGCATCGCCCCGAGCGAGCCCATGCCGCGATAGACCTTGAACTGCTTGCCGTTGATGAAGACCAGCTCGCCCGGGCTCTCCTCGCAGCCGGCGAGCAGCGAGCCCAGCATGACCGTATCCCCGCCTGCGACAAGGGCTTTCGCGATGTCGCCGCTGTACTGCAGCCCACCGTCGGCGATGACCGGTACGCCGGCCGGCTTGCAGGCGAGCGCCGCGTCGTAGACCGCGGTGACCTGCGGTACGCCGACTCCGGCGACGACGCGCGTCGTACAGATCGAGCCCGGCCCGACCCCGACCCGCACGCCGTCGGCACCCGCGTCGACCAGCGCCTGCGCCCCGGCGCGGGTCGCGACGGACCCGCCGACGACGTCGACGTGCGCCGCGGCCGACTCGGCCTTGAGCCGGCGCACCATGTCGACGACGCCCCGCGAGTGACCGTGCGCGGTGTCGACGATCAGCAGGTCGACGCCCGCCTCGACCAGGGTCATCGCGCGCTTCCAGCCCTCGTCGAAGAACCCGACGGCCGCCCCGACCCGCAGCCGGCCGGCGTCGTCCTTGGTCGCGAGCGGGTACTGCTCGGACTTGGTGAAGTCCTTGACGGTGATCAGCCCGCGCAGCCGGCCGTCGGCGTCGACGAGCGGGAGCTTCTCGATCTTGTGCTTGGCCAGCAGGCCCATCGCGTCCGGCCCGGAGATGCCCGGCGCCGCGGTCACCAGCGGCATCGGCGTCATGATCGAGCCGGCCGTCTTGGAGTGGTCGGTCTCGAACCTCAGGTCGCGGTTGGTGACGATGCCGAGCAGGTGCCCGTCACCGTCGACGACCGGCAGCCCGGACACCTTGTACCGACCGCACAGCGCGTCGACCTCGGCCAGCGTCGCGTCCGGATGCGTGACGACCGGGTGGCTGACCATGCCGGCCTCGGACCGCTTGACGATGTCGACCTGCGCGGCCTGGTCCTCGATCGAGAGGTTGCGGTGGAGCACCCCGAGCCCACCCTGGCGGGCCATCGCGATCGCCATCCGCGACTCGGTCACCGTGTCCATCGGCGAGGAGACCAGCGGCAGTCGCAGGGTGATCCGCTTCGAGACCTGGGTCGAGGTGTCGACCTCGCTCGGCACGACGTCGCTCTCCACCGGCACCAGCAGCACGTCGTCGAAGGTGAGGCCGATCGCCTCGAACATCGCCGGGACGCCGCTGCTGGTCTGGGAGAACTCCGACATCGAAAGCCTTTCGCCGTCAGTGCCTCGCCGGCCACGGGCCGGGACAAAGGGTGGGCTTCGATGGTAACCGGCCGCAGACCCCAGTCCGGCGTACGGCGCTGCGGCGCGGGTCGGCTCAGGCCGTGGGCGAGGTCACATCGGCCGCAGTGCCGGCAGCCGAGCCAGAGGCCGACCGGCCGCCGCGGCACTCGCGGAGCTGGCGGCGCTGGAGTCGGCGGCATTGGACGCTCCGGCAGCGCTGGCAGTGCTGGCCGAGCTACCCGAGTCGGCGGGCGCACTCGCGCCCTCGGCCGACGCGGGCCGGCTGCGGAAGCAGAGCCGGCGCTGCTGTCGGTGCCCGACGGCGACGACGGACTGCTCGTGTCGCCCGTCTTGCCGACGGCCCCGGAGGGCGCAGACCCGGCCGACCCGGCTGACCCGGCATCGGCGCCACCGGCTGTCCCGCTGGCCGTCCCGCTGCCGTGCCACCGGTGATGCTGCCGCCGCTGCCACCGGTGGAGCCGCTCGACCCGGTCGCGCCGTCGCCGCTCTGGGTACCTCCGGTGGGAGCGGACCGTCGATCGAGCCGCCGCCCGAGGGGTCGGTCGGCAACGGCGAGGGTTCGGGCGACGGAGACGCGCTACCGCTCGCCGCGCCGGCGCCGTCGGTGCCGGTGGCCGACCCGCTGGCGGTCGACCCACCGGTGGCGCCGTCAGTGGTGGAGCCGTCTGCCGCGCCCGTGGTGCCGGTCGTCGTACCGGCCGTGCTGGACGGGTCGGGCTGGACCGGTGGCAGGGTGCCCGGAGCCGCGCCCGAGACCGGGCCGTTCGGGCCGCCCGACGCGGGCCCGTTGGCCAGCTGGACCGGAGCCGGGGGCGAGACGTACGAGGTGGGGTGACCCGGGTCGGCCGGGCCGGTGCCGCCGACCGGGTCAGCCGTGTCGGGCGGCAGCCGAGCTGGGCGGCGACGGCGGCGAACCGCTCGCGCAGGCCGGCATCGGGCGCCTTGGGCAGGTCTCGCGCCTGCTCGCGGGCCGTGCCGTAGCTGACGGCGGCCGCGACCGGCTGACCGGCGGTGGAGAGCTGGCTGGCCTGGTCGAGCGTGCGCATGATCTCGGCCCGCTTGGCCGCGAACAGGTCGGCCTGCCAGCCCGGGTGCAGCGCCCGGACCATCGGACTTCCACGGCCCCCAGGCGTGGGCCGGGTCGGTGGTCGCGGCGGCCGCGAGGCCGCCGCCGCCGAAGGTCAGGGCGACGCCGGCCACGACGGCGACCAGCCGGTACGGCCGGCGGCGGTTGCAGCCGGCGCCCGGCGCCACCGCCCACCACCTGCAGCGTGTCGTGCTGACGCGAGCCGAACCGGCCGGACCGGGCGGCCGAGCGGCCGGAGCGGCCCGAGCCCGGGTGTCCTCGTCGAGTCGGGGCCGGCCTCGACGGACGCCGCGAGCTCGAACCCGGCCGCGAGCGCGGCGATCACGACGGGGTCGGTGTCCAGCACCAGGTCGTCGTCGACCACGTCGGCGAGGGCCGACAGCAGCCGCAGCACCGGCTCCTGGGCCAGCGCGTCGTCGCGGGACAGGTCGGTGGAGTCGGCGCGGCCACCCAGGGCGTCGAGCAGCGCGTCGGTCTCGAACAGGTCGGTGAGCGACGCGGCGCTCGCGCCGAAGCCGCCGTCCAGGCCGCGGGGGTTCATCGGGTCACCTGGCCCGAGATCGTGGCCGCGGCGCCGCTGTCGCGCAGCCGGCGCAGGGCCCGGTGCTGGGCGACTCGCACCGCGCCGGGCGTCAGGCCCAGGGCGCGGCCGGTCTCCTCGGCGGAGAGCCCGACGGCCACCCGGAGCAGCAGGATCTCGCGCTGCTGGTCGGGCAGGGTCTGGAGCAGGTCACGGGCCAGCTGGGCGTCGGCCGAGCGCACGGCCAGGGCCTCGGGGCCGTCAGTGAGGTCGATCTCGTCCGGGAGCTCGGCAACCGGGACGGCCCGCCGTACGGCCGCTCGGTGCACGTCGGCCAGCTTGCGCGCAGCGATCGAGTAGACGAAGGCCTCGAACGGCACGCCCTCGTCGCGATAGCGCGGCAACGCCGACAACACCGCGATACACACCTCCTGCGCCGCGTCGTCCGCGGCACTGTCATCGCCGTTCGGTCCCCCGAGCCGGGCCCGGCTGTAGCGGTGCACCATCCGGCGCACAGCCGTCAGGAGGCTTTCGGTCGCTGCGGCGTCGCCACGTAGGGCAAGAGAGACGAGACCGCGTAGATCGGGGCGGTGCGGGACGGCACCTACCGCAGGAGTGATCGCAGCAGGTGGCAGAGGCGTTACACCTCTTGGCTCGCTCACTCACGGGACCCCATCTCGCGGCGGCGATGCGCCGGCCCCAGCCGGCTCAACCCAGGGCGGAGCCTACGCGGCCCAGCGAGCGGGGAGAAGAGGGTGCGCAGAGCGGGTTCAGCGAACCAGACCGGTGCGGAACCCGACCGCAACCGCCTGGGCCCGGTCAGCGGCTCCCAGCTTGCGGAAGAGCCGACGGGCGTGGGTCTTCACCGTGTCCTCGGACAGGTAGAGCTCCTTGCCGATCTCGGAGTTGCTCCGGCCGCGGCTCATCCCACCGAGCACCTGGAGCTCACGCTCGGTCAGGCTGGGCAGGGCGTTCACGGCGACCGGGCGGGCCGGCGTCGGGGCCTGGCGGCGGTAGGAGTCGGTCAGGGTCTGGACGATGGCGAGCGCGATCTCCTCGCGGCCGGCGTCCTTGACGACATAGCCACGGGCCCCGAAGGTCACCGCGCGGGCCACCCCGTCGACGTCCTCGGCGGTCGTGACCATCAGCACGCAGGCGTCCGGGTGCAGGGACAGCAGGCGCCGGGTCGTCTCGACCCCGCCCAGCCCGGGCATCCGGACGTCGATCAGTGCCAACGCCGGTCGCTCGGCTCCCCACCGCCCGAGCAGCTCCTCACCGGAGGCAGCACCAAGGACCCGCGTGACCCCGGGCACGGTCGCCACCACGCGTCGCACGGTCTCCCGAGCGATCGGCGCGTCGTCGCAGACGATCACGGTGGCCACAGTTCTCCAGTCCTTCGGTGCGCAGGTCATTCGCTTGATGGGACGGGCTGCCTGAGCAGTCGACCTGGAGGATCTATCGGCCGGTCCGGACCGCGCCCTTAGCCCCGGCAGCTCATCGAATGCCGAATGCCGAACAAATGCGACGAGCGAGCGCCGTCAGGAGACGACGATCTCGTGGATCCGGTGCACGGCCTGGCCGAGCGAGGCGACCAGCTCGGCGAACGGCGGCAGGGTCGGGGTGCCCCAACCTGGCCCGCCGAGCAGGAACCGCGCGGACGGGTGGGAGCGACGCAGCACCTCGTCCAGATCCCCCGGCGGGATCGGCATGGCGGCGTAGACCAGCACCGCCGACGGGCCGGTCCGGCGTACGGCGGCCGCCAGGGCCGCGGTGGGCAGCCGAGCGCCCAGGACCCGGCTGGCCAAGCCCCGCTCGGCCAGGGCGGCCGACACGGCGTACAGCGGCAGGCTGTGCTGCTCCTCGACGGCGCAGGTCAGCAGGACCTGGGCCGGGTCCTTCGCGGGGGCGAGCCGGGTGCTGACGCCGATCAGCGTGGAGGAGACGGCCTCGGCGAACAGGTGCTCGACCTCGATCCCCTCGCCGGTGCTCTCCCAGCGCCGGCCGAGACTGTCGAGCACCGGTACGACGACGTCGTCCCAGGCCGCGACGACACCCGACTGGGCGATCTGGCGGCGCATCAGCTCGGCCACCCCGCGGGCGTCGAGCGAGACCGCCGCCCGGTGCAGACCTCGGGCCACGCGCCGGGCGTCCTGGATCGGTACGACGCGGGCGAGGGACAGATAGCTGGCCGACTGGGCACCGGCGGTGTCGTCCCAGGGCTGCGGCTCGACGGCACCGACCTCGGACCGGCCGACGTCGCTGAGCGACTCCGCCGGGGTCTCCAGGGCGACCCGCGCGGCCTCGCCGGGTGAGACGCCCTCGTGGGTCAGCCGGCGCATGACGACCAGCCGGGCGAAGTCCTCGGCGGTGTAGCGCCGGTGGGAGCCGGCCGTGTGGGTCGACGGCCCCAGCTCGTAGCGCCGGGCCCAGGTGCGCAGCGTGGCCGGTGCGACCCCCAGCCGGCGGGCGACGACGGCGACGGTCAGCGTGCGCGCCGCCTGCGCCGTCGGTGTCATCCCTGCCGTCCGATCCGCCCCAGCCCCCAGTGCCTCGTCGACCTGGCTCCCGGGCATGGCAGACAGTCTGTGCCGCGCGGGCTCGGGTTGCCACCCCGCAACACCGCCACGATTGACGCGCTGGCGCGGTTCGGCCGGCAACCGGGCGCGGTTCGGCGACGAACCCCGGTCGGGAGCGGGCCCGTCGCGGGGGCAAACCGCCTCCGATAGTCCGCGCAGATCAGGCACTCAGCTGTCGATGTAGCCTCGCAACTGAACAATCTTTGGCGCGATTCTCTTGAATAACCTCTGGCGCGGTTGTAACGTCCGGTCAGCAGATCCCGTAGCGCGGTTGAACGAGCAGCCCGCTACTGACGCAGAGGCCCACCCGGCCGGACGACCTCCGACCCGGGCGCCGCGAAGGAGACACAGTCATGGCAGAGATCTCGCGCCTCCCCGGCCCGATCGCCGACCTTTGGGACTGGCAGCTCGACGGCGCCTGCCGCCGGACCAACCCCGACGTGTTCTTCCACCCCGAGGGCGAGCGCGGCCCGGCCCGCCGCAACCGCGACGAGGCGGCCAAGGCGGTCTGCCTCACCTGCCCGGTCCTGAACGAGTGCCGCACGCACGCGCTCGCCGTACGGGAGCCGTACGGCGTGTGGGGCGCCATGACCGAGGACGACCGCGAGCGGATCTACGCCGGCCTCGCGCCGGTCCCCTCGGCGGTCTAGCCGCACACAAGAATGTCCCCAAGTGACCCACCTGGGTGGGTCACTTGGGGGACATTTCCTTGCGTTCGTGCTCTCAGTGGCCGTGCCCGTGGCCGTGGCCGGAGCCGCCGCCGTTGTCCTCGGCCGGCTCCTTCTTCTCGACCACCAGGGTGTCGGTGGTCAGCACCATCGCGGCGATCGACGCGGCGTTGCGCAGAGCGGACCGGGTCACCTTGACCGGGTCGATGACCCCGTCGGCGAGCAGGTCGCCGTAGCTGTCGGTCGCGGCGTTGTAGCCCTGACCGATCGGCAGGTCGCGCACCTTGGCGGTGACGACGTAGCCCTCCTGGCCCGCGTTCTCGGCGATCCAGCGCAGCGGCTCGGCGCTGGCCTTGCGGACGATGCCCACCCCGGTGGCCTCGTCGCCGGTCAGGCCCAGGTCGCCGTCGAGAACCGCAGCGGCGTGGATGAGGGCCGAGCCGCCACCGGCGACGATGCCCTCCTCGATGGCCGCACGGGTCGCCGACACGGCGTCCTCGATCCGGTGCTTCTTCTCCTTGAGCTCGACCTCGGTGTAGGCGCCGACCTTGATGACGCAGACCCCGCCGGCCAGCTTGGCCAGCCGCTCCTGGAGCTTCTCCTTGTCCCAGTCGCTGTCGGTGCGCTCGATCTCGGCCCGGATCTGGGCGACCCGGCCGTTGACCTCGTCCTTGGCGCCGGCGCCGTCGATCACCGTGGTGTCGTCCTTGGTGACGACGATGCGGCGGGCGGTGCCGAGCACCTCGAGGCCGACGGTGTCGAGCTTGAGCCCGACCTCCTCGGCGACGACCTGGCCACCGGTCAGGACGGCGAGGTCCTGCAGCATCGCCTTGCGACGGTCACCGAAGCCGGGAGCCTTGACGGCCACGGCGTTGAACGTGCCGCGGATCTTGTTGACCACCAAGGTCGACAGCGCCTCGCCGTCGACGTCCTCGGCCACGATCACCAGCGACTTGCCCGCGCCAACAACCTTCTCCAGCAACGGAAGCAGGTCCTGGACCGAGGAGATCTTGCCCTGGTGGACCAGGATGTAGGCGTCCTCCAGGACGGCCTCCATGCGCTCCGGGTCGGTCACGAAGTACGGCGAGATGTAGCCCTTGTCGAACTGCATGCCCTCGGTGAAGTCGAGCTCCATCGCGGTCGTCGAGGCCTCCTCGACGGTGATGACGCCGTCCTTGCCGACCTTGTCGAACGCCGTGGCGATGAGCTGGCCCATCTCCGGGTCCTGGGCCGAGATCGTGGCCACCTGGGCGATCTCGGTGGTGCTGCCGTCGACCTCCTTGGCCATCTCGAGCAGGCGGTCGTTGACGGCCTGGACGGCCTTGTCGATGCCGCGCTTGAGGCTGGCCGGTCCGGCGCCCGCCGCAACGTTGCGCAGGCCCTCCTTGACCATGGCCTGGGCCAGGACGGTGGCCGTCGTCGTACCGTCGCCGGCGACGTCGTTGGTCTTGGTGGCGACCTCCTTGGCGAGCTGCGCGCCGAGGTTCTCGTAGGAGTCCTCGAGCTCGATCTCGCGGGCGATCGTCACGCCGTCGTTGGTGATCGTGGGGGCGCCCCACTTCTTGTCGATGACGACGTTGCGGCCGCGTGGGCCGAGCGTCACCTTGACCGCGTCCGCCAGCGCGTTGACGCCGCGCTCCAGGGAGCGCCGGGCGGCCTCGTCGAACTCGAGTGTCTTAGCCATGAGCTACTGCTGTCCCTTCAAGGGGTTCGTTCCGGGGTGTGGTTCTGGGGTGCTTGCGACTGGGTACTGCGCAGACGGCAACGCCCCGGCGTCCAGCCAAGGAGGCCGGCCACCGGGGCGGTGCGTCAGATCACTTCTCGACGATGGCGAGGACGTCGCGCGCGGACAGGATGAGGTACTCCTCGCCCGCGTACTTGACCTCGGTGCCGCCGTACTTGCTGTAGATGACCTTGTCGCCGACCGCGACGTCCAGCGGCACGCGCTGGCCGTTGTCGTCGATCCGGCCCGGGCCGACCGAGAGGACCTCGCCCTCCTGGGGCTTCTCCTTCGCGGTGTCCGGGATGACCAGGCCGGAGGCCGTCGTCTGCTCGGCCTCGAGGGCCTTGACGACGATCCGGTCCTCGAGCGGCTTGATGGAGACCGACACGTGTCGCTCCCTTTCTTGGGTGTTCTGTGGGGCGGTGAGCTGGATGCTTGGGTTGGCACACTCACGGGGAGAGTGCCAGCACGAATCTATGTCGGCGATTAGCACTCGGTCAACCTGAGTGCCAGCCGAGCACCGCCCGGACGGACCGCCACCCCCGGGTGCGAGGATCGCCGCATGGACCTGGCTGGGCTCGCCACCCTGCTCACCCCAGAGGGCTGGGCGCTGCTCGAGGCCCTCCCGCCGTACGACGAGACGATCGCCATCCGGCTCGGCGAGCACCTGCGCGAGCAGGGTCACGACCCCGTGACGGTGGCCGCCGCCCTCACCCAGTCCCGGCTGCGGGCGCGCGGGGCGGCCAAGTTCGGGACGTTCGCGGCCGGGATGCTGTTCACGCCCGACGGGCTCGAGCAGGCGACCCGGCTGGAGGTCGCGGCGCGGCACGCCCAGCGGTTCGTCAGCGCCGGCGTCGAGCGGGTCTTCGACCTCGGCTGCGGCATCGGGTCGGACGCGATGGCCTTCGCCAGCTTCGAGCGGGCGGTCGTCGGGGTCGAGCGGGACGACCTGACGGCGGCCGTGGCGACGGTCAACCTGCGGCACTGGCCGGAGGCCGTCGTACAGGCCGGCGACGTCACCGAGCTGGACCTGACCGCGTTGGGGGTCCACGAGCCGGGGTCGGGAGTGTGGCTGGACCCGGGGCGCCGTACGCCGGGGCGCTCGACGTCGTCCGGCGCCACGAAGCGCGTGACCGACCCGGAGGCCTTCGCCCCGCCGTGGTCGTTCGTGAAGGCCCTGGCCGGATCGGTGCCGGCCACCGGGGTGAAGCTGCCGCCCGGGATCGCGCATCGACACCTGCCGGCCGGGTCAGCCGGAGCCGTTGAGGCGCAATGGATTTCGGTTGGTGGCGAGGCGGTCGAGTGCGCGGTCTGGTGGGGTTCGCTGGCCCGGGAAGGCGTCTCCCGCGCGGCGCTCGTCCTGGGCGGCGCCGATGGGGCGGCCGAGCTCCGCTCGCCGGTGGGCTTCGGGTCCGGCGCTGACGGGGTGCGGCTCGCGGTGGCCGCGCCGGGCAGCGTTCGGGCCGGGAGCTGGCTGCACGAGGCCGACCCGGCGGTCGTGTCGGCCGGGCTGGTGCCGCAGCTGGCCGACGAGCTCGGAGCCCAGGCGCTGGCCAAGGGACCGAGCTATCTGGTGACCGCGAGCAGCGCGGCGACGCCGTTCGCCCGCAGCTATGCGGTCGAGGACGTGCTGCCGTTCCAGCTGAAGTCGCTGCGGGCCTACCTGCGCGAGCGGGGCGTCGGCCGGTTGACGGTGAAGAAGCGCGGCGTGGCGGTGGAGCCGGACCAGCTGCGTCGCCAGCTGCGGCCCAGCGGCGACAACGAGGCAACGATCGCGGTCACCCGGGTCGGATCTCAGCAGACCGTGCTCGTCCTGCGCCCGGCCTGACCGGGCAGCGCGTCGGTCCTGGGCTTGCGGCGGGGGGTTCAGCCGCGGTGGACGTTGATCCGGACGGCGGCGGGAGCGAACATCAGCTCTTCGCGCATCGGCAGCCGCTGGGCCGGGATGTCCCAGCGGAGCTTGGGGGCGAGCAGGTCACGGGGGCCGACCAGGGTGTGGTGCGCGATGCAGGTGACCTCGACCGTCCCGTCGGGACCCTCGATGTCGTCCACCGTCGCCGGCGCCCCACATGCTGGGCAACCTGGTAGCTCTTCCATGACCTGCACCTCCTCAGACGTCTGATCTCTAGCCTCTGATCGCACGAACTCGCCGGTTCGTTCGATCCCATCGAAACTTGCTATCGGTAAGAGAGTGCTCGGTCTGGACCTGATACGGCAGGAGGTTGGGCGGCGTGCCGCCCATCTGGGTGATGATCAATTGACCGGCTGGTCAGGAATCACTAGACGACCTAGTCACCTGCGCCGGATCGAGCCGTCCGAACGGCTAAGTCGACGGTTGGGCTCCCACGCGGCGTACGGCGTCGGCCCCCGCCGCGAGCGCGCGGTCGAGCGCCTCCGACCGGTCCCGACCCTCGGCGAGGGCGGCGGCGAGCGCCCCGCAGAAGGCATCCCCGGCCCCGGTCGTGTCGACGACCTCGTCCGTTGGCACCGCCACCGCCGGTCGCTCGAGGTCGTCCCAGGTCGCCCCGCGCGGACCCAGGGTGACGACGAGTGACCCGGGCCGAGGGGCCGGGTCGCCGGCATCGGCGAGCCCTCGGGCCTCCTCCTCGTTGACCACCATCGGGTCGGCGATCGCCACGACGTCTGCCGGCAGGGACACCAGCGGCGCGAGGTTGACCACCGCTCGGGCCCCGACCGCGTGGGCTCGCCGGACCGCCTCGGCCACGACCAGCACCGGCAGCTCGCACTGGACGAGCAGCACGTCAGCCGGCCCGAGCCCGCTGACCGGTCCCAGGTCGTCCACCGTGACGGCCGCCCCGGCCCCGGGATCGACGACGATCGAGTTCTCGCCGTCCCGGTCGACCAGGACGTACGCCGTGCCGGTCCGGCGGCCGGGGGTTTCGATCAGGTGCGCGACGTCGACCCCGAGGGCCACCAGCCGGGCCCGGTACGCCGC
Source organism: uncultured Actinomycetota bacterium (assembly GCA_963794535.1). Lineage (GTDB taxonomy): Bacteria > Actinomycetota > Actinomycetes > Actinomycetales > CAVURS01 > CAVURS01. The sequence continues at coordinate 104,162 of CAWCEI010000007.1, forward strand.
GCCGGCCGCGTCGTCACCGAGCCGGCCGACGAGCGACGCTCGCGCTCCCGCCGCCGCCGCTGCGACGGCCTGGTTGGCTCCCTTGCCACCGAACCCACGCACCGAGTCGGTGGCCAGGGCGGTCTCGCCCGGCAGGGGCAGCCGGTCGACCCGCAGGACGACGTCGACGTTGGCCGAGCCGACCACCAGCACCCGCCCGCTCATCCGGCCCCGACGGTGTCGAGCCAGAGCCGGGCGTAGCGCCGCCCGTCGACCGCCACCGCGACGTCGACCCGGACCGGTGTGGCCGCCGCCGATCGGTGCGGGTCGTTGTCCAGGTCGAGCTGGTCCCCCCGGGGGTCCGCGACCGTGCGGCCGCGGGTCCAGGCTCCGGTCAGCTCGACCCGCACCGGCATCGGCTGGGTCGTGAGGCCGCCCGGGTCGACCACCGCGCAGACCGCGCCGGCGTCGCCGATCGTCGCCCGGTTCTCCCCGACCCGGGTGGACTGGAACCGGATCAGCTCCCCCGCCAGCCGGCTCGCACTGCCCTCCGGCGCAGCCATGAGGTCCTGGGTCTCGGCCATTGTCACGACCGGCTCGTAGAACACCTCGAGTCCGTACATGGTCGTTGCGATGGCCAGCTCGTGGCAGGCGGCGAGGACGATCGCGGCCGCCTCCGGGTCGTGCCAGACGTTGAACTCGGCCGACGCCGTGACGTTGCCCGGCCCGGCCGAGCCGCCCATGAAGACCAGCCGCTCGATGCCGGACGCCGCCTGGGGGTAGGTGCGCAGCAGCAGGGCGATGTTCGTCATCGGGGCGAGGGTCACGAGCGTGACCGGCTCGGCCCGGTCGGCCGCATCCAGCAGGACGTCGCGGAGCAGCTCGACCGCATGCTGGGCCACGACATCGGTCGATGGCCGGGGCCAGCCGAGGTCGCCCATCCCGTCGCGGCCGTGGAAGTGGTCGGCACTGCGCTGCGCCTCGAGCAGCGGGCGGTCGGCGCCGCGGCCGACCGGCACGTCACCGGCGCCCGCCACGTCGAGCACGGTCAGGGTGTTGCGGACCACGTCGTCCAGCGTGCTGTTGCCGGCAACGCAGGTGACGGCGCGCAGGTCGAGGCCCGGGTGGCGGACCGCGAAGAGCAGGGCGCAGGCATCGTCGACGCCGGTGTCCACGTCGAGGACGACCGGGGTCGGCCGCGCCGAGCCGCCCGAGGCACCGGATGCGCTGACGGAGGCGCTCTCGGACATGCTCAGACCAGGACCGTCGTGACGGGCAGCGAGGAGTCGGCCGGCAGGTCGAGATCCGACGGACGGCGGCCACGGGCGACCAGCTGCGCCCCCAGGGCGGCGACCATCGCGCCGTTGTCGGTGCACAGGCCCGGGCGCGGGACCCGCAGCCGGATCCCCGCGGCGCTGCAGCGCTCCTCGGCCAGGACGCGCAGCCGCGAGTTCGCCGCGACCCCGCCGCCGATGACCAGGTGCTCGATCCCGTGCTCGGTGCAGGCCAGCACGGCCTTGCGGGTCAGCACGTCGACGACGGCCTCCTGGAAGCTCGCCGCGACATCCGCGATCGGCACCGGCTCGCCGTCGGCGGCCCGCTGCTCGACCCAGCGCGCGACGGCGGTCTTCAACCCGCTGAACGAGAAGTCGTAGCGGTGGCGATCCAGGTCACGACCCGACGTGAGACCGCGCGGGAAGGTGACGTACGCCGGATCGCCTGCGCCCGCCGCTCGGTCGATATGCGGGCCGCCCGGGAAGGGCAGGCCGAGCAGCCGGGCCACCTTGTCGAACGCCTCGCCCGCAGCGTCGTCGATCGTTGCGCCCCAAGGCTGTACGTCGGAGGTCACGTCGGTGACCAGCAACAGCGAGGAGTGGCCGCCGGAGACGAGCAGGGCCGCCGCCGGCTCGGGCAGCGGACCGTGCTCCAGGACGTCGACCGCGACGTGGGCGGCGAGATGGTTAACGCCGTACAAGGGTTTGCCGAGGGCGACCGCGAGGGCCTTGGCCGCGGCGACCCCGACCAGGAGGGCGCCGCTGAGGCCGGGCCCGCTGGTGACGGCGATCGCGTCGACGTCGCTGAGCCGCACCCCGGCGGTCCGGCAGGCCCGCTCGATCGCCGGGGTCATGGCTTCGACGTGCGCTCGCGAGGCGACCTCCGGCACGACACCGCCGAAGCGGGCATGCTCCTCGACGCTGCTGGCCACGGCGTCGGCGAGGAGCGTCTCTCCGCGCACGATGCCGACCCCGGTCTCGTCACACGACGTCTCGATGCCCAGGACGAGCGGCGCATCGGTCACGGTTGCACGCTATCCGGGGCGGCCGTCCCCGTGGACAGCGGCCGGCTCAGCACCAGGGCGTCGACTGCCGGGCCGGACGAGCTCGCGCCGGTCGTCCGGTAGTAGCCGGCCCTGGTCGCGATCTGGTCGAAACCCGTTGCGGCATAGAGGGCCCGGGCCGCGGCATTGTCGGCCCGGACCTCGAGGACCAGCCGGCCGGCGCCGCGCTCGGCCGCCGTCCGGCGGAGCGTGTCGAGCAGCGCTCGACCCACGCCGCGGCCTTGGGCCCGCGGAGCGACGGCGACGGTCATGATCTCGGCGTCGGCCCCGCGGGCGTCGACCGGGCAGCTCAGCCCGGCGTAGCCGAGCAGGCCGTCGTCGTCCTCCGCGACGAGATAGCGCCGCTGCGCCCCGAGACTCAGCTCGGCCCAGAAGGTCTCCGCGGGCCAGGGGTCGTCGGGGAAGAGCTCATGCTCGATGGGCGAGATGCCCTCGATGTCCCACCAGCGCAGCGGCCGGAGGTTCACGACCGGACCGGCTTGGGCGGCCCGGGGGCCACGGCGTCTGGCCGCCGCAGATAGAGCGGCACGGGTTCGGCCAGCGGACGACCCGCCGCCAACTCGGCCACCGCGTAGGTCGCCAGCACGCTGGCCGCCGGGTCCGCCGGGCCGACCCGCGCACCCAGCAGCTCCGGGTAGAGGTCGGCGCCGCGGCCGACGACCGGCCGTCCTCCAACTGGGACGTCGGCCGGCGGGGCAACGTGGGGCCCGGCCGTGCGCACGGCCCGACCCTCCGGCCCAACGTCGTACGCCGCCCAGTGCACCTCTCGCCGCCGGGCATCAGTTGCCACCAGGAAACTGTCCCGTACGGCGCCTGTGGCAACGGCCTCGGCGGCCAGGACGTCGAGCGAGCAGACCCCACCGACCGGGACCCCCAGGGCCTGCCCCATGACCCGGGCCGTCACGACCCCGACCCGCAGGCCGGTGAACGGCCCTGGACCGATGCCGACCACGATCTGGGTGAGGTCGGCCGGTGCCACACCGGCCCGGCCGAACGCATCGGCGATGTGCGGCGCAAGCAGCTCACCCTGGCGCCGGGCGTCGACCGTGGTCCGCTCGGCCACGACCCGGTCCCCGTCGTGCAGGGCGACGGTGATGGCGGGCGTCGCGGTGTCGAAGGCGAGGACGAGCACGCCGGGCAGGTTACGCGGCTGCGCTCCCGACGAACGCGGCGACGCCGACCGGCCAGGGTGTGGTCGGCCGTCCCAGCAGGCGGCTCAGGTCACCCGAGTCGATCTGGAGGGCACCGAGGGCGATGGCCCGGTCGATGTCGGCGTAGGCCGCCGCCATCGGCTGCGGCAGCCCCGCCCGATGGAAGACCTGCTCCAGCTCGGCCTGGGTCACCTCGCTGTGCTCGATGCGCCGACCGCTGAGCCGGCCGACCTCCGCCGCCAGCTCGGGCAGCGAGAACGACGAGTCACCGCCCAGCTCGTACGTCGCGCCCTCGTGACCGGGTCCGGCCAGGACGGCAGCGGCCGCCTCTGCGAAGTCGGCCCTCGGCGCCGCACTGATCCGACCCGGCCCGGTAGCCCCTACCAGGACGCCGCGAGCCAGCGCGCCGGCAACGACCGGCTCGTAGTTCTCCAGGTACCAACCGTTGCGCAGCAACGCATACGGCAGACCCGAGGCAGTGAGGACCTGCTCGGTCGCGAGATGCTCGACGGCCAGCCCGAGGCTGGTCGTGTCGGCGTACGGCGCACTGGTGTAGGCCAAGAACGCCACGTCCGCTGCGGCTGCCGCCTCGATCACGTTGCGATGTTGCGCGGCCCGCTCGCCCATCTCGGTGCCCGAGATGAGCAGGACCCGGTCGCCCCTCGTGAAGGCTCCGGTCAGCGTCGACGGGTCGGCATAGTCCAGCTGCTTGGTCCGTACGCCGGGGGGCGCGGTGGCGTTGAGGCGGTCGATGTCTCGGGCCGTGGCCAGGATGTCGGCCGGGGCGATCCCCCGGGCGAGCAGCCCATCGAGGACGAGGCGGCCGAGCTGACCGGTGGCGGCAGTGACGACGTAGGACATGGACGGACCTTTCGGCAACCGCCGGTGCGGCCGGCGGGTCAGGGACGGTGCGCGAGACACCAGGACGTCGGCTGGAACCGGCCGGCCGAGGCCTTACTTCCCTGATTGCCGTACCCACTCTGAGGTAAGGTACGGACATGAAGGTAAGTTCCCAGGTCAGCGCCCTGCCCGACCTTTTCTCCGATGGGGTTTTTCCGGCCAACTGCCCGAGCCGCACGGTCCTCAACCATGTGACGAGCACGTGGGGTGTCCTGGTCCTGGCCGCTCTCACCGACGGGCCGCACCGCTGGAGCGAGCTGCGCCGCACCGTCCAGGGAGTCAGCGAGAAGATGCTGGCCCAGACCCTGCGCACGCTGGAGGCCGACGGCTTCGTCCACCGCGAGGCGCAGGCCGTCGTGCCGCCGCGGGTCGACTACTGGTTGACCGATCGCGGCCACGACCTGTCGGCCCACCTGATCCCGCTGCTGCAGTGGATCGGCCAGCACGCGGAGGAGATCACGGCACCGGTGCGCCCGGCGCCGGTCAGCGGGTGAGCTCGGCGAGGCGGTCCAGGCCGGCCCAACGCGAGCCGTAGGCCCGCCAGCCCACCTCACGCTGCTCGCCGCCGGACGCCACATCCGCAGAGCCGCCGTGCGGACGCCGGATGACCAGCTCGAGGCGAGCCTCCGCGAGGTCCTCCACCAGGCCCTCGCCCCACTCCACCACCGTGACCGAGTCCTCCTGGGCCGCATCGAGATCCAGGTCATCGACCTCGGCCAGCGAGGACAGGCGATAGGCGTCGACGTGCACCAGTGGGGGCCGGCCCGGTGGCGCCGGGTGGACCCGGGCGATGACGAAGGTCGGAGAGGTCACCGCGCCCCGGACCCCGAGGCCCGCCCCGATCCCCCGGGTCAGCGTCGTCTTCCCGGCCCCCAGGTCGCCGGTCAGGACGACCAGGTCACCGGCCCGCAGCAGCCCGGCCAGCGAGCGACCGAGCGCGACCATGTCGTCCGGCTCCGGGACCAGTGCCACGCCGGACGCGACGAGGCCGGGCCGGCCGCCGCTCATCCCGCCTCCGGTCGCCGGCGCCGGCGCCGCGCGGCAGCCAACCCGACGACGGTGCGCCGCCGGCCGCCCCGGCCGCGGCGCTGCGAGGCCGCCCGCACCTGGCCCCGCTCGATCAGGGCGAACAGGGCCCGGTCGACGACCTCCGGGTGCTCCAGCATGACGAGATGGCCGGCGTCCTCGACCACCACGTGCTCGGCCTGCGGCAGCAGCAGGGCCAGCTCGTCGCTGTGCTCGGGTGGCGTCATGTTGTCCTGGGCGCCGCCGAGGATCAGCACCTCCGTGTCGGACAGCGCGACCAGCGCCTCGCGCGCGTCGTGCAGGTCGAAGGTCGGCAGGAAGTCCGCGACGACCTCGATCCGCGTCGCGGCGATCATGTCCGCGGCGAACCGCACCAGCGAGGCCGGCACCGGCGAGGCGAAGGAGTAGCGCCGGACCAGGATCTGCTCGAGGTCGCTGCCCAGCCGGCGGGTCCGCGACACCAGCTGCGGGCGTCGGGCCAGCGTGGAGACCGCGCCGGGCGCGACCCGGTGCACGACCCGGCTCAGCAGCGGGTTGCGCGCCCACGGCACCTCGGCCAGCCCGCCCGCGCTCGTCGAGACGAACGCCGTGGCGATGACCCGATCGGCGAACAGCTCGGGCCGGTGACCGGCGAGCGACATGATCGTCATGCCGCCCATCGAGTGGCCGACCAGCACGAGCGGTCCGGTGGGTGCCACCGCGTCGATGACCTGGGACAGGTCGCTGCCGATCGTCTCGATCGTCGACATCCCTCGGGGACCCATGGCCGACCGACCGTGACCCCGCTGGTCCCACAGCACCAGTCGGTAGTGCGGCCGCAGCGCAACCCGCTGGAAGTGCCAGGCATCGAGGTTGAGCGAGAAGCCGTGGGTGAAGATCACCGTCGGCCGCTCGGCGCCGGATTCGTCTGCGGCAGAGGAGGTTTCGGCCAGATCGTCGATCTCGACGTGGAGCTTGGTGCCGTCGACGGCGAGGACCGTGCGCGGCCGGCCGCGCAGCGCGCCGTACGGCGTGAGGCTGGTGCCGCCGTCCTCCTCGGCGAGGGAACGGGCGGCGGTGAAGCGCTCCGCGGCGAGGCCCAGAGCGGCGCCGACCCCGGCGGCGGCCAGCCCGACGCCGACCTTGGCCAGCGAGCGGGTGGCGCTCATGCGTCGGCTCCGACGTACCGGCGGGGCACTCGGGCCCCGACCCGCGAGACGATCTCGTAGGAGATCGTGCCCGCGGCCGCACCCCAGTCCTGCGCGGTCGGCTCGCCGCCCCGGCCGGTGCCGAAGAGCACCACCTCGTCACCCGCCTGGGCGGATGTGTCAGCGCCGAGGTCGATGACGAACTGGTCCATGCAGACCCGCCCGGCGATGGTGTGGCGCTCTCCCGCCACCATCACCTGGGCCCGGTTGCCCGCGCTACGCGGCACGCCGTCGGCGTAGCCCAGCGGCACCAGCCCCAGGGTCGTGGCCCGGCTCGTGTGGTAGTCGTAGCCGTACGAAACGCCTTGTCCCGCAGGCACTTCCTTGACGTTCGCCAGGCGGCCGCGCAACGTCATCGCGGGAGTCAAGCCGTACGCCGCGGGGTCGCCCAGGCCGGGAACCGGCGAGAGACCGTACGCCGCCAGCCCAGGGCGGACCAGGTCGAAGTGCGTGGCCGGGTCGGTCAGGGTCGCCGCCGAGTTGGCCAGGTGACGCAGCGGCACCGGCAGGCCCACGCGCTCGACCGTGGCGCACATCTCGACGAACTGGTCCCGCTGCCGCTGCAGGCTGGGATGGCCCGGCTCGTCCGCGCAGGCCAGGTGGGACCACACCCCGGTCAGCTCGACCGTCCCCTCGGCGACCGCGCGGGCGACGTCGGCGACCAGGTCCGGCCAGTCGCGCTGGGTGCAGCCGTTGCGGGACAGCCCGGTATCGGCCTTGAGCTGGATCCGGGCCGGCCGGCCGAGCTGCGCGGCGGCGGCCCGGATCTCGGCCAAGGCCCAGCTCGCGGACACCGACAGGTCGATGTCCGCAGCCACCGCAGCCGCGAAGTCGTCGCCGGGCACGTGCAGCCACGAGAGCAGTCGCCCGCCGACGCCGGCCGCGCGCAGGGCCAGGCCCTCAGCCAGCTGGGCGATGCCGAGCCAGGTCGCCCCACCGGCCAGCGCGGCGCGGGCACACGGCACCAACCCGTGCCCGTAGGCATCGGCCTTCACCACGGCCATGACCTCCGCCGGGCCGGCCCGCTCGCGGAGCGCGGCGACGTTGGCCCGGATCGCGTCGAGGTCGATCTCGGCGACGGCCGGGACGCGCGGCAGCACCGTCGCGGCGGACCCGGTCGCACTCATGGCCGCCCAGTCTGTCAGCACGAGGCCAGTCCCGAGCCTGGCCTGGTGCTGACCCGACCTGTGGTGGGTGCCGGTCAGCGGAGCAGGCCGGCCAACACAGCCGGTACGGCGCGCAGCACGGCCTCGGCCGAGATCGGGCCCCCGGCGCTGGCCCGCTCGCCGGCCAGGCCATGCACCACGACGGCCATCGCCCCCGCGGCCATCGGCTCGAGGCCAGCGGCGAGCAGCGCCCCCGCGATGCCGGCCAGGACGTCGCCCGAGCCGGCCGTGGCCAGCCACCCCGGCCCGTCCTGGGCGGTGACGACCCGGCCGTCCGGCCCGACGAGAACGCAGGTCGAGCCCTTCAGCAGCACGGTCGAGCCGGCGGCCGACGCGGCCTGCCGGGCGTGGTGCAGCGGCCGGGCCTCGACGGCCGCCCGCTCGACCTCGGTCCCGTCGTGCTGGGACAACCAGCGAGCCAGCTCGCCGGCGTGCGGTGTGCGCAGGACCGGCGCGTCCTTCGGGGCGGCCAGGCCGAGGGCACCGGCGTCGACAACGGTCGGCCGGCCCTGCGCCAACACCTCCATCGCCGCGTTGCCTTGTTCCGCGTCCGTGTCGGGATCGAGCCCGGGCCCGACCACCCACGCCTGCACCCGCCCTCGACCGGGGACCACCTCGGGCCAGCGGGCTCGGACCAGGTCGGTCGGCGGCTGCGGCCCGACGTAGCGGACCATGCCGGCACCGGCGGCCACGGCGGCACCGGTGCACAGGACGGCAGCCCCGGTGTACGTCGCACCGCCGGCGACCACCCCCAGGACCCCCCGCGAGTACTTGTCGTCGTGCGGACCGGGCACCGGCCAGGCCGCGGCGACGTCGGCCGGCTCCAGGCGCTCGACGGTGGGGGTGAGCCCATGCAGGTGCGGCCCGAGGCCGATGTCGACCACCCGGACCTGGCCCGCGGCCTGGTCGCCCGGCGGGAGCAGGAGGCACGGTTTGGCCACTCCGAAGGTGACCGTGACATCAGCCCAGACATGTTCACCGGGCGTCTCGCCGGTGTCCGGGTCCACCCCACTGGGCAGGTCGACGGCCACGACCACGGCGTCGTCGGGCACCGCGGCCACCAGCCGGGCCGCGAGCTCGCCGAGACCCGGTCGCCCGCCGATCCCGAGCAGCCCGTCGACGACGACCTCGGCCGACCCCAGTGCGGCCCGGGTCGCCGTGCCGTCGCCTCGGTGCGCGCGCCCACCCGCGGCCATCAGTGCGGCCAGCCCCTGCTCGTGGGCCCGGTCGCTGGTGAGGACCGCGTCGACCCGGGCCCCGCGAGCAGCCAGCCGGGCGCCGGCCCAGAGCGCGTCACCGCCATTGCTGCCCGGCCCGACCAGGAGGACGACGCGAGCGCCGTACACGCCCCGCGGCAGCAGCTCGGCGACGACGACGGCGAGCGCGCTCGCGGCCCGTTGCATGAGCTGGCCCTCCGGGAGCCCGGCCATCGCGCGCGCCTCCGCGCGGCGAACGTCCTCGACGGCGTACGCACGGATCATGGGTGGCTCACGGGCTGCTCTCGGCGATCACGACGGCCGACGCGATCCCCGCGTCGTGCGAGATCGACAGGTGGAGCCCGGCCACGCCCAGCTCCGCGACCCGCGCGGCGACCGTGCCCTCGACGTGCAGGTGCGGGCGGCCGCCGTCGTCGCGGCGGACCCAGGCGTCGGTCCAGGACATGCCGGGCGGGGCGCCGAGTGACTTGGCCAGCGCCTCCTTGGCCGCGAAGCTGGCCGCCAGGGAGTTGATCGGCAGGTGCCGCTCGGCTTCGGTGAACAGCCGCAGCATCAGGCCCGGGGCGCGCCGCAGGGTGTCCTCGAACCGCTCGACATCGACGACATCGATGCCGACACCCACGATCATCGGGCGATCATCACGTTGGCCGCGCCGGTCCGCTACTCGACCGTGACCGACTTGGCCAGGTTGCGCGGCTGGTCGACGTCCAGCCCCTTGGCCGTGGCCAGCTCGCAGGCGAAGACCTGCAACGGCACCGTCGTCAGCAGCGGCGCCAGCAGCGGCGGACAGGGCGGCACCCAGATCACGACGTCGGCGTAGGCCCGCACGTCCTCGTCCCCGTCCTCGGCGATGACGATCGTCCGGGCGCCACGGGCCCGGATCTCCTGGATGTTGGAGACGACCTTGGCGTGCAGGCCGTGCGCGATCGACGGGCTGGGCACGATGACGAACACCGGCTGCCCGGGCTCGATCAGCGCGATCGGGCCGTGCTTGAGCTCGCCCGCGGCGAAGCCCTCGGCGTGGATGTAGGCCAGCTCCTTGAGCTTGAGCGCCCCCTCGAGGGCTACCGGGTAGCCGACGTGCCGGCCCAGGAACAGCACCGATCGCGTGTCAGCCATCCAGCGCGCGATCTCGCGGACCTGCTGCAGCCGGTCGAGCACCTCCTGGATCTTGGCCGGCATGGCGTGCAGGTCGCGCAGGACGGCGGCGGCGTCGTCGGCGTACGAGCCGCCGCGCAGTGAGGCCAGATAGAGCCCGAGCAGGTAGCACGCGGTGATCTGGGCCAGGAAGGCCTTGGTCGAGGCGACCGCGATCTCCGGGCCGGCGTGGGTATAGAGGACGGCGTCACACTCACGCGGGATCGAGCTGCCGTGGGTGTTGCAGACGGCCAGGACCAGGGCCCCCAGCTCGCGCGCGTGCCGGACGGCCATCAGGGTGTCCATCGTCTCGCCGGACTGCGAGATGGCCACGACCAGCGTGCGCTCGTTGAGCACCGGGTCGCTGTAGCGGAACTCGTGGGCCAGGGCCACCTCGGTGGGGATCCGGCACCAGTGCTCGAGCGCGTACTTCGCGACCGAACCGGCGTACGACGCTGTGCCGCAAGCGATCACGACGATCCGGTCGATGGCTTGGAGCTGGTCAGTGGGGATCCGCAGCTCGTCGAGGACCAGGTGCCCCTCGGCGTCGGTCCGGCCCAGCAGGGTGTCGGCGACGGCCTGCGGCTGCTCGTTGATCTCCTTGGCCATGAAGGACGGATAGCCGCCCTTCTCGGCCGCCGCCGCATCCCAGTCGACGTGAAAAGCCTTGCCCTCAGCGGGATTCCCGTCGAAGTCCGTGATCGTCACCGTCGTCGGGGTGATCTCGACGACCTGGTCCTGGCCCAGCTCGATCGCCTCGCGGGTGCGGCTGATGAAGGCCGCGACGTCCGACCCCAGGAAGTTCTCGCCGTCGCCGACGCCGACCACCAACGGCGAGTTGCGGCGGGCGCCGACCACGACGCCGGGGGCGTCGGCGTGGACGGCCAGCAGGGTGAAGGCGCCGTCGAGCCGGCGGCAGACCTGGCGCATCGCCTCGGCGAGGTCGCCCTCCTCGTCGTACGCGCGGGCGACCAGGTGCGCGGCCACTTCCGTGTCGGTCTCGGACTCGAACTGGACGCCGTCGGCCAGCAGCTCGGCCTTGAGCGCGGCGAAGTTCTCGATGATGCCGTTGTGGATCAGGGCCAGCCGGCCGTCCTTGCCGCCCCGGTGCGGGTGGGCGTTGGCGTCGGTCGGCCCGCCGTGGGTGGCCCAGCGGGTGTGCCCGATGGCCGTCCGGCTGGGCGGCAGGCCGTCGTCGTCGAGGGCGTCGGTCAGGTTGACCAGCTTGCCGGCCCGCTTCTCCGTGGCCAGGCCGTCGGCGGTCACGAGGGCGACACCGGCCGAGTCGTAGCCCCGGTACTCCAGGCGCCGCAGCCCCTCCAGCACCACGTCGAGGGCGACCTCGTCATCGGTCGGACCGGCGTAGCCCACGATTCCGCACATGCCGCAAGGCTATCGGCCGCCGGCCGGCGACCCCGTCCGCGAGCGGACCGGCGGGGTGGGACAGAATGACCGGCCGTGGCGGTCGGCGGAGTGGCGAGCCTGCCCTCGCCGTACGTCGAGCTCGACCGCTCAGCCTGGGCGCGCCTGCGGCAGCACACCCCACTGACCCTCACCGAGGGCGACCTGTCCCAGCTGCGCGGCCTGGGCGAACAGATCAACCTGCTCGAGGTCGAGGAGGTCTACCTGCCACTGTCGCGGCTGCTCAACCTCTACATCGCAGAGGTCGGCTCGCTGCACCGGGTGACGACGCAGTTCCTCGGTGAGCGGCCCGAGCGGACGCCGTTCGTCATCGGCATCGCGGGGTCCGTGGCCGTCGGCAAGTCGACGACGGCGCGCATCCTGCGCGAGCTGCTGTCCCGATGGCCGGACACGCCGCGGGTCGAGCTGGTCACGACGGACGGTTTCCTCCTGCCGAACGCCGAGCTCCAGCGGCGGGGACTGTTGCAGCGCAAGGGTTTTCCCGAGTCCTACGACCGCCGGTCGTTGCTGCGGTTCGTGGCGGCGATCAAGTCCGGGCAGGACGAGGTCAGCGCGCCGGTCTACTCACACCTGACCTACGACATCGTCCCCGGCGAGCGGGTCGTCGTGCAGCGGCCCGATGTGCTGATCGTCGAGGGGCTCAACGTCCTGCAGCCGCCGATGGCGGCGACCGAGCGCGGCGAGCGGGCTGGCGGTGAGCGACTTCTTCGACTTCTCGATCTATGTCGACGCCAAGGTCGAGGACGTCCGGAGCTGGTACATCGCCCGCTTCCTGCGGCTGCGCGAGACGGCCTTCGCCGACCCGGGCTCGTACTTCCACCGGTACGCCGCGCTGAGCGACGCCGAGGCGGTCCGGACGGCCGAGGAGATCTGGGAGACCATCAACGGGGTCAACCTGGTCGACAACGTGCTCCCGACCCGCAGCCGGGCGAGCCTGGTCCTCGCCAAGGGCCCGGACCACTCGGTGACCCGGATCCGGTTGCGCAAGCTCTGATCGCGTGGCCGGGCGCTCGGCCGCCAGCCCCCGGCGTACCGGCAAGATGGTCGGGTGATCCACGTCCGGCTGATCGTGCCCGAGGACCGCACCACGGGCGTCCTGGACCTTCTCTGCGCCGACCCGCGCGTGACCAACGTCGTCGCCATGCCCGGGGTCGCTCTCGACCCGCGCGGCGCCCTGGTCACCGCTGACATCGCCCGGGAGGGCGCCTCGGAGATCCTGGGCCGGCTGCGGGCCTTCGACCTTCAGCGGGACGGCGGCATGACCCTCTCCGAGATCGCGGCCGCACCGTCGGCCAACGCCCGGGCCGCCGAGCACGCCGCGCCCGGGGCTCCCGACGACGGAGTCGTGTGGGACATCGTGCTCGAGCACGCCGCCCAGGACGCGCGCCCCTCGTGGTCGTACTACGCGTTCCTGACGCTGGCGACGCTGATCGCCGGGATCGCCGTCATCCTGGACTCCCCCGTTCTGGTCGTGGGGGCGATGGTGGTGGGCCCGGAGTTCGGCACCGTCTCGGCCGTCGCCGTGGGCCTGGCGTTATGGCGCCCGGTCCTGGCCGCCGACGCCGCGCGGCTGCTGCTCTGGGGCTTCCTCACCGCGATCGCGATCACGACACTCGCCGGCCTGGCCGCCCGGGGCGCGGGCTGGATCGACCCACACTCCCTCGACGGCGGCCGGCCACTGACCGACTACATCTGGCGCCCGGACCGCTGGTCGATCGTGGTGGCCCTGCTCGCCGGCTGCGCGGGCGTGCTGTCCCAGACGGCCGGCCGAGCCAACGCTCTGGTCGGCGTCTTCATCTCGGTGACCACCGTGCCCGCCGCCGGCAACCTGGCCCTCGCGATCGCCCTCTGGGTGCCGAGCGAGATGGGCGGCGCCGCGGCCCAGCTCGTCGTCAACCTGATCGGCATGACCATCGCCGGCGTGCTCACCCTCACCGTCCAACGCACGGTGTGGCGCCGGATCCGGCACCGACCGCCACGCGCCGCCCGTGAGATCGCATGATCGATGCTCGCGCGTCCGGTCCGGCGGAGCCGTTGTCCCGCAACCGGATCAGCCCGATCCGCTTCATCGTCCGGTTCGGGATCGTGTCCGGGCTCGCCGATGTCGTCTATGAGGGCGCCCGGTCGATCATCGGGCCGTTCCTCGGCGGGCTCGGCGCCTCGGCCGCGGCGGTCGGCCTCATCACCGGCGTCGGCGAGGCCGCGGCGCTGGTGCTGCGCCTGTTCACCGGCCGGATCTCCGACCGCACGGGCCGGCCCTGGCCGCAGACCATCGCCGGCTACGCCCTGACCGTCGTCTGTGTACCGCTCATCGGCGTCACCGGCGGCCTGACCGGGGCGGCCCTGCTCTACAACGGCGAGCGGGTGGGCAAGGCGGTGCGCACCCCCGCCCGCGACACGATGCTCGCCCACGCCTCGGCCAAGATGGGGCGCGGCTACGCCTTCGGCCTGCACGAGGCGCTGGACCAGACCGGCGCGATGGCCGGCCCCCTGATGCTCGGTGCCGCGCTCGCGCTGGGCCTCGGCTACCGCGGCGCCTTCGCCCTCCTGGCCGTCCCCGGGCTGGCCGCGCTCGCCGTACTGATCCGGTTGCGCGTGCTCGCACCCGACCCGATCGACTTCGAGCCCTCGGCCCGGGTGTCCGAAGCCAAGCGGCTCCGGCTCGACGGCCATCTCCCGCGCCGGTTCTGGCTCTACGCGGCGTTCTCAGCGACCACGATGTTCGGCTTCTCGACCTGGGCCGTGCTCGCCTTCCACGTCAGCAGTCACCACCTGATGACCATCGGGTGGGTGCCGGTCCTGTACGCCGCGGCAATGGGTGCCGCCGCCGTGGCCGCAGTCGGGTTCGGGCGGGTCTACGACCGGTTCGGCCTGCGCGGGCTGGTCGTCCTGCCGCCGCTGGCGGCCGTCGTACCGTTCCTGTCCTTCGCCCGGTCCGACCTGGTCGTGGTGGCCGGGGCCGTCGTCTGGGGCGCGGCGATGGGGGTCCACGAGTCGACGATGCGGGCGGCCGTCGCGGACTTCGTGCCGGCCCATCGGCGGGGAGCCGGCTATGGCACCTTCACCGCCATCTACGGCTTGGCCTGGCTCGGCGGGGCGGTCGTCATCGGGACGCTCTATGACCGAAGTGTCACTGCTGCAACGATTTTCGTGGTCCTGGTCCAGGCGTTCGCCCTTGTCCTGCTGATCCCGCTGCTGGCTCAGTCGAGTCCGCTGACGACGCAGAACGAGGCGTAGTGGTTGCCCGTGTAGTACAGGACCTCGGGCGCCTCGGTGTCCGATCCGCCGACGATGATCCGGCGGGTGCCGCGGTCGGCTGACCCCGGGGTCACCACGGTGAACTCGTGGTAGTAGCCGTGCGCCGCCTTGGGCAGCCGCCGCTCGCGGTTGTCGAAGACCACGCCGTCCTGCCGGTAGGGGTAGGGCCCGCCGCGGTAGATCTCGTGCACCGTGTCGTCCGCCTGCGACGGCAGACCGCTGAGCGGGCAGGACTTCAGGCCGCCGGACTGTCCCGAGTGGCCGGCGGAGCTGGAAGAGCTGGCGGAGCTCGAGGAGCCGGAGGCGGCTGTCGTCCGCCCTGGGGACGGGGTCGACCCCGAGCCCGACCCCGGCGTCGAGCCGCCGAAGAGCACCCGGCCGAACAGCAGGACGACGGCGACCGCGAGCGCGGCCGCCGCGACGGTCAGGACCTGCCGGCCGCGCCGGGTCAGGACAATGACAGCCGCTCCCGGACCACGAGGGCCAACCGGTCGGCGACGGCTTGAGCCTGGTCGGCACTGCTCGCCTCGACCATCACCCGCACCAGCGCCTCGGTGCCGGAGGGGCGCAGCAGCACCCGGCCCCGGCCGCCGAGCTCGGCCTGGGCGTCAGCCACGGCGGCGGCAACCTGCTCGTCGTCGTCGGCCCGCGCCTTGTCGACATCGGCGACGTTGACGAGCACCTGGGGCAGCCGCTCGACCACGGACGCGAGCTCGGCCAGCGAGCGCCCGGTCTCGGCCATGCGCGAGAGGAGCATCAGCCCGGAAAGGACACCGTCGCCGGTGGTCGCATAGTCGGACATCACGACGTGGCCGGACTGCTCGCCGCCCAGCGTGAAGCCGCCTGCTCGCATCTCCTCCAGCACGTACCGGTCGCCAACTCCGGTCTGCCGCACCGTGATTCCCTCGGCCTCCATCGCCAGCAGGAGTCCGAGGTTGCTCATCACGGTCGCGACCAGCGTGTCGTGAGCGAGCCGGCCGCGCGCCCGCAGGGCGAGGGCCAGCACGGCCATGATCTGGTCCCCGTCGACGACCTGGCCGGTCGCGTCGACGGCCAGGCAGCGGTCGGCGTCGCCGTCGTGCGCGATGCCGGCGTCGGCGGAGTGGGCGACGACCGCCTTCTGCAGCGGCTCGAGGTGGGTGGATCCGCACCCGTCGTTGATGTTCCAGCCGTCCGGGTCGGCGCCGATGACGACAACCTCGGCCCCGGCCGCCCGCAGTGCAGCGGGCGAGACGACGCTGGCGGCGCCGTTGGCGCAGTCGACGACGACCTTCAGACCGTCGAGCCGATGCGGTACGACGTCGAGCAGGTGCGCGATATACGCCTCGGCCGCACCGTCGTACGGGCGGACCCGGCCGACGGCGTCACCGGTGGGTCGCTGCCAGTCCTCGCCGATCCGGTGCTCGATCGCATCCTCGAGCTCGTCGGCCAGCTTGTGCCCACCGCGGGCGAAGAACTTGATCCCGTTGTCCGGCATGGGGTTGTGCGAGGCCGACAGCATGACGCCCAGGTCGGCCTCGGACTCCGCGGTCAGGAAGGCGATGGCCGGCGTCGGCAGCACTCCGGCGTCGACGACGTCGACGCCGGCACTGGCCAGGCCCGCGATCACCGCCGCCGAGAGGAACTCCCCCGAGGCCCGTGGGTCGCGCCCGACGACCGCGGTGGGGCGATGGCCGGCAAAGGCGCCGACATCGGCGAGGACGTGGGCCGCCGCGACCGACAGGTCGAGCGCGAGCTCAGCCGTGACGTCGACATTCGCCAGCCCGCGCACCCCGTCGGTGCCGAAAATGCTTGCCACTGCTGCCCTCCAGACCGGCTGTTCGGTCCCGCGTCTGCCCGGTCCCGGACCACGAGGGCCGGGCCGGCAGAGCAGGCGGGGTCAGCGCTTGGAGTACTGCGGAGCCTTGCGGGCCTTCTTGAGCCCGGCCTTCTTGCGCTCCTTGATCCGCGCGTCGCGGCTCATGAAGCCGGCCTTCTTCAGCAGCGGGCGGTTGGCTTCCTCGTCGACCGCGTTGAGGCAGCGGGCGATGCCCAGCCGCAGCGCGCCGGCCTGACCGGAGGAACCACCACCGTGGACCCGGGCCAGCACGTCGTACGTGCCGTCGAGCTCCAGGATCTTGAACGGCTCGTTGACCGCCTGCTGGTGCACCTTGTTCGGGAAGTACGACTCGAGGTCGCGGCCGTTGATCGTCCAGTTCCCGGTTCCGGGGACGATCCGCACTCGGGCGATGGCCTCCTTGCGGCGGCCGGTCGCGGCGGCCGGACCGGACGCGCTCGGCCGGCGGGCCGGCGCTGCCGACTCGGTCGTCTCGCTGGTGTAGCTGCTGGGAGCCGCCTCTTCGTCGTACGAACCGGCCTCCGCGTCGACACCGTCGACGTCTTCGATCGTGCTGGTGGGCTGGGCCACTCGTTCTCCTATGTCCTACTGCTGAGTCGGTGCAAAAGAGCCGGCTGGTACGCCGCGCCTACTGCGCGACCTGGGTGATCTCGAACGGCTGCGGCTGCTGCGCCTGGTGCGGGTGCTCCGCGCCGGCGTAGACCTTGAGCTTGCCGAGCTGGGCCCGGCCGATCGAGTTCTTGGGGAGCATGCCGCGCACGGCCTTCTCCACGGCCTTGGCCGGGTGCTTGTCCAGCATCTCGGCGTAGGTGCGGGACTTCAGGCCGCCCGGGTAGCCGGAGTGGCGGTAGGCCCGCTTCTGCTCCAGCTTGGCACCCGTGAGGGCCACCTTGTCGGCGTTGATGACGACGACGAAGTCGCCGGTGTCGACGTGCGGGGCGAACGTGGCCTTGTGCTTGCCGCGCAGCAGCACCGCCACCTGGCTGGCCAGCCGGCCGAGCACGACGTCGGTGGCGTCGATGACGAGCCACTGACGGGTCACGTCGCCGGCCTTGGGGGTGTAGGTACGCACGGTCATAGCCTTCGTTCGCGAGTTGATCGTTCGGGTTGGTCGTTCCGTCGGCTCTGCGAGCACGCAGAAGAGCGCCCGCGGCGAACCCTGAGAGTACCGGCGCCCAGGTCAGAGGGTCAAAACGCGCGGCTGCGCCGGATCCCGCTTGACCTGGCTAACATTGTTAGCCTATGGTCGGCTAACAGCGTTAGCCACTCTGTCCATCGAGCCAGCCGCAGCCCAGGAGCACCCAGTGTCCAGTCACCAGCCGTCCAGTCAGCAGCCGCACTACCAGGCCCCCGGATGGTTCACCCGCAACATCGCCAACCGGCTCGTGGCCGGCCTGACCCACCGCGGGGTCAGCATCTGGGGCAGCCGCGTGCTGGAGACCGTCGGACGGACCAGCGGCCAGCCACGGCAGACCCCGGTCAACCTGCTGACGTTCGACGGCTGCCGCTACCTGGTGGCGCCGCGGGGCGAGGCGCAGTGGGTGCGCAACGTGCGGGCCGACGAGGGCCGGTTGGTCCTGATCCTGGGCCGGGTCCGGCAGCGGCAGCTCGCCGCCGAGGTGCCGGTCGAGGACCGGGAGCCGATCCTGCGGGCCTACCTGAAGCGCTGGAAGGCCGAGGTCGGGGTGTTCTTCGACGGCGTCGGCCCGGACTCCACGGCCGAGGAGCTGGCCCGGATCGCGCCGCGGCACCCGGTGTTCCTGCTCCGCGACGCGGCGTGAGCGTGGGCGTCCCGCCCCAGGTTGCCCCGAAGCCGGAGCGGCGGCAGCGCCCGGCTCGGGTCGACCAGATCGTCGCCGCCGCGCGGGTCCTGCTCGAGCGGTCCGGCGCCGAGGCACTGACGATGCGGGCCCTCGCCGAGGCGCTCGGGATCCAGGCGCCGTCGCTGTACAAGCACGTGCGCAACAAGTCGGCGCTCGAGCTGGCCATGATCAGCGACGCCCTGTGGGAGATCGGCCGGGTCTCGCACGACGCGGCCGGGTCCGGCGTGGCGGCGCTGGCCGCGGCGTACCGGGCCGAGGCCAAGCGCCAGCCGAACCTCTACCGGCTGGCGACGCAGGGGACGCTGGACCGGGACCACCTGCAGCCCGGCCTCGAGGAGTGGGCCGGCAACCCGTGGTTCCGGGTGACCGGCGACCCGGCTCGGGCCCAGGCACTCTGGTCGTTCGCGCACGGGATGGTGATCCTCGAGCTCGACGGCCGCTACCCGCCCGGCTCGGACCTCGACGCCACCTGGGCCGCCGGCGTAGCGGCCTTCACCCGCCCCTGACCCGCCCGGACGAAAACGCTGCACCGGCGGGTCGACGCGCCGAGACAGAGCGCCGGGAACTCGGCGGGTCGACCTAGGGCAGCAGCGAGATCGTCCAGCTCGCGCGCCCGACTGACTGTCAGCGGGTGTGCGGGGTCAGCGGTCGCGGGCGACCCGGCCCTCGTCCCACACCGGCTCCGGCGCCTCGTAGACCTCGCCGTCCGCGCCGAACACCAGGAACCGGTCGAAGCCTCGCGCGAACCAGCGGTCGTGGGTGACGGCCAGCACGGTCCCCTCGAACGCCTCGAGCCCGATCTCCAGGGCCTCGGCCGAGTGCAGGTCGAGGTTGTCGGTCGGCTCGTCGAGCAGCAGCATCGTGGCGCCGGACAGCTCCAGCAGCAGGATCTGCATCCGGGCCTGCTGCCCACCGGACAGCGAGTCGAAGGTCTGTTCACTGGCCAGCGCCAGCTCGTAGCGGTCCAGCGCCCGGGCCGCCTGCTCGCGCCCCATCCCGTCGCGGAACTCATCGCCCCGATGCAGGATCTCGAGCAGGGTGCGGCCGGACAGCTCGCCGTGTTCGTGGGTCTGGGCGAACCAGCCGGGGCGCACCCGGGCCCCGAGCCGGGCCACGCCCAGGTGCGCCACCGGGGCGATCTCGAGGGCCTCGACCGGGCGGTGCTCGACATCGGGGTCGGAGCCGCCACGGGCCAGCAGCCGCAGGAAGTGCGACTTGCCCGACCCGTTGGAGCCGAGCACGGCCACCCGCTCGCCGAACCAGACCTCGAGGTCGAACGGCTTCATCAGGCCGGTCAGCTCCAGGCTCTCGCAGACCACGGCCCGCTTGCCGGTCCGGCCGCCCTTGAGCCGCATCTTGACCTGCTGCTCGCGCGGCCGCTCCTCGGGCGGCCCGGCCTGCTCGAACTTGGCCAGCCGGGTCATGGCCGCCTGCAGCCGGCTGGCCATCCCGTCGTTGTACGACGCCTTCTGCCGGTACATCACGACCAGCGCCTTGAGCTTGGCCCGCTCCTCGTCCCAGCGCCGGCGCAGCTCCTCGAGCCGCAGGATCCGGTCCTCGCGGGCCTGGTGGTAGGAGGCGAAACCCCCGCCGTGGGTCCAGGCCGTCGAACCGGCCGGCCCGGGCTCGAGGGTGACGATGCGGCTCGCCGTACGGGCCAGCAGCTCGCGGTCGTGGCTGACGAACAGCACGGTCTTGGGTGACTCCAGCAGCTGCTCCTCGAGCCAGCGCTTGGTCGGCACGTCCAGGTAGTTGTCCGGTTCGTCCAGCATCAGGACCTCGTCCGGCCCGCGGAGCAGGCACTCGAGGACCAGCCGCTTCTGCTCGCCCCCCGACAGCGTGCGCACCTCGCGCCACTGGGCCCGGTCGTACGGCGTGCCGAGCGCCGCGACGGTGCAGACGTCCCACAGCGTCTCGGCCTCGTAGCCGCCGACGTCGCCCCAGTCGGCCAAGGCCTGCGCGTAGCGCATCTGGGTCTTCTCGTCGTCGCTCTCCATCATCGCGAGCTCGGCCCGGTCGACGGCCGTCGCTGCCGCCTGGATCGCTTGCGGCGCAACGGAAAGCAACAGGTCGCGAACCGTGGACTCGTCCCGGACCTTGCCGATGAACTGGCGCATCACCCCGAGCCCACCGGCCCGGGTGACCGCGCCCTCGTGCGGCGCGATGTCGCCGGCGACGATCCGCAGCAGCGTGGTCTTGCCGGCGCCGTTGGGGCCGACCAGCGCGACCTTGACGCCCTCACCGACCCGGAAGGTCACCTCGTCGAGCAGCCGCCGACCGTCCGGCAGGTCGAAGACGATGCTGTTGAGGTCGACGTAGCCCACGGCCCGAGTGTGGCCGACCGGTCAGTCCCGGCGCACCTGACTTCTGCGCTGCCGCCAGTCCTGGCCAGTCCGGGTCAGTCGTGGTCAGTGCGGGTCAGTCCTCGACGACGTGGACGGCGGCTTCCTCGGCCGAGGCGGCCGCGCCGTCGATGCCGACGTCGCCGGCCACGAGGTCCTTCTCGTCGTCGGCGTGCGCGCCCTCGTCCGGGCTCACCAGCCGGCCGGCCCGCAGGTCGCCGACCTCCTGGTCGTCGCCGAAGTCCTCGCCCAGCTGCTGTTCGTCGATCGAGGAGTCGAGGTCGAGGTCACTGGCCGGGCCGTCGGTCTCGGCGTCGTCCTCATCGTCGTCGTACGCGAGGTTGGGGTCCGGCTCCTCCTCGGCGAGCTTCTGGTCGAGGGTCTCCCCCTCGCGCTCCTCCTCGGCGGTGTTGCCGAACTTCTCGAGCACCGACCACTTCTCCGGCGGCGAGTAGCCCTCGTCGAGGATGTCGTCGACCCCGCGCTCGTCGAGGGTGTCCCCGGCCTGCAGCTGCTGGTCGCCCTCGGTCGCATACTCACCCAGGCCGTCGGCGTACCCGTCGTTCTCGCTCATGCCCCACAGGCTGTCATGCGCCGGGCGCGGAGCGCAGGACCGGGCGTCACGGGATCGTGATGCCTCCGTCGGCACCGATCGGGAAGGACGCGTTGTGGGCCAGCTCCCACAGGTGGCCGTCCGGGTCGGCGAAGTAGCCGGACAGGCCGCCGAAGACGGCGGTCGACGGCGCCTTGACCACGGTGGCCCCAGCGGCGACCGCCTCGTCCATCGCCGCGACGACCGCGTCGTCGGAGGGCAGGTTGATCGCGTAGGTCGCCCCCTTGTACGCCGGCAGGTCACCGGCCCCCTCGCGCGGCAGGGCCGCATCCTCGGCCAGGTCGCCGTGCGGGAACAGCCCGAGCCAGACGCCGCCCAGCCCGAACCACGAGATCTCGTCCATCGACGAGCCGGCCCGGACCCAGCCCAGGGCTTCGTAGAACGCGACCGACCGCGGCAGGTCGTGGACGCCGAGAGTGACGATGTGCAGCTGCGCCGGGATGCTCATGTCCCCGAGGCTAGGAGAGGGCTCCGACACCCGCTACGGACACAGCGAGTAGGAGTAGCCGGCTGTGCCGCGGGGCACGACATCACGGTCGCGCCGGATCACCGAGATCCGGCTCCCACGGGCCGCGCAGGTGCGCACGAAGGCGGACCGGGCCTCGTCGGTGTACTCGATCTCGATGACTCTGGCGCCGTAGACCGACGTGTAGGTCGGGCACTCGTTATAGAACGAGCACTCCTCGGCGATCGCGAAGTCGAAGCCCACAACACTGCGCCCGGTGGACCCGAACTCGCCGTTCGCGTTCTTCTGCGCGACGGCCAGCCCGATCGAGTGGGCGTAGCGGGTGAACGGGATCAGGTAGGCCTTGTCCGCGGCGAACGGGAACGCCCCGTGGGAGCGGTCGTAGGAGTCCATGTTGTCCGGCTCGACGGCCTGAAAACCCTTGCGGCGACAGCCATCGAGCCATCCCCTCTGTACGTCGAGCAGGGCGGCGCGCTTGGCCGCGGTCGACACGTCGAAGATCGCCTCGTTCCAGTCCTCGTCGACGATCAGCCGGCCGTGGGCGTCGCGGACCAGGAGGTCCGGATGGCGGGCCGCCCACCAGGACGTCGTGCCGTACGGCGGGTCGGTCGTCGACTGCCCGGGCTCGTCCGACTGGGTCTGCATCGCGTTGACGTAGCAGATGTTGTAGCGGCCCTTGACCGGCTGCTCGGTCCGGTCCCGGTCGACGATCCGGACGTTCGCGGCAGGTGGGTAGGCGCCGCCGATCTGGTAGTCGAACACCGCACCGGCGGGTGGCGGAACCACCTGCGGCGCAGCCGATGCCGGGCTGCTCGCGCAGCCGACGACCCAGAGCGCGGGGACGAGGGAGAGCGCCGCCAGTCGGCGCGCCGACGCCTTCATCCCTTCAGCCCGGAGAAGGTCATCGTCGCCACGAACTGCTTCTGCGCCACCAGGAAGAAGCCGATCAGCGGCATCGTCGCGACGACGTTGCCGGCCATCAGCAGCGACCACTGCGTGCGCCGCGTGCCCAGGAACTCGGAAAGCCCCAGCTGCAGCGTGTAGTCGTTGTGGTTGCTGATCGCGATCAGGGGCCAGATCAGGTCGTTCCACGCGCTGAGCAGAGTGAAGATCGACAACGTGGCCAGGGCCGGCCTGGCCAAGGGCAGCACGATCCGCCAGAACACGCCGTACGGCGAGCAGCCGTCCAGCCGCGCGGCTTCTTCCAGCTCCTTCGGGAGCGAGAGGAAGAACTGCCGCATCAGGAACACGCCGAACGCACTGGCCAGCCACGGAATGGCCGCTGCCGACAGGGTATTGATGACCCCGAGCCGGCTGAACATCACGTAGGTCGGGATCATCAGCAACTGGGTCGGGATCATGATCGTGCCGACGATGGCGAAGAACGTCAGCGTGCGTCCGGCGAACTTCAGCCGGGCGAAGCCGTATCCGGCGAGCGAGCAGAGCACCAGGTGCGAGACGACCGCGACGGTCGCGACGATCACCGTGTTGAGCAGCCAGCGCAGGATGTCGGAGTCCTGGAACAGACCGATGAAGCCCTCGACCTCACCCTGGCACGGGCAGCCGTTGAGGGTCAGGTGCGAGGGGAAGAACCGTGGCGGGAACTTGTTGATGTCCGAGTCGGACTCCAGCGAGGTCATCACGAGCTGGATCAGCGGGAACAGGAACACCAGCGCGACCGGCATCAGCAGGAAGTGCCAGGGGTTGACCCGGTGCCGACGCCGTCGTCGAGGAGCTGGACCCGATGCCTCCGGGGTCGCTGCCGGCGGGCGCACCTCGGTCTCCGCCGCCATCAGAACGCCTCGAACTTCGCCCGGCGGGCGTAGACCACCATGCCGATGGTGATCAGCATGGTGACCGCGAACAACCCGTACGCCACCGCCGATCCGTAGCCGAACCGCAGCCCGCGAAAGGCCTGGTCCCAGAGGTAGTAGACGACGGTCTGGGTCGAACCGAGCGGGACCGCCGCGGGTCGTGACGTAGACCAGGTCGAAGAGCTGGATCGCCGTGATGGTCTGCCAGATCGTGGCGAACACGGTGACCGGCGCCAGCTCGGGCAGCACGATGTGCCGGAAGACCCGCCAGCCGGACGGCGCCGTCACACCGAGCCGCCTCGACCAGGTCCTTCGGGATGTCTTGCAGCGCAGCGAGATAGACGACAACGACGAAGCCGAGCTCGGCCCACAGGGACATGACGGCGATGATCACGAGGGCCTGGTGCCGGTCCTCCAGGAACCCTTGCTCGGGCAGGTGGGCGACCCGCAGCAGGTTGTTGGCGACGCCGAACTGCGGGTTGAAGACGTAGGTCCCCAGGATGCCGGTGGCCGCCGCTGACGCCACGAACGGCACGAAGATGCAGGTGCGGTAGAAGCTGATGAACCGGATCTGCCGGTTGAGCGCGACCGCGAGGAACATCCCGCCGATGATCGACGTCGGCACGTAGAGCGCGGTGTAGACCAACGTGTGCCTGACCGCCGAGATAAGGTCCGGGTCGTCCACCATGCGCTGGTAGTTGGCCCAGCCCACGTTCTTGGGCTCGCTGAAGCCGTTCCACTTCTCCCGGGACAGGAAGAACGCCCAGACCGCGGGGAAGACCGACAGCCCGAGGATGACGAAGGCGCCCGGACCGATGAACGACCACCCCACGCCGCTCCGCACCAGGGCGCGCCGGGTGCGGCCGGGCCGCTTCTCGTCGTAGGGGGTCTTGGTGCTCCACCGGCGTCGACCACCCGGCGGCCGGGCGCCGGCCTCCTGGACCGACGCCGTCACTGGTCGGCCAGCGCCGTGTCGGCTTTCTTGGCGGCGGCGTCCAGGGCCGCTTTGGTCCCGGCTGCCCCCTGCATCACCTGCGAGACCGCCTTGCCGACCGCCTCGGACAGCCCGACGTAGCCCCCGACCGTCGGCCGGGCCTGGGTCGCGTTGACGAAGTTCGCCACCATGACGTCGACGCCCGGGTAGTCCTTCTTGAACTGCTGGTACGCCGGGAGGCTCTGCTCCGAGGCCCGCAGTGGCAGGTTGCCCAGCGCCAGGTTGAACTGCGCGTCCTGCTCCGGGTCGGTGAGCCACTTGGTCAGCTGGTAGGCCCAGTAGGCCCGGTTGGCGTCGTGGTGGTCGAGCAGGGCCCAGATGTCCGGGCCGGCCACCGTCGTGTGGTCCTTGCCGTCGAAGGACGGGAGGAAGGTGACGCCGTACTTGGTCTTGCCCTGGACCAGGTCGTAGAGCTGCCACGGACCGGAGATGATCATGCCGATCCGGTTGTTGACGAACAGCGGCCCGTACTTCTCGTCGGTCTGGTCGAGATAGACGCTCTTGTCGTCAACGGCCATGCCCCGCAACAGATCCAGCGCCTTGACGCCCGCGTCGGAGTCGAAGGCGGACTTCTTGCCGTCGGCCGAGAGGATCTGGCCGCCGCGCCTGCCAGAGCAGCGGCCACAGGTGCCACGTCGTGTCCTCGCTGCCGCTGACCGAGAAGCCGAAGCCGTAGGTGTTGGTCGACTTGTCGGTGAGCTGCTTGGCCGCCGCCCGGAACTGGTCCCAGGTCCAGTCGTTGGTCGGATAGGCGACGCCGGCCTTGTCGAAGACGGTCTTGTTGTACATCAGCGTCAGGTTGTCGACGAGGGCCGGGAAGCCGATCGTGCGTCCGTCGACCACTGCGGTCTTGCGGCCCGCCTCCGGCAGCTCGGCCCACTTCACCGCTGGGTCGGCCACCTGCTTGCTGATGTCGAGCGTGCGCCCGGACGACGCGAGCTCGCTGGCCCAGCTGCCGTAGGCATAGGAGATGTCCGGGTACTGGTCGCTGGCGAAGCCGGCCGACATCTTCTGCAGCAGGTCGTCGGTGGTCGAGGCACCCGGCGAGACGTCGATGGTCACGTTGGGGTGCAAGGCGTGGAAGTCAACGGCCAGCTTGTCCAGGAACTTCTCGGCGTCGGCGTCCTGGCCGGTCCACCAGGTGAGCTTCACGTTCGCCGTGGGGTCTGCGGCGTCGACGTTCGAGCTGCCCTTCGAGCTCCCGCCGCCGCAGGCGGTGAGGGCGAGGGCTGAGGCCAGGGTGAAGGCGGTCGCCATGACGATCGGCCGGGCGATCGCGCGGCGGCGGGGCGTCGTACGCATGGGTGCTCCTCGGACGGGGACGGATGGTTACTCGGGGGCGGGGACGACGGTCTGGCGCTGCTCGCCGAGACCCTGGATGCCCAGGGACACCTGGTCGCCGGGCTGGAGGTATCGCGGAGGGTGCTGGCCCATCCCGACGCCCGGCGGGGTGCCGGTGTTGATCAGGTCGCCGGGCTCGAGCACCATGAACTGGCTGACGTAGCGGACCAGCTCGGCGACGTCGAAGACCATCGTGGCCGTCGTGCCGCGCTGGGCAGAGGCGCCGTTGACGTCGAGCCACAGGTCGAGCTGCTGCGGGTCGGGCACCTCGTCCGCGCTGACCAGCCACGGACCGACCGGGTTGAAGGTCTCGCAGGACTTGCCCTTGTCCCACTGCCCGCCTCGCTCGAGCTGGAAGGCCCGCTCGGAGACGTCGTGCGAGACGCAGTAGCCGGCCACGCACGCGAGGGCGGCGCCGTGATCGGCGACGTAGCGGGCGGTCGAGCCGATGACGACGCCGAGCTCCACCTCCCAGTCGAGCTTGGTGCCGCCGCGCGGGTAGTGGACGTCGTCGTACGGACCGACGACCGTCGACGGGTCCTTCATGAAGATGATCGGCTCGGTCGGCACCGGCTGGCCGGACTCCGCGGCGTGGTCGGCGTAGTTGAGCCCGATGCAGACCACCTTGCCCGGCCGCGCGATCGGCGCGCCGATCCGCTGGCCGGCCAACGAGATTGTCCCCCCACCGGGACGTCCGCCGCGGACGAGACGGTCGAACGCGCCGGAGGCGAAGTACGCCGGGCCGAGGTCGCCCTCGCTCGGGTCGAGCAGGACGGCCTCGCCGTCGCCGACCAGCACGGCCGGGCGCTCCGAACCGCGTTCACCGACCCGGACCAGTCTCATGCCGGGCCATTCGCACTTTCGGCGACCACGGCGACGGCGTCGACCTCGATCAGCATCTCGCCCGGAAGGCCGACGTAGACCGTGGTGCGCACCGGGTAGGGCGCGGAGAAGACCCGCGCGTAGACCTCGTTCATCGCCGCGAACTGGCTGACGTCGGTGAGGAACACCCCGACCCGGACGACGTCGGTCTCCGCCGCACCCGCCGCGGCCAAGGCGGCCAGCACGTTGGCGAGGCACTGCTCGGTCTGCTCCGTGATGCCGTGGGCGATGCTGCCGTCGAGGGCGAACCCACCCTGCCCGGCGCAGAGCACCAGCGAGCCGGACCGCACGGCCTGCGAGTAGGGGCCGGCGGGCGGGGGCG
The DNA here is from genome assembly GCA_963794535.1 of uncultured Actinomycetota bacterium. GTDB lineage: Bacteria > Actinomycetota > Actinomycetes > Actinomycetales > CAVURS01 > CAVURS01. The sequence goes on from CAWCEI010000007.1 coordinate 131,377, forward strand.
CGTCGGGGGTGCTGGCGGCGGTCCTAGGCATGGCATGCTCCGTTTCGTTCGGTCAACAGCGCGAGAGGACGGGTCGACGAGTGAGCTGGATCGCAGACGGGTTGCGCCACAAGGGAATCCCGCTCGGGGTGGCGATCGAGCGAGACCGACGTCGCCGCGGCGGGCTGGGTCGTCCCGGCCGGCGACACGGCGACTCCGGTCGCGACCCTCGGGGTCGAGGACCTCGAGCACAACGCGTCGGCGATGGCCCAGTGGTGCCAGCGGGTCGGGGCCAGCCTGGCCCCGCACGCCAAGACCTCGCTGTCGCCCGAGCTGCTCGAGCGGCAGCTGCGGCACGGCGCCTGGGCGATGACGGCGGCCCTGCCCCGACAGGCCGCGCTGCTCTGGGACCAGGGGATCGAGCGCGTCCTGATCGCCAACGAGGTGACCGATCCGGCTGCGGTGCAATGGCTCTCGGCCCAGCTCGACGCCGACCCGGCGCGCGACCTGTGGCTCTATGCCGACTCCGTGGCCGGAGTCGAGCGCCTCGCGGCAGCCGTGGCCGCGCGTGACGGCCGCCGCCCCCTGAGCGTCCTGGTCGAGCTCGGCCACGCGGGGGGCCGCACCGGCGCGCGAGACACCGAGACTGCCCTGGCGGTCGTCGCGGCCGTCGAGTCCGCCCCGACCCTGCGGCTGGCCGGTGTCGCGGCGTACGAGGGGACGATCGGGGCCAGCCGCGACCCGGAGCCGACTCGGGCGGTCGACGCGTTCCTGGAGCAGGTGGCCGGCTTCGTCGACCAGCTCTCGACGGCCGGCCGGTTCGAGGTCGACGAGCCGGTGGTCACGGCCGGCGGGAGCGTGTGGTTCGACCGGGTGGCCGCGCTGCTGGCCGGCCCGGCGACCCGAGCGGGGGGCCGACTGGTCATCCGCAGCGGCTGCTACCTGTTCCACGACCACGGCATGTACGCCGCGGGGACACCCGCCGCCGCGCGGGTCGACGGGGCGCCGGTGTTCCGGCCGGCGGTCAGCGTCTGGGGCCGCGTGCTGTCCCGCCCCGAGCCCGGCCTGGTGCTGGTCGACGCCGGCCGCCGCGACGTGTCCCACGACGCCGGTCTCCCGGTGCCGATCTCCGCCCATCGGCCCACCGAGCCGGGCCGCAGCATCGACCTGCTGTCGGCCGGGGCGAGCGTGACCGGGCTGAGTGACCAGCACACCTTCGTCCGGCTGCCGGAGACGCTCGATGTCCAGGTCGGCGACCTGGTGCGCCTGGGCATCTCGCATCCGTGCACCACGTTGGATCGCTGGCCCGTACTGTTGCTGGTCGACAACCATCACACGGTCGTCGGCGCGGTCCGGACGCAGTTCTAGCCCGGTCACGGCGTCGCTCCCGGATCCTGAGCTGCGCCCAGCGCGCCCGGGACGTCGGGCACGAAGGTCAGGAGCTGCCCGCTGTCCGGCGCCGCGGCCCGCTGGTCCGGCGTGAGCCGGTCCCACGCCGTCGTGACATAGAGCCGGGCCTGGTCGGGGCCGCCGAAGGCCAGGCTGGTCGGCCGCGGGACGCCCATCGGCACCTCGTCGGTCACGGCACCGTCCGGGTCGAGCCGGAGCACCCGCGCCGCCGTCCCACAGCGCGACCCAGACCCCGCCCTCGGCGTCGACGGTGAGGCCATCCGGCGCAGCGCCGTCGTCCGGCTGGCGCGTAGAAGACGCGGCTGGCGCCGAGCTCGCCGGACTCCTCGTCGTACGTCGTAGGCGTGCACCAGCCCGGCGAGGGAGTCGGTGAGGTACATCGTGCGGCGGTCCGGCGACCAGCCGATGCCGTTGGAGATGCCGACGTGCGGCACCACGACCCGATGCGACCCGTCGGGGTCGAGCCGGTAGAGCGCGCCCTAGCCCGCTGTCCTCGTCATAGGCCAGCGTCCCGGCATAGAACCGGCCCCGGTCATCGACCGAAGCGTCGTTGAACCGCAGCACCCCGTCGGCCGGGAAGACCTCGTCGCGCCAGGTGACCTGCCAGTCGCTGTCGCGCCGCTCGAAGCCGTTCTCCACCGCGAGGACCCAGCCGTCGCCGTCGGGCGCGACTGCTCCGACGGGCCGGCCGATCTCGACCGTCCGGACCGGCGTCGCGCTGCGCGCCGTCGACCTCGCACGACATGGACCAGCCCGCCGACCACGTCGACGTAGGCCAGCACCCCGGCTGTCGGGTGCCACACCGGCCCTTCGCCGAGCCGCGCCCGATGGCGCGCCCGTCGACCACGGCGACCCGGTCGTCCCGGGGCCACGGCCCGTTCGTCGCGCTCATCGCCGGCTCACATCACGGCCGTCTGGCCGCCGTCGACGGTCAGCGCCGCGCCGTGGACGAACGACGCGTCGTCCGAGGCGAGGAACGCGTAAGCCGCGGCGACCTCGTCCGGAAGACCGATGCGCCGCAACGGGATCCGCTGATCGGCGTACCGTCTGGGCGAAGCCCTCGTCCAGACCCCGCTGCGATCCCCTGGTTGAGCGGGGTGTCGATGTATCCCGGGCAGAGCGCGTTGACCCGGATGCCGTGGACCCCGAGCTCGACCGCCATGCTGCGGGTCAGCTGGAGGACACCACCCTTGGACGCGTTGTAGTGCGCGTAGTCCTCCTCGCCGCCGAGCGCGTTGGTCGAGGCCATGTTGACGATCGACCCGGGGCGGCCTTCGCGCACCAGCAGGCGGGCGACCTCCTGCCCCATGAGGAACATGCCGCGCAGGTTGACCGCCAACAGGTCGTCCCAGCCGTCGGGCGAGATGTCGAGGAACGGCTCGCGCCAGGAGATGCCGGCGTTGTTGGCGAGCATCGACAGCCCGCCCGTCGCAGCCTCGGCCGCCGCGACGGCGGCGCGCACCTGCTCGGCGTCCCGGACATCGCAGACCTGGCCCCCCGACCCCGCCTAGCCGCCGAGAGCGCGGAGCGCCGAGAGCGCGGTCGTCGACGCCGGCGGCCTCGTGACCGACGACGTAGACCCGGCAGCCCTCCTCGACGAACCGCTGCGGCCGCGGCCAGCCCGATGCCGCTGGTGCCGCCGCTCACCAGCACGCCCCGGCCGGAGAGACCTCTCATCGGCACCGCGTCCGGCACGATCGCCGCCTTGACGATGTCGGTCGCCCCGCCGGCCAGCGACATGAACACCCGCTCCGACTCGCGACAGTGGCACATCGGTGGTCCAGGACAGGTCGAGGTCGCTCGGCCAGCTCGATGGCTCGGGCGAAGTTGGCCGGCGTGTAGGCGAACGTGCCGAAGATCCGGCGCTCCCACCGCACGACGTCGTGACCGCCGAGCGATGTCGCGTCCTCGCCGAGACCGACCCAGACGGTGACGCCGGCCGGTCGGCAGTGCTCGATGGACAGCCGCCGGGTGGCCTGGAGACCGACCGCGTCCAGAACAGCGTCGTACTCCCCGTCCAGCGCGTCGACGACCGTGAGACCGAGCTGCTCGGCCACCTCGCGCCGGTGCGCCGACGGCTCGGTGACGACGACGTCGACGCCGCGGGTGCGGCCGACCTGCGCGCAGAGCAGGCCGATCGACCCGGCCCCGATCACCGCGGCCCGCTCCACGTCGGTCGGCACGTGGTCCCAGGCGTGGACGGCGTTGGCCAGCGGCTCGATCAGGCTGGCCGCACTCCAGCTGATGGAGTCGGGCAGGTCGTGCAGCCCGGTGTCCGGGACGGCCGCGATCTCACCGAAGCCGCCCGGCCCGGTGGGCGCCGAGGAGCTGTCGGGAGCGGCAGACCTGGGGCTGCCCGCGCCGGCAGGCGGCGCAGTGGCCGCAGCTGATCAGCGGGTTGACCACGACCCGGCGGCCGTCGTCGGTGACAGCCGGCGAACTCGTGACCCATCACCAGCGGCGGCACCCGCATGCCGACGGAGCGGAAGCCGTGCAGCTCACTGCCGCAGATGCCGCTGGCCATGACCTGGATCAGGCTCTCGCCCGAAACCGGTTGCGGCGCAGCGACGTCCTGCAGCTCCACTCGACCGGGAGCGGTGAACACCAGGGCCTGCACTGCCACCTCCGACTGGCTCCGCCCGACCTCGTCCGACGGCGCCGACCGTAACAGGAATCCGCTCAACGGACTAGCGTTTCTGTCAGCGGAATGGCATGCTGCGCGCCGTGGATGTCGGAGCGAGCCCCTCGCACCAGGCCGTGGACCGCGCTCTGCAGGTGCTCGAGCACCTCGGGCCGGCATCCGGCCGGGCTGCACCCTGCTGGAGCTCTCGTCCGCGACCGGGGTGCCCAAGCCGTCGCTGCACCGCATCCTCGCCTCGATGCGCGCGCGCGGGTTCGCCGCGCAGCTGCAGTCGGGCGGGCGTCTACGTCCTCGGGCCGGCCGCGCTCGAGGCGGCCTTCACGTTCCACGCCAAGCTCGACCTGCGCCAGCTGCTGCATCCGCTGGTGCGTCGAGGTCAACCGCACCTTCGGCCAGACCGCGCACCTCGCCGTCCTGTCCGGCCCGATGATCGTCTACGTCGACAAGCTCGAGGCCGACATCGGCGTGCGGATCACCTCGGTCGTCGGCGGCCGCAACCCGGCCCACGCCACCGGAGTCGGCAAGGCCCTGCTCGCCCACGAGCTCCCCGACGACACCGCCGTACGGCGCTGGGTCGCCGCGAACGGGCCGCTGGCCAAGCGGACCGGCGCGGACCGCGACGACGGCCCCGGCACTGGTCAAGGAGCTGCGGGAGACCCGCCAGTCGGGGCTACGCGATCGACGACGAGGAGAGCGAGCTCGGCGTGCTCTGCGTCGCCGCCCGCGTGCCGCTGGTCTTCGGCGACCTCACCCCGCCGACCGCGGTCAGCGTGACCGGCCTGAAACAGCGCATGGTCGAGATGGGCATCGAGCGGATCGCCACTGAGCTGCTCCACCTCATCCAGTCGTTCGAGTTCGCCTCCGCCCGCAACCGGATCCATCGACTCAACCCGCACAACGTCAGGAGAGAGCGCGTGACCGTCCTGTGCTTCGTCGGCGCCGGCAGCGTCGAGTTCACCCGAGATCTCGCGGCCGACATCCTGCGCTATCCCGAGCTGTCCGGAGTCGAGCTGCGACTGCACGACATCAACCCGTCCCGGCTGACCACCGCCGAAGGGGTGGCTCGCTCCGTGGCCGAACAGGTCGGTGCCAAGCCCACGATCAGCACCCACCCCAACCGCCGGTCCGCTCTCGACGGCGCGGACTTCGTCGTCAACATGGTGCAGGTCGGCGGTCTCGCGGCGACGAGGACCGACTTCGAGGTGCCCGCGTCGTACGGGCTGAAGCAGACCATCGGCGACACCCTCGGCATCGGCGGGATCTTCCGGGCGCTGCGCACCTTCCCGCTGCTGGCCGGGCTGGCCGCCGACATGGCCGAGATGTGCCCGGATGCGTTGCTGCTCAACTACACCAACCCGATGGCGATGAACATCTGGTACCTCTCGAAGGTCGCTCCACGGCTCAAGGCCTACGGCCTGTGCCACTCGGTCTACTGGACCGTGGTCGGGCTGAGCGAGGTCATGGGCATCCCGCACGAGGAGGTGTCGTTCCACTCGGCCGGGGTCAACCACCAGGCCTGGTTGCTCCGGATGGAGCGCGACGGGCAGGACCTCTATCCGTTGCTGGACAGCCGGATTCGCGAGGACGCCGAGCTGCGGCGACGGGTGCGAGTCGACATGTACCGCCGGCTCGGCTACTACCCGACCGAGACCAGCGAGCACTCCAGCGAGTACGTGCCGTGGTACCTCGGGCACGACGTCCGAGATCGAGCGGCTGCGGCTGCCGATCGGCGACTACATCGGGATCAGCGAGGGCAACGTCGCCACCTTCGAGCAGACGCGCGACATCGTGGCCGCCGGCGGCGTCGTCGAGATCGACGAGGAGGGCGCGACGGAGTACGCGCCGCAGGTCATCCACAGCGTCGTCACCGGGCAACCGCGCACCATCCAGGTCAACGTCGCCAACACCGGCCTGATCACGAACCTGCCGTACGGCGCGGCTGTCGAGGTGCCGGCCTCCCTCGACGAGTCCGGCGTACACCCGTGGTTCGTCGGCGACCTGCCGCCGCAGTGTGCCGCGCTCAACCGGGCGTTCCTGTCGGTGGGCGAGCTCACCGTCCACGCAGCCCTCGAACAGGACCCGCGGGCGATCCGGCACGCGGCCATGCTCGACCCGCACACGGCGGCCGAGCTGACCGTCGACCAGATCTGGCAGCTCTGCGACGACCTGGTCCGGGCGCATGGCGACCTGATGCCGGAGTGGGCCCGCGAGCCGCTGCCGCTAGGCCCGTAGCAGGCGCCAGGCGTTGCCGGCGTACAGCGCGGGCAGCGCCGAGGTCGGCAGGTCCAAGGCGCTGACGTCCCAGCGGCCACTGGGCGGCACCTCGTCCTCGGGCGCATAGCCGAAGCACTCGTCCGCGCTCTCCAGGAACCGGAACCAGCGGTGGTACTCGGCCTCGTCGACCGGGAACTGGTCGGTGCCGAAGAGCACCTGCTCCGGATGCTCGAGCACCAGCCGCCGGGCGGCCCGGGGCTGCCGGCCGAGCTCGGCCATCCGCCCGCCGAGGTCGACGTGCAGGTTCGGGTAGGCGGACAGCAGCCGCGACACCCGTCCGAGGTCCTCGGCCGCGCAGCCGACATGGGCTCCGATGAAGGTCGTCGCGGGGTGGGCCGCCACCACCGACTCCAGCGCGTCGATCAGCCGGTCGAAGGTCGGCAGCCCGGGCCGGCCGAACCACCAGTCCGGGTTGGCCGCCAGCTCCTCGAGCCGCTCGTTGCGCGCGTCGAGCGGCTGGAAGAACGCCACCGGGTCGGCCAGGTGGATCAGCACCGGCAGCCCCAGCTCACCGGCGGCCGCGAACACCGGAGCCACCCGCGCGTCGTCCGGCAGCACCAACGCGTCCCGCGAGTCGCGCACGGTCAGCCCGAGGTCCTTCCACACCTTCAACCCCTTGGCACCGGCGGCAGCCGAGTCACGCAGCTGGGCCACCAGCCGCCCGCTCGCCTCGCCCCCGTCGACCGAGGAGAGCACCGACCAGTCGACGTGGCAGAAGGTCGAGAACCGCTCGGGATGCGCCTCGTCGTACCGCTCGAGGTTGTCCCGCAGCTCGCTTCCCCAGCGCCCGTCGAGGTTGACCACATGGGCCACGTTGCAGCGGTCGAGCGCCGCCAGCAGCGCGCCGACGTCGGGGCACATCCAGCCACCGTCCGCGGTGAGCCAGCGGCCGAGATGGTTGTGCACGTCGACAGCCGGCACCGCCGCCCGCACCACCAACGACTCCCTCGTACGGATCGCGCGCACCGGCCGGTAGTCACTGAGCGGCAGCCGCCGCGGGTCGACGTCCATGCCGGTCACCGCGCCGGCGGCGGTTGAGCCGCCCGGACCAAGGCCAAGGGGTCGCGGCGGTCACCGAACACTTGTCGCAGGGCACGTTTTGCCGCATGTACGCCGGCCATGCCGTGCACAGCCGGACCCGGTGGGGTTGAGGCCGAGCAGAGATAGAGCCCGTCGACCGGGGTCCGGTAGGGGTCCCAGCGGGGCACCGGACGCATGACCATCTGCCATGGAGTCGTTGCGCCGCCAGCGATGTCGCCACCGACGTAGTTGGCGTTGCGCTCCTCCTCCTGCGCGGCCGTGACGACGCTGCGGTGCCGGACCAGGTCGCGGAAGCCCGGGCGCGAACCGCTCCACCTGCGCCGTCACGACCTCGCCGAGGTCGAGGGTCGAGCCGGCCGGCACGTGGGCGTAGGACCACAACGTGTGCTGGCCCTCGGGCGCGCGCGACCCGTCGACGACGCCGGGCTGCGCGGCCAGCACATAGGGCCGGTCCGGATGGCGGCCCGCGAGCGATCTCGCGCTCGGTCGACGCCATCTCGGCCCGCGTGCCGCCGAGGTGCAGGGTGCCGGCCAGCTCGCAGCCCGGCGCCGCCCATGGCACCGGCCCGCTCAGCGCGAAGTCGACCTTGCACACCCCACTGCCGTAACGGAACCGGCGCAGAGCATTCGCGTACGCCGCGGGCAACCGGTCGCCCGCGATCGCCAACAGGCCGCGCGGCGACACGTCCAGCAGCACCGCGCGCGACGGCGTCAGCTGGTCCAGCGAGGTCACCGGCTCACCGGTCCGGATCCGGCCGCCCAGCGCGCCGATCTGGGCCACCATCGCGTCGACGATCGCCTGGCTCCCGCCGCGCGGGATCGGCCAGCCGACCGCGTGGGCCATCGTCCCGAGCAGCATCCCGGCGCCGGCTGGCGCGAGGCTGCGCGGCCGCATGATCGCGTGCGCGCTGAGCCCGGTGAGCAGGGCCGGCGCGACGTCGCCGGTGAACCGCCGGTTCCACAGCGGGCTGCCCTGCTCGAGGATCCGCGCGCCCAGCCGGCCCGGTCGTGGCCAGGTCGCGGGGCAGGCGACCGGAAGTCGGAGAGCAACAGCCCGACGACCGACTCCCACCGCTCGGTCAGCCGGCCGAACAGGGACCGCCAGGCGGCGCCGTCGGCCCCGAGGCCGTCGACCGTGCGGTCCAGCGACCGCCAGGCCACTCCGGCCCGCCCGCCGTCCAGCGGCTGCGCATAGGCGACCTCGGGCTGGAGCATCTCGACGCCGTGCCGGGCCAGGTCGAAGGCCCGGAAGAACGGCGACGCCACCGCCATCGGGTGCACGGCCGAGCACACGTCGTGCCGGAAGCCGGGCAGGGTCAGCTCCGCGGTGCGCGCGCCCCCGCCGATCGTCGAAGCCGCCTCGACCACCTCGACCTCGAGCCCGGCGGCCGCGAGCACGACAGCCGCAGCCAGACCGTTGGGCCCGGAGCCGACGACGACTGCGTCGATCACGCCGGCGCCGGACGCTCGCGGCGATGGCGTCGAACGCCGCGACAGTGGCGAACAGGGCGACCGCGTCCTGCGGGGTCGGCCAGCTCGACAGCTTGACGCCGACGACACCGGCGGTCGGGTTCACGTAGACCATCTGACCGTGGATCCCCAAGCACAGCAACACATCTCGGTCCGGGAAGGGCAGCCAGAACTGGTTGCGGTACATCCCGCCCGGCATCCGGTTGTCGTCCGGGCTGGCGGCGAAGGCCGCGCGCGAGTCCGGACCGCCGACGTAGCTGTCGCGGACCCACGAGGCCGGCACGACCTGCTCGCCGGTCAGCGACGCACCGTCGCGCTCCAGCATCAGCCCGAACCGGGCCAGGTCCCGCAAGCGTCGCGCTGACCCCGCCGTCGTACATCCCGGCGCCGTGCGCGTCGACGCCGATGTTGGCGTCCTCCTCGGCGCCCAACCGCGACCAGAGCAGGTCGGACATGAGCTGCGGCATCGGCACCCCGGCCGCCTGCTCGCAGACCCAGCCCAGGACGTCGGTCTCGCACGAGCGGTACTCGAACGCGCCACCGTGCGGACCCTTGCGCTGCAACGAGGCCAGGAACGGGTAGAGGCCGTCCGGCACCGCCGCGTGCGAGCGCGGCGCCCAGCCGATCGCCTGCTCGAGCAGCCGCACCTCGGCGTCCGGGTCGAGATAGGCCTCGGAGAACTTGATCCCGGAGCGCATGTCCAGCAGGTGCCGCACGGTCGCGCCGGCGTAGCCGGTCCCGACCAGGGCCGGGACATAGGAGGCGACATCGGCCCGCAGGTCCAGCACCCGTTGCTTGACCAGGGCGCCCACGACGCAACCGACGAGCGACTTGGACACCGACATCAGCAGGTGCTGGGTCGTGGACGGCATGCCGCCCGGATAGGCCTCGGCCAGGACGGAACCGCCATGCGTGACCAGCCAGCCGTCGGTGAAGGTCGTCGCCATGATCGCGTCGACGGTGGTCACCGAGCCGTCGTACGGGCTGGTCACCGCGATGGCGCCGACGTCCTCGGCCCGCGCGGCCAGCTCGACGATGCGGCCGGTGCCGCGCGAGATGGTGGCCGTCGGGAAGAGATCGGCGATGTGCTGGAACGCCCAGGCGAGATGGGGCGGGGTCTGCCAGTTGTCGGTCGTGACCTGGAGCCCCGCTGGTGGTGTTGCCGTCATGCTCAGACGTCTCCCGAAGGTGCGGCCGGCGTGAAGGCCCCGGACTTGAGCCCGGCGGTGGGGAAGGTGATGTCGACGACATCGTCATCGTCGTCCGCCACCGAGTCTGCCTGGTCGCCATCCGATCCGCCACGCGACGTCGCGATCAGCGTGCCGGAGTAGCGGGCCCGGATCGAGTCGATCAGGTGCTTGGCCCGGATGGTCAGGATGCTGGGCGAGTTGGCCGAGCGGCCCTCGGTCTGCAGCCGGCCCTTGGTGACGAGTACGCCGAGGTCGGCGCCCTTCCACCGGTAGTCGCCGACGCCGTAGACCCGCAGGAAGAAGCACTCCGACTCGTCCTGGAGCTGGTGCCAGTCCAGCGCCATCCGCTTGTAGACCAACGTGCCCGAGGCGTCGACGGCGTACTGCCCGGTCGTCGGCGCCGCGTTGATCAGCTCCACCGCAGGGCGACACCTCTTTGATGATCATCTGCGACCACAGGTCGGACGACGCGAGCTCGGCCCAGCGCTCGTTGACCTCGTCGACGTCGAGCTCGAAGTCGACGTCCATGAACTCCAGCAGGTGGAACAGGAACAGCGGCACGTCGGCGTACGCCCCGGCGGTGACGTTGGTGATGGCAGAGGCGCCGCTGATGCGCGGGTTCAGCTCGCCGAGGTAGACCTCGTCGGAGTCGAGGTCGACCAGCACGTCGACCTCGAAGAAGCCGCGGTAGCCCTCGCGGCCGAGCCGGTCGCCGAGCCGCCGGACCAGCTGGGTGGCCTGGGCCCGGCGGTCACCCGTCAGCACCTCGGGGAACATCTCGTTGCCGCACCAACCCCCGCGGTACGGCGTCAGCTCGGCGAAGCCGGTGAGCTCACTCATGAACGGCCCGACGATCGTGCCGTGCCGGGTCAGCACGGCCTCGACAGCGACCGGCCGGTTGGTGATGCGCTTCATGATCTTGACGTCCTGGCCGACGATGTCGTCGGCATGCTTGTCCCAATCCGCTTCTGCCGCAACGAAGAACGTCGTCTTGCCGGAGTCGCCGTACGGCGTCTGCAGCACGAGGTCGGTGCCAAGGCCGGCCCCCTCGGCGGCCGCGACCACACCGGCCCAGTCCTCGACCCGGGTCAGCACGTTGGGCACGCTCGGCGCACCCGCCTCGTCGCCCAGCTGGGTCGTGACGATCTTGGAGTCGAGGTGCTCGCGCAGCGCCGCCGACGGCAGGATCAGGTCATAGCCGAGCTCGTCGCAGATCGCCTCGGTCTCGGCGTTGAAGAAGACCATCGCCACCTTGGGCCGCGGCCCACCCGGAGCCGGTCGCATCAGCGCCCGGACCTCCGCGTTCTTGAGCAGCCAGTTGTTGATCTCCTCGCCGCTCTCGAACTCGACGTAGGGCTTGTCCTTGGGCGTGATGACGCGAGGATGGTTGCCGTCCCAGGCGTCGTAGTACGTGACGTAGGTGAAGTTGCGCACCCACCGGTCCAGGCCGAGCAGGTTGAACGGCGTCGCGCCGACGAAGTAGACCGGCGTCGCGTTGGTCCGGAAGAAGTGCCGGATCTCGGACAGGCCGCGGATCGGGCGGCCGTGCGCGGGCGGGGCCGGGTCGGCGAACGCGGCGTCCGTGCCGACGCTGACCTCGGGCCCGGGGGGCCCGGCCAGCACGGGGACGGCCGGCACCGAGGTCCGACGGGCCCGCTTCGCGGCCGTCTTCTTCGCAGCAGTCGCCTTCGCAGCTGTCGTCCTCGCCGTGGCCTTCTTGCCGCTTGCCGCCACCGCCCACACCTCCTCAGCCCGGTCGAGCGCCATTGCTACGACTCAGGTCGAAACCTACCGGCCCGGGCCATTTCGCCCTAGTGCCGGTCACCCCCATCGGGTCCAGGCCCGCTCAGAGCGGCCGGTACATCACGTGCAGCCCGACCAGCCCCAGCCGGGCGTGGTCGAACGCCTCCGGCACAGTGCCGATGATCTCGAAGCCGAGCGCCAGCCAGAGCCGCACCGCCGCGGTGTTGGTCTCGACGACGGCGTTGAACTGCATGCCGTGGTAGCCGGCCGCCCGGGCCCAGTCGATGACGTGCTCGCCGAGCGCCCGCCCGACCCCGCGGCCGCGACCCGCGGGGCTGACCATGAAGCTCGCCGTGGCGATGTGGGCCCCGCGCCCGGGCCGGTTCGGTCCCATCTTGGCCGAGCCGAGCAGCCCGCCGAGACCGTCGCCGTCGTCGTCGACGGCCACGACCGTGCGCGACGGCGGCTGCTCCATCCAGAGCGCCCGCCCGGACGCCTCGGTGACCGGGAGCGGGTAGGCGTAGGTCTCGCCGGCCTCGACGATCTCGGCGAAGAACGGCCAGATGCCGGCCCAGTCGTCCGCCGTCGCGTCCCGGATGATCATCCGCGCCTCGCTCTCGCCTCGACCACGCGCGCCGCCAACCGCTCGTCGCTCGGGTAGGTCACCTCTTCCAGACACAGCCCGTGCGGCCGTACGACGGGGGACGCCGGGTGCCGCACCCCGCCGCGCAGCACCTGCTCCGGCCAGCCGACCGGCCGGCGGCCGCGGCCCACCTCGAGCACCGCCCCGACCAGGGCCCGCACCATCGAGTGGCAGAACGCGTCCGCCACGACCCGGGCCACGACCAGACCGGCAGCAGCCTCGTCGCGGGACCAGGTAGGTCGATCAACGTCCGCACCGTCGTGGCACCCTCGCGGTGCCGGCAGAACGCGGCAAAGTCGTTCAGCCCCAACAGGCTGGCCGACGCGGCGTTCATCGCCTCGAGGTCCAGCGGGCCGCGCACGACCAGCACCTCGCGCCGGCGCAGCGGGTCGAGCGTCGCGGCGTCGTCCGAGATCCGGTAGGCGTAGCGCCGCTGCAGCGCGGCGAACCGGGCGTCGAACCCATCGGGGGCGAGGCTCACCCGGCGTACGGACGAGGTCGTCGCCGAGCACCCCGGCCAGCCGGTGCCGCAAGGCAGCCAGCGCATCCCGCTCACCGCGCCCGGCCGCCGCGGCGAGCGCGCCGGCCGGCAGGTCGAGGTGGGCCACCTGGCCGCGAGCGTGCACGCCGGCGTCGGTCCGGCCGGCCACGACGACCCGCGGCGGCGCCGGGAGGCGGAGCACCTGGGCCAGGGCCGCGGTCAGGTCACCCTCGACCGTGCGCAGGCCGGGCTGCGCGGCCCAGCCGTTGAAGTCGGTGCCGTCGTAGGCCAGGTCGACCCGGACGCGCACGAGCCCGCCGACCCCCTCGTGCGGGGTGGCGGGCTCGTGCGTCGGCACAGCGTTGCTGCGGCTGGTGCTCAGTCGTCTGCCTTGTCGCCCGTCGGCCTCGGCCTCGTCAGCGTCGTCGGCGTCGTCGGCCTCGTCGGCGTCCGGCATCGAGTCGGGGGCGACGAACCCGGCGGCCTCGGCGGCCTCCTGGGTCGCGAACCAGACCTCGGCGACCGTCTGCTCGTACCAGGGCGACTCCGGCGTGTGGTACTTCATCGAGTCGGCGTTGCCCTTGATGTCGAAGCCCTCCGGCGCGGAGTCGTCGGCCAGCGGGGCGTGCGACCCCTCGCCGTACGGCGCCTCGCTGGTCTCGGCCTCGTCCGCCGCGACCTCAGCCGGAGCCTCGGCCGCTGCCTTCTTCGCCGGCGCCTTCTTGGCCGCCCGCTTGGTGGCGGACTCAGCCTCGCGCACCGTTGCCTGCTTGGCCGACAGCGGCTCCCGGACCAGCTCGATCACGGCCATCGGGGCGTTGTCGCCCTTGCGCGGCTGGATCTTGGTGATCCGGGTGTAGCCCCCCTGCCGCTCCGCGACGTCCGGGGCGATCTCGGTGAACAGGCGGTGCACGACACCCTTGTCGTGGATGACGGCCAGCACCTTGCGGCGCGAGTGGAGGTCACCGCGCTTGGCGAAGGTCACCAGCCGCTCGGCCAGCGGGCGCAGCCGCTTGGCCTTCGCCTGGGTGGTGGTGATCCGGTCGTGCTCGAACAGCGCCTGGGCCAGGTTGCCGAGGATCAGCCGCTCGTGCGCCGGACCGCCGCCGAGGCGAGGACCCTTCGTGGGCGTGGGCATTTTTCGGTTCTCCTAAAGGGGTTTGGTACGCCGGTCGGGTCGCTGCCGGGCCGGCGCAGACGACTCGGGTCCTAGTACTGCTCGTCCTCGGCGTACGCCGCGTCGTCGTCGTAGCTGTCCACGACCGCGCTCGGGTCGAACCCGGGCGGGCTGTCCTTGAGGGCCAGACCCATGCCGACGAGCTTGGCCTTGACCTCGTCGATCGACTTCGCACCGAAGTTGCGGATGTCGAGCAGGTCGGCCTCGCTGCGGGACACGAGCTCACCCACGGTGTGGATGCCCTCGCGCTTGAGGCAGTTGTAGGACCGGACGGTCAGGTCCAGCTCCTCGATCGGCAGCGCCAGGTCAGCGGCCAGGGCGGCGTCCGTCGGGGACGGGCCCATGTCGATGCCCTCGGCCTCGACGTTGAGCTCACGGGCCAGGCCGAACAGCTCGACCAGCGTCTTGCCGGCCGACGCCATCGCGTCGCGCGGGAGCATCGAGCGCTTGGTCTCGACGTCGACGACCAGCCGGTCGAAGTCGGTGCGCTGCTCGACGCGGGTCGCCTCGACCTTGTAGGTCACCTTGAGCACCGGGGAGTAGATCGAGTCGACCGGCACACGGCCGATCTCGGCGTCGCCGGCCTTGTTCTGGGCGGCGGAGACGTAGCCCCGGCCGCGCTCGACGGTGAGCTCCATCTCGAGCTTGCCCTTGGCGTTGAGGGTGGCCAGGTGCAGCTCGGGGTTGTGCACCTCGACACCGGCCGGGGGCGCGATGTCGGCGGCGGTGACGGCGCCGGGGCCCTGCTTGCGCAGGTACATGACGACCGGCTCGTCGTGCTCGCTGGAGACCACGAGGTTCTTGATGTTCAGGATCAGGTCGGTGACGTCTTCCTTGACACCGGGGACCGTCGAGAACTCGTGCAGCACGCCGTCGACGCGGATGCTGGTGACGGCCGCACCCGGGATCGAGGAGAGCAGCGTACGGCGCAGGGAGTTGCCGAGCGTGTAGCCGAAGCCCGGCTCCAGCGGCTCGATGACGAACCGGGAGCGGAACTCGTCGACCGAGTCCTCGGCCAGGGAGGGGCGCTGTGCAATGAGCACTGTTCAGTTTCCTTTCCAACGGGCGTCCGCTATTTGACGCCTCGCATCGTGCGGTGCCGCAGACCTCTGTCTGCCCTGCGGCACTTCGTGCGACCTACGGGGTGGAGCTCCTACTTGCTGTAGAGCTCGACGATCATCTGTTCCTGCACCTGGGTGTCGATCAGCTGGCGCGAGGGCAGCGCATGCACGAGGACGCGCATCCGGTTGGGGTTGACCTCGAGCCACGCCGGCACGGTGCGCTCGCCGGCCTCGGCCCGGGCGATGACGAACGGCGTCATCTCGTAGGACTTCTCCCGCACCGAGACGATGTCGTTCTCGCTGACCCGCGCGCTGGGGATGTCGAGCTTCTGGCCGTTGACCAGGATGTGGCCGTGCCGGACCAGCTGGCGGGCCATGTCGCGGGACTTGGCGAAGCCGGCCCGGAACACGACGTTGTCGATCCGGCTCTCCAGGATGCGGAGCAGGTTCTCGCCGGTCTTGCCGGGGCGACGGTGCGCCTCCTCGTAGTACCCGCGGAACTGCTTCTCCAGGACGCCGTAGATGCGCGCAGCCTTCTGCTTCTCGCGCATCTGCAGGAGGTACTCGCTCTCCTTGATCCGGGCGCGGCCGTGCTCACCCGGGGGGTAGGGGCGGATCTCGATCGGGCACTTGGGGCCGTCGCACTTGGCGCCCTTGAGGAAGAGCTTGACCTTCTCGCGGCGGCATCGCTTGCAGTCTGGGCCGGTGTACCGAGCCATAAGTTCTCAGATCTCCTTGTTACTAGCTCGACGGTCAGACGCGACGGCACTCATACCCGACGCCGTTTCGGGGGGCGGCAACCGTTGTGCGGCACCGGGGTCACGTCAGAGATGACGCCGACCTCCAGGCCGGCAGCGGTCAGCGAACGGATCGCGGTCTCGCGGCCCGAACCCGGGCCCTTCACGAAGACGTCGACCTTGCGCATGCCGTGCTCCATCGCCCGGCGTGCGGCGGACTCGGCGGCCATCTGCGCCGCGAACGGCGTCGACTTGCGCGAGCCCTTGAACCCGACCTGGCCGGCCGAGGACCAGGCGATGACGGCGCCGGCCGGGTCGGTGATCGAGACGATGGTGTTGTTGAACGTGCTCTTGATGTGAGCGTGCCCGTGGGCGACGTTCTTCTTCTCCTTGCGGCGGACCTTCTTGGCGCCGGGAGCGGTGCGCTTCTGGGGGGGCATTACTTACGGCCTGCCTTCTTCTTGCCGGCGACGGTGCGCTTGGGGCCCTTGCGGGTGCGGGCGTTGGTCTTGGTGCGCTGACCGCGCACCGGGAGGCCGCGACGGTGCCGCAGGCCCTCGTAGCTGCCGATCTCGACCTTGCGACGGATGTCGGCGGCGACCTCACGGCGGAGGTCACCCTCGAGCTTGTAGTTGCCCTCGAGGTAGTCGCGGAGCTTGACCAGCTCCTCGTCACCGAGGTCCTTGACCCGCAGGTTCGGGTTGACCCCGGTCTCCTTGAGGGTCTTCAGGGCGCGGGTGCGACCGACGCCGAAGATGTAGGTGAGGGCGACCTCGACGCGCTTGTCACGCGGAAGGTCGACGCCGACGAGGCGTGCCATCTAGTGCTCCTTCTCCGATCCCGGGGGATCGTCTGGTGCGAAGTTCTGGTGCACCACCGGTCTGTCCGCCCTTCGGCGTACAGTCCCCGGCTTCGCCCGGGGGTGTCGTCCAGCGGTGGGCTATGCGCCCGTCGCTGGGGTCGGGTGGTGCGCTTGGTGCGTTGTCGTTCAGCCCTGGCGCTGCTTGTGGCGCAGGTTCTCGCAGATCACCATGACCCGGCCGTGACGGCGGATCACCTTGCACTTGTCGCAGATCTTCTTGACGCTCGGCTTGACCTTCATCGCCCTGCTGTTCTCTGGGAGGTGAGTGGGGGGTAGGAGTGGTTCGGGGTTGGCGTTCGGCTCAGGGTTTGCGGACCGCTAGCGGTAGCGGAAGACGATCCGGCCGCGGGACAGGTCGTACGGGCTGAGCTCCACCACTACGCGGTCCTCGGGGAGGATCCGGATGTAGTGCTGACGCATCTTCCCCGAGATGTGCGCGAGCACCTTGTGACCGTTGCTCAGCTCCACGCGAAATGTCGCGTTCGGCAGGGCCTCGACCACAACGCCCTCGATCTCGATGACGCCGTCCTTCTTCGCCATATCCTCCGCAATCCCTGTTGATCGTGCTTGCTCGTGCGCAGCCCACCCCGATTGAAGGGTAGGCAGATGGGCCTCAGCGCACGCGCGAGACGGGTCCCAGATCCAGCCACTCCAGCCGCGGGGCCTGGCCGGGACGAAAAGTGCTCGTGAGCCGAGGCTCAAGACTACCTGCTGAGCACGAAATGCTGAAATCCGTCCACCCCTCCACCGCGGCTTCACCCCCCGACTGCGGGTTTCAGCGGGCCGAATGGGCCGAGAAACCCGCATTCCGGGGGTAAAGCCGCATTCGGGGGGTGGGCTTCAGGCGGGGGCGCCGGGGGTGAGGCCGACGGTGGCCAGGCCGGCGAGCGCCGCCGTCGAGCGCGGTCAGGACCCACGGCCCGCGGGCGGTCACCGCGACCGAGTGCTCCCAGTGCGCCGCCCGGCCGCCGTCGACCGTGACCACGGTCCAGCCGTCGTCCAGGGTGCGGGTCTGGGCCGACCCGGCGGTCAGCATCGGCTCGACGGCGACGCACAGCCCGGCCGCCACCCGCGGCCCCTTGGCCCGGACCCGGTAGTTCGGCACCTGCGGGTCCTCGTGCATCGACCGCCCGATGCCGTGCCCGACATAGTCCTCGACGATCCCGTACGCCGGCCGCGCGGTCGCGCTGCCGGCCATGTTCGCGGTCCCGTTCCCGGTCCCGTTCCCTGAACCACCGTCGACCAAGGCCGCCGGACGGGCGACCCCGGTCACGTAGTCCTCGACGGCCGCGCCCACGTCGTACAGCCGGGCGCCCACGCGCAGCGCCGCGATGCCGTGCCACATCGAGGCCTCCGTCGCCGCGACCAGGGCCAGGTCCTCGGCCGAGGCCGCCCCGGCCGCCGAACCGACGACGACCGAGATCGCCGCGTCGCCGTGCCAGCCGTCGACGATCGCGCCGCAGTCGACCGAGACGATGTCGCCGTCGGCCAGCACCCGCGAGCCCGGGATGCCGTGCACGACCTGGTCGTTGACCGAGATGCAGAGGGTCGCCGGGAAGTCGATGGCGCCGTGCCCACCCGGGACGCCGATGAACGAGGGCACTCCCCCGGCCGCGCGGATGTGCCGCTCGGCGATGTCGTCCAGCTCGGCCGTCGTCAGCCCGGCCCGGACCGACTCGCGGACCAGCTCGAGCGTCTCACCGACCAGCGCGCCGGCCCGGCGCATGACCTGGATCTGCTCCGGCGACTTCACGTCCGGGCCACTGCGTCCCAGCATCAGCGGGCCTAGGCCTCGAGCGCGGAGCCACCGGCCGCGCGATGGGCGGCGTCCAGCGCCGCCACGATCCGGTCGGCGACCTCGTCGACCGAGCCGAGCCCGTCGACCCGGACCAGCAGCCCGCGCTGGTCGTAGAAGTCGACCAGGGGTGCGGTCTCCGCGACGTAGATCTCTTGGCGCTTGCGGATCGTCTCCGGCGTGTCGTCCGGGCGATTCTCCTTCTCGGCCCGCTCGATCAGCCGCTGCACGACGATCTCGTCGTCGACCACGAGCTCGACGACGTGGTCCAGCTCGTGCTGCTGCGCGCCGAGCATGTCGTCCAGCTCGTCGACCTGGGCCTGGGTGCGCGGGTAGCCGTCGAGCAGGAACCCGGGCTCGCAGTCCGGCTCGGCCAGCCGGTTGCGGACCAGGTCGTTGGTCATCTCGTCCGGGACGTAGCCACCCGACTTGACGATCTCGTCGACCTTGATGCCAAGGGGTGTGCGGTTCGCGATGTTGGACCGGAAGATGTCGCCGGTCGAGATCGCCGGGATGCCGTAGTGCGCGGCCAGCCGCGAGGCCTGGGTGCCCTTGCCCGCGCCCGGCGGGCCGACGATGAGCAGCCGCATCAGCGCAGGAAGCCTTCGTAGTGCCGCTGCTGCAGCTGCGACTCGATCTGCTTCACGGTCTCCAGCCCGACGCCGACGATGATCAGGATCGAGGTGCCACCGAACGGGAAGTTCTGGTTCGCGTTGACCAGCACCAGGGCGATGATCGGGATCAGCGAGATGAAGCCCAGGTAGACCGCCCCGGGGAAGGTGATCCGGGTCAGGATGTAGTCCAGGTACTCCGCCGTCGGCCGGCCGGCCCGGATGCCCGGGATGAACCCGCCGTACTTCTTCATGTTGTCCGCGACCTCGTCCGGGTTGAACGTGATCGAGACGTAGAAGTAGGTGAAGAACACGATCAGCGCGAAGTAGCTGATCATGTAGACCGGGTGGTCACCGCGGACGAAGTTGATCTGGATCCACTTGGCCCAGCCCGGCGGGTTGGTCTGGCTCTGGAACTGGGTCAGCAGCGCCGGGATGTAGAGCAGCGACGAGGCGAAGATGACCGGGATGACACCGGCCATGTTGACCTTCAACGGGATGTACGTCGTCGTGCCGCCGTACATCTTGCGGCCGATCATCCGTTTCGCATACTGCACCGGCACTCTTCGTTGACATTGCTCGACGAAGACCACCAACGCGATGACCACGATCCCGACCAGCGATCACCAGGAAGAAGATCGCCCAGCTGTCCTTGCTGGTCTTGATCGCCCACAGCGAGGTCGGGAAGCGCGCCGCGATCTGGGTGAAGATCAGCAGCGACATGCCGTTGCCGATGCCGCGGTCCGTGACCAGCTCGCCCAGCCACATGATCACGCCGGTGCCGGCGGTCATGGTGAGGATCATGATCAGGATCGTCGGGACGCTGGTGTCCGGCACGACCGGGTTGGCGCACTGGACGCCGAACAGGTTGGCCGGGTTGCGGGCCAGGGTGACCAGGGTGGCCGACTGCAGCACGGCCAGCCCGATGGTCAGGTAGCGGGTGTACTGGGTGAGCTTGGCCGTGCCGGCCTGGCCCTCCTTCTTCAGCTCCTCGAACTTCGGGATGACCACCGTCAGCAGCTGCACGATGATGCTCGCCGTGATGTACGGCATGATCCCGAGCGCGAAGATCGACAGCTGCAGCAAGGCGCCGCCGCTGAAGAGGTTCACCAGGCCGAGGACGCCGGAGGAGCTGGCGTCGGGCAGGCAGGCCTGCACCGCCTTGTAGTCCACCCCGGCGACGGGGATGAACGACCCCAGCCGGAAGATCGCCATGATGGCGATGGTGAACAGGAGCTTCTTGCGCAGGTCCGGCGTACGGAACGCGCGAGCGAACGCGGTGAGCACGAGACCTACTCTCTCAGATCGATCGACGAGGGGGTGGGTCTCACAGCTCGGTGGTCGACCCACCCGCAGCCGCGATCTTGTCCTTGGCGGCGCCGGAGAACTTGTCGACGGTGACGTCCAGCTTGACCGTCACGCTCGCCCGTGCCCAGCACCTTGACCGGCAGGCCCTTGCGGACCGCGCCCTTGGCGACCAGGTCCTCGACCGTCACCGCGCCGCCGTCCGGGAACAGCGCGTCGAGCTTGTCCAGGTTGACCACCTGGTACTCGACCCGGAACGGGTTGGTGAAGCCGCGCAGCTTGGGCAGCCGCATGTGCATCGGCATCTGCCCGCCCTCGAACGACTCGGGCACCTGGTAGCGGGCCTTCGTGCCCTTGGTGCCGCGGCCGGCGGTCTTGCCGCGCTTGCCGCCCTCACCGCGACCGACCCGGGTCTTGTCCGTCTTGGCCCCCGGGGCCGGGCGCAGGTGATGCACCTTCAACAGGCCGCTCTTGGCCTGCTTGGAGTCTTGCGCCATGTCAGTCGACCTCCTCGACGGTGACCAGGTGGATCACCGTGTTGACCATGCCCCGGATCTCGGGCCGGTCCTCCTTGACGACGACATCGCCGATCCGCTTGAGACCGAGACTGCGCAGCGTCTGGCGCTGGTTGTCCTTGCCGCCGATGCCGGACTTGCGCTGGGTCACCTTGAGCCGGGGCATCAGGAACCCGCCAGACCGGCCGCCCGGGCGCGCAGCAGCGCAGCCGGGGCGACATGCTCGAGCGGCAGGCCGCGACGGGCCGCAACGGCCTCGGGCCGCTCCAGACCCTTCAGCGCCGCGACGGTCGCGTGGACGATGTTGATCGCGTTGTCCGAGCCGAGCGACTTGCTCAGCACGTCGTGGACACCGGCGCACTCCAGGACGGCGCGGACCGGGCCACCGGCGATGACGCCGGTACCGGGCGCAGCCGGGCGCAGCAGCACGACACCGGCCGCCGCCTCACCCTGGATCGGGTGCGGGATGGTGCCCTGGATCCGCGGGACCTTGAAGAACGCCTTCTTGGCCTCCTCGACACCCTTGGCGATCGCCGCGGGCACCTCCTTGGCCTTGCCGTAGCCGACGCCGACCGTGCCGTCGCCGTCGCCGACGACCACGAGGGCCGTGAAGCTGAACCGGCGGCCACCCTTGACCACCTTGGCGACGCGGTTGATCGTCACGACGCGCTCGATGTACGCGGTCTTCTCCGCGCCACCGTCACGACGGTTGTCACGGTCACGACCGCCACCGCGGCGCTCGCCGCCACCGGCACCCGTGGCGCCCCTTCGCTGGGGACCTGGCATCAGACGTTCCTCATCTCTGCAACACACGAAAAACCATGACGTACGACGTGGGCCATCACAGGGAGAGCCCTCCCTCGCGGGCGCCGTCGGCGATCGCGGCGACCCGGCCGTGGTAGCGGTTGCCCCCACGGTCGAACACCACGGCCTCGACACCGGCCGCCTTGGCCCGCTCGGCCACCAGCTCGCCGACCTTCTTGGCCTTGGCGGTCTTGTCGCCGCCCAGGCTGCGCAGGTCGGCCTCCATCGTCGAGGCCGACGCCAGCGTGGTGCCGGCGATGTCGTCGACGACCTGCACGTAGACGTGCCGGGCCGACCGGCTCACGACCAGCCGCGGACGGCTCGGCGTACCGCTGACCTTCTTGCGGACCCGCAGGTGACGCCGACCGCGTGCGGCGACGTTGCCCTTGGCCCGCTTGACCGTGACTGCCATGGCTTACTTCCCAGCCTTTCCGACCTTGCGGCGGACCTGCTCGCCGGCGTACCGAACGCCCTTGCCCTTGTACGGGTCGGGCTTGCGCAGCTTGCGGATGTTGGCGGCGACCTCGCCGACCTTCTGCTTGTCGATGCCCTGGACGCTGAACCTGGTCTGCGACTCCACGGCGAAGGTGATGCCCTCCGGCGGGGTGACGACGACGGGGTGGCTGAAGCCGAGCGCGAACTCGAGGTCCGAGCCCTTGGCCAGCACGCGGTAGCCGGTGCCGACGATCTCCAGCTTCTTCTCGTAGCCGTCGGTCACGCCGATGACCATGTTGTTGATCAGGGTGCGGGTCAGGCCGTGCAGCGAGCGGCTGGCCCGCTCGTCGTCCGGACGGGTGACCGCGATGGTGCCGTCGTCGGACTTGGCGACCGCGATCGGGGCGGCGACGGTGTGCGCGAGGGTGCCCTTGGGGCCCTTCACGGTGACGTCGGAGCCGTCGATGGCGATGTCCACGCCCGAGGGGACGGTGACGGGGAGACGACCGATACGCGACATGTCAGCCCCTCACCAGACGTAGGCGAGGACTTCCCCACCCACGCCCTTCTTCGATGCCTGGCGGTCGGTCAGCAGCCCCGACGAGGTCGACAGGATCGCCACGCCCGAGGCCACCGAGGACCTTGGGCAGGCTGGTCGACTTCGCGTAGACCCGCAGCCCGGGCTTGGAGATCCGCCGGATGCCGGCGATCGAGCGCTCCCGGTTGGGGCCGTACTTGAGCTCGAGCACGAGGCTCTTGCCCACCTCGGCGTCCTGGACCGTCCAGGAGGAGATGTAGCCCTCCGCCTGGAGGATCTCCGCGACGTGCGACTTCAGCTTGCTGAAGGGCATCGAGACGGTGTCGTGGTACGCCGAGTTGGCGTTGCGCAGACGCGTCAGCATGTCTGCGATCGGGTCGGTCATCATCTGGGCTTCAGGCCCTTCCTCGCCATGGTTTCCCTCGCGTCTGCGAGGGACCTGCGGCGTACGTCGGTGGTGGGGTGCAGTGGTGACCGGGGAACCGTTGGCTACCAGGAGCTCTTGGTCACGCCGGGCAGCTCGCCGCGGTGCGCCATCTCGCGCAGGCAGATCCGGCACAGGCCGAACTTCTTGTAGACCGAGCGCGGCCGGCCGCAGCGCTGGCAGCGGGTGTAGCCGCGCACCGCGAACTTCGGCTTGGCGTTCGCCTTGTTGACAAGGGCAGTCTTGGCCACGGTCAGTTCTCCTTGAACGGGAAGCCGAGGCGGCGCAGCAGCGCCCGACCCTCGTCGTCGGTCTTCGCGGTCGTGACGACAGTGATGTCCATGCCGCGCACCCGGTCGGTCTTGTCCTGGTCGATCTCGTAGAACATCGCCTGCTCGTTGAGCCCGAAGGTGTAGTTGCCGCGACCGTCGAACTGCCGCGGGGACAGCCCACGGAAGTCGCGGATCCGGGGCAGCGCGACCGACAGCAGCCGGTCGAGGAACTCCCACATCCGGTCGCCGCGGATCGTCGTGTGCGCACCGATCGGCATGCCCTCGCGCAGCTTGAACTGGGCGATCGACTTGCGGGCCTTGGTGACCTGCGGCTTCTGGCCGGTGATCGCCGCGAGGTCGCGGATCGCGCCGTCGATCAGCTTGGAGTCGCGGGCCGCCTCGCCGACGCCCATGTTGACGATCACCTTGGTGACCGTCGGGACCTGCATGACGTTGGCGAAGTCGAACTCCTCGCGCAGGGCGGGAGCGATCTCCTCGCGGTAGCGCAGCTTGAGCCGCGGCTTCGGACGCACGCTCGTCTCGGTCGGGTGTCATGGTGTCAGTGTCATCTCAGATGTCCTTGCCGGAGCGCTTGGCGAAACGGACCCGGGTGGTGCGCTCGACGCCGTCCCGCGTCACGGTGTCCTCGCGCAGCCCGACCCGGGTGCGCTTCTTGGTGTCGGGGTCGACCAGCATCACGTTGCTGACGTGGATCGCGGCCTCCTGGGTCACGATCCCGCCGGTCTTGGTGCCACGGCCGGACGTGCCCAGCTTGGTGTGCCGCTTGACCCGGTTGACGCCTTCGACGAGCACCCGCGAGCGCTCGGGGTAGACGGCGATGACCTTGCCCTGCTTGCCGCGGTCGCCACCGTTGGCCTGCGAGGCCCCGGTGATGACCTCGACCAGGTCACCCTTCTTGATCTTCATCTTCGTCACGTTCGAGTTGCCAGACATGGCTCAGAGCACCTCCGGCGCCAGCGAGATGATCTTCATGAAGCGCTTCTCGCGCAGCTCGCGGCCGACCGGGCCGAAGATGCGCGTGCCGCGCGGGTCGCCGTCCGGGCGGAGCAGCACGGCGGCGTTCTCGTCGAAGCGGATGTACGAGCCGTCGGCGCGGCGGCGCTCCTTGCGGGTGCGCACGATGACCGCCTTGACGACGTCGCCCTTCTTGACGTTGCCGCCGGGGATGGCGTCCTTGACGGTCGCCACGATGACGTCACCGATGCTCGCGTACCGGCGGCCGGAGCCACCGAGCACCCGGATGCACAGGATCTCCTTGGCCCCGGTGTTGTCGGCGACCTTGAGCCGCGACTCCTGCTGGATCACTTGGCCTTCTCCAGGATCTCGACGAGACGCCAGCGCTTGGTCGCCGACATCGGACGGGTCTCCATGATCAGGACGCGGTCACCGACGCCGGCCGTGTTGGCCTCGTCGTGGACCTTGACCTTGCTGGTGCGGCGCAGGACCTTGCCGTAGAGCGGGTGCTTGACCCGGTCCTCGACGGCGACCACGACGGTCTTGTCCATCTT
This sequence comes from uncultured Actinomycetota bacterium, assembly GCA_963794535.1. GTDB lineage: Bacteria > Actinomycetota > Actinomycetes > Actinomycetales > CAVURS01 > CAVURS01. Next base: position 156,314 of record CAWCEI010000007.1, read on the forward strand.
GTCGCTGACGACCAGACCGTTGCGGGTCTTGCGGTCGTTGCGCCCCAGCTCCTCGCTCGTGGCGGCCGAGTTGTCTGTCGTACTCACAGCTGCTGTGTCCTCGCTCATGCGTCGTCCTCGGGTGCTTCGGTGATGCCCAGCTCGCGCTCGCGCATGATCGTGTAGATCCGCGCGATGTCCCGGCGGACGGCGCGCAGCCGGCCGTGGCTCTCCAGCTGGCCGGTGGCCGACTGGAAGCGCAGGTTGAACAGCTCCTCCTTGGCCTTGCGCAGCTCCTCGACCAGACGGTCGTCATCGAAGCCGCGCAGCTGGCCGGGAGCCAGGTCCTGGGATCCGACTGGCCATCAGAAGTCACCACCCTCACGCTGCACGAAGCGGCACTTCATCGGGAGCTTGTGCATCGCCAGGCGCAGCGCCTCGCGAGCCGTCGGCTCGTCGACTCCGGCCAGCTCGAACATGACCCGGCCCGGCTTGACGTTGGCGATCCACCACTCGGGGGAGCCCTTGCCGGAACCCATCCGGGTCTCGGCCGGCTTCTTGGTCAGCGGGCGGTCCGGGTAGATGTTGACCCAGACCTTGCCGCCACGCTTGATGTAGCGGGTCATGGCGATACGGGCGGACTCGATCTGCCGGTTCGTGACGTACGCCGGCTCGATGGCCTGGATGCCGTAGTCGCCGAAGGAGATCCGGGTGCCACCGGTGGCAGCGCCCGAGCGACCCGGGTGGTGCTGCTTGCGGTGCTTGACCCGACGGGGGATCAACATGTCAGGCCTCCGTTCCGCTGGTGGTCTCGCTGGTGGTGTCGCTGGTGGTCTCAGGAGTAGCGACTGCTGTGGTCTCGACCGGCGCAGCGGCCTCGGTCACGACCGGCGCGGCCTCGACCACGGGTGCGGTGTCGGCGGCCG
>CAWCEI010000008.1:0-128900 GCA_963794535.1 uncultured Actinomycetota bacterium
GCCGGGCGTCGGAACGCCGAGTGATCCGGGCCATCTGGTCAACGTCCTGACTGTCTGACAACCCTGTCCTCCACAGGTCAGTGACTCACGAACCCACTCTCTCCGCCCCGCAGAATACGGGCGTGGTACCGCTCCTCGTCGAGGCGCAATCCTGGCTGTCCGACACCTACGCTGATGCGGCAACGGCGATGCGACGATGGATCGACGGACCGAGAACAGGGAGTGGAACGTGGAGAAGCGAACCTTGGGCCGTACGGGGAAGTCGGTGTCCGTCGTAGGGCTCGGCACGTGGCAACTGGGAGCCGACTGGGGTGACGTCCCGGAGTCCGCAGCGCTGGGCGTGCTGGAGTCGGCGGCTGAGGGCGGCGTCACGTTCTTCGACACCGCCGATGTCTACGGCGATGGGCGCAGCGAGCGGTGCTCGGCCGATTCCTGGCCGCGCATCCCGATCACGACTTCGTCGTCGCCACCAAGATGGGCCGCCGGGCCGAGCAGGTGCCCCAGAACTACGTCCTGGACAACTTCCGGGCCTGGACCGACCGCTCCCGGCGCAACCTCGGCGTCGACCGGCTGGACCTGGTGCAGCTGCACTGTCCGCCGAGCGCGGTCATCGAGGACGACGCGACCTACGACGCCCTCGACACCCTGGTCGACGCTGGCGTTATCGCGGCGTACGGCTTGAGTGTCGAGACCGTCGACCAGGCGCTGTCCGCGATCGACAGGCCGCACGTGGCGTCGGTGCAGATCATCCTCAACGCGTTCCGCCTCAAGCCGCTCGAGCGGGTGCTGCCGGCTGCGGCTGACGCAGGCATCGGGATCATCGCCCGGGTGCCGCTGGCCTCCGGTTTGCTCTCCGGGCGGTACCGCACGGACACCCAGTTCGCGCCCGACGACCATCGCAGCTACAACCGTGACGGCAGTGCCTTCGACGTGGGCGAGACTTTCAGCGGCGTCGACTACGAGACAGGCGTCGAAGCGTCCAAGGAGTTTGGGGCGCTCGTGGAAAGCGCACGGGCCGGCGGGCGTCACGCCCGCGCAGGCCGCGATCGCCTGGGTGTGGCAACAACCAGGTGTGGCAACGGTTATCCCTGGCGCGCGGAGCCGCGACCAGGCGCTGGCGAACGCAGCAGCCGGAGACGTCCGCCACTCTCGGCCGCCTTCGTCGACGGCGTCAAAGACCTGTACGACGCCCGCATCCGCGCCCTCGTGCACGACCGGTGGTAGCCATTCACCCAGCCGCGACCCCATAGCGCGTGGGGACGGCCGGATCAGCCGATGGCGTGCGAACGCTGCGGACCGGCCTCGTGCCTCAGTCGTCCTCGAGGAAGCCCGTGGCGGGGTCGATCTGAGCGAGGAATACGGCGACGAGCACCTTCAACCTCGCGACCGCGATGGCCACCACCGCTACGAATGTCACGATCACAGGGCGGTGGCCGCTTTGCCGACCAGCGCGGCTTCGTCACCAACCCCGTCCAGATCAGCGTGCGGAGCAACTTCGGCGGATCGGCCTCGGCGGTGCTGAAGTCGTAGCGGTGGGCCGCTACACATCCAGCTTCACCTGCGTGTCCGACTATTTGACCTCGGAGCGGCGCAGGGAGAGCAGCCCGATGACGAGGGGAATGACGATCCAGATCATCGTGGTCGAGCCGAGCATCGCCCACTCCTTACCGGTGTTCGTGGCGCCCTCGAGGAGCGCTCCGTGCGTTTTGTTCCAGTCGATCCAGGGCTGCAGGTCCTCGAACCAGGGGCGCGCGTGGGCCAGGAGGACGAGGATGCCTGGCACGACCAGTGAAGCGACGAAGTAGCCCACGATTGCGGCCGCGGAGTTGCGCAGCACGACGCCGAGGGTGAACCCGATGGCCATGCCGACTAGGTCGTAGAGCACGATCTGGGACGCCATGGACAACGAGATGTCCCACACGGTGTTGACGCCGGCTAGCGCCGAACCGGCCACGTTGCCGAGGGCGCCCACGGCCAGGGCGACGGCCACGGAGCCGAGGCCCACCAGGAGGGTCGCGATTGCCTTGGCGCCGATCACGTGCGCGCGGCTCGGAATCAGCGTAAATGTCGTGAGCCCACTGCGCTGGCTCCACTCATTCGTGACGGCCAGGATCGCGATCATCGGCAGGATCACCGACATCGGGAACCCGCTCGCTCTCACGAAGTTCTGGTAGGTGACGTCGCTGTTGAGGCCGAAGACGAGGAGCGACCCGGCCGAGATGGGGGACAGGACGCCGATGCTGATGAGCATCCAGAATCCGGAGCGGGTGTTGAACATCTTGCGGAGCTCGACCTTGACGAGCCGGGTGGTCGGGATGGGACGGGCGATCCGGTCGGGCCGGTGCGGCCTCGATGGTGTCGGGAGAGATGATCGTGGCGGTCATGCCGCAACTCCTTCGCGTTGGGTGTCGGCTGTGAGCGCCAGGAACATGTCTTCGAGGCCGGCGCCCTCGGCGGACCGGAGCTCGGTGAGGGCGATGCCGGCGGTCAGGGCCACGGCCCCGACCCGAGCGGGGTCGGCATCGGTGCGGACCGAGCCGTCCCCGGCGAGCGTGCTGGGGATCCCGGCCTGCTCGAGGGCGTGCGCGAGGTCGCGCGGTGACGTTGAGCGGGCGAGTGTCCCGGCCGCGGCGAGGAGCTCTTCCTTGCTGCCGGACGCGACGATCTTGCCGTTCCCGATCACGACCAGGTCGTCGGCGATGACCTCGATCTCGTGCAGCAGGTGCGAGGACAACAGGACGGTGCCGCCCTGGCTGGCGAATCCGGTCAGCAGGTCGCGCATCCACCGAATCCCCGCGGGGTCGAGCCCGTTGGCGGGCTCGTCGAGGATCAGCACCTCAGGGTCTCCGAGGAGTGCGGTGGCGATGCCGAGGCGTTGACGCATCCCGAGGGAGTAGTTGCGCACGCGGCGCTTGGCCTCGGCGGGGGTCAGGCTGACGAGCTCGAGCATCTCGTCGACCCGGGTGCGGCGGCAGGCCCATGGTGTCGGCGGCGATGGTGAGGATCTCGCGTCCGGTGCGACCGGCGTGCTGGGCGGAGGCGTCCAAGAGGACGCCTACCTCGAGGCCGGGGTTGGGGAGGTCGGCGAACCGTTCTCCGTTGATGGTCGCGGTGCCGGACGTCGGGGCGGTCAGACCGACCATGACGCGCATCGTGGTGGACTTGCCGGCACCGTTCGGACCGAGGAAGCCGGTCACACGACCGGGCAGGGCGGTGAAGGAGACGTTGTCGACGGCGGTGAAGCCGGCGTATCTCCGGGTCAGTGACTCAACAGTGATCATGTGACAACCCTCGCCGCGTCGCGGCGTGCGCACATCGGCGTCGAGGCCGGAACCTGCCTCAGCCGTGGGGAGGAGCGGGGTCTCGTTCTTTCGGTCGGTCCCCGAGGCCTCGGCGGTCCCTAGGCTGGGCGGGTGGTCACCAACGCCCTGCGCTCGCTGTGGGCCGAGCCCCGCGCAGCCGCCGCTCCCGAACGGGTGTCGCGCGACTGGGTGCTGGTCGGGGTGTGGATGGTGACGGCGCTCCTCGAGGGAGTCCTCCGGGACGACGTCGCCTGGCGGCCGTTCGCGACGATCGTGGCGGTCGGACTCGCGCCGGTGCTGCTCTGGCGGCGTACCCAGCCGTTGGCCTGTGTCGTGGTGGGCTTCGGCACCGCGATGGGGTTGGGGTTGGCGACCTTGGCGGGCGGGCCCCGCGGTGTCGGCCTCGACACGATGGTCTACGTCCTGGTCCTCGTCTACGCGCTGGTCCGCTGGGGCGCGGGCCGCGAGATCGTGATCGGGCTGGCGTTCGTGCTGGTCGCTGCGGTGATCGGTACGGTCGCCGACTACACCGGCCCGTCCGACATCGTTGGTGGGTTCGGCATCCTGACAGCGGCAGCCGCAGGTGGAGCCGCGTTCCGCTACCGCGCCGAGAGCTGGCGCCGGGCGTTGGACCAGATCCGCAGCCAGGAGCGGGTCGGCCTCGCGCGCGAGCTGCACGACATGGTCGCCCACCACGTCTCGGCGATCGCTGTGCAGGCGCAGGCGGCCCGGGCGATGGCCGGGCAGCGACCTGAGGCGGGGCTCGAGGCGCTGGCCGTCATCGAAGGGGAAGCGTCGCGGACGCTGGCGGAGATGCGGGCGATGGTCCGGGTGCTGCGCGACGGAGCGCCGGCGGAGTACACCCCCCAGCCTGGCGTTGCCGACCTGGCGTCCCTCGCCCGCCGCGAACCGGTGCCGGTCGTCGACGTGGAGGTGCCGGGTGACCTGGACAAACTTCCGCTCCAGCTCGACGCGGCGGTCTACCGGCTGGCGCAAGAGGCGCTGACGAACGCCCTGCGGCACGCCCGCAACGCCTCGCGCGTGGAGATCCGGGTCGTCGAGGGTGGAGGAAGGCTGCGGCTACTCGTGACCGACGACGGCCAGATCGACCCGCCGCGGCCAGCGAGCCACGGCTTCGGGCTACTGGGGATGACCGAGCGCGTGCAGCTGCTCGGCGGCACGCTGCGCGCCGGGCCGGCGCCTGGGGGCGGGTGGACGGTCGACGCCGAGCTGCCCACGAAGGTACGCCGATGACGGTGCGCGTGCTGGTGGCCGACGACCAGGACCTGGTGCGTACCGGCCTGTCCATGATCCTTGACGCCCAGCCCGACATCGAGGTCGTCGGTCAGGCCGCCGACGGCCACGCCGCGGTCGAGCTGGCGCGTCGGCTCCACCCCGACGTGTGCCTGGTCGACATCCGGATGCCCGGACTCGACGGCATCGAGGTGACCGAGCTCCTCGCCGGGCGGGGCGTCCCGGACCCTATGGCGGTGGTGGTGATCACGACCTTCGACCTCGACGAGTACGTCCACGGCGCGCTCCGGGCCGGCGCCCGAGGCTTCCTGCTCAAGGACGCCGGGCCGGAGCTGCTCGTCCAGGCCGTGCATGCCGCCGCCGCCGGCGATGCCCTGATCGCGCCGAACATCACCCGTCGGCTGCTGTCCACCTTGGCCGCCAGGGAACCGTCGAAACGACGTACCCAACCGATCGATCCGCTCACCGACCGCGAGGAGCAGGTGCTGGCGCTGGTCGCCCGCGGCCGCACGAACGCCGAGATCGCCGCCGACCTCTACATCGGTCTGACGACCGCCAAGACCCACGTCGCGAGCCTGCTAACCAAGATCGGCGCCCGCAACAGGGTCGAGATCGCGATGTGGGCCTACGACACCGGCCGGGTGGGGGACTGAAAGCCGCCGTCCGAGGACTCGGTGAAGCCGTTTCCGCCAGCAAGCAGGATTCGATGAACGCGGTCTCGTCAAGGAGATGCGCCGCCAGCCGCGCATCGCGTGTGCGGTGAGCTGGGTGCCCTTGTCCATCCCGATATTCGCCGGTCAACGCCCGGTTCCGTGACCAGGTCGTCCAACACCACGCGGGTGTCGTCGGGGACCTGTTAGTCGGCAGCCGACAAGAGGCTGGCCGCGTAGCCAGTCTTTCCGCCGCGATCGGGCGGGGGCGAACGCACTCTCATGGCTCCCCTCTGTGTCAAGACGCGGTGGGGAGGGCGGTTCTAGGCTCGTGGTCGGCGGGTCCGGGAAGTGACTGATCCGAAGTGTCGATGTCGGGGTGTGAGTCGGCCACGCTGGATTGAAGAGTCGTCCCCGGGTGTCCTCCCGGGCCCGCCTTCGATGGCGCCAGCGCGTCGAGGATTAGCTGGCGGTAGACGATGTCGGAGAGTCGTCGTTTGAGTGCGCGCATGGCTTCCATCGAGGTCTTGCCCTCGGCCTTGCGTCGGTCGTAGTAGGCCCGTCCCTCGGTCGGGTTGCGCAGCTGGACGGTGGCCATGATGTGCAGGACGCGGTTGATCTGACGGTTGCCGCCGCGGGAGAGCCGGTGCCGGACCTGGTCTCCGGAGGAGGCGTCGATCGGGGCGGTGCCGTTCCAGGAGGCGAAGTGGGCTTTGCTGGGGAAGCGGGTGATGTCGCCGACGTCGACCAGGAGCCGGGCGGCGCCGGAGGGACCGATGCCGTTCAGGTCGGTCAGGGTGGTGCCGGTCGCGGCGAGCAGGTCCTTCAGCTCCTTGTTGGCGGCCTTCTTGCGGGCGTAGACCCGTTCGAGGTCAGCGATCAACTCGGCCGCGACCCGTCGCCGGGTCTTGCCGGCCGCGTCCCGCGGGCGGACCTTGGCCAGCAGCCTCTTGGCCTGGGCCGCGGAGAGGGCCTTCTTCGCCCCGCCCGGGATCAGTTCCAGCAGTAGCTGATGCAGTTGGGAAACCATCCGGATGTGGTCCTCACCTAGTGAGCGTCGTCGGTCGACCAGGATCCGCAGCACGGTCAGCTGTTCGTCATCGACGACTGGGCGCAGCCCACTCATCCGGGTGCCGACCAACGCGATCGAATGTGCGTCGGTCTCATCGGTCTTGCGGCCTTGGCCGGTGGCCAGCATCCGAGTGCGGGCCGACAGCTTGGGCGGCACGTCCACCACCTGCTCCCCATCGGCCAGCAGCCGGTTGGCGATATGCCGGCCGATACCCGAACAACCCTCCACCGCCCAGGTGCGGTCCGGGAACCGTCGTCCGTAGGCAAGCATCGCCCGGTAGCCGTCTCGATCGGTGGCGTACCGGCCGCCGCCCAGAACCACCTCGTCGCCGGCCATCACCTCGATCGTTGCCGACCGCTTGTGCGGGTCCATCCCGATCACCACAGCGCCCATGTCCGTTCTCCCACAACTCGATCCGACACTTCTCGAGCCGGGAGGGCACCGCTACTTCGAGCAGCACAAACCCCTCTTGAGCCTCTCCCCGCTCCTAGAGCGACGCCCGGCCCGCGCAAGCCATGAGAGAGCCACACGACCAGCGTGGGCAGCCGAAATGGGAGCGACGAACCGGGCGACTAGACCGAGCCTTGCCAGGCACCGGTCATGGGTCAAGGAAACAAGTAGTCGATGAGCGGACGGGACGGCAGGCCAGGCAAGGCATAGGACTCATAGAGTGGCCTGGTGACCTTGGTTCGCAGCAACGACGCGGACTTCCGGGTGTGCGAGATCTCTCTTCACTCGCTGATGGGCCTTCAAACCCTGGCGGAACGGAGCGGCTTCTCGACGCGCTGGTCGTCCCCCCAGGCGCTGCGATCCCAGGTCCGAGACGCGCCGATTCTGCTCATGACCGTGCTACGACAAGAGCGCGCCGATGCACTCTGTGCATACCGGTGCTTCTTGCTGTTCGAGCCCGAAGCGTCGGAGGCGAGGGCTGCCATCACGACGTTCGACATCGCCCCGGACCAACTCCTGAAGCTCCCCCGGCTGGACCGCGACGTGGATGTTCGCTCCGCACTGACGCGTCTCTTCGGAATCGTCTATGAGGCGAAGGACGTCGTGGCGAAGGACTAGGCACGCGCCTGGCGGGTCAGCCCGCTCATGCCGCCGAGCGGGCGCAGAGCTGATGAAGGGAGACGTGTTCCGAGGCATGGGATTCTGGGTGCGTGACCGCGCAGGATGCCCTCAAGGCCGCTCTTCGCGATCTCCTGGGCCCGACCGCACGTGGTCACGGTTACAAGGGGTCAGCTCCTACCTGGCGCAAGTCATCGACTCCTGGTGACTGGGCGGTCGTCAACGTTCAGTCGTCGTCGTGGAGTACCGCTGGGAGCGTGCGCTGCGTCGTGAACCTCGCCTTCGCTCCGGAGCCGTGGCTGAGGTGGGACAGGGTGAACCTGGGCACAGGTATGCCCAGGTCCGTGTCGGAGTCCTTAGGGCTTTACAGGGAGAGGCTGCACCCGGAAGGAACGCCCGAAGGGACCGACGGCTGGTGGGAAGTCTCTGATGACCAGTCGGCCCGCCGGGCGGTCGTTGACATGAATGCGCAACTGGAGCGCGCGGGCTGGCCCGTCCTGGACAGGATGTTCTCCCGTGAAGCCATGCTCGCCCGGCTCCGCGAAGGGAACCTCGGAATGATGCGGCGTTCGAACTTCGGAGTCTTCTTCGCCCGGGCCGAGGCGCTCTTGCTGATGGATGCTGGGCCCTCCGAGGCCTTGGAATCGCAGCTCGGTTACGCCCTGGACAACGTGATTGCAACTCAGCGCGAGAGTGCCGAGCGGTTCGATACCTGGGTTCGAGCCGAGGCAGCGAGGTCCTGATCGCGATACGCAGGCGCATGCCGCGGGGAGGGCCTGGCGGACAGGCCGGGTCTACTTCCCAGCACTTCTCTCACCTCTCGATGAGACCGGACTCTGTCTCTTACCTGCCGGGGCGACCAGGGCTCGATGATCGCACGCCGACGCCCGGATCTGGCTCCCCTCTATGTCAAGAGACGGGCTCGGGGAGCCTTGCGCCGTGGGGTCTTTCGTGTCCGGGTGGCCGGGGGTAGCGTCGCTGGGGCGGGTCCGGGAAGTGGCTGATCCGAAGTGTCGATGTGCGGGGGCAGGTCGGCCGCGCTGGATTGAAGAGTCGCCCCGCAGTGCCCTCCCGGGCCCGCATCCAGTGCGTTCGTCGGTCGGCTGCCGCGGGCGTCGGCGACCAGTTGCCGGTAGATGACGTCGGAGAGCCGTCGTTTGAGGCAGCGCAGCGCTTCCATCCGGGTCTTGCCGGCGGCGAGCTTGCGCAGGAAGTAGGCCCGGCCTTCGGTGTCGTGGCGGAGCTGGACGATGGCGGCGATGTGCAGGACGTGGTTCATCCGCCGGTTCCCGGCGCGGGAGAGCCGGTGGCGGATCTGCTCGCCGGAGGAGGCGTCCAGGGGTGCGGTGCCGGTCCAGGACGCGAACCGGTTCCGGTCGGTGAACCGGGCGATGTCGCCGACGTCGGCCAGGATCCGGGCCGCGCCGGCCGGGCCGATGCCGTGGACGTCGAGCAGGGTGGAGCCGCGGGCGATGACCGTGGCTTTGAGCTCGGCCTTGATCTTCTTCAGCTTGGCATCGACGGCGACCAGGTCGGCGAGCTCGTCGGCGGCCATCCGGCGGCGGGTCTTGCCGGCAACGTCGCGTGGGCGGACCGATGGCCAGCATTGCCTTGGCCTGCAACGCGGACAGGTCCCGCTTGCGTTGTCCGGGGACCAGCTCGGACGAGCAGCCGCTGCAGCCGGTTCACGGTCTGCACCCGCAGGTGGGCCAGCTCGTCGCGGCGGTCGGTGAGCATCCGCAACGCCTCCAGCTCACCGTCAGCGGCCAGCACCCGCAGCCCGGCGTGCGGACCGCGACGACCGCGATCGAGTGCGCGTCCAGGGCGTCGGTCTTGCGGTTGTGCCCGGTGTCGAAGAGCCGGACCCGGGCCGCGAGCTTGGCCGGCACGTCGACCACCTGCTCACCGGCCTCGACCAGCCGCTGCGCCAACGGCCGGCCCGCGCCGTTGGCGCCCTCGACCGCCCAGACCCGCCCGGCCACGCCTTCACATAGGCGCGCATCGCCGCGTAGCCAGCCTTGTCGGTGGTGAACCGGCCCGACCCGAGCAGCCGCTCGTGTGCGTCGACGACCTCGATGGTGGCCGACAGCTTGTGGGGATCAACCCCGATGATCACTGCGCTCCATCACGTCCTCCTGCCTTCCTCGAACCGATCATGGACGGCGAGGTGGGCAGTGCTACTTCGAGCAGGGCAGTCCCCTCTTGAGCCACGCCTCGTCACGGCGCCCGACGGTCCGCAGCCCAGATGAGAGCCACACCCAAACCGGGTGGGCAGCCGCGAATGAGAGCATCCCGCCGGACACCTGGACCGAGTCTGGCCAGACACCGATCCTGCGTGAAGTCTCTAAGTAGCCGCGATCCGTGCGCTGATCAGCGGACGTCCGTCCCGAGTCTCGGGGGCGGTGGATCGCGAGGGATGCTGCACCTTGCCGCGTATAAGGCCGCCGCCTCTGGGGTACTCGACGGAGTTGTCACAGCCATCGTGTTCGGACCAGCCTCTGCCGTCGAAGGGCGAGGTGTACGCCGCAATGACGCCTACGCTGACCGAGTGCACCCCGCGCTCATCCTCGGGTTCGCCCTCGCAGTCGCGCCCCTGGCTCTCACCCCCGGGACTAGTTTCACCCTCACGCTCTCCTACGCCCCGCACGGGCCACGGGCCGTCGTCAGCGTCATCGTCGGCACCGCAATGGGCACCTTCACCCACGCAACACTCGCCGCTGTCGGGCTCGCCGCCGTCGTCATGCGCTCGGCACAGATCTACCGCGCCATCCAGCTCGCCGGTGCGATCTACCTGATCGTCCTCGGCATCTCCATGCTCCGCGCGGTCAACCGGAAGCGCCCGGCACGCTTCGACCTCGCGCGCGGCCGCGGCCCACTACTCACGGCCTACATCGCGAACCTGTTGAACCCCAAGGCCGCGGGCATCTACCTGACTCTCGCGCCGCAGTTCATCCCCGCGCACAACATGGATCTCACGGCAATGGAGAGCCTCGCAGCGACGCACGTCGTCGTCATGGCGCTGTGGCTTAGCTGCGTCGGCTTCACGCTCAGCGCCGTCGCCCGTCGCATCAACGTCGAGAGAATCCTCCGCGGGATCCAGCAAGCCGGAGCCGTCGTGCTGATCGCACTCGGCGTCCGCACCTCCACCGAATCGATGGCCTAGGGACCGGTCGGTTCTTAGCAGGGCGCGGTCGTCCCAGAGCTGCCCGGACTGGCCGGCGTCGGCGAGGCCGAAGGGGCCGACGCCGAATCGATGGCGGCCTGAACCTGAGCGTGGATGCTGTCGTAGTCGGGCCGTTGCTGCGACGCCGAGGCGAGACCGATGAGCAGCTCCGGGGCGTGCTGAACCCGTTGCGCCAGTGCGGTCCAGGCCGAGAGGTCGTCCAGGTTGATCGATGTGGTCACACCGTCCTTCAGTGCCCGGAAGAGTGCGGGCAGTCGCGTGGCGAGTGTGGTGGCGTCGATCTGGGCGGCCAAGGCGGCGACCAGGCAGCGTTGGCGGGCCATCCGGTCGAGGTCGCTCGTCATCCAGCGGGATCGCGCGTACCAGAGAGCCTGGTAGCCATTGAGGTGCTGGCGACCGGGTTCGATCCAGCCCTGCGCACGGGGTTTCGAAGGGGTTCCCGCCGATGGGTAGCCGTTCGGTGACATTGATGTCGACCCCGCCGACGGCGTCGACGAGCGCGCTGAGCGCCGGCATCTTCAGGACGACGTATTCGTCGATCGCCAGACCGGTCACCTGTTCTGCGGCCTGGAAGGTCGCGGTCAGGCCCGGGTGAGGGTCACCGGGGTAGTAGCGAGCACCAGGTCCGCTGGCCCACGTCCACAGCCCGCTGAGCAGGCAGTTGTGCTCTGGACAGCCGAAGCCCTCCGGCATCGCCGCTCGCTGGGCTGATCCCGGCGGGAACGGCACGTGTTCGAGATTTCGCGGCAGACCGAACAGGACCGTCGCGCCGCTGCTGGTGTCGATGCTGGCCACCATCACCGTGTCCGGCCGCACGCCCACCCTGTCCCGGCCCGCATCGGAGCCCACGATCAGGACGTTGACTCGGGGCTTCAGGATCGGGCTGGGTTGGGCGGGAGCGCCGTTGCGCCGCAGGGCTCCCGACCCAACACCCGCCACGCCAACGGCGAGCGCCACGATGGCGATGACGGCTACGGCGACTGCCCCCCGGTTCTTCCGGCGACTCCGCTGAGCCGCCCGGACCAGCGCTGCGTCGGCCAAGCCCTCCCTGGGCAACGGCGCGTCCTGCACAGAGTTGAGCCGCTGCAGCGCGTTCTCCAGATCATTCACCGCAACACCTCCGTGTCAGGTTGGTTCGGCGCCGCGGTCGGGCCGAGCTCGGGAGCAAGCTTGCGGAGCCGGGCCAGGGCCCGATGGCCGATGGACCGCACCGCTCCCACCGAGATCCCCAGTCGCTCTGCCGCCGCCCGCTCGTCCAGATCCTCGATATAGCGACAGATCAGCACCGACCGTTGGCGATCGGACAACCTCCGAAGGGCGTCGACCAGGACGAGACGGTCGTCCACCGACCCGAGCCGGTCCGCGGCGACCTGTTCAGGTGCGGCAGCAGTCGGCTCCTCACGGATCAACCGGTTGCGTCGCCACCGGTTGATCTGCAAGCGGTGCATCGTGGCCCGGACGTAAGCGCTCGGGTCATCGACGCGGCGCCACTGAGGGACCAGCCGAGCCAACGCCTCCTGCAGCAGGTCCTGCGCGGCCGCCGGGTCGCCCGTCAACAACCACGCGGTATGCAGCAACGGCCGAGAGCGCGTCGCCACGAACGTTCGAAACGCGGCCTCCTGCTGCGGGTCCATCAACACCTCCGCAAGCAAAGACGCGCCGCGCCACCAAAACTATGCCGCCACGAGTGGGTGATGTTCGGCCGCTGCCATCCTCGTCACGTCCTGGTCAGACGAGTCTCGTCCTTTCCAGTCCGGCGACGTCCACCGCACCGGCAGTCAATACGTGCCGAACGAAGACGAAACCGAGTGCCGAAGCGCCGGCGTCTCGTTGCTCTACGAGATAGTCCACGTGCAGCAGGGGCACCTCGCTGAGCTCCTGGTAGCCGCCGGGTCGAAAGGTGTGAAGTCAGGAAGCTCTGGGGCTCCGCTCGGCACGTCCTGGTCGCCGGGTCGACTGTTTCGCCAGTGGGAGCTGGCGTCGTACACCACGGAGGGTTGCCCAGCGATCCGCTCGATGGGGATGCGCAGAACGCTCCGTTGCAGGAGGTTCGAGAAGGGCATACCGAGTAGACGTCGTGCCTCGACCAGCCGGGCCGGGTCTAACGCGGCCAGGTTGACCGTGTCACCCCAGGTGACACCCAGATACGGCACCGCATACCTGAGCACTGACTCAGCTACGGCGGTCAGAGGGCGGCGAGGTCACTGGCGCTCAGGCCGTCGAGGCCAAGGGTCGCCAGGGTTCGCGCCCCCTCGGCGCGGAAGTCCCGAGCCAGTACGACGGAGGCCATCGTGATCAACGCGTCCATCGTCGGCGTCTCGACTCCTACTCTCCCAGCCAGATCGGCCAGGAAGACCAAGGAGTAGCCGACGTCCTCGGTGAGGTAGCGGTTGTCGAGCTGGCTCTGAGCCCCGATCCCGAGGAAACCTGGTGCTTTGGAGTAGCCGGTCGAGTAGTTGGCTTCCGTCATGTAGCCCTGCACGACCCCGAGGTCAGGATCCGACCGCACTCGCACCCCGAGCGCCTCCCCGATGGCCAACCGCTCACGGTCGACCGCCTCGATCGCCCGGCCGACGGCCTCGGTGACCCCCTCCTCGTAGAACAGGAAGTCGCCACCGTCCCGCTCGATCCGACCCGTGTTGAGGAGGGTCACTGCGGGGTGGATCACCGGGTTGCCGTTCTGCAACGTCGTCTGGAAGACGCTGTCGGCAGCCTCCGTCCCTGGGTACACGTCACGGACCATCGACAGGAGTTGCTCTGTGCCCGAGCGGGGCAGAGCGGCGAGGAGCACCCCCGCGTCCAGCTTGTGGAAGACGTTCACCTTGCCCGGGCCGACGATCCGCGTCGCGTACGGCAGCGTGCTGGTCTCGCCCACGAGGATCGACGTGTCGTCCAGCGCCAGTCCGGCCGTGCGCTTGAACGTGAGCGCGCCCGCGCATGACGCCGGGCAGATCAACACGGCTTGCCCAGGCACAAGATGCGGCGCGACGGCGGCGGCGTGGGCCTCGGTGCTGTACGCCGGGCCGACCAGCACGATCAGCTCGGCCCCCTCGACGGCCTTGCCGGCGTCGTGTCCGGCGTACTCGATCTCAGCGAATCCCTCGATCGCACCGATGGCGTGAATCCCGCCGGCGGCCGTGACCTCGCCGATGTGGTCGGGGAAATGCGGGGTGTCGTAGATCCGCACCGTATGACCGTGGTGCGCGAAGTCGAACGCGGTCGCGAGACCACCATTGCCCGAACCGACGACCGTGACGATCATGTTCGACTCCCCGTGTGGTCAAGACTCATGCCGTGCCAGAGGCTAACAACGCACTCAGCCGCGGGACCGGAGCCCCAGCCAAGTGAGGACGGCGAGCACGCGACGGTGCTCCTCCTCTGACTCGTAGAGCCCGAGCTTGGCCATGATGCTGGCGATGTGGGTCTCGATCGTGCGGTCGGTCAACGAGAGGCGCCGCGCGATGCCGGCGTTGTTGCGCCCCTCGGCCATGAGCCCGATGACCTCGCGCTCGCGCGGGGTGAGCAGGGACAACGGGTCGTCCTCGCGGCGGGGACCCAACAGGGTCGCGACGACCTCGGGGTCCAGCGCCGAACCGCCTGCCGCGACTCGCTCGAGAGAGTCCATGAAGTCGTCGACCTCGAAGACCCGGTCCTTCAACATGTAGCCGACCCGCCCCTGCGAGACCAGCTCGACGGAGTGCCGGGTCTCCACATGCTGCGAGAGCAACACGATGGCCAGGTCCGGCATCCGGCTGCGCAGCTCCTTGGCGGCGCGGGCACCGTCGTCGGTGCCGTCGGGCGGCATCCGTACGTCGATGATCGCGAGCTCGGGTCGCTCCCGCTCGACCATCTGCACCAACGTCACGGCATCAGGGGCCTTGCCGACGACCTCGTGGCCGGCGTCCTCGAGCAGGTGCGCCAGTCCCTCGCGGAAGAGCGCCGAGTCCTCACCGATTACGACGCGCATGGCAACGCCGCCGCCACCTGGGTGCCGCGCCCATGGTCGCTGTCGATGTGGAGCGAGCCGCCGAGTGCGGCGACCCGGTCGACGAGCCCGGAGCGCAGTCCCGAGCTGCGCACCACCGCAGCCGTCGTCGGTGATCTGCACGAGCAGCTGCCCATTGCGCCGTACGACGAGCAGACCGATCCGGGTCGCCTGGGCATGCTTGACGGCATTGGTGATCGCCTCACTGGCGACGTAGTACGCCGTCGTCGCAACGGCATCCGGCAGCGGGCTGTCGTCGATGTCCATGTCGACGACGAGCGGCACACTGCGGACCAGGTTCGACAAGGCCGCCGGCAGGCCGTCGTCCAGGCTGATCGGCCGGAGCCCGTGGGCGATCTGGCGGAGCTCGGCGACGGCAGTGCCGAGCTCGGCGACGCTCTGGTCGAGGACGCCGTCGAGGTCGACGGTGCCGTCGTTGAGGTGGCGCTGCGCGAGCCGCAGCGACATGCCGAGCGAGACCAGACGTTGCTGGGCGCCGTCGTGCAGGTCGCGCTCGAGGCGACGGCGCTCGTCGTACCCGGCCGCGAGCAGCCGCCCGCGGCTGGACTCGGCCTCGGCCAGGGCGCTGGCCACCTCACGGCGAAGGCGGACCACCTCCACCAGGGTCGAGGATCGACCGCTGACCTCGCGGAGCAGCTCGACGGAAGCCGGGCCGGAGCCGCGGACGAAGACTCCGGTGGGCTCGTCGTCGAGCAGCACGAGCACCCCGTCGGCGGGCACCGGATCGCCTGCCCCGTCAAGGAAAGCGTCCGACCCGGGCACCCGGAACCCGACCCGCAGTCCTGGGTCGCGCAATGCCTGCCGAAGCACCTCCTCCAGCTGCTCGGGTCGGGCCTGGCCGGCGCTGATCTCACGGTGCAGCGTGTCGACGGCGGCGAGCGCCGCTCGACGCAGCGGGTACATCCGTCCGTCCACCCGTCGTCGTACGGCGCGCAGAGCGGGGAGCAGGAGCAAGGCACCGGCCGCCGTGCCGAGAGCGACGCCGAACTCGGAGGACCGGCCGACCAGCAGCCCGGTCACCGATGACACCGCGGCGTACACGGCAAGCGTCGACGCGGTGACCAGTCCCCAGGTGACGGCGAGCGCCAAGGCCTTGTCCACGTCGTACAGGTCATGGCGCAGCACTGCGATCGCCGCGGCAACGGGTGTGGCGACCAGCGACGCCAGCCCGATCGCCGCACTGAACCACTCCGCGTGCCCCCAGACCACGATCTCGATCAGGCAGAGCAATGGGTAGAGCGGCAACCCGATCCCGGCCAGGGCCAGCCACTTGATCTGTTGCCGCTGAACGCCATCGGTACGGCGGAACCGCAGCCCGAGGGAGACCGCGCAAGTGACGACCAACAGGAGAAGGGCGACGAAGGCGATCGCCGCAAGCGCCTGCCACCAACCCGGGGCCGGGCCGAAGGGGCGAGCCAGACCGGCGAGGGGAGCGCGGAACGGCTCCTGCGCCACCGCGCCGTCGGCCTGAGTGACGACCGCCGCGACCACGATGGCTGCCGGGACCCACCGCCACCGCGGTGAGGGCACCTGGCCGTTCGGGAAGTGAAGCAGGAGTAGGGCAAAGGTCGCGAGGATCCACCACGCGTTCTCCGCGGTGACAGCGACCAGCCAGGCCCATCGGCCGGGGTTGTCCGTCGTGGCCAGCCACTGGAGCCAGATCTCCTTGGCGACGACGGCAGCGACCGCAAGGGACAGGAGACCGAGCAGGAGGCCGACGACCGCGCCCTCGGTTCGCCGCGTCACGAGGACGGAGAGCGCGGTCGTGGCCGGAACGACGACAGCGCCGATCGCGAGGGTGAGCCACGACGTGCGGTTCGGCTCGGCGATCAGGAAGCTGATCGCGACCACCAGGAGCAGGGCAGCCAGCACCGCGCAGACGACGGCGGCGCGGCGGGCCCAAGGCATGGCAGCACTGTAGGGCGGCAGGGCCGGTTTGCGGCTCCGTGCCAGCACGGGCCTCGATGCCCGAGACCGCCACGATCCGCTGGCCCCGGGGCCGGACCTAGCGTCCAGACATCGACCAAACCATCACTCCCTGGAGGCTCGCCATGACCACTACATCCCCGGCTCGAACCCACACCGACGCAACGGCACCATCGCCCGGTCCGACCCGGCTGCGGGTCGCCGCTGCCGCCCTCGGCGCCTCGGCCGCCACGGTCAGTGTGCTGCTCGCCACCACGCCCTGGGGCGACCGTCTGGACAGCAGCTCCGACAATGTCCTGAGCTACACCAGCGTGGTCAAGGTGCACGACGCGGCCTGGCCGAGCCTGCTGATCGACGGCTTCGCCTTCGCCGTCATCGGTCTCACTGTCGGACTCGGGGTCCTCCACCTCGTGCGAGGTCGCGGCCGGATCGCCGCCCTCGTCGGCGCGGTCATGACGACAGCCGGCGGCATCCTGTTCGCCATGGGTGCAGTCGGGTTCGCGACGATCGGCTGGTTCGCCGGCGCCCCAGGCCTTTCCGACGGCACCGGCCAGTCATTGGTCGACTTCGCGAACGACAACCCGGGTCATCTGATGGGGCCGGACATGGCGGGCTTCTTGCTCACACGCTGTCGGCAGCCTGGTCCTTGCGGCGGCACTGATCCGCTCCCGGGCCTTGCCGGTGTACGCCGTTGTCGCCTACATCCTGATGACGCTCGCGCAGTTCTCCGGCATCCCGGGCCGTGCGATGGACTTCCTCCAGATCGCCATGATGCTCGGGCTGATCGGCTTCGCGGCCGTCCTCTGGCGCCGCGTCGACGGCTCACGCGAGGCATGAGTCATGGTCGTCCGACTGATCTGCGGCGTCGTCTGTTCCAGCGTGTTGATGGTCGCCGGCTGCAGTGGGTCATCGGACGGCGCGCCACCAGCAAGACCAACAACGGGGGCCAAGCCGACAGCGGGGGTCGCGCCCGGGGACGCGACCCTCGCCGGCCGGCTCCTCTTCTCCCGCTTCGACGAAAGCGCCCACGTCTTCAAGGCCACGTATGTCGCCGGGCCGGACGGAAGCCACGTGGCCGCGATCGCCATGCCCGGGCCTGAGGGCGGCGGTCGCTGGTCGCGGTCGGGCGAGCTGATCGCAGTCATGACGCAGGTGTCCGGTGGCCGGATCGGCACCGCGATCCTCAAGCCGGACGGGACCGTCGTACGCACTTTCACACTGCCCGACAAGCGTCTCAACCTGGTGTGCACGGTCTGGTCGCCCGACGACCAGCGCCTGGCGTGTGAGGGCTGGGACGACACCAACGACTCCCGCGTGGGCATCTACACGGTTCGTTCGTCCGACGGGGGCGGACTGGTGCGACTGACCAAGGCTCCGGCCGGCAAGGGGGACCTGGTGGGTGACTACTCGCCCGACGGACGAACGTTCGTGTTCAAGCGCACCAGGGACGAGAACCCGGGGCCGCTCATGGTGGTCCCCGTGGCGGGTGGACCGGCGAAGCTGCTCACCGACTTCGACGTCGAGGACCCAGGTCGCTACTCGCCCGACGGTAGGTCGATCGTGACCTCAGCCGTCGGGGTCATCAAGATCCTGGACGTCAACGGGAGGGAGACCGCCAAGATCGAGCAGCCAGGAACGTACTTGTTCGGCCCGGTGTGGTCGCCGGACGGAGCGCGCATCGCGTTCTCCGGCACGGCCGCCGGCTTCCACGCCGACCTGTTCACGTCCCGGCCGGACGGCACGGACCGGCATCAGGTGACGGCGACGCCGGACAACGAGATCCGCGTCGAGTGGGGTCGAGGCTAAGGACTCGCGCCGTGTCGTCGCAGTAACGAGATCAGCTGGCCCTGTTCGTCTTTGGCCGCGGGCGAGCCGGAACCGCTCTTGCCCGTGTTCTGTACGGCGAGGCCCATCGGCGTCGTACCGTTCCTGTTCCTCAGCCGAGGATCGGCGCCACCGTCGATGAGGGCACCGGCCGCCGCCGAGCAACGATTCCGGACGGCTCGATGCAGCGGTGCCACGCCACTCTTGTCCAACGCGTTGGGGTCTGCGCCCGCGGCGATCAGATAGGCGATCACCTCAGCCTGGGCGACCGGGTCCCAGTGCTCGGTGTCGGGACCGCCGTCGGCTGCGTAATGGAGGGGTTCGGCCCCCCGACGGTTGCGGGCGCGGACATCGGCGCCTTTCGCGACGAGCGACTCGGCCAGCTCTCGTTGATAGGCGGCCGCCGCCAGGTGCAACGCGGTGTCACCCGCGTAGACGTGGTGCCGGATCGCCGTGAGGAAGTACGTCTCGCCATCCTGCCGGCTCGCCGCTACTTGAATCGGGCGGCTGGCCAGATCCGGCGAGGAGTCCAGCCGTCTCGCGATCTCGATGCGGTCACGTAAGGCGATCGCAGCAAACAGCGCCAGCAGTGCACGGTCGTCGGACCCATCGCCCGAACCGGGTTGCGAAGTCACCCGCCCGCCGTTCAGCGGGTGACGCGGTAGTCGAGGAGCAGGTAGCCGCTCGGTGACGTGGTGCTCTGAATCGTCTCGAGCCGAATCGTCGGCAAGCCATCGAGGAGCCTGCGTCCGGTGCCCTGGATCGACGGTGCGACAACGACTTTGAGCTCGTCGACCACTCCGGCGGCCAGCAGCGCCTGGGCGACCGTAATGCTCGCATGCACGCCGATGTCGGCTCCGGGTTGGTTCTTCAGGTCGCGAACGAACTCGACCAGATCGCCATCTACCGCAGTCGCATTGGCCCACTCCCGGTCGAGCGGCGTGGAGGTCGCGACATACTTCGCGACGCCATTGATGAACGTCGCGAACGGCTCGATCTCGCTGGTCGGCCAGAACCCGGACCACTCGTCATAGCTGCGGCGGCCCAGGATGACCGCGTCCTGCGCCGCGATCACCGCGCCGAGGTTGGCATCCATGACCTCGTCCCACTCGAGGATGAAGTCGTCGGGACGCTCCGCGACACCGTCGAGGGACACCAGCTCGTACACGACCACCTTGCGCACGTTCAGCACCTCCGATTGACCGGGCCCCGCTGCGTGGACGCGAGAGGGCGCCATCGCAGAGTATGTGGTGGTGACGACACCGGCGAACGACAAGGCAGGGGCCCTCCTCGCGCTCCACACAGGGCCCGGCTTCGTGCTCCCCAACGCCTGGGATGCCGGCTCCGCGCGCATCCTGGAGCAGGTCGGGTTCCCGGCTATTGCCACGACCAGTGCTGGCATCGCCTGGTCATCTGGTGTGCCGGACGGGGGAGCGGTCGACCGCGACACGATGCTCGGGCACATCGGTCGCATCGTCGCCGCCGTACGCGTTCCGGTCACTGCCGACCTTGAAGCCGGGTACGGCGACACTGCCGACGAGGTCGGCCGCACCGTCGCCATGACTGTCGAGCTGGGGGCGGTCGGCGCCAATCTCGAGGACGCCCGACCCAGCGGCGGGCTCTTCGCCATCGACGAGGCTGTGGACCGCATCGCTGCCGCGCGAGCCGCGGCGCCCGCCGGCACCTTCGTGCTGAACGCCCGAACCGACACCTATTTCTCGGGCCAGGCCGGGGACGTCTTCGACGAGACGGTCGAGCGAGCCGTGCGCTATGTCGAGGCCGGCGCCGACTGCGTGTTCGTGCCCGGCGTCGTTGAGGCGGACACCATCCGCCGGCTGGCCGCCGCCATCCCGGCTCCGCTCAATGTCGTTGCGGGACTGGCGAACACCATCGACGCACGCACGCTCTTCTCGCTCGGCGTCAAACGGGTCAGCCTGGGTGGCAGCCTGGCCCGAGCCGCGCTGAGCCTGTTGGAACGTGCCGGCCACGAGCTGCTCGACTCCGGAACGCTCGGCTTCCTCGACGGTGCCATCGGGTACGCCGACCTGCAACGACGCTTCGACTCCTGACCCGCTCAGGCAGCGGGTAGCTGCACCGTGACGCAGAGCCCTCCGGCGGGGCGGGCCGTGAGGGTGAGCATGCCGTCGTGGGCGCGGGCGATGGTCTTGACGATCGCGAGGCCGAGGCCGACACCGGCGTGATCGCCGCGGATCCGCTCGGTGCCCCGGAGGAACGGCTCGTCGAGCCGGGAGACCAGCTGTGGGCTGAGCCGGTCCCCGGTGTTCTCGACGGTCAGGACCACGCCCCCGGGCTGGACACTGGTCGTGACCCAGACCGAGCCCTCCGCGGGCAGATTGTGGACGATCGCGTTGTGCACGAGGTTCGTCGTCATCTGCAGCAGGAGCGCGGCTGAGCCGACCGTCGGGGTCAGATCGCCGGAAGTCTCGATGGTGACGCCGAGCTTCTCCGCCAGCGGCAGCAGCGTCTCGGTGGCCTCTTCGGCCGACAAGGACAGGTCGACCTGCTCCCTGGTGAAGGCGCGCTGATCGCTGCGACTGAGCAGCAGCAACGCTTCGGTGAGCTCGATCGCTCGCGCGTTGACGGTGTGCAGGCGGTCGAGGAGGTCGCCAGTGTTGTGGTCCGGGTCGTTGCGGGCCACCTCGAGCAGCGTCTGCGTGATGGCCAACGGAGTGCGCAGCTCGTGGGAGGCGTTGGCGGCGAACCTCTGCTGCTCGGCGACGAGCGCTTCGAGCCGGGCCAACATGAAGTCGAACGTATCGGCGAGCTCGCGGAACTCGTCGGAGCGGCCGGGCAGCCGGATCCGGTGGGACAGAGACCCGTTCGCGGCGATCCGCGTGGCGTCGGTGATCCGGTCCAGGGGCGCGAGCATCTGCCCGGCGAGAAACCAACCTCCGATAAGACCGAAGACCAGCAGGAACGCCAACGCGACAACCGCGGTCGGAGCGGCTTCGCGCACGACGGCGCGGCGGTAGCCCGGCTCGAAGACGAGCCCGACGTGGCGCTGGTTCGCCAGGAAGATCCAGCCGGCCGCCATCAGCATGACGCCGGCGAGCATGAGGAAGCCGGCATAGCTGAGGGTGAGCTTGAGCCGAACGCTCAGCCCGGGCTGCCTATCCACGGCCGTCTCCCGCCCGCCCCGTCTCGGGCGCCTCGATCCGGTAGCCCGCCCCCGCGACGGTCGCGATGATCGCCGGTTCGCCGAGCCGTTTGCGCAGAGCCGAGACGGTGATCCGTACGGCGTTGGTGAACGGGTCGGCGTTCTCGTCCCACGCTCGCTCCAGGAGATCCTCGGCGCTGACGACACCACCTTCGGCTGCGACGAGAACCTCGAGTACGGCGAACTGCTTGCGAGTCAGTGCGACGTAGCGGCCGTCACGAAAGACCTCGCGGCGGAAGGGATCCAGGCGCAGACCGGCGATCTCTCGCACCGGCGGCCGGTGGTGCGCGCGCCTGCGGTCGAGAGCTCTGAGCCGCAGCGCGAGCTCGCGGAGCTCGAACGGCTTGGTGAGGTAGTCGTCGGCGCCGAGCTCGAACCCGGAGGCCTTGGCGTCGAGTCGGTCGGCGGCGGTGAGCATGAGGATCGGCAGGCCACTCCCGGAGGCGACGATGTGTTTGGCGATCTCGTCGCCGGACGGGCCGGGGATGTCGCGGTCGAGGACAGCGATGTCGTAGGTGTTGATGCTCAGCAGCTCCAGTGCGATGTCACCGTCACCGGCGATATCGGCCGCGATCGCCTCGAGCCGGAGGCCATCCCGGATGGCCTCTGCCAGATAGGGCTCGTCCTCGACGATCAACACGCGCATGGTGTTGATGCTAGATAGCCCACCTATCGTCGGCGTATCCAAAACCCCATACGGCCGGGCAACGCCGGGCGCGGCTGACTGGGGGCATGTCCAACAGCACTCCGACCACGAACCCAGGCCGCCGTACCGGATCGACTGTCATCGCGGCGCTGGCCGTCGTCGGCGCTGCTGTCATCGGGATCCTCGTCTACCAGTCGTCGGCGGCCTCGTCCCCCTCAGCAACATCTCCCTCGACGACGTCGCCCATCGTCGTACCGCCGCCGGCGCACGTCCCGCCACGCGGTCACGGTGGCGACGCCGGGGGTGCCGCCGGGCGGGCGGACGGCGTGGTCCCCGATGGCGTGACCGTCTTCGACAACCAGTACCCGGCCGTCGCCAAGCTCGACCCCGCGCTGCTGCGTGCGCTCCGCCAGGCCGCAACCGACGCCGCGGGCAGCGGTGTCGAGTTCTATGTCAACAGCGGTTGGCGATCCCGCACGTACCAGGAACAGCTCTTCCGCCAGGCAGTCGCGAAGTACGGCTCCGCCCAGAAGGCGATCAAATGGGTGGCCCCGCCCGGCACATCCGCTCACGAGTCAGGGGACGCGGTCGACATCGGCCCGGCCCACGCCACGTCGTGGCTGTCGAAACACGGTGCCCGGTATGGGTTGTGCCAGATCTACAGCGACGAAGCCTGGCACTACGAGCTGCGCCCGAACGCCGTCAGCCATGGCTGCCCGGCCCAGTTCGCCGACCCCACGCACGACCCACGGATCCAGCCCTGAGCGGTTCAGCACCATTGCGTTGACGGGGTGGTGGATGGCAGCCTCGCCCCGTGCGCGTGCTGTTTGCGACGACCGCCAATGACGGTCACTTCGGGCCCGTCCTACCGTTCGCGCGCGCCTGCGTGGACGCCGGTCACGAGGTGCAGGTGGCGGCCCCGATGTCCTTCGGTGGTGCGCTGGCGCGGGCCGGGCTCCCACACGCCCCGTTCGGGGAGCCGCCTCCCGAGGTGATCGGCCCCGTCATGGGCCGGTTGCCGACCTTGACCTTCGAGGAGGCCGATGACCTGGTGCTGCGTGAGGTCTTCGGCCGCATCGACGCCCAGGCCGCACTGCCCGCCCTGATCGAGACCGTCGAGCGTTGGCGGCCGCACGTGATCGTCCGCGAGTCCGCCGAGATCGCCTCTATTGCAGCGGCTGAGCGCGCCGGCGTACCGCACGTGCATGTCTGCATCGGGATGCACGAGGTCGCCACGCGCTTTGCCGAGGCCATCGGCGAGCCGTTGGACGAGCTGGGCCAGCTGGCCGGCCTGGCCGAAGGGCGACTGACCGCGGCGCTGGCCGGCGAGACCGTCTTCAGCCTCGTCCCCGAGGTTCTCGACCACCCATCGAGCCGAGGACCCCTCGAGGTGGACGCGTTCCTGCGCTTCAGCGAACCTGCGTCGACCATCGCTGGTGATCAGCTGCCCGACTGGGGCGACCCGGACGCCCCACTCGTCTACGTCACCTTCGGCTCTGTCGCCGGCTCGATACCCCCGTTCGCCGGCGTCTTCCGGGAGGCGTTGGATGCGTTGGCCGAGCTCGACGTACGCGTCTTCATGACGGTCGGGCGCGCGGTCGATCCCGACGGTCTCGGTCCGCTCCCGGCCAACGCGCACGTCACGCAGTGGGTGCCTCAGGACGCCGTACTGGCCCACGCGACAGCGATGTTCGGCCACGGCGGCTTCGGTACGACGATGGGTGCGCTGGTCGCGGGGGTGCCGCAGGTGGTCGCGCCGCTGTTCTCGTTCGACCAGGTGGTCAACGGCGAACACGTCGCGGCCGTCGGAGCGGGCGTCACGACCGGGATCGGGCCGGGAGCGGTCGGACGGGCAGCGGCACAGCTCCCTGGCCTGCTGGCGGATCCGGGCTACGCCGATGCGGCCAGGCAGATGGCGGTCGCCATCCGGGAGCTGCCGCCGACCACCGAGGCCGTGGCCGTTCTGACCGGCCTCGTGGGCTGACCATCGTATTTATCTGGCTCTGTCGGCCTCTTACCCATCGGCGGTGTCCTGCCGTCGCACTGGGCTACACAGCCCAGCAGGTCGCTGAACGAGGTCACCATGTTCGGTCTACAGCTTCAGACATTCGACCGTGAGGCCGCCGCAAAGAATCCGGCTGCCGAGGCGTTCATCAAGTCATATCTGGGGATGCGGCTGGCCATCGGGCTCCTTGGCGTGTTGCTGCCAGTCCTTCTCGTCGTTGTGGACTGGTTGTTCATTGAGGCTCGTCGACCGATTCGCGGGTCCATGAGCGCGTACTACCACTCGTCGGCGCGGGACGTATTCGTCGGCGGTCTGATCGCGACCGGGCTCTTCCTCATCACATACATGTCCGCCAAGAGGCGGACCTACGACTACGTGTTGTCTACAGCGGGCGGCGTCCTGGTGATGATCGTGGCGTTGTGCCCGACTACGCGATCTGGCAGCGAGCTCGGCGTTAAGGGCTTCAAGCCGAGCGGCGACAGCTGCGAGAAGTACGTCGGCCCGCCGCTGTGTAACGGCTTCCAGAAGGCATGGGGCGAGGGCACCGTCGGACACATCCACCAGATCTGCGCCGGCACGTTCGTCGCCCTGCTGGTGTTGCTCTGTCTGGTCTTTGCGTTGCGCGAGTTCGGTTATGGGCCGGAAGCCAAGACGCTGGTCGGACCGGGCTCTAGTGTCGGGGCGGTCCGCGCGGAGCTGCGCCGCCGTGCCGTGGGCGTCCTGACCTATCTCTGGAAGGGCCTCCCACAGGGGGCGCCGAGCGCGACCGGGGAGCAACCGCGGGCCCCGCGCCGTCGAGTGCTGAGCTACTTGGCGGCGGCACTGGTGATCGTGGCGAGCGCCCTCTGGGCCCTCCTTGGTCCCGCTTTCTCGATCCCGGGCGTCGACGGCAAGGTCGGCGGCACGTACGTCGGCGAGTTCGGCGCCTTCGTCTCGTTCGGCATCGCGTGGATCACGGCCGCCTGGGACTTGATGCCCGCCCCTGTCAAAGCCTTGAGCAACTCTGTTGCGCACGCCGTCGACTCAATCAGCAAAACCGCTCCGCCGACCCCTGGCTAGCCGCCACCGGGACCTGAGCCCGCTCGTCGTTCGGTCGTACGGAGTTGCGAGCTGGTCCGTGGCGAACCAGGACCATCTATGAGGTCAGAGTCAGCTGCAGGTCGCGGCCGAGAATGCCGGCGAGTCGCGCGGTCTCCTGTTCGAGAGGCCCGTCCGGTCGCGGCCGCTCGTCGAGCCAGGTGACGGTGAGCTGGTCGCCCTTCCGCGCCCAGGTCCCGCAGCACGACCCCGCCAACGATGACCGGGTTGGCCTTGCGGGTCATCAGGTCTCGACGTGACGGCGGGGTGACGTGAATATCCTTGGTGCCAGGGCCAATCACCCACTGGTCGTGTCCCGGGAGGAACCGCACCGCCTCCGATGGCACCGCCGCCTCGAGAGCGTCAACGTCCTCGCGCAGAACGTACGTCTTGCTGCCTTCGACGTCGACCGTGGCCAGCCGGTCCTCGAGTCCGGCGAACCAGGCATTGAGGCGTTTGCTACCAGCGCTCAGGCCGTTGCCGAGCCAGTACTGGACGTGGTCGGGACGTGGCCGGCCCGTAGGTCCGCAGGTACGCGGCGATCGCGCGCGGACCCGCGTCGTCGATGTCGGGGATGCCGCGCCACCGTGGGTTGGTGTCGAGCCGCTGGAACGTGTGTTGTCCGTCGCGAGGCGGACCGAAGCCCATATCCCCTTGCCACGTCAGCGGTTTGACCAGCGTTCCGGCACCGTCGTCGAAGACCGGCTTCAGGTGCCGGTAGGCCCGGTGCCTCGTCACCGCGTCTGCCAGCTCGACCAGCGTCAACGGTCCGTCGCTGAGCGCGTCTCGAACCGTCGCCCGGAAGTCGGGCCAGTCCGATGGGCTCAACCGGTAGTACTCCACCCAGCTCGGCAGCTCCCACTGGCGACCGGCCGATCGGAGGGCCAGGTAGACGCCGCCGTCCGCCGGCGAGAGGTAGTGCATCGACCCGCGAAAAGCGAACGCCTTGATGACCTTCCCCTCCGCCAAGGCCTTCGCGAGCTCGCCCGGGCGTGACGTCGTACGGCGAGTTCGGACCGCAAGCTCGGCGAGCGACTCGTCCATCGAGAGCACCGCGCCGAGCCGGCGTACGACGTCTTCGACCGACTCGCGTCCCGACCGGGTCGAGCAGCTGTCGCTCCATCCGCCAGGCCAGCGCCTGCGCCCACGTGACCGAGGCCTCGTGCGATCTGGTCATCTCGGCAGCCTCACACAGGTCGGCCAGATGAGAGTGTTGGAACGACTGGCGCCGGCCCGGCCGGCCTGGCGGCCGCGATGCCGCAGGCGGTGGAGTTCGGGACCCGGCTGGGTCTCCGCGCTCCGTCACGGGGATGTCGCAGGTGCCCGGAGGCTTCCGCGTCCGGCTCGACGACGAGGTCGACATTGTGGCGTGTGCCGCCGTGATCTCCGCCGTCCACTCCCACCTGGCTGGCGCCAAGACATCGTGAGCGTTGCGCTCGGGTTCCACCGCGGCGTACAGCGCATGAGGACAGCCGGAGGATCCACCGGCTGAGGGTGCCCTGCCGGGGCGTTCGCGCACAACGAGATGCCCGCGACCCGACCGTTCTGGTCGTACGCCTGCGACACTCAACCTGTGAAGGCGCCCGTTGCGCTGTTCCTTGCCGCCGCCGCCGTTCTGACCGCGGCCGGGTGCTCCCACCCCGCCACCAGCAGCAGCCCGACGGTAGCGACCTCAGCGAGCAGCGCGCCGACCCCCACCCCGACACCGACGCCTAGCCCGACCCCGACCCTCCCGACTATGGAGCAGGCCCGCGACACGTACCTGCGCCTGGTCGTGCCCTCCGACAAGGCAGGCGACGCGTACAACAAGGCCATCGACCAGCACAAGCCCTGGCGCACCCTGCGCAGCCGACTGGCGGCGGATTGCCGCGGCTCAACAGCATGAGGCTGAGGCCATGCAGGCCACGCGGTGGCCGGCGCAGGTGCAACCGGCCATGAACAAGTGGATCGCTGCCCTCAAAGCGGACCAGGGCCCGCTGAATCGGGCGGCCAAGGCCACGACTGAGGCCGACTTCAACGCGGCCGCCAACAAGGCGGACGGCAAGCGAAGCTACGCAGCCGAGACCAAGGTCCTCCGCGCGCTCGGCCTGCCGACCGATTAGGGACGAGAGTCTGGCTCGTCCCCATGCGCCGGCACATGGAGCCGCTGTCCGGGCTCACCTGATGGTTGACGAAACCGTCTCGGTTGATGCTTGACGTGGATTTTAGGACCGCGGGCGTCCGGCCCGCTTCTTGCGCACCTCCCCACTGGATTCACGCGCGATGGTTCGGATCAGCTCGTTGCCGGACCAGATCTGCAGCAGGCGTTCGCCGACGTGGACGTCGACGTGTTCGCCGTGATGGTGTTTGCCGACGCTGATCTGTTGCCAGGCAACGCAGACGACCCCGTTGGAGGCGACCTTGCGGGAGACCCAGTCCTCGCCGGACCGGCGTTGGACCAGCGCGGACAGGTCCAGGTCTGGGCCGGTGTCAGCGGCTCGGGTGGCGAACCGTTCAGCTGGGGTGCAGCGCCCGATCGACTGATGCGGCCGGTCGTGGTTGTACTCATGAACCCAGGCATCGACCGCGACCTGGGCGGCCGCCAGGGTGGGGAAGGTGCGGTCGTCGAGGAACTCCCGGCGGAAGGTCCCGTGGAAGCGCTCAATCTTCCCGGTCGTAGTCGGCGAGCGTGGCGCGGTCAGCCGATGGGTGATCCCGTTGTCCCGGCAGATCTTGTCGAAGAGCACCTCGGTCGGGCGGGCGGCGAACCGGCCTGTGAAGACCTTGCCGTTGTCGGTCAGGATCTCCTGCGGTGGCCCCCACGTGGCCAGGGCCCGAGCCAGGACTCCGCAGACCGGGCGAGAGGTGGCCCGCTCGACCAGACCGACCGCGATCATGAACCGGGAGTTGTCATCGATCCCGGTCACCGCCTTGACCTCGGTGCCGTCATCGAGGATCACCCCGCCCATCACGTCCATCTGCCACAGCTCCATCGGCCGGCCCCGTTCCCACCGCCGGTAGGTCCGCTTGGCCGGCCGCCGCCGCCCTGGCCGGATCAACCCCAGCCGGGTCAACGCCCGACCGATCGCGGCCCGGGACGGGACCGGGTCGAAACCCTCCCTCTCAAGCCGATACCGCAGCCGGTCCGGACCCCAGCCCGGGTGCAGCCCCCGCAGCTCGACCAGCCGGACCTCGACCCCGGCATCCATCTGATGTGGACAACCACGCGGGCGATGCGAACGGTCGGCCAGGCCCTCCAGACCGCCGCCGGCATACCGGGCCAGCCACGAATGCAACGTCTGGCGGGACACCCCGACCTTCGCCGCGACATCAGTGACCGACAGGCCGTCCTCGATCACCGCCAACACCGCTTGGTATCTCTGCTCGGACACACTCAGCTCCTGGAGCACGAGCCCTCACCGCCTCACCCTCGACCACAGCCGAGCCGACCGACAGCAAGAGCAAGGTGTCAAGCATCAACCGAGACGGTGTCAACCATCAGCCGAGACACCGACAAGGATCACCCGAGCAGGAAACGTCAAGGATCAGCCGAGCTCGCACAGGCACATGGAGCCGCCTGTGGGAGTCGAACCCACGACCTACGCATTACGAGTGCGTTGCTCTGGCCACTGAGCTAAGGCGGCGCGCCGCCCCCGGGGGAACGCCCGCACCACTATAAGGGGGCCCCACGTGCTCCCTGAAAGCCGGTTATTCGGGCGTTTTGGCGGCCCAGGAACCGGCCTACGTGGAGCATGGCGGCCGGGTGGGAGCACGGGCGGGCGGGCGGGGGCGGGGCGGCCTAGGGTTGTCGTATGGAGCTTCGACCACTGGGCAACCTCGGCTTTGACACCTCGGTCCTGATCTATGGCGCGGCCAGCCTCGCCGAGGTCGACCAGGACACGGCCGACCGGTCCATCCAGCAGGCCCTCGACGCCGGCATCAACCACATCGACACCGCGGCGGGCTACGGCGACTCCGAGCTGCGGCTCGGGCCCTGGATGCCGCGGATCCGCGACCAGATCTACCTCGCCACCAAGACCGGGGACCGCGACGCGGAGTCCGCCTGGGCCAGCATCAACCGCTCGCTGGAGCGGCTTCAGACCGACCACGTGGACCTGATCCAGCTGCACGCCATCGGCGACCTCGACGAGCTCGACAAGGCGACGGCGACCGGCGGGGCGCTCGAGGCCGCGATCCGGGCGCGCGACGAGGGGCTCGCGACGGCCATCGGCATCACCGGCCACGGCCACGACGCACCGGACACCCACCGAGAAGCGTTGCGGCGCTTCGACTTCCAGGCCGTGCTCTCACCGTGGAGCTACGTTCTGTCGCGGCGAGCGCCGTACGCCGACAGCTACCGCGCCCTCGCCGAGGACTGCCGCGCCCGCGATGTCGCCCTGCGGTTGATCAAGACCGTGGCCCGGCGCAACTGGCCCGAGGCGGACGGTCAGCACCGCTACTCCACCTGGTACGAGCCGCTCGACCAGGCCGAGCAGGTGCGGGCCGCGATCAGCTGGGCCCTGGCCCAGCCCGTCGTCTGCGGCCTCGCTACCCCGGGCGACGTCGGCCTGCTGGCCGCGGTCATCGCCGCGGAGGCGGACCGGCTGGACGTCCCCGCAGCCGAGGCCATCCTCGACCAGGCGGCCGACCTGTCGTCCCCGTTCATCAGCATGCCGTTCTGACCACCCGGCTCACCCCGCGACGAAGTCGCGCAGCCCGGCCAGCAGCCGCTCGACATCTTCGGCGGTGGAGTACGGCGCCAGGCCGACCCGCAGACCACCGGCGTCGCCCAGCCCGATCCACCGCGACGGCTCGATCGCGTAGAACGAGCCGGCCGGCGCGTTGACCCCGCGCTCGGCCAGGAACCCGTAGGCGTCGGCCGCGGCCCGCCCGTCGAAGGTCAGCAACAGGGTCGGCGTCCGCAGCGTCGCCCGCGAGTGCACCGTCACTCCGGGCAGCGCCGCCAGCCCGTCCTCGAGCTGCCCGCGCAGCTCCTCCTCGTGCGCCTCGAGCGCGGCCAGGCCGGCGAGGACCCGCTCCCGGCGCGAGCCCGATCCCGCCGACGGGTCGAGCGTGGCGTGGAAGTCGACCGCCGCCGTCACGCCCGCCAGCAGCTCGTAGGGCAACGTCCCCAGCTCGAACCGCTCGGGCACGGCGTCGGTCGACGGCAGCAGCTTGGCCGGGTGCAGCGTCTCCAGCAGCGCCGGCCGGGCGACGACGACACCACAGTGCGGGCCGAGGAACTTGTACGGCGAGCAGGCGTAGAAGTCCGCGCCCAGCTCGGTGACATCGACCGCCGCATGCGGCGTCAGGTGCACGCCGTCGACGTACAGCAACGCCCCGATGCCATGCACGGCGGCCGAGATCTCCGGCGAGGTCCGGGCGCGTGCCGAGCAGGTTCGACGCCCCGGTCACGGCGACCAGCATCGTCGACGGCGAGAGCGCGCGGCGTACATCGTCTGCGGTGAGTTCCGTTGTGTCCCGGTCGAACTCGATCCAGCGGACAGTGGCACCGACCGCCTCAGCCGCCTGCACCCACGGGCCGGACGTTCGCGTCATGGTCGAGCCGGCTGACCACCACCTCGTCCCCCGGACCCCAGGCCGCCGCCAGCGCGCGGGACAGGTCGTAGGTCAGCTGGGTCATGCTGCGGCCGAAGACCACACCGCCCGGCGTCGGCGCCCAACAGGTCGGCCATCGCGGCGCGCGCGCCGGTCACGATGTCGTCGGCCGTTCGCTCGGCCGCGGTGACCCGCCCGCGGTTGGCGATCGGCGCGGTCAGCGTAGCCGCCACCGCCTCGGCGACGACGTCGGGCACCTGCGAGCCGCCCGGTCCGTCGAAATGCGCGAAACCCGCCGTCAGAGCCGGGAAGTGGGCACGGACCGCGTCGACGTCATAGGCCACCGCGCCAGGTTAGGGCGCTCCGGCGTCAGAGTCGCAGCCCGGCGCTGTCCAGGATCGCGTCGCTCAGCGCCTTGCACGGCGACCTCCGGCGCCCGCGGCCGGGCCAGCAGCACGATGTCGACCTCGCCGATCGGCGGCAGCTCGTGCCGCGCCGGCAGCTGCACCAGGTCGGCCGGCACGAGGCTCTCGGCCAGGACGGTGATGCCCACGCCGGCCCGGGTCGCCGCGAGGACGCCGTTGACCTCGCGGCTGTTGCAGGTGATCCGCCAGGTGCGCCCGGCCTTCTCCAGGCTGGCCAGCGCCGCGGCCCGGGTGATGCTCGGCGGGTGGTAGGTCACCAGCGGCACCGGCCGCTCGGGGTCGATGACGGCCTGGTCCGGGCCGACCCAGACCAGCCGGTCGCGGCGCACCAGGTTGCCCCGGGCGTCGCCCGGCTCGTTCTTGGCGAAGATCAGGTCGAGCTGCCGCGCGGCCAGCCGACGATGCAGCGCCCCGCTGCCGGCCACCGTCAGCTCGAGGTCGATCTGCGGATGCTGCTGGCGGAACTCGCGCAGCACCCGCGGCACCCGGGTCAGGGCCAGGTCGTCGGAGACCCCGAACCGCAGCCGGCCGCGCAGCGCCGACCCGCGGAAGTACGCCGTCGCCTGGTCGTGGGCGGCCAGGATGCCGCGGGCGAAGCCGGCCATCGCCTCGCCGTCCTGGGTCAGCGTCACGCCGTGGGTGTCCCGGACGAACAGCGGCCGGCCGACGCTCTCCTCCAGCCGGCGCACCTGCTGGCTCACGGTCGGCTGGCTCAGCTCGAGCCGGGTCGCCGCCTGGGTGAAGCTGAGCGACTGGGCGACGGCGAGGAAGGTCCGTAGCAGCACCGGGTCGGGCACCGGTCTCCTCCGAGTCCGAGTGGCGTGAATGCCAGGCATTGGCTGAATCAAATAACAGTGATTGGACACAGGGCCTGGGCCAATGCTATGCCCCGCGGCCAGGCTGGACGTGCAGGGACCAACAGCCAAGCAACGCAGGGATATTGCCCATGCGCTCCTTCCGCGCGCACACCGAACATCAGCACGTCTTCGCCGCCCTCGCCGTCCGCAACTACCGGCTCTTCGCCGCATCGCAGACCCTCTCGAACACCGGCGCCTGGATGCAGCGCGTCGCCCAGGACTGGTTCGTCCTGGCCACCTCGCACAGCGCCACTGCCGTCGGCATCACGATCGCGATGCAGTTCGCGCCCACCCTGCTCTTCGGCCTGTACGGCGGCGTCCTGGCCGACCGCTATCCACGGCGGTCGTCTGCTGCTCGCGACCCAGGCCGGCGTCCGGCCTGCTGTCGGCGACCCTGGCGGCGCTCGCGCTGACCGGACAGCTCACGGTGCCCGCGCGTCGACGCTGCTCGCCTTCGCGCTCGGGCGTCGTTGTCGCCGTGGACAACCCGACCCGGCAGAGCTTCGTCGGCGAGCTGGTCGGTGGCCCGCTGATCCGCAACGCGGTGAGCCTCAACTCGACGATCTTCCAGCTCGGCGGCCTGGTCGGGCCGGCGCTGAGCCGGGCTGCTGATCGGCTCGGTCGGCGTCGGCTGGGCCTTCGCGGTCAACGCGGCGACGTACGTCCCGGTCCTGGTCGCCCTGCTCCTGATCGACCGCACCCGGCTCAACACCTTCGCCACGCAAGGCGAACCGCGTCGACCGACGGCGTCACCGCGCAGCTGCGCGACGGCGTGCGGTTCATCGCCGCCCGGCCGCACCTGCTCTGGCTGATCGTGCTGGTCGGCGTCGTCGGCACGATGGGCCTCAACATGCCGGTCGTCCTCACGACCTACGCCACGCAGGTCTTCCACGTCGGCCCGGTCGGCTACGGGCTGCTCAGCTCGATGCTCGCCATCGGCTCGGTCATCGGCGCCCTGCTGTCGGCCCGCCGGGTCGCGATGCGGCTGCGCTGGGTCGTCGCGGCCGGCGGCGCGTTCGGCGGCCTGCAGGCGATGGCGGCGCTCGTCGCCCGACCCGCTGACCTACGCCGTGCTGCTCGTCGCGGTCGGCGCCGCGTCGCTGACCTTCCTGACCGCGGCGAACACCACGGTGCAGCTCGGCTCCGACCCGGCGATCCGGGGCCGGGTGATGAGCGTCTACCTGCTCGTGCTGCTCGGCGGCTCACCCTCGGCGGCCCGCTGGTCGGCCTGATCAGCGGCCACGCCGGGCCGCGCGCCGCGATGCTGGTCTGCGGGCTGGCCCCGGCCCTCGCCGCGCTCGTGCGTCGCGTCGCGGCTGCGCCCGCGCTCAGCAGCGCTTGCCGTCGGGCGGCACCTTGCCCTTGAGCAGGTAGGCATCGACGGCCGTGTCGATGCAGTTGTTGCCCTCGCGGTAGGCCGTGTGCCCGTCGCCGTCGCGGGTCAGCAGGTGCCCGTCGGCCAGCTCCGCAGCGGTCGAGACCGCCCACTCGTACGGCGTCGCCGGGTCACGGGTCGTGCCGACCACCAGGATCGGCCCGCTGCCCGGCGCGGTGACGGTCTTCGGCGCGTCGGTCGGCCGGTCCGGCCAGTAGGCGCAGGGCAGCGACGCCCCACGCGAGGAGCGCGCCCCAGGTCGGCGCCTGCTGCGCGAAGTCGACCGCGTCCTGCTCGATCTGGGCCAGGCCACCCGGCTGCGGCCGGTCGAGGCAGTTGACGGCATAGAGCGCGTCGTTGAGGTTGCCGTCGTAGTGCCCGTTGCCGCCGCGGTCGGCGTAGCCGTCGGCCAGCGTCAGCAGCGGCTGGCCGTCGCCCTTCTGCGGCCGACGTCAGCGCCGTCCGCAGGGACGGCCAGAGGGACTTGCTGTACATCGCATAGGCGACGCCGAGCGAGCCCGAGGCCCTCGGTCAACGGGCGGCGCGAGTCCTTGGTCGTGCAACGGGGTGCTGAGCCCGGCGATCGAAGTCGCGCAGCCGCGGACATGCCCCTGGTCGACGTCGCGACCCAGCGGGCAGTCTGAGCGCTTCGCGCAGTCGGCCATGAACGAGCGGGTCGCCAGCTCGAAGCCCTTGGCCTGCCCCAGGTTGACCTCGCGCGCGGTGAGGGCCGGGTCGATCACGCCGTCGACGACCATGCGGGCGATGTGCGTCGGGAACTCGTCGGCATAGGTCAGCCCGAGGAAGGTGCCGTAGGACTTGCCGAGATAGGACAGCTTCTGGTCGCCCAGCGCCGACCGCAGGATGTCCAGGTCGTGCGCGGCGTCCCGCGTGCCGACGAACGGCAGCTCGCGCGCCGGCCCGGGTCGCGCACTTGTCGGCCAGATCCTTGGCGAGCGGGATGAACTGCGCGATCTGGTCCGGCGTCGTCGGCGTCGGGTCGGCGGCGAAGAACGGCGTCCGTCTCGGTGTCGCTCAGGCAGTGCACCGGGTCGCTGCGGCCGACGCCCCGCGGGTCGAAGCCGACGATGTCGAACCGCTTGCGCACGGCGTCGCTGATCACCTGCTTCGCGGCCCGGGTGAAGTCGACCCCGGACGCACCCGGCCCGCCGGGGTTGATCACCAGGGAGCCCAGCCGATGCTTCTGGTCCTTGGCCGGGAGCCGGATCAGCGCCAGATGCAGCGACTGGGTCGCCGGGTTGGCGTAGTCCATCGGCACGGTCAGCGTCGAGCACTGGAAC
The DNA here is from genome assembly GCA_963794535.1 of uncultured Actinomycetota bacterium. Lineage (GTDB taxonomy): Bacteria > Actinomycetota > Actinomycetes > Actinomycetales > CAVURS01 > CAVURS01. Next base: position 34,689 of record CAWCEI010000008.1, read on the forward strand.
GAGTCGCCGCAGCCGCGCCAGTGCAGCTGCTGCATGTAGAACGGCTGCAGGTCGTCGGCGATCCCGGCCACGGGTGTCGGCGACTTCGTGCCGTCGTTCGACGAGACCGTGGGGGCCTGCTGACCGGAGCAGCCGGCGGCCAGGGCGATGCACACGACGGCCGCGACAACGACGGCCAGACCCCGCGGCGTACGGCGAGAGGCGGGCCTCCCGTCACCTGGTCCACCGCAGCTGCACGGCCATCGCCTCGACGGCGAGCAGCGGCGCGACGTTGGCCGCGATCCGTTCCCGCGCCTCGCGGACGGCCTCCATCCGCTGCACGATCTCCTCCGGCGAGAGGTCACGGGCCAGCCGGGACAGGTCGGTGCGCATCTCCTCGTTGACCAGGTCGACCGGGTCGCCGGCCTGGATCACCAGCACGTCGCGATAGACCGAGAGGACGTCGACGAGCGCGCGGTCGACCACGTCGCGCTGGAACCGGGTCGCGCGGGTCTTCTGGTCCTTCTCCAGCGCGGTCAGCTGGGCCCGCACGTGCGGCGGCTGGGTGCGGGCTGCCGGGTCGGCGCCGAGGGAGTGGACCAGCTGCTCGCGCTCGACGCTGTCCCGCTCGGCCGTGGCCGACTTCGCCTCCTCGGCCGCCGTCTCGACCAGCTCGCCGGCCAGCAGCACCGCATCGCCCACCCCGCGGATCCGCAGCGGCAGCGTGACGACGTCGCGGCGCCGGATCCGGGCGCCCTCGTCGCGGGCCAGCCGCCGGGCCAGCCCGATGTGGCTCTGCGCCGCGCGGGCGGCGTACGCGGCCATCGGCGGGTCGATGCCGTCGCGCCGGACCAGCAGGTCGGCGACCGCGGCGACCGACGGCGTCCGCAGCGCCAGGTGCCGGCACCGGCTGCGGATCGTGACGATCACGTCCTCGAGGCTCGGCGCGCACAGCATCCAGACCGTGCGGGCGGGCGGCTCCTCGATCGCCTTGAGCAGTGCGTCGGCCGCGGTCTCGGTGAGCCGGTCGGCGTCCTCGATGATGATGACCCGCCAGCGACCGAGCGTCGGGCGGCGGGCGGCGAGCTGGACCAGCTCGCGGGCCTGCTCGGTCTTGATCGAGAGCAGCTCGGTGGCGATCACCGTGACGTCGGCGTGCGTGCCGGCCAGCGCGGTGCGGCACTCATGGCACTCACCACAGCCGCCGTTCGGGCACTGCAGGGCGGCCGCAAACGCCCGCGCCGCAACGGATCGGCCTGATCCGGGCGGCCCGGTGAACAGCCAGGCGTGGGTCATGCCGGAGGCTGTGCTCGCGCGCCGTCCGGCGAGGTCGGCAGCGACCGAACGTACGGCGGACCGCAGCACCTCGACGACGCGGTCCTGGCCGACGACGTCGCTCCACACTCCCGACGGCCGGCTCGACCGCTGCGGCCGTCATCGCTGCCCAGCCGGTCGGTCGGCGTCCTCGTTGTCGCCGATGGCGAAGATCTCCTCGGCCAGCGGCCGCTCCGGCGGCGGGTCGGGGATGACCACCGGGAGCTGCTGCGTCGGCGCGGCCGGTGCCGCCGATTCGGCCGCGGGCTCGGCCGGCACCTGCGGGATGACGATCGTCGCCGGCGCCGGCGCCGGGCGCCTGGGCCGCGGCCAGCTCGGCCCGGGCGGCCAGCTCGGCCTGCTCCTGCGCCGCCAGGTCGGGGAACTGCGTCGCCGCCGGGCCGGCCGGCGGGGCCGGCCGGCGCTGCCTGCGCACCCGCTGCCGCCTGGGCGGCCGCCGCCTGCTCCCGGGCAGCGTGCTCGGCCTGCACCATCGCCTGGGCTCGCGGCTGCGCCGCGGCCTGGGCCTTGGCCTCCGCGTCGGCCCGGGCCTGCGCCGCGAGCTGCTCCTCGAGCGCCCGCCGCTCGCCCTCGCGACGCTCGCGGTCCAGCCGCTGCTGCTCGCTCTCCGGCAGCAGCTGGGCCAGCCGCTGCCGCACCTGGTCCTGGATGTGCTCGGCCGTCGACGCCGCGTTGACGACCAGGTAGCGCCGCGGGCGCCTCCGGGCCAGCTCGAGGTACCGCTCGCGCACCCGGTCGTGGAAGTCGCTCGGCTCGGACTCGAGCCGGTCCGGGCTCTCGCCCCGCCGGCACGCATTGCCTCCTCGGCGGACAGGTCGAGGACGACCGTCAGGTCCGGCACCAGCCCGCGGGTCGCCCAGCTCGACAGGCGGGCGATCTCCTCGGCGTCCAGGTCGCGCCCGGCGCCCTGGTAGGCGACCGAGGAGTCGACGTAGCGGTCGGTCACGACGACGGCCCCGCGCCGCAGCGCCGGCCGGATCACCGTCGTCGACGTGGTGCGCCCGGTCGGCGGCATAGATCAGCGCCTCGGCCCGCGGAGCGAGGTGGTCGCCGTGCAGGACGATCTGGCGCAGCTCGCTGGCCGGCCGGCGTACCGCCCGGCTCTCGGGTGAGGACCACCTCGTGGCCGAGCGCTCGCAGCCACTCGCCGAGCAGGTCCGCCTGGGTCGACTTGCCGACACCGTCGCCGCCCTCGAGGGCGATGAAGAAGCCGGGGTAGGGCCGGCGGGGCGGGGTCAGCGCGCTGAGGTCACCGGAGCGGGTCAGCGCGCGGCCGAGGTCGGCCCACAGCGGCGTGCCGCGCCGGTCGTCCATCTGCCGGTAGGACAGCACGCCGACGACCGACCGCGAACAGGCCGGCGACCAGGAACGTCGCCATCGCGCTGGTGTAGGTCAGGGTGACGTCGTCGCTGAAGTTGACGGTGTGCGGCAGCGAGAAGACCTCGCCGAGCAGCGCCGCCAGGGCCGGCCCGATGGCGAGCACGGCGATCAGCACGACGCGGACCAGCGACTGGACGAAGCTGAAGGTCCGGCCGCGCAGCTCGTCGTCGACCTCGAGGCCGAGCAGCGTGTAGCCGCTGACCCAGGCCACGCCACCGCAGGCGCCGAGCGCGACGGTGGAACCCGTTGCCACGACGACGTTCGGGACCAGGGAGAGCAGGACCAGCCAGACCCCGGCCGCGACCAGCGACAGCCCGAACAGCCGATGTCGGGACAGCCCGGAGAGCAGTCGCGGCCCGAGCCACATGCCCGCGGCCAGGCCGATGAAGACGGCCGCGAACAGCACGCCGTAGCCGGCCGGGCCGGCACCCAGGTCGGCGGCGAACCGCTGACCCAGGCCGATCACCAGCCCGCCGGCGGCGAAGGCGCCGAGCATGCCGACGACCAGCCCGCGGATCAGCGGCGTGCCGCCGATGAACCGCCAGCCCTCGACGATCGACCGCCACAGCGGCTGCTCGGCGGCGATGCGCGACAACGACTTCGGGAAGTCCAGCCGCCAGATCACCAGGCCGGAGATGAGATAGCTGAGCGCGTCGACCCAGATGCCGATGTAGGCGCCCTTGGGGTCGAGCCCCAGATGCGGGAAGGCGTGGCCGCAGCACCTCGTTGCCGAGCGCGATGCCCGAAAACGCAAGCGCCGCAACGGGTGCGGTGCCGTACGTCGCGATCAGGCTCAGCTGGTTGGCCGCCTCGAGCCGCTTGCGCGGGACCAGGTTGGGCATCGTCGCGTCCTTGGCCGGCAGCCAGAACAGGCCGACGCACTCGATCAGCAGGGTTGCGACATAGAGCCACCAGAGCGTGCCGACGAACGGGCACGGTGGCCAGGATCACGAAGCGCAGCACGTCGCCGTAGACCAGGACCAGGCGCCGGGAGATGCGGTCGGCGAGGGCGCCGGCGAGCGGGCCGAGGACGACGGCCGGCGCCAGCCGCAGGATGAAGACACCGGCGACCGCGAGGTACTCGTGGGCGGTGTTGCCGCGGGCCAGGTAGTCGGCCAGGGCGGTGATCGCGAGCAGCCCCAGCCAGTCGCCGAAGCTGGAGAACCCGAGAGCCAGCCAGAGCCGGCGGAACGGCGTGATCGCCAGGACGGCCTTGACGTCGGGGTCCGGCTGCTCGTCGGCCGCCATCAGCTCGGTCTCGGCCGGCCCCGACGAACGCCGCGCTCGCGGCAGCGCCGTCGTCCCCGTCCATCCGATCAGCCTACTTCGAGCGGCCGACGACACGGCGCGATCGCGCAGTCCCCGCGCACGGTCAGGACGACTTCTTGGCCGCGGCCTTCTTCGCGGTGCCCTTCTTGGCGGTCGACTTCTTCGCGGTCTTCTTGGCCGTACGACGCTTGGGCGCCGGCCCCTTGGCCCGCTTCTCCGCGAGCAGCTCGGCCGCCCGGGCGAGGGTGACCGTCGTCGGCTCGTCGTCCTTGCGCAGCGTGGCGTTGGTCTCGCCGTCCGTGACGTAGGGCCCGAACCGGCCGTCCTTGACGACGATCGGCTTGCCCGAGACCGGGTCGGCCCCGAGCTCGGCCAACGGGGCGGCCGCCTGCCGTCCGCGCAGCTTGGGCTGGGCGTAGATCGCCAGCGCCTCGTCCAGGCGTGACCGTGAAGAGCTGCTCCTCGCGCTCGAGCGAGCGCGAGTCGGTGCCCTTCTTCAGGTACGGCCCGTAGCGGCCGTTCTGCGCCGTGATCTCGTCGCCGGACTCCGGGTCCTTGCCGACCACCCGGGGCAGCGAGAGCAGCCGCAGGGCCTCCTCGAGCGTCACGGTGTCGAGCGCCATGTCGGCGAAAAGGCTTGCGGTGCGGGGCTTTGCGCTGCGCTCGCGCCTTCTTGGCCGCCTTCTTCTTCGGCTTGACCTTGACGGCGCCCTCGCCGCCGTCGCCGCCGTCGCCGCGTCGCCTCGACCGACTCGAGGTCGACCACAGCCGGCGGGCTCGGGCGGCCGGGATCACCTCGGTGACATAGGGGCCGTAGCGGCCGGCCTTGGCGATGATCTCGCGGCCGGTGACCGGGTCGTTGCCGAGCACCCGACCGTCGTCGGCCGTCGCCTCGAGCAGCTCGCGGGCCTTGGCCGGGGTCAGCTCGTCCGGTGCGATGTCGTCCGGAACCGTTGCGCGGCGCGGGTTCTCGCCCGGCGCCGGCGGCAGCGTCGACTCGACGTACGGGCCGTAGCGGCCGACCCGCAGGACCAGGTCCTCGCCGAGCGGCACCGTCGAGATGTCGCGGGCGTCGATGTCGCCGAGGTCGTCGACCAGGTCGCGCAGGCCCTCGCCGTCCGGGCGTGCCCGCACCGTTGTAGCCGGCCACGTGGGTGCCGTCGCCGAAGTAGAACTTGCGCAGCCACTCGACCCGGTTCTGCTCGCCGCCGGCGATCCGGTCGAGGTCCTCCTCCATGCCGGCGGTGAAGTCGTAGTCGACCAGCCGCGGGAAGTGCCGCTCGAGCAGCCGGGTGACCGCGAAGGCCAGCCAGGTCGGCACGAGCGCCGACCCGCGGCGCCGGACATAGCCGCGGTCCACGATCGTCCCGATCGTGGCGGCGTAGGTCGAGGGGCGGCCAATTCCCCTCTCCTCCAACGCTTTCACCAGCGTCGCCTCGGTGAAGCGCGGCGGCGGGCTGGTCTCGTGGCCGTCGGCCGTCGACCGTCGAGCGTGTCGACCGGCGTCGCCGACCGCCATCTGCGGCAGGCGGCGATCCTCCTCGCGGGCCTCGTCGGCCGCCGCGCGCTCCTCGTCGCGGCCCTCCTCGTACGCCGCGAGGAACCCGCGGAAGGTGATCACCGTGCCGGACGCGGACAGCTCGACGTCGCGGCCGTCGGCCAGGACCGCACCGAGCCGCAGCGTCGCGGTCGAGCCGGCCGCGTCGGCCATCTGCGAGGCGACCGTGCGCTTCCAGATCAGCTCGTAGAGCGCGAACTCCTCGCCGCGCAGCTCACCCGCGACCTGGGCCGGCGTGCGGAACCGGTCACCGGCCGGGCGGATCGCCTCGTGCGCCTCCTGGGCGTTCTTGACCTTGCGCTCGTAGCGCCGCGGCGAGTCGGGGACGTAGCTGTCGCCGTACAGCTCCCGGGCCTGGCTGCGGGCGGCGCTCAGCGCGGCCTCGGACAGCGTCGTCGAGTCGGTGCGCATGTAGGTGATGTAGCCGTTCTCGTACAGCCGCTGGGCGACGCTCATCGCGTGCTTGCTGGAGAAGCGCAGCTTGCGGCTGGCCTCCTGCTGCAGGGTCGAGGTCGTGAACGGCGCGGCCGGGCGGCGGGTGTAGGGCTTCTCCTGCACCGAGCGCACCGCGACGGCGGCGCTCGTCGATGCCGGCCGGCGATCGCCGTGGCCGCGCGCCTGGTCGAGGTGGGCGACGTCGGCCGACCTGCAGCTCGGCCAGGTCGGTGAAGTCCCGGCCGGTGGCGACCCGCTGGCCGTCGACCTGCACCAGCCGGGCGCTGAAGCTCGAGCTCGCGTCGCCCTCGGGCGAGACCTCGGCGACGACGTCCCAGTACGACGCGGCGCGGAACGCCATCCGCTCCCGCTCGCGCTCGACGACCAGCCGGGTCGCGACCGACTGCACCCGGCCGGCGGACAGGCCCTGGCGGACCTTGCGCCACAGCACCGGGCTGACCTCGTAGCCGTAGAGCCGGTCCAGGATCCGCCGGGTCTCCTGGGCGTCGACCATCGCGCTGTCGATGTCGCGGGTCTGGTCGACGGCCGCCCGGATCGCCTCGGGGGTGATCTCGTGGAAGACCATCCGGCGTACCGGCACGGTCGGCTTGAGCACCTCGCGCAGGTGCCAGGCGATGGCCTCGCCCTCGCGGTCCTCGTCCGTGGCCAGGTAGAGCTCGTCCGCGTCCTTGAGCAGCCGCTTGAGGTCGGCGACCTTCTTGCGCTTGTCCGGGTCGACCACGTAGTAGGGGTCGAAGCCGTTGTCGACGTCGACCGCGAACTTGCCGTAGGGCCCCTTCTTCATGTCCGCCGGGCAGCTCGCTGGGGTTGGGCAGGTCCCGGATGTGCCCGACGCTCGCCTCGACGTCGTAGCCGTCGCCGAGGTAGCCGGCGATCGTCCGGGCCTTCGCGGGCGACTCGACGATGACGAGCCGTCGCGCGCTGTCCTTGCCTGCCACGTGCCTGCCCTTCCGTGACTTCTCTGGTCCCGTCTGGCTGCGTGCCGGGTCCGCGACCATGACGGTAACCCCCCACCGCCGCGCGGAGGCTATCGGAGGTGACCCAGCGTGGCGAACGCCACACTTGCGAGCCTCGCGCCGAGCCCGCACCACACGACGCCGAGGAGTCACCCGGATGGACCATGCCGACCATCCCGACTCGGATCCCGGCCGGTCCGGGCGTCGTACGACGCGGTGGCCGCGGAGTACGACGCGCGGTTCGCCGCGAGCTGCGCCGCAAGGTGCTCGACCGGGCCCTGCTGACCGCGCTGGTCGAGCTGAGCGCGGGCCGGGCGTCGTCGCCGACGTCGGCTGCGGCTCTGGGCAGATCACCCGCTTCCTGGCCGGCGCGGCACGACGCCGTCGTGGGCCTGGACCTGTCACCGGCGATGGTCGAGCGGGCGCCGGGTCAACGCCCCGCGGCGCCCGGTTCGAGGTGGCGTCGATGACCGACCTGCCGGTGGCCGACGGCGCCTGGGCCGGCGATCGTGGCGTTGTACAGCGTGGTCAACCTCGGACCCGCGCAGCGGCGGGCCGGCCTATCGCCGAGTTCGCCCGGGTGCTGCGGCCCGGGGGCTGGCTGCTGCTGGCCTTCCACGTCGACAGACGACGGACGGCGCCGATGGGTGGCGAGCTGCGGCTGACCAGCTGGTTCGACCACGACGTCGACCTGACCTTCTACTACCTCGACCCGGACGAGGAGGCTGCGGCGCGCTCGACGGCGGCCGGCTTCACGGTGAAGGCGACCACGATCCGGGTGCCGGATCGAGGAGGTCGAGGCCGCCGACCCGCCGCTGCTACCTCCTGGCCCAGCGCGCCTGACCCGGACCTGAGCCGTCCTCAGCCGCCGCGGGGGCCTGGCGGAGCAGGCCGTCGGCGACCAGGCGGCGCACGGCCGGCAGCACCCGCGCCGGCCAGCGGCGTCCGGCCTCGTCCAGCAGGTCGGCCACGGCGCCGGACCAGCGCGCCCAGCGGCAGCTCCCCGTCGCAGGCACCCACCACCGCCGCCAGCGCCGTGTCGACCCGGACCGACCGGCGCAGCCCGCCGCCCTGGCTCAGCCGGATCACCTCCGGGTCGTCCGCGCCGGGCCGCCCGAACCGCTCCTCCGTCACGTCCTCGGCCACGACCAACCGGGTCGTCGCCAGCGTCGGCGTCGGTCGCGCCCGAGCAGCCACTCCTCGGCCGCCAGCACCGCCGCGACCGTCGGCCCCATCGCGTCGGCGGTCGGCCCGGCGTGCTCCTCGACCCGCGCGATCAGCCGCCGGCCGACCGTCGGCCGAGCGAGCGGCCGGCGCAGCGTGATCACCCCGAAGCCGACCGCCTCGACCCCCGGGCGGCGAAGTCGGCCAGCCACGCGGCGTACATCGCGTCGTGCTCGGCCGACCCCGGCGACGTGCCCGCCGTCGCGGGCCCAGGTCTCGGCGTACTCCGCCGGGTCCTGCACCTCGCGCTGGACGACCCAGCCGTGCAGCCCGCTCGCCGCCAGCCAGTCCCCGACCCGCTCGGCCCAGGCCTCGCCCCGGCGGTGCTCCCAGTTGCCGAGCAGCTGGGCCGTGCCGCCCTCGGCCAGCACCGCACCGACCCCGGTCGACCAGCCGGCGGACGATGTCGTCGCCGACCAGCCCGCCGTCGCGGTAGGTGTAGGCGCCGGCCCGACCGCCGACCCCGCGGGGCGTGATGACGTACGGCGGGTTGGAGACGACGAGGTCGAACCGCTGCCCGCCGACCGGCGCGAGCAGGCTGCCGCCGCGCAGGTCGAGGCTGCGGCCGGCGAACGGCCCGCCCTCGGCCGCCGCGTTGAGCCGGGCGTTGAGCCGGGTGACCCGCAGGCAGCGCCGGGACGTGTCCGTCGCGGTGACCGACCCGGCGTGGGTGGCCAGGTGGAAGGCCTGGACCCCGCAGCCGGTGCCGATGTCGAGGGCCGTGCCGACCGGGTCGCGGGGCGTCCACCGGGCCAGGGTCGTCGACGCGCCGCCGACGCCCGAGCACGTGGTCGCGGCGCAGCGGCCGGCCGGTGTGGGTGAGGTCCGAGGCGAGCCACCACTCGGCGTCGTCCGCGGCGTACGGGCTGAGCTCGAGCAGCGGCCGCACCTCGTCGTCGCCGGCCTCCCCCGACGCCTCGACCAGGCCGAGGGCCTCGGCCCCCGCCGTACCGGCGGTGGGGAGGGCGCGGTCGAGGGCCGACCGGGCGACCGGGAGACCGAGCAGCCAGAGCCGGGTCAGGACGGCGAGCGGCTCGTCGACCAGCGGTCGCGCGTGACCAGGTCGGCCGGCAGCACCTCGTCGCGGCCCAGCGCCGCCGAGGGCGACCGGGCCGAGCAGCTCGCCGACCGGGCCGACCCGGAAACCGCGCGTGGCCAGGTCCCCGGCAAGGGACCTGGCCACGCGGTGCAGCTCGATGTCAGGCGTTGGCTGACTCTCGAGGCCGTCGCCGGAGTGCTGGGCCGTCGTCGTCGCCGAACGAGATCGACCGCGACTTGGAGACGGCGACCGCCGCGACGATGATGATCGACCGCGACGAGCGGCGATGCCGTAGCGGATCGCCGAGTTGGCGTGCTCGCCGACGGTCAGGGACACGATGGCCGGGGCGATCAGCACCGAGACCAGGTTCATGACCTTGATCAGCGGGTTGATCGCCGGGCCGGCGGTGTCCTTGAACGGGTCGCCGACGGTGTCACCGATGACGGTGGCCTCGTGGGCCGCGGAGCCCTTGCCGCCGTGGTTGCCGTCCTCGACGATCTTCTTGGCGTTGTCCCACGCGCCACCGGAGTTGGCCAGGAAGACGGCCATCAGGGTGCCGGTGCCGATCGCGCCGGCGAGGTAGCCGGCCAGCGGGCCGATGCCGAGACCGAAGCCGACGGCGACCGGAGCGAGCGCGGCCAGCAGGCCCGGAGTCGCCAGCTCGCGCAGCGAGTCACGCGTGCAGATGTCGACGACCTTGCCGTACTCCGGGCGCTCGGTGCCCTCCATGATCCCGGGATGTCGCGGAACTGGCGCCGCACCTCGAAGACGATGGCGCCGGCCGCCCGGGTGACCGCGTTGATGGCCAGGCCGGAGAACAGGAACACGACGGCCGCGCCGAGCGAGCAGGCCGACCAGCACGCTCGGCGTGATGATCTGGTAGTCGAACCGGGCCACGACACCAGGCTGGTACGCCGGTGCGGAACTGACTCCGGCACCTTCGGTCAGCGCCTCGCTGACCGCGTCCTGGTAGGAGCCGAACAGCGCCGTCGCCGCCAGCACCGCCGTCGCGATCGCGATGCCCTTGGTGATGGCCTTGGTGGTGTTGCCCACCGCGTCGAGCTCGGTGAGGATCTTCGCGCCCTCCTCGTCGACGTCGCCGGACATCTCCGCGATGCCCTGGGCGTTGTCGCTGACCGGGCCGAAGGTGTCCATCGCGACGATGACGCCGACCGTGGTCAGCAGGCCGCAGCCGGCGAGCGCGATCAGGAACAGCGACAGCGTGACCGTGCTGCCGCCGAGCAGGAACGCGCCGTAGACCGCCGCCGCGATGATCACCGCGGTGTAGACGGCCGACTCGAGGCCGACGCCGATGCCGGACAGGACGACGGTGGCCGCGCCGGTCAGCGAGGTCTTGGCGACGTCCTGGGTCGGCTTCTTGTCGGTGCCGGTGAAGTGACCGGTCAGCCACAGGATGATCGAGGCCAGCACGATGCCCGAGCAGCACGGCGACCGTGGCGAGGACCCGCGGGTCCTTGTTCGCGACGCGTCGAGTCGGCCGACCAGCGTGGAGTTGGTCAGGTCGCTGACCTTGCTCGGCAGGTAGACGAACGCCGCGATCGCGCAGAGCACGAACGAGATGGCCGCCGAGATGTAGAAGCCGCGGTTGATCGCCTTGAGGCCGCTCTCGCCCTCGCGCGGCCGGACGATGTAGACGCCGAGCGACCGCGGTGAGCGCGCCGATGGCCGGCACGATCAGCGGGAAGACCAGGCCGTAGTTGCCGAAGGCCGCCTTGCCGAGGATCAGCGCGGCGACCAGGGTCACGGCGTACGACTCGAACAGGTCGGCCGCCATGCCGGCGCAGTCGCCGACGTTGTCGCCCACGTTGTCGGCGATGGTCGCCGCGTTGCGCGGGTCGTCCTCGGGGATGCCCTGCTCGACCTTGCCGACCAGGTCGGCGCCGACGTCAGCGGCCTTGGTGAAGATGCCGCCGCCGACGCGCATGAACATCGCGAGCAGCGCGGCGCCGAAGCCGAAGCCCTCGAGCACCTTGGGCGCGTCGCCCTTGTAGAGGAGTACGACGACGGAGGCGCCGAGCAGGCCGAGGCCGACGGTGGACATGCCGACCGTGCCGCCGGTGCGGAACGCCACCTGCATGCCGGCGTCGCGGCCGTTGGGCTCGCGGGCGGCCGCGGCGACGCGGACGTTGGCCTTGACCGCCAGGGACATGCCGAGAGTAGCCGATGGCGCGCCGAGAACGCCGCACCGACGAGGAAGAAGATCGAGCGGCCGATCCGGACGCCGCCGTGTGTCGGCCGGCAGGGCCAGCAGCAGCAGGAAGACCAGCACCGACGAAGACGCTGAGGGTGCGGAACTGCCGGCTCAGGTAGGCGCTGGCGCCCTCCTGGACCGCAGCCGCGATCTCCTTCATCTTCTCGGTGCCCTCGCCGGCGGCGAGCACCTGGCTGCGGAAGTAGTAGCCGACGCCGAGCGCCGACGACCGCGATGACCGCGACGATCACGACCCAGATCGAGGTTGGAGCCGGTCAGCTTGACGCCGGTATCAGCGGCGTACAGGTTGACGGCGGGGGACAGCCCTGGCATTCGTCCTCCTCGACGAGCGGGTGAGCGATCCGTCCGACGGCGCACCGATGGGGCGCGCACACCACTGCTGAACGCGTGACGGACCGCGCGGGGAGCCTACCAAGGCTCAGACCGGCTCAACCGCTCGCGGCCAGTGCTTCCGGCACAGATGCGTGGATGGCGAACACCTTGGTCAGCCCTGTGATGCGAAACACCTTCAGGATCCGCTCCTGGGTGCAGACCAGGGACAGCGAGCCCTCGTGGGCCCGGACCCGTTTCAGGCCGCCGACGAGGACGCCCAGGCCGGTGGAGTCGAGGAACGCGACCTCCTCGAGGTCGAGCACCAGGTGGTACTGGCCGTCGGCCACGAGCTGGCTGAGGTGGTCGCGCAGGGTCGGCGCCGTGTAGACGTCGACCTCGCCCGCGACGTCGACGACCGTCCGCCCGCCGTCCTCACGGGTCCCGATCTTGAGCTCCACGCTCGGCAGTCTCCCTCGCCGCGGGCACTTGTCGCTACCGCGCGAGAGCATCGCCGCATGGGATCGCGGCCCCGATGAGCAAGGCGGGCCCTGCCTGGCGCGCTGCGCGGGCTGGCGCTCGGGCGCAGGGACCGGATCACCCACGTGGAGCACCAGGCGGCCCGGCCGGGCCGGACCGCCGCCTGGCCGGCCTGGACCGACCCCGCCGTACGCCGGGCGTGCCCGGCCGCGGGAGTCGACCGGCTCTGGGCGCACCAGGTCGAGGCGGCCGAGCGGCCTGGGCCGGGCGGCACGTCGTCGTGTCTCGACCGGGCACGGCCTCGGGCAAGTCGCTGGCCTACCTCGGTGCCCGCGCTGTCGCGGATCGCGGCCGGACCGGCGGCGTCCGGGCGCGGGGCGACGGTGCTCTACCTGTCCCCGACCAAGGCGCTGGCCGCCGACCAGCTGGCCTCGCTCGAGGCGCTCTTCGGCGGCGACGGTGCCCGGGCTGCGGGCCGCGACGTACGACGGGGACACCCCGCACGGAGGAGCGGCGCTGGGTGCGCGACCACGCGTCGTACGTGCTGACCAACCCGGACCTGCTGCACCACTCGCTGCTGCCCGGGCACGCCCGGTGGGCGCCGTTCCTGCGCGGCGCTGCAGTTCGTGGTGGTCGACGAGTGCCACGGCTACCGCGGGGTCTTCGGGTCGCACGTGGCGATGGTGCTGCGGCGGCTGCGGCGGGTGGCGGCGCGGTACGGCGCCGAGCCGACGTTCGTGCTCGCCTCGGCGACGGTGGCCGAGCCGGCCGGGCACGCCCGGCGGCTGACCGGGCTGACGGTCGAGGCCGGTCACCGACGACGCGTCGCCGCGCGGGCGCGCTCGGCGTCGCGCTGTGGGAGCCGCCGCTGCTGCCCGGGCTGGGCGAGCACGGAGCGCCGGTCCGCCGCAGCGCCAGCACCGAGGCCGGCGAGCTGCTGGCCGACCTGGTCGCCGAGCGGCGTGCGGACGTTGGCGTTCGGGCGGTCCCGGCGCGGGGTCGAGGCGATGGCGGCCGGCGCCCGGCGCGGGCTGGCCGAGGTCGACCCGGACCTGGTCCGGCGGGTGGCGGCCTACCGCGGCGGCTACCTGCCCGAGGACCGGCGCGAGCTGGAGCAGGCGCTGCGCTCGGGCGAGCTGCTCGGCCTGGCCACGACCAACGCCCTCGAGCTCGGGCGTCGACGTCGTCCGGGCTGGACGCCGTGCTGCTCGCCGGCTGGCCGGGCACGCCGGGCCTCGCTGTGGCAGCAGGTCGGGCGGGCCGGGCGGGCCGGGCAGGAGTCGCGCGGCCGTGCTGGTCGGCGGCGGACGACCCGCTGGACACCTATCTGATGCACCACCCGGAGGCGCTGTTCGGGCGGCCGGTCGAGGCCAGCGTGCTCGACCCGGACAACCCCTACGTGCTGGCCCCGCACCTCGCGGCGGCCGCCGCCGAGCTGCCGATGCCGGGCCGACGAGCTGGCGCTGTTCGGGCCGACGACGGCCGGCGGCTGCTGGACGTGCTGGTCGACGCGGGGCGTGCTGCGGCGCCGGCCGACGGGGTGGTTCTGGACCCGGGAGGAGCGGGCCAGCGACCAGGTCGACCTGCGCGGGACCGGCGGTGCGGCGTACCGCGTGGTCGAGGAGGCGACCGGGCGGGTGATCGGCACCGTGGACCGCGGCGCGGCGCACCGGACGGTGCACCGGGGCGCGGTCTACGTGCACCAGGGGCAGACGCTACCTGGTCCGCGAGCTCGACCTCGAGGAGCGCGCTGGCGCTGGTCGAGCGGGCCGACGCCGGAGTGGTCGACCTACGCGCGCGAGCTGTCGACGGTCGACCTGGTCGAGACGGTCCGGTCGCAGCGCCTGGGGCGCGGTCGGTACGTCGTTCGGGACGGTCGACGTCACGGCGCAGGTGGTCGGGCTTCCTGCGCCGGCTGCCGTCCGGCGAGGTGCTCGGCGAGGAGCCGCTCGACCTGCCGCCGCGCACCCTGCGGACCAGGGCGGTCTGGTGGACGATGCCGCCGGCGCTGCTGGCCGCGGCCGGGATCGCGCGCGGCCGACGTGCCCGGGGCCGCCGCACGCCGCCGAGCACGCGGCGATCGGGATGATGCCGCTGGTGGCGACCTGCGACCGCTGGGACATCGGCGGCGTCTCGACCGCCCTGCACCCGGACACCGGGCTGCCCGACGATCGTGGTCCACGACGGGCACCCGGGCGGGGCCGGCTTCGCCGAGCGCGGGTACGCCGCGCTGCGCGGAGTGGCTGGCGGCGACCCGGGACGCCGTGCGCGGCCTGCGAGTGCGAGCGCGGGCTGCCCGTCCTGCGTGCAGTCGCCCAAGTGCGGCAACGGCAACGAGCCGCTGGACAAGGCCGGGGCGGTCCGGCTGCTGGATCTCGTGCTCCGGCACGCCGGATGACCGGGTTGGCGCCGATCTGCGCCAATGGTCGGCGCGCCGGAAGGCCCGCACCCGCTAGCGTCGTGCGTGCACTGCTACCCCGGAGGTTCACCGTGATCGTCATCGGCGTCGTCTTCCTCGTCCTGGCCGCCCTCGGCGTGGCCGCCGCCGTGGACGCCGGGCGCAACGTCGACGTCCACCTGGACAGCCTCGGGGTCAACGCCACCGTCAGCGTGCTCTGGGTCTCTGCGCCGGGGCCGTGGCGATGCTCCTGCTGCTGATCTCGCTGAGCGCCTTCCGCCGGGCGGCTCGGCGCCGGCGCCGCCAGCGCCGCGAGCTCAAGCAGCTGCGGGCCGAGGAGGCCGCGGCGGCCGAGAACCGGGCGGCCCATCGCGAGGAGCCGGTCGACGTCCGGGACGGTCGCGGCGCCGCGGACATCGACCCGGAGGCCGAGCGGCGCTACATCCCGGGCGAAGAGCGGGTCTGACAGTCGCACGCCGGGCCTGGGCTTGAGGCGCCGTCGCGCCAGTCCTGTGCGGTGACCGCGTGGATCACGGCCGGGAACAGCTCGCCGGTCTCCTCGTCCGGCAGGTCGGCCGCGTGGTCGAACTTCAGCCCCAGGCGGTGCATGACGGCGATGCTGCGGACGTTGTCGGCTCGGTGATCGAGAGGACCCGAGTCCGGCCGATGTCATCGAACGCGTAGCCCAGCCAGGCCTGGGCCGCCTCGGTCACATAGCCGAAACCCCAGGCGGCCGGGCCAACCGCCAGCCGATCTCGACGTCGTCGGGATACCAGTCCTGCTCGTGCACACCGCACATCCCGACGAACCGGCCGTCGTCGCGGCGCTCGACGGCCAGCAGCCCGAGCCGGTCGGCGGCGTAGTGCTGGTTGGCCCACTCGGCGATCTCGTCCGACGTCTGGGCGTCGATCGGGCCGCCGAGGTGCTCCGTCACCTCCGGGTCGGCGTTCAGCTGCGGCGTACAGGGGCAGGTCGTCGGCCCGGAAGGTGCGCAGGGTCAGCCGCGCCGTCGTGAGCACCACGAGCCCCTCGCCGACCAGCGTGACCATGGACCGAGCCTAGGCGCAGACAGTTCGCCGCCGTAGCCCGACGCTAGGCCCGCGGCAAGTAGGGTCCGGCCATGGGCAGCGTTCCGACGATCGACCTGACGCCGTGGTTCGAGGGCACCGACGAGGGGCGGCGGGCGGTGGCCGCGCAGATGGACTCGGCGCTGCAGTCGGTCGGCTTCTTCCTGGTGACCGGGCACGGAGTCAGCCGCGAGGACCGGGCCGCGGTCCGGTCGGCGGCCCGCGAGTTCTTCGCGCTGCCGCGGCGAGGTCAAGCGCGCGTACGCCGTGACCGTCGGCGGCC
The DNA here is from genome assembly GCA_963794535.1 of uncultured Actinomycetota bacterium. GTDB lineage: Bacteria > Actinomycetota > Actinomycetes > Actinomycetales > CAVURS01 > CAVURS01. The sequence goes on from CAWCEI010000008.1 coordinate 50,655, forward strand.
GCGGCTGGCTGCCGCCCGGCGTCGAGGCCAACGGGTACGCCGAGGGCACCGAGACGCCGCCGGACATGAAGGAGTCGTTCGCCGTCGGCGCCGACAGCAAGACCGGCAACGCCGAGATCGACGACTTCTGGTTCCCGGACAACGTCTGGCCGGCCGAGGTGCCCGGAGCTGGAGAAGGCCGGCGTCGGGCTATCTGGCCCAGATGCGCGAGCTGGCCGAGACCCTGCTGACCATCGCGGCGGCGGCCCTGCGACCAGGCGCCGGGCTTCTTCACCGACAAGACCTCGCACTCGACGCACACGATGAACATCAACTGGTACCCGCCGGTCGCGATCGCCGGCGAGCCGGAGCCGGGCCAGTTCCGGATCGGGCCGCACACGGACTTCGGCACCTTCACGATCCTGGACCGCGAGCCGGCCAAGGGCGGGCTGCAGGTCTGGTCGCCGGACGACGACTGGGAGGACGCGCCGTACGACCCGGACGCCTTCACCATCAACACCGGTGACCTGCTCGCGCGCTGGAGCGGTGACCGCTGGAAGTCCAACCGGCACCGCGTCCTGCCGCCGCAGGCCGAGGCGCCGGACGAGGACCTGATCTCGCTCGTCTACTTCTACGAGGCCGACTGGGACGCGCGGGTCGAGTCGCTGCAGCCGCCGATCGGCAGGCCGAACGACTACCCGCCGGTGCTGGCGTCGGACTTCATCAAGCGCCTGCTCGACGCCATCACCATCGGCTGAGACCAGGCTCGCGCCGCACCGGCATCGGGCCGGCCCACGCGATCGGCGGTCGCCCGGCCCGCGCCGCTGCCTGCGCGACGCCGAGCCGGGCCCACGGCGCCGGGAGCCGGACCTGCACGGTGACCGTGACCGAGCCGTCGCCGTCGACGCGGCAGCCGGTGAGCTGCGGCATCGTTGGCTCGGGCGCACCGTGCGGCGGCTGCGCAGGGGGCACCCGGCCCGCGCCCGAGGGACCGGTCGGCTGCCGCCAGCGCCGCCAGGTCGGCCGCCGCGGCGGCCCGATGCCGAGCCACGACAGCGGCGCCGAGCGCCACGCAGACCAGCACCAGGCTGGCCAGGACCGCGACCAACGCCGAGCGCCAGGACGGTGCCGGCAGCCGCTCTCGTGCGGCGCTCGCCGACCGGTCACGGCGCCCGGTCGGCCACGCGGCCGCGGGCACCTCACGGGCTGTCCTCGACCGACGCGGTCGCCGAGCCGCTCAGCGACCAGGCCGGCCCAGTCCGGCGCCGAGGCCACCCAACGGCGCCCGGACCGACGACGCTGACCTCGCCCGGCCGAGCGGGACACCCGACCGACGCCCCAGGCGGCGCCCGCCGGGTCGCCTCGGCCGCGACCGCAGCGGGGGGCTCCCCTCGGGCGGCCAGCCGGGCGCCGGCCCGCGCGGCGTCGGTGCAGCGCACCTCGCCGATGACGGCTTGGCCGGTCATGAGCAGGGCGGCGCAGAGCAGGACGACGCCGGGCAGGGCAACCGCCAGCTCGGCCGTGACCGTGCCCGTGTCGCGGCTCATCCGGCAGCTCATCCGCCCAGCGCCAGCGCGTGCCGGATGATCCCGAGCAACAGGCCCTGCACCTCGCCGCTGCGCAGGATGGTCACGAGCAGACGCCGCGAAGCCGCAGGCCGCGAGCGTCGCGATGGCGTACTCCGCCGTTGCCATGCCGGCTTCACGGCCGTGCGGTCGGGCGGCCCGGCGGGACCGACGTGGGCAGTGCGATGGGCGCGGTCGCGAACGGCTGGACATGTGACCTCCGGGGTGACGGCTCGGCTTCTGGTGTCCGCTCAACCTCGCGCGACGGACGGACACTCGAGGGCTCCGGACGCCGCCCCTGTGGATGGTGTGACTCGGACCCGGCTCTGTGGACAAGGAGTCGGCTTCGGTCGGCGCGCTCGGCTCAAAACCGTTGGCCGGCAATGTTTTCCAAAGGCCGCGCAGAGGTCAGACAGAACTCATAGGCCCGGGTACTGCCGCCGCCCGGCTCGTGCCGCGAAGTCATCCAAGCTCTGCAGGATTTCGTTGGCGGTCCAGACGCGTGATCGTCTCTGATCCCCAACCGGGGTCAGGACCTCGGCTTGGACCATCTGGTCGACCGCTCGCTGCGCAGCAGGGATGCTCACGTTGGTTCGGTCGGCGATGTACTGCACCGTGACCGCGGGTTGGGCGATCACAACCGGCAGCGCACGCCAGACGACGGCGTCGCGGCGGGCCCTGACCCGGCCCAGCCACGACGTGTGGGTGGCGGTCAGGGCCTCGACGAGGTCTCGCCCGTTGGCACACGAGCGGAAGGCGGCCACCGAGAACTCCCGGACGATCGGGTTGACGTCGCCGCCTCGGTAGGCGGTGAGCGCGGAGTAGTAGTCGTCGATGTTCGCCAGGAGGCCCGAGGAGACGGGGACGGTGAGGCGCCGGGTGATGCCCGCGTTGCGGAGCAGCGCGTGCACGAGCGCCCGGCCGGTCCGGCCGTTGCCGTCCGGGAACGGGTGGATGGTCTCGAACTGGGCGTGAGCTACGGCGGCTTGGGTGAAGGGGGCGACGTCAGTTCGTCGGCTGAAGGCGATGAGGTCGTCGATCAGATCGGGAACTCGCTCGAACCGTGGGGCGACGAATGCCGCCGCGTGTGGCGTCGAACCGCTTCCGCCGATCCAGACGGCTTCCCGCCGGAACCGTCCGACGTGGTCAGGGTCGGTCCGCTCCAGGAGTGCTGCATGCACGTCGATGATCGCCTGGGCAGTCATTTCGTCCGAGAGGGCCACCGCGGTCTGCATCGCGGCCGCGTTGCTGGCCACCAAGCCGGCGTTCGGGCCGGTGCGCTCGCCCAGACTGGCCAGGGCCAAGGCCCGCGCCCCCGCAGTGATCTGCTCGATCTGGGACGACGCCGCCGACTCGGTTCGCAGGAGGACGGCGGGGAGTGGGGACAACTCACTGTCGCCGATCGCCTGCAGTCGTTGGGTCAGCTCGGCGTCGAAGCGGGCGACCTCGACAGCGGCCTCCGTCGCTTCGGCTGAGACCTCGGCATCGAGGTCAACCGGCAAGTCGGCGATGTTCGGTGGCACGGAGGCGAGGTAGGGGCCTCGAGTGGCCCGGAACCGCCGCCGAGACATCGCAACGACAGGCTCGACCTCCCAGGGGACCTCTTCCTGCCCGACGGCCCAGGGGCGATTGCCGGCCTGGGTCGGCAGAGCGGACAGCGCCAGGCTCGGCTCGACTGGGCGCTGTTCGTTGCTCACGACTCCAGACTAACAAACGATCAGCCATTAACGTTTAGTAAGGCGCCTCCTCTCCATAACCTCAGCCGCCGGAGCGAAGGACCGACTCGGCCAGACCCAGGACGATCGGGACGACCGCCAGGAGCACGAAGCCCGGCAGCACCGCCGAGCCCGAGCGGCAGCACCAGCCGCACCCCCAACCGCGCCGCCGCCAGCTCGGCCCGTTCCCGCCGGGCCGCACGGTGATCCGCAGCGGCGCGGCTCACGACCGATGCGGCTGGTGCACCCGACACTCGGCCAGGACCAGGGCGCGGGCCAGACCCGGCGAACTCCGGTGGCGGCCGATCCCAGGCCCGCTGGGCGTCGACCCCGAGCCGCAACCGTCCCAGGACCTCGACCAGGTACGCCGGGGGCGACGCCCCGACCGAGGCGGCCAGCGCGTCGGCAACGGACAGCCCCGACCGGAGGCCGCACGCGACCAGCTCCATGACGAGATCCGGTGCCAGCGGCCCGAGTTCGGGCCCCACGTGACCCACCCCGGTGGGCGGATCGGGGCCCGAATCCGCGGACTGCCGGCCGGGAGCGACCAAGACGGCCATCGCCCGCTCTCGCGGCGACGGGCGGCCTGGGCCAGACCAACCACGCAGCGCCGACCAGCGCAGCGGCCAGTACGACGAGCAGCTCGGTCACGAGCTGCCGACCGAGGCCACCAGTCGGCGCATCCAGAGCCGGCCGCCCAGGGTCGCGACCAGGCCGAGCACCCCGGCCACTCGGCCCGGCCCCGGTGCCGACCAGCACCGCCAGCGGATGCACCCCGACCAGCTCACCCGAGCCCGACACCCCCACCGGCAGCACCGCCAGCAGCCGAGCCGTGGCCCGCGGTGCCGCCAACGCCGTCTCGACCGCGGCCTCGGTCCGCATCCGGTCCCGCAGCGCCCCGACCAGCGCGTCGAGCACATCGACGACCGGCGCGCCATGTCGCTCGGACAGACCCCAGCCTTCGGCGACGGCCTGCAACGCCGGGCTGCCAGACCGCTCGGCCGCCGCCCGCCAGGCCGGCTCCAGCCGCGCTCCGCGCGCGGCCTCAGCCGCCAGCAGTCCGCGCAGTGCGGCGAGCGGGTCACTGCGACCAGCTCGGTCGACCACCGCGCTCGTCGGATCGCGCGGCCCCGTCGACCCCTCGCGGACAGCTCCAGGACCCGAGGTCGCCAGATGGGCGAACGCCCGGGCCGGGGTCAGCCCGGCGCGCAACGTTGCGGCCAGCCCCTCGAGCAGCGGCAGCAGCTCGCGGTCCAGCGCCGCGCGGTCGGTCCGCCGCCCGGCCCAGCGCCCGAACCCGGCTACGGGCCATTGACCAGCGAGCCGCCGCACCGCGGACTCTGGCCGCCGGAGCCGCACCGTCGTCGCCAGACCGAGCAACCGCCGTGACCGCGTCCGGGCGGCGCGGCCAGACCAGGACCGCGCGCGGCCAGCAGCCCGGCGAGGAACGCCCGCTCACGCGTCCGAAGCCCCGTCCCTCGGAGGGCGAAACCGACTGTCCGGCAACGGAATCGGCATCATCCAGTCCGAGCAGCTCAACGAGCGCAGGCCACCGGCTACCCCTGGCCAAGGCGGCCCGCAGCGGTCTGCCGACCAGGGCCGGCACGACCATGCAGCCCCAGGCCCGGACCCCCGGACAGCAGCACCGCCACCTCGGACACGCAGCGCAGCGGACCGCGGCGACGCATGTGCACGACCAGGTCGAGAGCCGAGCCGGCCTGAGCCTGCACCGCCGCACGGTCCAGCCCGGCCAGCGCGCCCAAGGCCTCGAGCCGCGCCGGCAGATCGGCCGACGCGTTGGCGTGCACGGTGCCGCAGCCACCCTCGTGCCCGGTGTTCAGCGCCGCCAGCAGCTCGCGCACCTCGGCGCCGCGGACCTCGCCGACGACCAGACGGTCCGGCCGCATCCGCAGGGCCTGGCGGACCAGGTCGGTCATGGCGACCTCGCCGGCGCCTTCGACGTTGGCCGGTCGCCCCTCGAGCCGGACGACGTGCGGATGCGCGACGTGCAGCTCGGCCGAGTCCTCGACCACGACCAGGCGCTCCACGGCGGGCACCAGGCCGAGCAGGGCCGCGAGCAGGGTCGTCTTGCCGGCGCCGGTGCCGCCCGTCACGAGGTACGCCGCGCGCCGGGCCACCATCGCGCGCAGGACCGGGGCCGCATGGGCCCGGCACCGTGCCCGCCGCCACCAGGTCGTCGAACGAGAGCGCGGACCGGCGCGGGATCCGCAGGCTCAGGTGCGGGCCACCCTGGACGACCGGAGGCAGCACCGCGTGCAGCCGGGTGCCGTCGGGCAGCCGGGCGTCGACCCAGGGGGCGGCGTCGTCCAGCCGGCGCCCGGCGAGCGGCCGCCAACCGCACGGCCAGCCGTCGTACGTCGTCGTCGTCGCCCAGCTCGGACCGGCAGCCCGCACCAGCCCTTCGCCGCGGTCGACCCACACCCCGCGTCGAACCGTTGACCAGGACGTCGGTCACGTCCGGGTCGGCCAGCAGGGCCGTGAGCGGGCCCGGCCCCGGACAGCTCGGCCCGCACGGCGTCGACGACGTCGAGCAGGCCCTCGTCGCCGAGGACCAGTCCGGTCTCGCGCACGGCCGCCGCGACCCGGCCGGGCGAAGGGAGCGCCGCGTCGCCGGTCAGAGCGGCCCGCGACCCGGCCGAGGAGCTCCGGATCGGGCGGCCCGCCACGGGTCACGCGGCCAGCTCCAGGCCGGCCGTGGCTGTCCAGGATGCGCGCGGCACAGCGAGCCAACGGCCCTCGCGGGCGCAGCCCGGGCGGCTCACCTCGCTCCAACGCACGGCGCCAGACCGGGCTCCGACACGCAGCTCGGGCGAACAGCGACCGTCCCAGTGACTCGGCCAGCGACCTCGGCCGAGCGACCGGGCCCGGCCCCCGGCCCGCGGACCACCGCCCGCACATCGTCGACGGCGCCATCGAGGCCTGCGACGACCCGGCGTGGCCGCGGCGAGCGCCCGCACGGTCGGCACGACCACCACCAGCGCCAGGTCGACCCGGCGCAGCCAGCCGGCTGGCGCCAGCGTCGGGCCAGCGGGCCAGGTCGGCCACGACGAGGTCGAACCCGCGGGCCGCACCCTGCCGCCACGGCCGCCGCCGCCTCGGGCGGGACGATGACCGGTCGCGCCGCGGTCCCAGGAGAGCACGGACAACCCGTCGACCCGCGGCAGCGCCTCCCGGAGCATCCCGCCGCTGATCCGGCCTCGGGCCCGCGGGCAGGTCGGGCCAGCGCAGCCCGGGCACCTGCTCGGCCCCCAGCAACAGGTCGACACCACCGCCCAGCGGGTCGAGGTCGGCGAGCAGGGTGCGCCGCCCTCGACCGGCCGCGACCACCGCGACCGCGGTCGCCAGGGCCGAGGCACCGGCGCCACCCGCACCCGCCGACGACGCCGACGACGGCGCAGCGCCGTGGCCCGTCGAGGGCTTCGGCCAGCGCCTGGACCACCCAGTCCTGGCTCGCCGGCAGGACCGCGACCCGCTCGGCGCCCACGGCGACCGCCTGCCGCCAGATCAGGTCGTCATCCTGCGCTCGGCAAGAACGCCCGCCGGGGCCAGCCCGACCATCGCCACGCCGGCTCGCCGGGGCAACGAGGCGCCGCCACGTCCGCGGCCAGGTCGGCTGCCGACAAGGACCAGCCCAGCCGCCAGCCAGACCGAACGGCCCGGCAGGTCGGCCCGGACGTCCAGCTCGGCGCCCGCGGCTGCGGCCAGCCGATGGAGGACGTCGACCAGGGCCCGGTCGCGGGTCACCACGAGCGTGGGCCGAGTTGGCGATGACAGCGGTGACGGTGTGGGCGGCGCGGCGTACGGGACGGACATCAGGCGACTCCGGGCACTCGGTGGGACTCGAGAGGAACTCCTCTGGGGCCACCGTGCGGGTCCGGACCGACACCGGACGGCGGAGCGCCGGCCGCCTGTGGACAGTGGGACGACGCAGCCAACCTGTGGACAATGCGGCTGTGGGCGCGAGCACAAACGCCCCCAGAACGGGCATCGGAGACCCGGCGACGGCCCCCGTCGGGGGGACAACGGGGGCCGTCTATCGCTCCGGCTCGGGGGGGAGGAGCCGGGGCGGGGCACGGTCCCGTAGGGCCGGCACCTGAAAGTCTCTACCGCAGCGGGCTTCCTGGCAAACCTTGACCCGCCTGCGAGCCGGACGGATGACACCGGATCTGAGCCGATCGAGTGACGCCGAGCACGCATCCGCGCCTGCCTATCCTCAAGGGGTGATCGGACCGCAGCCCGCCGGCAACCGAGCCCGGGCGGCGAACCGCCGCGTCCAGCGGCGTTCTTCGACCTCGACAAGACCATCATCGCCAAGTCGAGCACCCTCGCCTACGCCAAGCCGTTCTACCGCGGTGGGCTGATCAACCGGCGGGCCGTGCTGCGCAGTGGCTACGCCCAGTTCGTCTTCCTGGCCGGGGGCGCGGACCACGACCAGATGGAGCGGATGCGCGCCTACCTGTCGGCCATGTGCACCGGCTGGGACGTGCAGCAGGTCAAGGACATCGTCGCCGAGACGCTGCACGACCTGATCGACCCGATGGTCTACGACGAGGCAGCCGAGCTGATCGAGGAGCATCACGAGGCCGGCCTCGACGTCGTGATCGTCAGCTCCTCCGGCGCCGAGGTCGTCGAGCCGATCGGCGAGATGCTCGGTGCGGACCGGGTCGTGGCGACCGAGATGGAGATCGTGGACGGCCGCTACACCGGCGAAATCGCTTCGTACGTCTACGGTCCGGCCAAGGCCGAGGCCATCCAGCGGCTCGCCGCGACCGAGGGCTACGACCTGGCCCGGTCGTTCGCCTACAGCGACTCCGTGACCGACCTGCCGATGCTCGAGGCCGTCGGCCATCCCTGTGCCGTCAACCCGGACAAGGCGTTGCGCCGGATCGCGTCGAGCGCGGACTGGCCGGTGCTCGACTTCCACCAGCCGGTGTCCTTGCGGATCGCGGTTCAGCGACCTGCGGCCGGGCCGCGCCGGCGATGGCCGCAGCCGCCGTCGGGTGCGGGCGCCGCGGCGGCCGGGCTGGTCTGGTACGCCGCACGCCGCCGTACGCCGCGAGCCGGGTGACCACGCGCGCAGTCGTTGACGTGCAACTGAACCGCGCTCAGCGCAACTGAACAGCGAATTAGCCTGGCCCATCACGCAATTGGCCCTTCCCATCAGGCGCCGATCGGGAGTAGACAGGAGGCAACCCGGATCGGGCCGAGCGACAGTCGGCCACCTCGGGACGGACCAAGAGCACACGGCAAGTCGGTACCCACGCAAAGGCAGTCCACGAGTGGACCGGTCGTGGCGGGCTCGCCCCACTGCGACGACGCATTTGACGCTTGGTAGCCGTCGAGCCGTGGGATGACGACGCCCCGTCACTGGCGGGGCGTCGTCGTCTTGCCGGGCTGCGCTGTGCGCGCGATCCATCCCCTGCCGAAAGCCGCATCCGGGTGGGACAGTTGACTCACCATGGGCAGCGAGATCCTCGACTCGAGCGGGGGCACGCGATCCGTCCTGCCCGGGCCCGCCGTCGACTCGCTCCCCGGCGCGCGACGCCCCTGGTCGAGCTCGACGAGCTGCGGCCCGGTCCGGATCGACCCGCAGCCGCCCGGCACGGCCCCGCCGGGCCCGGCCGCTGCGCCGCCGCTGCGCCGCCTCTGGGGTGACCCGGACCGGCGTCGTACGGCGCATCCGCATCGGTCGTCGTCCTGCGCCCTCCTCGTCGCCCTCACCGCCTCGGTCGTCGAGTTCCGGGCGTCGCGCCGGGCCGAGGCGCCCTGCGGGCCGGCCAGGTCGCGGTCGACATCCGGGTCGACGAGGTCCATCCGGCCTCGCGCAGCTTCGAGCTGAGCGGCGCCCCGGCCGACGGCACGGTCACGGCGCGGGTCGAGGTGCACAACCTCGGGCCGGAGCAGGTGCAGCTGATGGCCCTGGACGTCACCAGCGCCGGGACCGTCCAGATCGCCAACGACATCAGCGACACCAGCACCCCGCTCGAGGCCGGCGGCAGCATCGACACGACGTACAACGTGCGGCTGCCCTGCCGCGCCGACCAGCAGGGCGACTCCGGCACGCCCGAGATGACGGCCCGGGTCCGGACGGCCGACGGCGCGGTGCACGCCGTCCCGGTCAACCTGACGACGATCAACGAGCAGGGCGGACTGCTGACCGCCTGCATCGACGACGCGCCCGACCACGGCGACCGGTCAACGCCTACAGCTCGACCAGCGACGGCACGCTCGGTCGTCATGACGATCGTCGTCGGCGGTGACGCAGCCGCGGACGGTCACGCTGGTCACGCCGGACATCGGCGTGCCGGTGCGCTACCTGAGCACGCCCCGGCTGCCGGCCGACGGCCCAGCCCGGGCGTCACGTTCGTCGTCAAGGTCACGCCCCAGGTGACCCAGTGCAGCCCGACAGCCGGTGAACTTCGATGCGCTGCCCGGCGTAGGGGTCCAGATCGGCGACGAGTCGTATCGCGACACCTATCTGCCGGCCTTGGTGGCCCAGGCCGCCGGCCGGGCCTGCGGCGGGGTCCGTCGATGACCCGCGAGGTGATGGGCGGCGCCCCACCCCGAGGCCGGGGCACGCGGGCCGAGCGTCGACTTCGACCTCGGGCGAGCTGCACCGGGCGCCCGTCCGCCCGGAGGCAGATGCCGCGCGAGCCGCTCACGGTCCGGCTCGCCGCCTGGCGGACCCATCGGACCCAGTGGTGGCGGGCGATCGTCGTCGGGCTGGCCATCGCCCTCGTGGCCGCCTTCGCCGGCTGGCACGTCGGCGGCGACCGCGCGCGGGCCGAGGCCGAGGCGTGGATCTCGGCCAACCCGCCGCTGGTCGGCTGGATCGTCGACAACGGGCCCGACCTCGCCAGCAGCGCCCGGGACCCCCGCGAGGACGTCGAGCTGCACCTGCTCAACGTCGGCCGCGACCCGGTCATCGTCCGGTCGATGTCGGCGACCAGTGACGGGGCACCGGTCAACGTCGACCTGAGCTCGTACTCCCCGACGCGAGATCCCGACCGGCGGCACCACGATCGCCGCCCTGGTCCTGCGCACCAGCTGTACGACGGAGTACTCCGCGGCCGCCCTGGCCGTCCGGCTCACCCGCTTCGACCGGCGCGGTGACCGGCACGCGACCGTCCTGACCGTCGCCGCGGAGCCCACCCTCGGGCAGTCCATGTCCGAGGTGCTCAACGCTTGTGCGCCAACCCGACTCGGACCAGCACGACTCCGGCGTCGACGGGATCTGGGCATCGCGCAGACCTCCGGCGCCAGCGGCGCGACGGTGACGCTGACCAACAACTCCGACGGCGCTGCGCCAGGCCGAGATCACGCTCGGACGAGAGCCCGGCCTTCGAGCTGGTCTCAGTCGCACACAGGGCCCGCAGCTGGTGCGGCCCGGGCCAGTCGATCGACGTTCCGGCTGCAGCTGCATCGTCCTGAAGTGCAACGCCATCGTCGGGCTCCAGGACTGGGCCAGCACGATCAGCCTCCAGGTCGGCCGGCACCGGCGCGGAGCTTCCAGGGCGCCGGCGACGGGCAGCTGTCCAGACGTACCCGCTGCCGGACGTCGTCCTCGTGCCGGGCGGCGCGGCGATCCAGAAGGCCTGCAGCGGATGACCCGCGAGGTGGTCGGCGCCCAGCCGCCGGACACCGCGCGCCGAGCCGATGGTCATCGTCTTCGACCTCGGCGAGCTGACCCACGGGACCCAGACCGCCGACCGCGCCGCCGCGAGCCGATCGCGTTGCGGGTGCAGGCGGTTCCGGCCTACCGTCCTGGCGGGTGGGCGCCGCCCTGCGTGGCCGTCGTGGCGCGCTGGCCGGTCGCCGCCGGCTGGCATCTCGGCGCCGAGCGGGCGGAGTCTCGACAGGCCGCGCTCACCCAGGCCCATCCGCCGGCCCTGGCCTGGCTGACCTTCATGGGCTCGACCAACGACGACGTCTCCGGCCAGCCGCACATCGTGCTCGACCTCAACGTGATGAACCTCGGCGCCACCGAGCTGCGGGTCGCGTCGGTCGTCTCCCGCACGAGCAAGGGCGCCGCGTCGGCGGCGTTGCGGCCCAACGCACACCGTGGTCGCCGCGCCCGGCGAGACCGCGCACCGGATCGTCGACGTCGGCGGGCAGTGCACCACGGCGTACGCCGGCGCCTCGCTGCGGATCGACCTGCGGCTCGGCGCACCGAGCCTGGACGTCGACCACGGCCCAGGTCAACACGGTCGACGACGGCTCGGTCGGTGTGCCGTACGCCGAGGTGCTCGGCAGCCCTGTGCCGAGTCCGCCGGCCCGTCGCTCGGCCGATGGCGGCGTGGACGGCATCTATGTGCAGCAGACCTCCCACGCCGAAGGCGCCGTGCTCGTCCTGACCAACCACGCACCAGCCCGCGCGAGGTGCGGTTCGCGACCGGCGAGACCGACGGCTTCGAGCTGCACGCGACACCGCGTGGCGTCCGGGTGCTGGGCGCCGGCCGCAGCGTCAGCGTCCTGCTGACCTTCACCGTGAGCAACTGCCGCGACGTCGGGACGGCTGACCAACTACGCGCAGAGCGTCACGCTGCAGGTGCGAGCCGGTCGGCGCGAGCGCGGCCGCCGCCGCGGAGCACGGCGGCCCGGCCGAGCTCGGCATGGGCGAGTCACTGCTGGCGCCGCTTGGGTGCGGCCGTCCAAAAGGCTTGCCACTGAAAGGCTTCTCACCGACCCGAGCCGACCGGCCTGGACGGCGTCCGCGACCAGACCGCCTTCGCGCGCGCCGACCTCGACGGCCTCCGCGCACCGCAGCGAGCCAGGCCGCCAGCCCGGCGGCGGTCCCGCTCGCGATAGGCCGCGGCCATCCCGACGTACGACGCGGGGCCGCCCGCCAGCAGCCCGACCTCGGGCACGGCGACGCCGGTCGGGTCCAGTCCCCGGCCGACGACGAGCGCCCGGAACATGGCCCGGGCCACCAGGCCGTTGCCGGTCGTGAACGGGCGCAGCGCCAGCAGCTCGCCCTGCACGACCGCGGCCAGCACGAGGGCGGGCGCCTCGGTCGGCGCGAGGACGAGCCGGGCTGAGCGCGTCGAGCCGACGCGGCCAGCTCGGCGCCGGACGGCGCGGCGCCGAGATCGACCAGGTCGCGGGGCGCGGCGCCCGGCCGGCCGGCGGTCGACCGCAGCTCGCTCCGACGCGGCCGCGGCGAGCGTCGACCGCGCGGCGGCCGAGATGCAGCCGGGCCAACGCCTGCGCCGGGGCCGTCGCCAGGAACCGGCTCGATCTCGGCCGCCGCCGCGGTCACCCGGAGGGCGCTGACCGACGGTGCCCTCGACCGCGCCGGGCCGGCTGCGCCGGACCGGCCCGACCAGCGCGCGCACCTGGTCGAGCGGCAGCTCGGCGCCGTCGAGGGCCGCACTGGCCCGGGCCGCACGCACCGTCGACTCGGCCCGCGCCTGGGCCGTGCCGCCGGCGCAGGGCCGGGTGCCAGCGCAGCGTCGTACAGGCCTCGCGGGCCGACGTCGACCGCGTCGGCGACGCCGGGCAGGGCGGCCAGCGCCGCGAGCGGGTCGGCCGACCCGGGCGCGGCTCAGGAGTCGACGCCCAGTCCGCCGACGACGCGCAGCTCGGTGCTGGTGAACTCACCGGTGAGCTTGGGCATCGTCTCGGCGATGGCGGCCCGGACCTCGGGCAGCTGCAGCGAGGCGTCGTGCTGCTCCTTGCTCTCCCACACCTCGTTGACCCAGATGCAGTCCGGGTCGTCGGCGCTGACACTCACGACGTAGAGCCGGCAGCCCAGCCGCGGTCAGCGCGTCCGCGCCGGCGACCAGGGTCTGCACGACCTCGTCACGCATCCCCGGCTGGGTCCGCATCGTGCCGAGGTATCCGTAGGCCATCCCCGAACCCTAGCGACGCGCCGCGCTCGCCGCCGAACCGGGCGACCAGGTAGCCCGCGCAGGCCGCGCCCAGGCTGCCCAGGGTCTCGTCGCCGAGGGTGTCCTGGTAGGCCGTGTCGAGCTCGGTCCCGTTGCGGATGAAGGCGTACCACTCGCCCAGCTCCCACACGATCGGCGAACAGCGCCCCGAGCCCGGCGACCAGCCAGCCCAGCGCCCACGGCGGCGAGATCCGGGTCAGGGCCAGCAACAGCCCGACGCCGCAGGACAGCAGGAACCAGTTGACGAAGTGGTTGGCGTCGTCCCACCAGGTCACGGTGTCGTAGAGGTCGGCGCTGTTGCCGGTCACGTCGACCAGGAACGGCAGCATGAGCAGCGCGAACGCGCTAACCAGGGCAACGGTTTTGGCGGCTCGCCCGTCGCGCCGACGGATCGCGTTGCGTACGACGAAGAACAGCGGCACGGCCAGCATCAGCACCGGGTAGGCGATCAGCCGCGAGGCGAAGTTCTTGCCGGCGAACTGCTCAGGCCGGTGGCGAAGGTCGCGACGCAGCAGCTGGCCGATGGTCAGCCCGAAGATCGCGTACGTCGCGTGCGCGGGCCGCGCGCCCCTCAGGTCTGGTCATACCGGCACACCTTGGCAGGTCTCCGGTTGCCGACTCGACCGGACGTTGGTGGGGTAAAGCGACGGTAAGTCCAGAGCGACGACGCTGGAGGCGACCATGAGCTCGGCGCAGCGTCGACCCGGAACGGTGCGCCTGGGCGCACCACCACCTCGATGGAGGTCCAGGCCTCGCCGGAGTTCGAGCAGCTGCGGCGGACCTTCCGCCGCTGGGTCTTCCCGATGACCGGGCTGTTCCTGGCCTGGTACTTCCTCTACGTGCTGATGTCGACCTACGCGCATGGCTTCATGAGCAAGTCGGTCGTCGGCAACGTGCACGTCGGCCTGGTCTTCGGCCTGCTGCAGTTCGTCTCGACCTTCGCGATCACGATGGCCTACGCGCGGTGGGCGGACACCAAGCTGGACGCCGAGGCCGACCGGCTGCGCGACTGTCGTCGAGGCCGCGGAGGTGGCCCGATGAGGTCACTCGCCGCCGCCGGCACGGACATCGGCAACCCGGACGTCAACATCGCGATCTTCGCGGTCTTCGTCGCCTTCACGCTCGGCATCGTCTTCTGGGCCAGCCGCAAGAACAAGACGGCCGCGGACTACTACGCCGGTGGTCGCTCGTTCACCGGCCCGCAGAACGGCATCGCCATCTCCGGCGACTACCTCTCGGCGGCGAGCTTCCTGGGGATCGCCGGCGCCATCGCGATCAACGGGTACGACGGGTTCCTCTACTCGATCGGCTTCCTCGTCGCCTGGCTGGTGGCGCTGCTGCTCGTGGCCGAGCTGCTGCGCAACACCGGCCGGTTCACGATGGCCGACGTCCTGAGCTTCCGGCTGCGGCAACGGCCGGTCCGGATGGCCGCCGCCCTGTCCACCCTCGTCGTCTGCCTGTTCTACCTGCTGGCCCAGATGGCCGGCGCCGGCGGGCTGGTCGCCCTGCTGCTCGGCGTCGACACCGTTGCGGGACAACGGATCGTGATCGCCATCGTCGGCATCCTGATGATCACCTACGTGCTGGTCGGCGGCATGAGGGGCACCACCTGGGTGCAGATCATCAAGGCCGTCCTGCTGATCATCGGCGCCGGCATCATGACCGTCTGGGTGCTGGGCAAGTACAGCTTCAACCTGTCCTCGCTGCTCGGCGACGCCGTCGACAAGGGCGGCGCCACCGGCGCGGCCCTGCTCGACCCGGGCAAGCAGTACGGCCTGACCGGCACGACCAAGCTGGACTTCATCTCACTGGCGCTCGCGCTGGTCCTCGGCACCGCCGGGCTGCCGCACGTGCTGATGCGCTTCTACACCGTGCCTTCGGCCCGGGAGGCCCGGCGCAGCGTCGTCTGGGCGATCTGGCTGATCGGCATCTTCTACCTGTTCACCCTCGTCCTCGGCTTCGGCGCCGCGGCGCTGGTCGGGCCGGACAAGATCAAGGCCGCACCGGGCAAGGTCAACTCGGCGGCACCCCTGCTGGCGTTCGAGCTCGGCGGCACGCTGTTGCTCGGGATCATCTCGGCGGTCGCGTTCGCGACGATCCTGGCCGTCGTCGCCGGCCTGACCATCACGGCCAGCGCGTCGTTCGCGCACGACGTCTACGCCAGCGTGATCAAGAGGGGCGAGTCCGGCACGGTCAACGAGGTCAAGGTGGCGCGGATGGCCGCGGTCGTGATCGGCATCGTCGCGATCATCGGCGGCATCTTCGCCAACGGGCAGAACGTCGCCTTCCTGGTCGCCCTGGCCTTCGCCATCGCGGCGAGCGCCAACCTGCCGACGATCATCTACTCGCTGTTCTGGAAGCGGTTCAACACCCGAGGCGCGCTGTTCAGCATCTACGGCGGGCTGGTCTCCTGCCTGGTGCTGATCGCCTTCTCGCCCGTCGTCTCGGGCAAGCCGGCCGACCCCAAGACCGGCAAGAGCCTGTCGATGATCACCGACACGGGCATCGACTTCCACTGGTTCGCGCTCGACAACCCGGGGATCATCTCGATCCCGCTGGGCTTCCTGCTCGGCTGGGTCGGCACGATGACCAGCAAGGAGCGCTCCAGCCCGGAGAAGTACGCCGAGATGGAGGTGCGCTCCCTCACCGGTGCGGGCGCCGAGAGGTCGGTGGAACACTGAGCGGACTGACGTCGACGCCACGCGATGGCGCGTGCGAGGAGAGACCGTGACCGACTCTGCCCTGGAGAACCTGTCCCGCGAGGAGCGGCGGTTCGAGCCGCCCGCGGACCTGGCGGCCAACGCCAACCTCAAGGCGGAGGCCTACGACCGGGCCGACAGGCCGACCGGCTGGCCTTCTGGGCCGAGCAGGCCGAGCGGCTGACCTGGGACACGAAGTGGGACGAGGTCCTCGACTGGTCGAACGCGCCGTTCGCCAAGTGGTTCGTCGGGGGCAAGCTCAACGCGGCGTACAACTGCCTGGACCGGCACCTCGAGGCGGGCACGCGGCGACCAGGTCGCCTACTACTTCGAGGGCGAGCCGGGTGACACCCGGACGATCACGTACGCCGAGCTGCACCGCGAGGTCTGCCAGGCCGCCAACGCGCTGACCGACCTCGGGTGTTCAGGCCGGCGACCGGGTCGCGATCTACATGCCGATGATCCCCGAGACGGTCATGGCGATGCTGGCCTGCGCCCGGATCGGCGCACCGCACACGGTGGTCTTCGGCGGGTTCTCCTCCGACGCGCTCAAGGGCCGGATCCAGGACTGCGACGCCCGGGTCGTCATCACGGCCGACGGCGGCTACCGCAAGGGCTCGGCCGCCGCCCTCAAGCCGGCCGTCGACGCGGCGCTCGAGGAGTGCCCGGACGTGCGCAACGTGCTGGTCGTCCGGCGTACCGGGCAGGACGTCGCGTGGCAGGACGGGCGCGACGTCTGGTGGCACGACGCCGTCGGCGGCGCGAGCCCGGAGCACACGGCCGAGGCGTTCGACGCCGAGCACCCGCTCTACGTCATGTACACGTCCGGCACGACGGGCAAGCCCAAGGGCATCCTGCACACGACCGGTGGCTACCTGACCGGCTGCGCCTACACCCACTGGGCGGTCTTCGACATCAAGCCGGAGACCGACGTGTGGTGGACCGCGGCCGACATCGGCTGGGTCACCGGCCACAGCTACATCGTCTACGGGCCGCTGGCCAACGGCGTCACGTCGGTGATGTACGAGGGCACGCCGGACACCCCGCACCAGGGACGCTGGTGGGAGATCGTGCAGAAGTACGGCGTGACGATCCTCTACTGCGCGCCGACGGCGATCCGCACGTTCATGAAGTGGGGCGCCCAGATCCCGGAGAAGTTCGACCTGTCGACGCTGCGGCTGATCGGCAGCGTCGGCGAGCCGATCAACCCCGAGGCCTACATCTGGTACCGCGCAGACCATCGGCGGCGGCACGCTGCCCGGTCGTCGACACCTGGTGGCAGACCGAGACCGGCTCGATCATGATCAGCCCGCTGCCCGGCGTCACGGCCGGAAAGCCAGGCGCCGCAATGACTCCGCTGCCCGGCGTGAGTGCCGACGTCGTCGACGACGACGGGCAAGTCGGTGCCCGGACGGCTCGGGCGGCTACCTCGTGCTGACCGAGCCGTGGCCGTCGATGCTGCGCACGCTGTGGGGCGACGACGAGCGGTTCAAGGAGACCTACTGGTCGCGCTTCCCGGGCTTCTACTTCGCCGGCGACGGCGCGAAGAAGGACGAGGACGGCGACCTGTGGCTGCTGGGCCGGGTCGACGACGTGATGAACGTCTCCGGCCACCGGATGTCGACGACCGAGATCGAGTCGGCGCTGGTGTCGCACCCCAAGGTCGCCGAGGCCGCAGTCGTCGGAGCGGCCGACGACATGACCGGCCAGGCGATCGTGGCCTTCGTGATCCTGCGCGTCGGAGGCCGGCGACGGCGGCCCGGACGTCGTCAAGGAGCTGCGCGACCACGTGGCCAAGGAGATCGGCCCGATCGCCAAGCCGCGCCAGATCATGGTCGTCGCCGAGCTGCCGAAGACCCGCTCGGGCAAGATCATGCGCCGGCTGCTCAAGGACGTCGCCGAGAACCGCGAGGTCGGCGACGTCACGACGCTGGCCGACTCGACGGTCATGGACCTGATCAAGCCGGGCCTGAGCACCGCCGCCGCCGAGGACTGACTCCTTGCTCCGGCTAGGCTCACGACGTGGCTGAGCAGAGCACGCCCCTGACCATCGAGCGACTCGTCACGGAGGGCTTCACCGAGCAGCTCGGGCTACGGGTCGACGAGGCCAGCGGAGACCGGATGGTGCTGCGCTGGACCGTAGAGCCGACCCAGTGGCAGCCCTACGGCATCACCCACGGCGGGCGTCTACTGCACCGTCGTCGAGACCGTCGCAAGCATCGCCGGCGCTTTGTGGCTGGGCGACGACGGCCAGGTCGTCGGCGTGTCCAACCACACCGACTTCCTGCGCGCGGTCCGCGAGGGCGACCTCGTCGCGACCGGTACGCCGATCCACCGCGGCCGGCTGCAGCAGCTGTGGCTGGTCGAGATCCACGACGACAGCGAGCGACTGGTCGCCCGCGGTCAGGTCCGGCTGCAGAACCTGCGCAGCACGCGCCACCAGCTCGCCCGGGCCTCAGCTGTCGTCCGTACGGCGTCGCTCCGCGTAGCCCGCCGAGCTCCTTGGCCAGGCTGTCCGCGTCCCAGCCCTCGTGCACCGCCCGGGCCAGCAGCTCGGCCTGGGTCTCCGGCGCCAAGCCTCCGACCGGCTGGTCGCGGTCGAGGTTGGTCGGGAACGAGTAGCCCTCGGCCGCGGCCGCGATCGCGTTGGCGACGGACCGGTCGGCCACCCCCGCCGTACGCCGCGCCACCAGGGCCGGGAACACCGCGTTGGCGACCTTCTCGCGGTCGATGGACTCCATCGCCCGGCCGAAGGCGGACGAGACCTGGAGCAGGTTGGCCATCCGCCGGATGTCGGCCGAGCGGTTGGTGCCCGGCGGCGTGGAACAGCGCCGGGTTGAAGAACGCCGCGTCACCCTTGGCCAGCGGCAGCTGCACGATAGTTGGCCTCGAACCACTCGCGCACCTCCGGACGGCGCCAGGCCAGGTAGCCCAGGGGGTACTTCTGCGAGTGCGGGAGGTACTGCGTCGGCCCGCTCTCGACCGGCATGTCGGTGTGGGCGACTGCTCCCTGCAGGGTGAGCACCGGGGACAGCTGGTGCACGTGCGCCGGGTAGCGCTCGACCTGCTCGTTGGTCTGGAAGCCGAGGTGGTAGTCCCGGTGCACCTGCTGGGCCTGGCCACCCGGGTTGACCACGTTGATCTGCGAGGTCACCTGGTAGCACGGCCCGAGCCAGGCCGCCGACACCAGGGCGATGATGTCGTTGGCGTAGTAGTCGACGAACACGTCCGGCTCGCGAACAGCCAGCTTTTCCAACGCATTCCACACTCGGTCGTTGGCGCCCGGCTTGGCGAAGTGGTCGCCGCCCGTCGTGCCCGACGCATGCTGGTCGTCGATCATCGCGTTGAACGCGGCGCTCGCCCGGTCGACGACAGCCGGGTCCGGGAACGCCCCGGCGAAGACCACGAGACCCGGCCCATCCATCAGCGCCCGCGCCAGCTCGGCCTGGACGACCCGGCGTCCCTCATCGGAGTCCGCCTCGGCTCGCAGCCGAGCACTGTCGTAGACCAGTACGCCACGGTCGACGCGCTCGGCGAGCGGATAGTCCGCGAGGTCGGTCTGCTCCGCGACGACGGCCAGCAGGTCGTCGAGCCGGACGTCGGACTCGGACAGCCAGGTGGGTGCTGGGTTCATGTCTGCCACCCTAGGAGCCACGGCATCCTGATCAACCTCAGGAACCCATCAAAAAGCCATCAGCAGGAGCCGCTCATGAGCCACCCGTTCCGGGTCCGGGAGATCGCCCTCCAGGCCGGCTTGAGCGAGGCGACCGTCGACCGGGTTCTCAACTCCCGCAACGGGGTTCGGGCCAGCACCGCCGCCCAGGTCCACCGGGCCATCGCCGAGCTGGAGCGCCAGCAGTCGCCAGATCCAGCTCGGCGGCCGGACCTTCGTCGTCGACGTCGTCATGCAGGCTCCCGAGCGGTTCTCCAGCGCCGTCCGGCAGGCCCTCGAGGCCACCCTGCCCACCCTTCGACCGGCCGTCGTCCGCGCCCGGTTCGACCTGCGCGAGCAGGGTCCGGTCGCCGACCTGGTCCGGGTGCTCGACCGGATCGCCGCCGGCGCGCTCGCACGGCGTCCTGCTCAAGGCACCGGACCGCCCCGAGGTCGTCGCGGCCGTGGCTCGGCTGCAGGACAAGGGAATCCCGGTCATCACACTGGTCACCGACCTGCCCACGAGCCGGCGGACGGCGTACGTCGGGGTCGACAACCGGGCCGCCGGGGCGACCGCCGCCTACCTCGTGCACCAGTGGCTGCACGACCAGCCGGGCCGCGTGCTCGTGACCCTCAGCAGCGAGTCGTTCCGGGGCGAGGAGGAGCGCGAGATGGGCTTCCGGGCCCAGCTGCGGGCCGCTGACCCGGGCCGGCGGCTGGTCGAGATCACCGAGTCCGACGGTGTCGACCAGGCCATGCGGCGCCTGGTCCGCCGAGCCCTGCAGCGGCACAGAGACATCGTCGGCGTCTACTCGATCGGCGGCGGCAACCGCGCCACGGTCGACGTCTTCGCCGAGCTCGGCCGGGAGTGCCGGGTCTTCGTCGCCCACGACCTCGACGAGGACAACAGCCAGCTCCTGCGCGAGCAGAAGATCTCGGCCGTCCTGCACCATGACCTGCACCAGGACATGCGCCGGGCCTGCCAGCTGGTGATGCAGGCCCGCGGTGCACTGCCGGGCGGCATCCACAGCTGGCCCTCGAGCATCCAGGTCGTGACGCCGCACAACACCCCGGCCTTCCACCCGGCAGGATGACCCCATGTCGGACGCGACGCACTTCGGCGGCGTCATCGGGGTCGCCGCCCTCGTCCTCGTGGCGGCGGTGCTCGGCAACCGGGTCAGCCAGTGGTTGCGCCTCCCGGCACCGCTGATCCTGCTGGTCGTCGCGGCGATCGCGTCCGA
Organism: uncultured Actinomycetota bacterium; assembly: GCA_963794535.1. Taxonomy (GTDB): domain Bacteria; phylum Actinomycetota; class Actinomycetes; order Actinomycetales; family CAVURS01; genus CAVURS01. The sequence goes on from CAWCEI010000008.1 coordinate 71,417, forward strand.
CCTGATCCCGTCCCTGGGCAAGATATCCATTGTCACAGTGCAACAGATCGTGACCGTGGCCCTGATCGTGATCCTCTTCGACGGCGGCGCCCACATCGGCTGGCGCCGGTTCCGTGACAACGCCGGCGCGATCAGCTGGCTCGGGATCGTCGGGACCCTCGTCACGGCGGGCGCACTGGCCGTGATCGGTCATCTGGTCTTCGGCCTGCCCTGGCGCGATGCCCTGCTGGTCGGCACAGCATTGGCGCCCACCGACCCGGCCGTGGTCTTCTCCGTGCTCGGCGGCCGGGAGGTCGAGGGTCGCGGCGGCGTGCTCCTCGAAGGCGAGTCCGGGGCCAACGACCCAGCCGGCATCGCGTTGATGGCTGCACTCCTGGCCGCCACGGGCGGCACCGGCGGGGTGGGCCTGGGTGACGTCGGGCACGGCGTCCGGGAGTTCGTCGTGGAGCTCGTCCTCGGCGCCGCCTTCGGCTTCCTCGGCGGCCGCGGCGTCCTCTGGTCGATCCGGCGCGTATCGCTGCCGTCGGAGAGCCTCTACCCCCTGTTGGTGCTCTCCAGCGCCGGCGCCCTCTTCGGCCTGACGACGGTGGCGCACGGTTCGGGCTACCTCGCCGTCTTCGTCGCCGGCATCGTGCTCGGTGACGAGCGAGCGCCGTACAAGATCGACATCGAACGGTTCCTGTCGGCCCTGGCCAGTCTGGGCGAGATCGTCGCGTTCACAGTGCTCGGGCTCACCGTCCACCTGGCCAGCCTCGGCGACGGCCATGCCTGGGAGATCGGGTTGGGCCTGGCCGTGGTCCTCACCGTGCTGGTGCGGCCGCTGCTGGTCGGGCTGGTGATGCTGCCGGTCCGGCTGGAGCGTCCGGAGCGGGTCTTCGTGCTCTGGGCCGGACTCAAGGGCGCCGTGCCGATCCTGCTCGCGACCTTCGTCCTCCAGGACGAGCTCGCCCGGGGCGATGCGGCGCGAGCGACGCGGCTCTACGACATCGTCGTCGTGGTCGTGGCCTTCTCGGTCCTCGTGCAGGGCGGGCTGGTGCCCGCGGTCGCTCGCTGGGTCGGGCTGCCGATGCGCGTCGTGGAGCCGCAGCCGTGGGCCGCGGGAGTGCGGCTGAGCATCGAGCCGGCCGACCTGCGCCACTACGTGGTGGCCGCGGCGTCCGGCGCCGACGGCTGCACCGTCCGCGACCTGCCGGTCGGCGAGGAGGTCTGGATCAGCCTCGTGGTCCGGGACGGCGGCCTGCTGCAGGTGCGCGGCGACACGGTCCTGCGCGCGGGTGACGACGTCGCCGTCATCGCCGATGGCGACCAGCTGGCGCGACTCAGCGCGCTTTTCGAAGCGCAGCCGGACGCGGGGGTTCACTAGTCTTGCCGGCAACGGCGAGCCGAGCCGGCACCGGACCCGACGAAGCGAGGACTTGAGAATGGCGAGCGCGGGCAAACCGGCGGGCGTGGGGCGAGCGGTCGGCGCACCGGAGACTCCTGGCGGCGAGCGGACCCTCGGGCAGCTGGTCTCCGACGCGAGCAAGGACCTCTCCTCGATCGTCCGGTCCGAGGTCGCCCTGGCCAAGGCCGAGGTCAAGCGTGACGTCACGGCCGCCGCCGTCGGCGCGGCCATGTTCGTCGTGGCGGGGGTCTTCGCGTTCCTCGCCCTCATCCTGCTGCTGATCGCCGCGGCGTACGGGCTGGTCGCTGCCGGCCTGTCGCCCTGGCTGGCCTTCCTCATCGTCGGGGGCGCGCTGCTGCTGGTCGGGGTGCTCCTCGTGCTGTTCGGCAAGTGGCGGCTGGGCAAGATCAAGCCGCCGGAGCGGACCATCCGCACGACCAAGGAAACCGTCGCCGCCCTCAAGCAGCGCGGCTCCAGCGACAGCTGAGGACCGTCACCCGCCCGTGCGCAGGTCGACGCGCCCACCCGGACCGGATGCGTCGTACGTCCTGGTCGACGGTCCCTGGGAGCATCGCTTCGTCGCCGCGGGCGGCAGTCGGTTCCACGTCGCCGAGCTGGGCGAAGGGCCGCTTGTCGTTCTGCTGCATGGGTTTCCGCAGTTCTGGTGGGCCTGGCGTCACCAGCTGGTGACCCTGGCCGAGGCCGGCTTCCGGGTCGCGGCGATGGACCTGCGCGGCTACGGCGCCTCGGACAAGACCCCGCACGGCTACGACACCATCACCTCGACCGCCGACGTCGCCAACGTCATCCGGTCGCTCGGTGAGCCGGCGGCGGCTGTCGTCGGGCACGACTGGGGCGGCTGGGTCGCCTGGTCGATGCCCGGACTCGAGCCCGGGGTCACGCGCGGCGTGGCTTCACTCGGCATGCCACACCCGATGCGGATGCGCGCAGCGGTGGGCCGGTCGGCCGCCCAGCGGCGCGCGTTGCGCTGGCTGGGGCCGCAGCAGGTGCCGTTCTGGCCGGAGAGCTACCTGACCCGACCGGCGTACATCGGCCGGCTCCTGCGCGCCTGGTCGGGACCGGGCTGGCCGGGTGAGGAGGAGATCGAGCGGTACGCCGCAGCCGCCCGGATCCCGTTCGTGGCGCACTCGGCCGCCGAGTACTACCGGTGGCTGGTGCGCTCGCAGCCGCGGCAGGACGGACGCCGCTTCCGCGCCGGCATCGAGGGCGCGATCACGGTGCCGGTGCTGCAGATCCACGGGTCCGTCGACCCGCTGGTGCTGCCTGAGTCGGCGGCCGGGTCGCAGTCGTTCGTGACGGCGCCGTATGAGTTCCATCTGGTGCACGGCGCCGGGCACTTCCTGCCCGAGGAGCGGCCGGCCGAGGTGAGCGACCTGCTCGTGACCTGGCTGCGCGCCCTGCCCTGACACGCCGATGCTCCCCAGCCCCCGGTGATCGTCCGCCTTGTGGGCGCGGATCACCGGGCTCCGGGGAGCAACGCGGGCGCTGGGGAGCACCCAGGGCGGGGCTCAGGCCAGGGCCGGCTCCGCCTCGGCACCGGCGGGGGCGGTGCCCTCCACAGGCGCCTCCGCCGGACGGCGGGGGTTGCCGCCGCGCAGGGTGGTCGCGGCGACCAGCACCGTGACCGCGAGGAAGATCGCCGCCGCCAGGATGGCCCGGTCAGCTCCGACGACGAACGCGTGCTTGGCCAGCTCGGCCGGCGTGGAGTTGGGCAGACCCTCCTTGAGAGCCGCCCGGCTGCCGGTGCCGAAAACCGTTACCAGTACGGCGAGTCCGAGCGACCCGCCGACCTGCTGCATCACGTTGACCAGACCGGATGCGGCGCCCGCATCAGCTGGCTCGACACCGGACAGCGAGGCCGCGGTCAGCGGCACGAACGCCGTGCCGTTGCCCAGGCCGAACAGGACCAGCGGGCCGAGCAGCGACAGGTAGCTGCTGTCTGCGTGCAGCTGGGACAGCCACAGCAGCGCGATGGTCGACACGCTGATGCCGGACACCACGAGCGCCTTCTGGCTGAACCGCTCGGTCAGCACCCGCGCACTGAACTGCGAGGAGCTGAAGACCATGACGGTCAGCGGCAGGAACGCCAGCCCGGACTTCAGCGGCGAGTAGCCCAGCACGTTCTGCAGGAACTGGGTGAGGAAGAAGAACATCCCCATCATCCCGGCGACGAGCAGGAGCCGAGCGACGTACGACGCGGAGCGGCTCCGGTCGGCGAACAGCCGCAGCGGGGTGATCGGCGACGAGGCCCGCAGCTCGATCAGGACGAAGCCGACGAGCAGCACGACACCCACCGCGAACGCGGCGATGGTCTCGGCATCACGCCAGCCGGCGGTCGCCGCGTGGACGAAGCCGTAGACCAGCGAGGCCATGCCGATGGTCGAGGTCAGTGCCCCGCCGAGGTCGAACTTGCCCGGCCGGCGCTCGGTCTCGGGCAGCACGCGCAGGGCGAGCGCGACGACGATCGCACCGATCGGCACGTTGACGAACAGCACCCAGCGCCAGGAGACGAACTGGGTGAGCAGGCCGCCGGAGATGAGGCCAACGGCCGCGCCGCCGATGGAGACGGCGGTGTAGAGGCCGAGCGCACGGGTGCGCTCCCGGCCGTCGCGGAACATGGTCATGAGCAGCGCGAGCGCGGACGGCGAGGCCAGCGCACCACCGACGCCCTGGGCCGCGCGCGCGGCGAGGAGCAGAGCCGGGGAGGTCGCGAAGCCGCCGAGCAGCGAGGCGATCGTGAAGATCAGCAGGCCGACCACGAAGGTCCGGCGCCGGCCGAGCAGGTCGCCCATGCGCGCGCCGAGCAGCAGCAGGCCGCCGAAGGTCAAGGTGTAGGCGTTGACCACCCAGGACAGGCCGCTCGGGCTGAAGCCCAGAGCCGTCTTGATGTCCGGCAGCGCAATGTTCACGATCGTCGCGTCCAGGACCACCATGAGCTGGCTGGTCAGGATGAGGGCGAGGACGAGTCCGGGGTGTCCGGGCCGCAGTGCTCGCCGTACAGAGGTAGAGACAGTCACGTTGTGCTCTCCAAGAGGAGGTATGGTTGGGGGAAGCGGATGGCCCCTCCGGAACTATATGGAGGCTTCCTCCGGTTACGCAAGTGCAAACCTGATATTGGTTCATGTCATTCCTGCCAGGAGGCCGAAGGTGTCCACCGTGCAGAGCGAGCGGCCGCTGCGTGCCGACGCCCAGCGCAACCGCGACAAGCTGCTGACCGTTGCGGTCGCGGCGTTCGCAGAGCACGGCATCGAGGCCTCGCTGGAGGACATCGCCCGCCGGGCCGGGGTCGGCATCGGCACCCTCTATCGGCACTTCCCCACGCGCGACTGCCTCATGGAGGCGGTCTACCGGCATCAGGTCGAGCTGCTCTGCGCGGCCGGCGACGACCTCCTGGCGACCAAGGACCCGGACGAGGCGCTCACCCTCTGGATGGAGCGGTTCGTCGGCCACGTCGCCACCAAGCGCGGCATGGCGATGGCCCTGAAGTCGGTGATCGGCAAGGACTCGGAGCTGTTCGCCTACTGCCACGGGCTGATTCGCGAGTCCGTGACCCGGCTGCTGACGGCTGCCGCGGAGGCCGGAGCCGTCCGCTCCGATGTCGAGGCGGCCGACCTGCTCAAGGCGCTGAGCGGCATCTGCATGGTCAGCGACCAGCCCGGCTGGCAGGACCAGGCCCGGCGCCTGGTCAACCTGCTCCACGACGGCCTCCGCTACGGGGCCACCGCCCCCGCCACCGCCAAGCCCTGACCCTCCCCCCGCTTCTCTTTGGCCGTCGGTTCCGGGTTTGGCCGTCGAGTCCGGGTTTTGAGCCGGACATTTCGGGCAGCAACTCCGGAGTCGACGGCCAAAGCAAAGCCGGTACGCCGGGGAGCCCGGTCTGGCGTCAGCCGACGGCGCAGCCGCCGGTGCCGACCGGCGACGAGGCTGCCGCCGCCCGGTCCAGGACCGGCGCGGCCTCGTTCATGGTCAACGCATAGCCGGTGTTCGGGTCGTCGAGCGAGGTCGCGAAGACGATGCCGATGACCTCGCCCCGCGTCGACAGCAGCGGGCCGCCGGAGTTGCCCGGCCGGACCCGGGCATACAGCGAGTAGACCTCGCGGGTGATCCCCGGCCGGTCGTAGATGTCGTTGCCCCTGCGCCTCGAGCACGGTGCGCACCCGGGCGGCCGCCAGTCGATAGGGCCCGTCCTCGGGGAAGCCGGCGACCACAGCCGACGTGCCGCGGCCGGCGTCCGCCCCGATCTTGAGCGGCGGCGCCGGCAGCCCAGGCACCGCGAGCACCGCGATATCGCGCTTGGCGTCGAAGATCACCACCTGGGCGTCGTACGACCGGCCGACCCCGCCGATCCGGACGGTCGGCGCCGTCTCGCCGGCCACGACGTGCGCGTTGGTGACCACGCGCTGCGGTGCGACCACCCAGCCGCTGCCCTCCTGCGAGCGGTTGCAGGACCGGGCCACCCCCGTCACCTTGACCATCGAGCCGGCCGCCGCCCGCACGGCCTCGGTCGTGGTGACCGAGCCGTCCGGCGGGTCGATCGGCAGGATCCGCTCCGGGCCGAGGCTCTCGAAGACCTTGGGGAAGCCGCCGCGGTCCAGCAGCCCCCGGAAACCGCTGAACAGCTGGCTGGCCTGCACCGGGACGATGTCGTCGAGGGCCGCGACGATCCGGGACTGGCCGATCTGCCGGGAGACCGGGCCGGCCACCCCGCGGACGGCGCCGGCCACGAACCAGGTGAGCAGGCTGATCGCGACCAGGCTGGCTACGGCCCCAAGCGCTGCGTCGACCGCGTGGGCCGGGGCGAAGTGGACCCTGCTTTTGAGCCGGGCGCCCACGGTGCCGGTCACGGCCTGACCGACGGCCGCAAGACCGAGCACACCGCCGACGAGGATCAGGTTGCTGCGCAAGTCGGTCGGGCCGTTGAGCCAACCGCTGAGCAGCTTGGGCAGCAACCACATCGCCAGGGCGCCCCCGCCCAGGAAGCCGACCAGCGAGAGGGCGCTGACCAGGAAGCCCTGGCGGAAGCCGGACACGGTGTAGCCGATCAGCACCAGTGCCAGGATGAGGTCGATCATCGACGCACCAGATGATCCGGCAGTGGCTCGAATCGCGTTGTGTCCCAAGGCTTTCCGAGCCCGGCTTCAACCAGCACCCGATCCAGCAGGCCAGCCGTGAAGCCCCAGACGAACAGCCCCTCGACCCGGAAGCCCGGGCCGATATAGCCGCTCGGGTGCTTCACCCGGAACCGGTTGGCCGGGTCGAGCAGGTCATCGACCCGCACGCGGGCCACGCGGGCGACCTCGCGCCGGTCGACGGACCGGACCGGGCTCGGGTCGGCCCACCACCCCAAGACCGGCGTCACGACAAAACCGGACGGCGCCAAGAAGATCTCCGGCAGCAGCCGAGAGCACCTCGACGCCCGCGACCTCCAGCCCGGTCTCCTCGACGGCCTCGCGCAGGGCCGCGCCGACGACCCCGTCATCGCCCGGGTCGACCGCACCGCCAGGGAAAGCCACCTGGCCCGGATGCGAGCGCAGGTCGGGCGACCGCTCGGTCAGGAGGACGTCAACCGAGTCATCATCGGCTCGGCCCGAACAGGATCAGCACTGCCGAACGCCGGCCGTCCTCGGGCGGCGTCACCGCCTGCGGGAACACCGCCGGGAAGTCGGCGGCGCGGTCAGCCAGCGCGCGCAACCAGCCGGGAGCCGGCGCTCTCACCCCTGGCCGTCGCTAGCGCCGGGCGCGCGCTCGTACTTCAACAGGGCCAGCGCCAGCACCGGGTCGGTCTCCCCTTCGCCGTACGACGGGCACAGGGCGGCGACCGGGCAGGCGCCGCACGCGGGTCGCTTGGCATGACAGGTCCGGCGGCCATGGAAGATCAGGACGTTGGAGAGCATCGTCCAGTCGCGCTTGGGGAAGAGCGCCCCGACCTCGAACTCGACCTTGACCGGATCGGTCTCGTTCGGTCCAACCCATCCGGCGGGCGAGCCGGCCGAAATGCGTGTCGACGGTGATCCCTGGCACGCCAAAAGCGTTGCCCAGCACCACATTCGCCGTCTTGCGACCGACGCCGGGGAGGGTGACGAGGTCAACCAGGCGCCCCGGCACAACACCGTCGTACCGATCGAGCACTGCGGCCGCGAGCCCCTGGATGCTCTTGGTCTTGGCCCGGAAGAAGCCGGTCGGCTGGATGATCCGCTCGACATCGGCCCGGTCAGCGGCCGCGAGCTCGGCCGGCCCGGGGTACGCCGCGAAGAGCTCCGGCGTCGTCAGGTTGACCCGCACGTCCGTCGTCTGGGCCGAGAGCACCGTGGCGATGAGCAGCTCCCACGGCGAGCGGAAGTCGAGCTCGGCGTGGGCGTAGGGGTAGAGGTCGTGCAGCTCGCGGTACATCCGGCGGGCCCGGCGGGTGCGCGAGACCGGCGACTCCGCCTTGACCGTGGCCCAGCGCTTGGCCCGCTGAGCAGCGAGCTTGGCCGCGGACTTGGCTGCTGCGGTGGCGGCGGCCTTCGTCGCGGCGGCCTTGGCGCTGGCCCTGGCAGCACCGGCGTTCGTCGTCGTCGACCCTGCTGCGCGCGCCACTCGGACAGGGTACGTGCGGCCGATGACGGCGTGCTCCGGGCCGGTGCGGCAGACTGCGCACGTGGACCCAGACGTCGTACGTTCCGCGCCATTGTTCGCGGGGCTGGATGACGAGGCCGCGACGTCTCTGCGCGCCTCGATGAGCCGGACCCACCTCGAGCGTGGCGACGAGCTGTTCGCCGAGGGGGACCCGGGCGAGACGCTCTACGTGATCACCGAGGGCAAGATCAAGCTCGGCCGGTCCAGCGCGGACGGACGGGAGAACCTGCTGGCGATCCTCGGCCCGGGCGAGATGTTCGGTGAGCTCAGCCTGTTCGACCCCGGACCGCGTACGGCGACCGCGACGGCCGTCGCCGAGACGACGCTGCTCGGCATCGGGCACGGGCCGATGCAGACCTGGCTGACCGACCGGCCCGAGGTGGCCAAGCAGCTGCTGAAGGCGCTGGCCCGACGGCTGAGGCGGACCAACGAGCACCTGGCCGACCTGGTCTTCTCCGACGTGCCGGGCCGGGTGGCCAAGGCGCTGCTCGACCTGTCCGCCCGGTTCGGCCGGCCGACCGACGCCGGGATCCTGGTGGCGCACGACCTCACCCAGGAGGAGCTGGCCCAGCTGGTCGGCGCCTCCCGGGAGACCGTCAACAAGGCGCTCGCGGACTTCGCCACCCGGGGCTGGCTGCGCCTGGAGGCCCGCGCCGTACTGATCCTGGACGAAGAGCGCCTGCAACGCCGCGCCCGCTGACCCGAGGTGTACTCCGCGTCGGGCTCCCCGAGCCGCGCGGAGCCAGTCGCGTGGGCTCAGGGGTGCGGTGGCCAGGTAGTCGAGCTGGGCCCGGACGCTGAGCTCGGCGGCCGGCCACAGGGCCGGGTCGACGTCGGCATAGACCTGCTCGACGACGGCCCGGGCCGTGTCCGCCCCCGCCGCCACCGCCGCCCGGACCTGCTCCAGCCGCTCCGCCCGGTGCTCCTGATAGCCCTCGATCGCCGCCATCGCGTCGGTCAGCACCGGCCCGTGCCCCGGCAGGATGCTCGTCACCGCACCGGCCTCGGCCAGGTCGTGCAGCCGCGTCAGCGAGTCCAGGTACGCCGCGAGCTGCCCGTCCGGATGCGCCACCACCGTCGTACCGCGGCCCAGGACCGTGTCGCCGGTCAGCACGGCGCCGTCGGCCGGCAGCAGGAACGACAGCGAGTCCGACGTGTGCCCCGGCGTGCCGACGACGCGCACCACCAGCTCGCCGGCCGTCACCACGTCGCCCTCACCGAGACCTTCCGAACCGAGCCGGTACGCCGGGTCGAGGGCCCGCACCCGCACGCCCCGCCGCACAGCTCGGCGAACCGGGCCGCGCCCTCGCTGTGGTCCAGGTGGCCGTGGGTCAGCAGCACCGCGGCCACCCGCGCGCCGGTCGCCTCGCACGGCCGACAGCACCCGAGCCAGATGGCTCCTCGTCGTGCGGACCCGGGTCGACGACGAGCGCCAGGTCGCTGCCCGGCTCGCGCAGCACCCAGGTGTTCGTGCCGTCCAACGTCATCGGCCCGGGGTTCGGCGCCAGCACGCAGAACGCGCGCTCGCCGGCCGCCCCGCCCAGCCAGGCGCAACGGCCGGCGCCGGCCCGCTCACGGCAACGCCGTCAGATGCTGCTTCGGTCCCGGGATCCCGCCACCGCGCCCGTCCAGGTCGACCAGCATCACGGCGGCCCCATCGGGCGTGCGGGCCAGCCACGGCATCACCCGCCGCACCTCCCGAGGTGCCGCCAGCACCGCCTCGATCGCCGGCACATCCGATGGCCGATTCCGCACTGCCGCAACGACATCCGCGACCGTAGCCCCCGTCGGCGGGAACATCGCGAGCCGTCCGCTGGCCTGACCCGCGACCAGCTCGTCGAGATGCCGACCCAGCTCGCCCGGTCAGCCTCGCCGCCGATGTCGCGCGCCTGCTGTCCCACCGGCAGCGCAGCGACGAAGAACCACGTGTCGAACCGCCGCGGCTCGAACTCCGGCGTCGTCCAGTGGGCCCACGCCCGCAACAGGTCCGAGCGCAGGTGCAGCCCGCGCCGCGCCAACAGGTCCGACAGGGACAGGCTCCGGTCGAGCAGCGCCAGCCGGTCCCGCTCCCAGTCGTCAGCACTGACATCGGCGATGACCGGGCCTCCGGCGTCACCCCCGGCCAGCAGGACGCCGCACTCCTCGAACAGCTCCCGTACGGCGGCGCAGACCAGCGCCGTCGCCAACGTCTCCGGACAGTGCAGGGCCGCACCCCACTCAGCCGGCGACGGCCCGACCCAGGGGACGTCGCCGTCACTGTCCCGCGGGTCGACCCCGCCGCCCGGGAACGCATGCATGCGCGGAGCGAACGCCATGCTGGCCCGCCGCCGCAGCAGGAACACCTCGACGTCCGAGACCCCGTCCCGCAGCAACAACACCGTCGACGCCCCCCGCGGCCCGACCGGATCCGGGTGCCGGCCCTCGAGCCAGGCCAGCATCTCGGCCTGGTCCTCCGGGTCGATCGGGTACTCGTGCAGGGCCACCGCCGCTCAGCGCACCTCGACCGTGATCTCGACCTCGACCGGCGCGTCGAGCGGCAGCACCGCGACGCCGACCGCGCTGCGCGCGTGCACTCCGGCGTCGCCGAACGCCGCCCCGAGCAGCTCGCTCGCCCCGTTGATGACTCCCGGCTGTCCGGTGAAGTCCGGCCGCGAGGCCACGAAGCCGACCACCTTGACGACCCGCACGACCTGGTCGAGGTCGCCGACGATCGACTTCACCGCAGCGATCGCGTTGAGGGCACAGGTCTGGGCCAGCGCTTTGGCGTCGTCCGGGCTGACGTCGCCCGTCGCCGGCGCCGACCTTGCCGGTCGCGGCGAGCGACCCGGCGACCATCGGCAGCTGACCCGACGTGAACACGAACGAGCCGCCGCGCACCGCCGGAACGTACGCCGCGACCGGCGCCGCCACGCCCGGCACAGTCAGGCCGAGCTCGGCCAGCCGGTCCTCGACGGCGCTCATGCCTTCGCCCGCTTCAGGTAGGCGACCAGGCCGTTGCCGTCCGGGCCGCTGACGACCTGGACCAGCTCCCAGCCGTCCTCACCCCACTGGTCGAGGATCTGCTTGGTCGCGTGCACGATGAGCGGCACGGTCGCGTACTCCCACTTCACGGTCTCAGGCATGGCGCGAGCGTAGCGCCGGGCTGGCACAGTGACTGCGTGGCCGACCCGGAGGAAGTGCTCACCCGTCCCGCGGCTCCGCCCACGACAACCGTCCGGTACGGCGAGCTGCCGGACCACGTCGCCGACGTCTGGCTCCCGGCACCGACGGACCCGGACCCCAACGCAGCGCAGCCTCTCGTCGTCGTGATCCACGGCGGCTTCTGGCGCTCCGGCTACGGCCGGTCCATCGTGGCGCCGATGTCCGCGGCGCTCGCCGACCGAAGGGTTCGCCGTTGCGGCGATCGAGTACCGGCGTACCGGCGCCACCGGCCTCGCCGCAGGGGGCTGGCCGATGACGACGGACGACGTACGAGCCGCGGTCGAACGCATGCCCACCCTCGTTGCGGAGGTCGCAGGTCGACCTACCGGACGCACCCTGCTGACCGGGCACAGCGCGGGCGGCCACCTCGCCCTCTGGGCCGGCTCCCAGGCCAAGGTCAACAACCTCGCCGGAGTCGTCAGCCTCGGTGGCGTGTGCGATCTGGGCCGGGCCGACGAGCTGCGGCTGGGCCGGTCCGGCGACGACGGCGCGGTCAGTGCGCTGCTCGGCGGCCGCGCCGACCAACAGCCCGAGCGGTACGCCGCGGCCGACCCGATGCGGCTACCGCCACCGCCGGCCCCGGTCGTCCTTATCCATGGGGTCGAGGACTACATCGTGCCGGTCGAGCTGAGCCGGCGGTACGCCGACTACGCCACCGCCCGCGGAGCCGACGTCACGCTCGTCGCGCTGCCCGGCGTCGAGCACTTCGGCCCGACCGACCCGCTGAGCCCGGCCTGGCCGCACGTCCTGACGGCCCTGCACACCCTCGCCTGACTCAACCGCGCACCGGATCTGCCGGTTTGCGAAGCCGCCACTAGCCTTGAGCGGTGCCGAGCCCCGACCGTGACTGGGAGGGCGTGCGCCTCCACGTGGTGACCGGCAAGGGCGGCACGGGCAAGACCACGGTGGCCGCCGCCCTCGCGCTGGCCCTGGCCCGCGAAGGACAACGGGTCCTGCTCGCCGAGGTCGAGGGCCGTCAGGGGATCGCCCAGCTGTTCGACGTACCGCCACTGCCGTACGACGAGCGCAAGGTCGCCGTCGGGCACGGCGGCGGAGAGGTCTTCGGCCTGGTCGTCGACCCGAAGGCCGCCCTGCTCGAGTACCTCCAGCTCTTCTACAAGCTCGGCCGCGCCGGCAACCTGCTCGAGCGGTTCGGAGCCGTCGACTTCGCGACGACCATCGCGCCGGGCATCCGCGACGTCCTGCTGACCGGCAAGGTCTACGAAGCCGTACGACGCCGGGCCTCCGGTCGCGGCCCGTCCCGGCACAAGGGCCCGCAGAGCAACGAACCGGCGTACGACGCCGTGGTCCTCGACGCGCCGCCGACCGGCCGGATCGTGCGCTTCCTCGACGTCAACACCGAGGTCGTCGGGCTGGCCCGGGTCGGGCCGATCCGCAACCAGGCCGACTCGATCACCCGGCTGCTGCGCTCGCCCGCAGACGGTCGTCCACGTGGTGACCCTGCTCGAGGAGATGCCGGTCCAGGAGACCCTCGACGCGCTCGCCGATCTGCAGCAGCACCAGCTGCCGCTCGGCGGCATCGTGGTCAACGCGGTGCGCGAGCCGGTGCTGCGGGCCCGCGAGCTGACCGCCGCGGCGGCCGGGCGGCTGGACCGCACCGAGGTGGCGGCCGGGCCTGGCCGCGGCCGGGCTGCCGGACGGCGACGGCGTCGTCGACGGCCTGCTCGCCGAGGCCGAAGGAGCACGGCGCCCGGGTCGCGCTGGAGAAGCGCGAGCGGACCCGGGTCAAGGCCACCGGCCGGCCGGTCTACGAGCTGCCGGCGCTGTCCGGCGGCGTCGACCTGGGCGGGCTCTACGAGCTGGCCCGGATCCTGGTCGACAAGGGCATGGCATGACCCGCCCCGACCCCCGGCGCACGACGGCGCCGGTGCCGCTCGACCTGGACGCCGTGCTCGCCGACCCGGCCACCCGGATCGTGATGTGTTGCGGCTCGGGCGGCGTCGGCAAGACGACGACGGCCGCGGCGCTGGCGTTGCGCGCGGCCGAGCAGGGCCGCCGGGTCGTCGTCCTCACCATCGACCCGGCCCGGCGGCTGGCCCAGTCGATGGGGCTGACCGAGCTCGACAACACCCCCCGCGACGGTGCGCGGCGTCGACGGCACGGACGGCGGCCGGCTCGACGCGATGATGCTCGACATGAAGCGGACCTTCGACGAGATCGTCGAGTCCCACTCCACGCCGGAGAAGGCCGCGCAGATCCTGGCCAACCCGATCTACCAGGCCATGTCGAGCTCGTTCGCCGGCACGCAGGAGTACATGGCGATGGAGAAGCTCGGCCAGCTGCGGGCCAACGCCGACATCGAGGCCGGCGGCTGGGACCTGGTCGTCGTCGACACTCCCCCGTCGCGGTCGGCGCTGGACTTCCTGGACGCCCCGCAGCGGCTCGGGCTCGTTCCTGGACGGCCGGCTGATCAAGCTGCTGGCGGCGCCGGCCCGAGCCGGCGGCCGGGCCTACCTGCGGGTGGTGAGTGCGGGCGTCGGGGCGGTGACGGGCGCGCTGACCAAGGTGCTGGGGGCCCAGGTGCTGACCGACGTACAGCAGTTCGTCGCTGCACTGGACACGATGTTCGGCGGGTTCCGGGAGCGGGCCGACGCGACCTACCGGCTGCTCAAGGCGCCGGGGACGGCGTTCGTCGTGGTGGCCGCGCCGGAGCGGGACGCGCTGCGCGAGGCGTCGTACTTCGTCGAGCGGCTGGCCGCGGAGGGGATGCCGCTAGCCGGTCTGGTGCTCAACCGGGTGCACGACGCCGGGCCGGCGACGCTGTCCCGCGAGCGCAGCATCGCCGCGGCCGAGCAGCTGGAGGAGGGCGGCGGTCACGACCTGACGGCGAGGTTGCTGCGGCTGCACGCCGAGCGGGTGCGGATCGCGGACCGCGAGGAGTCACTGGCCGCGCGGTTCCGCGGCGCGCACCCGAAGGTGGCGACGGTGTCAGTGCGCGCTCAGAACGGGGACGTGCACGACCTGGCCGGCCTGCGCGACATCGGGGCCGATCTCAGCCGGCGACGCTGACCTTCTGCTCGTGCTCGGCCTTGGCGGCCTCGAGCAGGCGCCGCCAGGACTGCACGTTCGGCCGGCGCTTGAGCAGGGCCCGGCGCTCGCGCTCGGTCATCCCGCCCCAGACGCCGAACTCGACCCGGTTGTCCAGCGCGTCGGCCAGGCACTCGGTGCGCACGACGCAGGACATGCAGACCTGCTTGGCCCGGTTCTGCTCAGCTCCCTGGACGAACAACGCGTCGGGGTCGGATGTGCGGCATGCCCCTCGGCTGGCCCAGTCCGGTCCGAAACCTTCGGTCCCCCGCGCGGTCGCAAGTGCTCGCGTCTGCTCAGACATGATGACTCTCTCTAAAGCGATTTCCCCATGCGACCCGCGACCGATGCAACACCGCACCGGCGAGCCGTTCCCCCGAACACTGATGACGGTACGGAGTCGGAGAGCAGCTCGGTAGGACCCAATGGGGCCATCTTGTCGACCATCAGTGACTAGTCAGTGACCCCACCGCGGGGCCCGAAGCAGAGCGTCACAGACGGTCGGCACGTCAGCCGCCCCGGACCCGCTCGGGGATGGCTGCACGCATCGGGAAGAGCCGGCGTCTCAAGCGTGATACCGGCCCGACCAGCACGAGATCCGCACATTTGCTGCGGGGGTAGCCGCGGATTGGCGGTTAGGCTGGCTCGGTTGAGTTGTCGTCGGGCGGGAGCAGCATGAGCACGGCCAACAGCCGGACCACCAGCGTGGGCGGCGTCATCACCCTTCTGGGTGCCCTGCTCGCGACCAGTCTCGTCGCCGGGCTGCTCGGCGCCGGGCTGTTCATGCCGGCGGTCGGTGCGGCCGGGGCCGATCGCCCGTGGCGGCGTGCACGCCTTCGACTCGCTGCCGGCCGAGCTCAAGCAGTCGCCCGCTGGCCCAGCAGTCCCGGATCCTCGCGGCCGACGGCAGCATCATCGCCACCTTCTATGACGAGAACCGCATCGTCGTACCGCTGGGCAAGGTCTCCAAGGTGATGCAGACGGCGATCGTCGCCATCGAGGACGACCGGTTCTACGAGCACGGCGGCGTCGACCTGCGCGGCCTGGGCCGGGCCCTGGTCAACAACGCGCAGGGCGGCGGCACCCAGGGCGCGTCGACCATCACCCAGCAGTTCGTCAAGAACACCCTGGTGGAGAACGCCAAGGCCGACGGCGACGTGCAGGCGCTCAAGGACGCGATCACCCGGACCGGCGCCAGCGGCTACGCCCGCAAGCTGCAGGAGCTGAAGTACGCCGTCTCGCTCGAGAAGACGATGACCAAGGAGGACATCCTCCAGGGCTACCTCAACATCGCCTACTTCGGTGCCGGGACGTACGGCGTTGAGGCGGCCGCGCTGCACTACTTCGGCGTGCATGCGGCGAGCCTCAACCTGGCCCAGTCGGCCATGATCGCCGGCTTGGTGCAGTCGCCGTCGCACTACGACCCGTACCTCAACATGGCGGCCGCCGTGGCCCGCCGCAACACGGTCATCAACCGGATGCTCCAGCTCAACCTGATCACCCAGAAGCAGCACGACGCCGCGGTCAAGTCGAAGATCGTGTTGCACAAGGGCGTCTACGGCAACGACTGCAGCGTCTCGAAGTACCCGTACTTCTGTAACTACGTGCGGCAGCATCCTGAGCAAGACCGAAGGCATCGGCGCGGCGGCCCTGCAGCGCGGTGGCCTGACCGTCCGGACCACCCTGCAGCCGAAGGCCCAGGACGCGGCCCAGAAGGCGATCAACAAGTACGTCGACACCGGCAACAAGTCCCGGGTCGGCTCGGCCGCGTCGACCGTCGAGCCGGGCACCGGCAAGATCATCGCGATGGTGCAGTCCTCACGGTTCAAGCTGCCCGCGCCCACGGCGAAGAACAAGAAGCCGAAGCAGACCTGGGACACCACCCAGGTCAACTGGAACACCGACAAGGCGTACGGCGGGTCGCAGCGGCTTCCCGACCGGGTCGACGTTCAAGGCCTACACGCTGGCCGCGGCCCTGCAGAAGGGCATGAAGCTCAACGACACCGTGCTGGCCCCGGGCAACCCCGCCACCTTCACCGGCTACAAGGACTGCGCCGGCGACTCGACTCGGCTCCTACACCGTCCACAACGCCGAGAACGGTGGCGAGAAGGGCGAGATCACGCTGGTCCGGCGCGACCCAGGACTCGATCAACGTGGCCTTCGCCACGCTGGAGCGCGAGGTCGGAGTCTGCGCCACGGCCGAGATGGCGACGCAGCTCGGTGTCCACCGGGCGTCGCCATCCGCCCAGCCGCCGCACTCGCTGGCCCTCGACCAGTTCGCGTCGATGACGCTGGGCGTCAACGAGGTGGCTCCGCTGACGATGGCCGCCGGCTACGCGACCTTCGCGGCCAACGGCACCTACTGCAAGCCGATCGCGATCACCTCGATCACCAGCGCGACCGGCAAGAAGTACCCGACGCCGAAGGCCGGCTGTCACCAGGTCATCAAGCCCGAGATCGCCCAGGCCGTCACCTACGCCCTGCAGCGCGTCATTACCAGCGGCACCGGCGCGGGTCTGGGCCTGGGCCGCGAGGCGGCCGGCAAGACCGGTACGGCCGAGCAACAACCAGGCCTGGTTCGTCGGCTACACCCCGCAGCTCGCGACCGCGGTCTATGTCGGACACCCGGACCACGAACACCAAGACGTTGAACGGGATGTTCGTCGGGGGCCGGCACTACGGCACGGTGTTCGGGGCCACCATCGCCGGCCCGATCTGGCGCGAGATCATGAACCGGACCGACGACATCCTGAACCTGTCCAGCAAGAGCTTCGAGTCGCCGCCGTCCTCCATCATCGGCAGCCCACCGAAGCCCAAGCCGAAGCCGACACCGACTGGCGGCCCGACCGGTGGACCCACCGGCGGTCCCGGCGGCGGCAATGGCGGCGGCAACGGTGGCCACGGCGGCGGCAACTGCAAGCCGATCTGTCCACCGCCAACGCCCTAGCCAGCTGAGGCCCACGATTTCGGGCCCCAAGTGACCCACCTAGGTGGGTCACTTGGGGCCCTAAGTCTGTTGCCCCGCAACGGCTTTCAGCTGTTGAGCTGACGCTTGACCTCGGCTGAGATGCGACCGCCGTCGGCCTGCTTGCCGACCTTGGGGACGACCTGCTTCATGACCAGGCCCATGCCGCGCGGCCCCTCGGCGCCGGTCGCGGTGATGGCCTCGGCGACGATCGCGGAGAGCTCCTCGTCGGAGAGCTGGGCCGGCAGGTAGCCCTCGATCACGACCAGCTCGGCCCGCTCCCGCTCGGCCAGCTCAGGACGCTTCGCGTCGTCGTACGCCGATGCCGCCTCCCGCCGGCGCTTGGCCTCGCGGGCGAGGATGGCGAGCACCTCGTCGTCGTCGAGCTCGCGCGCCTCGGAGCCGGAGACCTCCTCGTTGGTCAGCGCGGTCAGCGCCATCCGCAGCGTCGACGACCGCAGCTCGTCACGGCCCCGGATCGCCTCGGTCAGGTCCGTGCGCAGGGTCTGCTTCAGCGTGCTCATGCCGGTCAGTCTGTCATCGGCTGCGACACTGGCGGTGTGCACTTCCTGACCCGAGCCGCCATCGGCGTGACCGCAGCCGGGGTCGCCGGAGTGGGCTACGCGGCCGGGATCGAGCGGCTGTCGTTCCGGTTGCGGCGGGTCGACGTGCCGGTGCTGCCACCCGGATCGCACCCGGTCCGGGTGCTCCACCTGACCGACCTGCACTTCACACCCGGGCAGACCCGCAAGCGCGACTGGGTCCGCTCGCTGGCCGACCTCCAGCCGGACTTCGTCATCGACACCGGCGACAACCTGGCCCATCTGGAGGCCGTGCCGATCACCCTCGACGCGCTCGAGCCGCTGCTCGCGCTGCCGGGCGCGTTCGTCATGGGGTCCAACGACTACTACGCGCCGGTGCTGAAGAACCCGGCCAGCTATCTGCTGCCGGACCGCGGCAAGCGCACGGTCCGGCGCGCGGCTGCCCTGGCGCGACCTCACCGCCGGGCTGACCGCCGCCGGCTGGACCGACCTCACCAACGTCCGGGCCCAGGTCGCCGTCGCCGGGCTCGACCTCGAGCTGGTCGGCGTCGACGACCCGCACCTGCGGCTGGACCGGTACGCGACGGTGGCCGGGCCGGCCGACCCGGACGCCGACCTGACGCTGGGGGTCACGCACGCGCCGTACCAGCGGGTCCTGGACGACATGGTGCGCGACGGTGCGCGGCTGGTCATCGCCGGGCACACGCACGGCGGGCAGCTGTGCCTGCCCGGCTACGGGGCGCTGGTGACCAACTGCGACCTGGACCGGCACCGGGCCAAGGGGCTGTCCCGCTGGTGGGTGGGCGCCGGGCTCGACCCGCGCTCGGCGCTGCGGCCGGCGCCGTCGCACGCCGCCTGGCTGGAGGTGTCGGCCGGGCTGGGCACCTCGCCGTACGCTCCGGTCCGCTTCGCCTGCCCGCCCGAGGCGACCCTGCTGACCCTCGGTCCGCGCGGGCTGAGCCGCCGCGATTAACCGATTCGGGCTGGGCCCTCCGGCTCGGCTATCCTGACCAGGCTCTGCAGGTGCCGAGCGCTCACGTGCGGGTACGGCGCGCGGGCAAGCCACGGGGTGTGGCGCAGCTTGGTAGCGCGCGTCGTTCGGGACGACGAGGCCGCAGGTTCAAATCCTGTCACCCCGACCAAACCGCCGCGGGCGACGGATAGGGTCAGCCGACCGCTGGACTGATCCTCCCGGAGGCTCTGATGGCCGACTCCTCGGCGTACACCCGACGTTCGTTGCTCGCCGGTGCCGGCCTGGCCGGTGTCGCCACCACGCTGGGGGTGGTCGGGGCTCAGCCCGCAGCCGCCGCGCCGGCGAGGTCAACCGGCGGTGGCAGTCAACGCGCGCTCGACTCGATGCTGGCTCCGCCGGGCACCCTCCCGACATCGATCGCGTCGGCCCACACGCCCGGCGTGACCTACCTCTACAAGAGCCACTACGACCTGCGCCCGACGGCGTACATCCAGGGCGCGGCCAACGTGGATGGGGCGGCCTACACCGAGGAGACCGACGGGGTGCTGGTGACCACGATGGTGCCGCCGACGGGCGCCGTGCTGGCCGAGGTCGAGTGGTATCTCACGGCCACGGCGGCCCAGACGATCATCGTCGCGATCACCCTGCCCGGGGCCACCGGCGCGGTCACCATGTTCGTCCTGCCCCTCGGCGTCCCGGTCGCGACCGGCCTCTACGCCCACAAGGAGATCATCGACAGCGCGGTCAACGGCCCCTATCCGGCCGGCAGCACCCTCATCGCCGGTGCGACCTCGAACATGGACCTGTCGGCCGGTTGCGGCGGCGTCCGCTTCGGCTTCAAGGGCGGGACCCAGGCGCCGGTCCTGCTGCCGGCTCCGTTGCGCGCCTACGACTCCCGCTCGCACGACGGGCCGCTGTCGTCCGGCTCGACCCGGGCGGTGTCGCTCGCCGGGCAGCTGCCGGCCGGTGCGGTCGGGGCGATCGTCAACCTGACCGTGACCCACACGGTGCTGACCGGCTTCCTCAAGGCGTACGCCGCGGGCGCCGCCGTCCCGTCGACCTCGGCGATCAACTGGTACGCCACCGGTCAGACGGTTGCCAACCAGGCGACGGTCGGCGTCAGCTCGGCCCGGTCCATCGCGATCACGGCCGGCGGGCACTCGGCTGACTTCATCGTCGACGTCGTGGGTTACCTGGTCTGAGCCAGCAGGCTGACCAACTGGGCGTAGGTCTCGTCGACCGCGCCCGGCTCGCTGCGGATGACGACCGCCGCCGGGCGTTGGCGAGCGACCTCGAGCAGCTCGTCGTACATCCGGTTGAGCATTGTCGCTCCGCCGCTGTCGGCGACGAAGTCAGCGCTCTGCTGGTCCCACTCGGTGCGGTTCTCGCGTCGGCCGAACCGCCCGACGGACTCCTCTTTGCTGTCCAGGAGGATGAACTCGACGAACGTCGCGCCGCTGTCGATGGCCACCTGCTCGAACCGGCTGATCTGGTCGAGCCGGCCCAAATACTGTGGCAGCACAACGTTTCGGCCGCCTTGCAAGTGAGCCGCAGCCATCGCCAACTGCGTCCGCGCGGATCACCTCGTGCGTGTGGTTGTCCGGGTCGCGCCAACCGCCGACGAGCGGATGCAGGGCGTCGATGTCGAGGTTGAGAGTGCCCGGGTGTCTGTCCGCATAGCGGGCCGAGATGGTCGACTTGCCGATCCCGGGCGGCCCGTTCAGATGGATCAGGAAGGTCACTGCAACGAGCCTAACCGAGCCGCACGAGGGTCGTGTGCCAGGCTTTCCAGGTGCCTGACCAGTCGACCAGCCCGACCGAGTTCACCGACCTGCCGCTGTGGGAGCAGCGGGTCCGGGCGCGCCGGGTCGGGCTGCCGGACTGGGCCGAGGACGCGCCCGACCGCTGTGCGGTCGTCGCCACGACCGCGGACGGCGTCATCGAGACGCACTCCTGGTCGCCCGGCGCCGAGCCGGTCCAGCTGACCCGGCGCTCCGACGGCACGATCGAGTCGACCATCGACCCGGCCGGTGAGTGGATCTGGTGGTTCGACGACAAGGACGGCGACGAGCACGGCGTCTGGCGCCGGCAGCCGTTCGGGTCCGCGCCCGGCGAGGGCGTGCTCGACGCGACCGGACTCCCCGCGGCGTACTCGGTCGGGCTGGCCATCGGGCGGGCGCGGCGCCGTCGTCGTGGGATCGAGCGACGACGAGTACGGCAGCCGGATCCACGTCGTCGACATCAGCGGCTCACGCCGCCCTCGGCCCGGCTGCTCTACGAGCACGAGGAGAGCGCGTACGTCGGTGGGCTGTCCCGCGACGAGACCCTCGTCGCGATCGGGCACAGCGAGCACGGCGACTCGCGGCACCCGGCCCTGCGGGTCGTCCGGCTGGCCGACGGCTCGACCGTCGGCGGACTGCTGGGACGGCGCCGGGCAAGGGCGTGCGGCCGGTGGGTTTCTCGCCGGTCGCCGGTGACCAGCGGCTGGCCGTCATCCACGAGCGGGCCGGCGTGCCCGGGCCTGCTGATCTGGGACCCGACCGCGGACCCGGACGCGTAGCGCGGCGCGCGAGATCACCGTCGACGCACCCGGCGAGGTGACCGATGCGGACTGGTATCCCGAGGCCGACGCGCTGCTCGTCGCGCTCGACCACGAGGCGCGCACGCGGCTGTGGCGGGTCGACCTCACCGACGGGTCGACGACACCGGTCGGGCCGGCCGACGGGACGGTGTCCGGCGCCGGCGTGCGACCGGACGGCGAGGTCTGGTTCGGCTGGTCGTCGGCGTCGACCCCGCCGCCATCCGCGACGACCAGCGGCGCCGTCGTGCTGGCGCCGCTCGGCCCGCGAGCGCCGGGATCCGTTGCGGTGCAAGATGTTTGGGCCGATGGGCCGGGCGGCCGGGTGCATGCGCTGCTGCGCCTGCCCGAGGTGGGCAGTGCGCCGTACCCGACTGTCTTCGAGGTGCACGGCGGCCCGGAGTGGCACGACGCCGACTCGTTCACGAGCTACGCCAGCGCGTACGTCGACCAGGGCTATGCGGTCGTCAACGTCAACTACCGCGGGTCGACCGGCTACGGCACCGCCTGGCGGGACGCCATCTCGGAGCGGATCGGCCACACCGAGCTGGCCGACGTGCAGGCGGTGCGCGACCACCTGGTGGCCGCCGGGGTCGTCGACGACAGCCGGGTCGCGATCAGCGGCTCGTCGTGGGGCGGCTACCTGACCCTGCTGGCGCTCGGCGCGCAGCCCGTCGGCCTGGAGCGTGGGGGTGGCCGGGGTGCCGGTCGCGGACTACCTCGCGGCGTACGAGGACGAGATGGAGGCGCTCAAGGGCTTCGACCGGGCGCTGTTCGGCGGCTCACCGGAGCAGGTGCCGGACCGGTACGTCGACTCCAGCCCGATCACCTACGTCGACGCCGTCCGCGCGCCGGTGCTGGTCCTGGCCGGCGAGAACGACCCGCGCTGCCCGATCCGGCAGATCGAGAACTACCTGGCCCGGCTGACCGAGCGCGGCGTGCCGCACGAGGTCTACCGGTTCGACGCCGGGCACGGGTCGATGGTCGACGACGAGCGGGTGCGCCAGCTGCGGCGTCGAGCTGGACTTCCTGGCCCGCCACCTGGCCGCCCCGGCCTGAGCCAGCCGGAACGGTACCGGCGGACTGTTCCGGAGGCCCATCCCGGCCCGTGAGGATCGGAAGTGCCCGTCGGAACAGTCCGCTGGCCCGCATGGCGGTCTTGAGGACCAGCTTCGCGCCGTGACCGGCCGCCTGCAGCGTGCGCAGGTGCAGCAGGCCCGGGTGCTCCTCGAGCAGCCGCGCCGTGTTGGCCAGCGAGCGCAGCGCAGCCGCCTCGGAGCGGGCGCGCTCCAGGTCGGCCCGACCCCGCTCCCGCGCGAGCAGCACCTCGCTGACGGCGCGGCGGATCTCGGCCGGCAGCATCAGGTCGCGCACGGCGACCGAGGCGCACCGCGATACCCAGCCCCGCCAGCTCCGGTGCGATCTCGTCGACGACGCCGGCCACGACCTCATCCCGCTGCGTCAGCAGCGACTCGAGGTCACGCGCGGCGACGCGCACCCGCATCGCCTGCTGCACGGCGACGTGCAGCCGGGACAGCGGGTGCTCGGCCACGGTGAGGAACCGGGCCGGGTCGGCGACCTGCCACACGACGATCGCGGAGAGCTTCACGACAACGCTGTCGGAGGTGAGGATCTCCTGGCCGGCCACCGCGTACTGCCGCTCCCGCACGTCGATCCGCTCCGGCTCCAGCCGTCGCGACCGCACCCGGTGCCGCCCCGGCTGGAGCACCTGCTCCACCCGACCGTCGCGGAGCAGCACGACCCGCTCCCACTCCCGAGCGATGATCCGCATCGACCCCACCTCCTTCCCTTGTCCGGTTCGGTCCGAGCCGCGCACCGCGGACCGGACGCCTCCGGACGTCCGCACGAACCCGACGAAGCCGGCGGGGCTCCACCCGAGGGATGAGCCGCAGAGCCATCTCGTCGAGCCCCTGCCTTGCGACAGAGGCCGGTTCGTGCGGACGCCCTGGATGAGGAGTCGAACCTCGAGCGGTTTAGCAGACCGTTGTGCCTGTGCACGGTGCGGGCCGAACACGCAGGACGGTGACCGGCGATGCCGAACCGCTGCTTGAACCCGCGTCCGAAGGGTAGGGGCTACCAGACCCGTTGCGACACAGGTTTATTCGTCAGCGGGCGGAGAACTCGGCCGCGACCAGCTCGGCGATCTGCGCCGTGTTGAGCGCCGCGCCCTTGCGCAGGTTGTCGCCGCAGACGAACAGGTCGATCGTGTTCGGGAAGTCCAGCGCCTGGCGCAGCCGGCCGACGAAGGTCGGGTCCGAGCCGACCACGTCGGCCGGCGTCGGGAACTCCGGACCCATCGGCGCGTCCGGGTCGTCGAGGACGACGACCGACGGCGCCTCGACCAGCACCTGCCGCGCCTCGTCGACGTCGATCGCGTCGGCGAAGACGGCATGCACGGCAAGGGAGTGCGTCGTCACGACGGGCACCCGGACGCAGGTGGCGGACACCTTGAGGTCCGGGATGCCGAGGATCTTGCGCGACTCGTCGCGGACCTTGAGCTCCTCGCTGGTCCAGCCGGCCGGCGCGCTTGGACCCGACGTACGGCACGACGTTGAGGGCGAGCGGGGCCGAGAACGGCGAGGGGTCCTCGCCCAGCTTGTCGGCGACAGCCCGGCGGACGTCGCCGGCCTGCTGGCCGAGGGCGCGGTCGCCGGCGACGACCTCGAGCTCGTCGTACAGGCGGTCGACGCCGGGCTGGCCGGCGCCCGAAGCGGCCTGGTAGGACGCGACGACCAGCTCGGTGAGCTGCCAGCGCGAGTGCAGCGCGCCGAGCGCGTCCATCATCGTCAGGGTCGTGCAGTTGGGGTTGGCGATGATCCCCTTGGGCCGGTTGCCGACCTGGGCCGGGTTGACCTCGGGCACGACGAGGGGCACGTCCGGGTCCATCCGGAAGGCGCCGGAGTTGTCGACGACGACGGCGCCGCGCGCGGCCGCGACCGGCGCCCACTTGGCCGAGACCTCGTCCGGCACGTCGAACATCGCGACGTCGACGCCGTCGAACACCTCGGCCGTGAGCTCCTGGACCACGACCTCCTCGCCGCGCACCCGCAGCACCGTGCCGGCCGAGCGGGCGGAGGCGACCAGGCGGATCTCGCCCCAGACGTCCTCGCGCGTGGACAGGATCGACAGCATGACCGTGCCAACGGCGCCGGTCGCTCCGACGACGGCCAGGGTCGGCTTGCGGCCTTGCACGAACTCCGGCATCAGCGCCCGGTCCCTCCGTAGACGACGGCGGTGTCGCCGTCGGTGACATCCAGGCCGAACGCCGTGTGCGCGGCCCGAACAGCAGCATCGACGTAATCCTGCTCGACGACCACTGAGATTCGGATCTCGGACGTCGAGATCATCTCCAGGTTGACCCCGGCCGAGGCCAGCGCGGTGAAGAACGCCGCCGAGACACCCGGGTGGCTGCGCATCCCGACCCCGACGACCGAGACCTTGCCGATCTGGTCGTCGTACTGGATCGACTCGAAGCCGACGCTGGTCTTGATCCGCTCCAGGGTCTTCATCGCCACCTGGCCGTCGGTCTTGGGCAGGGTGAACGAGATGTCGGTGAGCCCGGTCGCGACGGCGCTGACGTTCTGCACGATCATGTCGATGTTGATCTCGGCCTCGGCGACGGCCTGGAAGATCCGGGCCGCCTCGCCGATCTTGTCCGGCACCCCGACCACGGTGATCTTGGCCTCGCTGCGGTCGTGCGCGATGCCGGAGATGATCGCCTGCTCCATCTGAGCTCCTTCGGGAAGATCCATGATCCAGGTGCCCTCGCGCTGCGAGAACGACGAGCGCACGTGGACGGGCACGTTGTACTGCCGGGCGTACTCGACACAGCGCAGGGCCAGCACCTTGGCGCCACAGGCCGCCATCTCGAGCATCTCCTCGTAGGAGATCCGGCTCAGCTGGCGGGCGGCCGGCACGATCCGCGGGTCGGCCGTGAAGACGCCGTCGACGTCGGTGTAGATCTCGCAGACCTCGGCGCCCATCGCCGCCGCCAGCGCCACCGCCGTCGTGTCCGAGGCGCCGCGGCCCATCGTGGTGATGTCCTTGGTGTCCTGGCTGACGCCCTGGAAGCCCGCGACGATCGCGATGTGGCCCTGCTCGAGGGCCTCGGTGATCCGGCCCGGCGTCACGTCGATGATCCGGGCGTTGCCGTGCTTGGACGTCGTGATCACCCCGGCCTGGCTGCCGGTGAACGAGCGGGCCTGGTGGCCCAGGTTGGCGATCGCCATCGCCAGCAGCGCCGCGGACATCCGCTCGCCCGCGGTCAGCAGCATGTCGAGCTCGCGCGGCGGCGGGATCGGGGAGATCTGCTGGGCCAGGTCCATCAGCTCATCGGTCGTGTCGCCCATCGCCGAGATGACGATGACGACGTCGTGGCCGGCCTTGCGGGTCGCGACGACCCGCTGGGCAACCCGCTTGATGCGGTCCGCGTCGGCGACCGAGGAGCCGCCGTACTTCTGCACGACCAGGCCCACGACAAACTCCTCGAAACCGGCTGACTCTTCGCTGTACGTCGAGGTCGAGTTTAGCCAGCGAGCACGAAGAGCCCGGTACGCGCCAGATCGCGAGACGCCGTCAGGCCGGCCGCTGCTCCAGGATCGCGAGGTCGCGCAGCGCGAACTGGCGGTGCCACCACTCCTCGCCGAGCAGGGTCAGCAGGCAATCGCGGACCGGATAGCTGCGGTGCTCCGGCCAGCCCGGCGCGTCGACGGCGACGGTGTCGGAGCCGAGCATGGCGTCGTCGAGAGTGTCGAGATAGCGATGGACCGCCGCCTGCCGGTCGAGCCGGAGTGCGAGCGCCTCGTCGAGCGACGGCCGGGCGGCGCGGTCCCGCGGCACGCCCTCGGTGTCGGGCATCTGGTCCCAGGGCAGCGACAGCGGCGCCCACGGCCTCGGGTCGCCCAGGATCGCCCGGTGCAGCCAGCACTCGGTCGCGAACGAGAGGTGGCGCAGCGTCTCGATGAACGACCACTCGCCGTCGACCGACTCGTGCAGGTCGGCCTCGGGCAGCTGCCGGGCCCGCTCGACCGTCTCGGCCCAGAGCCGCTCGAGCGTGGCCCACGCGTCGCGGAAGCCGTCCGGGTCGGTCGGCCGCATCTTGGCCAGATCCGGATCGCGGCGCTCCAGCTCGGCCTGGATGAGAGGCCCGACGTCGACGCCATTGACCGTCAGCCCGTTGATCTCGCCGTCGATCCGCACGTTGACGAACCCGACGCCGCGCATCACGACGTCCTTGAACCAGGCCTCACGGAACCGGGCGCCGGTCAGGTCGACGTCGTTGAAGTCGGCCTCGTTGAGCCGGGCCTGGTGGAATCGGGCCCGCTGCAGGAGGACCTGCTCGAAGCGGGAGTCGGCCAGGTCCTGCTTGGTGGAAGTCAGCCATGCCGCGAAACGCTAGCGAGCCGGGCCGACAGTCAGTGCAGGTTGCCGACGGTCAGGGCAGGTTCAGCGCGTCGAACTCGGCGTCGGCGACGACTTCCTCGTCGGCGTCCAGCCGCAGGTGGCCCAGGATCGACTGGACGACGCGGAGCGCGCTCGCGGCGCGCGGACCCCAGGACGACAGGTAGCTGAACTGCCACCACCAGAGGGCCTCGTCGGTGCGGCCGGCCTCGAAGTGGTGCAGCCCGTGGTCCAGCGCGGACGCCACCTCGGACAGGTCACCGGAGAGCGAGCCGTGCACGACGCCGCCGGGGACGATCGGGTCGAAGATCTCGCCGTAGTCGTCGATGCCCTCGAGCGCGTTGGCCAGCCCGGCGTGCAGCGGGTCGACGTCGGGCTCGGGGCCTGGGTCGGGCTCGAACCGGGCGGCCGGGACGACGTCGGAGATCGCGCCCAGCCGGGCGCCGGCGAGCAGCACCTGGGACAGCGCGAGCAGCAGGACCGACAGCGCGGTCTCGGGGTTGGCCCCGGCCGCGACGTCGGTCACCGAGACGAGGTAGACCCGCGCCTCGACCGCGGTGTCGCGCGCGAGCGCGGACAGGTCGTCGTCGAGCTGGGCGGCTCCGGCCGCCGCGGACCTCGTTGTGTCAGACATCGAGCAGTCGTCTCCCCTCGAAAGCCCGGCCGAGCGTGACCTCGTCGGCGTACTCGAGGTCACCTCCGACCGGCAGGCCGGACGCGAGCCGGGTGACGGTGAGGCCCATCGGCTTGAGCAGCCGGGCCAGGTAGGTCGCGGTCGCCTCGCCCTCGGTGTTCGGGTCCATCGCCAGGATGATCTCGGTGACGACGCCGTCGGCCAGGCGCTGCATCAGCTCGCGGATCCGCAGGTCGTCGGGACCGATGCCGTCGATCGGGCTGATCGCCCCGCCGAGCACGTGGTAGCGGCCGCGGTACTCCCGCGTGCGCTCGACCGCGACGATGTCCTTGGGCTCCTCGACGACGCAGAGCACGGTCAGGTCGCGGCGGGGGTCCCGGCAGATCCGGCACTGGGTCTCCTGCGAGACGTTGCCGCACGTCGTACAGAACTTCACGGTGTCCTTGACCTCGACCAGGACGGCCGCCAGGCGCCGGACGTCGACCGGGTCGGCGGCCAGCACGTGGAAGGCGATCCGCTGCGCGCTCTTGGGGCCCACGCCGGGCAGCCGGCCGAGCTCGTCGATCAGGTCCTGGACCACGCCTTCGTACACGGTGGTGAGCCTACGGGCTGCCGGTGACCTTCGGCGCCGGACACGTCACGGCTGCGTTGTCTAGGGCTCGGTGTTGTCTAGGGCTCGGTGATGACCCGGCCGCCGAGGAGCTGCTCGACGACGGACTGACCGACCAGGCCGGAGCCGGCGACGTCGGGGTCGTCGGGGTGCGGCTCGTCCGGTTCGTGGGGCTCGCCGGTGTCGGCGGCGTGCTGGGCGGCCTGTTCGGCGCTCTGCTGAGCGGCCCGCTGGGCGGCCTGCCGGCCGGAGCCTCGGGGCTCGGGGCTCGCGGCGCTGCCGGTCGCCGCCTCTGGCTCCGGCGGCTCGGCTCGGGCGCCTGCGGGTCGGGCGGGGGCTCGTCCCAGGACTTGGCGGCGGCGGCGGCCCGGTCGTCGGCCGACGCCTCCGGGCGCGGCTCCTCGTCGGCCGGGCTCGCGGCGGTCCGGGCCGGGCCGGTGCCCTCGAGCCGGATCCCCTCGATCTGGGCGTCCACGCCCGAGGACGTCGATCAGGGCCTGCCGGACCAGCTCGGCGTGCGGGCCGCGGCGGAACGTCGTGAGCAGGCCGTCGGTGCTGATCGCCAGCCGCAGCCGCTTGCCGTCGTAGTCGATGACCTGCGCGTGCTCGCTGACGAAGGTCCAGGTGGCCCGTCGCTGCTCGCGGACCCGGGCCAGGACCTCGGGCCAGAGCCGCCGGATCGCCTCGACGTCCACCGCGCCGACGGCGCCGACCACGCTGACGGGCGCGGGCTCCGCGGCCGGGGCCGGCTCGGGCTCCGGCGCTCGCTCGGGCTCGGGCGCCGGCTCTGGCGACTTGTCAGCACCACGCAGGTCTATAGACGGTTCTGGTGCTGACACTTCCGGGGCCGGAGCCGGAGCCGGAGCCGGCGCGGGTGCTGGGGTCGGGGTGGGGGCGGGCGCGGACGTGCCGCCGACGGTGAGCCGGCGCTCGATCCGGTCCAGCCGCGCGGCGTACCCGCTCTCGCCGTCGGCGCCGGGCAGCAGGATCCGGGCGCAGATCAGCTCGAGCTGCAGCCGCGGCGAGGTCGCGCCGGTCATCTCGGTCAGCGCGGTGTTGGTGATGTCGGCGGCGCGGGAGAGTCCGGCCGGGCCGAAGTGGGTCGCCTGGGCCCGCATCCGGTCGAGCTGGTCCTCGGGCAGCGAGCGCAGGATCGCGTGCGCGCCGTCCGGCACGGCCGCGACGACGATCAGGTCGCGCAGCCGCTCGAGCAGGTCCTCGACGAACCGCCGCGGGTCGTGCCCGGACTCCACGACCCGGTCGATGACCCGGAACACCGTCGCGCCGTCGCCGGCCGCGAACGCGTCGATCACGTCGTCGAGCAGCGCGCCGTCGGTGTAGCCGAGCAGCGCGATCGCGTGCGGATAGGTCAGGCCCTCCGGCCCGGACCCGGCCATCAGCTGGTCGAGGACGGAGAGCGAGTCGCGCATCGAGCCGGCACCGGCGCGTACGACGAGGGGCAGCACGCCCTTGCCGACCTCGATGCCCTCCTCCACGCAGAGCTGGGCGAGGTAGTCCTGCACGGTCGCGGGCGGCACCAGCCGGAACGGGTAGTGGTGCGTGCGCGAGCGGATCGTGCCGATGACCTTGTCCGGCTCGGTCGTCGCGAAGATGAACTTCACGTGCGGCGGCGGCTCCTCGACGATCTTGAGCAGGGCGTTGAAGCCCTGCGTCGTGACCATGTGGGCCTCGTCGATGATGTAGATCTTGAACCGGCTGCTGGCCGGCCCGAAGGACGCCTTCTCGCGCAGGTCGCGGGCGTCGTCGACGCCGCCGTGGCTGGCCGCGTCGATCTCGATGACGTCGATCGTGCCCGCGCCGCCGCGGGCCAGGGCGACGCAGGAGTCGCAGACGCCGCACGGCACCGGCGTCGGGCCCTGCTCGCAGTTGAGGCAGCGGGCCAGGATCCGGGCGCTGGTGGTCTTGCCGCAGCCGCGCGGGCCGGAGAAGAGATAGGCGTGGTTGACCCGGTCGGTGCGCAGGGCCTGCATGAGCGGCTCGGTGACGTGCTCCTGGCCGATCACCTCGGCGAACGTCTCCGGCCGGTAGCGCCGGTAGAGGGCAGTCGTCACCTGGTGGACAGTAGTACGCCGGTACGACGCGGGCCGGACGTCACAGCCGGCGTACCGGCACAGAGAAGGACCCCTCGCGCACCCGCCAGGGCCTGCCTACCCTTGCTGCCTTCCGGCCCTGGGGGAGTTCAGCGGGGTGACGCCGCACGAGGGGTCTGCGGTCCAGGGTAGCGGCGATCGAGCGGCCGGGCGTCTCCGTACCTCCGGTACCCTCGGCGCGGAGGATTCGCCTAGTGGCCTAGGGCGCACGATTGGAAATCGTGTTGGGTTAACACCCTCAGGGGTTCAAATCCCCTATCCTCCGCCAGCTCCCGACACCGCGGCCCCGTTGGACCCTCTAGAGGGGTCTGATGGGGCCGCTGTCTTCATCCGGACCGGGTCAGCGCGCGGCGGATGGTGTCAATGACGTACGCCGCCCGCTGGGTCAGGTCCGTCCAGGTGAACCGCAGCACGACGTAGCCCGCCGAGACCAGGGCGTTCTGCCGGGTCCGGTCCGTCTGGAACGCCGCCCGGCCCGAGTGGCTGTCGAAGCCGTCGACCTCGACGACGACCCGCTCGCCGGCGAACACCACATCCGGGACCACGGCCCGACCCGCGGCGGTGATCGTGACGTTGGCCGCCCACCCGGTCAGCCCGGCCGAGCGCAGCAGCTGGTGCAGTAGATCCTCAGCCGCGCTGAGTGACCCGGTGCGGCTGACCCGGACGAGCCGCCGCAGCTGCGGCGTCCCCAGCATCGTCGCCCGCTGGCGGACCGCCATCTCGAGATCGGACAGAGCCAGCCGGTGGCGCGTGCTGAGCCAGGCCCACAGGTCACGGGCCTCGTCCCAGGGCAGTGCGGCCAGCAGGTCGACGCCGGTCCGCGGCTCTGTCGTGACGGGCAGGGCGCCGAGCCGGCCCACGTCGCGCGCGGGGAGATCTCGACGGACCGCCTCGAGGCCGCGGGCCGAGCCACCCTGCTGTCGGCGCAGAGTCGCCGTCCCGATCCCGCGGTGGTCGATCGGGAAACCCCAGAGGTTGCCGGCCAGGCGATGGCTGATGACCGCGTCAGGCCAGGTCAGGACCACGGCGTGGGCGAGCTCCCAGGGGCCGACGTCGGTCGCGCGCGCCGCCAGGGCCGCACCTGCGACGACCCGCCAGTGATCGGCCGCCAGCCGGCGCTTGACCTGCCGCACGGTCCACCCGTCGTGGCTGTGGACAACAGCGCGGCCCCGTTGGACCCACTAGAGGGGTCTAACGGGGCCGCGGTCGGTGGTCAGAGTGCGGCGGCGGAGGCGTCTTCCTCGTCCTCGTCGTCGCGACGGCGGCCCACGATGATCAGGAACGCCCCGACGGCCAGGGCCATCAGGCCGCCGCGGATCGCCCAGGCGACGCCCATCGCACCGGTGAACGGCAGGCCCGGCACGATCGGCGCGGCCGGGTCGCTCGGCGGGTCGGTCGGGTGGTGGCGACCGGGGTCGGTCGGGTGGTGGGTGCCGGTCTGCTTGGTCGCCACGACTGCGGCGGCCTTGACCGCCTTGACCGCCGCGCGGCAGCCGCACTGGCCGGTCGCGGTGGCGACGTTGTGGACGGCGCCGGCCGTCGCGTCGGCGGCGGTGATGACGTACGGCGTGGTCGACGTACAGGTCGTCGAGGCGCCGACGGCCAGCGTCGTCACGGCACAGGTGACCGGTCCGGCGCGAGTGTCAGTGACGTCGAGGGTGTTGAGGGTGACGCGGCCGGTGTTCGTCAGGTCGAACGACCACAGGATCGTGTCGCCGGCGTCGGTCAGGCCGTCGTGGTTCACGTCGGTCGCGGTGCCGTGCTTGACGAGGCGGATCGAGGCGAGCTGGTCGAGCTCGGTGTCCGTCGAGGACGGCGGTGAGGTGACGGTGGCCGACGCCGGGTCGACGGCCGTCGCGGTCGCCGTGTTGGTCACGTCGCCGAGGTCGACGTCGGCCTGGGTCACCGAGTGCGGGGCGTCAGCCGTGCAGGTCGTCGACGCGGTCGGGGCCAGCGAGGTGACCGGGCAGGTCACGGAGCCGGCGATCGGGTCGGCGACCGCGAGCCCGGTCAGCGTCGTGGACCCGGTGTTCGTCACCAGGAACTTCCAGGAGATCGTGTCGCCCAGCCCGTTGACGTGGTCGCCGTCGACGTCGAAGACCAGGGCCTGCTTGGTCAGCGACAGCCCGGGCACGGAGGCGACCGGCGTCGACACGGAGGCCGGCGGCGAGCTGATCGGCGCCCCACCCGGGTCATTGCCCGTCGCGGTCGCGGTGTTGTCGACCGAGGTCGCGTCAACGTCCGGCTGAGTGATCGTGTACGGCGTTGTCGCCGTGCAGGTCGTCGATGCGCCGGGCGCCAAAGTCGTTGCGGCGCAGGTCATCGGGCCGGACTTCGCGTCCAGGATCGCGATGCCGTGGACGGACACCGTGCCGGTGTTGGTCACGGTGACCGACCAGGTGATCCGGTCGCCGAGGCCGGTCTTGCCGTCGTGGTTCACGTCGGTGACGCGTGGCGTGCTTCGTCGCCGCCAGGAGGGCGGACTGAGCGACCGGGGTGTCGGTCGTCGAGGGAGGCGAGACGACCGGCGAACCGGCGCTCTGGCCCTTGGCCGTCGCCGAGTTGGAGACCGTGCCGGCGTCGACGTCGGCCTGGGTGACCGTGTGCGTCAATGCCGCCGTGCAGGTGGTGGACGCCCCCGGCGCGAGGGACGTGACCGGGCAGGTCACCGCACCGGCGATGGGGTCGATGATGCTGAGCGAGGTGACCGTCGTGGTGCCGGGGTTGGTGACCAGGAAGGTCCAGCTCACCGTGTCGCCCAGGTCGGTCTTGCCGTCGCTGTTGACGTCAGTCACCGCGGCGCTCTTGACCACAGTCAGGGCCGGCGCCTGGTCGACCGGGGTGTCGGTCGAGGAGTCCGGCGAGACGACCGGGGCGCCGCTCGGGCCGACGGCCGAGGCGGATGCCGTGTTGGCGACGAAGCCGGCGTCGACGTCGGCCTGGAGGATCGTGTACGTCCGCGGCCGTGCAGGTGGTCGAGGCGCCGACGGCCAGGGTCGACACCGGGCAGGAGACCGCGCCCGCCTTGGGGTCGTTGACCGCCAGCCCGTGGATCGATCGTCGTGCCAACGTTCTTCACCAGGAACGACCAGGTGATCGTGTCGCCCGAGATCGGTGTGGCCGTCAGCGTCGACGTCGGTCACGGCGGCCGACTTCGTGAGCAGCAGAGCCGGTGCCTGGTCGACCGGCGTGTCGGTCGACGACGGCGGCGAGGTCCACGGGGAGCCACTCGGGGCGATGGCGGAGGCGGTGGCGGTGTTGCCGACGTCACCGGCGTCGACGTCGGCCTGGGTGATCGCGTAGGCCGTCGTGGCGACGCAGGTCGTCGTCGCGCCCGGCGCCAGGATGGTGACCGGGCAGGTCACCGGGCCGGCCTTCGGGTCGTTGACGGCGACGGCGTGGATCGTCGTCGTACCAACGTTCTTCACGAGGAACGACCAGCGTGATCGTGTCCCCGAGGTCGGTCTTGCCGTCGCTGTTCAGATCCGTCGACGGCGGCCGACTTGGTGACCGACAGGCCGTCGGTCTGGTCAACCGGGGTGTCGGTGGTCGAGGGCAGGGACCCGATGGCGTTGCCCTTCGGGTCCTGCGCCGACGCCGTCGCCGTGTTGGTCACGAAGCCGGCATCGACGTCGGCCTGGGTGATCGTGTACGCCGCGGACGTGCAGGTCGTGGAGGCCCCACGAGCCAGGGAGGTGGCGGGGCACACGATGCCGGTGGCCACCGCGTCGTTGACCGAGACCGACGTCAGCGACGTCGTGCCGATGTTGGTCACCAGGAACGACCAGACGATCCGGTCGCCGAGGTCGGTCTTGCCGTCGGCGTTCACGTCGGTCACGTGTGCGGACTTCTGGATCGCGACGGCCGGCGACTGGTCCACCGTGGTGTCGGTCGACGACGGCGGCGAGACGACCGTCGTACCGCTCGGGCTCTTCGCGCTCGCCGTCGCGGTGTTCGACACCACGCCCGCGTCGACGTCGGCCTGGGTGATGGCGTAGGCCGCGGACGTGCAGGTCGTCGAGGCGCCCGGGGCCAGCGTCGTCACCGGGCAGGTCACCGCGCCGGCCTTGGGGTCGTTGACCGCGACCGAGCTCATCGTCGTGGTCCCGGAGTTCGTGACGAGGAACGACCAGGTGATGGTGTCGCTGCGGTCGGTGAGCCCGTCGCCGTCGACATCCGTGACAGCAGCCGACTTGGTGACCTGTACGGCGGGGGCCTGCGTCACGGTGGTCGACGTCGACGAAGGGTTCGAGGACTTCGACGCACCCGACGGGGTCAGCGCGGAGGCCGTCGCCGTGTTGTCGACGACGCCGGCATCGACGTCGGCCTGGCTGACCACATGCGCGGCGGCGGTGCAGGTGGTGGCAGCCCCGGGGGCCAATGTCGTTGCCGGGCAGCTGACGGCACCGGCCGTCGGGTCATTGACCGCGACCGAGTGGACGGTGACCGTGCCGGTGTTCTGGACCAGGAAGGTCCAGGTGATCGAGTCACCCAGGTCGATGTGGCCGTCGCCGTCGACGTCGGCGGCCAGGGCCGACTTGGTCAGGTGCAGGCCGGGCACCTGCTGCACGGCGGTGTCGGTGGACGACGGGCTCGAGCCGACGGCGCTGTTGCCGGGGTCCTTGGCCGACGCGGTCGCCGTGTTGGAGACGACGCCGTTGTCGACGTCGCGCCTGGGTCACGACGTGGGCAGTCGTGGCCGTGCAGGTCGTCGACGCTCCCGGGGCCAGCGACGTCACCGGGCAGCTGACCGCGCCGGCCTTCGGGTCGTTGACGGCGACGCTGGTCGAGCGTGGTGGTGCCGGTGTTCTGGACCAGGAACGACCAGGTGATCTTGTCGCCCAGATCGGTTGCGCCGTCGGCGTTCTGGTCGGTGACGGACGCCGACTTCGTGATCGGAGAGGGCGCTCGAGCGTGTCGACCGGCGTGTCGGTCGTCGACGGCGCCGACGTGCGGGACGTGCCGCCCGGGTCGGTCGCCGTCGCGGTCGCGGTGTTGCCCACGTGGGCGGCGTCGACGTCGGACTGGGTGATGACGTAGGGCGTCGGCTGCCGTGCAGGTCGTCGTCGCGCCTGGGCCGAGCGTGGTCACCGGGCAGGTGACGCTGCCGGCCTTGGGGTCGTTGACGGTCAGGCTGGTCATCGTCGTCGTGCCGGTGTTCTTGACCAGGAACGACCACTGGATCTCGTCGCCCAGGTCGGTCTTGCCGTCGCCGTCGACGTCAGTGACTGCGGCGCGACTTCGTCATCGACACCATCGACTGCTGGTCGACCGGGGTGTCCGTCGACGAGTCGTTGGAGGTGGTCGTCCCGGTGCCGGGTGCGTGACCCGAGCGACGTCGCGGTGTTGTAGACCAGCCCGGCGTCGACGTCGGCCTGGGTGATGACGTGCGGCGGCTGCGCGTGCAGAACATCAGCCGCCCACGGCCAGCGTGGTCGACGGGCAGCGTGACGACGCCGGCGATCGGGTCGGTCGACCTGGATGCTGTCCAGCGTCACGTTGCCGGTGTTCTCGACCAGGAACGTCCACTGGATCGTGTCGCCGAGGTCGGTCGCGCCGTCGGCGTTGACGTCGGTCACAGCAGCCGTCTTGGTCAGTGCCGGGTTCGGCCGCTGGGCGACCCAGGTCGAGACGGTCGAGGGGTTGGACGGCACGGTCGCCCCGGACGGCGACAGGGCCGTCGCGTTCGCGGTGTTGTCCACGTGCCCGGCATCGACGTCGGCCTGGGTGATCGTGTAGGTCGCGTCGGCCGTGCAGGTCGTCGACGCGCCCGGGGCCAGGGTCGTGACCGGGCAGCTGATCGCGCCGGCCATCGGGTCGGCGACCGCGACCGACGTCACGGTCGTGGTGCCGGAGTTCGTCACCTTGAACGTCCAGCTGATCGTGTCGCCGAGGTCCGGGCGAGCCGTCCGCGTTGACGTCGGCGACCGTGGCCGACTTCACGAGGGTGAGGGCCGGAGCCTGGTCGACGGTCGTGTCGGTGGACGACGGCGGGGCGCTGACCGTGCGCGCCCGAGGGGTCCTGGCCGATGCGGTCGCCGTGTTGGAGACCACACCGGCGTCGACGTCGGCCTGGGTGATCGCGTGTGGCGTGGTCGCCGTACAGGTCGTGGAGGCGCCCGGGCGCGAGCGACGTGGTCGGGCAGGTGACCGCGCCGGCCTTCGGGTCGTTGACGGCAGACCGTGGAGACCGAGACGGTCCCGGTGTTCTTGACCAGGAACGACCAGGTGATGGTGTCGCCGAGATCGGTCTGGCTGTCGCCGTTGACGTCGCTGACGGCCGCCGACTTGGTCAGCGCTCAGGCCCGGGCTCTGCGCGACCGGGGTGTCGGTCGACGACGGCGGCGAGGTCAGCGCGCCGCCGCTCGGGGGCTTGGCCGACGCCGTCGCCGTGTTCGCGACATGCGCCGCGTCGACATCGGGCTGCGTGATCGTGTACGCCGCGGACGTGCACGTCGTCGACGCACCCGGCGCCAACGTCGTCACCGGACAGGTCACCGCGCCGGCCTTGGGGTCGTCGACCGCAACGGTGTTCACCGTCGTCGTGCCCGTGTTCTTGACCACGAACGACCAGGCGATCGTGTCGCCGAGGTCGGTCTTGCCGTCGGCGTTGACGTCGGTGACCGCCGCCGACTTGGCCAGGCTCAGGCCGCTCGCCTGGGCGACGGTCGTGTCGGTCGAGGACGGCGGCGACGTGACCGGCGCCGCCGGCCGGGGTGGTCGCCGAGGCGGTCGCGGTGTTCGAGACGACGCCGGCGTCGACGTCGGCCTGGGTGATCACGTACGGCCGCGGCGCCGTGCAGGTGGTCGAGGCGCCCGGCGCCAGCGTCGTCGCCGGGCAGGAGACCGCGCCGGCCTTCGGGTCGTTGACCGCCACGCCGGTGACCGACACGGTGCCGGTGTTCTTGACCAGGAACGACCAGGTGATCGTGTCGCCGAGGTCGATCTTGAAGTCGCCGTTGCGTGTCCAGCGTCGCGGCCGACTTCGTCGACCGACAGGCCCGGGGCTCTGCGCCACCGGGGTGTCCGTCGACGACGGCGGTGAGGTCAGCGCGCCGCCGGTCGGGGTCTTGGCCGACGCGGTCGCGGTGTTCGCGACGTGCGCCGCGTCCACGTCCGGCTGGGTGATCGTGTACGCCGCGGACGTGCAGGTCGTCGACGCACCCGGCGCCAACGTCGTCACCGGGCAGGTCACCGCGCCGGCCTTGGGGTCAACTGACCGCAACGGTGTTCACCGTCGTCGTGCCGGTGTTCTTGACCAGGAACGACCAGGCGATCGTGTCGCCGAGGTCGGTCTTGCCGTCGGCGTTGACGTCGGTGACCGCCGCCGACTTGGTCAGGCTGAGCGCGGGCGCCTGGGCGACCGGGGTGTCGGTCGACGACGGGTTCGAGGTGACCGTCGCGTTGCTCGGGTTCTTCGCCGGTCGCGGTGGCGCGTGTTCGAGACCACGCCGGCGTCGACGTCGGCCTGGGTGATCGACGTGCGCCGCCGACGTACAGGTGGTCGAGGCGCCGGGCGCGAGCGAGCCGCCCGGGCAGGTGACGGCACCCGCGGTGGCGTCGCTGACGGCGACGGTGGTGAGGGTGGTCGTCCCGGTGTTCTTGACCAGGAACGACCAGGTGATCTTGTCGCCGAGGTCGGTCTTGCCGTTGCCGTTCACGTCGGTGACCGCGGCCGACTTGGTCAGCTGCAGCGTCGCCGCCTGCACGACCGGCGTCGTGGTCGACGACGAGTTGGACGTCACCGTCGTGCCGGAGCCGTTCTTGGCGGTCGCGGTCGCGGTGTTGGTGACGACCGCGGCGTCGACGTCGGTCTGGGTGATCGTGTACGGCGCCGACGTGCAGGTCGTCGAGGCGCCCGGAGCCAGCGTCGTTGCCGGGCAGGACGACGGCGCCGGCCTTGGGGTCGTTGACCGCAACGGTGGTGACCGTGACCGTGCCGGTGTTCTTGACCAGGAACGACCAGGTGATCTTGTCGCCGAGGTCGGTCTTGCCGTCGCCGTCGACGTCGGTGACCAGAGCGGTCTTGGTCAGCTGGAGGCCGGAGTTCTGGTCTACCGGGGTGTCGGCCGTCGACGGCCCGGAGCCGATCGGGGTGCCCTGCGGGCTCTTGGCCGAGGCGGTCGCCGTGTTGGACACGATGCCGGCGTCGACGTCGGCCTGGCTGACGGTGTGCACCGCGGCCGTGCAGGTGGTCGATGCCCCGGGCGCGAGCGTCGTCAGCGGGCAGGACGACCGGGCCGGCGTTGGGGTCGTTGACGGCGACGGTGTTGATCGTCGTCGTGCCGGTGTTCTTGACCAGCAGGCTCCAGGTGATCCGGTCGCCGAGGTCGATCTTGAAGTTGCCGTTGACGTCGCTGACCGCGGCCGACTTGGTCAGCGTCATCGAGCGCGGTCTGGGCGACCGGCGTCGTGGTCGACGACGGGGCCGAGGTCACGGTGTTGTTCGTCGGGTCCTTGCCCGAGACCGTGGCCGTGTTGGTGACGACCCCGGCGTCGACGTCGGCCTGGGTGATCGTGTGCGCCGCCGACGTGCAGGTCGTCGGGCGCCCGGCGCCAGCGTCGTTACGGGGCAGGAGACGCGCCCGGCCGTCGGCGTCGTTGACGGCGACCGGTCGTCAGGGTCACTGATGCCGGTGTTCTTGACCAGGAACGACCAGGTGATCTTGTCGCCCGAGGTTGGTCTTGCCGTCGCCGTTGACGTCGGTGACCGCGGCCGACTTGGTCAGCTGCAGCGCGAGCCGTCTGCGCGATCGGCGTGTCGGTCGACGACGGGCTCGAGGTGACCGTGGCGTTCGCCGGGTCCTTGGCCGTCGCGGTCGCGGTGTTGGAGACGACGCCCGCGTCGACCTCGGCCTGGGTGATGACGTGGGCCGCCGACGTGCAGGTCGTCGACGCTCCCGGCGCCAGGGTGGTCACCGGGCAGCTGACCGCGCCGGCCTTGGCGTCGCTGACCGCGACGGTCGTGACCGTGACCGTGCCGGTGTTCTTGACCAGGAACGACCAGGTGATCCGGTCGCCGAGGTCGGTGCTTGCCGTTGGCGTTGACGTCCGTGACCGCGGCCGACTTGGTCAGGGTCAGGGCGGGCGTCTGGGCGACGGGAGTGTCCGTCGACGACGGGGCCGCGTTGATCGTCGCGCCGCTCGGCGCCTTGGCCGCGGCGGTCGCGGTGTTGGACACCACGCCGGCGTCGACGTCGGCCTGGGTGATCGTGTGACCGGCCGCGGTGCAGGTGGTCGATGCGCCCGGCGCCAGCGTGGTCACCGGGCAGCTGACCGCGCCGGCCTTGGCGTCGGTGACGGCGACGGTCGATGCGGTCACCGTGCCGGTGTTCTTGACCAGGAAGGACCAGGTGATCGTGTCGCCGAGGTCGGTCTTGCCGTTGCCGTTGGCGTCGGTGACCGCGGCCGACTTGGTCAGCTGCAGAGAGCCGGCGTCTGGTTGACCGGCGTCGACGTCGACGACGAGTTCGAGGTGATGGTCGCGCTGGACGGGCGCGAGCCGCGACGCGGTCGCCGTGTTGTTGACGACCCCGGCGTCGACGTCGGCCTGGGTGATGACGTGCGGGGCGGTCGCCGTGCAGGTCGTCGAGGCGCCCGGCGCCAGCGTGGTCACGGGCAGCGTGACCGCCCCGGCGACGGGGTCGCTGACGGCGACGCCGGTCAGCGTCGCCGGTCCCGGTGTTCTTGACCAGGAACGACCACTGGATCTTGTCGCCCATGTCGATCAGGAAGTCGCCGTCGACGTCGTGTGACCGCGGCGGACTTGGTCAGCAGCAGCGAGTTGGCCTGAGCCGACGGGCGTGTTCGTCGACGACGGGTTCGAGTCACCGCCGAGCCGGTCGGGCTCGTGCCGGTGGCCGTGGCCGTGTTGGTCGACGGCGCCGGCGTCGACGTCGGCCTGGGTGATGGTGTGCGCCGCGCGCGGTGCAGGTCGTGCGACGCGCCCGGCGCGAGGGTTGTCGCCGGGCAGGAGACCGGCGCCGCCTTCGGGTCGTTGACCGCGACCGAGGTCAGCGTCGTGGTGCCGGTGTTCTTGACCAGGAACGACCAGGTGATGGTGTCGCCGAGGTCGGTCTTGCCGTTGCCGTTGACGTCCGTCGACCGCGGCCGACTTGGTCAGCTGGAGGCCGATCGCCTGGGCCACGGTCGTGTCGGTGGTCGACGGGTTCGACGTCGACGGTCGCGCCGCGCCGGGTTGGTGCCCGTGGCGCGTGGCCGTGTTGGTGACGACGCCGGCGTCGACGTCGGCCTGGCTGATCACGGTGTGGGCCGCCGCGGTGCAGGTCGTCGACGCGCCCGGCGCGAGGGTCGTCGCCGGGCAGGAGATGCCGCCGGCCTTGGCGTCGACTGACGGCGAGGCCGGTGATGGTGACCGTGCCGGTGTTCTTGACCAGGAACGACCACTGTGATCTTGTCGCCGAGGTTGGTCTTGCCGTCCGCGTTGACGTCCGTGACCGCGGCCGACTTGGTCAGCTGCAGAGCACTGGCCTGTACGACGGCGTCGAGGTCGACGACGGGTTCGAGGTCACGGTGGCGCCGGCCGGGCTCTTGGCCGTCGGCCGTCGCGGTGTTGTTGACGACGCCGGCGTCGACGTCGGCCTGGGTGATCGTGTAGGCCGTCGTGGCCGTGCAGGTCGTCGAGGCGCCCGGGGCCAGCGTCGTGACCGGGCAGCGAGATCGCGCCCGGCCTTGGCGTCCGTGACCGCGGCCGTGTTCAGCGTCGTCGTGCCGGTGTTCTTGACCAGGAACGACCACGGGATCTTGTCGCCGAGGTCGGTCTTGCCGTTGCCGTTGACGTCGGTGACCGCGGCCGACTTGGTCAGCTGCAGGGTGGACGTCTGCGCGACCGGCGTCGAGGTCGACGACGGGTTGGAGGTGACCGGGTCCCGCCGGCGTCGGTCGCCGTCGCCGTGGCCGTGTTGTTGACCACGCCGGCGTCGACGTCGGCCTGGGTGATCGCGTGCGGGGTCGTCGCCGTACAGGTCGTCGTGGCGCCCGGCGCCAGCGTCGTCAGCCGGGCAGGTGATCGCGCCGGCCTTCGGGTCGGTGACCGCGAGCCCGGTCAGGGTCGTCGTGCCCGGTGTTGGTCAGCTGGAAGGTCCAGGCGATCGTGTCGCCGAGGTCGGTCTTGAAGTCGCCGTTGACGTCGGTGACGGTCGCCTTCTTGACCAGCTTGAGGTTCGACGTCTGGCTGACCGGGGTGTCGGTGTGCGAGCTGTTCGAGGTGACCGTCGCGTCGCCGGGTTCTTGGCCGTGGCCGTCGCGGTGTTGGAGACGGCCCCGGCGTCGACGTCGGCCTGGATGATCGTGTGCGCCGCCGGACGTGCAGGTCGTCGAGGCGCCCGGCGCCAGCGTCGTCGCCGGGCAGGTCATCGCGCCGGCCGTCGGGTCGGTGACCGCGACGCGTCGTGACCGTCGTCGTGCCGGTGTTCTTGACCAGGAACGACCAGGTGATCGTGTCGCCGAGGTCGGTCGCGCCGTCGCCGTTCACGTCGGTCACAGCCGCCGTCTTGGTCAAGCAGCAGGCGAGGCTGCCTGCGCGACCGGGGTCGACGGTGGACGAGGCGTTGGACGTGACGGTCGCGTTGGCCGGGTTCTTCCGGTGGCCGTGGCGGTGTTGTTGACCACGCCCGCGTCGACCTCGGCCTGGGTGATCGTGTGCGCGGCCGGACGGTGCAGGTCGTCGAGGCGCCGGGCGCCAGGGTCGTCGCCGGGCAGGAGACCGCCCCCGCTGTGGCGTCGGTGACGCCGACGCTCGTGACCGTCGTCGTGCCGGTGTTCTTGACCAGGAACGACCAGGTGATCTTGTCGCCCAGGTCGGTCGACGCCGTCGCCGTTGACGTCCGTCACCGCGGCCGTCTTGGTCAGCTGCAGCGTCGACGTCTGCACGACCGGGGTCGAGGTCGACGACGGGTTGGACGTCACGGTCGCGTTGGCCGGGTTCTTGCCCGTCGCGGTCGCGGTGTTGTTGACGACCGCCGGCGTCCACGTCGGCCTGGGTGATCGTGTAGGGCGTCGTCGCCGTGCAGGTCGTGGACGCGCCGGGAGCCAGCGTCGTGACCGGGCAGGAGATCGCGCCGGCCTTGGCGTCGCTGACGGCGACCGGGTCGAGCGTGTCGGTGCCGGTGTTCTTGACCAGGAACGTCCACTGTGATGGTGTCGCCGAGGTCGGTCTTGGCGTCGCCGTTCACGTCGGTCACGGCGGCCGACTTGGTCAGCTGCAGGCTGGCCGTCTGGGCGACCGGCGTCGACGGTCGACGACGGCGTTGGACGTGACCGTGGCGTTGGCCGGGTTCTTGCCGGTCGCGGTCGCCGTGTTGTTGACCACGCCGGCGTCGACCTCGGCCTGGGTGATCGGTGTGCGCGGCCGACGTGCAGGTGGTCGAGGCTCCCGGGCGCCAGCGTCGTGGCCGGGCAGCAGATCGCGCCGGCCTTCGGCGTCGGTGACGGCCGACGCTGGTGATGGTCGTCGTGCCGGTGTTCTTGACCAGGAACGACCAGGTGATCTTGTCGCCCAGGTCGGTCTTGCCGTTGCTGTTGACGTCGGTCACCGCGGCCGACTTGGTCAGCTGGAGCGTCGAGGTCTGCGCCACCGGCGTCGAGGTCGACGACGGGTTGGACGTGACGGTCGCGTTGGCCGGGTTCTTGCCGGTGGCCGTCGCCGTGTTGTTGACCACACCGGCGTCGACCTCGGCCTGGGTGATCGGTGTGCGCACCCGACGTACAGGTGGTCGAGGCTCCCGGCGCCAAAGTCGTTGCCGGGCAGGAGATCGCGCCCGCCGTCGGGTCGGTGACCGCCGACCGTCGTCAGCGTGACCGAGCCCGTGTTCTTGACCAGGAACGACCAGGTGATCTTGTCGCCCAGGTCGGTCTGGCCGTTGGTGTTGACGTCGGTGACGGCGGCCGACTTGGTCAGCTGCAGCGTGCTGGTCTGGGCGACCGGCGTGTCGGTCTGCGAGGTGTTGGACGTGACCGTCGCTCCGCCGGGTTCTTGCCGGTCGCGGTGGCGGTGTTGCTGACCACGCCGTTGTCGACGTCGGCCTGGGTGATGGCGTAGGCGGCCGACGTGCAGGTCGTCGACGCGCCGGGGGCGAGGGTCGTCGCGAGGCAGGACGCGGCGCCCGCCTTGGCGTCGGCGATCGCGACCGTCGTGATCGTCGTCGTGCCGGTGTTCTTGACCAGGAACGACCAGGTGATCTTGTCGCCCAGGTTGGTCTTACCGTCCGCGTTGACGTCCGTGACCGCCGCCGACTTGGTCAGCTGCAGCGTCGAGGTCTGCACGACCGG
This sequence comes from uncultured Actinomycetota bacterium, assembly GCA_963794535.1. Taxonomy (GTDB): domain Bacteria; phylum Actinomycetota; class Actinomycetes; order Actinomycetales; family CAVURS01; genus CAVURS01. The sequence goes on from CAWCEI010000008.1 coordinate 114,814, forward strand.
GGTCGAGGTCGAGGAGCTGTTGGACGTGACCGTCGTGCCGGCCGGGTTCTTGGCCGTCGCCGTCGCGGTGTTGTTGACGATGCCGGCGTCGACGTCGGCCTGGGTGATCACGTACGGCGTGGTCGCCGTGCAGGTCGTCGACGACCCCGGGCGCCAGCGTCGTCACCGGGCAGGTCGTCGCCCCGGCCTTGGCGTCGGCGATCGCCAGGGCGTTGAGCGTGACCGTGCCGGTGTTCTTGACCAGGAACGACCAGGTGATCTTGTCGCCCAGGTTGGTCTTGCCGTCGCCGTTGACGTCGGTCACGGCGGCCGACTTGGTCAGCTGCAGCGCCGGCGCCTGGTTGACCGGGGTGTCGGTCTGCGAGGCGTTCGAGGTGACCGTCGTGCCGCCGGGTTCTTGCCGGTCGCGGTCGCGGTGTTGGAGACCACGCCGGCGTCGACGTCGGCCTGGGTGATGACGTACGGCGCGGTCGCCGTGCACGTCGTCGACGCGCCCGGCGCCAGCGTCGTCACCGGGCAGGTCGTCGCGCCGGCCTTGGCGTCGGTGATCGCGGTCGTCGTGATCGTCACGGTCCCGGTGTTCTTGACCAGGAACGACCACTGGATCTTGTCGCCCAGGTCGGTCTTGCCGTTGCCGTTGACGTCGGTCACGGCCGCCGACTTGGTCAGCTGCAGCGACGACACCTGGTTGACCGGCGTCGAGGTCGACGACGTCGGCGAGGTGACCGTGGCGCCGGCCGGGTTCTTGGCCGTCGCGGTCGCCGTGTTGCTCACGACGCCCGCATCCACGTCGGCCTGGGTGATGACGTACGGCGTGGTGGCCGTGCAGGTCGTCGAGGCCCCGGGCGCCAGCGTCGTCACCGGGCAGGTCGTCGCCCCGCCTTCGGGTCCGAGATCGCCGTCGTGGTGACCGTCACCGTGCCCGGTGTTCTTGACCAGGAACGACCACTGGATCTTGTCGCCCAGGTTGGTCTTGCCGTTGGTGTTCACGTCGGTCACCGCGGCCGACTTGGTCAGCTGCAGCGACGACACCTGGTTGACCGGCGTCGAGACCGAGGACGGCGTCGAGGTGACCGTCGTGCCGCTCGGGTTCTTCGCGCTCGCGGTCGCCGTGTTGTTGACGACCCCGGCGTCGACGTCGGCCTGGGTGATGACGTAGGCCGTCGTCGCCGTACAGGTCGTCTGGGCGCCGGGAGCCAGCGTCGTGACCGGGCAGGTCACAGCGCCGGCCTTCGCGTCACTGATCGCGAGGGTGGTCAGCGTGACCGTGCCCGTGTTGGTGGCCAGGAAGCTGTAGGTGATCTTGTCGCCCAGGTCGGTCACGCCGTTGCCGTTGACGTCCGTGACGGCGCCGCTCTTGGCCAGCGCCAGCTTGTTGCTCTGCGCCACGGCCGTCGCGGTCGACGACGCGTTGGACGTGACGGTGGCGTTGCTCGGGCTCTTGCGCGGTCGCGGTCGCCGGTGTTGCTGACGACACCGGCGTCGACGTCGGCCTGGGTGATCGTGCGCTGCGCCGTCGCCGTGCAGGTCGTCGACGCGCCCGGGGCCAGCGTCGTCACCGGGCAGGTGACCGCACCGGCGATCGGGTCGCTGATCGCCAGGGTGGTGAGCGTGACCGTGCCGGTGTTCTTGACCAGGAACGACCACTGGATCTTGTCGCCCAGGTCGGTGAGCCCGTCGCTGTTGACGTCGGTGACCGCCGCCGACTTGGTCAGCTGCAGGGCCGAGGTCTGGACGACCGGCGTGGTCGTCGACGACGGCGCCGTGGTGATCGTCGCGCCGCTCGGCTGGGTCGCACCGGCGGTCGCGGTGTTGGCGACCGAGCCGGCGTCGACGTCGGCCTGGGTGATCGTGTACGGCGTGGTCGCCGTGCAGGTCGTGGACGCGCCCGGGCGCCAGCGTCGTGACCGGGCAGGTGGTCGGCGCCGGCCTTGGCGTCGGTGATCGCGACCGAGGTCAGCGTGACGTTGCCGGTGTTCTTGACCAGGAACGACCACTGGATCTTGTCGCCCAGGTCGGTCTTGCCGTTGCCGTTGACGTCGGTGACCGCGGCCGACTTCGTCAGGGTCGCCGCCGGGTTGCGCACCAGGGTCGTCGAGGTCGACGAGCTGTTGGAGGTCACGGTCGCGTTGGTCGGGCTCTTGCCGGTCGCGGTCGCGGTGTTGGTGACGACGGCCGCGTCGCCCTCCGCCTGCGTGATCGTGTACGCCGCCGCCGTACAGGTCGTCGAGGCGCCCGGCGCGAGAGTCGTTGCCGGGCAAGAGATGGCGCCGGCCTTGGGGTCGGTGACCGCGACCGTGGTGACCGTGACGTTGCCGGTGTTGGTGACCTTGAAGGTCCAGGTGATCTTGTCGCCCGCGTCGCTGACCCCGTCGGCGTTGGAGTCGACGACCGACGCCACCGTCTTCTGCAGGGCCAGGGCCGGGTTGGCCGGGATGGTCGTGGTCACCGACGAGGTCGCCGTCACGACGTCGCGCCGGCCGTTGCCGGTGGCCGTCGCGGTGTTGGGCACCGAGCCGGCGTCCGTGTCGGCCTGGGTGATGGTGTAGACCGCCGTACAGGTCATGCTCGCGCCGAGCGCCAGCGTCGTGCCCGGGGCAGCTGATGCCGGTGACCTTCGGGTCGGTGACCCCGACTGCGGTCAGGGCCGACGCCGCCGGTGTTGGTGACCAGGAAGCTGTAGTTGATCTTGTCGCCGGCGTCGCGCTGGCCGTTGCCGTTGACGTCCGTCACCGAGCTGACCGACTTGACCAGGCCGATCGAGGGCACCTGGGTGTTGGTGAACGTGCAGGTGATGTTCTGCGCGGTGCCGTTGGTGCCGGTCGAGGCCGGGATGGTCACGCTCGCGCTGGTCGACGAGCCGGTCGCCGACAGTCGCGCCCGCACCGTTCACGCAGCGAGTACGTCGAGGTGTAGCCGCGCGTGTTGCCCGCGCTGTTCGCCTCGGACAGGGTCACCGGAACCGCCGTCGTGGCAACGCTTTGCGCCACGGTGACGTCCGGGGCGCCGTACGCGCTGGTGTCGAAGACCGTCTTCGTGCCGGTGCTGCCGCCGTTGCCGACGCCCGTGGCCAGCGTCGTGCCGTTGGCCTTGAGGTCGAAGGTGCCGGTCGAGCCCGCGGCGAGGACCTTGTTGATCTTGACGACCGGCATGATCGCGACGCTGTAGTCCTCGGTCTCACCCGAGTCGAGCGCGCCGGTCGGCAGCATCGTGGCGGCGCCGTACGTCGCGCGCAGCCGCGCGTAGGTCATGCCGGCGCTCGTCGCAGCCGCCGGCACCGTCCAGGTCAAGGTCGCCGAGGTCGCGCCGGCCGCGAACGACGCGCAGGCCTTCTCCGTCGGTGTCGAAGGCACCACTGCGGTTGAAGTCGATCCAGCCACAGACCTGGCCCGCCTTCGACGCGCCGGAGACCGGCACGTTGACGCGAGTAGGTCGAGCCGATCATCGCCGTGGTCAGGGTCGGCCAGGTCGAGATCGCGTCCTCGTCGGCCCGTCGCCGTTGGCGCCGTTGGCGCTGCTGCCGGCGCGACCGAGTTCGGGCTGGTCGTGCCGTTGGCGACCGTCGGGTTGTCCGCGTCGATGGTCGAGCCGAGCTTGAGGTCGCCGACGACGTTGGACGCGGCCCCGCCGGCGTCGTAGCTGGCCGGCGCGTCACCGAAGTCCTCGGGAGCCGGTGACCAGCAGGCCCCACGCGTCGGCGGCGCGTGCTGCTGGTGGTGCCGTTGCCGGCGTACTTCTGGGCCTGGGCCGTCGTGGTCAGCGTGATCGAGGTGACCGTGCCGACGACCGGCACGCTGCCGCAGACCGACAGCGCCGTCGCGCCGGTCGTCATCGACCCGCAGGACGTGCTGGCCAGGTAGTTGGCGGCGTCGATGACCGTGCCGCCGCCCGTGACGACCATGTTGGACGCGCCGGCGCTCGGAGCGCCCAGGGTGGCGCCGGCCGGCGTGCTCGAGCTCAGCGTCTGGACGACGTGGAAGATGCTGCCGTTGCCGCCGTTCGAGGCCTGCGCGCCGACGCCCATGATGTGCAGCACCGGGTTGGTCACCGGCTGGCTGAAGTCGATCTTGATCGTGCCCAGCGTGCTGCAGGCGCCGACGGCCGGGCAGGTGCCCAGGGCCGTGGTGATCCGGTCCATCGGCGACGTCGTCGGCGATCGACGGGGTGAACATCGCCGAGGTCGCGGCGTAGGTGCCGGGCGAGCTCGCGCTGTCCAGCACCGTGTTCTGCCCGGTCGGGGTGATCTTCCAGGTCCAGCCCGACGGGGTGTTGCCGGTCACGACCTGGCCGGCCTGGGTGACCGAGGTGGCGACCTGGTACGCCGTGGCCGACCCGAGGGGCAGGCCGAAGACCGTGACCAGCACCATGACGACCGCGATGACGACGCGACGAAGCGCACGGCGATGCGCAGTGAAACTGCGCACGCCGCGCGGTGTGCGCGACTCGCGGAACAAACGCCGCCTACCTCCGGTCGACCTGCCTGGACAACTGGGACGTCCCCCGACTCGTAGATCGGCACAACAAAGGGGCCTCTTGAGCACTGTCATCACTCTGGGTAGTCACTGTGGGTGACCGTTTTGGCAGTTATTGGTGACGGAGAAGCACAAAGTCCCCCGGGGCGATCCCTGGGGGACTTCGGAGGTGAGTGGTGGCTCTGCGGGTCAGCTCTCGCTGACCCCGCGCAGGACGCACTGGGTGCCCTTGGTCTTGGCGAAGTTGGCGTCGGTCGTCCAGTTCTTGGTCGCGCCGGCCTTGACCGTCACCTTGGTCTCGCCCCGCGCCAGCACGGTCGACTGCTTGGTCGTGAACGACACGACGATCGTGAACGTCGCGTCCTTGTCCTTGGAGTTGGTCACCGTCCCGCCGGCCGACCAGCCCTGAGCCGGTCGCCGCGCAGTCGTTCATCGACACCGAGGGCCGCGCCTTCGGGTCGTTGACGATGGTGTCCGCCGTCGGCAGCCGGCGCCTTCACGCCGGTCGAGGGCTTGGTGGACGGCTGGTCGGCACTGGCCGAGCCGTGTGAGCAGCCGGCCAGCAGGGCGAGCGCCAGGAGCCCCCCGGACAGGCCCGCAGCTGCGGCGCCGGCCGGCCTGGTCTTCGTGCGTGTCATGAGCGTGTCCTCGGTTCCCTGGGTCGGGCTGTCAACTCGTGCGTCCAGAACTCTTCGGCAAACGGGTGACGACTCTTAAGCACGGGTGCCGGCGCCCTGTGACCGGGAGCGGCGCGACTGGCCCAACGTGAGGCGTAGTTCACGCACTGTTGGCATCGGCCACGTACCATCCGCGAGTGATCCAGGATCGGCTGATCGGTGCGCGCGGCGGCCGTGGTCGTGGTCTCGATCCTCGGTCTGGCCGCGACCTGTGCGCGTCGTCGGCGAGGGTCCCCGGGGCCCCGACGACGCCACCCGTCGCCGCGGCCCGACCCGGCGACGGCCGGTCCCCGGTCGCGGCCGCCCGAGCAACCCCGAGACGGCGGCCGAACATCGTCTTCGTCCTGACCGACGACCTCTCGATGAACCTGCTGCCGCTACATGCCGCACGTGCAGGCAGATGCAGCGGCGGGGCACGACGCTGTCGAACTACTACGTCGTCGACTCGCTGTGCTGCCCGTCGCGGACGGCGATCTTCACCGGCGAGTACCCGCACGACAACGGCGTCTTCACCAACACCGGCGCCGACGGCGGCTACGCGGCGTACAACGCCCACGGTGACGAGCAGAAGTCGTTCGCCGTCGCCTTGCAGAAGGCCGGGCTACCGGACCGGCGTTCATGGGCAAGTACCTCAACGGCTACCAGGCCAGCCGACCCGGTGCCGCCGGGATGGACACGTGGTGGGCCGTGGCGGCAACGGCTACCAGGAGTTCGACTACGACCTGAACGTCGACGGCCGGTCGAGCACTACGGGCACGAGCCCGGCGACTACCTGACCGACGTCCTGTCCGACAAGGCCGGTGACTTCATCGACCAGCGCCGGCGAAGTCGGACAAGCCGTTCCTGCTCGAGGTCTCGACCTTCGCGCCGCACGCGCCCTACACGCCGGCGCCGCGGTACGCCGCGGCGTACCCGGGCCTGACCTACCCCCGCACCCCGGCGTTCGACCAGGCTGCCGCATCGACGCGCCGCCCTGGCTGGCCGCCCGGCCGCCGCTGACGGCCGCAACGACGCGCCGGCATCGACCGACGTCTTCCGCCAGCGGGTCCAGGCCGACCTGGCGGTCGACGACCTGATCGGCGCACCTGCAGGACGCGATCCGGGCCAGCGGCATCGCCGACAACACCTACCTGGTCTTCAGCTCCGACAACGGCTACCACATGGGCGAGTACCGGCTGATGCCCGGCAAGCAGACGGCGTTCGACACCGACATCCACGTGCCGCTCGTCGTCGACCGGACCGGGCGTGCCGGCCGGGCCGCGTCGGGACCGGCTGGCGTCCAACATCGACCTCGCGCCGACCTTCGAGACCCTGGCCGGCGTGCCGACCGCCGGCACCGTGGACGGCGTCAGCCTGGCCGCCGCTGTGGCACGGCGACGCACGCCGGCGCGACTGGCAGCAGGCCGTGCTGGTCGAGCATCATCGGCCCGGACGACGCAGCCGGCCGACCCGGACCAGCAGACGCCGCGCTCGGGCGAGCCACCGACGCTACGAGGCGGTCCGGACGGCGAGCGGGCTCTACGTCGGGTACGCCGACGGCGAGCGGGAGTACTACGACACCGACGACGCGACCCGTACGAGCTGCGCAACCTGGCGCCGGACGGCATCCCGCCCGCTGCTCGTCGATGCAGCTCAATGCCCTGCGAGCGCTGCCACGGCGCGGCCCAGCTGCCCGCTGCACGCGACCGCGGCGCTCGGCTGCCTCTGCGACGGCCGTCAGCGGCGCTTGCCGACGCCGAAGATGCTGCGGGTGATCTCCCGGCCGATCACCGTGGCGGCCGAGCGGGTGAAGGACTTGAACGCCGACGACTTCACGACCCGCTCGACCGTCGACTCCTCCTGCTTGGCCGGTCGGGCCGAGCGGCTTCGGCGCCGCCTCGGGCGCCGGCGCGGAGCCGCCGCGCCGGCGTGCGGCGCCGGCGGCGGGCGCCGCCTGGGCCAGCTTGGCCGCGAGCATCTCGTACGCCGACTGCCGGTCGACCGCCGTCGCGTACTTCGGGTTCAGCGGGCTGGCCGCCACCTCGGCGGCGACGGTCTCGGGCGGCGACGGCGCCATCAGCGACTGCGGCGCGCGCATCCGGGTCCAGGCGACCGGCGTCGGCGCCCCGCGCTCGGAGAGCACCGTGATGACGGCCTCGCCGGTGCCGAGCTGGGTCAGCAGCTGGCCGAGGTCGTAGCCCGACGTCGGGAAGGTGGAAACCGTTGCCTTCAAAGCCTTTGCGTCGTCCGGCGTGAAGGCGCGCAGCGCGTGCTGCACCCGGTTGGCCAGCTGGGCCAGCACGCCGGACGGCACGTCCTTGGGGGTCTGGGTCACGAAGAACACGCCGACGCCCTTGGACCGGATCAGCCGCACGGTCTGCTCGATCGAGTCGAGGAACGCCTTGCTCGCGTCGTCGAAGAGCAGGTGCGCCTCGTCGAAGAAGAACACCAGCTTGGGCTTGTCCGGGTCGCCGATCTCCGGCAGGTCGGTGAACAGGTCGGCCAGCAGCCACATCAGGAAGGTCGAGAACAGCACCGGCTTGTCCTGGACACCGCGGCAGCTCGAGGCAGGTGACGACGCCCTTGCCGTCGGCCGTCGTACGCAGCAGGTCCTTGGTGTCGAACTCGGGCTCGCCGAAGAACTCGTCGGCCCCCGCGTCGGAGAACGTGATCAGGTTGCGCAGGATCACCCCGGCCGTCGCCGCGGACAGGCCGCCCGAGCGCCTTGAGGTCGTCCTTGCCCTCGTCCGAGGTGAGGAACTGCACGACCGCGCGCAGGTCCTTGAGGTCGAGCAGCGGCAGCCCGGCCGAGTCGGCGAAGTGGAAGACCAGCCCGAGGCTCGACTCCTGGACGGCGTTGAGCCCGAGCACCTTGGACAGCAGGATCGGCCCGAACGACGTGATCGTGGCCCGCACCGGCGTCCCGGAGCCCTGCCCGCCCAGGGACAGGAACTCGGTCGGGCAGGCGGTCGGCACCCAGGTCTGGCCGACGTCGGTGGCCCGCTGCGTCGTCCGGTCGCTCGGCTCGCCCGGCGAGGCCATCCCGGACAGGTCGCCCTTGATGTCGGCGAGGAAGACCGGCACGCCGGCGGCCGACAGCTGCTCGGCCATCAGCTGCAGCGTCTTGGTCTTGCCGGTGCCGGTCGCGCCGGCCACCAGGCCGTGCCGGTTCATGACGCTCATCGGGATCCGGACCGGGACGTCGGGGTGCGCGGTGCCGTCGATCACCGCCGCCCCGAGCTCCAGCGCCGGCTCGGTGAACGTGTAGCCGGCCTTGATCGTGTCGAGCTGCTGCTGGGATGCCGAAGCGGCGTCGGGGCTCACGCGCCGCAGCGTAGCGGCTGCGGTCCGCCCTAGACTGCCCCGCGTGATCTTCAAGGCGGTCGGAGATCAGCGGCCCTATCCCGACCACGGCAAGGTGACGCCGCGGGACTGGTCCGACGTGCCCCCGCGCCTGGTCCGGCTGGACGAGCTGACCACGACCAAGCGCAGCATCGACCTCGACGCCCTGCTGTCGGAGGACTCGACGTTCTACGGCGACCTGTTCGCCCACGTGGTGGAGTGGCAGGGCGACCTCTATCTCGAGGACGGTCTGCACCGCGCGCTGCGCGCCGCGCTCCAGCAACGACCCGCCCTGCACGCCCGCGTGCTCGTGCTGGACTGACCGGTCATACTGTCCGGACTGAGCTCCGCACCGCACCGCGCAGCCTGACGTCGAAGGGGGTCGCGTTGTCCGAGGTCGACGGCGTCGACGAGATCGACGCGCCGCAGCGCCCGCCCGCCCGCCCCTGACTCCGGCCCAGCGCCGAGCCCGGCGCCAGACCGTCACGCTGCTGATCGTCTGCGGGCTGCTGCTGGTGTCGTTCCTGTTCGCGGCGGCGTACTACGGCGGCTGGTTCGACAGCCCGAAGGCCAAGGCCGACGGGCCGACCTGCACCGCCGACCGCACCGCCGAGCAAGGTCAAGCCGTCGCAGGTCAAGGTCAACGTCTACAACGGCAGCAACCGCAACGGGCTGGCCCGCAAGGTCGGCCGGCGAGATCAAGCTGCGCGGCTTCACCGTCGGCACGATCGCCAACGACCCGCTCAAGCACACGGTCAAGACCTCGGCCGAGATCCGGTACGGCGCCAAGGGCAAGGCCGGCGCGCAGCTGGTGTCGTCCGAGGTCACCGGCTCCAAGCTGGTCGCGGACAAGCGCAAGGACGCGAGCGTCGACCTGGTGCTCGGCGGCGCCTACAGGACGCTGACGCTCACCGCGTCCGAGCGCGTCCAGCGCACGGCACCGCCGACCTGTACGCCGACGGGCACCGGCACCAGCCCGACCGGCGACGACCAAGCGACGGCCAAGGCCCGACCACGACCCAGAAGTGATGGCCGACCGTCGGACGCCGAGGCGTCTGCGCCGACTGCGGCTTCGCGCTGGGGCGAGCTCGCGACCGCGTCGTACGGGCCGGCGCTCGAGTCACTGGCCGGGCGGTACGCCGGCGCCGGCTCGGGCTCGGCGACGAGGCGGCCCTGCGTCGGCGGCCGGCGCCCGACGTCTGGTCGCCCCTGGAGTACGCCTGCCATGTCCGCGACGTGCTCATGGGCGCAGCGCGAGCGGGTCTACCTCGCCCTGGTCGAGGACCGGCCGAGCTTCGCCCGGATGAACCGCGAGGAGCGGGTCGCCCTGGCGCGGTACGCCGAGGAGTCGCCCGCCGACGTGGCGGCCGACCTCGGCCTGGCGTTCCGGCACGATGCGGACCGCGCTCACCGGCCGGTCGGCGCCGAGGACTGGGCCCGCCTGCTGGTCTACAACTACCCGGGGCCGGAGGAGCACGACCTGGCCTGGCTCGGCCGGCACACGGTGCACGAGTGCGAGCACCACCTGGTCGACATCGACCGCGGTCTGGCCGGGCCGACGCTAGGTCCAGGGACCGCTGCCGCTGACCCGGTCGACGTGACGTGGGCAGACGAACCCGGGCGGCGGGTCGTCCATCGGCGGGAACGCCGTGCCCGGCCCGATGTACGTCTGGGCCAGGTCGTGCAGCAGCTCCGGCGCACCCCCCTCGGTGAGCCGGGCCGTGCCGTGGACGACGAGGTAGTGCTGCATGCCGATGCCGTTGTCGCCCGGACCCTCGAACGAGATCGACGACCCGCGGGTCGCGGCGGAGGTTCTGCAGCTTGCGCTGACGGCCGTCGAGATGACCCGAGACCAGCTCGTCGCCGTCGAGCCCGACCAGATGACGGCGACCTGGGGCGAGCCGTCGTCGTTCAGCGTGACGAGGTGGGCCAGCGGCCCGGACGCGATCAGCTCACGGGCGGCGTTGAGAGGTCATGCGCCACCTTCCCGAAGAACGGCCAGAAGCGGCCGTACGGTCATGCGGAGCCCACACCCATGGGGCGCACGCTCGTGGCGGTGGCGGTGGGATTTGAACCCACGGAGGGGTTGCCCCGTCACACGCTTTCGAGGCGTGCTCCTTAGGCCGCTCGGACACGCCACCGCGGAGCAGACTACCCGAGCGCGGCGGTCCCGGAAGAAAGCCGTGAGCAGCTCGCCGCACTCCTCGCGCCCGGACCTCCGGCACGACCTCGACCCGGTGGTTGACCGCCCGGTCGCGCACCACGTCCCACACCGAACCGGCCGCTCCGGCCTTGGGGTCCCAGGCGCCGAACACCACCCGGTCGACCCGCGCCAGGACCAGCGCCCCGGCGCACATCAGGCAGGGCTCGAGGGTCACGACCAGCGTGCAGCCGTCGAGCCGCCACGACCCGCGGCGCCGCGCCGCGGCCCGCAGCGCCAGGATCTCCGCGTGCGCCGTCGGGTCACCGTCGGCCTCCCGCCGGTTCGCCCCGGAGCCGACGGCGCGCCCGGCCGCGTCCACGACGACGGCCCCCACCGGGACGTCGGCCGGTCCCCGGCCGCGCGCGCCGCCTGCGCGCCTGGTCGAGCGCCAGGCCCATCCACGCGTCGTACGCCGCGGGGGCCGCCGGGCTCACCGCAGGGCGTCGAGCTGCTCGTCGAAGCCGCAGGCCTCGCCGATGCCGGCCAGCACGGCGCTCGGGTCGTCCGGCTCGTCGACGGTGAGCTGCACGAGCTCGGCCGCCGTGACAGCCGAGGTCCTCCAGCAGGCCCGGGTCGCCGGCCCAGGTGCGGGAGGGCCCGCACGCCGCCGCGGCCTCCAGGTCGGTCAGGTCGGGCGCCAGCGCCTCGCGGGCGCCGGCGAGCGATGTCGTCCGGCTCGTCGTCGTCGTCGCGTGATCTCGTCGTCGTCGTCGTCGTCGTCCGAAGCCGTTGCGGCAGAGGCGGTCTCGTCGTCGTCGGCCTCGTCGTCGTCCTCGTCCACCGACAGCGTCGGCCAGGCCGTCCAGGTCCTCGGGGACGTCGATGTCGGCGGCCGGCTCGAGCATCGCGCCGTACCGGCTGCGCATCGACTCGCGCAGGTCCGAGACGAACGGCCGCGGGTCGCCGTCGTCGTCGACCCGGACGAGCGCGAACCAGGAGTCCTCGCGCTCGATGATCGCCAGCGCCGGGCCCGGCGCCGGGCAGGGCGCCGCGGACCAGCTCGGCCAGGTCGTCGAGGTCCTCGGCGTCGTCGACGTCGAGGTCGAGGACCCGCCAGCCCGGGCCTGCCGGGCGAGCACGGCGGTGAAGTACGACACCGCCATATGGTGCCACTGCGGCGGTAGGTTGCGCCCATGCGCGTGACCGTCGTCGACCATCCGCTGATCGCTCACAAGCTCACGACGTTGCGGGACGAACGCACCGACTCCCCGACCTTCCGCCGGCTCACCGACGAGCTGGTCACGCTGCTCGCCTACGAGGCGACCCGGGACGTCCGGGTCGCGCCCGCCGAGGTCACCACGCCGGTCGGGCCGGCCGTCGGCGTCCGGCTCACCGCGCCCAAGCCGCTCGTCGTGCCGATCCTGCGGGCCGGGCTCGGGCATGCTCGACGGGATGGTCCGGATCCTGCCCACGGCCGAGGTCGGCTTCCTCGGCCTGGTCCGCGACGAGGAGACGCTGGTCGCGACGACGTACGCGACCCGGCTGCCCGACGACCTGTCCGGGCGGCAGTGCTACCTGCTCGACCCGATGCTCGCGACCGGCGGCACCCTGTCGGCGGCCGTCCACTACCTGACCGACCGCGGCGCCGACGACATCACGGCGATCTGCCTGCTCGCCGCGCCCGAGGGCCTGGCGCTGCTGGAGCGGGAGACGGCCACGCTGACCGCGCCGTTCACGCGTGGTGACCGCCGCCCTGGACGAGCGGCTGAACGAGCGCGGCTACATCGTCCCGGGCCTCGGCGACGCCGGCGACCGCCTGTACGGCGTGGTCTGAGCCCCGGCGCGCCTCCGACGGCGTCCGCCGGCGGCCTCGGCGAAGATGAGGCTCGGAGCTGCTGCCCGCCGGCGGCCGAGCTCGAGGAGGAGGTCGCCATGGTCGTCGACGCGCATCAAGACGATCGCCTACCTGCTGATCGTCGCCTTCCTCGATCTACGCCATCTTCAAGAGCCCGGACCAGGCGGCCAGCCATCGTGCGCACCGCCTGGGACGGCGTCGTGAGACGGCCTGCACGCGATCGGCCAGTTCTTCGACGCCCTGCTGCAACAGCAAGTAGGCCCGAATGTCCGGCCTATCCGGCGACCCGGCGATCCGCCCGCGCCGGCCCGCCCGCGCGCGGCGGCCGGCACTACGCGAACCACCTGCTGCCGACGAGAGCGGTCGTCGCCGCCGAGCGGCGGCACTGGGCCCGCCTGATCGAGCCCGTGGCCACGGTGGTCGGCGGCCTCGTCGTCGCCGTCTGGCTGGACACGACGATCCCGCTGAACGTCCCGGTGGTCCACGACGTCATCTGGCTGGCCTGGCTGGCCGCCGTGGTCCGGCTGGCCTACCGGTACTTCGAGTGGCGCACCGACTGGTTCGTCGCCACCGAACAAGCGGCTGATCCTGGCCTACGGCCTGCTCACCCGCCGGGTCGCGATGATGCCGCTGCGCAAGGTGACGGACATGTCGTACAACCGCTCGGTCCTCGGCCGGCTGGTGGGGTACGGCGAGTTCGTCCTGGAGTCGGCCGGGCAGGAGCAGGCGCTGCGGACCGTGAAGTTCCTGCCCCGGCCGGACGAGCTGTACGAGGAGATCTGCTCGGAGATCTTCGGCGGCACCCGCCGCCGCCGGCCGCCGCACGCCGTGGGCGTCGGACACCGTCCGACCACCGGTGCCAGGACCCGACGACGGTGATCCGGCGATCGGACGATCGGACGACTGAACCCTTCCGGCCCAACGCATCTCACCGTGCGTGACCGCGCACCGTCATTTGCCGGATAACGACGCACCGGGCCTCTGCCGCGCTCCCTACGGTCAGCACGAACTCGGCGGACCCTGCGAAAGGCCTCGGACATGGCTGTGAACTCTGCTCGTCGTGGGCGCGTGCGGTCGAAGGCCAGGGTGGCTGTCGGGGGCACCCTGGCCGCGCTGACCGGCCTGCTCGTCGTCGGGCCCGGGCTGTCCCAGCCGGCCGGGGCGGCCGCCGTGCACAGCCGCGTGTGCACAGCGCCGGCACCGTGACGCCGGCGCTCCAGCCGGTGCCGAACCAGACCACGCTCGTCCCGCAGACGCCGCGGAGCAACACCCCGTTCATCGGCAACGGTGAGATCTGGGACATCGCCGCGATCGGCAACCGGGTCTTCATCGCCGGCTCCTTCACCACGATCAAGAACCAGACCGGCAACCTCACGACGTACAACCAGCGCTACGTCGCGTCGTACAACATCGACACCGGCCTGGTGGACGCGAACTTCAAGCCGACCTTCGACGGGACGGTCACCGCGATCGAGGCCTCGCCGGACGGCACCAAGCTGTTCGTCGCCGGGACGTTCAACACGGTCAGCGGCGTGACCGAGCACAAGGTCGCCAGCATCAACCCGACCACCGGCGCGGCCGTGACCAGCTTCAACTTCGCCGGGCACGACCAACAACCA
>CAWCEI010000009.1:0-334593 GCA_963794535.1 uncultured Actinomycetota bacterium
ACAGTCGCCCCCGACCTCGTCGGCGGCGAGCTCGACCTGGTCTGGTGGACGTCGGTGCTCGCCCGGATCGCCGGCCTGGACTCGCGCTACGGCGGGCACGACGGCGAGGCACTGCGCGAGGCCGCGGCGGCGTTCGCCGGGGCCGACAACGCGCTGCGCGAGGGCCAGGCGGCCCGGCTGCGCGGCCGGTCGACCGACCGGGTGCGGGCCGCCGCGGCCGCCCACCCCGACAGGTCGCCGAGCTGCGCGCCTGGGCCGGGGTCAGCCCGGGCGAGCACGGCGGCACCCTGCTGGCCCGGCCGCGGGTGGCCCTGCCGATGGCCCGGCTGCTCGCTCGGTGCGGTGACCTGGTCGCGGCGATCGCGCCGTGCTGGTCGTTGAGCCCGCTGCTGCGTCGTCGGTGCTGCCGCCCGACGCGTGCGTCGACGTCGTCCTGGTCGGCCCGGGGCCAGAGCCTCGACCTGGCCCGCACGGCTCCGGCCATCGCCCGTGGGCAGCTCGGTGGTCGTCGTCGGCGACCCGCACCAGCACGGTGGCGTGGCCCCGGGCGGCTCGTTCGGCGACGTGGCTCTGGGCGGGCTGCCGCGGTGACCTTGCACGCGGCGTACCGGCCGGTGTCGGCTCGGGCTGGCCGCGCTGGCCGCCGCGGTGCGGTGCGCACCTGGACGAGTCGCGCGCGTCGGCCGACGCGCCGGCGGAGCCGGCCGAGGCGGCGACCGGCCGGCGGCCGGTCGAGCGGCCAGCGCCGGGCGCCGTGCGGCTGGACCGGGTCGACGGCTTCGGCGTCCTCGCGCCCGGCGCGACCGCCATCGAGAGCACCGAGCAGGAGGTCGAGCACGTCGTCGGGCTGGTGCTGGAGCATGCCCGCGACCGGCCCGAGCGTCGCTCGCGGTCGTGACGCTCAACCGGCTGCACGCCGACCGGATCCGCGACGGGTACGCCTCGAGCGCGGGGTGCACCCGCGGGTCGGCCGAGTTCTTCGAGCCGATGCGGCCGAGCCGTTCATCGTCGTGGAGGCGGCCGACGTCGCCGGCCTGGTCCGTGACGTGGTGGTGCTGTCCGTCGGCTACGGCCGGACGCCGCACGGCCGGATGCTCCACCAGTTCGGGGCGGTCGGTGAGGCCGGTGGGGCCGAGCTGCTGCTCACGCGCCGTCACCCGGGCCCGGCGACGGCGTCGTCGTGGTGTGCGGCTTCGCGCTCGAGGACCTCGACCTGATCCGGCTGCGGACGCCCGGCGGCCGCGCGCTGCGCGATGTCCTGCCCACGGCCGCGGCCGTGGGCGTGGCCCGGAGCCGACCCGGCCGGTCGAGATCGACGTGCCGGCGGCCGGCGGCTGCGTCCGCGGTGCGGCGCGGTGACCGAGCCGGCGACGGCGGCGGACGCCGGTCGACGTCGGCAGGCGCGTGGTGCCGCGCCGGCGGCCGGCTGGCGCGAGACCGGCTGACCCGCGCGGACGGTCTGGACGCCCTGCTCGAGGACTTCGCGCTGCGCCTGGAGGCCGACGGCCTGGAGGTGGAGCGGTCGGTGCCGGTGGGCCCGGCCGACGCCGTCCCGGACGAGCCCCGGCTGCCGTCGATCGACATCGTCGTGCGCGACGGGACACCGGCCGGCGGCTGGCGGTCGAGAGCGACGGCCCGGCGTACGCCGCCCTGCCCACGCGTCCGCGAACGCGACCGGATGCGGGCCGAGCGGCTCGGCCGGCTGGGCTGGGAGCACCTGCGGATCTGGTCGACCGACATCTTCCGCGACCCGGCCCGCGAGGTGGCGCGGGTGCGCCTGGCGCTGCCGGCCGGCGGACCGCCCGAGCCGGTAGCGCGGCACCGGACGACGGCCGACCGCCGCGCACGAGCCGAGCGCCCGGCCGACGCCCGGCCGGCAGCTCGAGCAGACCACGGACGACACCGACGTCGGCTGGGGCGAGGTCCCGCCCGGCGACGACGCCGCACGACGACTGGCTGCGCGAGCAGCGCCCCCCGCACTGGGGCTGACGAGCCAGCCAGCGACGTCGGTACCAGGACCGCGTTCGTCGAGCCCTGGTGCTGACACTCAGCGAGGTCGGACGATCAGACGGCGCCGCCGCGGGCGCGGAGCAGGTCGCGGATCTCCTGCAGCAGCAGGACGTCCTCGGCCGGGGCCTCGGGCTCCGGCTCGATGCCGCGCTTGCGCCGCTCGGCCAGCTTGTTCAGCGGCATGACGATGATGAAGTAGATCGCCGCCGCGACCATCAGGAAGTTGATGACGGCGTTCAGGATCAGCCCGAGCGAGAATCGCGTTGTTGATCGTGAACGGCCATACGCCGGTCAGGTCCGGCTTGCCGAAGATGGCGGCGATCAGCGGGTTGATGAACCCGTCGATCAACGACTTGACCACAGCGCGCGAACGCGGCGCCGATGACGACGGCGACCGCGAGGTCGACGACGTTGCCGCGCATGATGAACTCTTTGAATCCCTTGATCATGTGATTCTCCTCGTTGTCCCCGGTCCCCTGCGGCAGACGACCCTAGTGCGCCGGCATGGCAGCGGTGGACCCGGCCGGTTCGCGCGGCGTGCCCAGGTCGGCAGCCGCTCAGCGGCCGGGTGGACGGCGACGGCGAGCGGCCCGGCGGCCTGGGCCGGGCGAGCCGCCCGGCCTGCCCCGCGGTGACGCCGACGACGAGGACGGCGCCCGCGCCGGCCGACGGCATCGCCCAGCCCGCCGAGGCCGCCCAGCGCCTGAGCCGCTGCCGACCGGCGCCGCGGCGTCGGCGAGGACCACGACGTCGGTGACCACGGCGGCGCCGGACCGCCGGAGATCAGGTCGACCCGGTCCCCGCGCGCGGACCAGGCCGGCCGGGCCGCGGGTCGCTCGAGCGCGGACCGGCACGGCGAGCAGGTCCGGCGCCTGCCCGGCCAACAGCCCCGGGCCGAGCAGGTCGGCCTCGGTCACGGCGCCGCCCCGCGGCGACCGGCCCGGCGGTCACGCGCCCGACGAGCGCCGCCGCGTCGGCCGGTCGCGCGATCCGGCCCGGTGCCCGGCGCCCAGTGGGCGACCACGAGGTCGCCGCGCTCGACCGCTCGGCCGGCGGCGAGGTCATGGGCCGCGACGACGACCGGCACGAGGTGCGGCGGCGGCGGCGCGAGCACCTGCAGGCCAGCGGCGGCCGCGGCCGCGACGAGCCCCGCGGACAGCAGGCGCCGGACGCCGGGCCGGCGCCGCCGCAGGATCGGCGGCCGGGCCGCCCGGGTCGGCCGCGCTCACGAACACTTCACGGAGCTTCGCGATGGGGCTCACGGCAGGTCGAACGGCAGCGTCAGCCCGTCGAGGGAGTGCCGGCACGGGCAGTCCGCGTCGTCCGGCGGCAGGGCAGCGACGACCTCCCCCACGAGCGCCTTGAGCCGCTCGACGTTGCGGCCGAACACCTCCAACACCTCGGCGTGGGTCACCTCGGTCCCGGCCTCGACCCCGGCGTCGTGGTCAGTGACGAGGGCGATCGAGGTGTAGCAGAGCGCCAGCTCACGGGCGATCGACGCCTCGGGCATCCCGGTCATGCCGACGACGGTCCAACCGGCAGCCGCGTGCCACTGCGACTCGGCCCGGCTCGAGAAGCGCGGGCCGTTGACCACGACCAGGGTCCCGCCGTCGTTGACCGGCCAGTCGACCGAATGCGCCTGTGCGACAACGGCTTTGCGACCGTTGGGGCAGTAGGGGTCGGCGAAGGCCACGTGCACGACCGGCCCCTCGACGTCGTACACCGTGTGGGCGCGGCCCCAGGTGCGGTCGACCACCTGGTCGGGGACGACGAGCGTGCCCGGCCCGAGCTCGGGTCGCAGAGACCCGACCGCGCAGGGCCCGAGCACCTGGCGCACGCCGACGGTCCGCAAGGCCCAGAGGTTGGCCCGGTAGTTGACCCGGTGCGGCGGGAACTGGTGGTGCACCCCGTGCCGCGGGACGAAGGCCACGCGGCGCCCGGCGACGGTGCCGACCGTGACCGGGGCGCTGGGCGGCCCGAACGGCGTCTGGCACCTCGACCTCGACCGCGGCCCCGGCGTCGTCGAAGAACGAGTAGAAGCCCGAGCCGCCGATGACGCCGATCTCGGCGGTCGGGCCGTCGTGCGCAGTCGTCATGCGGACGAGGCTAGGTGGCGCCGCTCGTCACCGGCTCGACCAGCCCGCCGGTTGTGGACAGTGGGACGACCGGCTCGGGCTGTGGACGAGGCCCGCGCTGGGCCCCGACGCCGGCCACGACCACGAGGGCCACACCGGCGATCTGCACCGCGGCCGGCAGCTGGCTGAGCAGGACCAGCCCGATCACGACCGCGATGCCCGGCTCCAGCGCCATCAGCGTGCCGAACGCCGCCACCCGCATCCGGCGCAGCGCCATCAGCTCCAGGCTGAACGGCAGCAGCGGCACGAGCACGGCCAGGCCCACGCACTCCAGCCCGATCACGGCGTCAGACCGTGGATCGCCGGCCAGGCCGCGACCGGCGCGCCGACGATCGAGGCGACGGTGAGCGACAGGGCGAGTCCCTGCAGCCCCTCGACCTCGGCGCCGACCCGCTGGCGTGAAGACGATGTACGCCGCCCAGCCGGCCGCCGCCAGGACCGCGAAGCCGATGCCGACCAGGTTGACGTCGCCCCGCCACGGCTCGGTCAGCCCGACGACCCCGAGGAACGCCAGGCCCGGCCAGACCAGGGCGGAACGGCGGTGGCTGCGGGCGGCCGCGACGCCGAGCGGGCCGAGGAACTCGATGGCCGCCGTCGTGCCGAGCGGGATCCGGGCGATCGCCTCGATGTAGGCCAGCATCAGGACGGCCGTCGCCGTGCCGAGCACGAGCGTGCCCACGAGCGCCGGCCGGCCGATCGACGCGCAGCCGTTGGGCCGGGTGATCGCCAGCAGGACGACAGCGGCGATCGCCACCCGGATCCAGGCCGACCCGGCCGGGCGTCAGCGCGTCGAACAGGTGGGTGCTCAGCGCGGCGCCGAGCTGCACGGACAGCATCGACGCCACGGCGTACAACGGGGCGGGGATGCGCATGTGACCAGTGCAACCGTGGTCGAACCGTCCGCGTCCACCGCAGGTTCGTGGCCAAACTGTTCACGGGAAGCGGATGGTCTGCGACGATGCCGGCATGGACCTGGACAAGCTGCGGACCCTGGTCGAGCTCTCCCGCCGCGGCACGATGGCCGCCGTCGCCGAAGCCACCGGCTACGGGACATCGGCCGTCAGCCAGCAGCTGGCGGCACTGGAGCGCCAGGTCAAGGTGCCGCTGCTCGAGGCGTCCGGCCGGCGGGTGCGGCTCACCCCGGCCGGTCGCCGGCTGGTCGCTCACGCCGAGCGGATCCTGGCCGACGTCACGGCGGCCGAGCTCGACCTGTCCGCCGCGGCCGAGCCGAGCGGGGTCGTCCGGGTGGCCGGGCTACACGACCGCGCTGCGGCAGCACCTGCTGCCGGTGCATGGACGAGCTCGCGCGAGCGATATCCGTTGCTGGAGCTAGAGATTCAGGAGGGCGAGCCGGACGAGGTCGACGCATTGCTCGACGACGACGAGATCGACCTGGGCTTGGAATATGACTACACCCTGGTCCCGCGAGGCGGGCGCGGCGTCTGCACGCTGCTCTTCTCCGGCGAGATGGTCCTGGCCGTCCACCCCGACCTCGACCCAGGCCAGCCGATCCGCACGCCCGGAGGACCTGGCGGCCTTCCGCGACGCCGACTGGATCGGCAACTCCCGCGACTCCGCCGACGACGAGCTCGCCGCGCGGGTCTGCGCGCTCGCCGGCTGGGAGCCCCGGATGCGGCATCGGGCCGACAGCCTCGATGTGGTCGTCGACCTGGTGCTGGCCACGCGCGGGGTCTGCCTCATTGCGGCCGAGGCACCGGAGGCGCGCCGGCTGCCGACCGTGCCGTTGGAGTTCGTCAGCGCCCAGCGGCGGATGTGGAGCGTCGTACGCGATGGGGCGCAGGACTGGCCCGCGACCAATGCCGTGATCGACGCCGTACGACGTCATGCCGAGCGCGGTGACGCTCGTCGGTCGCGGTCAGGCCGCGGAGCCGGAGCCGCTGCTCGATGAGCCGCTCTTGACCGGGGCCGACTTCTTGTCGCCGGACCCGCCCGAGTCCTTGGCGGCGGCCTTCTTGTCGCCAGAACCCTTGTCCGAGCCCTTGTCGGAGCCCTTGTCGCCGGACGGCTTGTCCGAGGTGCCCTTGTCCGAGCCCTTGTCCGACGAGCTCTTGTCCGACCCGGACTTGTCGCCGGCGGACTTGTCCGGACCGCGGGAGTCGTTGCGGTAGAAGCCGGAGCCCTTGAAGACGACACCGACGTTGGCGAAGACCTTGCGCAGGTTGCCCCCGCACTCCGGGCAGACGGTCAGCGAGTCGTCGCTGAAGGACTGCACCGCCTCGAAGTCGTGCCCGCAGTCCCGGCAGGCGTAGGCGTACGTCGGCACCGCTCTCCTCCAATATGTGGGTCCGCCGATCGTCCCGGTTGACGGAGACCGTCGGCTGGGTGAGTTTACGCACTCACAACACCGCAGCCCCTACCGTTCAATCCCTGTGAGCAACCGTGAGCACCCGATGAGCGCAACCGCGGCGCCCCAACCGGCCCCCGCCCGCGGGCCGGACCGGCTGGTCCTGGCCCAGTTCGGCTTCCTCGCGACCGTGTGGGGGGCCAGCTTCCTGTTCATCAAGGTCGGGCTGCGTGGCCTGTCGGCGACCCAGGTGGCCAGTGGTCGGGTCTGGCTGGGTTTCGCGGCCCTGGTCGCCATCGCCGCCGTACGACGGCGACCGCTGCCCCGCGAGCCGGTCGTCTACGCACACCTGCTCGTGGTCGGGCTGCTGTTGTGTGTGGTGCCGTTCACCCTGTTCGCGTACGGCGAGACGCACATCTCCTCCGGGCTGGCCAGCATCCTCAACGCGACGACGCCCCTGCTGACCATGCTGATGGCGTCGGTGTTCCTGCCGCAGGAGCGCCCGACCATGGTCAAGCTGGTCGGCCTGGGCGTCGGCTTCGGCGGTGTCCTCGTCGTGCTCGCGCCGTGGCGGGGGGTCGGCGCCAGCAGTCTGCTCGGCGAGCTGGCCTGCCTCGGTGCCACGACCTGTTACGGCGCCGCCTTCGTCTACCTGCGGCGGTTCGTCCTGCCGCGCCGGCTCGACCCGGTAACGGTCGCTCTGATCCAAGTCGGTTTGGCGGCAACGGTTTTCGCGCTCGCCGCGCCGTTCGTGTCGGCTGACCCGGTGCGGCTGACCTGGCCGGTGGTCGGTTCGCTGTTGGCCTTGGGAGTGTTGGGGACCGGCATCGCCTACGTCCTCAACACCAACGTTGTGACCGGCCTCGGTGCGACGGCGGCGTCGACCGTCACCTACCTCACGCCCGTGGTCGGGGTGCTCCTCGGAGTCGTCGTGCTGGGCGAACGGCTGTCCTGGAACGAGCCGGTCGGCGCGCTGCTCGTGGTGGCCGGCATCGCGCTCGGCCAGGGCCTGTTGCGCGTCCCGGGCCGCGGCGCCACCTAGACCACCTAGACCGTGGTCACCAGCGAAGAGGCGACCTAGGTCCATTGGAACGGCCGGGCCTCGACCGCACCCTGGAGGGAGCCTGGAGACACCTCCGGGCCGATCTAAAGACCCGGCCGGTGACGGCCCCTGCGGCACGTCGTGCCGGCCGAGAGGAAATACCCATGAGCTCGCTCCGCCCCGCACACCCTGGCGCATCCTCCGGACAGCGCGCGCGGCACAAGCTGACCAGCCTGCTGACCGCTGTCGGGCTCGCCACCATCGGCATCTTCACCGGTGTCGCCTCGGCGGCCCCGGCGCAAGCGGATACGGCCTGCCCTGCGGTCCGAGGGCTCGTCACCTGCACCTTCTCGTTCTTCGGCATCACTGACGAGTGGATCGTTCCGGCCGAGGCGGCCGGGCAGCCGATCCAGATCGTGGCGACCGGTCAGGCCGGTCGGAGCGGTACCTATGGGACCTCGAGCGCAGCCGGCGGGTTGGGGGCGACCGTATCCGGGAGCTTCAGCCTGACGCCGGGCACGAAGGTCGCAGTGCTCGTGCCTGGCGGGGGGACTTTTCCCTCGGGTGTCTTCGGCGGAGGCGGAGCCGGCGGATACATCTCGAACGGCGGCCTGCTGGGCGGCTCAGGTTCCGGCGGCGGCCGGGCCCAGGTCAGCGTGGGTTCTCAGGTGCTTGTCGTCGCCGGCGGTGGGGGTGGGGGTGGGGCGAGCGGAGACCTCGAGGGCATCACCGACACGTACTTCCCCGGCGGCGCCGGCGGAAACGCCGGGCTGCTCAAGGGCTCAGGCTCCCCGGGGGCCCCTGCTCCGGCCGTTGACCTGCTCGACGTCACGGGAGGCTCCGGTGGCGGTGGTGCCTCCTCGGTGGGTACGGCGGCGGGCACCCCCGGTCTAGGGGGAGTAGGCGGGGATCGCAAACCGCGCTCCATCTGTTCTGCCCCCGTGACGGGGGCGACCGGTCAGGGTGGCGGCCACCCGACCGTGGATCAGGGCGGGTCGGCCGCCACCACGAACGGAGCGGTTGGGCTACCCGGCGGCGCGGGCGGTGGCGGCTGGGCCGGCGGCGGAGCCGGCGGTCAGGGCGGATCGGCCGATTGCCTCTTCTCTTACTCGCACGGTCCGGGCGGTGGCGGCGGTGGCGGCTCGAGCTACGTCGACAGCAGCGTCCTGGCCGGGACGGCCGGCTCGGCCCTGGCAACGGGACGGGCCCACTCGGATAACGGTCAGGTGCAGTTCATCTATCGGCTCGCCGGTTCGACCGCGACCCTGACCCCCGCTCGGTGGAGTCCAGGCGGGGTCACTACCGGCGGGATCCTCGACCATGTCGACATCGCCTTCGACCGGGCGGTCACCGGCCTGACCACGAGTGCCTTCTCGTTGACTCGCGACGGGGTGGCCGTCTCGTTGGCCGGCACGTCGATCACCGGGTCGGGCAAGTCGTACACGCTGCAGTCCCTGGTGATCGCGACCATCCCGGAGGGCCGCTATGTCCTGACGCTTGCGGCGTCCTCGGCCGTGGTGGACAGCCGCGGCACGCCGCTGGCCAACGACGTCACGCTGCCGTTCCTGGTCGACGGGACCTCTCCCACGCTCACGTTCAACCCGGTCAGCACTCCACGCGAGACGAAGGTCGACGCGGTGTCGTACACGTTGTCCGAGCCGACCCCCGGCGGGCTGTTCGACTACCCGGCCTACCGGTTGACTCGTGATGGGGTCGCGGTCTCGGTGCCGTTGCCGTTCAACACGGCCTCCTCGGACCGGAAGACCTTCACGTTCGCCAACCTCGGTGAGGTGACCAAGGCCCAGGGAACGTATGTGTTCACCGTGCCGGCCAACGCGATCCACGATGCCTCGGACAACCCGCTGGCCAAGGACGCGACCTTGACCTGGTACACCGATGCGGCGCCGACCGCGACCTGGGACGCCATCCCGACCCCCGGGACACCGGCATCGCTTCCGCGACGCTGCGGTTCAGCGAGCCGGTCACCGGAGTCGACCTGTCCGACTTCCGGCTGTTCCGGGACGGCAACCTGGTCTCGCTGTCAGGGGTGACCCTGACCGGCTCCGGCGCGGCCTACACGCTCAACGGGCTGCTGGCCAAGACCTCGATCAAGACGTCGTTCAGCGGCTACGAGCTGGTCCTGGGGTCAGGGACCGGCATCGCCGACCTGACTGGCCACCCGCTGACGAACCAGCAGCCAGAGGTCGACTTCCAGGTGCCGGTCGACGCCCTGACCGCGTCGATCGACCCGATCGTCCCGCAGATCCGCCACACCCCGGTCACCCAGGCCTCGATCCACTTCTCCCGCCCGGTCACGAACTTCAACATCCATGACGTCGGGCTGACCCGCGACGGGGTCGGGGTGGGCCTGGGCGCGTTCGGCATCACCGTGACCGGCTCCGGCGCCGACTACACGATCAGCTTCCAGAGCGGCGCGACCAGCACCGACGGGGTCTATGAGCTCACAGTTCCCAACATCACCGGGATCAATGCCGGCGGCATGATCTACCGCGGCCCGGCCACGGTCGGCTTCACCGTCGACACGACGCCGCCGGTCGCCACGATCAGCTCGCCGGTCGCCAATACGTTCGTCCATCAGGGCGACAGCCTGTCCCTCACCTACAGCTGCGACGACGGGTCCGGCTCCGGCCTGGCCAGCTGCATCGGGACGCTGCCCAGTGGCTCCGCCCTCCCCACCGACAAGGTCGGCATCTTCCGCATCGTGGTCACGGCCACGGACCGGGCGGGCTATGTCGCAGTGGCGGACGTCACCTACCAGGTTCTGCCGCCGGCCAACGCGGACCTGGGGGTCACGGTGTCCGTGAGCCCGGGCGGGATCATCGCGGCGGGTGACCCGCTGACCTACTCGCTGCTGGCCACGAACAACGGGCCGGACCTGGCGACCGGCGTCACGCTGACCGACACGCTGCCGGCCGGAGCCACGTTCGTCTCGGCCTCGGCCGGGTGCACCGCGGCCACGGACCCGAGCAACCCTGCCGACACCGTCGTCACCTGCGCTGTCGGCATCGTCGACCGGCAACCGGAGGCCCGCCAGATCGTCGTACGGGCACCGGACGCGAAGGCGCTGACCAACCGGGTCAGCATCAGCGGCGACCTGCCCGACACCAAACCGGCCAACAACACGGCGACGGTTGTCTCGAGGGAGGTGGCGATGGCTGACCTCTCGGTCCTCCTCCCGCTGCCCACCTCGGTCGACCAAGGGGGCGTGCTGCCGGTCACTGCGGTGGTGACCAACCAAGGTCCGGACCCGGCGACCGGAGTCACCCTGACCTTCGAGACGCTCAACGGGGAGACCCCGCGCTACGACTCCGGACCGGACAGCTGCCGCCCCAGCGGGGCGACTCCAGTCGGAACGAGCTACACCTGCACGTTGCCAGACATCGCGTCCGGGGACTCGGCGACGGTCGTGTTCAACGTGAACCCGCAGACCGCCGGCACGCTCCTGTTCAAGGTCACGGCGCTCGCCGACCAGTTCGACCCATCGAATGCGTTCGGCCACAGCAACCAGCGGGTAAATGGGACCTACGTCGTCCCGACCGACCTCCTCTGCGACGGTCAACACGTCAACATCCTCGGCACGGCCGGGGCCGACACGCTGGTCGGCACCCCTGGCCCGGATGGCATCGCCGGGCTCGGTGGTGACGACACGATCAGCGGGCTGGACGGCGATGACCGGATCTGTGGCGGCGACGGCGCGGACACGATCAACGGTGGTGCCGGTGATGACCGGCTGTTCGGCGAGGGCGGCGACGACGTCATCGACGGCGGCGCGGCGGTGGACACCTGCATCGACGATGTCGGCGTCAACGTGCTGCGCTTCTGTGAGCTGCCGCAGCCGCCGGCCCCGCATGTGGTCCGCGCCCTGCCCAAGACCAACCCAGGCCAGGTCCAGGCCGCCCCACCGGTGCCGGCACCCCCGGCCGTCCGGACTGGCTCAACGGCCCTACCGGCGGTACGACCCACGGCCCCACCCACCAGCTCACCCCCAGCCGGCTAGCCGACCCTTCCGGCTGACCTGGCGGATCCGGCGCTCGGCCCCCGCCCGGGCCGAGGCCGTGGTGACGACGAGGAGGCTGTCGCCGTGCCGCAACACCGTCCTCGGGTCGGGCACGAAGCCGTGCCCGTCCCGTACGACGAGGGTGACGTGCGACCCCGTCGGCAGGCGCAGCTCGAAGACCTCGACGCCGTGCAGCCGTGAGCTCTCGCCGACCTTGACCTGCAGGACGTCGGCGCCCAGCTCGGCCAGGGGGGACGCCTCGACATCGACGTCCCGGGTGCTGACCCCGCCGTCGAGCCGCAGCCGGCGGGCCAGCCAGGGCAGCGTCGGCGCCTGGATCAGGGTGTAGACGACGACCAGGACAAAGACGAGGTCGAAGAGCCACGTGACCCCGGGCACATGCATCGTGCCGGGCACGGTCGCCAGCACAACGGGGACCGCGCCGCGGAGCCCGGCCCAGGACAGGAACGCCTGCTCGCGCCAGGACATCCGGATCGCCCGCAGCGGGGTCAGGGACACCACGACTGACAGCGGCCGGGCGACCAGCGTCAGGACGACGCCGAGGACCAGCGCCGGCCAGAGCTGGTGCACCAACCGGTGCGGCGCGGCCAGCAGCCCGAGCAGCACGAACAGCCCGATGTGGGCCAGCCAGCCCAGCGCCTCGGCGAAGCCCCGGACGGCCGCGCGGTGCGGCAGCCGGGCGTTGCCCAGCACCAGCCCGGCGACGTACACGGCCAGGAAGCCCGAGCTGTGCAGGACGGCCGCGCCGGCATAGGCGAGCACGGTCAGCCCGATCGCCGCGATCGAGAACAGCCCGGACGACGGGATCGAGACCCGGCGCAGCAGCTGAGCGCCCAGCCAGCCGGTCAGGGCGCCCACGGCAGCCCCAACGGTCAGCTCGACCGCTGCCAGACCAACGAGCGCCCACCAGGCGTGGGAGCCGGCTCCTGCGGCCTGTTCGGCCAGGGCGACGACCAGGATGACGACCGGTGCGTCGTTGAAGCCGGACTCGGCCTCCAGCGTGCCGCTGAGCCGGCGCGGCAGGTTGACCCGGCGCAGCACCGAGAACACCGCCGCCGCGTCCGTCGGCGTGAGCACAGCACCGACCAGCAGAGCCACCGGCCAGGACACGTCGAGGATCGTGTGCGCGGCCAGCCCGACGATGCCGACCGACACCACGACGCCCACCGTGGCGAGCGCGGCGGCCGGGCCGATCGCTGGTCGGATCGATGACCAGCTGGTCGTGATCCCGCCCTCGGCCAGGATCACGACGAGGGCGACATAGCCGAGGACCTGGGTCAGCCCGGGGTCGTCGAACTTCAGGTGCAGCGGCCCGGACTCACCGATCAGCAGGCCGAGGCCGAGGTAGAGCAGCAGGGTCGGCAAGCCGGACCGTTCGGACAGCCGGACGGCGAGGACGGCGACCAGGAGAACGACGCCACCGAGGAGCAGCGAGACGTTGAGCTGGTCCACCGTGAACCCACTCACGTCGGCCAGGCTCGCGGGCTGGGCGATCAGCTGCGTAGACACGGCGGGCCTCCTCGGCGTTCAGGTCGTCGGGCAGGTCAGCAACTAGTCTCCCAGCGTGTCCCGTATGCGCCTTGCCCGACGGATCGCCGTGGGTGTCGCGGGGGTCCTGGTGCTGGCGCTCGTCATCGGTTTCATCTACGTCGTGACCCTGGTCCGACGGCCGTTCGCGCAGGTCAGCGGCTCGGCCTCGCTCCCCGGGCTGAGCGGCAAGGTCACGGTCCTGCGCGACGACCAAGGAATCCCGCAGCTGTACGCCGACACCTCCGACGACCTGTTCCGGGCCCAAGGCTACGTGCAGGCGCAGGACCGGTTCTTCGAGATGGACTTCCGCCGGCACGTCACCGCCGGGCGGCTGTCCGAGCTGGTCGGCGTCGACTCGGACGCGCTGCTGGCGGACAAGGTCGTGCGCACCCTCGGCTGGCGTCGGGTGGCCGAGCAGGAGCTGCCGCTGCTGTCGCCGGACACGCAGCGCTTCCTGCAGGACTACTCCGACGGCGTCAACGCCTATCTCAAGGGTCGCTCGAACAGCCACGTGAGCCTCGAGTACACCGTCCTCGGCCAGAAGGTCTCCGACTACAAGATCGAGCCGTGGACGCCGGTCGACTCGCTGTCCTGGCTCAAGGCGATGGCCTGGGACCTCAAGGAGAACTACTCGGACGAGGCGGCCCGGGCCGAGCTGGCCGGGACGATCCCGGAGCAGCGGATCGACGACCTCTACCCGCTCTACGCCAGCGTCAAGAACGCACCGATCCTGTCCGACGCCGACCTCGCCGCCGACCAGCCCAGTGCCGGTACGCCGACGGCCGGCGCGCGGGTGCAGAAGCGCTACCCGGTCGCCGAGCGCATCGCGCTCGCGGCGGCGACCAAGGCCCTGCACGCGGTGCCGGCCCTCGTCGGGCAGGGAGACGGCATCGGCTCGAACTCGTGGGTGGTCTCCGGATCGAAGACGACGACCGGAAAACCGTTGCTGGCCAACGATCCTCACCTCGCCCCGTCGATCCCGGGGATCTGGTACGAGATGGGGCTGCACTGCCGGCAGCAGTCGCCGGCCTGTCCGTTCGACGTCGCGGGCTTCACCTTCTCCGGGCTGCCCGGCGTCGTCATCGGGCACAACGACAAGGTGGCGTGGGGCTTCACCAACCTGCCGGCCGACGTGACCGACCTCTATCTCGAGCGGGTGGTCGGGACGACGTACGAGCGGGACGGTGCCTACGTCCCCATCACGTCACGGCAGGAGACGATCAAGGTCGCGGGGGCCAAGGACGTGACCATCACCGTCCGCAGCACGGTGCACGGGCCGATCGTCTCGGACGTCCTCGACGACGCCAAGGGCGCCGGCCGCGGCGCTTTGGTCGATGGCCGCCGAGATCCGGCGACCTATGACGTGTCGCTGGCCTGGACCGCGCTGACGCCGGGCCGGACCGCTGATGCGTTGTTCGCGCTGGACCTCGCGCATGACTGGACCGAGTTCCGCGCCGCCGCAAAGCTTTTCGACGTCCCGGCGCAGAACCTGATCTACGCCGACACCGCCGGCAACATCGGCTATCAGGCACCGGGGCGGATCCCGGTCCGCAAGTCATCGACCCCGGGGGCGAACCCCGGTCAGTGGCCGGCGAAGGGCTGGCTGAGCAAGTACGACTGGACCGGCTATGTGCCGTTCCGCGAGCTGCCGACGTCGTACAACCCGCCCGAGGGGCTGATCGTCACCGCCAACAACGAGGTGACGGACCAGCCCGACCCCTATCTCACCTCGGACTGGGACTACGGCTATCGCGCCCAGCGGATCCGAAACCTGTTGCAGCGCGGCGGAAAGGTCAGCCCGGACGAGGTGCGGTCGATCCAGATGGACCGGCGCGAGCCGTTCGCGGCAACACTGGTGCCCTATCTGCTGCGGATCAACCTGCGCAAGGACCCGTTCACCCGTGAGGCCCAGCAGCTCCTGCGCGGGTGGAGCTTCTCGACCAGTGCGAAGTCGGCGCCCGCGGCGTACTACAACGCGGTCTGGAGCAACCTGCTGCGGCTGACCTTCGACGACGAGCTCTCCGGTGACCTGCGCGCCGGCGGTGGCGACCGGTGGTTCGCGGTCGTGGGTCAGCTGCTCGAGGAGTCGAACAAGAACAGCGCCTGGTGGGACGACAAGGGCACGCCTGGGGTGATCGAGGGGCGTGACGAGATCCTGCGCGAGGCCCTGGTCGATGCCCGGGCCGAGCTGACCAAGAGCCTGGGCAAGGACCCGAACAAGTGGCAGTGGGGGCAGCTGCACCAGCTGACCCTGAAGCACCCCGTTCTCGGTGGCAGTGGCACGCCCGGGATCGTCCGGTCGGTCTTCAACCGCGGGCCGTGGTCGCTGCCGGGCGGCAGCGGGCTGGTCGACGCGACCGGATGGACGGCGTACGAGGGGTACTCCGTCGACTGGGTGCCGTCGATGCGGATGGTCGTCGACCTCGGCAACCTCGACCAGTCGACCTGGGTCAACCTGACCGGTGAGTCGGGGCACGCCTACAGCAAGCACTACGTGGACCAGACCGACGCGTGGGCGCACGGCCGCAGCTACGCCTGGCCGTTCACCTCGCAAGCCGTGGCCAAGTCAGCCTCCGACGTCCTCACCCTGCACGGCTGACGCCGCTAGAGGCGGGTGAGGCCGGAGGGCATCGCGACGGCGTGGACCCGGCGGTCGTGCGGCTCGACCGGCAGCGGGTCGTCGGTCAGCTCACCGTCGTGCAGCAGCGCCACCAGCAGGGCATCCGACCGGACCCGGGTCAGGGCCCGGTCGTAGCAGCCGCCGCCATAGCCCAGCCGCACGCCCGTCCGGTCGACGGTCAGTGCCGGCACGAGGACCACGTCGGCCTGGCCGATCCCGTCGGGCCCGAGCGACGGGCCGGCCGGCTCGACCAGGCTGGGCGTGAGGGTCGAGTGCACCCGCGGCCCGTCGTCCACCGCCCAGTCCAGGTCCATGTCGGCCTGCAGCACCGGGAGCAGCACCCGGACCCCTCGGGCAGCCAGCTCGGCCAGGATCGGGGCGGTGTCCGGTTCGGCCGAACGGGCGACGTACGCCGCGACGCAGGACGCCGCCTGGAGCTCGGGCAGACCGAGCAAGACGTCGCGTAAGGCCGCTCCGGCCTGCCGGTTCGCACCGCGGCGCCGCTCCCGGGCGGCCGCCCGGAGCGCCGACTTGTCCAGATCTCCGGCCATATCCCGGGCGTTGGTCACATCACATGCTGACCTATTCGTGACACCATTCGGGGCAGGCCTGCGCCCATCGCGCTCCCGGGCCGGTGACCGTCGGCTGAGAGGAGGGCTTGCCGGTGTCTGTGAGGACAAGGCTGGCCGGAATCCTCGCTGCCGTCATGCTGCTCCCCGTGGTCGTCGCCGGGCTGGTCGCCGGCATCGCGGCCCCCCGTCAGCAGAGCCAGGCCGCCCGCGACCTGGTCACCCAGGCCGCGACCAGCCTGGGCTCCCTCGAGACCGAGATCTGCCGCGGGCTGGGCGACGCCGCGACCGCGCTGGCCCTCGACGTCCGGGGCGGCCAAGGCAAGGACGCGGTCGACGCCGCCGCCAAGCGCCGGGCCGACAGCTTCGCGATGGTGCTCCGCGGATCGTCGGTCCAGGACCAGGCCGGCACACTGCCCACCGATGCCGCGGGCAACGCCCCCTCGGTCGCCAAGCTGAGCCAGCTGTCCTGCGCCCACGGCAAGGTCCTCGACGGGACGGTGCCGGTGCTCGCCGAGACCGTCAGCGTCACCGGCGGCGGCGTGGCCGGCACGGCGGACACCACCGTGCTGGTCGGCGTCGTCCTCAACGCAACCCAGCTCATCGCGCTGCGCGACAGTCTCGGGCTGCGCGAGGGCGTCCAGATCGCGATCAGCTGTCCCGGCGGCGCCAGCGACGCGACGATGCGCGGCAACAACCGCAGCCGGCTGATCGCCGCCGCTGCCGGCAGCGGCCAGACCAGCTTCGGGCCCTACCTCGTCGCCGTGCAGCCGCCCTCGAAGAGTGGGCAGCCGTGCGCCTTCGCGGCCGCCACGGCCCGGTCCGGTCTGGCCAACGTGCAGAACGGGCTGCTCCTGCTGGTCCTGGTCGCCGTGCTCCTCGGCATCGGCCTGGTCGTCTGGCTGGCCCGGACCATCACCGGGCCGGTTCTGGCCTTGACCGACGCGGCGGAGCGCGTGGCGGGCGGAGACCTCGCCATCCGGCTCCCGGTGGTCGGCCGCGACGAGCTCGGCCGGCTGTCCGGCTCGTTCAACCGGATGACCGCCGAGCTCGAGAGCCAGCTGGGTGCCCTGGCCCGCAGCCGCGACCTCCTCCGGGAGAACGTCCACCGCCTCGGTGACGCCCTGCAGCGCACCCACGACCTCGACGGCCTGCTGACCACGGTCCTGGCGGCGGCCGCCGACGCGACCCAGGCCACCCGGGCGACGGCGTGGCTGGTCGAGGGCGGCTCGGTCGTAGCCCGGGTGCCCTACCCGATGACCAAGACCAGGGGCTCGGTGCCGCGGCTGCCGATCGGCACCGCCCTCGCCGGTGCCGTCGCGGGGGACGGCACCGCCCGGCGTACCGGCATCGGGCACCAGGACGAGAGCACCTCCCTGGGCGGGGCGGCGATGGCCGCGCCCCTCAAGCGGGGTACGTCGACCGTCGGCGTCCTGCTCGTCGAGCGCGACCCGAGCGCGCCGGAGTTCACCGACGAGGACGAGGAGACGTTGGTCTCGCTGGCCGGGCCGGCCGGGATCGCCGTCGACAACGTGCTGCTGCACCGGGAGGCCCAGCGGCTGTCCGTGACGGACCCGCTCACCGGCGCCGGCAACCTGCGGCACATGACGACGACGCTGGCCCGTGAGGTCGAGCGCGCCACGCGGTTCGAGCGGCCCCTGGCGTTGCTGCTGCTGGACCTCGACCACTTCAAGCGGGTCAACGACACGTTCGGCCACACGGTCGGTGACGCCGTCCTGCGCGAGCTGGCCCGCCGGCTGCAGGAATGCGTCCGAGAGGTCGACACGGTCGCCCGCTACGGCGGCGAGGAGTTCGTGATCATCTGCCCGGAGACCGATGCCGAGGGAGCCGGCCGCCTGGCCGACCGGGTGTGCGAGACGGTGCGCGACGACAACTTCCTGGTCGGCGAGGACGTCGTGCCGGTCACGGTGTCGGTCGGCGTCGCGTCGCTGCCGCAGAACGGCATCGCCAGCGGCGACCTCGTCCGGTCGGCGGACGAGGCGCTGTACGCCGCGAAGCACGCCGGCCGCGACCGCTGGCGCAACGCCAGCGACCTGCCTGCCAAGCGCTGATCGGCCCAGGGGCCAGGCCCGCCTCGGCCCGATACCCTGCGCGCATGACTCACGGCGCGGTGACCAAGGCGGTGATCCCGGCCGCTGGCATGGGCACGCGCTTCCTGCCGGCCAGCAAGGCGGTCCCCAAGGAGCTGCTGCCCATCGTCGACACCCCGGCGATCGAGTACGTCGTGGCCGAGGCCGCCGCTGTCGGGGCCAGGGACGTGCTGATGATCACCGGTCGTGGCAAGGGGGCGCTCGAGGACCACTTCGACCGCAACGCCGAGCTGGAGCGGGCGCTGGAAGCCAAAGGGGACACCGGCCGGCTCGAGCGGGTCCGCCGCTCTGCCGAGCTCGCGACGATCCACTATGTCCGGCAGGGCGACCCCCTCGGCCTCGGGCACGCGGTGCTCTGTGCGGCGGACCATGTGGGCAACGAACCGTTCGCGGTGCTGCTCGGCGACGACCTGATCGACCCGCGCGACCCGCTGCTCTCGACGATGATCGAGGTGCGGGAACGCTTCGGCGGCAGCGTGATCGCGCTGATGGAGGTGCCACCGGAGCAGATCAACCTCTATGGCTGCGCGGCCGTGCAGCCGATCGACGGCGAGGCCGACACGGTCCTGGTCACCGGCCTGGTCGAGAAGCCGCCCGTCGACGAGGCCCCGAGCAACCTGGCCGTCATCGGGCGCTACCTGCTCGACCCGTCGGTCTTCGACGTCCTGCGCCAGACCGAGCCGGGTCGCGGTGGTGAGATCCAGCTGACCGATGCGCTCCAGCATCTCGCCGTGTCGAGGATGGCCGGCGCCGGCGTGCGCGGGGTGATCTTCCGTGGCCGTCGCTACGACACCGGCGACCGGATGGAGTACCTCAAGGCAGTCGTCCGCCTGGCCAGCGAACATCCCGAGCTGGGTGATGGGTTCCGTTCGTGGCTGGGCGAGTTCGCCGGCAGCACCCCGGGAGCAGCCGGGTGATCCCGGTCGAGGAGCACGTCCGTCGCATCCTCGACACCGTGCAACCGTTGCCTCCGGCGGACGTCCCCGTCGACCAGGCCCAGGACTGCGTCCTGGCCGAGGATGTGGTCAGCCCGATCGACCTGCCCGGCTTCGACAACTCGGCGATGGACGGCTATGCCGTGATGGTGGCGGATGTCGCTGCGGCACAGAAGGACTCGCCGGTCACGCTCCCGGTCGTCGGCGACCTGCCGGCCGGCAGCACGGACCGGGCCCAGCTGGTCGCGGGCCAGACGATCCGGATCATGACCGGGGCCCCCATGCCGGACGGCGCCGAGGCCGTCGTGGCGGTCGAGGACACCGACCACGGCGTCGTACGGGTCCAGATCAAAGCCTCGGCCACGCCGCGGCAACACGTGCGGGCGGCCGGCAGCGACGTCCACAAGGGTGACGTCGTCCTGCGCGCAGGGGCCGTGATCGGCCCGGCCCAAGTGGCGATCCTTTTCGCCGTCGGGCGGCGCCGCGTGCGGGTCCATCCGAAGCCGCGGGTCGTCATCCTTTCCACGGGCAGTGAGCTGGTGCAGGACCGGATGCCGGGCTTCGGCGAGGTGATCGACAGCAACGGCCCGATGCTCACGGCGTGCGCCGCCGACGCGGGTGCGGTGGCCTATCGGGTCGGGGTGGTCCCGGACGACCCGCACACGTTGATGGAGACGCTGACCGACCAGCTGGTCCGGGCCGATGCGGTGATCACCAGCGGCGGCGTGAGCGCCGGGGCCTACGACACCGTCAAGGAGGTCCTGTCGCGCCTCGGCACCGTGAAGTTCGGCAAGGTGGCGATGCAGCCGGGAATGCCGCAGGGCTTCGGGACCATCGGCGAGGACGACACCCCGATCTTCACCCTGCCGGGCAACCCGGTCAGCGCGTTCGTGTCCTTCGAGGTCTTCGTCCGGCCGGCGCTGCGCAAGCTGGCCGGGCACCCCGGGCTCTTCCGCCGGACCGAGCATGCGGTCGTCCTCGAGGGCTGGACCGCTCCGGCCGGCAAGGTGCAGTTCGCCCGAGCGGTCATCGGCACGGACGGTGAGGGCCGCCGCACGGTGGAGCTGGTCGGCACGCAGGGCTCGCACGTCCTCGGTGGGCTGGCCCAGGCCAACTGCCTGGCGGTGGTGCCGGTGGAGGTCACCGAGGTCCGGGCCGGCGACCTGCTGCGCTGCGTCCTACTCGAACGGGGCCGGCGGTGACCGAGCCCGAGCGGCTGACCCACGTCAACGAGCGGGGCGAGGCCCGGATGGTCGACGTCTCCGGCAAGGACGTGACGGTGCGGTCGGCGACGGCCCGCGGCCGGGTCGTCCTGGGCGCCGGCGCGGTCGCGGCGCTGCGCGACGGCACGGTGCCCAAGGGCGACGCGCTCGCGGTGGCCCGGATCGCCGGCCTGCAGGCGGCCAAGCGGACGCCCGAGCTGATCCCGCTGGCCCACCCGATCGCCGTCCATGGCGTCACGGTCGACCTGAACGTCGACGACACGGGCGTCGAAATCTCCGCAGAGGTCCGCACCGCGGACCGCACCGGAGTGGAGATGGAGGCGTTGACGTGTGTGGCGGTTGCCGCGCTGGCGCTGATCGACATGGTCAAGGCCGTGGACAAAACCGCGCGGATCACCGACGTCCGGGTCGTCGCGAAGTCCGGCGGCCGGTCCGGTGACTGGACCGCGCCATGAGGGCCCTCGTCGTGACGGTGAGCGGCCGGGCTTCGGCCGGCGTTTATGCCGACACCGGCGGACCGATCCTGGTGAAAGGCTTGCAGGACATGGGCTTTGAGGTCTCTGGTCCAGTCGTGGTGCCGGATGGCGACCCGGTCGGTGTCGCCTTGCGCGAGGGCCTGAGTGCGGCGTACGACGTGATCGTGACGACGGGCGGCACCGGGCTCAGCCCGACCGACCGTACGCCGGAGCAGACCCGGCCCTTGCTCGACTTCGAGGTGCCCGGGATCGCGGAGGCGTTGCGCGGATACGGTGCAGCTCAAGGGATCCCGACCGCAGTGTTCTCCCGCGGGCTGGTCGGGGTCGCCGACCGCACGATCATCGTCAACCTGCCGGGATCCAGCGGTGGCTGCCGCGATGGGCTGGCCGTCCTGGGCCCGCTGCTCGCCCACGCGGTCGACCAGGTCCGCGGCGGTGACCACCCGCAGTCGGGCGGCTGAGATGGTCTACGGCTGGCCCGTGACCGTCACGGAGGGCCCGATCGAGCTGCGGCCGCTGCGCCATCGCGACGAGGGCGCCTGGCACGACCTGCGGGCGCGCAACCTGCCGTGGCTCCAGCCGTGGGAGGCAACCGCCCCGGACCACTCCGGGCCGCCGCTGCGGTTCGGCCAGCTGGTCCGGCACTACCGGACCGAGGGGCGCGCCGGGCGGATGCTGCCCTGGGTCATCACCTGGGAGGGCGACCTCGTCGGCCAGCTCACCGTCGGGTCGATCCAGTGGGGCTCGCTGCGATGTGCGCAGATGGGCTACTGGGTCGGCGAGTCGCACGCCGGGCGCGGGATCGTGCCGACGGCCGTGGCGATGGCGACCGACTACTGCCTGGGCACGCTGGGCCTGCACCGGATGGAGATCAACATCCGGCCGGAGAACGCCGCGAGCCTGCGGGTCGTCGACAAGCTGGGCTTCCGGGACGAGGGCCTGCGGGTGAAGTACCTGCACATCGACGGCGCCTGGCGGGACCACCGGACCTTCGCCCTGACCCGCGAGGACCTCCCCGAGCCCCTGATGGCCCGTTGGCGCGCCACCCGCCGCCACACCCCCTGACCCCCCGCCCCCTCCGGCTTGTGTTTGGCCGTCGACTCCGGGTTTGGCCGTCGAGTCCTGAGTTTTCGGCCCAGATCAGGCCCTGATTCTCCGGACTCGACGGCCAAAGCCCTGCGGCTAAGTCACATCAGTCACAGCAGCCTCTTGAGCGACACACCGCAGCGGGTCCGTGCTGCGGCCACGCTGCGCGCCTACCGTCGGTGAGCGTGGACCCCAGCAGCCTGATCTTCGTCGTCATCATCGGGATCTGGGCTGTCTATCTCGTCCAGCACTGGGTCCGCCGGCGCGAGCAGCTGGCCACCTCGCGCTCGCTGGACCGCTTCTCGGACGCGATGCGCGTCCTCGAGCGCCGGGCGCCGATCCCGGTCGCCCTCCCGGTCAGCCAGAACCGCCCATACGTCGTCGCGCCGGTCCGCCCCCAGCCGCAGCGGATCCTGCCGCAGCAGGCCGTGGCCAGCGTGGCCAGCCGCCCGGAGGTCGCCATGCACCAGGCCCCGAACTCCCGAACCGAGCGCATCCGGGCCACCGCCCAGCCGGCCGCAGTCGCCCGGCCCAGCCGTCCGGCCCCGCGCCGTACCCACCGCGCTCGCGCGCTCATCCTGCTCACGTTGCTCGTCTCGACGCCCGCGGTCTGGGCCGCGCACGTGTTCGGCACGCTGCTGCTGTGGCCGACGCTGCTGGTGAGCGCCGCGTTCGTCCTCGACCTGTTGATGGTGCGCTCCGCCGTACGCCGGTCGGCCGCTCAGCGCCGCCTGGCCGCACGCCGTACGGCGGGAGCCGCCACCCGGCCCGCCGCCGCGCGCCGTCGGCCGGCTCCGGCCGGGGCCAAGACCTTCCCGGTCGCTCCGTCGCACCTGGTGGCCGCCGCCGGCGGGCGCGTTGCCGCGCCCTCGATGGCGACCTCGGCCGTTGCCGTCGAAGAGGTCCGGCCGGTGCACAGCCAGGAGGCGATCACCGAGGTGATCATGCTCGACGGGGGCTGGGAGCCGATCGCCGTGCCGCCCCCGACGTACACGATGAAGGCCAAGGCGGAGCGGCCCTCGGTCGGTTCGATGGCCCCGATGGAAGCCGACTCGGAGTCGGCGCCCTCGCGTGAGCCGCTCGTGCCGGCGGTCGCGATCGACGAGCTGGACCTGGACTCGGTGCTCGATCGGCGCCGGGCGGCGGGCGAGTAAACCACTGGTCGCGCTGCGGTAACCTTGCTCGCGGTTCAAGGGGCTGTGGCGCAGCTGGTAGCGCACCTCGTTCGCAACGAGGGGGTCAGGGGTTCGAGTCCCCTCAGCTCCACCAAAGGGCTCGGACGAGAACTCTGGACCTCGAGATGATGACGATCTCTAGTCGCTGCGCGGCAGTGCGTGCAGAGTCCGCCGACCGGGGCCAAAACGACGGCCAGCC
Source organism: uncultured Actinomycetota bacterium (assembly GCA_963794535.1). Lineage (GTDB taxonomy): Bacteria > Actinomycetota > Actinomycetes > Actinomycetales > CAVURS01 > CAVURS01. The sequence goes on from CAWCEI010000009.1 coordinate 23,456, forward strand.
TCCGTGTAAGGCCTGAGCGCCGCTCGCAGCGACTGAGCGTTGCGAGCACTGAGATCGATTTCAAAGTCCTCGCCGTCGAGGCCAAATGAGACCGTCTCGTCGGCCTTCTTGCCGTCTGTGTCATCCACAAGCTCGCCGATTGTCCTCGATGCCGCGGGGCCGGGGCCAGCAGTCGTTTGACGACTCTCGCGCACGCTTTCAAGAGGCGGCCTCGGGGTGTTATCGGAAGACTCGGACATATCCGACGCTCCCATCTGCTGTCACGAAACCTGCCCGCGTTGTGGTTGATCAGCCCCCAACGCTGATCAACTACACAAGGAGTGTGTAGTGAGGCGACGGCAGCGTCAAGAGCCGCACCGAAGGAGCTAACCGTTTGCGCGGGTGCGGCGTGGGGAGGTGGTCGGGAGCCTTGGCAGAGCGTGGGCGTTCAGCGCGTGCTCGAGGGCCCGATAGGCGGCGTCGTGGTTGCCGAGCGCTTTCTGCGTGTCAGCGAGTCCTCGCCAGGTGTGGGCGGCCGGGCGGCTGTGCGGAAGGCTGAGCAGGGTGAGTTCAAGCTGATCGGCCAGCGCAAGGGCGGCCTCCTGGTCGCCGCGCTCAAGCTGAGCTTGAGCCAGGACGAGGAGGGTGTCGGCGGTCTCGGCTCTGACCTGGGTGCCGAGGTGCTCGAGGGCTCGTCCACCGAGCTCTAGCGCGGCGTCGGGGTCACCGTGCAGGAGTGCGGCGCGGGCTTGCTCTGTTTCCAGATAGGCGAGGTCGGTGTCGGTCCCGCTGGTGGCCAGCTTGCTCGCCGCCTGCGCAAGGAGGCGGTCCACGGTGGCGAGGTGGTCCGCCGCGTCGGGATGACGCATCCAGAACCAAGCGCAGGCGACAGCGCACCTCGCCCAGGCTCGTTCGTCGTCGCCCTCGCTGAGCAGCGCGAGCGCGCGCTCGGCGTAGGTGACGGCCTTGGATAGGTCGCCCGAGGCCTCGGCGATGCCCGCAACGTTCCAGTAGGCGGAACCGCGCGCCTTCCAGGACGAGCCGGCGTCTACCAGCGTCAGTAGCGCTCGGGCGGTCGTCTCCGCGTTGAGTAGGTCGCCGACCACGTAGTAGCGCCCGACCAGCGTCGACATGGCCTGAGCGTGTTCATCCGTGCCGGTCAGGCCGTGGGTCTCGATCGCCGTCGCCGCGTCGATCGCCGCTTCCAGGGCGGCAACGTCCTCGCCGATCTCGCCAAGGCAGCGGCTTCGCGCGATATGAGCTCGAACCAGGAGAAGATGATCGCCGGCCAGACCGACGCCGACGACGACTCGATCCAGAACCGTCATGGCGGCGTCGAGGTCGCCGACAGCCTCCAGAGCGCGCGCGAGACCCCATGAGGCTGGCAGGCCAACGGAGGGCTCGAGCGCGGCGAACTCGGCCCGCGCCCGCTCGTGCTCCCCCGTTGAGAGAGCCAACTCAGCCCCGGCCAGTGCCCAGCGCCGCTCATCGTCGAGCTGCTCGATGGGAGTCGGGCCAGCTAGCCCGAGCGGATCGACGCCCAACACATCCGCGAGGTGCTGTATCACACGCGCCGTGGGCTCGCGGTTGCCGTTCTCCAGCATCGACACGTAGCTCACCGACACGCCAGGCCCGGACAGGTCCGACTGCTGCATTCCCCTCTCGAGACGCAGCGCCTTCAGCCGCTGCCCGAACCGCTCCGCCATCACGTTCCCCTTTGCTTCGCGCCAGCCGCTGCACCTCCCGCACCGTACCCGGACCGCGCGACACGACTCGCCGTATCGCAGCACTTCACACAATCTGTGAACTCAAGCCGCTATACAACACATACGAAGTGTTGTCTAGCGGGAGAGGTGCATCCCTGTGCGATCCCGAGTCCTCACGTACGCCGTGGCCCTTTTGCTGGTGTCACTGCTCAGCTGGGCGAGTGCCCCGATCACGAACCCGACGCCACCGCGAACCGACGGCTGGCCGCTGTGCTGCTGATCGGCGGCACTGCGTAGACCGGCAAGGGAGTCAGGCGCCAACCGAGGCCTAACGCCATTCCGGTCAAGTGGGGCTCTCCTGCATCCGGTGCTTGGATGGCCAGGTGAGCTGGATGTCGCCGGTGGCCAAGAACGCTGTGAAGTACGGCGTCAAGTACGGCGTGAAGTACGGGCCGCAGGCCAAGGTCGTGTGGGACGTGGCCGGCAAGCAGGTCCAGTCCGCCGCGAAGACCCAGGCCGACAACCTGGCCGCGCGGCGGACGGCGTTCGCGGAGGCCGAGACCCTTGTCGACGGGTCGGTCCTGCGCCGGGTCTGGGACGGCCACCCGGTCTGGGTGGTGCTGTCCGGGGACCGGCCGTTGTCGGCGTACCCGCCGCCGTCGACGGACCTGGCCCAGCTGGTCACCGACGCCGACCTGTCCAAGCGGATCACGCCCGAGCAGCATCGACAGGCTCAGCTGCGGGCCCGAGCCAAGCGGGCCGGCAAGAAGGCCGGCCAGGTCAGCCGGCAGGCGGCCGAGGTCGGACGCAGCGCCGCGCGAGTCTCGAAGCGTCGAGCCCTGGGGCGTGACCGCTCCTCACCACTCTGATCCACGGGTCGACCCGGAGCGCGAAGCGCCGAGGGCGGCGGTCAGGACCGCCGTACGGGTGTTGAGCGAGGTCTTGCCGAAGATCGACTTGAGATGGTCGTGGACGGTGAACTCCTTTATTTGCATGGCTTTAGCCAACTCTCGGGTGTCCATCCCGCGAGCCAGCAGGTGCAGCAGCTCGCCCTCGCGCGGCGTGAACGCGTGAGCTCGAGCGAAGAGGTCGAGCCGCGGCCCGGCCGGTGTCTCCTCGATCGACACCGCGATCGGACCGCCGGAGAGTCGGCTGGCCCGCAGGGTCACCCAGGTCAGACCGGCCACGTGGGTGCGCGTGGACGCCGGATGGTCGTCGACGCCGGCCTCGACCGCCAACAGCTGCGCGGCCACGTTCAACGCCGCGGCCGGGATCGGCGCGATGCCCGGCGTCGTCGGCAGCAGCCGACGCAGCCATTCCGTGGCCGCGCCGGTCTGGCTCGTGATCGTTAGGTCGTCGTCGAGAATCAGGACGGCCGGACCGTCGGTGGTAACCGCACTCACGGGACCGCCGGTGAAGGTGGCCGCCTGACGTCTGCGCAGGGCCGCGGTCACGGCGGGCAGTACGTCGGCCAAGACCTCCAGCTCGGCGTCCTCGAAAGCACCCCGGTCCCTGCCGCGCCACAGGTCGACGAAACCCCAGCAACCGTGCCGGTCCCGGAAGGTGGCCGATGCGACGTCGCCGATGTCGTTGTCCAGCAACATCGCCCGCCACGGCGACTCGGGATACTCTGCGACAACGAGGCGGCAGTCGGGCCGGGTTCCCGTTGCCGGCCAACGAGGTCCAGCGGTTCGTCGGGTTGACGTACTTCCGCTTGATCAGGGTCGGCAGCTGCGGCAGGCACGGCACGTCAGCCAACGGCGCCGAGCCGACGCTGGTCGACGGGTCGGTCAACAGCCAGACATAGGCGTCGAACCCGATGACCGGCTGCAGCGCCGCCAGGATCTCGGCCCGGAGCGCGCGCTCGTCGAGCCCCGAGGCGCAGACGACCTCGACCCGGTCGACCACCCGGGCCCGGGCGTTCGCGCCGATCGCCGTCACCCGGCCAGTTTCGCGGTCGCAGACGCCAGGAGGCCATCCCCGCGATCAGGGATGGTTCGCCGCCGCTCCGGGTCCCTAGCGTCACCCGGACCAGCAACGACGACGAAAGGCAACGCCATGCACACGATCGTGGTCACGATGAGCGCCGACCCGGAGCGGCGAGCGGAGACCGTCACGCACCTACAGCGAGACGTCGAGCCCTGGGCCAAGAAGCAGGCCGGATTCGTCAGTGGGCAGTGGCTCGCCACCCCGGACGGCCGGCAAGGCCTCGGGGTCATCGTCTTCGAGACGTTCGAGCAGGCCGACCTGGCCGCGCGCGGGCCGCGGTCCTACCAGCGCGACGAACAGCGGGCCTGGAACGTGGACCGCGTCGACGTCTTCGAGCAGGTGGCACGGGTCGCCGTCTGACGTGGACGCGAGCTCGGGGCCGCAGTACGTTGCGTAGGCCGTCGCTCGCGCACCGTCACTCGGCAGGGGAATGCCATGGCCCGTCGCTCACCGCATCTGCTCGCCCTCTCGCTCGCCCTCACGCTGCTCGTCGTGGCCCTCCCGGCTGCGACGAGCAACGCGGCTGATCCGCAGCCGACGGCGGTGTCCGTCCCGGGTGACTTCAACGGCGAGATCGGCTGCACGGCCGACTGGTCGCCGGACTGTGCGCAGGCCCAGCTGACCCGCCGCACCAACGACGACGTCTGGTCGATGTCCGTGGCGCTCCCGGCCGGCACCTTCGCCTATAAGGCAGCGCTGAACAACACCTGGGACGTGAACTACGGCGCCCACGGTGTGGCCGGCGGCGACAACATCCCGCTCGTGGTGCCGGATGGCGGCGCTACGGTCACGTTCTTCTACGACAACGCCACGCACTGGGTGACCGCGGACATCACCACCCCGATCGTGACGGCGGCCGGCAGCTTCCAGTCCGAGCTCGGCTGCCCGGCCGACTGGTCGCCGGACTGCCTGCGCTCGTGGCTCGAGGACCTGGACGGGGACGGGGTCTTCACGTTCACGACGACCGCGATTCCGGCCGGCAGCTGGGAGACCAAGGCCGCCGTCGGCCTGTCCTGGGACGTGAACTACGGCGCCGGCGGGGTGCCCGGCGGCGACAACATCCCGTTCACCGTCGCGCACAACGGCGACGCGACGACGTTCAGCTTCGACTCGACCTCGCACATCCTGACCATCACCTCCGGCAACGGCCCGACCATCGACCTGAAGACTCCGCGCGCCTACTGGTTGAGCCAGCGCTACATCGGCTGGGCGCTCGGCAGTGACGCGGCCAACCGCACCTACCGTCTGTACTCGGCACCAACCGGCGGCCTGGCCGTCGACGACACCGGAGTCACCGGCGGGTCGTGGATCCCGTTGCAGTACAACGCGACTGGCCTGCCAGCGTCGATCAAGACGAAGTTCCCGGCGCAAGCCGGCCTCGGGGCGCTCAAGATCGCCAACAAGTACCTCGGCCAAGTCAAGGAACTCCTGCGCGGCCAGGTCGCGGTGGTCGCGCTGGACGCCTCCGGCACCGTGGTCGACGGCTCGGGCCTGCAGATCCCGGGTGTGCTGGATGACGTCTATGCGGCGGCCTCCCGGCGTACTCTCGGGCTGTCCTGGCGGGGCGCAACACCCTCCCTCGCGCTGTGGGCACCGACTGCGAAGTCGGTCTCGGTCAACGTGTACGCCGACGGCCAGACCGGCCCGGCCATCGCCACCCGGGCCCTCACCCAGGGCACCGACGGCGTCTGGACGGTCAAGGGTGACCCGAGCTGGAAGGGCAAGTACTTCCTGTACGACGTCAGCGTCTTCGTGCCGGAAACCGGTGCGGTGCAAGACAACCTGGTCACAGACCCCTACAGCGTCGGGCTGTCGGAGAACTCGACCCGCAGCCTGTTCGTCAACCTCGACGACGCTGCGCTGAAGCCGGCCGGCTGGGCGCACCTGGCCAAGCCAAAGCTGCCCAACCCGGAGACCCAGTCGATCTACGAGCTGCACCTGCGCGACTTCTCGGTGAGCGACCCGACCGTGCCGGCCGCCGACCGCGGCACCTACGAGGCCTTCACCGATGCGAACAGCAACGCGGTGAAGCACCTCAAGGCCCTCGCGCAGGCCGGCCTGACAACGGTGCACCTACTGCCGCTCGCCGACATCTCGACGATCAACGAGGACAAGTCCACCTGGCAGGAGCCAGCCTGCAACCTGCCGTCCTTCGCGCCGGACAGCGACCAGCAGCAGGCATGTGTCTCGGCCGTCACCGCCCACGACGGTTTCAACTGGGGCTATGACCCGCTGCACTACACGACGCCGGAGGGTTCCTACGCGACGGATCCCGCGGGTTCACCGCGCACCCGCCAGTTCCGTGACATGGTCGCAGCGCTCAACGGCGATCACCTGCGTGTGGTCATGGACATGGTCTACAACCACACCACCGACTCCGGGCCAGAACGGCAAGAACGACCTCGACCGGATCGTGCCCGGCTACTACCACCGGCTCAGCTCGACCGGCACGGTCGAGACGTCGACCTGCTGCGCCAACACAGCGACCGAGCACGCGATGATGGGCAAGCTCATGGTCGACTCGGTCCTCACCTGGGCCAAGGACTACAAGGTCGACGGCTTCCGGTTCGACCTGATGGGCCACCAGCCAAAGGCCCTGATGCAGCAGCTGCGCCGTGACCTCAACCAGCTCACGGTCAAGAAGGACGGCGTCGACGGCCAGGCGATCTATCTGTACGGCGAGGGCTGGAACTTCGGCGAGGTCGCCAACGACGCACTCTTCACCCAGGCGACGCAGGCCAACATGGCCGGCACCGGCGTCGGGACCTTCAACGACCGGATCCGCGACGCCGTCCGGGGTGGTGGGCCGTTCGACACCGACCCGCGGATCCAGGGGTTCGGCAGCGGCCTCTACACCGACCCGAACGGCGCGGCGATCAACGGAACGGCCGACCAGCAGAAGGCGACGCTGCTGCACGAGCAGGACCTGATCAAGGTGTCCCTGACCGGCAACCTCAAGGACTACCCGCTGGTCGATGCCACTGGCAACGCGGTGACCGGCGGTGGTGTGGACTACAACGGCCAGCCGGCCGGCTACACCGACGACCCGCAGGAGGCGATCAACTACGTCGAGGCGCACGACAACCAGACCCTCTTCGACGCGCTGACCGAGAAGCTTCCCGTCGCCACCTCGATGGCCGATCGGGTCCGGATGCAAACCGTTGCCCTGTCGACGGTTTCGTTCTCCCAGGGAGTGGCGTTCTGGCACGCGGGAGGCGACATCCTGCGGAGCAAGTCGTTCGACGGCAACAGCTATGACTCGGGTGACTGGTTCAACGTCCTCGACCCGTCGTACGCCACGAACGGCTTCGGGCGCGGGCTGCCGATCGCGGCATCCAACTCGGCCCTGTGGCCCTATGTCCAGCCGTTGCTGGCCAATGCGGCGCTCAAGCCGTCGTCGACCGACATCCAGACTGCGCTGGCCGACTCGGAGACGCTGCTCCGGATCCGCAACAGCACCCCGCTCTTCCACCTCGGCAGCGCGGCCAGGGTCGAGCAGAAGTTGTCCTTCTCCGGCGCCGGCCCGAGTCAGACCCCTGGGGTCATCACGATGCGGATCGACGACACGGTCGGAGCCGACGCCGACCGGTCGCTCAACGGCCTGGTCGTGGTCTTCAACGCGACCCCAACGTCCACGACCCAGACCGTCAGCGGCATTGCGGGCCAAGCCTTCCAGCTCGACCCGATCCAGGCCGCGGGGAGCGACCCAGTCGTCAAGACCGCGTCGTACGACGCCTCGACCGGCAGCTTCACCGTCCCCGCGCGAACGGCCGCGGTCTTCGTGTCACCGCAGGACTGAGAGCCCAGCGTCGGGTCAGCACGGCGCAAGTCTCGGGACTTGCCACGTGCTGACGCCAGATCAGGTGGTGCGGTGGGCCTTGACGACGAGGTCGGACATGGTCAGCTCGCTCCTGCCGCGGGTCACCTGACGGGTGCGGGTCTCGGCCACGGTCACGTCCCACTGGCCCGGGTCCAGCGCGCCGACGACGGCGTCAGGTCCGATCGACGCCGGCTGTGGGGCATGGGCCGCTGAGTGGGTGTCGGCATGGTCGTGGCCGACGACGAGCAGCGTGCCGCCGGGAGCGACCGCCTGAGCGAGGCGGGCCACGAACTCACCGAACGGCAGGTCGGGGTGGACGTACTGGCTGACGACCAGGTCGTACTGCCCCGGCGGTGACCAGACGGTCAGGTCGGCGACGACCCAGGAGATGCGCTGGGCCACGGCCGGCGTCGGACTGTCCGGCCAACACCTCCGCCTGCCGTACGGCGGTCGCCGAGACGTCGACGGCCGTGACCTGCCAGCCCGCACCAGCCAGCCAGACGGCGTCGGCCCCGGTGCCGCAGCCCGCGTCGAGCGCCGTGCCCGGAGTCATCCCGGCGACCTCCGCGACCAGCTGCGCGCTCGCCCCGCCGGTGGCCAGGCTGGCCGCATCAGCGTCCTGGTAATGCCGCTCCCACCACTGCCCGTCGAAGTCGTGCTGGTGGTCCGGGGTCATGGCGATCAACCTAGTCCGCGCTGGATTGGGCTCAGCTGAGCTCGGTCCGGGAGGCCACGCCGTACTTCGCGAGGACTGCAGCGACGTGATGGTCGACCGTACGCCGGGCGATGAACAGCCGCTCGGCGATCGCCGCATTGGTCAGGCCCTCGACCAGGAGCGCATGCACCTCCGCCTCGCGCGCCGTCAGGCCTTGCGGGTGCGACACCGTGGTCCGACGCGGTCCGCGCAGCAGCGGCCCGCCTTCGTCGCGGGACCGCCGGCGCACCCAGGCCGCCATCGGCCCGGCTCCGAGCCGGTCCAGGATCGTCAGCCCGTCGACCACCGCGGCTGCGTCGCCGTCGACCAAAGCGAGCGCCTCCTCGTACGGGCAGCCGATCTCGCGCCACAAGTCCGCCGCCAGAGACCAGTCGCCCGACATGTGCGCGGCGAACGGTGCCGCTGCCCCAGCCGACGGGCCGGATAGTCCACCGGCCCGCCAGAGCCAGAAGCCGAGCTCGCCCTGCGCCCACTGGCTGTTCGTCTCGAGCGCCTGCGCATACGGCCCCGCCAGCAGCTCCACCGCGGCCGGCGAATCCCCTTGCAGCCACAGCAGTTCCGCCATCCCACACAGCGTCGGCCAGCGATGCTGCAGCTCCATCCCGGTCATGATGGCCCGGGCCGCGTCGAGGGTCGCCCGGGCTTCGGTGTCGCCGCGTCGCACCTGGAGCCGCCCGAGCGTGCCCAGCCTCGTCAGCCGGCTGAGCGGGGCCGGATGACCGGTCATCGGGTCACCGACCGCGACCGCCGTGAGGGCCTCGTCCCAGCGGCCCTGCTCGAACCGGATCCGCGCCTGCCAGGACAGCGAGTAGGCCATGTCGTAGTCCTCGTCCCGCGCCCGGCCGATCTCGATCGACTCGGTCAGCCAGCCGTACGCCGCGGCGTACCGCTTGGCCTCGCCGGCACCCGAGCCCAGCATCCCGAGCGAATCGCTGACGATCCGTCCGTCGCCTAGCTCCCCGCCCCGCCGCTTGGAGTCGAGCAGCAGCTCGATGCCGCGGTCGACATCCCCGGTGACGAGCTCGATCGTGCCCTCGATCAGCTTGGCCCGCACCGCCTCCACCTCTCCGGCGGGGCCGACTGCCTGGGCGACGGCCGCTGCTTCACCGACGAACGCCATCGCCTGGTCGTGTCGACGCCGGAGCATGGTCAGGTGCCCGGCCTGGCGCAGCGCACCGGCCAACTCGGCGGTGGAACCCATGGGCCGCAACAGCTCTACGGCCTGGACCGCCGTTGCCATGGCCTGGTCGGTGAGGCCGAACCGCCACTGCGCACGGGCCAGCAGCTGGGTCGCCCGGCCTTGCAGCTGCAGGTTGCCCGCCTCCTCGGCCCGGTCGCGCGCGCGCTTCGCCAGGTCGACGGCCTCGGCTTGGCGGTCGATCCGACCCAGGGCCTCGGACCGGTCCACGAGCGCCTGGATCGCGTCGTCGACACTCAGCTGCTCGACGTGAAGCAGCGCCGTTGCCAGGAAGGCCTCCGCCTCAGCGGCACTGCCCTGCACCAGCGCGAGCTGCCCCGCGGCCAGAGCGTGCCGGGCCGTGGCCGGGCCGTCCTCGGCGCCGATGGCGTGATGGGTCAGCCGGGCGTCGTCAGCGGAGCCGATGGACGTCAGGAGACTCAGAAACGTCTGGTGCACCTCCATCCGCCGCAGCTGCGGCAGGGTGTCGTACGTCGCCAGCCGAGCCAGCTCGTGCCGGAACCGCAGGAGTGACCCGCGGCGTTCGAGCACCCCCGCGGTGACCGCGACATCCGCCGCACGCGCGGTGAGCCCTGGCCACCGACCGATGAGCGACACGTCCAACCCGCGGGCGTCGGTCGCGACCGCTTCGGCCACGTCGCGCGCGTGCGGATCCAAGCGGGCCAGGCGGTCCAACCGCTCGATGACCGCGTCGCGCACGTTGGCCGAGACGGCGCCGCCCGCGGCGATCAGCTCCGTAGCGAAGAACGCGTTGCCGCCGGTCACCTCGAGCAGCCGGGCCGGGTCGACACCCGAGCCCACGGCCAGCTCGGTCAACGCCGAGGACGACAGCGGCCCGACCTCCAGTCGGTGGACCGACTCCGGATGACGAGCCAGGTCGCCGAGGACGCGGTGCAGCGCATCGTCGCCGGCGGCGTCCTCGGGCCGCAGCGTCGCCACGACGACGGCCGGCACCTGCTCGATCCGGCGACAGAGGAACTGCAGCAGCGCGAGCGTGGCCTCGTCGGCCCAGTGCAGGTCCTCGATCACGACGACGACCGGCTCGGTCCGGGCGCGGAGGCGGTCGAGCAGGCCGGCGTACACCTCGAACGGGTCGGTGGTGGACCGGACCGCCTCGGTGAAGTCCGGTCCGAGATGTCCGGCGATGTCGAGCAGGGCGCCCAGCGGGCGTGGTGTGGAGAGGGGGTCGCAGTAGCCCCACCAGCTCTCCGGGGCGGACCGCGCAAACGCGCGCGCAAGGGTGGTCTTGCCGCAGCCGGCGTCCCCGCTCAGCAGCACCACGGAGCCCCGGCCACTCGCAGCCGAAGCCAGGCAGTCGGCCAGGACCGCCAGCTGGGTGTCCCGCTCGAGCAGCACGCCCGGATGCTACTGGCCGAAACATAGGTACCGGCGCTCCCAATCTGGGTAGTCGTCACCGATCCCCGCCTCAGACCCGCCGACCTACGTTCGCCGTACGCAATCAACACGAAGCTCACGGGCTTCGGTGAACCCAAGGAGAGAGCGATGCCGCTCTATATGGATGTCCATTCGATCGACGGTGGTGTGGCCTGCGACGACGTGCGCCAGGCCCACGAAGCCGACCTGAAGACGCAGGGCCCGTACGACGTGAACTACCTCCGCTACTGGGTCAACGAGGCCGAGGGCAAGGTCTTCTGCCTCGTCGACGCCCCGTCCAAGGAGGCTGCGACCACCGTTCACCGCGAGGCCCACGGCCTGGTGGCGGACGACCTGTTCGAGGTCCAGGAGGGCTCGTGAACACGGCCAAGCTGCTCCGGCGACTGGCCGGTGCCGGTGCTGCGGCCGCGTTGCTCGTCGCGGGACACGCGTCGATCTCCTCGGCCAGCTCGACGGCCGGGATCGACCAGCTCCGCAAGGTGACCGACCAGTACCACAACCTCAACGTCGCTGAGCGCCACGGCTATGGCCTGCTCAAGGACGTCAACGGCATCGCCTGCATCGCCGACGACCAGCCGGCGATGAAGATGTCCGGCGGCAACATGACGGCGGACATGAAGATGCAGATGCAGATGGGTTCCGGCGCCATGGGCGTGCACTACGCCAACGGAACGCTCGTCGGCCGTCCGGTCGTCAACGCCGACAAGCCGGAGGCACTGCTCTACGCCCCCGACGCTGACGGCACGCTGCACCTTGCTGGTGTGGAGTACGTCGTCATCAAGGCGGCATGGGACGCGAACCACGCGAACCCGCCCTCGCTCTTCGGTCACAAGTTCAACTTCACCGAGGACCCGAACCGGTTCGGTCTGCCGGCGTTCTACTCGCTGCACGTGTGGGCCTGGAAGACCAACCCGGCCGGCATGTTCACGATGTTCAACCCGAACGTGCACTGCCCAGCGGTGGCTTGAGCCGGCATTGGCCGGCCGAGCGGGCCTGAGCTCCGGGGTGGCACCGGTATCCGAGCGGAAGCGGATCCTGGTGCCACCCCGGTCATTTGCCGTCATGACGTCGCGCTGGCCCGAACCCCGAAACCGACTGGTCGCCAGGGGACATCGGCCGGAAACCTCCCGGACTCATGGCTCGCGTTGGATCGTCGTGTCCGGTCCCGCCAGCTGCCCGAGCAGCGCCGTCCCGAGGTGTCCCATGAGTGGAAGTGCCGTCCGGCTCCAGGCCATCAAAGACGTCGAGGCCTACGTGCCACCGGCCGTCAGCTTCGCCATGGACGAGGCGCCGGGAGAGGTCTTCGGCGCCAACGTCTTCAGCAAGAGCGTGATGCAGAAGCGGCTCCCCAAGTCGGTCTTCAGGTCGGTCATGGCGACGATCGAGCAGGCCGCTCCACTCGACCCGGCGGTTGCGGACGCCGTGGCCTCGGCGATGAAGGACTGGGCGATGGAGAAGGGTGCGACCCACTACGCGCACGTCTTCTACCCGCTCACGGGGCTGACGGCCGAGAAGCACGACAGCTTCCTGGAGCCGGCCGGGGACGGCTCGGCCCTGGCCGAGTTCGCCGGCAAGACGCTGATCCAGGGCGAGCCCGACGCGTCGAGCTTCCCCAGTGGTGGGTTGCGCAACACCTTCGAGGCTCGGGGCTACACGGGCTGGGACGTGACCAGCCCGGCGTACGTGCTGGAGAACCCGAACGGCAACACGCTCTGCATCCCAACGGTTTTCGTCTCGATGACCGGTGAGGCGCTGGACCACAAGACACCGCTGCTGCGTTCACAGCAGGCCATGGCCGGTCATGCCGAGCGGATCCTCAAGCTCTTCGGTCACGCAGACCCGGACGCGGTCGTGTCCTTCTGCGGCGCCGAGCAGGAGTACTTCCTGGTCGACCGGCACTTCTTCCTCGCCCGGCCCGACCTGCTCAACTCCGGTCGCACGCTCTTCGGGTCCAAGCCGCCGAAGGGCCAGGAGTTCGACGACCACTACTTCGGGGCGATCCCCGAGCGGGTGCTGGGCTTCATGATGGACACCGAGCGTGAGCTCTTCAAGCTCGGCATCCCAGCGAAGACCCGGCACAACGAGGTCGCCCCCGGCCAGTTCGAGATTGCGCCGATGTTCGAGCGGGCCAACGTCGCGGCCGACCACCAGCAGCTGCTGATGACGACGTTCAAGACCATCGCCAAGAAGCACGGGATGGAGTGTCTCTTCCACGAGAAGCCCTTCGCGGGCGTCAACGGCTCGGGCAAGCACGTGAACTTCTCGCTCGGCAACGCGTCCCAGGGCAACCTGCTGCTGCCGGGCGACAACCCGCACGACAACGCGCAGTTCCTGGTGTTCTGCGCGGCCGTCATCCGGGCGGTGCACCGGTACGGCGGACTGCTCCGCGCGTCGGTCGCCTCAGCCTCCAACGACCATCGGCTCGGCGCCAACGAGGCGCCGCCGGCGATCATCTCGATCTTCCTGGGCGACCAGCTGACCGATGTCTTCGACCAGATCGCCAAGGGCGGTGCGACCTCGTCGAAGGAGCGCGGCACCCTGATGATCGGCGTCGACACGCTGCCCGTCCTGCCGACCGATCCGGGTGACCGCAACCGGACCAGCCCATTCGCCTTCACCGGCAACCGGTTCGAGTTCCGCGCCCCCGGGTCGATGCAGTCCGTCGCCGGCCCGATGGTCACGATCAACACGATCATGGCCGAGGCGCTGGACTACCTCGCCACCAACCTGGAGACCGCGATCGACGCGGGCACCGAGTTCAACACCGCGGTGCAGAACGTCCTGTCCGAGGTCATCACCAACCACGGCGCCGTCGTCTTCAACGGCGACGGCTACTCGGAGAACTGGCAGGTCGAGGCCGCCGAGCGGGGCCTGCCCAACCTGCGCACAACCCTGGATGCGTTGCCGGAGCTGGTGTCCGAGCCGGCGATGGAGCTGTTCGAGAAGTACAGGGTCTTCAGCCACCGCGAGATGCACAGCCGCTACGACATCGGTCTCGAGCAGTACGCGCTGAGCATCGGAGTCGAGGCTCGGCTGACCCTGGAGATCGCTACGCACGGCAGTGCTGCCGGCCGCAGTGCGCTACCAAACCGAGCTGGCGCTCAACCTCGGTGCGCTCACGAACGCGGGCGTCGAGGCGGATCCGACACTCCTGCAGGATGTTTCGGCCCCGCTAGCCGAGCTCCGTACGGCGCTGGGCACGCTGCGTGAAGCGCTCACGACGAAGTCCGGGCCCACTGCGCTCGACGAGGCAACCCAGGCCCGTGAGGTCCTGCTGCCCGCGATGACCGCCGTGCGGACGGCCGCTGATCTGCTCGAAGGTGTCGTCGCCGACGACCTGTGGTCGCTGCCCACCTACCAGGAGATGCTCTACATCCTGTGAGGCCGGGCGACGGTTTCAAGTCGCGCGAGTCGCCCCTCACTCCTAACGTCGAGGCGGTCCACACCACGCGGACCCGACGCCCACGAGGTGAGGAGCACGCCATGAGTGACCAGTCAAACCCCGGTGCGGGCGGCGGCTACGCCCCCATGCCCAGCGAACCGAGCCGGGCGCCTGCAGTCGCTGGTGACGCGCCGTCGTCGGTGCGCAACGCCGTGACACTGATGTATGTCCGCGCCGCACTCGGCGTCGTCGGGATCATCATCCTGCTGGCCACGAAGGACACCCTCAAGAAAGAGCTGCTCAAGAAGAACCCGACGGCCGACGCGGCCAAGCTGGACAGCCTGTTCAACTCCGCGATCGCCGTCGGGATCGTTGGTGCGGTTGTGTTCCTGGTGCTCTACGTGCTGTTGGCGATGCAGGTGGCCAAGGGCAAGCAGTGGGCCCGGATCGTGACGCTGATCCTCGCCGGCCTCGGCGTGTTGAGCATGCTCGTCTCGTTCGCCTCGACCGTGCCCACCCTGAGCCACGTGGCCTCGATCGTCACGGGTCTGATCGACCTGGCGATCCTCGTCCTGCTACTCACCGGTGGTAGCGGTGCGTACTTCCGCAAGGCCGGGTGAGGCCGGTCAGCGCAGGGCGGGGCGGTTCGCCGCCGGCGTCCACTCGCCGACCCACTGCCGGAGCAGGTCCTCGTTCATGGGCCGGCCGAGGTAGTAACCCTGGATGACGTCGGCGCCGAGGTCCTTGAGAGCCATCATGGTCTGGCGGTCCTCGACGCCCTCGGCGACGACGGACATCCCCAGGTTGTGACCGAGGTCGATCGCGCTCTGCACGAGCATCGTGTCGTCGACGCTGGTGTTCATCTGGCTGACGAACGAGCGGTCTACCTTGAGCTCGTCGACCGGGAGGATCTTGAGATAGGCCATCGAGGAGTAGCCGGTCCCGAAGTCGTCGACCGACAGCCGCACCCCGAGCGCCCGCAGCTCCTGCATGATCGACAGGGCGCGGTCCGGGTCATGCATGATCGTCGACTCGGTGAGCTCGAGGCAGAGCTGGTCGGCCGGGACCTGCGCCCGAGACAGCGCCGACGCGATCGAGTCCGGGAAGCCGAGGTCCAGCAGGCTGCGGGCGCTGACGTTGACCGCCACCGGCATCCGAATGCCCTGTTCGAGCCACGAGCGCGACATGGCGAGCGCCTTGTCGACCACGACGAGCGTGAGCCGCTGGATGAGCGTGGTCGCCTCGGCGACCGGGATGAACTCGGACGGCGGCAGCAGGCCCAGCGTCGGGTGCTGCCAGCGGACGAGTGCCTCGACGCCGAGGATCTGGCCACTGCCGGCGGCGACCTTGGGCTGGTAGTGCAGCACCAGCTCGTCGTGGTTGAGGGCTTCGCGCAGCTCGCCGAGCAGGGCCAGCCGGGCCGGCCGGGCCCCTTCGTTCTCACCGCGGAAGTGGGAGATACCCGTGCGACCGAGCTTGGCGTCGTACATCGCCATGTCCGCGTGGCGCAGGAGCTCGGCCGCTCGCGCGACCGGGTCGAGGCCGCGCTCGGTGGAGGTCTGGGCGGTGTAGACCGAGACGCCGACGCTGGCCTCGACGCTGACCGTCACGCCGTCGAGGGTGAACGAGGGCTCGAGCGCCTCAGAGATGCGGATCGCTGCTCGGTGGGCGCCGTCGGCCCCGCCGTCAGTGAGGAGGATCGCGAACTCGTCGCCGCCGAGGCGGGCAACGGTGTCGGTCGGCCGGAGCACCGCGGAGATGCGAGCGGCGACCTCGATCAGCAGCTCGTCCCCGTGGTGATGGCCGAGGGTGTCGTTGACCTCCTTGAACCGGTCGAGGTCGAGCATCAGGACGGCCGGCTCGGCGCTGCCCTTGGCCGCGGCCCGCACGGCCTGGGCCGCGCGGTCGGCGAACAGCGTGCGGTTGGGCAGGCCGGTCAGCGCGTCGTGCTGGGCCTGGTCCTCGACGTTGCGCCGGTAGGCCCGGGTCACCGACGAGAGCCCCAGGAGCAGCAACAGGACCAGCCCGAGCACCGACGGCGTGCCGACGTCGAGGGTCGCGGCGTGGACCCGGACGGCGTCGAGCTGGGCGGTCGCACTGGCGTGGTGCTGCGCCTCCAGCGCGCCGATCTCGTCCGTCATGTGCTGCAGCAGCGGCTCGGCCTGGAACCGCTGGATGTCAGCGACCTTGTCCATCCGCCCCGCGTCGACCAGGTCGAAGAGCTTCGTCGCCTGGACGGTGTAGGTGGTCTGTTCGTCGAGCAGCACTCCGATGGCCGGGGCGTCCTGGACGGACTCGATCGCCTTCAGCGAGTCGGTCAGGCCCTGGGCGGCCTCGACGTACAGGTCCTTGGCGGAGGGGTCCTGGGTGAGCAGGTAGCCGTTGAGGGCGGCATCCTCGCGCGCCCCCCAGAACTTCGCGTCCTGGTAGAGGTCGGACGCACGGGCGGCCGACCGGGCTGAGGCCGTCTCGCTGCCGATCGCGCGGCTGCCGAAGATCGCGACGCCGGAGGCGACCACGAGGACCAGGCTGACCGCGACACTGGCCCGGCGGCTGGCGGCAGCACCAGGCCGCCACGGCGCACCACGGCGTGGCCTTCGCGCGAGCAGTCCCATGGGTCGGCTGTTCCTGACGGTCGGTCGTGCCTGATCGAGTCCCCTTCCTTTCTGTCGACGGATCTCGGCCGGTGCTGAAGTGTCATCGGCTGATGTCTGGACATTTTGCGGCGTCGCGTCGTCGGCAAATGCCGGGGCTTGGGGCGGTTTGCCCTAGCGTCGCGCCATGACGATCGACGATGCGCGGCCGGACGGCGACCCGCTCTTCGACACCGCGGCACCCCACCTCGGTCCGATCACGGCCGAGGTGATCGGTCGCGAGGTCTTCGGCTTCGAGGGCACGGCATCGCCGCTGCCGAGCGAACGGGACCGCAACTTCCTGCTGCGCGGTGACGGGCGGGCCGCAGTCCTCAAGGTCTCGCACTCGGCCGAGGACCCCGGCGTGGTCGAGATGGAGAACGCCGCCATGCGGCACGTCGCGACGACCGACCCGGCACTGCCGATCCCTCGCGTGCTCCCGGCCAGGGACGGTGCATCGGTGACGACGACCGTCGGCGACGACGGTCGCCGGCACCTGACGCGGCTCATCTCGGTGGTCCCCGGCGAGCCGGCCGAGGGCCGCCGTGTGTCGCCCGGCCTGGCCCGCGAGATCGGCGGGACGACTGCGCGGCTCAGCGCCGCGCTCCGTGGCTTCTTCCATCCGGCGGCTGGGCGCACCCATGTCTGGGATGTGCGCCACGTCGCCGATCTCGAGCGGCATATCAACGCGATCGACGACCGGGACGACGCCGACCTGGTGCAGGCCGCCCTGGCCGCGGTCCGGCCGGTGACCGAGGCGGTCGACCGGCTGCCGGCCCAGGTCGAACACGCTGACGTGACGCTCACCAACCTGCTGGTGCAGGGGGAGGAGCTCACCGGCGTCATCGACTTCGGCGACATGCAGCACACGGCCTCGGTGTGCGACCTGGCGGCCGGGTTGACCTCGGTGCTCCGCAGTGTCGCCGGCGAGGGTCGCGCTGCCGTCGTGGAGTCCGCGTCCGCCTATCTCGAGGGCTACCAACGGTATCGACCGTTGCTCGTCGAGGAGGCGGCCGCGCTCGGCCATCTGGTGCAGGCCCGGTTGGTCGCCACCGTCCTCATCTCCGCCTGGCGCGCCGGGCTGCACCCGGACAACACGGCGTACATCAGCCAGTACGACGGGAGCAGCTGGACCCTGCTGCGCCTGCTGTCCGACGAGCTCGACGTGGCCGAGCTCATGCCGCGGCTGGCCGGGACGGGGCGCATCGTCGTTGCGCAGCAACTGGATCCGACGCTGTCCGCTCGGCGAGCGACCGTCTTCGGTGGGTCACTCTCGCCGGTCTCCTACCAGCGCCCGATCCAGGTCGCGCGCGGTCAGGGCGCCTATCTGTACGACGCGCAGGGCCAGCGCTACCTGGACGCCTACAACAACGTGCCGGTCGTCGGTCACGAACACCCCTCCGTCGTCCAGGCCGTCGCGAGTCAGCTCCGGGTGCTGAACACCAACTCGCGCTACCTGCACCCGAGCTCGGTGGAGCTGGCCGAGCGGCTGCTGGCCACGACACCACCGGAGGCCGGACTCGACACGTGCATCCTGGTCAACTCCGGGACCGAGGCCGTCGACCTCGCCTGGCGGATCGCGACGGCGGCGACCGGCCACACCGGGGCCCTGGTCGTGGAGCACGGCTATCACGGCATCTCGGCCACCGTCGCGGACTTCAGCACCAACGAGTGGCCGCCGGGACACGACCCGGCGCACGTGGCCACGTATCCGGCACCGCATCAGTTGCCTGACGGCAAGCATCCCGGCGGGCCTGAGGCGACGGCCCGGGTCGAAGATGCGGTCGCCCGGTTGCGCGCTCGCGGCCACGATCCGGCGTTGCTGCTCCTCGACCCGATGTTCACCAGCGAGGGGATCCTCGACCCCGGGGCGGGCTTCCTGGCCGAGCTCGGGTCGGCAGCACGGGCGACCGGGGCGCTGGTCCTGGCCGACGAGGTGCAGTCCGGCTTCGGCCGCAGCGGCCCGTCGTTCTGGGCCTTCGCTCGGGGCGGCCTGACGCCGGACCTCGTCACGCTCGGCAAGCCGATGGGCAACGGGTATCCGGTCGCGGCAGTGCTGACCCGGTCGGAGCTCGCGTCGACGATGGCGCGGAGCCGGGAGTACTTCAGCACCTTTGCCGGTGGACCGGTTGCGGCGATGGCCGCCCTGACCGTCCTGGATGTATTGCAGGACAACGGGATTCCGCGACGGGCCGAGGAGGTGGGGGACTACCTTCGGGCCGAGCTGCGGGCGCTCGCGTCCGACCAACCGGCACTCGGCGCCGTCCGGGGCTACGGCTTGATCGCCGGCGTCGACGTCCTCGCGCCTGGGGACCCGGCCGAGGCCGGCCGGCTGACTCGGCAGATCGTCGAGGGCCTGCGCGACCGGCAGGTCCTCGTGGGCGCGACCGGTGCGGGCCGTTCGGTCCTCAAGATCCGGCCCCCGTTGATCTGGGAACGTCAGCACGCGGACCAGCTGGTGCGCGAGCTCCGCGGCGTACTGGCTGACCTGGCCTGCTAGCCACACTTGCGCAGATCCGAAATCTCAGGTCGACGGCCGGCTAAGCCTTCGCTTAGCCGGTCGTTGACAGCGGCCGCGGACCGGCCCAGGCTGCCAGGCGGGGAGAGGTGAGATGACCGGTCCGTTGCCGCTCGTGCTGGTGCTCGTGTCGGGCGGGACCGCGCTCTACTGCGCGGGCCGCCTCGTCGTGGCGCCGCTTCGCCGGCGAGTCACCGACCGCCCGGCGGACCTGCTCCATCTGGTCATGGGCATCGTCATGGCCGCCACCCTGCTCGGCGTGCTCAACCGGCGGTGGGACCTCTTGTGGGTGCTCGGCTTCCTCGCGGCCGCGTTGTGGTACCTCCGCGCGGCTGTCGTGGCCGGCCGCTCCGGCCGCTCCGGCCGCAGCTCCGGACGCGGTCTCCAGCACGGCGCGGGCTGCCTCGCGATGGTCGCCATGTTGGTTGGCGGCGGGACGTCGTACGCCGCGGGGCCAGCCTCGGGGATGGGACGGATGCCCGGGATGGGCGGGGCGCTCGCCACGGGTGGCGCCCCGGCGCTCGGCAGCGAGATGTTCGTGCTCACCCTTGCCGTCGGGCTGCTGGCGCTGGCGGCGGTCGAGCTCCGCGGCCTGGTGCCGGCCAGCGTCACCGTCACTCCGCCGGCCCGGCCGGTGCTCGCGCCCCGCTGCGCGACCGGCTGCCGGGTCGCGATGGGCGTCTCGATGGGCCTGGCCCTGCTGAGCATGCTCTGACCGGTCGACCCTGCCGCCACCTAAGCATTGGCTTAGGTGCGGCATTGCACGGCTGCGACGGGTGGCTGATACTGCGGACATGCAGGTGCCTGCACCGTTCGAGTACGAACGGGCAACGAGCGTTGACGGCGCGATCAGCCTGCTCGAGCGGCTCGGCAGCAGCTCCCGACTGGTCGCCGGGGGGCACAGCCTGCTGCCGATGATGAAGCTGCGGCTGGTCAACCTCGAGTACCTGATCGACATCAACGACCTGCACGACGAGCTGGGCTACGTGAAGGTCGAGCCGACCCAGATCCGGGTCGGCGCGATGACCCGGCACCGCGAGCTGCTCGAGTCGCCGGAGCTGCTCACGGCCTTCCCGATCTTCCACGACGCGGAGACCGTCATCGCCGACCCCGTCGTCCGCAACCGGGGCACGCTCGGTGGCTCGCTCTGCCAGGCCGACCCGTCCGAGGACCTGTCGGCCGTGTGCACCACCCTCGACGCCGCTTGTGTCATCCGGGGGAGCGGCGGCGAGCGGGTCGTCACCATGGACGAGTTCTACCAAGGCCCCTACGAGACCGCCGTCGGCGACGCGGAGATGCTGACCGAGATCCGCCTGCCGATCCGGCCGGGCGGCTCGAGTGCCTACGCCAAGGTCGAGCGACGAGCCGGTGACTGGGCCGTCGTGTCGGCCGGCTCCGCCGTGTGGATGGCCGACGGTGTCATCGTCGACGCCCGCGTCGGCCTAGCCGCCGTCGGCCCCAATACCACTGGTATTCCAGCGATCTCGGCGGCGTTGCGCGGCAAAACGCCATCCGAGGCACTGTACGCCGAGGCCGGCCGGATAGCCGCCGAGAGCTGCCGGCCGGTGACGGACATGCGCGGCAGTGCGGCGTACAAGCTTCATCTGGCCGACGAGCTCACTCGCCGTACCCTGCGCCGGGCCGTGGAACGCATTGCGGCAGAACCCGATCGACGGGGGAGCTGAGTCGATGCAGGTGACCATGTGGGTCAACGGCGAAGAGGTCAGCGACGAGATCGAAGGTCGCACCCTGCTGGTCCACTTCCTGCGGGACCAGCGCGGGTTGACCGGCACGCACTGGGGCTGCGACACCAGCAACTGCGGCATGTGCGTCGTCTGGATGGACGGCGAGCCGGTCAAGTCGTGCACCGTGCTGGCCGCGATGGCCGGTGGCCGCGAGGTCCGCACGGTCGAAGGACTCGAGCAGGGGACCGAGCTCGACCCCGTGCAACAGGGGTTCATGGCCTGCCACGGCCTGCAGTGCGGCTTCTGTACGCCGGGGATGATGATGACCGGGCGAGCCCTGCTGGACCGCAACCCGGACCCGACGGATCGTGAGATCCGCGAGGCGATCTCGGGCCAGATCTGCCGCTGCACCGGCTACGCCACCATCGTCCGCTCGATCCGCTGGGCGGCGGTTCACGAGGCCGCCCTGCGCGCCGAGGAGGCCGCCGAGGCCGAGGCCTACGGGAGCCCGGCGTGACGGCCGTCGACGCGCCGGCCGACCGGCAGATGGTGTTCGAGGACAACGACCAGAAGCCGGTCGGGCTACGGCCGGATGCTGCGCAAGGAGGACCCGCGGTTCATCCGCGGCCGCGGCCGCTACGTCGACGACATCCAGCTCCCCGGCATGCTGCACCTGGCGATCCTGCGCTCGCCGGTCGCCCATGCCCGCATCGTCTCGATCGACACGTCCGCGGCCGAGGCCCATCCGAAGGTCAAAGCCGTCGTCACCGGTGCCGGGCTCGCCGAGCGGGGCCTGGCCTGGATGCCGACGCTGTCCAACGACGTGCAGGCGGTCCTGGCCACCGACAAGGTGCGGTTCCAGGGTCAGGAGGTCGCGTTCGTCGTGGCCGAGGACCGGTACGCCGCCCGCGACGCGCTCGAGCTGATCGACGTCGAGTACGACGTGCTGACGCCGGTGATCGACGCGCGCACGGCGCTCGCCCCGGACGCACCGGTCATCCGCACGGACCTCGAGGGCAAGCAGGACAACCACTGCTTCGACTGGGAGACCGGCGACGAGGCAGCCACCGCAGCGGTTTTCGCGAAGGCCGATGTCGTCGTGACCCAGGACATCGTCTATCCCCGGGTGCACCCGGCGCCGATGGAGACCTGTGGGGCGGTCGCCGACTACGACCGGGTCGAGGAGCGGCTCACGCTGTGGTCCACGTCGCAGGCACCGCACGCCCACCGCATGCTCTACGCGATCGTCGCGGGGCTGCCCGAACACAAGATCCGGGTCGTCGCGCCGGACATCGGTGGCGGCTTCGGCAACAAGGTGCCGATCTACCCGGGCTACGTCTGCGCCATCGTCGCGTCGATCGTGACGGGCCGGCCGGTGAAGTGGATGGAGGACCGCTCGGAGAACCTGGTCAGCACGAGCTTCGCCCGCGACTACGTCATGCGCGGCGAGATCGCCGCCACGGCCGACGGCAAGATCCTGGCCATCCGGGCCAACGTGCTGGCCGACCACGGTGCGTTCAACGGCGTGGCGGCCCCGTCGAAGTATCCGGCTGGATTCTTCGGCGTCTTCACCGGCAGCTACGACATCGAGGCGGCGTACTGCTCGATGACCGCCGTCTACACCAACAAGGCGCCCGGTGGCGTGGCCTACGCCTGCTCGTTCCGGATCACCGAGGCGGTCTACCTGGTCGAGCGGATGGTCAACTGTCTCGCCGACGAGCTCGGCCATGGACGCCGTCGAGCTGCGGCTCAAGAACCTGCTGCGACCGGACCAGTTCCCGTACACGAGCAAGACCGGCTGGGTCTATGACTCCGGCAACTACGAGCCGACCCTGCGCGAGGCGATGCGGATCGCGGGCTACGACGAGCTGCGCCGGGAGCAGGCCGAGAAGCGCGACCGCGGCGAGCTGATGGGCATCGGCGTCTCGTTCTTCACCGAGGCCGTCGGCGCCGGGCCGCGCAAGGACATGGACATCCTCGGCCTCGGCATGGCCGACGGCAGCGAGCTGCGGGTGCACCCGACCGGCAAGGCGGTGCTGCGCATCTCCTGCATGAGCCAGGGGCAGGGCCACGAGACGACCTTCGCCCAGATCGTCGCCGAGGAGATCGGGATCCCGCCGGCCGACATCCAGGTCGTCAACGGCGACACCGACCAGACGCCGTTCGGTCTCGGCACCTATGGCAGCCGGTCCACGCCGGTGTCCGGCGCCGCCGCCGCGATGGTGGCCCGCAAGGTGCGCGACAAGGCCCGGCTGATCGCCTCCGCGATGCTCGAGGTCTCGGTGGCCGACCTCGAGTGGGACAAGGGCTCGTTCCACGTCAAGGGCGACCCGACGTCGTCGGTGACCATCCAGGAGATCGCCCTGAGGGCGCACGGCACGGGAGACCTGCCGGAGGGCGTCGAAGGTGGGCTCGAGGCCCAGATCTGTTACAACCCGGCCAATCTCACCTATCCGCACGGCGCCTACATCTGCGTCGTCGACATCGACCCGGGCACGGCCGTGGTCAAGGTCCGCCGGTTCATCGCCGTGGACGACTGCGGCACCCGGATCAACCCGATGATCATCGAGGGGCAGGTGCACGGCGGGCTCACGGACGGTGTAGGCATGGCCCTGATGGAGATGATCGCGTTCGACGCCGAGGGCAACTGTCTCGGCGGCTCGCTCATGGACTATCTGATCCCCACGGCCCTCGAGGTGCCGGACTGGGAGACCGGCTTCACCGTGACGCCGTCGCCGCACCACCCGATCGGCGCCAAAGGCGTCGGCGAGTCGGCCACCGTCGGCTCACCGCCAGCCGTGGTCAACGCCGTCGTCGACGCCCTCAAGCCGTACGGCGTTCGGCACGCAGACATGCCCCTGACCCCCTCCCGGGTCTGGGATGCCATGCAGGGCAACCCGACTCCGCCGTTCTGATGCCTCAGCCGTTCGCGGACGCGGCGGACGTCGAGCGCCGGCTCGACGCGCGCGACTACCTGGTCGACGAGGGGCTGGCGACGGCCCTGTTCCTGGCCGTGACCCTCGGTCAGCCGCTCCTGCTCGAGGGTGAGCCGGGCGTCGGGAAGACCTCTGCCGCAACGGCTTTAGCGGAGTCGATGGCGGCGCCGCTGATCCGGTTGCAGTGCTACGAAGGCTTGACGGCGGGTGAGGCGCTCTACGAGTGGAACTACCAGCGGCAGCTGCTCGCCGTACGGCTGGCCGAGTCTCAGGGTGCTGCCTTGACGGACGCCGACCTGTTCACCGAGGAGTTCCTCGCCGAACGCCCGATCCTCAAGGCCATCCGTCACCAGGGACCCGTGGCCCCGGTGCTGCTGATCGACGAGATCGACCGGGCCGACGACGAGTTCGAGGCCCTGCTCTTCGAGTTCCTCGGCGAGGCCTCGGTCACCATCCCCGAGATCGGCACCTTCACCGCCGAGCGCCGCCCGGTTGTCGTCCTGACCTCGAACCGGAGCCGCGACCTCCACGACGCACTGCGCCGTCGCTGTCTCTATCACTGGATCGACTTCCCGGCGCCGGCCCGCGCGGCCGACATCCTGCGCCGCCGCGTCCCCAGCGCCAACGAGCCGTTGATCCGCAGCGCAACGGACTTCGTGGGCCGGGCCCGCGCCCTCGACCTTGACAAGGCCCCGGGTATCGCCGAGACGATCGACTGGGTCGCCGCGCTGTCCGCCCTCGGCGCCAGCGAGCTCGCCCGGCCCGAGGTCATCCTGACCCTGGGCGCCATCGCGAAGACCCCGGACGACCGACAGACCATCCAGGAAGCCCTCGACGACCTGACCCGTGAGGAATCCGCATGAAGATCGACAACGAGTTCACCGTGAGCGCCCCGATCCAGACGGCCTGGGACGTCCTCACCGACCTCGAAGGCATCGCGCCCTGCATGCCCGGCGCGATGCTCACCGGCCGCGACGGCGACGCCTACACCGGCAAGGTCAAGATCAAGGTGGGCCCGATCACCTCCGAGTACGCCGGTGTCGCGTCCTTCGTCGAGAAGGACGATGCGACCCATCACGCGGTCATCGACGCCAAGGGCAAGGACTCGCGGGGCGCCGGCAACGCCAACGCCCTCATCACGGCCGACCTCACCGCGCAGGGCGACCGGACCCTGGTCAGCGTCTCCACTGATCTGAAGATCACCGGCAAGATCGCCCAGTTCGGCAGCGGGATGATCCAGGAGGTGTCCAAGAAGCTGCTCGGCCAGTTCGTCGCCTGCCTGGAGACGAAGCTCACCGGGCCGGCCGAGGAGAGCCCGGCCGCCCCGCCAGCAGGGGTGGCCGAGACCGCGGCCGTTGCCGCGCCGGAGCCGCCGGCCGCGCCGACTCCAGCGCCCGCACCGGCCCGCACTCCAGCAGCCGAGCCGGAGGCCCTCGACGTGCTGGCCCTGTCTCGCGGCGCCCTGGTCAAGCGGCTGGCGCCGCTCATCGCCGGCGTCGCCGTGGTCGCGATCATCATCTATCTCGTTGCCCGGTAGCCCGCTCGCCGGTTCGCCCGGAGTCCCCGTGCTGCTTCCAGGGGTCGACCGGGCCGCCTTCGCGACCAGCCTCAGCCTTCAGCTACGGGCGGCCGGGATCGACGTCGGCCTGACCGCGGTCGAGACGTTCGCCCGGGCGTTGGCCGTGAGCCCGCCGGACCGTCGGCCCGCGCTCTACTGGGCCGCGCGCCTGACCCTGGTCCGGCGAGCGGCCGACCTCCTGCCGTTCGACGCGGTCTTCGACGCGGTGTTCGCCGACGCTGTCCTCGCGGTGGACCCGGCCGCGCGGCGCCAGACCCACCGGCGCGGCCTCGCCCCGCCGGCCGACGACGACCGGTCGGGCCGGGCGCCGAACGATCCCGCCGACCGGGATGACGGACCGTCGCTGCCCTGGGTGCGGCTACCCATCGTCGTCGGGACCAGCCGGCCGGACGACACCGGCCCGGACCGGCCGCAGCGCCGGCCCAGTGTGCTCGAGGCGATCGCCGACGTGCCGTTCGCCCAGCTCGACGCCGCCGATCTGGCCCGGCTGGAGGCGTTGCTGAACGACCTGCTGGCCCAGGCCAAGCGGGACTGGCCGGCCCGGCCGTCGCGCCGGATGACCGACCATCACGCGGGCCGCCGAATCTCGTTGCGGCGCACCCTGGCCCAAGCTCGACGCACCGGCTTCGAACCGGTCCGGCTGCACCGCGATCGTGCCGTCCGCAAGCCTCGGCGGCTGGTCATGCTGTGCGACGTCAGCCAGTCGATGGAGCCGTACGCCGCGGCGTACCTCCACCTCATGCGAGCCGCCGCGATGCTGACCCGGTCCGAGGTCTTCGCCTTCTCCACGTCGCTGACCCGCTTGACCGCCGTACTCGCGCATCGCTCGCCCGAGGTGGCGATGACGTTGGCCGGCGAGCGCGTGACGGATCGCTTCGGTGGCACGCGGATCGCGTCGAACCTGCGCGAGCTGTTGGCGTCCCATCACGGCTCGGCCGTCCGCGGGGCGATCGTGATCATTGCCTCCGACGGCTGGGACGGCGACGACCCGCAAGAGCTGGCTGCCGCCATGGCGCGACTGCGTCGCCGCGCCCATCGGGTGTTCTGGCTGAACCCGCGGGCGGCCGCTCCGGGATTCGCGCCGACTGTCGGGGCGGTCGCCGCCGCCCTGCCCTACTGCGACGCGATGCTGCCGGCGATGACTGCGCGTGACCTGGTCGGTGTGGTCGAGGCCGTAACGCGTTCGGGGGCAGTCAGTTCCAGAGCGTGACGTGGATCGACGGGCGGAAGCTGCGTCGGCGTCACCTCTCGAGGGTAGTCGGCGCGGCGAGGACGGGACGCCGAACTGAGCCCGCCGTGTACGGTTCGAATCCGGCCCGACTGTTTCCGGCTGCCTGCCGTGACCCGCACTCTGGAGTCCTTTTATGCGCCGTACGCGCCCCGCTCGGACCGCGATCCTCCTCACCGCGGCGCTCGCCGTCGCCGGGGCCGGACTGGTGACCCCATCGGTGTCGACGGCCGCCTCACGTGAGCGCCAAGGCCGCGGCCACATCCTTCACCAACGAACAGGGCAAGTTCACCGCGGTCGGGCCGACCCGGATCATGGACACCCGCAGCGGTCTCGGCGGTTCCAGTCACGTCGGTGCGGCGCGAACGGTGCTCCTCCAGGTCTCCGGGGCCCCGTCCGGCCACGTCGCCGTTCCGGCCGCCGGCGCCGAGGCCGTCGTCCTCAACCTCACCGTCACGGCCCCGACCTCATCCGGCTTCGTCACCGTCTACCCCACCGGCGTGGCCAAGCCCAACGTGTCGACGATCAACTTCACGAAGGGCTGGACCGGTGCCAACCTGGTGACGGTCAGGCTCGGCACCGGCGGCAAGATCAGCCTCTACAACAGTGGCGGCACCACCGACCTCATCGTGGATGTTGTCGGCTGGTACGCCGACGCGACCGTCACCACCGCGACGAACGACGGGGCCTTCCAGCCCGCCAAGCCCGGACGCCTCTGGGACAGCCGGCCGAGCTCCTCCCTGCCGGGCGACCACAGCCCGATGGGTGGTCTGGGCACGCTGACCCAGCCGGTCGACTTCCAGTCGTCGGCGACCAACGCCCACGTCAAGGCGCTGGTCGTGACCCTGACGGCGCTCAACGAGCAGACCACCGGGCACCTCACCGCGTGGTCCGGCAGCGGCACGGCGCCGTCTGCCTCGGTCCTCAACTACACGGCGCGCACCACGGTCTCGAACCTGGCGATCGTGCCGACCATCCCGTGCCCGAGCACGGTCTGCAGCGGCGGGTCGATCGGGCTGCCGTCGTTCAAGATCATCAACGGCTCCAACGGCACCACGGACATCCTGATCGACATCTGGGGCTTCTACGACGACGGGTCGCTCGTCAACGGCGAGCTGTTCAAGCCTCTCGCCGCGCCGATCCGGATCATCGACACCCGCAAGGAGCTCTCCGGCATGACCACCCTCGGGTCGGCGTCGACGCGAACCAAGATCGCGCCGGCCTCCGTTGCCGGCGACCCCACCCAGCTGCTGGTCCAGAACGTGACGTCGATCCCGAGGGCCAACACGTTCCTCACGTTCTGGCGGTCGGGAGATGTGCAGCCCGGCGTGAGCAACATCAGCCCGCGGGCCGGTCGCACGGTTGCCGGGCTGGCCTACACGCTGATCGGGATGAGCAACGACTTCAAGTTCTACAACGCGACCGGCACCAACGACGTCCTCGTCGACGTGGCCGGCAGCATGGAGTCGGCAACCGCCAAGGCGGCCCAGGCCGCGAAGGGCTGGCAGGCCACCCCGGCTGCCCTGGGCTGAGCCTCAGATCCAGCTGGGGAACCACATTCGGCGAGCCCAGTCGGCGTACGAGATCACCTGGGCGGTATAGACCGGCCAGTAGAAGAAGAACAGCAGCACGGTCGTGACCAGGTAGGTGCCGACGGCCGCGCCGCTCCAGAGCCGGCGGGTCGATGACGCCTCGGGCGGCCCGAGGATGAGCCCGATCACGTAGACGACGGCGAGCACGACCCACGGCACGAAGGCCACGGAGTAGAACGTGAAGATCGTGCGGTGCTCGTACTGGAACCAGGGCACGTAGCCGGCCAGCAGCCCCGACAGGATGGCGCCCGCTCGCCAGTCGCGGCGCAGGGCCCACATGAAGAACAGCACCAACAGGGCGAGGGTCGCGCCCCACCAGATCGTCGGAGTGCCAAGGGACGTAATGGCTTTCGAGCACTGGGCGACCTTGCAGCCGTCCTGCCCCTTCTTCGGCCCTTCGTAGAAGAACGACGTCGGGCGGCCCTGGATCAGCCAGCTCCACGGGTTGGCGCGGTACTGGTGGAACGAGTCCAGGTGCGTGTGGAACTGGTACATCCACTGGTGGTAGTGCCACAGCGAGCGCAGCGAGTCGGGGATCCAGCCGAAGTCCTTCGACGGATGCTGTCGTCCCCACTGCCGGTCATAGCCGTTCGTGCTGTGGAACCAGCCGGCCCAGCTGGCCAGGTAGACCACGAACGCCACCGGCACAGTCGAGACGAAGCCGGTGATCCCGTCGCGCAGGATGCCGGCCCGGATCCAGTCGCGGACCCCCGCCGCCCGCCGGGCCCCGATGTCCCACAACAGTGACATGAGGGCGAAGACGGCGACGAAGTAGACCCCGGACCACTTAGTGCCGCAACAGAGTCCGAGGCAGACCCCGCCCGCCAGCCGGTACGGGCGGAAGCCCAGCCCGGGCCCGAACCCGGTCGGCCGCGGCGGACCGGAGCCGGTCGTCAACGCCGAGACGCGGGCCGCGAGCGTCGCGCGTGCTCGGTCACGGTCGACCAGCAGGAAGCCGAACGCGGCCAACGCCCAGAACATCACGAAGATGTCGAGCAGACCGGTGCGGCTGTGCACGAACTCCTCGCCATCCACGGCCAGCAGCAGCGCCGCGATGCAGCCGAGCAGCGTCGACCCGAACAGCCGGCGGCCGATCCGGCCGATCATCAGGATCGACAGGGTGCCCACCACGGCGCTGGAGAAGCGCCAGCCGAACGAGTTGTCGATCCCGAACAGGGACTCGCCGAAGCCGATCATCCACTTGCCGACCGGTGGGTGGACGACCGAGTCGCCGTACGTCGTGAAGACGTTCGGGGTCCCGTGGGTGAACAGCGCGTCCGGGGTCTTCAGGGTGGGCCGGTTGGCTCGCTCGATGCCGTAGTTCCAGATCGAGTAGCCCTGCTTGACGTAGTAGGTCTCGTCGAAGACCAGCTGGTGCGGGCGGCCGAGGTGCCAGAACCGCAGCAGGCCGCCGAGGGCGGCGATCACCAGCGGGCCGAGCCAGCCCCAGAGCCGGTCTGTGGCCCGGACGCCGAGCAG
This sequence comes from uncultured Actinomycetota bacterium, assembly GCA_963794535.1. Lineage (GTDB taxonomy): Bacteria > Actinomycetota > Actinomycetes > Actinomycetales > CAVURS01 > CAVURS01. The sequence continues at coordinate 53,290 of CAWCEI010000009.1, forward strand.
CCGCGCGCGCAGCCGGTCGCCCCGCTCGGTCCGGCTCTGCCGGGGCCGCTCTTCAGGGGGCAGAGCGCCGGGGCGCTCGGCCACCATCGAAGTCACGCGTGCATGGTACGGACTCCACCTCCCGACAACCTCTCGATGAGCTCCCGACACCTGCCGACACCGGTCGGCGGGGGCGCGCATAGGGTCGAGCCGATGGACCTCGGGCTGGCAGGTGCGCGTGCGGTCGTGAGCGGCGCGAGCCGCGGGATCGGCCTGGCCATCGCGCATGCGCTGGCCGCCGAGGGGTGTGCCGTCGCCCTGCTGGCCCGAGGGGCGGCCGATCTCGAGGTCGCCCTGCGCAGCGTGGCCGAGCACGGCAACCCGGTCGTCGGCCGGGCGGTCGACGTGACCGACCCCGTGGCCCTGACGGCAGCGGTCGACGAGGTGGCGGTGCGAGCTCGGCGGTCTGGACCGGGTCGTGGCCAACGTCGGTGGGAGCGTCGGCCGCAACCTGCTCGACGCTCCGGCGACCGACGTGGCGCAGGGTTTCGCCGCCACGTTCGACCTCAACGTGGGCCACGCGGTGACGATGGTCCGGGCCGCGCACCCGCACCTGGTCCGGGCGGGCGGCGGCGCGGCGCTGCTCGTGTCCAGCGTCAGCGGGGCCCGGCCCAGCCCGCCGACGGCCTACTCGGTCGCCAAGGCGGCCGAGAGCCAGCTGGCCCGGGTCCTCGGGGCCGAGCTGGCCGGTCAGCGGATCCGGGTCAACGCGATCAGCCCGGGCAGCATCGACGCGCCCGGCAACGGCTGGGCCCAGCTGCGCGAGCAGGACCCCGCGGCGTACGACGAGTTCGTCGCCGGTGACTTCCCCTGGGGCCGCATGGGTACGGCGGAGGAGGTCGCGTCGGTGGCGGTGTTCCTGCTGTCCGACCGCGCGTCGTGGGTCACCGGCACCGATGTGGCCGTCGATGGCGGCCAGCAACGCGCCACGCGTGGGCGCTTCGACTAAAGATTGTCTGATGACAACATCAAGGGAGGCTGCAGTGCAGCGGCTCGAGATCGACACGGTCAGCAAGCGCTATGGCGAGGTCGTGGCGTTGGACCGGATGGGCTTCGAGGTGGCGGCCGGGGAGATCTTCGGCTTCGTCGGCAGCAACGGCGCGGGCAAGACCACGACGATGCGGATCATCCTCGGGGTGCTGGCGGCCGATGCGGGCACGGTCCGCTGGGCCGGCCGCGAGATCGACCTCGACACCCGGCGGCGGATCGGCTACATGCCGGAGGAGCGCGGCCTCTATCCCCGGATGAAGGTCGGCCAGCAGCTCGCCTACCTGGCTCGGCTGCACGGCCTGGACGCCGCCGAGGCCGCGGCGGCGGTCGAGCGCTGGACCACGCGCCTCGGGGTGTCCTCGCGCATCGGTGACGACGTGCAGAAGCTGAGCCTGGGCAACCAGCAGCGGGTGCAGCTGGCCGCCGCGCTGGTGCACGAGCCCGATGTCCTGGTCCTCGACGAGCCGTTCTCCGGCCTCGACCCGGTCGCGGTCGACGTCATGAGCCAGGTCCTGCGCGAGGCAGCCGACCGGGGGGTGCCGGTGCTGTTCTCCAGCCACCAGCTGGACCTCGTCGAGCGGCTGTGTGACCGCGTCGGGATCGTGGCAGCGGGCCGGATGGTCGAGAACGGGCGCGTCGATGACCTGCGGACCAGCGGCCGGCCGCGGCTGCGGGTCGTGGGTCCAGACGCCGACCGGTGGGCGAGGGCGCTGCCTGGCGTGACCGTCGTGGAACAGGCGCCCGGCCGGTCCCTGGTCGAGCTCGACGACAGCATCGACGACCAGCACGTGCTGCAGGCGGCGCTGGCGGTCGGCCCGGTGCACGAGTTCGCCCGGCAGCAGGCGTCGCTCACCGATCTCTTCCGGCACGTCGTCAGCGAGCAGACGGCCGACCAGGAGGGGGCGGCATGAGCGACCACGTCGTGCCGCCGCTGGTCGCCGTCCGGCTGGTCGCCGGCCGGGAGCTCGCGACCCGGCTGCGGTCGAAGGCGTTCGTCATCGGCACCGCCCTGATGGTCGCCCTCGTCGTCGTGCTGTCTCTCGTGGTCACGCTGGTCAACCACGACAGCAGCACCAAGATCGGCCTGACCGCGTCGAGCGCGTCCCTGTCCGCTCCGTTGGTGGCCAGCGCCAAATCCGTTGGTACGACGGTCAAGACGAGCTCTGTCTCCTCTGACGCGGCCGGGCGGCAGCTGGTGCGAGACGGCAAGCTCGACGCCCTCGTCACGCTGGACGGCGACAATGTGCAGGCGGTCGTGAAACGCGACGTCCCCGAGCCGCTGCAGCACTCGCTCAACGTGCTGGCCGGACAGGTCGCCTTCAACGCGGAGATCAGCCGGCTCGGCGGCGACCCGGCCCAGGTCCAGGCTGCGCTGTCGTCGGCGTCGGTCAAGGTCGACTCGTTGTTGCCGCCCAAGACCTACAACGGCGAGCAGCTCGCCCTGGGCATCGCCGTCGGCATCCTGATCTATCTCGCCCTGCTCACCACGGGCCAGCTGGTGGCCCAGGGCGTCGTCGAGGAGAAGGCGACACGAGTCGTCGAGCTGCTCCTGGCCACCATCCGGCCGTGGCAGCTGATGGCCGGCAAGGTCGTGGGGATCGGCGTCCTCGGGCTGATCCAGGTCGCGCTCATCGCCGGCTTCGGGCTGGGCACCGCGCTGGCCTCGGGCGCGCTCAGCCTGTCCCTGTCGACCGCTGGCAGCACCGTGGCGTGGCTGGTGGTGTGGTTCGTCCTCGGCTTCCTGATGTACTCCCTGGCCTTCGCCGGCGCCGCCGCTCTGGTCTCCCGCCAGGAGGACGCCCAGTCGGTCGTGCTGCCGATCATGATGCTGCTGATCGTGGGCTACGTGATCGGCATCTCGGTGCTGCCGGCGGACCCGAGCAGCCAGTTCGTCGAGATCCTGTCGGTGATCCCGGTCTTCGCCCCGACCCTGATGCCGATGCGCCTCGCCATCGGTGGTGTCCCGCTCTGGGAGACCGCCCTCGCGGTGGTGCTCGCGCTCGCGATGATCCCGCTGCTCATCGCCGTCGCCGGTCGGGTCTACCGCAACGCCGTGGTCCGGTCCGGTGCGCGGGTCCGCCTGTCCGACGCCTTGCGGGCGCCATGACCGACGCCGTCACTGAGGGGGTGCTGGTCCTCGCCGGCACGCCGATCGGTGACCCGACCGACGCGTCTGCGCGGTTGGTGGCCGAGCTCGCGAGGGCGGATCTCGTTGCGGCAGAAGACACTCGCCGCCTCTCGAGGCTCACGTCGGCGCTCGGGGTCAAGATCAGTGGTCGCGTGCTGAGCTATCACGAGCACAACGAGGCGGCCCGCACCGGCGACCTCGTCGAGGCGGTGCGCGGTCGGGTCGCGGGTGCTGCTGGTCACCGACGCCGGGATGCCGTCGGTGTCCGACCCGGGCTATCGGCTCGTCGCGGCCGTCGTCGCGGCCGGGCTGCGGGTGACCGCCGTGCCCGGGCCCAGCGCCGTACTCACCGCTCTCGCGTTGTCCGGTCTGCCGGTCGACCGGTTCTGCTTCGAGGGCTTCCTGCCGCGCAAGGCCGGGGAGCGGGCGCGGGCGTTGGCCGGGCTGGCGGGGGAGCCGCGGACGATGGTGTTCTTCGAGGCGCCGCACCGGCTCGCGGTGACGCTGGCGGCGATGGCCGAGGCCTTCGGCGCGGACCGGCCGGCCGCGGTCTGCCGGGAGCTGACCAAGACCTACGAGGAGGTGCGCCGCGGGCCGCTGGCCGACCTGGTGACCTGGGCCGGGGGTGAGGTGCGCGGCGAGATCACGGTCGTCGTCGGTGGTGCGCCGGTCGCGGGCGGCCGACCCCGGGGCCGCGCTGGCCGCCGTACGGGCCCGAGTCGCTGCGGGTGAGCGGCTCAAGGACGCAGTGGCTGCCGTCGCCGGCCCGGCCGGGCTGCCCAAGCGCGAGCTCTACGCCGCGGCCTTGGCCGCGCGGGCCGGGGTTGACCTCGAGCGTCCTTGAGGTTGCACAGTGGTGCCATGACCTTCACGGCGTACGAGCTTGACTACCTGCGCGGCCAGCGGCTGGCCCGGCTGGCGACCCTGGCCCCCGACGGCACGCTGCAGAACAACCCGGTGGCGTTCTTCGTGCACGCGAGCACCGGGACGATCGACGTCGGCGGCGCGCGGCTGCTGCAGACCCGCAAGTTCCGCAACGTGCAGAGCCACGACCAGGTGGCCTTGGTCATCGACGACCTGGCCAGCGTCGACCCGTGGAGCCCACGCTGCCTCGAGATCCGCGGCCGGGCCGAGGCCCTGCCGGAGGCTGACCCGCCGGCCCGCGGCTTCGGCCCGGGCGTCATCCGGATCCACCCGGAGCGGATCCTGTCGTTCGGCATCGACCCCGAGGGGACCGGCCGCGGCATGACCAAGCGCTCGCTCTGACCGCACCCGTCGAGGTCCAGCGCTACGCCTGGCAGGCTGCCGGGGCCGGTAACCCAGAGGTGCCGGGCGGTGGCCGGACAGTAGGCTCGGCGGGATGGAGTTCCGACGCATCCCCGGCCTGCCGCCCTACGTCTTCACGATCATCGACTCGTTGAAGATCGAGGCTCGCCGGGCCGGGCGCGACGTCGTCGACCTGGGCTTCGGCAACCCGGACATCCCCTCGCCGGACGTCGCCGTCGACAAGCTCGCCGAGGCGGCGCACAACGCCCGCAACCACCGCTACTCGGCCAGCCGCGGCATCCCCAAGCTGCGCGCAGGCCGCCGCCGACCTCTACCGCCGCCGGTTCGGCGTCATCCTCGACCCGGACACCGAGGTCATCTCGACGATCGGCGCCAAGGAGGGTTTCAGCCACCTGATGTGGGTGCTGCTGCAGCCCGGCGACGCGGCGCTCGTGCCGAGCCCGAGCTACCCGATCCACATCTGGGGGCCGTACTTCGCCGGCGCGGACGCCCGGCAGGTCGCGATCGGCGACGGCGAGGACTACATCGCCAACGTGATGAACGCCTACGACATGGGCTGGCCCAAGCCGCGCGTCGTCGTCCTGTCGTTCCCGCACAACCCGACGACGGCCACGGTCGAGCTGGCCGACCTGCAGCGGCTGGTCGACTGGGCCCGGGAGCGCGAGGTCATCCTGGTTCACGACTTCGCCTACGCCGAGACGGCGTTCGACGGCTGGCTCCCGCCGAGCATCCTGCAGTGCGAGGGCGCCAAAGACGTTGCGGTGGAGCTGTACTCGATGACCAAGTCGTTCTCGATGGCCGGTTGGCGGGTGGCCTTCCTGGCCGGCAACCGCGAGGTCGTCGGTGCCCTGGCCAAGCTCAAGAGCTACCTCGACTACGGCACGTTCCAGCCGGTCCAGATCGCCGCGACCGTCACCCTCAACGAGGCTGTGGACTACCCGCGCGAGGTCAACGAGATCTACGAGTCCCGGCGCAACGCGCTGTGCGACGGCCTCGACCGGATCGGCTGGGCGATCCCGCGACCGCGCGGCACGATGTTCGCCTGGGCGCCGATCCCGGAGCCGTACGCCGAGCTCGGCTCGATCGAGTTCGCCAAGCTGATCATCAACGAGTGCGACGTCGCGGTGTCGCCGGGCGTCGGCTTCGGGCCGAGCGGTGACGGCTTCGTGCGGTTCGCGCTGATCGAGAACGAGCAGCGGATCGGCCAGGCCGTCCGCCAGCTCAAGCGCGGCCTGACCAAGCTCGGCTGAGGAAACCGGGTTGTCCGGCCTCACTAGGCTGGACGCATGACGCATGTCCTGTCCGCCGTCGCCTGGCCGTACGCCAACGGCCCGCGCCACATCGGCCATGTCGCCGGTTTCGGCGTGCCCTCCGACGTGTTCAGCCGGTACATGCGGATGGCCGGGCACGACGTCCTGATGGTCAGCGGCACCGACGAGCACGGCACGCCGATCCTGGTCCAGGCCGAGCAGGAGGGCGTCACGCCCGCGCGAGCTGGCCGACCGCTACAACCGGATGATCGTCGAGGACCTGCACGCGCTCGGGCTGTCCTACGACCTGTTCACCCGGACGACGACGCGCAACCACTACGCCGTCGCGCAGGAGCTGTTCCTGACGCTGCTACCGCAACGGGTACATGGTCGAGCAGACCACCAAGGGCGCGATCAGCCCGTCGACCGGCCGCACCCTGCCGGACCGCTACATCGAGGGCATCTGCCCGATCTGCGGCTACCCGCATGCCCGCGGCGACCAGTGCGACAACTGCGGCAACCAGCTCGACGCCACCGACCTGATCGAGCCGCACAGCCGGATCAACGGCGAGGTGCCGGAGTTCATCGAGACCGAGCACTTCTTCCTCGACCTGCCCGCGCTCGCCGAGGCGCTCGGCGAGTGGCTGCACGGCAAGGAGGCCGAGGGGCTCTGGCGGCCCAACGTCCTGAAGTTCAGCCTCAACCTGCTCGAGGACCTGCGCCCGCGGGCGATGACCCGCGACATCGACTGGGGCATCCCGGTGCCGCTGCCCGGCTGGGAGGACAACCCGACCAAGCGGCTCTACGTCTGGTTCGACGCCGTCATCGGCTACCTCTCGGCCGTCGATCGAGTGGGCCCGGCGCGGCGACGACCCGGAGGCCTGGCGGCGCTGGTGGAACGACCCGGCCGCGCTGTCCTACTACTTCATGGGCAAGGACAACATCACCTTCCACGCCCAGATCTGGCCGGCCGAGCTGCTCGGCTACGACGGCAAGGGCTCGCGCGGCGGCGAGCCGGGACGGTACGGCGACCTGGACCTGCCGACCGAGGTCGTGTCGTCCGAGTTCCTGACCATGGAGGGCAAGCAGTTCTCCTCCAGCCGCGGCGTCGTGATCTACGTCCGCGACGTGCTCGAGCCGCTACCAGCCCGACGCCCTGCGGTACTTCATCTCGGCCGCCGGCCCGGAGAACCAGGACACGGACTTCACCTGGGTCGAGTTCGTCCGGCGGACCAACGACGAGCTCGTGGCCGGCTGGGGCAACCTGGTCAACCGGACCGCGACGCCTGATCCACAAGAACCTGGGCGCGATCCCGGAGGCCGGTGACCTGACCGACGACGACCGCGCGCTGCTGGCCGCGGGCCGCGAGGCGTTCGGCGTCGTCGGCGGCCTGATCGAGCGGCACCGGCAGAAGCAGGCGCTCGGCGAGGCGATGCGCTTCGTCGGGGAGGCGAACAAGTACCTCTCCGACCAGGCGCCGTGGAAGCTCAAGACCACCGACCCGGACCGGATGGCGACGGTGCTTCACGTTGCGGCCCAAGCGGTTTCGGATGCGCGGACGCTGCTCTCGCCGTTCCTGCCGTTCAGCGCGCAGCGGGTGCACGAGGTGATGGGCGGCACGGGCGTCGTCTCGCCGATGCCGGAGATCCGCGAGGTCGAGGACCTCGACGGCGGCCCGTCGTACCCCGTCCTGATGGGTGACTACTCCGCCTTCCCGGCCTGGGAGTCCGTCCCGGTCGTCCCCGGGACGCCGATCGCGGCGCCGACGCCGGTCTTCACCAAGCTGGACGCCGAGGCGGTCGTGCGCGACGAGCTGGCCCGGCTGGAGCAGGCGGCGAGCTCGGACGTCACGAATGAGCGGCGCAGCATGAGTGCGGGCTGGCCGCCGGCCCCCGAGCCGCTGCCGCTGCCGGTCGTCGACGACCACTGCCACCTCGACATCCCCGCGGCGACCCGCGACGAGGCGGCCGAGGAGCGCAGCCTCGACGAGGCGCTCGACAGCCGCGGCGGCGGTCAACGTGCCCCGCGCCGTCCAGGTCGGCTACGACGTCGCCAGCTCGCGCTGGTCGGTCGAGGCGGCGACCACCCACCCGCAGCTGCTGGCCGGCGTCGCCCTGCACCCCAACGAGGCGCCCCGGCTCGCCGCGCGGGGCGAGCTCGACGCGGCGTTCGCCGAGATCGAGGCGCTCGCGGCCCACCCGCGGGTGCGGGTGATCGGCGAGACCGGCCTCGACACCTTCCGGACCGGCCCGGACGGGGCGGCCGCCCAGGAGGAGTCGTTCCGCTGGCACATCGACCTGGCCAAGCGCACCGGGCAAGGCGCTGCAGATCCACGACCGGGACGCGCACGCCGACGTGCTGCGGATCCTGGCCGAGGAGGGGGCGCCCGAGCGGACGGTCTTGCACTGCTTCTCCGGTGACGCCGAGATGGCCCGCGAGTGCGTACGACGCGGCTACGTGCTCTCGATCGCCGGCACGGTCACCTTCGGCAACGCCGGCAGCCCTGCGCGAGGCCGTCGCGGTCGCTCCGCTGGACCTGCTCCAGGTCGAGACCGACGCGCCGTACCTCACGCCCACACCGCACCGCGGCCGGCCCAACGCGCAGCTATCTGGTGCCGCTCACGGTGCGGGCCATCGCGGCCGTCAAGGGCTGCGACCTGGAGGAGCTGTGCGCGACCCTGGCCGCGACGGCCGAGCGGCTCTACGGCCCCTGGTGAGGCGTGCTGAGGGCGTGGTGAGGCCAGCGTGCGCCGGCGACCTTGATAGCCCGGACGGGTGAGACATATTGAGCGTAGGTCACAAAATGATTGCGAGAAGTACGCACGGTGAGATCGGCCCCTCTGACCTGCGGCGATACCCGGTCTGAGCAGTGGCGGCACGAGACGGCTGAAGCGACATTTCGTCCATACCGGACCTGCGGACTTGACGGGCTTCGCATGCGCGCCGTTACCGTTGCGACCGTTGGCCGGGGTTGGGGAAGATCCCGGGTTGTTCGCACGGGGGTGCGACCGTCAGGTCCACCCCTTCATGCTGTCCGGGCATCCTGCCGAGGAACGACAGGATGCACGGTCGACCAGGCCGCACGTCCGGAGTGCGCGCGCCCAGGAACCCGATGCCCGGAGAGACCGAGCACTGGAGCACTGTGCTTCTAGCCCGCAAGACCAAGCCGGCCCTCGTGGCCGACCGCCTGCGACCCACCGCCTGCGACCCATCGGGCAGCGGATCTCCACCAAGATCCCGGTCCCGCCGCGGGGGTTCCTCACGCGGTTCGGTGGCCAGCGCTCCTTGCGGCTCATGGCCCAGGGCGGTGCCCTGCTGGGCGTCGTGGCCGGCACCGTGGCCTTCACCAGCTTCGACAAGGCGGTGACGCTCACGGTCGACGGCCAGACCTCGTCGGTGCACGCCTTCGGCAGCTCGGTCGGCGACATCCTGTCCCACAAGGGCATCACCGTCGGCCCGCACGACCTGGTCAGCCCGGCGGCCTCGGCCCCGGTGCACGACGGCCAGCACCTCGTGGTCCGCTTCGGCCGCGAGCTCACGATCAACGTCGACGGGCAGCAGCGGGTCTACTGGACCACCGCGCTCACCGTCGACCAGGCGCTCGCCCAGCTCGGCCTGCGCGACGCCGACGCGGCCCTCTCGGTCTCCCGCGACGCCGTCCTCGGCCGCGGTGGACTGTCGATGGTCCTGACCACCCCGAAGGACGTCGTCGTCACGGTCGATGGCCACAAGATCGAGCGGACGACCACGGCCGCCACCGTCGGGGTGCTGCTGCAGCAGCTGGGCATCACGCTCGGCGCCCAGGACTCCGTGTCCGTGCCGCTGGACGCCCCGCTGCAGCCGGGGCTGACCCTGGCGATCACCCGGATCGTGACCAAGAACGCCACCATCACCGAGCGGATCAAGATGCCGGTCCGCGCGGCCAAGAACGCGTCGATGGCCAAGGGCACCGTCAAGGTCATCCACAAGGGCCGGGTCGGCACCCAGCGGGTGACCTACCAGTTCGTCTACCAGAACGGCAAGCTCGTCTCCCGCACCAAGGTCACGGTCATCGTGGTCCGGGCGGCGGTCACCCAGGTGCAGCAGGTCGGCACCAAGGTCTCGGCCTCGACGGCCGGTGACCCGGGCGCCGTCGGCGGCAGCGCGGCCGGCCTGAACTGGGCGGCGCTGGCCAAGTGCGAGTCCGGCGGCAACCCGCGGGCCGTGAACCCCAGCGGCTACTACGGGCTCTACCAGTTCTCGCTGTCGACCTGGCACAGCGTCGGCGGCTCGGGCAACCCGATCGACGCCTCGTCGGCCGAGCAGACGCACCGCGCGATGATCCTCTACAACAAGGCCGGCGCCGGTCAGTGGACCTGCGGCAGCCACCTGTTCGACTGAGCCGTCCGGTCCGACCGCAGGACCTAGTCTGCGCGGGTGGACGACGGGCTGCTCGGACCGGCTGAGGTCCGGGCCCTGGCGGCCCGGCTCGGCATCCGGCCGACCAAGACGCCTGGGCCAGAACTTCGTCATCGACCCCAACACGGTGCGGCGCATCGTCCGGCTGGCCGAGGTCGGCCCGGACGACGTGGTGCTCGAGGTCGGCCCGGGGCTCGGCTCGCTGACCCTGGGCCTGCTCGACCGGGCCGCGCCGCGTCGTCGCCGTCGAGATCGACCCGGTGCTGGCCGCCGAGCTGCCGCACACCGTGGCCGGCCCGCCGGCCGGACCTCGCCGCGCGACCGGATCGGCTCGACGGTGCTGGCCGGCCGACGCCCTGCGGCTGGCCGAGGTGCCCGGCCCGGCCCCGACCGCCCTGGTGGCCAACCTGCCCTACAACGTCGCCGTACCGGTGCTGCTGACCCTGCTCGAGACGCTGCCCGAGCCTGCGGCGGGCGCTGGTCATGGTGCAGTCCGAGGTCGCCGAGCGGCTGGCCGCCCCGCCCGGGTCGCGCACCTACGGCGTGCCGAGCGTCAAGGCGGCCTGGTACGCCGACGTACGGCGGGCCGGCCAGGTCGGCCGAGCGGTGTTCTGGCCGGTGCCCAACGTCGACAGCGGGCTGGTGGCCCTGACCCGTCGCGAGCCGCCGCCCAGCACCGCCGGTCGGGCCGCGGTGTTCGCCTGCATCGACGCCGCGTTCGCCCAGCGCCGCAAGATGCTCCGGTCGGCCCTCGCCGGCTGGGCCGGGTCGCGCGCGGCCGCCACGGCCGTGCTGCGCGCGGCCGGCATCGACGAGACGCTGCGCGGCGAGCAGCTGACCGTCGGCGGACTTCGCGGCCATCGCGGACGCGCGGCCCGCCTAGGGTGAGCGGCATGCGCGAAGGGTCGGCCCGCCAACCGCGGGCCGCAAAGGCTCAGTCACCGGTCACGGTGCGCGCCCCGGCCAAGATCAACCTCGAGCTCGCCGTCGGTGCGCCCGGACCCTGACGGCTACCACGACCTGGCCACCGTCTTCCACGCCGTCGGCCTGTACGACGAGCTGACCGCGACGCCGGCCGAGGGCGGCGGGGTGCAGATCACGGTCGAGGCCGACGGCCCGGTCCGGATCGACCAGGTGCCGCTCGACGGGACCAACCTCGCGGTGCGTGCGGCCACGTTGCTCGCGGCGCGGACCGGCGTGACGCCCGACGTGCGGCTGCACGTGCGCAAGGGCATCCCGGTGGCCGGAGGCATGGCCGGCGGGTCGGCCGACGCCGCAGCCGCCCTGGTCGCCTGTGACCTGCTCTGGCGCACCGGACTGGCCCGGGAGGACCTGCAGGCGCTCGGCGCCGAGCTCGGCGCCGACGTGCCGTTCGCCCTGATGGGTGGCACGGCGATCGGCACCGGCCGCGGCGACGTGCTGACCCCGGCGCTGGCCCGCGGGGACTTCCACTGGGTGCTCGCCGGGTCCGACCGCGGGCTGTCGACACCCGCCGTGTACGCCGAGTGTGACCGGCTGCGGGACGGCCGGCCGGTCCTGGAGCCGCGGGTCTCGGACCAGATGATGCAGGCCCTGCGGTCCGGTCGGCCGGCCTCGGTCGGGGCGGCGCTGGCCAACGACCTGGAGCCGGCCGCGCTCTCGCTGCGCCCCAGCCTGCGCCAGACCCTCGAGATCGGCGCCGAGTACTCCGCGCTGGGCGGAGTGGTCTCCGGCTCCGGCCCGACGGTCGCGTTCCTCGTGGCCGACGCCGACCGGGCGCTGGACCTGGCCGTCGCGCTCAGTGCGTCCGGCACCTGCCAGTCGGTGCACCGGGTGTCCGGTCCGGTCCACGGGGTCCGGTCCGTCGATCCACCGCGGCTGCGCTGAGCGGAGCGCTATCTTCGTCGGTCATGACCGGTGTCGGCGTGGAGTGGGGGCTGCACGGTGCCCTCAACTACGCGACCACGGTCGACGCCATCGTGGTCGTCGACGTCCTGTCGTTCAGCACCTCGGTCGCGGTCGCGGTCGGCCGGGGGGCGCAGGTCTGGCCCCACCCCGGCGGTCCGGGGGCGCGGGCGCTCGCGGACGAGGTCTCCGGCCTGCTCGCCGGGCGCCGGACGTTGACGGACGGCCCGTCGCTCTCGCCGACGTCGCTGCTCGACCTGCCCTCCGGGTCGCGCTTGGTGCTGCCCTCGCCCAACGGCGGCCGGATCGCGTATTCCCTTGTGGGACAGCCGTGTCGGGTCTTCACCGGGGCCTTGCGCAACGCCTCGGCAGTGGGCCGCTATCTCAGCGACGCGATGGACATCGACCGGGTCGTGATCGTGCCGGCCGGTGAGCAGTGGCCGGATGGCTCGATGCGGGTGGCCTATGAGGACCTGGTCGGCGCGGGCGCGATCATCTCCCGGATGCTGACCGTCGACCCCGCAGTGGCGCTCAGCGCCGAGGCGGAGGCGGCCCTCGCGGCGTACGAGCGGATGCGGCCGATCGCCGACACGCCCTCGGGTCAGGAGCTGGTCGAGCGCTACTTCGGCGACGACGTCGCTCTGGCCTCGGCCGTCGACGTCTCGATGGTGGTGCCGGTGTTAGCCGACGGGCGTTTCGTCGCGGCCTGATCCGGCGGCTGCCGGGCGCCCCTCCGGGCCGCGGGTCTGCTCCGAGTCGAACGGCGCGACCAGAGACCGCAGGGCTGACGCCAGCTCCTCGCGGGCGACCGGGTCGAGCCGTTCGAGCAGGGCCCGCTCGCGCTCCAGCAGGTCGGCCATGGCCGCGTCGACGTGCTCCTGACCGGCTTGCGGTGAGGCTCACGACGACCCCCCGGCGGTCCGACGGGTCCGGGCTGCGGGCCAGGAAGCCCCGCTGCTCGAGCCGGTCGACCCGGTTGGTCATCGTCCCGCTCGTCACCAGGGTCTGGGTGACCAGCTGGCCGGGGGAGAGGGCATACGGCGCGCCGGCCCGGCGCAGCGCGCTCAGCACGTCGAACTCCCAGGTCTCCAGGCCGTGCTGGGCGAACGCCGTACGGCGGGCCAGGTCGAGGTGACGGGCCAGCCGGCTGACCCGGGAGAGCACGTGGAGCGGGGCGACGTCGAGGTCGGGGCGCTCGCGGGACCAGGCGCCGACGATCCGGTCGACCTCGTCCTCGCTGCTGGTCACCACGGGCGAAGTCTAGTGAGCGTCAAGTTTCTTGACATCAACTTACTTGAGACGGCACGCTGAGCCGAGATATCTCGACGTCAAGATAAATCGCGATGCGTACGACGGGCACGAGGGTTCGACGAAGGAGAGCGCATGGTCAGCTGGGATCCCACGACCTACCTGGACTTCTCGGCCGAGCGCGGCCGGCCGTTCCACGACCTGCTCGCGCGGGTGGGGGCCGTGGACCCGCACCGGGTGGTCGACCTGGGCTGCGGGCCGGGTCGGCTGGCCGGCGTGCTGACCCAGCGCTGGCCGCTCGCCTACGTCCTGGGCGTCGACTCCTCGCCGGACATGGTCGGGGCGGCCGCGCCGTACGCCCTGCCTGGTCAGGTCGAGTTCGAGCGGGCCGACCTGCGGCGACTGGCGACCGGACTCCGCCGGTCGACGTCATCGTCACCAACGCGACGTTGCAGTGGGTGCCCGGTCACCTCGACCTGCTCCCGCGCTGGGTCGAGAGCGCGCTACGGCCGGGCGGCTGGCTGGCGCTGCAGGTGCCGGGCAACCTCGGTGACCCGTTGCACACGCTGCTGCGCGCAGGTGTCGACCTCGCCGCGCTGGGCGGTCCGTCCTGGGCGAGGCCGAAGGGATGCGGGCCGAGGTGCCCGATGCCGCGGGCTACGCCGAGGTGCTGGCGGTCGCGGGCTGCCGGGTCGATGCGTGGGAGACGACGTACCTGCATATTCTCGACCCCGAGGGCCGGTTCGGGCCGGACGCGGTGCTCGCCTGGGCGATGGGCACCGCGCTCCGCCCGGTGCTGGATCTGTTGCCGGACAAGGGATCTCGCGACGAGTTCCTCGATGAGTACGGCGAGCTGTTGCGCGCGGCGTACCCACGTCGTCCCTGGGGGACGCCGCTGCCGTTCCGCCGGATCTTCGCCGTGGCGCATAAGGTCGCCGCATGATCAGCGGGCTGGACCACGTGCAGGTCGCCTGTCCGCCGGGGGCGGAGGACGCGCTGCGCGCCTTCTATGCCGGCGTGCTCGGGATGACCGAGCTGACCAAACCGGCGGCCCTGGCCGCGCGGGGTGGGGTGTGGTTCCGGTCCGGGAGCTGTGAGATCCACTGCGGCGTCGAGGCGGACTTCCGGCCGGCCGGGAAGGCGCACCCGGGCATCGCCGTCGCCGATGCGGCCGCGCTGGAGGCGCTGGCTCGGCGGTGTGAGGCCGCCGGGCACGAGGTGGTCTGGAGCACCGACCTCCCCGGCGTACGCCGCTTCCACACCGCCGACCCCGTCGGCAACCGCCTCGAGCTCCTCACCCGCTGACCGTCGTACCCCCAGCGTCGTGCGAGCACCTAAATGGGGGGGTCAGGGGATGGTGGTCAGGGTGGGCTTGGCCTCGAGGCCGGCCAGGCCGTTCCAGGCCAGGTTGACCAGGTGCGCGGCGACCTCGTCACGCTTGGGCTTGCGGGTGTCCAGCCAGGACTGCCCGGTCAGCGCCACCATGCCGACGAGCATCTGGGCGTAGAGCGGCGCCGCCTTGGGGTCGAGCCCGCGCGCCTTGAACTCGGCCACCAGGATGTGCTCGACCTGGCTGGCCACGTCGTTGATCAGGCTGGCGAAGCCACCGGTCGACTGGGTGACCGGGGAGTCGCGCACCAGGATCCGGAAGCCGTCGGTCGACTCCTCGATGTAGGCCAGCAACGCCAGCGCGGCGTGCTCGAGCAGGGCCCGCGGGTGCGCCGCCTGGCCCAGCGCCCCAGTGATCTGGCTCAGCAGGTGCTGGATCTCGCGGTCGACAACGACCGCATACAGCCCTTCCTTGCCACCGAAGTGCTCGTAGACCACCGGCTTGGACACCTCGGCCGTGGCCGCGATCTCCTCGACGCTGGTGGCCTCGAAACCCTTCTCCGCGAACAGTTTTCGGCCAACCGCGAGCAGCTGCTCGCGTCGCTCCTTGCCCGTCATCCGGGCCCGGGAGGAGCGATGTGACTCGGTCAACGCTCCGCCTTGGCGGCGGCCCGGGCTCGGGACGCATCGCGCCGCTCGACGAACCGCGTCGCCTGCGCGTCGAGCCCGACGAGGAAGGTCGCCATCTCCTCGCGCGCCTGCTCGCCCCGAGGACCGAAGTCGGTGCGGTCGAAGATCTTCCAGAACTTCAGGACCGGCATGATGACCTCGTCGTGGTGCAGCCGCAGGTCGTAGATCCCGGCCTTGGCCATGATCACCGAGTTGCGCGCGAAGTCGGTCATCCCGGCGCCCGGCATCGTGAACCCGACGACCTCGTCGCGGATCGCCTCCATCGTCGCGTCCGGCGCCCGATCCAGCGCTGCCGCAACGAGATTGCGATAGAAGACCATGTGCAGGTTCTCGTCCGTCGAGATCCGGGCGAGCAGCTTCTCGGCCATCGGACAACCGGTCGCCTTGCCGGTGTTCCGGTGGCTCACCCGGGTCGCCAGCTCCTGGAACGACACGTACGCGACGGTCTGCAGCATCGACTTCTCGCCGGAGTCATAGCCGGCGGTCATGTGCTCCATCCGCAGGTGCTCGAGCTTGACCGGGTCGGCGCCGCGGGTCACGACGAGGTAGTCGCGCAGCGCGACGCCGTGCCGGCCCTCCTCGGCGGTCCAGCGACCGACCCAGGTGCCCCACGCGCCGTCCCGCCCGAACCGGGTCGCGATCTCCCGGTGGTACGACGGGAGGTTGTCCTCGGTCAGCAGGTTGGTGACCATCGCGACCTGGGCGACCGGGTCGAGCGGCGAGTCCTCGGGCTCCCAGTCCTCGCCGCCGAGGAAGGCGAAGTCGCGGCCCTTGCTCCACGGCACGTAGTCGTGCGGGTTCCAGTGCTGCGCGATGGCCATGTGCCGGTCGATCTCGCCGGCGACGACGGGCTCGAGCTCGTGCAGCATGCGGGTCTGCAGGTCATGGTCGATCTCGCGCTGCGGCGAGGTGACGGTTGGTGCGCTCATGCTGAAACCTCCGATCGACGGGCCGCCAGGCGGTCCGCTTTGGGCCACCGGACGTCGGTGGCCCAGCCGAGCTTCTCGAAGACCCAGATGAAGCGGGCCGTCGAGTCGACCTGTCCCCGCAGCACGCCGTGCCGTGCGCAGGTGGGATCAGCGTGGTGCAGGTTGTGCCAGGACTCTCCCATCGACAGTACGGCCAGCCAGGCCACGTTGCCAGACCGGTCACGGCTCTTGAACGGCCGGGTGCCGATGGCGTGGCAGATCGAGTTGATCGACCAGGTGACGTGGTGGAGCAGCGCCACGCGCACGAGCGAGCCCCAGAAGAACGCCGTCACGGCGCCCTGCCAGGACCACGAGATGAGCCCACCGAGCAGCGGCGGGAAGAGCAGCGACACGAGCGACCAGCGTCGGGAACGCCCGGCTGACCCGCACGATGTCCCGGTCGCGGAGCAGGTCCGGGGCGTACTTGACCTGCGAGGTCTGCTCGACGTCGAACAGCCAGCCCATGTGCGCCCACCACAGGCCCTTGGTCAGGGCCAGGACCGACTCGCCGTACCGCCAGGGGGAGTGCGGGTCGCCCTCACGGTCGCTGAACGCGTGGTGCTTGCGGTGGTCGGCCACCCAGCGCACGACCGGTCCCTCGATCGACAGCGAGCCGGCGATGGCCAGCCCGACCCGCAGCGCCCGGTTGGCCCGGAACGAGCCGTGGGTGAAGTAGCGGTGGAAGCCGACGGTGACCCCGTGGCCGGAGATGACGTACATCACGAAGGCGATGGCCAGGTCGCGCCAGCCCAGTCCCCAGCCCCACGCGACCGGTACGGCGGCGACCAGGGCCAGGAACGGCACCAGGATGAACGCCCCGAGGGCCACCTGCTCCCAGGTCTTCTTGCGCTCGCCGCCCAGCGTGCCGGTGGCTTTGGAGCGGGCTTCGAGGTCGGCCTCGCTGAGCGAATCCGGTCGCGGGTTCAGGGTGGTGCGGGCGGCGGTAGCCGTGGGGGGAGGGGTCATGTGCGGGCGGCCTTCCGGTCGTCGTCGATCAGGCTACGCTACCGTAACCTACGCAACCGTAGGTCTGCCACCACACGTTCGGGTCAGTACGCTCCGGAGCCTCGTACGACGGCCTTCGCGGTCTTCCACAGGATCTGCAGGTCGAGCGCGATGGACCAGTTGTCGACGTAGCGCAGGTCCAGCCGCACGGACTCTTCCCAGGTCAGGTCGGCGCGGCCGCTGACCTGCCAGAGGCCGGTCAGGCCCGGGCGCACCCGCAGCCGGCGGTGCACGGCGTCGTGGTAGGCCCGGTACTCGGCCGGCAGCGGCGGGCGCGGACCGACCAGCGACATGTCGCCCTTGACGACGTTCCAGAGCTGGGGCAGCTCGTCGAGGGAGTAGCGGCGCAGGAACTTGCCGACCCGGGTGACCCGCGGGTCCGCGTGCATCTTGAACATCGGGCCGTCGCGGTCGGTCTGCTCGAGCAGCTCGGCCTTGCGCGCCTCGGCGTCCACGACCATCGAGCGCAGCTTGTACATGGTGAACGTGTTGCCGTCGAGGCCGACCCGGTGCTGCGGGAAGAACGCCTTGCCCTTGCTGGTCAGACGAACCAGGAGGGCCGACACCGCGATGACCGGGGTGGCCACGATCAGCAGGCAGACCCCGATCGCCCGGTCGATCATCGACTTGAGCAGCATCCGGCCCATGCGCGACGACGGCGGCTCGACGAGCAGCAGGGACAGGCCGGCCGAGGGCCGCAGCGTGACGTTGGGTCCGGTGACCTCGACCAGGCCGGGCGCGACGACGAGGTCGGCGCCGGTCTGCTCCAGCGCCCAGGACAGCCGGCGCAGCGGCGTGCCGCTGAGCTGGGCCCCGACGACGATGACGCTGTCGATGTCGTTGTCCACCACGACCTGGGGGACCTCGGAGACGCTGCCGAGGACACCGAGGTCGAGGTTCTCCGCGATCTCCGGGCCGGGCGCGGGCACGCAGGCGCCGACGATCTCGTAGCCGTGGTGCTTGACCGAGGCCAGGTCGTTGACGACCTCCCGTACGGCGGTGGGCTCGCCGACGATCAGGGTGCGGCGCATGGCCTGGCCGTCGTACCGGCGCGAGTGCAGGTCCTTGCGGGCCAGGTGCCGGTTGACGACGCAGAGCAGCGCGATCAGCGGGATGGCGATCAGGACCAGGCGGCGGGGGAGCAGCACCTGGAAGGAGTAGGCGAACACGCCCATCGCCGGCCACGACGCCGACGGCGGCGCGGACCAGCGACTGGAACTCGTCCGGCCCGTCGCCCATCCGGCGCGCCTCGTAGCCCCGGCTGACCAGGACGGCGAGCACCCAGACCGCGGCCGCGCCGGCGGCGAAGAAGAGGGAGGAGGAGCGGGTCGCGTGCAGCGAGAAGGCGGCCGCACCCATAACGCCGGCCGCGATCAGGCCGTCGCCGACCGCGCTGCGCCGGACCAGGGGCCGCACCCACTCGGCCCGGCGCCGCTGAGCCCGGGCGACCGGGTCGAAGAGCGGGGTGTCGGCGAGGTCGCTCTCGACCCGCAGGTCATAGGGGCGCTGGGCGGCCCAGGAGTGCCGGGTCGGGGCGGCGAACCGGCGGCGCTCGGCGCCGTCGGTCCGGGTCGTCGCCGGGCCGGGGGTCGGTGCTGGGGCTGGCGCTGGGCCGGATGGTCTCGGCGGTGTCCGCTTCGGTGGCATCGAGCTGCTCGCTCAGGTCGATCAGCTCGAGCTCGCTGGACTCCCGCTCCGGGTTCTGGGTGGGGATCCGGACGTGCGCCGCGTGGGCCGGGCCGGCCTCGGTCGTCCCTGAGCTGGGGGTGCCGGTCATGATCTCTGGAACGTCCGCTCGGGTCGTGGCGCGCGTGTCGTCACTTGTCGTCGACAAGGTTCCCCACCTGTCTCTACGCGATCTCGATTGTTGACTTGTGACACCCAGGTCCCGAGCCCTGGCGTCACAACGGAAAGTAGCGAACTTGGGAAGACGCTGAGGGGTGATTGCGCGAACTTGTAACCCCTGGTTGACCCTTCCGAAGCAATTGGGCCCGGATGGGTCACGACCGGTCGTCCACTGTGACCAGGAGTGACTAGACCCTTTGCCTGATACCTGGCTTCGGCGCGAGTTGGCTATGCCGCCCGACCCTTAGGGGCCAGTCAGGGGCTGCGCGGATGCACCAGGTTCTGGGCGGCTTCCAGCCCACGGGCCAGCAACAGCTCCACCGCGTCGGCGCTCTCCTCGACCAGCACCGGCAGGTCGGCCCGCTCGGCCGCCGCGAAGTCCTTCAGGACGAACGCCGCCGGGTCCATCCGGCCGGGCGGGCGGCCGATGCCGACCCGGGTCCGCAGGTAGTCCTTGGTCCCGAGGGCGCGGCTGATCGAGCGCAGGCCGTTGTGGCCGCCCTCACCGCCACCCAGCTTGAGCCGGATGTCGCCGTACGGGATGTCCAGCTCGTCGTGGATGACGACCAGGCGGTCCGGCTCGACCTTGAAGAAGCGCGCGGCGGCGTTGACCTGCCCGCCGCTCTCGTTCATGTACGCCGTGGGGCGGACCAGGACGACGCGCTCGCCGGTCGGCCCGCCGAGCCGGCCCTCGAGCACGGCCGCGCCGGAGCGATGGGCCTTGAACCGGCCCCCGGCCCGGCCGGCCAGGAGGTCCAGCACCATCGCGCCGACGTTGTGCCGGTTGCCGGCGTAGCCGGGCCCGGGGTTGCCGAGCCCGACGACCAGCCAGGGGCGGTCGCCCTCGCTCACGCCTCGGCGTCGGCCGATGCGCCGTCGCCGTCACCAGCCGCGGCGGCCTCGTCCTCGGTCGGCGTGTGCTCCTCGTGCTCGATCCCGACCTCGGCCTCGGCCTCGGCCAGCTCGGCCTCGAGGGCCTCGGCGGACTGGGCCTGGGTGATGTTGACGACGAGCAGCTCGGGGTCGGCGCTGAGCGTCGCGCCCTCGGGCAGCTTGAGGTCCGAGGCGTGGATCTGGGTGCCGGCGGACAGGCCCTCGACGTCGACGATGACCTGCTCGGGGATGTTCGTGGCGAGCACCTCGAGCTCGATCGCCTGCTGCTCCAGGTTGACCAGCGTGTCCGGCGCCGCGTCGCCCTCGACGTGCACCCGGACCTCGACCGTGACCTTCTCGCCGCGACGGACGACGACCAGGTCGACGTGCTCGATGTCGCCGCGGACGACGTCGCGCTGCACGTCCTTGACCAGGGCCAGCTGGTCGTTGCCCTCGACGTCGAGGGTCAGCAGGGCGTTCTGCACCTTGAGGGCGAGCATCGTGGCGTGCCCGGGGAGGGTGATGTGCACGGGGTCGGTGCCGTGGCCGTACATCACGGCCGGGATCCGGCCGGCCCGGCGGACCTGGCGGGCGGCACCCTTGCCGAACGTCGTACGGGTCTCGGCGGTGAGCTTGGTCTCGGGCATGGTGATGGTTTCCTCTGGCTGGGGTGATCGTTGCCGGTTCGGCGCAATCGCGGAGGTGACCTCGACGCGGGACGCCGTACGGAGAGCCGACTGGTCGGGCCAGGCCCGGAGCGGCAACCGCGTCGATAACGGACGCCGTACGGCGTCCCTCGCCGAGGTGACCCGCGAAGTCTAGCCTGCTCGTCCGGTGCCGCTTTACCCCCGAAAGCCGCTCCAACGCCGGTTTCAGGCCCCAAAAACCGGCTTTCGGGGGGTAAACCGGCTTTGGGGGAGCACGACGGGCGGGGTACGCCGGGTCAGGCCTGGCCCTCGAAGAGGCTGGTCACCGAGCCGTCGTCGAAGACCTCGCGGATCGCCCGGGCCAGCAGCGGGGCGATCGAGAGCACCGTGAGCTTGTCGAACATCCGGTCCTCGGCGATCGGCAGCGTGTTGGTGACGATGACCTCGGAGATCCGGCTGTTCTTGAGCCGGTCGACGGCCGGCCCGGACAGCACCGCGTGGGTCGCGCAGACGATGACGTCCTGCGCGCCCTTCTCGAAGAGCGCGTCCGCGGCCTGGCAGATCGTGCCGGCCGTGTCGATCATGTCGTCGACCAGCACGCAGGTCCGGCCGGCCACGTCACCGACGACCTCGTGCACCTTGACCTGGTTGGCGATGTCCGGGTCGCGCCGCTTGTGGATGATCGCCAGCGGAGCCCGCAGCCGGTCCGACCACATGTCGGCGACGCGGACCCGGCCGGCGTCCGGCGAGACGATGGTCAGGTTGGAGCGGTCGACCCGCTTCCCGACGTACGCCGAGAGCAAGGGCGTCGCGAACAGGTGGTCGACCGGCCCGTCGAAGTAGCCCTGGATCTGGGCCGCGTGCAGGTCGACGCACATCAGCCGGTCGGCGCCGGCGACCTTGAAGAAGTCGGCCATCAGCCGGGCCGAGATCGGCTCGCGGCCCCGGTGCTTCTTGTCCTGCCGGGCGTAGCCGTAGAACGGCGCGATCACGCTGATCCGCTTGGCCGAGGCGCGCTTGAGCGCGTCGACCATGATCAGCTGCTCCATGATCCACTGGTTGATCGGCGTCGTGTGGCTCTGGATGACGAACGCGTCGCAGCCGCGCAGGCTCTCCTGGAACCGGACGTAGATCTCCCCGTTGGCGAAGTCGAAGGCGGTCGTCGCCACCAGCTCGATGCCCAGCTCGCGGGCGATCTCGTCCGCCAGCTCCGGGTAGCCCCGCCCGGAGATCAGGACGAGTCGCTTCTCGCCGGTGGTCGTGATGCCGGTCATGCGGCCCGGTGCCTCCCCTTTGCGCTCGGCCTGCTCTGCCTGCTGTGCCTGGTCCGCCTGCTGTGCCTGCTCTGCCTGCTCAGCGGCCTGAGCCGCCGCCGTACCCGGTCGCCGCCGGGCCACCCAGCCCTCGAGGTTGCGCTGCGGCGCGACGTTGAGGGCGAGCGCGCCGGCGGGGACATCCTTGCGGACGACCGTGCCGGCGGCGGTGTAGGCCCCGTCCCCGACGGTGACCGGCGCAATGAACATCGTGTCCGAGCCGGTCCGGCAGTGGTCGCCGATGGTGGTCCGGTGCTTGGCCACGCCGTCGTAGTTCACGAAGACCGACGAGGCCCCGATGTTGGAGCCGACCCCGATCGTCGCGTCGCCGACATAGGTCAGGTGCGGCACCTTCGACCCGGCGCCGATCTCGGCGTTCTTGGTCTCGACGAACGTCCCGATCTTGCCGTCGGCGCCCAGGTAGGTGCCCGGCCGCAGGTAGGCGAACGGTCCGACACTGGCGCCCGCGCCGAGGACCGAGAGCGAGCCATGAGTCCGTACGACGGTGCACCCGGCGCCGACCTCGACGTCGGTCAAGGTGGTGTCCGGCCCGATCGTCGCGCCCGCCGCCACCACGGTCGCGCCGAGCAGCTGCGTGCCGGGGAGCAGGGTGACGTCCGGCGCCAGCTCGGTGTCGACGTCGACCCAGGTGCTCGCCGGGTCGACGACCGTCACGCCGGCCCGCATCCAGCCGTCGAGGACCCGGCGGTTGAGCTCGGCGCCGAGCCGGGCCAGCTGGGCCCGGTCGTTGACGCCCTCGGTCTGCCAGACGTCGTCGAGGGCGTGCGCCGCGACCAGCCGGCCGTCGGCGCGGGCCACCGCGACCACGTCGGTGAGGTAGAGCTCGCCCTGCGCGTTGTCCCGCGTGACGCGGCCGAGGGCCGAGCGCAGCAGCTCGGCGTCGAAGGCGTAGATGCCGGAGTTGATCTCGCGCCCGGCCCGCTGGTCCTCGTCCGCATCCTTGTGCTCGACGATCCCGGTCACGGCGCCGTCGGCGTCGCGCAGCACCCGGCCGTAGCCGCGTGGCGTCCTCGACGACGGCCGTCACGACGGTC
This sequence comes from uncultured Actinomycetota bacterium, assembly GCA_963794535.1. GTDB lineage: Bacteria > Actinomycetota > Actinomycetes > Actinomycetales > CAVURS01 > CAVURS01. The sequence goes on from CAWCEI010000009.1 coordinate 76,240, forward strand.
ACCGCCGCGCCGCTCGCGGTGTGCGTCCGCGACCAGACCGGTCAGCGCGGCCCCGCCGAGCAGGGGCACGTCGCCGTACGTCACCAGGACCGTGCCCACCGCGTCCGGGATCGCGTCGAGGGCGCACTGGACCGCCCGGCCGGTGCCGGGGATCTCGTCCTGGTCGACGACGACGGCCGCGGCGTCGAAGCCGGTCACCTCGGCCGCGACCTGGTCCCGGCCATGCCGGACGACGACGACGAGCTGGTGCGGGTCGACGGCCCGGGCGGCGGCGAGGGCGTGCCCGATCAGGCTGCGCCCGCCGATGCGGTGAAGGACCTTGGGAGTCGCCGACTTCATGCGGGTGCCTTCGCCAGCGGCGAGGACGACGACGGCCGCCGGCCGGGGGTCGCTCACGCGGCCAGCCTACCTGCGGGTAGGTGGTGCCAGTTCCGGCCCGGTGAACCGCTGATCCGCTAGTCCAGCGTCGTCGTGCTCGCCGGGTAGGTCGGGGCGGCCAGCAGCGACTCGTCGAGCGGGACGGTCTCGGCGTAGACCAGCCGGGTGCCGAGCTCCAGGCCTCGCCCGCCGGCGCCGTCGGCCTCGTACAGCTCCTCCTCGGTGATCAGCAGCCGGTAGCGGCCGGCCTCGAGCGGGTCCTTGCCGGTGTAGCGGACCGAACCGGACCACAGGATGAAGTCCGCATCGTCGGCGCTGACCCCGGCCGCCCGGGTGACCGCGAAGCCGGCGGCAGCCGACCAGGCCAGGTCGCTCTCGAGGTCCGGGTCGCGCACCTGCACGCTGACCGTGATCCGGGTCGGGCGGTCCGCGCCGAGGCCGCCGGCCGGCTCGACGTGCGGGCATCGGTCCGCGGGGCGACGGCCCGGAGACCACGCCCGGACGGCCCCCGGCGCGTACGGGTCCGTCGTCACCATCAGGGCGCGCTCGGGCGTGAGCTGGGCGAAGTCGGCGAGCACGACGCGGGACAGCTTGGCCGCGACGAGCGCGTGCGGCTGGTAGCGGGCCAGGGCGAGGCGGATGAACGGCGCATAGGTCGCCTCGCGGCAGTCGACCGTGAGGTCGCAGTAGTAGAGGTTGCGGTCGTGGTCGAAGTGCACCTCGTGACCGGCCACGTCGACCCGCCGTGGGGCCAGGTAGACGCTCGCCGCCGGGCTGGTGTCCAGCGGCAGCCCCGACTCGGTCGCGGTCGCGTCCGGGAAGTTGTCCGTCGCAGGGAAGTCGGCCAGCGCGGCCGTCAGCCAGATCGGGTCCTGGCCCCACTGGGTGATGAACGGCTTCCACTCCTCGCGGTCGGGCTCGGCGCCGCGCCGCTGAAGCTCAGGGTCACGCCGAGCAGCTCGCCCGACGCCGGACGACCACCACGGCCGGTCGAGGTAGACCCGCAGGCCGCCGCCGGTGCGGACACTGCGCACCTGGTTGCCGGAGGTGACCCGCTCCCAGCCGAAGGTGGGCAGACGTAGCGGATCGAGGGCGCGACCGGGCGGGCCGAGGCCGGGCACGTGCACCGTCACGGGCCGGCCGGCGCGGGTGAAGTCCCGCGGGTCGCCGCCGTCCTCGGCCGGGAAGTAGTCGCGGAACCGCGAGGTCGCGACCGGCTGGTAGCTCACGAGGTGGTGCCGGGTGTCGCCGATCTGATGCCGCGGCATCGAGTCGGCGCCGACGGTGCCGCCCTCGGGCCGGTTGCCGAGACTGGTCCCGCTCGGCGCGAAGCAGACGAGGTCGTGGTCGGCGTCGTAGTAGCCGACGTAGCGGCTCTCGCCGTTCGCCGTGAGCTCGCCCTCGGCCAGGCTGGCGAGCGGCACCTCGTCGACGTGGACGGAGAACGACTGCTCGGTCGGGTCGGTGACGACGCCACCGGCGTCGGGGGTCGGGTCGTCGAGCGGGTCGGTCCAGGTGGCCGTGATGTCGACCTTCGCGGTGCTCGCCCCGTGGACGGGAGAGCGCGCCGACGAGCCAGGCCTCGGTCGACCCGAACACCCGCCAGGCGGTGAGCACGTCGAGCTCGGTCTCGGCCGTCGGCTCGTCCTCGGGCTGGGTCTGCACGGCCATCCCGGTCGCGGCCGAGCTGGGCGGTGAGCCGCTCGAACGCCGGGTGCCCGATGGGCTGCTGCACGGCGTGCACGAACGTCAGCAGGTGCGGCGGCGTCAGCATGCCGTGGCCGCCCTCGGTCGCGAGCTGCAGGATGTGCGCGATCCGGTCCTTCGCGGCCGGGCTCTGGAAGAACTCGGAGCTGACGTCGTTCGACCGCGACGAACTCGAGGTACTCGCGCAACCACTGCCAGACGCCGAGCAGCTTGAGGTCCTCGGCGTCGCAGACCGAGCTGAGCGGTACGACGCGGTGCTGCCCTTCGGCAGGGACACGGTCAGCAGCGGCCGCGGCCGGGTCCCAGGTCGGCGCAGCCGAGCCGTCGGCGAGCGCCAGCCGGAACGGCTTGACCTGCTGCCAGTCCGAACGGCCGCCGAACTCGACGATCGTCGCGGTGCCCGGGCGGGGCTGCGCATCCGGAATCGGTTGGTAGGCAACGGGATTCGCGCGCACCTGCGCCCGGCGCCACCCGGCCGATCGTGGTGCCGGATGTGCCCGGGCAGGTTGCGGAAGGCCGCCGCCCGGGCCAGCGGGTCCGGCAGGTAGGGCAGCGGGTCGATCTGCGCGCCGCCCTCGACCGGATAGCTCTGCTTCTCGCCGTCGATCACGATCTCGTCGAACACCTCGGTGTGGAAGGCGCCCTCGTCCCGGTCCCTGATGAGCTGCCACATCGCCGGCGAGCGGTCGAGTCCGGCCGGCCGGCGTCGTCGAACATCCCGTGCCGCTCGGCGAACTCGACGTGGGCGCCCGGCGGCGCGATGTGCCGCTCGGAGCCGGTCAGGTCGGCGGCCGCAGCGTCGAGCGAGGGGTCGGTGTTGAAGGTCCGGATCACGAGCCGGTCGTTCGAGGAGCCTTCACCGGTCAGGGCGGTCGCGTCGCGCGCGACGATCGCGGGGCGACGATCGGCTCGAACCGCAGGTACGGGATCACCCCGGTGCCCCGCGGCATGCTGAAGACCGGCGTCAGCAGGTCGGTCGCCTTGTCGTCGAGCTCGAGGCCGTTGCCGGTCAGGTCCACCTGGCGCAGCCGGAGCCGGTAGCCGACGCCGAAGCGCAGCCTCGGCAGGCTGGCCTTCACGTGGCGTCGCCTCGGAGGTGACGCTTGAACGGCGTCACGGCCTCGTTCTCCGGGTCGGGGTTCGCCGGGTCCGGCACGGCATGGCGGGGTCGGCTGCGCGGGTGAGGTGCTCGCCGACGGTGGCCGCGCTCAGGCTCCAGCCGGCCCACCGGACGATGGCCTCGTGCAGGTAGAGGTCGGTCGTGGCGTGGCTGCCGTCCGCGTTCGGCGGCGCCTGGGTCGCGGCCGGCTGGAACCAGCCCTCCTCGTCGTCGACGGTGAGCTCGAGGCTGTCCTCGCCGACGTGGATGACCGTGTTCTTGCGATGCAGCGAGTGCCACTCGCGGGTGACCGAGTCCCAGATGTCCAGCCGGAAGCCGCGGGTCAGGTCCTCGGCGCAGAACGGGGACTGCTGTGGCTGGTTCTGGCGCGAGGTCGGCGTTCAGGTCCTTCGACCGGGTGAACGTGTCGAGCATCGTGAGCGCGCGGGCGTCGGCGAAGAGCGAGAAACCGCCGGAGCGAAGTGACGACAGGGTCGTGGCCGGGTCGAAGACCTCCGGGTGCTGCGGCGGCGACTGCCCGGGCAGCTGGGTCGCGTTGTCCGCCTGCATGACGGTCTTGTGCATCGCGCCGTCGACGTCGACCTGGGCGACCCCGAACGAGCCCTTGTCGAGGTCGAGCAGCCCGAGCAGGGTCGATGCCGGTCGGGTGGCCGAGCATCGAGCGCGGAGCCACGGCGAAGAGCTGCTGCGTGCCGAGCTTCACGTGCACGTACGCCGTACTGGTGGCCGGCACCGTTGTTGCCGCGTCGGCGTGCCAGGCGCGTCTGGCCGCAATGATCCGCAGCTCGCCCGGTGCGGTGAGGCTGGTCGCCGCGAGGAAGTCCAGCGGCAGCTCGAGGTCGAAGACCAGGCCCAGCTTGCGTTGCAGGGCCGGGTAGGCGCCGAGCGAGCTGAGCGCCTGGTGGAAGTCGAGCACCTTCTTCTTGTCCAGCTTGAGCGGCTTGATCGGCGTTGTCGCCGAGGGGCACGTGGTTGAAGACGCCGAACTGCTCGACCGTGCTCTGGCTGCGCGGCCTTGAACGCCGGCGACTCCGGGTCGAGCGCGCCGGTCACGATCAGCCCGCTGTCGTCGAGCACCGAGCATCGAGGGCCGCGCCGCTCGTCCGGGTCAGTGCGCCCAGCTGGCCGCGCAGCCGGACTGCGCGCTGGCGTTGCTCGGCGAGCAGCCGGCTGCCCTTCTCGTCCGACCAGTCGAGGGCGAAGCCGTTCACGAAGCTCGCGAACCGGGAGCGGCGGCGCGCGACCCGCTCCCGCGGGTCGCCGTCGACGGTCGGCAGCGCGAACTCGAGCGCCGACGCTCTGGTAGGTCGCCTTGAGCAGGCCGAACGCGGTACGTACGCCGTAGCTGGAGACGAACCGGTCGGAGTAGTCGTCGAACTCGTACGGGTTGACCAGCGTGTGCCGAGTTGAACAGCGCGTCCCAGAGGTCGGGTCGCAGACCGCTCGGTGTCGACGTCGACGTCGAGCGTGTTGCCGCCGCACTCGAAGGTCAGGGTGAGGCCGTCGTCGACGCGGCGCTGGGTCCAGTTCAGCCAGTCGACGTACGGGCCGAGGTGGTCGTCGCCGGACAGGCGTGGCGAGACGAGCACCGAGACCTTGATCGCTCCGGGTCGAACACGAGGTTCTGCGGCACCGCCGTGAAGATGATGAGCTGCTCGTTGGCCATGGCTGCTGTCCTTGTCCTAGGCGAACGCGTCGGCGTAGTCGGCCCACAGGCGGGCTGGTCGATGCTCTGCGCGAAGGTCGGGTCGCCGCCCTCGCCGCCGAAGGACCGCTCGACGGTCAGCTCGATCGACTTGCTGAAGCAGGCGATCGAGATCTCGACCGTCAGCGTGGCGCTGCCCTTGGCCTTCTGCGGCTCGACGAAGTAGGTGAAGCAGAGGTAGAACTCGACCGAGACCCGGACGATGCCGAGGACGCACAGCGAGCCGCCGCAGCGCAGGTAGCCGCTGAGCGAGGACACCATCTGCTCGCCGTTGGGCGGGCCGAGCTGCTTCTTCTCCATCTTGAAGTAGATGCCGGCCATGATGTGCACTTCGCCGCTGGCCACACCGATGTCCAGCGCCGCGGTCGCGCCGAACTCGAAGGCCGCCTCCAGCAGCCGCATGCCGTCGGTGTCGAGCTCGAGGTGGAAGAAGCCGCCGCCGCCGAAGATCATGACCGCGAGCAGGAACGGCTTGTCCCGGCTGGCGAAACCGAACTCGACCACCGGCTTCCCGTCGAGGAACGGGACCGTCAGCCCGGCCGAGAAGGCGATGTTCTTGAGCGCGAAGACACCTACGGTCGCCGGGGGCAGGCCGATGCTCAGCCCGGCCTTGACGCCGAGCGGGTTCTGGATCAGGTCGATGCTGACGCCGTCGCCGAAGACCCCGGCGGGATGATCTGGCGCAGCCCCTCGACGAACGACAGGTCGCCCTCGAACACGACCGGTGAGGCGTCGTCGAGGTGGACGTTGACGTCGGTCTTGCTGCCGTGCGCGAGGAGAAGGTGAACGCCGTGAACTTGATCTCCAGCGAGGCCAGGAAGACGATCGAGAAGTCGTTGAGGGCCCCGTCGAGGGCGAAGGTGCCCGCGCCGCCGGCCAGGTCCTTGGTGATGACGGCGTGCACGTGCAGCGCCGTCGGGTTGCCGCGCGGGACGAAGTCGATGATCCCGGCCGAGAACGGTCTGGTCGATCGGCGACTGCCAGTCGAGATCGGTGACGATCTTGCGTGCCCTCGCGGTGCACCTGCATCTTGGGCGCGTGGTCGTCGACGCTGCCCCGCCGGGCAGCAGGTCGGCGAGGTCGAACGCGCCGAACAGCGTTGCCAGCCCGGGCTGTGAACACCTGCTTGGGGTCGAAGGTGTTGGACATCGCGTCGGCGAGCTTGCCGCCGAGCGGCCCGGCGCCGCGGGTGAGGCAGACGATGTCGAGGGTCGGCGTCGAGAAGCCGCCGGCCTGGGCGGCGTTGAACGCCGAGCCCAGCTGGCCGTGGACAGCGGCGCCGGACACGTGCCGCGTTGTGCGAGACGATCTCGGCGAAGGCGCCGGTCTGGTTCGCCGCGTCGCCGAAGCCCTTGGCCAGGTAGTCCGCGGTGAACCGGATCGACGTCGGCGGGGTCGACCCGGTCAGCGCCTCGACCGCGGGCAGGTGCACGTCGGCCGCGAAGATCCGCGGCTTGAAGAACGCATCGCCGCTCGGGCCCTCGTTCTCGAGGTAGATCGTCTCCGTGACAAGGCTGGTGTTGTCCTTGCCGGCCGCCGGGGTCCCCGTCCGGCAGCCGCTCGGCGAAGGTGACCTTCTGGCCCGGGACCGAGGCCCGGATCCGGGCCCGGTTCGGACGCGATCGCGGTGTCGATGGCGGCGAAGTCGGTCTCGCTGTTCGGCACGAAGATGAGGGCTTCTGGAAGTCGACCCGGTTGCCCGCGACGTCCTCGGCGTAGCCGTGGAACAGGAAGTCCTGATTGTTGACCATGACCCAGAACGACCGGTCGGTGACGGCCGGGGCCCGTCGTACGGCGCGGCTCGTACGGGATAGTCGATGTGCGGGCGTCACCAGCGTGGTCAGCCGGACCCGGCGCAGCGGCATGCCGCGGCCGCCGTTGGCCAATCCCTCGTCGGGGTAGTACTTCTCCGGCTCCTTGACGACGACGTACATGTACTGGCGCAGGTAGGCGACCGGGGCGCCGCTCGGCGACTTCTCGAACCGTCGCTCGGTCACCTTGACCAGCGAGGCGCGGTGGCCGAGGTCCTTGAGCCGGCCCTCGTAGACCAGCCGGACGTAGTGGTCGCGGCCCTGGGCGGCGATGTGCGTCCACTGCGAGAGGTCGAGCTTGCCCTTCGGGTCGAGGTCGTAGAGGTGCAGCGCGATCCGCTCCGGGTCGATGCACGGCCCGGAGCTCGTCGATCGCCACGCACGTTGCGCGTCCGGGCCCGGGCGCGAGGGCGTGCGCCGCCTGCTCGGCCTGGCGGCCGTCGTCGCGGGCCCGGACACGCGATCTCGCAGTCCGGTCAGGATGTGGTCGATGCCGATCGGGACCGGTGCGGATCCGCGGCCGGATCCTGGTCGGCGGGTCCCAGACCCCGGCCGAACGCAGCCAGCCCCCGAGCGGCGACAGCATCAGCATCGTCGCCTCGATCGGCGTCGGCACGAACCGCCGGTAGGAGCTCACGGCGTACCCGTCGAACGCGGCGGTCAGGACGACGATCTGGTGCCGGTCGGCGATGTCCATCGGCGCGATCGTCGGCAGCGGCGACAGGCCTGAGTCGGCCCGGGGGACGGGACCGGGCCGCCCGGCTGGTAGTCCGGCGACCAGATCGCCCGCAGGCCGATCTGGTTGTCGGCGCTCAGCGGCTGGGCTGCGCCGTCCGCGTCGCGGGTGGCCAGCCGGGTGTGCCAGAGCTCGACCCGGCCGCCGTGGCTCGACGGGCGTCCGGGTCGTGCTGCCAGGCGGCGTCGTGGGTCGGGGACAGGTGCAGCCGGAACGGCAGCTGCAGGGTGGTCTCGGTGGCCGCCGGCTCCCGGATCGGCAGGCTCGGTGGCCGGAGTCGCGCCGGCCGGGCACGTCCGCGATCGGCGAGACCGCCAGCTCGAAGGTCGACCAGTCGAGCAGGCCGGCGACCGTGTAGGGGATCCGGGCATCGGCCGGCACCGTGAAGACCAGCCGGGTCGGGCCGCCGAGCCGGAACTGCACCGAGCCGGCGTTCGACGGTGTCTTCGGGCCTGGTGGGGTCGGGATCGCGGCTGGTGCGTCGGTGCCGGTGCGGGTCCTGCTCGGGGCGTCTGCGGGGGCGGGTTCGGCGTCGAGTCGAAGAAGGCCTCCTCGAAGATCGTCTGCGGGGGGAAGGTGACGACCAGCAGGGCCGGCTGGGCCGGGTCATCGACGACCAGGGCCGGCGCCTTGGGGTCGGCCTGGTCGAGGCGGAGGTTGACGCCGGCGATCTCGAGGTTGAGCAGGTCGTCCGGGCGCAGCACGGAGACGTCGACCTGGGCAGGCGGGTTGGGCAACCGACACTCCTCACCCGGGAGTACGACGCTGCGCGCGACCTGGCTGGGAGCAGGGCACCGCGCCGGATTTCACCATGTCCCACCACGGGGGCCACTGTCTAGGCCCGTCGAGTGGCCGGGACGTGAACCGGCCGGTCAGACCTCTGGCTCCCCGGGATGGAATCGAACCATCGTCGCTAATCCTGATTCAAAGTCAGGCGGGCCCTGCCAGCAGACCAACCGGGGAACGGCCGATCACAGGTTACGGCTGCCGGGGCGGGACCCGGCGAATCCGCCAATCGGCCCCCCGGTGATGGGCTGGTCGCGTACCGTAACTCCTGTCGGTTGCCCGTGGTTCGACTGCTGTCCGTAGCACAAAAAGAGCCTCTGCACGGGGCTTGAACCACAACTTCGCCCGATCCCCTGAGGACCCTAATCTTGACTCTACGCACTGACATACTTCCGTGATGGCATCCGCATCCGACGACGCGCTGGCGGCTCAGCTGGCGACCGAGGCGGGGCGTGTTCTGCTCGCCGTACGGCGCTTCGAGTGACCTGCCGTTCGCCGAGCTCAAGGACCGTGGCGACGCTGCCTCGCAGGAGTTGCTGGCCCGCCGCCTGCACGAGGAGCGGCCCGGACGACGCGGTGCTGAGCGAGGAGGCGAAGGACAGCGCGGCCCGCCTGTCGGCCTCGCGGGTGTGGATCATCGACCCGCTCGACGGCACCCGGGAGTACGCCGAAGGGCGGGCGGACTGGGCCGTCCACGTCGCCCTCTGGGTCGACGGCGAGCTGGCCGCCGGCGCCGTCGCCATCCCCGGTGAGGACCTGACACTGGGCACCGCCGACCCGCTGCCCCGGCCGGCCCCGGCCGACCGGATCCGCTTGGCGGTCAGCCGCACCCGCCCGCCCGCCTTCGTCACCGCGCTCGCCGAGGTGCTCGACGCCGAGCTGGTCCCGATGGGCTCGGCCGGGGTCAAGGCCATCGCCGTACTGCGCGGTCAGGTCGACGCCTATGTCCACGCCGGCGGGCAGTACGAGTGGGACTCGGCGGCCCCGGTCGCCGTGGCGCGAGCCGCGGGCCTGTTCACCAGCCGGATCGACGGCAGCCCACTGCGCTACAACCAGCCCGACCCGCTCCTGCCCGACCTGATCGTCGCGCTGCCCGAAGTCGCGCAGCGCATCCTCGAAACCGTGTCCGCTCTCAACCTCGAAGAGGTGTCCCCCCGATGACCGAGCTGTCTCGTTACCAGCTCACGCAGCTGCAGACGCTCGAAGCCGAGGCAATCCACATCATCCGCGAGGTTGCGGCGGAGTTCGAGCGGCCGGTCCTGCTCTTCTCCGGCGGCAAGGACTCGATCGTGATGCTGCGGCTGGCCGAGAAGGCGTTCTACCCGGCCAAGATCCCGTTCCCGATCATGCACGTGGACACCGGGCACAACTTCCCTGAGGTGCTGGCCTACCGCGACAAGCGGACCAAGGAGCTCGGCATCCAGCTGATCGTGGCCAGCGTCCAGGACGCCATCGAGCGCGGGTTCGTGCGCGAGCTGCCCGACGGCACCCGCAACCGGATCCAGACGCCGGTCCTGCTCGATGCTCTCGAAAAGCACCGGTTCACAGCGGTTTTCGGCGGCGCGCGCCGCGACGAGGACAAGGCCCGGGCCAAGGAGCGGATCTACTCCTTCCGTGACGAGTTCGGCCAGTGGGACCCCAAGAACCAGCGGCCCGAGCTCTGGAACATCTACAACGGCAAGATCCACCTGGGCGAGAGCATCCGGGTCTTCCCGTTGTCGAACTGGACCGAGCTGGACATCTGGGAGTACATCGAGGACGAGTAGATCGAGCTCCCGTCGATCTACTACGCCCACGACCGTGAGGTCTTCGACCGCGGCGGGATGCTGTTCGCCAACAACGAGTTCTGCCGCGCCCAAGCCGGGCGAGCAGCTCTTCACGGCCGGGTGCGCTACCGCACTGTCGGCGACGCGAGCCTGACCGCCGCCGTGCTCTCCGACGCCGACACGGTCGAGAAGGTCATCGAGGAGGTCGCCGCGACTCGGGTCACCGAGCGCGGCGCCACCCGAGGTGACGACAAGTTCAGCGAAGCCGCCATGGAAGATCGCAAGCGCGAGGGGTATTTCTAAATCGTGGACATTCTCAGGTTCGCCACCGCCGGCTCCGTCGACGACGGCAAGAGCACGCTCATCGGGCGGCTGCTGTATGACACCAAGACCGTGTTCGAGGACCAGATCGAGTCCGTCGAGCGGGCCAGCAAGGACCGTGGTGACGACTACGTCAACCTCGCCCTGCTGACCGACGGCCTGCGCGCGGAGCGGGAGCAGGGCATCACGATCGACGTTGCCTACCGCTACTTCGCTACTCCCAAGCGCAAGTTCATCATCGCCGACACCCCCGGGCACATCCAGTACACCCGCAACATGGTGACCGGTGCGTCCACGGCCGACCTCGCCCTCGTCCTGGTCGACGCCCGCAAGGGGATCATCGAGCAGAGCCGCCGGCACTCCTTCCTGGCGACACTGCTCGAGGTGCCGCACCTGGTGCTGTGCATCAACAAGATGGACCTGGTCGACTACGACGAGCAGATCTACAACAAGATCGTCGACGAGTTCAAGGCGTTCGCGACCAAGCTGCGGATCCCCGACCTCGCGGTCATCCCGGTCTCCGCCCTCAAGGGCGACAACGTCGTGCACCGCTCGGAGAACATGCCCTGGTACGACGGGCCGAGCCTGCTGCACCACCTGGAGAACGTCCACGTGGCCAGCGACCGCAACCTGATCGACGTCCGGTTCCCGGTGCAGTACGTCATCCGGCCGCAGTCGGACGAGTGGCACGACTACCGCGGCTACGCCGGGCAGGTCGCCGGCGGCGTCCTCAAGAAGGGCGACGACGTCATGGTGCTGCCCTCGGGCTTCACCTCCAAGATCGCCTCGGTCGAGACGGCCGACGGTGAGGTCGACGAGGCCTTCCCGCCGATGTCGGTGACCATCCGGCTCGAGGACCAGATCGACGTCTCGCGCGGCGACATGATCTGCCGGCCGAACAACGCGCCCAATGTCGCCCAGGACATCGACGCGATGATCTGCTGGATGGACGAGTCGCAGGCCCTCGAGCAGGGCCGGAAGTACACCATCAAGCACACCACCCGGTCGGCCCGCACGGTCGTCAAGAACCTGCACTACCGGCTCGACGTCAACTCGCTGCACCGCGACGAGGAGGCAACGTCGTTGCGGCTCAACGAGATCGGCCGGGTCACGCTGCGCACGACGGTGCCGCTGATGGCGGACGAGTACTCGCGCAACCGGACCACCGGCGGGTTCGTCCTCGTCGACGAGGCCACCAACCGGACCGTGGCCGCCGGCATGATCAGCGAGGCGACCTAGCCTTCGCTCGAGTTCGGGCCCCTACTGACCCACCTAACTGGGCGGGTAGGGGCCCGAATTCGGTTGGCTGAGGCCGTAGCCGAAGGCGAGCAGGCCGGGTGCGGCCAGTGCCGTCACGACGGCCTTCTCCCGCGCCGGCATCGCGGTGACCCACTCCAGGTCGTGCCGCAGGGTGATGGTGCCGCTGTCGTGGCGGTTCGGGTTGCCGGCCACCGAGTGCGTGGGCGCCAGCCGGACGGTCGTCGGCGTCTCGAAGGGCAGGCCCGCCGGGTCGAGCCCGACCAGCCGGGCGACGGCTGCCATCGACTCCTGCGGCCGCGCCACGAACTCCTCGTAGGGGACCCGGATGTACCGGTCCCGCTTGCGGGCCCACAGCAGCGCGGTCGCCGCGTTCTCGGCCAGCCAGACGAGCGGCACCTTCCACACGGCCAGCCGCTGCATGACGTCGTCGTCGCCGACGCCGTCGTGGGTCAGCTTGGTCCGGCGCCAGGAGAAGGTCACGGCCCGCGGGTCGCGCATGATGTGCAGCACGTAGAGGTCGATGCCCGGCAGGTCGGCGAGCAGCAGGCCGTAGCCCGGCAGCTTGGACGAGTCGAGGATGACCTCGGACCCGGTGCACGGCGCGGTCGCGGCGTACATCCGCTCGATCGCCTCGTCGTCCGGGTGCGCTCGCCGCAGCCCGGCGGCCGATCACCTTGCGGGCCAGATCATGGCGGCAGCTGGCGCAGGCGGAGCCGCGAGATCAGCCGCCCGGCGATCGCGTGCGGGTCCGGTGCCTCGCCGCCCAGGCCGTCCGGGCCCCGCCGGGGAACGCGGTCTTCATGACCGTCGTCCAGGTCGGGCAGTCGTGGAACGGCCGGCCGCAGCCGCACAGCCGGTTCTCGACGACGCCGCGGTCCCACAGGAAGCGCAGCTCGCCCGCGGCGAACGCGCCGTCGAGCTGGCCGATGATGTTGTTGATGATGGTGGTGCCGCTGCGCCCGCTGCCGGCGAAGTAGAGCACCTTGACCCGGCGCCTCGCGGCTCCGGCGCCGCTCATGCGGCGCTCCGGCGGTGCGCGGTCGCCGCGTCGTACGCCGCGCCGAGCCGCTCGAGGTGGGCCCGCGTCGAGAATTCGGCCAGCACCCGGTCCCGCGCCGCCGCACCCATCGCGCAGCGCGCGGTCAGGGTCGGCGTACAGCGCGTCCATCGCCGCGGCGAGCGCGGCCGGCTGCTCGTGCGCCACGACCAGCCCGTCGACCCCGTCGCGGACCAGCTCCGGCAGCCCGCCGAGGTCGGTGGCGATCACCGGCACGGCGGCGCCGAACGACTCGAGGATCGTGAGCGGCTGGTTCTCGTGCCAACGGGACGGTACGACGGAAGCCACCGATCCGCGCACCAGCTGCTGCAGCTCGGGCTTGGCCAGCCGGCCGTGGAACCGCACCCGGCCCGGCGCGACCCGCTCGGCCTGGGCCTCCAGCTCGGCCCGCAGCGGCCCGTCGCCGGCGATGTCCAGGCGGCCGTCCGGACTGCATCGCCCCGACCGCGTCGATCAGGACGTCGACGCCCTTCTCGCGGGAGAGCCGGCCGGCGAAGACCAGGTCACCGCCGGCGGACTCCTTGACCGGCGTGGTGTCGACGTCGACGAAGTGGTTGACCACGCGCATCCGCTCCGGGAAGACGCCGGCCCGGGTCATCACGTCGGCCAGGAAGCGGCTCGGGCTGATGAAGACGTCGACGGGGGAGTAGGCCCGCACCGCCCGGTGCAGCGTGGTCTCGACGGCGAGCAGGGCGCTGAGCCGAGGCTGCCGTCCTTGCAGCGGCGGCGGGCGGCGGTCATCGGGCTGAGCCAGGCGGGTGACCGAGCCTCCGGTCACGCAGGCCTGGCAGAGCGTCGCCGTGGTCGAGCAGCTGGTAGCTCGGGCAGGCCAGCTTGTAGTCGTGCAGCGTCATGACGCACGGGACGCCGGCCTTGCGGATCGGCTCGAGCATCGACGGCGAGAGCTGGTGGTAGATGTTGTGGCAGTGCACGATGTCCGGCCGGAACTCCTCGAGCACGTGCGCCATCCCGCGCCGGGCCGACGTCGACCAGATCATCCGGGCGGCGGCGGCCGCCTTGCCCTTGACGCCCTCCGGGCGCCGACTCCAGCTCGACCTAGCTGGGGAACCAGCGCTCGAACGGCTGCGGCTGGTCGTTGTCCGGGTGCTGCATCCCGAAGAAGCGCGACCTCGTGCCCCTGGTCCGCGCTGCAGGCCGGCCAGGTCGAGCATGTAGCCCTCGGCCCCGCCGCGGCGGTACAGGAACTTGTTGACGTGCAGCACGCGCATGCGCAGTGATCTCCAGGGCTCGCGGGTCGTGGCGAGGGAACACGACGGGCCCCGCAGCTGCCAGCAGGGCCCTGCACTGATTGCACCACAGGGGCGGTCCGCCGCACGGGCGAATCTCCCGGCCGCCACCCGAGTGCGCCTGATTAGGCCATCCGGGTGATGGCCACAAATAACTAGTCACCGGCGTCAAGCCCTGCGCTAGGGCGCCCGATATCTTGCTCATGCGATCCACTGCGGCAGGCCGCAGCGACCGGCTCACCCGGCCTTCCAGAACATGTACCCGGCGGCGCCCACCGCGCCCCCGCTCCGCCCACGGCGTCGCCCCGATCGGCCGGCTGCGCCACCGCCGCTCGCTCACCCCGCTCGGCAAGCGCGTCTCTGTTGCCGCCGCCCTCGCGGCAACCGTCGACCCTCGTCGCCGGCTCGACCGCCGTCGCCGCCCTCAACGCCCGCCCGGCCACCGCCCTGCACCAGCCGGCGCTCGCGACCGGCTCCCTGGCCGGCCCGCACATCGGCGCCCGCCGCGACCGCGCGGCGTCCCGGCCCGGCCAGGCCAGCGGCAACAGCCTCGGTCGTGCACAAGCCCCAGCCCGAGGCGCCACGCCGCACCGACACCCCCCGGCGCGAGCCGGTCTCAAGGCGCCCGTCGTCGGCCTGGTCGACCGGCACCACGCCCCGCCCGTCGTCGTACGCGCCGGCCGTCCGTTCGTTCGTCGTCGACACCACCTGGGCGTCGGTCCAGCCGGTCCAGGGCGGCCCGATCGTGCACCCCAACGCGATCGACAACGCCATCGCGCTGGCCAAGACCAACGGCATGGCCCTCAAGCTCCGGGTGGCCGCCGGCATCGACGCCCCGACCTGGGCCAAGAACCTCGACGGCGCCGCCGATCACCTTCTACTACACGCCCGCGACGGTGGCCCACGCCGGCACGGTCGCCGGCACCGTCGGCCACTTCTGGACCGCGAAGTTACGGCCGCGGCTACGCCGACCTGCAGACCAAGCTGGCCGCGGCGTACGACGGTGTGCCCCAGGTCCGCGAGACCACGGTGACCCAGTGCGGCACGATCTTCAACGAGACCTACCTGCGCAACACCAAGGACCCGCGCAACGCCGCGGCGCTGCTGCGCGGGCGGCTTCACCCGGGCCAAGGACGACGAGTGCCACGCCGCCCAGATCCAGGCCCACAAGGTCTGGACAGCACACCCTGTCCGAGGTGGCGTTCAACCCCTACCAGGCGATCCAGCCGGACGGCTCGACCAAGCAGGACCTGGCCTACACGCTGTCCCAGATGGACTACTGCCGCCAGGTCCTGGGCGCCAACTGCCTGCTGTCCAACTTCTCGCTCTCCAGCAGCCGGATCACCGACAGCCAGTACGGCGTGATGTACAAGCACATGCAGGCCTCGGTGGTGCGTTCGACTTCCAGACCGCGACGGCGGCCAAGATCGGCAGCTACACCACGGTGCTCGCCTGGGCGGCCAGCGTCGGGGCCAGCTCGGTCGAGCTGCCCACCGGCTACACCTCCTGGCCGGTCGCGACCCTGGCCTCGTACGCCACCAAGATGAAGGGCTGACGCCCGTCTGGTCGCAATCGCGCTGAACCCGTCCAACGGTCCCGCGCGGTCGGGCACACTTGGCGGGTGAAGCGCTCTCCCATCGCCACTGCCCGGCGAACCGTACGCCGCGCGGCGACCTGGCGGCCGAAGACCCGGCCCGAGCAGCCCATCGACATCGCCCAGCTGATCAGCCCGCTGCGCTATGACGTGCTGGTCCGGGCCCAGTTCTTCGACCTGGTCGGCGAGATCGGCGAGGACGCCTACGAGGACCTCGACCTGGTCCTCGAGGCCGCGCAGGGTTCGGCGTACCAGATCTGGTGGGAGACGGTCGCGATCCCGCGGTTCTTCCCCTGGGTCGGCAAGGACCCGGCCCAGCTGGCGGCGTCGTTCCGTGAGCGGGTCGGCGACTCGGTGCGGCTGCACCGCTCGTTCCGGGCGCGCGGCTTCGACCCGGCCCACCCGATCGTGCTGCGCGGCACCAAGACCGCGCTCGCCTCGGACACCGGCCTGCAGATCCAGGGCCGGCTGCACGTCGGGCGACGGCGGCCACCGTACCGCGCTGCTGCTCTCCGCCGGGCTGCCAGCTCGAGCCGGCGATGTGCCTGGTCGACTGGCGGCCCCGGCCCTACCTGATCGACAACACCGCGATCCTCGTGCCGGCGCTCGGGATCAGCCGGGAGGACTACGTGCGCTACCTCGCGGCCGGCTATCGAGGCGGCGCCGACCGGCGACCTGGACGCGCTGGTGGCCGACCTGCGGGGTCGGGACCCGGTCGCTGCGGCGGAGGTCGCAGCGGTCGCGGCCCGGCACCTCGGCCTCTCGCCGGCGAGCCAGCTCGTGGAACCCGAACGACTGCGAAGGCCAGCTCCGAGCTGACCCGGGCGCAGTTCATCGGCCGGCAGATCCGCAAGCACGCTCAGTGGGCCCGGACCGAGGGCATCCGCCGGCTGATCGAGGAGGACCGGCTCGACCCGCGCGAGCGGATCGCGCACGGCCTGGTCCAAGGCCCGCTGGCGGCGGGCCAACAAGCGCCCGGCCGGGTCGGCGATGCCGGTCTACGTCGTCGGCCTGCAGCGCTCCGGCACCAACATGCTGCTGCGCGGGCTCGACGCGGCGCCCGAGATCGAGGTGCGCGGCGAGAACGACAAGACGGTGTTCTTCCGCTACCGGCTGCGTGGGCCGGAGGTGCTGCGCAAGACGGTGCTGCGCAGCCGGCACGCCATCGTGCTGGTCAAGCCGATCTGTGACTCCCAGCGGGTGGCCGACCTGCTCGACCTGCCCGGCCTGGCGCCGGGCCGGGCCATCTGGGTCTACCGCGACGTCGACGACCGGGCCCGGTCGGAGGTCTCCAAGTTCGGCGACGCCAACCTGCGCGCGCTGCGCCAGATCGCGGCCGGCACGGGCGAGTCGATCTGGCAGGGCGAGCGGCTCGGCCCGGAGGCGGTCGCGCTGGCGGCGTCCTTCGACTACGACCCGGACGTCGCCGACCTGCATGTCGCTGGACACCGCGGCCGCGCTGTTCTGGGTCATCCGCAACGGGCTCTACTTCGAGCTCGGCCTGGTCGACCGGCCGGACGTCATGCTGTTCTCCTACGACGAGCTCGTGGCCGACCCGAAGGCGCACATGGAGCGGCTCTGCGGCTTCATCGACTTCCCGTGCCGGCCCGCCCTGTGGAACCACGTCGAGGTGCGCTCCTCGCACGCCCGCCGTCCGCTCGACATCGACCCTCGCGTGCGCGAGCTGGCCGAGGCGATGGGGCGACGCGCTCGACGCGGCCCGCCGAAAGGCCCAGAACCACCGATCCACGTCCGACCCACTCACGACCACAACAGAACTGAGCCGGCACCGTCATGACTGACACGACCGCCGAGCCGAGCCCGCGGATGCCCCGGCCGATCTTCATCGTCGGCTGCCAGCGCTCGGGCACCACCCTGCTCCGCCTGGTGCTCGACATCCCACTCGCACATCAGCTGCGGGCCGGAGACCCGGTTCCTCGCCGACCTCGAGCGGATCGTCGGGCCGGACTGGAAGCGGCTGTCGCAGTACGGCTACACCCAGGAGGAGTGGCTGGAGCGGATCGGGGCTTCTTCGACAGCGTGAAGGGCGACTACGCCCGGTCCAAGGGCAAGCAGCGCTGGGCCGACAAGACGCCGATCTACGCCAAGCACCTCGACTTCGTCACCCGGGTGTTCCCGGACGCGCAGGTCATCCACCTGATCCGCGACGGTCGCGACGTCGCGCTGTCCCACCGCAAGCGGTTCGGCTACTGGTCGGCGGTCAAGGCGACGGTGAAGTGGTCGCGCTACATCGACATGGCTCGCACCGCCGGTGCCGCGCTGACGCCCCGGACCGCTACACCGAGCTGCGCTACGAGGCGGTCGTCGACGACACCGAGAAGGCGCTGCGGCCGCTGTTCGACTACCTCGGCGAGGAGTGGGAGCCGGCGGTGCTCGAGTACAACAAGGCGAAGCACGACGTGCCGGACAAGTACATCGCGCTGTCCACCGAGCGGCGCGGGGACAAGCCGGAGCAGGCGATCTACGGCTCGCGGGTCGGCTCGTTCAAGAAGGAGATGGACCCGCTGCTGCGCCTGCTCTGCTGGGTCTTCCAGCGCAAGACCCTCAAGCAGCTCGACTACAGCTAGACCCCCGCCCCCCGCACTTGCTTGGCTGTCGACTCCGGGTTTGGCGGTCGAGTCCGGGTTTTCGGGCCCGTTTCAGCCCCGAATACTCCGGAGTCGACGGCCAAACCCGGACCTGACGGCCAAGCAGAAGCGGGGGCGTGGGGGGTTAGGAGTCGGCGGGGACTGCGGCGTCGAGGGCCAGGGGCCGAGGGCGTGCAGGTCGTCGACGTCGTAGCCGAAGCGGTGGATCTCGGCGCCGTACTTGCGGGCGATGGCCCGGCGCTGCCAGCCGCCGGGGCGCAGCGGCGAGCGCAGGTCGTCCCACCAGTCCTCGTAGGTCCGGCTGGCGCTCTGGTGCAGGCTGCCCGCGGGGACCGGTTCGGCCAGCCCGAGGAACTCCTGGATCCGGGCCAGCTCGCGGACCGGCTCCGCCACGAGGTCCTCGTACCGCAGGACGTGCAGTCGCTCGATCTGCGGCGCGTCGGCGAGGAAGGTCCGGTGCGCGATCAGCCAGTGCTCGACCAGCGAGCTGAGCGTCGTGTACTTGCCCGGGTTGCGCGAGACCATCTTGCGCCACTTCTTGTTCGACAGGGCGACGACGACCGGGTGCCGTACGACGACGATCATCGACGACGTCGGGAACAGGGCCTGCAGGAACCGGCCCATGATCATGTTGGGCGGCGACTTCTCCAGCAGGTACGGCCGGGACTGGTCCCAGTACGGGTCCCAGGCCGCCCGCATGGCGGCGGCGTTCGCCGGCGTCACCAGCGGCGAGGCCTCGGTCAGGTGCGCCCGCGGGTCACGGGCGAACCGGCCGGAGCCGCCATAGACCTTGGCCTTCGGGTAGACCGGCTGCAGGTGCTGGCCCTCGTCCTCGCGGGCGCCGCTGCCGACCAGGCCGGCGATCTGCGGATGCTCGGCGAGCGCCCGGGCCAGTGGCGTCGTTCCGCTGCGGTGCAGCCCGCCGACGAAGATCAGGCGGTGGTCGTCGGTCATCACTGACCGCCCAGGAAGGTGTCGAGTCCCGTCGACACCGTGATCTGCATCGGAGCGCTGCCGATCTGCACGGTCGACTTGGCCGTCTTCGCGGTCAGCTGCCCGCCGACGGTGCCTACCGAGTCACCGGAGCCGAGGGTCACCATCGCCGTCGTCCCGGAGGCCCAGACGAACAGGTCGGCCGAGCTGCCGTGGTCGAAGGCGACGCCGGTCAACCCGTGCGCGGTCACCGGCACCGCCGAAACCCCGCGGGAGGCCTTGACCATCGCGGCCATCATCTGCCCCGCGACCCGCTCGGAGCCGTCGGCGTTGAGCAGCCCGTAGCGCGGCTCGTCGCCGTTGCGCCCGCCCGGGTTGAACGCCAGCGGCAGCCAGATCGCGGCCCGCAGACCGCCGCCGATGCAGCAGGGTCAGCGACTTGACGATCTCGTTGCTGCGCTCGGTGTCCTCGGCGTCCGAGCCCTTCCAGAACTGCCCGACCTCCCACGCCTCGATCGGGGTCGAGGCCGGGGTGTTCGCCTTCAGATAGGTCAGCAACCGCGGGACGTTGGTCCACGGCTCGTAGAAGTGCACCTGCCGCACGTCGACGATCTTGTCGGTGGCGAGCTGAGGTCATCAGCGCGAGGTAGGCGAGGTTGCGCTTGCCCTGGTCGGAGTCCAGCACGCCCTGCAGCTGGGCCGGTGTCGACACCGCGGGGAGCTGGTCGCCGCGGGTCCCGATCCGGCGCTGCGTAGTAGTCGCTGTAGGCCTGCACCGCCTCGGCGCCCTTGCCCGCCTTGAGCAGCGAGTTGGCAATGCCATAGCCGTACGTCGTACTGCTCATCCCAGCATCGACGACCTCGGCCGACGGCGACGCGGTGTGGATGGCCTTCGACGCCGCGGTCACCAGCGTGCGGTAGTCGTCGACGGAGCCGGCCCAGTAGCTGCGCGAGTTGATCTCGTTCTCGATCGCGAACTCCTTGACCCCCATCGCGCTGTAGCGCTGGACCACGCTCGTCACGAACTGCGAGTACTGGTCCAGGTTCTTGGGCATCGCGGACTCGGTCTTGTTTTTGTTGCCGCGGGTAAACTGTGCGGTGCCGCCGGTCGCCCAACACAGGCCGACGCGGATCTTCAACATCATCGTGATGCCGAGAGCGTTGCTCTGCTGCACGATCTGGTCGGTCTTGGTCCAGTCGACCGGCTTGCCCGCGCCGGACTGCAGGTCGCACCACACCATCTCGTAGAACGTGCGGGTGCCAGTGACCTGCTGCAGGTAGCTCTGGTAGAGCCCGGCCCGGGGCCAGTCCCACTTGGCGCCGAGCGGGCTGGCGCCGTCGGCCGGCTGGGTCGGAGTCGTGGACGGCGTCACCGAGAGCGTGGGGGTGGCCACACGGTCCTTGCCCGGCGACCCCGAGCAGCCGGCCAGCGCGACACCGAGCAGGGCGAAGACAGCGGCCAGTCGGAAGGCTGGTCGCCGTTGGGTTCTGCTGGTCATCGAGCGATGGCCCCTGCCTACGTTCATGTCATCGAGTGAATCATGCGATCCCGTGCGCTGGACGCGGGCTTCTCGGATGTACCACCTGTTGTGACCGCACTGTTGCCGCGGGGTCGCTTGTCGCCACGTCCCGTGATGGTGCGCAGCACGAGCCGGTCGTTGGCGCTGAGCCCGAGCAGCGCGCTCACGCCCACGTAGACGGCGCAGATCGCGACCAGGCCGACCATCGAGCTCGACCGACCACGACCACGGCGCGAGCAGGACGGCAACACCTGCGGCCGCGGCGGCGATCGCGGCGAGGAGGCCCTTGAACGACTCCACCGAGAGCGGGTTGACGCCCACGATGGCGTGCACCTGCCAGACCCGCAGCAGGTTGACCAGTGCGAGCGAGATGCTCCAGGCCACAGCCGATCCCACGATCCCGTACGGCGGGATCAGGACGAGGTTGAGGACGATGTTGAGGGCCAGGACACCGACGTTGTCGGCCATGTTGACGGCGACCCGGCCGGACATGTTGAGCAACGTCCCGCAGGGGCCGGTGGCGGCGCGCACCAGCTGCCCGACGGCCAGGATGACGGTGACGGAGGCGCCGGCCGCGAAGCCGTGGCCGAAGATCCGCAGCAGGTCATGCGGGAAGACGATCAGCGCGACGAACGCCGGCAGCGAGAGCCGCACGATCCAGCTCGTGGCCGCGGCGTACATCCGGGCCAGCTCGCGCGTCTCGCCGGTGTGGTGCAGATGCGCGATGTGCGGGGTGAACGACGCGTTGATCGGCAGCATCACGAACACGGCGAGGGTCACCAACCGGGTGGCCACGTTGTAGACACCGACGTCGGCGGCGTTGGTCAGGGCGCCCAGCAGCAGCGTGTCGGCCCAGATCAGGCCGGTCGAGGCGAGCGCCGAGACCCAGCTGATCATCGAGAAGCTGAAGATCGCCCGCAGACCGTACGTCGGTTGGGCCCCTCTCGCGCGTCGCATCCGGACCTGCAGCGCCCGCAGGGCCAGGAGGGCGGCCGCCCAGGCGGCGATCGCGAGGGCCCAGAACGCACCGGTGAGGCCGTAGCCGAAGGCCAGCGCCAAGGCGGTCAGGGCGAGCCGCAGCACCGGTTCGAAGATCAGCCCGATGAACGTGTACGGCCGCTGGGTGCGCCAGCCCTGCGTCGCCGAGAGCGCCGCGTCACTGATCGTCGAGGCCGGCAGGGTGAGCCCGGTCAGCCGGATGCCGGTGACCAGCGACGGGTCATGGAAGACGTCGGCGATCGGCCGACGCGGCCACGACCAGGACGACACCCAGCACAGCGGCCGACGCGATGCTCAGCCCCATGCCGAGCCGGACCGTGCCGCGGAGCTTGGAGTCGTCGTTGTCGGCCAGGTGCATGGCGACGAAACGCGTTAGCGCAGAACGGAATCCGCACAGCGACAGCAAGCCCAGCAGGGAGAGCAGGGCGAAGCACTCGCCATAGCGACCGACGGCCCGGGTCCCGAGAGCCAGCGCGATGACCGCGGTGATCGCGAACAGCGACAGCTGGTTGAGCACCGCCCCGACCAGGTTGAGGCTGCCCCCGCGGGCCATCCCTTTGAGGTTGCCGTCACCGGTTGCCGGTCGTGACTCCTGTGTCTCGCTCACCCGTCAGGCTCTCGACGGCCTACTTCAGGAGGTAGGCGAACGAGTCGTCCTTGGTCGACGCGGCACCGTCTTCGTCGTCCTCGTCGGTCTCCTCGTCGTCCTCGTCGTCCTCGTCGACGAGGTCCTCGAGGTCCGCCTCGTCCACGACCTCGGTCCGGGAGTCGGCGAGCTCACGCGGCGTCTCCGCAGCGTCCGGCGCGGCCGGCGGGGCGTCTCGCTCGGCCGGCTCGGCCGGCTCGTCGGCCTCGACCGGCGCGTCGACTGCCTCGACCTCGGCCGGCTGGTCAGCCACCTCGGCCTCGTCCGCCACCACGTTCTGCGGGGCCTCGTCGTCCTTGTCGGCCTCGTCGGTCTCCGCTGGCGGCGCGGGCGCGGTCCGCCTCGGCGACCTCCTCCTCCTGACGCTGCTGCTCCTCCGAGCGGGCGACCCGGCCGCTGGCCAGGAGCTCGAGGATGGCGATCAGCGCGACCGCCGCGAAGATCGCGGCACCGGTGACCGGCAGCACCTTGGTCGGCGATGGCCGAGCCGTCGTTGACCTGTGTGCTCGCCGCTGATGAAGGCGACCTTGCTCGGGTCCGCCGCGTTGAGCTGCGAGCGGGCCGTGACCAGGTTGTTCTGGGCGGTGTTGATGCTCGCGCTGGCCGAGTCACGCGCCGAGGCCAGCACGTCGTACTCCGCGAGCAGCGGGGCGAACTTCGGGTCATGCCGGCCTGGGTGCTGGCGATCTGAGCGCTCAGGGCGGCCGAGCCGCTCGGCTTGCCGTTGGCCTGGAGCGCGGACTGCTGCGACCGCAGGGTGTTGAGGTGGTCGACCATCGACTGGTAGATCTGCGGCGGGTCGACGACCTTGTTGGTCTGCTCCCAGGCCGACGATCGTCTGGTCGGCCTTGGTCAGGTCGGCCTTGGCGTCGGTGATCTGCTGCTGGGCCAGGGTCACCTGCGAGCTGAACAGGTTCGAGAGCGTCTGCTTGGTGATGGCCGTGAGGACCGGCACGATCTCCTTGCGCTGGGTGCTCTGGTAGGTCAGCTGCATCGTGCTGCTGGCGCCGACCTGGGTGACCGTGAGGCCGCCCTGGATCTTGGCCGAGCGGCACTCCGGTGGCCGCGCTGACCGACTGCCGGATGGCCGGGCCCTGAGCGGTCGACTGGAAGGCCGAGGCGAACTGCCCGACGGCCTGCGAGCCGCTGAACTGGTTGCCCGGCTGCCCGCCGACCAGCGCCGGCGCGGAGACCGTGGCCGTTGCGGTGTACTGCGCCGGCGACAGGAAGACGAACAGGGTCGTGATGATGGCAGCCGCAAGCGGGATGCCGATCAGGACCCACAGCCGGCGGCGCGCGATGCGCAGGTAGTCAACGATCTCCACGTTCTCTTCTCCTGTTACTGGGTAGTGCTGGTTCGGATCTTACGGTGGGTGTTACGCAGTGACGGTCTCGCCGACGGGCAGCTCGGCCGGCCGGTTCAGCGGCCCGCGAGCGGGATCGTAGGTGCGGGAGATGAAGGCGGCCGCACCGGCGAAGGCGATCAGGTACCAGACGCAGACCACGTTGGACATGACGTTGGCCCCTGCGCTCTCCAGGACGAAGGCGACGGCGCAGCCGAGATAGCCGACGGCGATCGCCCGCTCCAGCGACTTCGGGGGCGCGCGTTTGGCCGCCCGCCGGCCCAGACCGACGAGGCGATCAGCCACGCGACAGTAGGTGATGAAGCCGAGGATCCCGGTCTCGACGTAGGCCCGGATGAAGTCGTTGTGCGGCTGCTTCGCCGAGTCGGTCTTGTACTGCGTCATGGCCAGGCCGATGCCCGGTGACCGGGTTCTTGTTGGCCAGCGGCAGGACCTGGGCCCAGTAGCTGAGCCGCCACAGCAGCGTGTTGCCGGTGGGCGCGGCGCCGGCCGCGCGGCGTGGTGTCGCTGACGACGGCGAACCGGCTGGCCAGACCCGGGCACCAGGAAGGCCGCCAGGACGCCCGCCGATCGCGAGGGCGACGAGCACCTTCTTGTTGCGCTGCATCACCGAGACGAGGACGACGCCGATGATCGTGGCGATCAGCGCGCCGCGGGTCAGGGTCAGCAGCAGGAACACGCTGGACAGGCCGAGGCAGACGACCATCGCCCGCTTGGCCCGCTTGTTCAGGTAGGGCAGGACGGCGACGCCGAAGACGATCACGTAGGACAGGTAGCGACGCGAAAGTCGTTGCCTGGCCTAGGGTTCCGGAGATCCGGGTGTAGCTGCCCTTGACCTCCGACGGCGGGTGGCTCGACGAGGAACGTCAGCGGCGGTGTAGCCGAGCGGGAACAGCGTCGAGGCGTAGACCGCGAGCAGCAGGTTGATCATCGCCTTGCGTGTGGTGATCAGCTGCTCGAGGACGACGTACATCATCACGACGGCGAGGATCCGCAGGCTCTCGGTCAGGCTGACGATCGGCACCGCGGAGCCGAAGGCGCTGACCAGACCGGCCGTCCAGAAGGCCACCAGGGCCAACCGCAGCCGCGAGCCGACCAGGAAGCCGTGCCGGAAGAACTGCGCCGCGAGCCAGAGCCCGGCGGCGAGGACGAAGAGGATGCCGAGGATGACCGACGGGTCGAGGCCGCGCGCGGCGGCGTCGTTGCCCGCGGTGGTGCCGGTGGTCGAGCCGCTCAGCTTGAACAGGGTGATCGAGGCGCGGACGCCGAGGACCAGGAAGACGAAGGCGCCGAAGCGCGTGCAGGCCAGCACCCCGAGCAGCCCGCCGACGAGGAAGGCGAGCGGGGCGACGGCGCCGATCTTGTTGCCGCCGGCGCCCATGTTCCAGCCGCTGTAGACGGCCGCCAAGGTCGCGACGGTCGCCGCCATCAGGGTCAGGATGCCGCCGCGGGTCCGCAGCCGGGCCAAGGCGTCGGCGCGCTCGGCGGAGGCGACCCGCGACACGGTCGAGAGAGCGCTCACGGGCGGCGGTCCCGGACCGGCGCCGACCAGCGCAGGTCGTCGCCCTCGAGCGCGAACAGCCGCTCGTTGTGCGGCGGCGTAGTAGTCGGTCAGCCGCTCGACCGCGCCGTCGGGCATCCCGGCGTCGTACCGGTTGGCCTTGATCGGCTTCAGCCCGGTCAGCTCGACCTGGCTCAGCCCGAGGAAGTCCCAGACCCGGGCCAGCTCACGGTGCGGCTCGGCGAACAGCGCCTCGCTCTGCAGGACCAGCACCTGCTCGCGGGGGAACAGCGTGTAGAGGTGCTCGAGCTGCTCCGCGTAGTGCCCGCGGGACAGGTAGGTGTGGTGCCGGTGCGCATAGCTCTCGTACGACGGGTCGGCGGCCAGCCGCTCGACCTCGCCGGCCAGCCGGCCCGGCTCGGCGTCGAGGGCCTCGAGGAAGGGCAGCGTCTCGAAACCCTGCGCCGTCTCGTACTGGTGATGGGACCAGGCCCGGGTCACGGGGTCCCGAAGGACGGTGATCAGCTTGACGTCGGGCAGCTCGGCCGCGATCCAGCCCGGCGAGAGCGGGTGGAACATGTAGTAGGGGCTGCCCTCGCCGGTGATCTTCCAGCCGTCCGCCGGCTTCTCGAAACCGGACAGGTACCAACGGAAGCCGCGGCGTGTGGTTCACGTCGAAGTAGTGCGTGCCCTTCTCGGTCCGGCAGGGAGCGACCTCCGGGTGGTCGGCGATGCACTGGTAGGCGAAGGTCGACCCGCCGCGCTTGGTGCCGACGACGAGGAAGCCGGGCGTCATCCCCGCGCCCTTGGCGAGCAGCGGGCGCACGGGAGCCAGGAGGTTCCCACCGCGCCTGCGCAGACTCAACGTGACTCCTCGAAGCTTCGAATGTTTGCGTGAGGTTCGCCCCCTCGACGCCCCAATCCTCCCAGCCGTTCTCAGCCTTAGGGGCTGAGTTCCCGCATTTGCTATCCCTTGACCCGCCAGACCCGTCAAGGTTGACCCTGGCGGGGATTGGGCCCGGGCACAGTCAGTGTGCCTCCTGCTGGGCGAGTTCGGAGAGGAATGGTTGTGCGCGGTCGTGAAGGTTACGTAGAGGGATGGCGACCCCTCGATATCGCGATGATCGGGCAAAAGGGTCTCCCGGCGACGTTCGGCGGAATCGAGCGCCATGTCGAGGAGATCGGCTGGCGCCTGGCCGCCCGCGGGCACAAGGTGCGGGTCTACTGCCGCAACTCCTACGGCGAGTTCGGCGGCTCCGACTACCGCGGGATGGAGCTGCGAGTCGTCCCGACGGTCGCGAGCAAGCACCTCGACGCCATCGTCGCCAGCGCCACCTCGACCGGGCTGGCCATGGCGGCGCGCAGCGACATCGTCCACTTCCACGCGCTCGGGCCGGGGCTGATGGCGCCGCTGCCCCGCTACCTGAGCCGGGCCGGGGTCGTCCTGACCGTGCACGGGCTGGACCACCAGCGCGGCAAGTGGGGCCGGGGCGCCCAGGCGATGCTCGGCAGCGCGCACTGGATGAGCGGGCGGGTGCCCGAGCGCACCATCGTGGTCTCCCGTGACCTGCAGCAGCACTACCGCACCGAGTTCGGCCGGTCGGCGGACTACATCCCCAACGGGGTCGACGACCCGCCGGTGCTGCCGCCCTGCCGGATCGTGTCCGAGTTCGGCCTCGAGCCGGGCCGATACGCCCTGTTCGTCGGGCGGCTGGTGCCGGAGAAGGCGCCGGACCAGCTGATCCGCGCCTTCAGCGCTGTGCCCGGTGACCGCAAGCTCGTCGTCGTGGGCGACTCCTCGTTCTCCCAGGACTACACCGACAACCTCAAGGAGCTGGCCCGTCGCGACCCGCGGGTCGTGTTCACCGGCTTCGCCTTCGGGGACCTGCTCAGCGAGCTCTACCGGCACGCCGGCGTCTTCGTCCAGCCCTCGCTGCTCGAGGGTCTGCCGATCACGCTGCTCGAGGCCGCGTCGTACGGCGTGCCCGTCGTGGCCAGCGACATCGCCCCGCACCTGGAGGTGATGGGCCCGGTGAGCGGCCCGGGCCGGCGGACCTTCCCGACCGGTGACCTGGCCGCGCTGACCCAGGCCCTGACCGAGGCGCTCAACAGCACGGGGGACCCCAGCTGTGCGGCGTACCGGGCCGAGCGGGACGGCGCCGAAGACCTGCGCAAAGAGGTCCTCGCGGGTTACAACTGGGAGGACGCCACGGACCAGCTGGAGCGGCTCTACCTGAGCGTCGCTCCCCGGCGGCGGATCCGTCGCCTCTCGACCAGACCACGCTGAGTGCGTGCAAGGAGCCCGATGAAGGTGCAGTTCCACCCCGGCCGGCCGGCTGTCGCCGCGTTGGCGATCGGCGCTGCGCTCAGCCTGGCCCTGTGCGGCTGCGGCGGAGGTGACGGCGGCGGCCCGGTCACGCCGCTGGCGTCGAGCAGCCCGACGAGTACGGCGTCGCCGACCACCAGCACGGCTCCCGTGGGCACGACGCCGGGTCAGCAGAAGGTGCTGGCCGCGAACGCCGTCCTGGGCTCCGCCCTGCTGCGGCTGGCGACGACGACCCACACGATCCAGACGGACAACGGCGCGGTCCCGACCGCCCGGGCGCGCGTCACGACCGCGGCGGACTCGGCCCGCAACAACCTCAAGTCGGTCCGCGCCGCGGCCTACGGCTCGGGCAAGTCCTGCTCGTCGGTGCTCTCGCACGCCTCGGCCACCCGGTCAGCGGCCGGCCAGGCGTCGTCCGCGAACGGTGGGGTCACGGACCGCCCTGAACCGGCTCCGGGCCGACGTGACCCGGCTGGATGGCGCGGTCGCTCGTCGTCCGCGTCGACCTGACCAAGCTGCAGGCAGCCGTGAAGGCCGAGCCCAACCCGCCGGCGACCGTCACCACCGCCGAGGTGGCCGCCGCTGTCGCCGGCGCGGTCACGCTGCACAAGGCCACGGTCGCCTTCATCGGCGACGCGGGCGCCAAGGCGAACTCCAACGTCTCCGCCGCGGCCAAGGCGGCCGCCACGGCGACGTCGGTCGCCGGCAAAGCCTGCTGACCCACCCTCGGCTCGGCCGCCGCCGACAACCCCTGAACGCCCGCACGACTACCGAGTGTGACGAAGTCTCCACAGCGGGTCGGCGATTCCTCGGGTCCGATTCTCGCCACTCAGACGACACCGGGACAACACGCTGTGCAGTCGACTGGCCCGAACGGGTGACCACCGCGGCCCCAAAAGGTGCGAATGATGCCGCATATCCGGTACAACGGACACCAGCTTGCCGCGACCGGTCGCTCTCCGCGACCGGTCTCGTCCGGCCAGGCCGATGTTCTGTAACTGTGTGTTTGCTGATTCGCCAGCGCGACAAGTAACGCAGCGCTACTTTCGGTGAGTCGGCTCAAGCGGCCGCACAACCCCAACTGCCCGTGTGGAGAGCGCATGTCCAAGAAGGTCGTCCTAGCGGCGCTGACAGCGGCTGCTGTCAGCCTGGTCGTGGTGCCGATGCCCAGCGCCCAGGCCGCGACGCCCGCCGGCCCTGAACTACACCCCCGTCGCCAACTGGTGGGGCACCAACGGCCGGGTCATGGCCATCACGCCGGTCGGCAACCGCGTCTACCTGGCGGGTGGCTTCGACTACGTCGGCCCCCAGTCCGGCTACGGCACGGCGGTCGACGGCACCAACGGGGTGAGCCTGCCCGGTGCGCCGATCATCGACGGCATCGTCTACGCCTCGGTGCCGGACGGCGCCGGCGGCTGGTACATCGCGGGTGACTTCAAGCACGTCGGCGGCGTGGCTCGCAAGAACGCCGCCCGCATCTCCGCGACCGGCGTGGTCAACACCAAGTGGAACCCCAAGCCCAACGCCCCCGCCTACGCGCTCGCCGTCTCCGGCAGCGAGGTCGTCTTCGGCGGCACGTTCACCCAGCTCGGCAAGACGGCGGTCGCGGCCACCCGGCTCGGAGCGGTCGACCTGACCAACGGCACCGCGGTCCCCGGCTTCACGGCCAGCGCGGACAACTCGGTCCGCAGCCTGCTCGCCGTGGGTTCGTCGATCTACGTCGGCGGCGACTTCGGCACCGTCGACGGGCCGGCCCGCTCGCGGTTGGCCCGGATCAACGCAGCAACGGCTCGCTGGACGGCGCCTTCACCGGCCAGGCCAACAGCAGCGTCCGCGCGCTCGCCGTCTCCGGCGACGCCTCGACCGTGTACGCCGGCGGCGACTTCTCCCAGGCCTTCGGCGGCTCGTGGCAGAACCGCTCGCGGCTGGCCGCCTGGTCGACCGGCACCGGTGCGCTGCAGGCCTGGGCGCCCAGTGCGGACAACTCGGTCCAGGCCCTCGCCACCGACCCGGCCTCCGGCACGGTGTACGCCGGTGGCCTGTTCGCCACCGTCAACGGCCAGGCGCGGGCTCGGCTCGCCGGCATCGACACCAACGGTGCGACGACCGCCTGGGACGCCAGCCTCAACGGCTGCCAGACCCGGCACATCACCCAGGACGCGCACTCCAACCCGGTGTGCACCCCGGAGGTCGCCTCGCTGCGCTCGGCCAACGGCACGCTCTACGTCGGCGGCCGGTTCGGCCAGTCCGGCACCACCAGCCGGCACAACGTCGCGGCCTTCGCGCTCGCCACTGGCGCCCTGACGGCGTGGGACCCCAAGGCCTCCGACCGGGTCCTGACCCTCGGCGCCTCGGGCAGCAACGTCTTCGTCGGTGGTGAGCTCACCAGCATCAACGGCCTGGTGCGGGCCGGCGTTGCCGCGCTGGACCTCACGACCGGCGCGGGCGTCCCCTCGTTCACGGCCAACACGGACGACGAGGTGCTCGCGATGACTCCGTCCCCGGACGGCAGCACGCTCTACCTCGGCGGTCACTTCCAGAACGTCAACGGCGTCAGCCGGACCAACCTGGCCGCGGTCTCCACCGCGACCGGCGCGCTGACGGCGTTCAAGGCCCAGGCCACCGATGACGTCCTGTCCGTGGCCTATGCCGGCGGTGCGGTCTTCGCCTCCGGCCAGTTCAAGCGGGTCAACGGCGTGGACGCCATGCACGCGGTCAAGCTCGACCCGCTGACCGGCGCGGTGAACCCGACCTTCCAGGTCAGCACGACCGGCCCGACCGGGCCGCTGCGCGCCAACGGCATGGTCCAGTCCATGACCGCGACGCCGGACGGCTCGAAGGTCTTCCTGGCCGGTCCGTTCAACGTGGTCAACGGTCAGGCCGTGGCCAACGGCATCGTCGCGGTCAACGGCACCACCGGTGCGCTGATCGCCAAGCTGGGCGGGGTCGAGTCCTGCGGCGGCACCGGGCCGTGGATCGTCCACGTCTACCTCTCGCCGGACAACCAGCGGCTGTACGGCGGCGACGTCTGCCCGGACCGGATCTACCAGTGGGACGCGGTCAACCTGGTGACGGCGCAGAACCCGACCGGGCTGAAGTGGAAGGGCTGGTGCAACGGCGGCATGCAGGGCGCCCTCGAGGTCAACGGCAACTTCTACTACGGCTCGCACGGCGGCGACAAGGGATCCGGTGGCAAGTGCTGGGCCTCGCCGACCAACCACACCAACGTCGTCCAGAGCCGGTACGCCGTGTTCGACGCGATCAGTGGAGCCCTGCGGCCGGACAGCCCGCAGTTCTCCTCCCCGATGGGGGTCTGGTCGTTCGCGACCATCCCGCAGGGCCTGCTCGTCGGTGGCGACTTCGCCTGGGCGGTCAACAGCAACAACGTTCGTCAGGGCCTGGTCCTGTTCAACGGGACTCCCTGACCCCTCGGGTCGTCACGTAGCACAAAGCGGCCGGCCCCGGGATCTGCTCCCGGGGCCGGCCGCTTTCGCGCGTTCGTGCTGTGCGGCTAGAACTTCGCCTGCAGCGAGTTCAGCGAGGCCAGGTTCCAGGACTGGTAGCCGGTCGGGCAGCTCCACCGAGGAGGCTCCGCTCGTGGCGGCCCAGCCGATGGCCTGGGCCCAGTTGCCGATCTTGGCCGCGGTCGCCGTCTGGAGCGCGAACGGGCCGCCGGACTGGGTCGCCTTCATCTGGCCGTAGATCGCCAGCATGTCCTTGTCGCCGAGCCGCGACGAGGAGAGCGAGTGGTTCGACACGACGCAGCGCGCACCGAGCACGGTGCGGCAGTAGGTCATCTGCGACAGCGTGTAGGCCAGGTCGCCCTTGACCGAACCGTTGGACGAGATGGCCTGGTAGGTGTTGAAGGACACGTCCGAGCGGGTGTGCTTCCAGACCAGGTGGGCCTGGATCTGCTGGGTGTGGCAGACGTCGTCCTGGGCCCGGGTGAAGCCGGCCTGCAACAGCGCCGTGGCGTTCTCCGGGAGCTTGGTGTTGCGCAGGTAGGTCTCCTCGAAGATCGTCGCGCAGCGCGTGACGTCGGTCTCGCGGATCTGCGGGACGTTGTCGTAGAGCGCGGCCAGCTTGGTCTGCAGGTCCTGGTACGCCGCGCCGAACTTCGGCAGCCAGAACCTGCCGACGGTGCCGGCGACGACACCCGCCTTGCCCTTGGTGGCGGCGGTGTACTTGAACGTCACCGGCGACCCGTCGAGCGTCTTGGCCCAGTTCGGCGCGTCGATGCCCGCGGCGACGCGCAGCTTCAGCGCCATGTTGTTGGCCTTGGCGTAGGCGATCGCGTTGTCGATGGCGTTCGGGTGGACGATCGGCGCCGCCCTGGGTGGGCTGGAGCGAGGCCCACGGCACGTCGACGACGTAGCCGTGGATCAGGCCCTTGAAGGCGCGTGGTCGGCGCGTGGTGGCGGTCCAGCAGGCCGGACATCGGCGGCCTTGAGGCCCGCCGTGATCGTGCCGCAGCCGCCGGCGGCCGGCGGCGATGCCGGGTTGGTGGCCACCGGAGCGACCGGCTTGGTCGACGGGCAGGCTGCCCGGGCACGCTGCGGCCGGCCTGGACGTCGGCTGGTCTTGGCCGGGTGGCCGGCCTGTGTGGTGGTGGGTGATGGCCCGGCCGGCGTCGATCGCCGCCCCGGCGAGGACCGGGGTGACCCCGGCAACGGTGGCGAGCGCGGTGGCGACGACGGCGGTGGTCGCCATCAGCAGGCTGCCGCGACGACGGCGCGGGCTTGGGGCGCCTGGGGCGCCCGGTGGCTCACCGGTCCGGCTGCCTGACCCGGATCCGGCGGAGAAGTCGGTGGTCATCTGGGGGGAGTCATGTTCTGCGAAACGCACGAAGAACCCTTCGGTGGGGTGTCGGCCGGCGAGGGTCGGGCCTGACCTTGTCCTTTGGGTGGCGCCCCATCGTCGGTCCCGCAGAGAACGCCCGGCCCCCAGGTGCGGACCGACTCTGCGGAGGCCGCAACCGTGGGCTGCGACGCGCCTTCGGCCGGTCCCGGGAAGACGTCGTTATCCTTCCGATACCAACCGGGGCTGGACACTACACACAGGCTTTGAGCACGGGCAACCCACCCGGATGGCTCAGTGACTACTCCCCGTGTAGCTCAAACGGACTACACCCGATAACCCACCGTTATCAACGCAGGTCAGTAGCGTAGGAATCGGACCCGAAGTCGTATTCACGCGCGTATTCAACAGCGCGGTCGAAAATAAATTTAGGTTACGCGGAACGAACCGGGTCAGAGCGGGCAGCGGTCCGCCGGGTCGCGGGCCGGTTCGGCTCCGTCGGCTGGCGGGGCTGCCGGCCGGTGACCGAAGGCGGGCAGGCCCTTCTGCCGCCGGATGCCCATCCAGAGCGGCGGCGCCACGATCAGGGCGAGCAGCAGGATCAGGCCGGTCTTCGGGGTGCTGACGTCGAACAGCTTGAGCGAGGAGGCCAGCAGCACGAAGGCCAGCGCCCGCCGGACCAGCCCGCCCGGCAGCCGCGAGGACAGCTGGGCGCCGAGGTAGACGCCGGGGACGCTGCCGACCAGCAGCGGGCAGGGTGACCGAGAGCTGGAAGTCGCCGAACAGGATGTGGCCGAAGGCCGCCGAGGCGACCAGCGGCACGGCCTGGACCAGGTCGGTGCCGACCAGCTCGGAGGCGCGCAGCTTCGGGTAGAGCGCCATCAGGCAGATGATGATCAGCGAGCCGGAGCCGACCGACGTCATGCCCACGACCAGCCCGCCGACGGCGCCGACGATGACGGTCGGCAGCGGCCGGACGGCGACCTTGGGCCGGTCCTGCGGCAGCGGGCGCCCCGCGGCCGTCCTTGCTCCTGGCCCGTTCGAGCAGCCGGATGTAGGCCCGCAGGATCAGGCCGCAGGCGGCCACCAGCAGGGCGATGGCCAGGGCCAGCTTGATGACGTCCTGCACGTGCTGCCCGCTTGCCCAGCGACCGGGCGATCAGCACGCCGCAGAAGGCCGACGGCACCGAGCCGAGGCACAGCCACTTGACCAGCCCGAGGTGGACCGTGCCGCGGCGCAGGTGCACGAACGAGCCGACCGGCTTCATGATCGCCGCGGCGACCAGGTCGCTGGAGACGGCGGTCAGCGGCGGGATGTTGAAGAACAGCACGAGCACCGGCGTCATCAGCGCGCCGCCGCCCATGCCGGTGAGCCCGACGACGATGCCGACGCCGCAGGCGGCGAGGGCGAGGGTCCAGTCCATGTCGTGCTCCGAACTGTGCTGTGGTGAGGGTGAGGGTCGTGGGTGGGCTACTGGTCGGCCGGTCGAGCCAGCCGCCGGCGAACAGGAGCTTCGACGACCTGCTCGAGGGCCTCGCTCGCGGGAGACCTGGGAGGTGTCGACGGACAGGTCGGCGTCCGTGGGGACGTCGTACGGGTCACTGATGCCGGTGAACTCGGGGATCAGCCCGGCCCGGGCCTTGGCGTAGAGGCCCTTGAGGTCGCGCCGCTCGCACTCCTCCAGCGGGGTGGAGACGTGGACCAGGACGAAGTCGCCGACCGGCTCGACCATCGCGCGCACCGCGGCCCGGCTCTCGGCGTACGGCGCGATGGGCGCGCAGATCGCGAGCCCACCGTGCCGGGCGATCTCACTGCCGACGAAGCCGATCCGCCGGACGTTGAGATCCCTTGCGGCGCGGTCGAACCCGAGCCCGGAGGACAGCAGCCGGCGTACGTCGTCGCCGTCGAGCAGGCTGACCGTGCGCGGGCGTGTGCTCCACGATGTACGCCGGCCAGGTCGCGGGCCAGCGTGGACTTGCCCGAGCCGGAGAAGCCGGTGAACAGGATCATCGCGCCGCGCCGGCTCGGCGGCGGCCGCCAGCGGCCGCAGCTCGGCCAGGACGGCGGGTGCGCGACACGGCGGGAGGTCGTCGCCGGCCTGGAGGGCGGCCAGCAGGTCGGCCCAGTCCGGGCCGCCGGCGAGCAGCTCGGTCGACGTCGCGCCGGTACGCCGCGCCGAGGCTCGCCGCCAGCGCCTGCGTCGGACGCCGGGTCGCGCCAGAGCATCGGCACCGCAACGGCTCGTTCAGCTGAGCCGCGGCCGCCGGCCGAGGACCGAGCGCATCAGGGTGACGGGCGGCAGGCCGTCGGGCGACGGGCCTTCGACCGGCACCAGGACCAGGACCTCGCCGTCCAGCGCCGCGCAGCCGGTCGACGTCGGCGCGCAGCAGCGGGCGCGCGGTGACGACGACCGTGGCGCGTCCCGCTCGGGCGCGGGCAGCTGCTCCGGGGGCGTGGCCCGGTCGAGGAAGAGCCGGGCCTCGCGGGCCCGCCGCGGCTCGACGGACCGCGGACGAGCCGGCCGTCCGGCGTGGCGGTGAGGTCGCTGAGCTCGCGCGATGGGGGTGTGCTCGCGGTCGGCCAGGACGAGCCGCCCGGCGGCCAGGGCCTGCGCCGGCGATGTCGGCGGCGTACCGTCGGGCACGCGCCGAGGCGCTCACCCGGGCCGGGTCGTCCGCCCGTCCGAGCGTTGCCACCGAGAACAGCCCAGGGCAGGACGACGCCGTCCAGCACGAGCTGGAGGTCGGCGACCGCGTGGTCGCTCAGCTGGTCACGGGCGCGGCCAGCTGGTCAGTGGCGTTCACGGTGCTCCGTCGAGGGTTCGGGGCCTGTGGACCGGTTTCGTCGAACAATTCTCCGGGTTCGCTCGACAGCGAATCCCTTTTAAATTGGTAGGAATTATGTCTCACATCTTCTAACTAGTTTGGGCTATTGCGCTGGTCCGTGGGGTGGGTTCGGGGACTTTGCCGACGACGTAGGGTTTGGCCTACGGCCGCTGCCTGCGGTCCATTGTGCTGCCCGGACACGCTCCGTGCACGACTACGACTGACGCGGAGACCATGAGCCTGACCGGAGTTCTCTCCACGCTGGTGCGCGACCCCGAGGTGGCCGGCCTGCGCGACGACGCCGCGGCCGCGGCCGCCGGCCCGGCTACCGCGGGAGATCACCTGCGCCCCCGGGGCGACCGCCCCGCTGCTGGCGCTCCTGGCCGGCGACCGGCCCGAGGGCGCCGGGCGGCCCGGTGCTCGCCATCACGGCGACCGGGCGGGAGGCCGAGGACCTGGCCGGCGCCCTGCGGTGCTTCCTGCCGGCCGACGCCGTGGTCGAGTTCCCGGCCTGGGAGACCCTGCCGCACGAGCGGCTCAGCCCGCGCAGCGACACGGTCGGCCGGCGGCTGGCCGTGCTGCGGCGGCTGGCCCACCCCGCCACCGGGTCCGACCGCAGGCGCCGGCACCGGCCGGGTCGCCGTGATCGTGGCGCCGGTCCGGGCCGTCCTGCAGCCGCTGGTCAAGGGGCTGGGCGACCTGGAGCCGGTCAGCCTGCGGGTGGGCGACGAGGTGCCCCTGACCGGGATCGTCGAGCGGCTGGTGGCCGCGGCGTACATCCGGACCGACCTGGTCGAGCGCCGGGGCGAGTTCGCGGTGCGCGGCGGCATCCTCGACGTCTTCCCGCCGACCGAGGAGCACCCGCTGCGGGTCGAGCTGTTCGGCGACGAGGTCGAGGAGATCCGCTGGTTCGCGGTCGCCGACCAGCGCAGCCTGCAGCTCGCACCGGACGGCCTGTGGGCGCCGCCCTGCCGCGAGGTGCTGCTGACCGACGCGGTCCGCGAGCGAGCGGCCGCCCTGGCCGGCCAGCTGCCCGGGGTGGCCGACCTGCTCGGCAAGGTGGCCGAGGGCATCGCCGTCGAGGGCATGGAGTCGCTCGCTCCGGCCCTGGTCGACGGCATGGAGCCGCTGCTCGACGTGCTGCCCGCGGGCTGCCAGGTCGTCGTGACCGACCCCGAGCGGGTCCGCACCCGGGCCCACGACCTGGTCGCGACCAGCGCGGAGTTCCTGCAGGCGAGCTGGATCAACGCCGCCGCCGGCAGCGGTCAAGGTCAAGGGCCCGGTCGACCTCGAGCCGGTGCTGGGCACCGCGTCGTACTGGACGCTGGCGGAGGTCCGCGAGCGGGCCACGCGAGCTGGGCCTGGACTGGTGGTCGGTCGGGCCGTTCGGCGCCGACGCCGAGCTGGAGGCCGACGGACGCGGACTCGCCCGACGTCGCGGGCCGCTGGACCTGCGCCCGGTCGAGAGCTACCGCGGCGAGACCGAGCGGGCCCTGGGCGACCTCGGCAGCTGGCTGCGCGACGGCTGGCGGGTCGTGGTCGTCACCGAGGGCCACGGTCTGGCCAAGCGGGTCGTCGAGCTGCTCGGCGAGCACGAGCTCGCCGCCCGGGTCGAGGAGCACGGCCTGCCCGGTGAGCCCGAGCCCGGCCTGGTGCACGCCCTGACCGGGTCGCTCGGCCGCGGCTTCCTGGCGCCGGGCATCCGGCTGGCCCTGCTGACCGAGGCCGACCTCACCGGCTCGACCGGCACCACGACGACGCGCGACATGCGCAAGATGCCGTCGCGGCGGCGCAACGCGATCGACCCGCTGGCCCTGCGGCCGGGCGACTACGTCGTCCACGAGCAGCACGGCGTCGGCAAGTTCCTGCAGATGGCCCAGCGCACCGTGCAGGGCGCGACCCGCGAGTACCTCCTGATCGAGTACGGCGCGAGCAAGCGGGGCCAGCCGCCGGACCAGCTGTTCGTCCCGACCGACCAGCTCGACCAGGTCACCCGCTACGTCGGGGGCGAGGCGCCCACGCTCAACAAGCTCGGCGGCTCGGACTGGGCCAAGACCAAGGGTCGCGCCCGCAAGGCGGTCAAGCAGATCGCGGCCGAGCTGATCCGGCTCTACTCGGCCCGGATGGCCTCTCCCGGCTACGCGTTCAGCCCGGACACGCCGTGGCAGCGCGAGCTCGAGGACGCGTTCGCCTACGTCGAGACGCCGGACCAGCTGGCCACCATCGACGAGGTCAAGGCCGACATGGAGCGGCCGATCCCGATGGACCGGCTGGTCTGCGGCGACGTCGGCTACGGCAAGACCGAGATCGCCGTACGGGCCGCGTTCAAGGCGGTCCAGGACGGCAAGCAGGTCGCGATCCTGGTGCCGACGACTCTCCTGGTGCAGCAGCACATCCAGACCTTCAGCGACCGCTACGCGCCGTTCCCGGTCGTGGTCAAGGCGCTGTCGCGCTTCGTCTCCGACGCCGAGGCGCGTGCGGTCATCGAGGGCCTGGCCGACGGCTCGGTCGACATCGTCATCGGCACCCACCGGCTGCTGACCGGGCAGGTCCGGTTCAAGGACCTCGGGCTGGTCGTCGTCGACGAGGAGCAGCGCTTCGGCGTCGAGCACAAGGAGTCGCTCAAGACGCTGCGGACCGCGGTCGACGTGCTGGCGATGAGTGCGACCCCGATCCCGCGCACGCTCGAGATGGCCGTGACCGGCATCCGCGAGATGTCCACTCTCGCAACGCCTCCCGAGGAGCGGCACCCGGTCCTGACCTTCGTCGGCGCCTACGAGGAGCAGCAGGTCACGGCGGCGATCCGGCGCGAGCTGCTGCGCGAGGGACAGGTCTTCTTCGTCCACAACAAGGTCAGCTCGATCGAGCGGATGGCCGCGCGGCTGCGCGAGCTCGTGCCCGAGGCCCGGATCGAGACGGCGCACGGGCAGCTGGGCGAGCACAAGCTCGAGCAGGTCGTCGTCGACTTCTGGGAGAAGAAGTTCGACGTGCTGGTCTGTACGACGATCATCGAGACCGGCCTGGACATCTCCAACGCCAACACCCTGGTCAGCGACCGGGCCGACCTGATGGGGCTCTCCCAGCTGCACCAGCTGCGCGGCCGGGTCGGCCGCGGCCGGGAGCGGGCCTACGCCTACTTCATGTACCCGCCCGGAGCGCCCGCTCACCGAGACCGCCATCGACCGGCTGCAGACCATCGCCCAGCACACCGACCTCGGCGCCGGCATGCAGGTGGCCATGAAGGACCTGGAGATCCGCGGGGCGGGCAACCTGCTCGGCGGCGAGCAGTCCGGCCACATCGAGGGCGTCGGGTTCGACCTCTACATCCGGCTGGTGGGCGAGGCCGTGGCCGACTTCCGCGGCGACGGCGAGCAGCCGCCGGCCGAGGTCAAGATCGAGCTGCCGGTCGACGCGCACCTGCCGCACGACTACGTGCCGGGGGAGCGGCTGCGGCTCGAGGCCTACAAGAAGCTGGCGTCGGTCGAGACCGACGAGGGGCTCGAGGAGATCCGGTCCGAGCTGGTCGACCGCTACGGCGCCATGCCGCCGCCCGTCGAGAACCTGCTCGAGGTCGCCCGGCTGCGGGTCACCGCCCGCCGGGCCGGGCTGGCCGACGTCGGGCACCCAGGGCCAGCACGTGCGGTTCGGCCCGCTCGACCTGCGGGAGAGCCAGCAGCTGCGGCTGGCCCGGCTCTACCCCGGGTCGCTGGTCAAGCCCGCGCGTCCACACCGTGCTCGTGCCCCGGCCCGAAGACCGCGCCGCGTGGGCGGCCAGCCGCTGCGCGACCGGGAGGTGCTGGAGTGGGCCCGCCAGCGTGATCGAGGCGGTCCTGCTCGACGACCTGGCCGCGGCGGCTACGGTTGCCTCGAGCACGGCGTCGTAGGTTGTGAGCCCGAGGCCGGACTGCGTGGAGAGGAACTCGGTGGCAGTGAGCGTCATGCGTCCCAGCCGCTCGTCGGTCCCGGCGGTCGCTCCTGGTCGGCGCCCTGGCCGTCGCGCGGCCGCTGGCCCTGCTGTCCGGCTGCGGCCGCACCGGTGTCGCCGCCACCGTCGACGGCAACGACATCACGCGTCGAGCACCTCCAGTCAGCCGTCGCCGAGCCTGCGGGCCGCCGACAAGCAGGCATTCGGCAAGGTCACCGACACCGCGGT
The DNA here is from genome assembly GCA_963794535.1 of uncultured Actinomycetota bacterium. Classification (GTDB taxonomy): domain Bacteria; phylum Actinomycetota; class Actinomycetes; order Actinomycetales; family CAVURS01; genus CAVURS01. Next base: position 115,402 of record CAWCEI010000009.1, read on the forward strand.
GCTGTCCGTCCTGCTCTACGGGCCGTACGCCGAGGACGCCGCGAGCGCGGCCGGCAAGGGCATCTCCGACGACGCGGTGCGCCAGGCCGTGCGTCTCGCAGGCCCAGCAGGCCGGCGACAAGACCGTGCACATCGACCGGCTCAACGCCGCGGCCCTCGAGGCGCTGCGCGCCAACGTCGCCCTCGCCCAGCTCGACGACGCGACCCGCAAGGACATCCTCGACCGGCTGGCCAAGGCCGCACGTCAAGATCAGCCCGCGCTACGGCACGTTCGACGCCGCGACCGGCGCCATCAAGGCGCCGAGCCCCAACTGGCTGCCCGCGGTGCCCACAGGCCGACCGCCAGCCCGTCGGCGACCGGCTGAGGCGCCCGTGTCCGGGGGCCTGACACTGCTGCTGACCTCCCCTCGGGTGCCGGGTGGGCTGCTGTCCTGGTCGGCCTGGCAGGCGCTGACGACGGCCGACCTCGTGCTGGCCCGGGACACGCCCCACGAGCAGGAGCCGGCTCTCGTCCGACGCCTCGGTTGCGTTGCGGCGCAGCGAGTTTGACGCACGCCACGGGACATCGCGCGGCAGCTGGTCGACGCGGCCCGCGACCGACAGGTCGTCTGGCTCGGCTCGGCCGACGGTGACCCCGGCCTGACCGACGCCCTGGCCGCCGAGCTGTCCCGCGTGGCCATCGGCGCGGACCCGCCGCCGGTCGAGGTGCTGGTCGGCAGCCACGACGCTGCCCGGCGCCCGGCTGCTCGACCTGGTCGCGGTCATGGACCGGCTGCGCTCACCCGGCGGCTGCCCCTGGGACGCGGAGCAGACCCACGAGACCCTGACGCCGTACCTGCTCGAAGAGGCGCTACGAGACGGCCGAGGCGATCGAGACCGGCGACCGGGCCGGCCTGCAGGAGGAGCTGGGTGACGTCCTGCTCCAGGTCGTCTTCCACGCCCGCGTGGCCGAGGAGGACGAGGCGGCGCCGTTCGACATCGACGACGTCGCCGCCGGCATCGTCGCCAAGCTGGTCCGCCGTCACCCGCACGTCTTCGGCGGCGCCGGAGCCGACGGTCGAGGTGACGACGGCGGCCCACGTCGAGGCCAACTGGGACCGGATCAAGGCGGCCGAGAAGCAGCGGGAGAGCCTGCTGGACGGCATCCCACTGGCCCTGCCGGCGCTGGCCCGGGCCGACGCGGTGCTCGGCCGACTGGACCGGGCCGGCCGGCTCGACGGCGGTGCCCGGCGAGCCGAGCACTGGGACTCGTGCGGCCGTGGGTGAGACGCTGCTCGATGTGGTGACCAGGGCGCGAGCGGCCGGCGTCGACGCCGAGGCCGCGCTGCGGGCTGCCGTGCGGCGAGCTCGAGGCGTCCGCCCGGGCCGACGAGGCAGCCGGTGCGACGCCGCGACCGGTGGTCCGATGACTGCGTCCGGACGAGGCGGCCGCAGGGGCTCCCTCGAAGCGCTACCGCGGGACCGTCACCCGGATCCTGGACGCCCTGCTCGAGGCCGACCCGGTCTGGGCCACCGAGCTCGGCGACCACCGGTTCGACGACGCGCTGCCCGACCTGTCGCGCCCGGCGATCGAGCAGCGGGCCGCTGCTGCTCAGCGAGGCGCTCGCGGTCCTCGACGGGCTCGACGACGCGGGCCTGGACAGCGACGACCTGGTCGACCTGGAGTCGCTGCGGTCCAAGGTGAGCGCCGACCTGTGGACCTACACCGAGCTGCGGCCCGCAGGTGTGGGACCCGTTGGTGCACCTGCCCGGCGACGCGATCTACGCCCTGGTCGCCCGCGACACCGGCCAGCCGGTCGAGCGGGCCCGGGCGCTGGCCGCCCGGCTGCGCGGCGGTGCCGCGGCAGCTGGCGGTCGCCCGCGACCAGCTCGAGGAGATGCCGCGGGTGCACGTGGAGACGGCCCGCGCCCAGCTGCGCGGGACGCTGGCCCTGCTCGGCCGAGGACGTCGAGGAGCTGCTCGACCGGGCGCCGACCGAGCGCGGCCTGCTGGACGAGCCGCGCGAGCTGGCCCGGGCGGCGCTGCTGGAGCACGACGCCTGGCTGGCCGACCGGCTGGACAGCGCCCAGCGCGACCCCCGGCTCGGCGAGCGGGCCTTCGCCGCGCAGCTCTGGTACGCCCTGGACACCGAGATCGACCCGGACGCCCTGCTGACCCGGGCCGAGAGCGACCTGATGGCGCTGGAGGAGGAGATCGCCGCCGTTGCCGCGCGGATCGGCCCCGGCCTCGGGCTGGGCCGCGCCGGCCGGCCCGTCGGACATGGTGCGCGACGTGCTGGACGCGCTCGCCGCCTCCGGGCCGGTGACCAACGAGACCGTGCTGCCGCTGTGCCGGCGCTGGCTCAAGGTCACCCGCGACGTCGTTGCCGAGCACGACCTCGTGACGACTGTACGACGACCCGGTCCGGGTCATCGAGATGCCCGAGTCCCGGCGCGGCGTGTCCGGTCGCCTACTGCGACCCGCCCGGGCCGCTGGAGGGCCGTGACCGAGCCGCTGACGATGGTGCGGATAGCGAAATGACGGCGTACCAACGCTTTTCGCGGTCTCGCCGGCTCCGGCCGACTGGGATGAGGCGCAGGTCCGGTCGTTCTACCGCGAGTACAACCGGCACATGCTGCTCAACCTCACGGTGCACGAGGCGATGCCGGGGCACGTGCTGCAGCTGCAGCACGCCCGGCGCTACCGCGGCAACACCGACCTGCGGGCGGCGCTCGCGAGCGGCACGTTCATCGAGGGCTGGGCCGTCCACGCCGAGCAGCTCGTCGCCGATGCCGTGGCCGCCGCCGCCGCCGGCCGGTGTCGACGTCGAGGCGCTGCGGATGCAGCAGCTCAAGGTGCGGCTGCGCGTGCACGATCAACGCGATCCTCGACGTGCGGGTCCACTCCCGCGGCATGACCCGCGACGAGGCGATGCGGCTGATGACCGTCCGCGGGCACCAGGAGGAGAGCGAGGCCGCCGGCAAGTGGCGGCGGGCGCTGCTCACGTCGGCCCAGCTCTCGACGTACTACGTCGGCCACCAGGAGGTCTCGGCCATCGTGCGCGACCTGGCGGCCGAGCAGCCGGACCAGTCCCGGCGCGAGGTGCACGACACGGTGCTCGCGCACGGCTCGCCGTCGCCGCGCCTGCTGCGGCTGCTGCTCGAGCTGGTCTCCGGCTGAGCTGCCCCGGCTCCGCGGGTCGGTGCCCGGCCGGCGGCCCTGGGCCGGTTAGGCTCGGACCTCCTGTCCTTCCCCAGTCCTTCACCGACCAGCACAGGAGTCACTGTGGCCAGCATCGAGGCCGTCGGCGCGCGCGAGATCCTCGACTCGCGCGGCAACCCCACCGTCGAGGTCGAGGTCGCCCTCGACGACGGCACCATCTCCCGCGCGGCCGTGCCCTCCGGCGCCTCGACCGGCGCCTTCGAGGCGAGCGAGCGGCGCGACGACGACCCGAAGCGGTACGGCGGCAAGGGCGTCACCAAGGCGGTCGACGCGGTCCTCGAGCAGATCCACCCGCGCCTGGTCGGGCTCGAGGCCTCCGAGCAGCGCCTGGTCGACCAGGTCATGCTCGACCTGGACGGCACGCCCAACAAGGTCGTCGCTCGGCGCCAACGCGATCCTCGGCGTCTCCCTCGCCGTCGCCCGGGCGGCGGCCGACTCGGCCGGGCTGCCGCTGTTCCGCTACGTCGGCGGCCCCAACGCGCACCTGCTGCCGGTGCCGATGATGAACATCCTCAACGGCGGCGCCCACGCCGACAGCAACGTCGACGTCCAGGAGTTCATGATCGCCCCGATCGGCGCCGCGACCTTCGCCGAGGGGCTGCGCTGGGGCGCCGAGGTCTACCACGCGCTCAAGTCGGTCCTGAAGTCCAAGGGCCTGGCGACCGGGCTCGGCGACGAGGGCGGCTTCGCGCCGAACCTGGGCGCCAACCAGGAGGCGCTCGACCTGATCGGCGTCGCCGTCGAGAAGGCCGGCTTCACCTACGGCTCGCGACATCGCCGCGGCGCTCGACGTCGCGGCGACCGAGTTCTACTCCGACGGCGCCTACCAGTTCGAGGGTGCGAGCGCGCTCCGCGGAGTGGATGACCGGCTACTACGAGGGGCTGCTGGCCGACTACCCGCTGGTCTCGATCGAGGACCCGCTGTCCGAGGACGACTGGGACGGCTGGGGCCACATCACCCGGGCCATCGGCGACCGGGTCCAGATCGTCGGCGACGACCTGTTCGTCACCAACCCCGAGCGGCTGCAGCGCGGCATCGACGCCGACACCGCCAACGCGCTCCTGGTCAAGGTCAACCAGATCGGCTCGCTGACCGAGACTCTCGACGCCGTCGACCTGGCGCACCGCAACGGCTACCGCTGCATGATGAGCCACCGCTCCGGTGAGACCGAGGACACGACGATCGCCGACCTGGCCGTCGCGACGAACTGCGGCCAGATCAAGACCGGCGCCCCGGCGCGCAGCGAGCGGGTCGCGAAGTACAACCAGCTGCTCCGGATCGAGGAGGAGCTGGACGACGCCGCGCGGTACGCCGGTCGCGGCGCCTTCCCGCGGTACGGCGGCTGACCCGGTGACCGCAGGACGCCGGCCACCAGCGGCCGGACGGGTCCCCCGGGCCGGGTCCCGGCCCGGTGCGTCGGCCCGCTCCGGAGCGCGGCCGGCCCCGGCTCCGGCCGCTCGGACCGGCCGGCCCGCCGGGCTGGCCCCGGCCGGGACGCACCCGGCGAACGACCCGACTGGCCATCCTCGGCCTGATCGCCCTCGCCCTGGTCGTCGCGATCGCGCCGACCCTGCGGGTCTACCTGCACCAACGGGCCCAGATCTCGGCCCTGGAGACCAAGCAGGCCCAGCAGCGCCAGGACGTCGCCGCGCTGCAGGCCCAGGCCCAGCGGTGGAACGACCCGGCGTACATCGAGGCGCAGGCCCGGTCCCGGCTGCAGTTCGTGAAGCCCGGCCAGCGCAGCTACGTCGTGAGCGCGCCCAAGCCGGCCGCGGCCACGGCGCCCGGCCAGCGGCATCGTGGCGGGGACGACCGGCTCGGCCAACCGGTCCTGGATGGACGGCCTGTGGCAGTCCCTGCAGAAGGCCGGCGCGAGCCCGTCCCGCGGCGAAGTGAGCGCCGACGGCGCCTGGCGCTGTCCGCCGACGACCTGCTCGCGGTCCGTGAGCAGCTCGGTCGCGAGCCGCGGGGCGCCGTGCGGGTGGCCCACCGCTGCGCGTGCGGTGACCCGGACGTCGTCGAGACGGCGCCGCGGCTGCCGGACGGCACGCCCTTCCCCACGACGTACTACGTCACCTGTCCCCGCCTGACCGGTCGGATCTCGACCCTGGAGGGGGCCGGTGTGATGGCCGAGATGACCGCCGAGCTGTCGGCGGATCCCGTTCTGGCCCAGACCTATTCAGACGGCGCACGCGGACTACCTTGCCCGGCGGGCGCGCCTCGGCGAGGTGCCGGAGATCGCCGGCGTCTCGGCCGGCGGGCATGCCGGACCGGGTCAAGTGCCTGCACGTCCTGGTCGGTCATTCGCTCGCGGCCGGGCCCGGGCGTGAACCCCTTGGGCGACGCGACGCTGGCTGCGTTGGCGGCTGGGGGAGCATGGTGGGACCCGCCGTGTCGTCGAGCCGCCGAGGAGAGCCGGATGACCAAGGTCGCCGCGATCGACTGCGGGACCAACTCGATCCGCCTGCTGGTCGCCGAGATCGACTCTGCCGCAGGCACGCTGCACGACCTGGACCGCCGGATGGAGATCGTCCGGCTGGGCCAGGACGTCGACCGCACCGGGATGCTGGCCGACGAGGCGCTGGCCCGGACCTTCGCGGCGGCCGAGGGCTATGCGGCGGCCTGCGCCGACCACGGGGTCGAGCGGATCCGGTTCGTGGCCACGTCCGCGACCCGGGACGCCGGCAACCGGGCCGTCTTCGTCGACGGCATCCGCGAACGGCTGGGCGTCGAGCCCGAGGTCGTCAGCGGGGCCGAGGAGGCCGCGCTGTCGTTCTCCGGCGCTACGCGAGAGCTGTCCGCTGTCGGTGCGGCCGCGCCGTACCTCGTCGTCGACATCGGTGGCGGGTCGACCGAGGTGGTGCGCGGCAGCTGACGTCGGTCGAGAGCTCGGTGTCGGTCGACATCGGCTGCGTGCGGCTGACCGAGCGGCACCTGCACTGCTGACCCGCCGACGGACGCCGAGATCGCCGCCGCCTGCGTCGACGTGACCGCGGCGCTCGACCGGGTCGAGTCCGAGGTCTCGCTGGCAGTCGGTCGGCACCCTGGTCGGGCTGGCCGGCACTGTCACGACCGTCGCCGCCCACTGCCTGACCCTCGACCGCTACGACTCGCACCGCATCCACCGGTCCCGGCTGCCGGTGTCGGACGCCGTGACGGCCTGCGACGACCTGCTCAGCATGAATCGCGAGTGGCGGAAAGCGTTGCCCTACATGCATCCCGGGCGGGTCGACGTCATCGGCGCCGGGGCCTTGATCTGGCGCGAGGTGATCCGCCGCGTCGGCTCGCGCGGTCACCTGGCCGAGGTCCTGGTCAGCGAGCACGACATCCTCGACGGCATCGCCTGGTCCATCGCGTGACGCGGCAGTCAGAACGTGGGTGCGCATCTGGTCCCCCTCGTTCTGACCCAGTGCTGGGATGAGCGACCCGCACCCGGTGACGGGGGAGCTGTTCGACTCGCCGGTGCCGCCGGGCACGGGCTGGCCGGGCGACCCGGCCACGCGGCGTACGCCGGTTGCGACGAACGACGACGACGTACGCCGGCTGGCTGCGTCGGCGCGCGGACGTCGCCACCCTGGACGCCCGGGTATCGGTCTGCCGGGCCTGCCCGCGACTGGTCGAGTGGCGCGAGTCGGTCGCCCGCACCGGTCGGCGCGCGTCGTTCGCCGACCAGCCCTACTGGGGGCGGCCCGGGCCGGGCTTCGGCGACCCGGCGCCGCGACTGCTCGTGGTCGGACTGGCGCCGGCGGCCAACGGCACCAACCGGACCGGCCGGATGTTCACCGGCGACCGCAGCGGGGACTGGATCTACGCCGCGCTGCATCGGGCCGGCTTCGCCGCCGTGCCGTGGAGCCGGCACTCGGGCGACGGCCAGGCGCTGACCGGCGCGCGGATCGTGGCGGCCGTCCGCTGCGCGCCGCCGGCGCAACCAGCCCACGCCGGCCGAGCGGGCGACCTGCGGCCACTGGCTGGACCGCGACCTCGAGCTGGCGGCGCCGACCGTGCGGGTGCTGTTGGCCCTCGGCGCGATCGCCTGGGACGCCGCGCTGGCCGCGGCCCGTCGGGTCGGCGCACTGCACGAGCGGCCGAAGCCGCGGTTCGGGCATGGAGCGCGGGCCGAGCTCGCGGTGCCGGCTCGGCTGCGGGCGGCTGGGATCCGCGCCGACCTGGACCTTGCTCGGGAGCTACCACGTCAGCCAGCAGAACACCTTCACCGGCAGGCTCACCGAGCCGATGCTCGACGCCGTCCTGGAACAGGCGCGGGACCTCTCCGGTTAACCCCTTGTGAAAGTCTTCACAAGGAGAGTAGCGTGCCGAACGCATGAGTCAGAGCGCAAGCGGGACTCGCCCCAAGGTCGACTCCCGCCCCCGGATCCTCATCCTCGGCGGAGGCTACGTCGGGCTCTATACGACGATGCGGCTGCTGCGGAAGCTGCGCCGCCGCGAGGCGGACATCACCGTCATCGACCCTCGGTCGTACATGACCTACCAGCCGTTCCTGCCCGAGGCGTCGGCCGGCTCCCTCGATGCGCGGCACGTCGTCGTGCCGCTGCGCAAGGTGCTCAAGGGCGCCGAGATCCTCAACGCCCGCGTGCTGTCCGTCGACCACACCCGCAAGGTGGTGCGCGTCGCGCCCCTGGAGGGACCGGACTACGACGTCCCCTACGACATCGTCGTCGTCGCGCTCGGGCTCGATCGCCCGCACGCTGCCCATCCCCGGCCTGGCCGACGAGGCCGTCGGCTTCAAGACGGTCGAGGAGGCGATCTACCTGCGCAACCAGGTGTTGGAGAGCCTCGACGTCGCCGAGTCGACGGCGGACGAGGAGCGACGCAACCGCGCGCTGACCTTCGTCTTCATCGGTGGTGGCTACGCCGGGGTCGAGGCGATGGCCGAGCTCGAGGACATGGCGCGCTTCGCAACCCGTTACTACACAAGGGTTTCGCCGTCAAGGACCTGCGGTTCGTGATGGTGGAGGCCACCGACCGGATCCTGCCCGAGGTCGGCGAGGACATGGGTCGCTGGACCGTCGAGCAGCTGCGCAAGCGCGGCATCGAGATGGCGCTCAGCACCCGGCTCGAGTCATGTCGTCGACGGCGTCGTCACGCTGTCCAACGGTGAGACCTTCGAGTCGGACACGATCGTCTGGACCGCTGGGGTCAAGGCCAGCCCAGTGCTGAAGGACACGGACCTGCCGCTCGACGACAAGGGCCGGCTCCGGGCCGAGGCCACGATGCAGGTCGTCGGGGTCGAAAACGCCTGGGGCGCAGGCGATGCCGTGGCCGTGCCCGACCTGACGAAGCCGGGTGAGTTCACCGCCCCCAACGCCCAGCACGCCGTGCGCCAGGCCCGCCGGCTCGGCGACAACATCGTCGCCGTCCTGCGCGGCCGGACGCCGAAGCCCTACGAGCACAAGTACGTCGGCTCGGTCGCGAGCCTGGGCCTGCACAAGGGCGTCGCGCAGGTCTACGGGATCAAGCTCAAGGGTTGGGTGGCGTGGTTCATGCACCGGACCTACCACCTGTCGCGAGTGCCGACGTTCAACCGCAAGGTGCGCGTGGTCTCGGAGTGGACGCTCTCGCTGTTCTTCAAGCGCGAGGTCGTGCCGCTGGGCTGGCTGGCCAAGCCGTTCGAGGAGTTCGAGACCGCCGCCGGCGCGAAGGTCACGCCGCGCCGAGCCGGCCACGACGCCTGACCCGATCGCCCTAGGCTGGTCGCCGCCCCCGTAGCCCAATGGCAGAGGCAAGCGTCTTAAACACGCTCCAGTGCGGGTTCGAGTCCCGCCGGGGGTACCCGGCCCACCACGCGCCGGCCGGTCAGGGCAGCAGGGCGAGCTTCGCGGTCAACCGGTCCACCCGGTTGCGCGGACCGACGAGACTCACGGCGTAGTAGGCGATTTCGTCCGCGGTGCTCCTCGACATCCGGTCCAGGAACTCGTCGTAGACCCTCGTCTCTTGGGCCGCCGCCGGCATGTCGGCGACGTGGATCCCTTCGCCGGCAACGGCTTTCGCCCGCAGCTGGGCCAGCTGGCCAGCCGACGCCGCCAATACGGAGCACCCGGCCCAGGGCAGGCCTGGGTGGATCGAGCCGTCGCCGTCCTTGGCATCCGGTCCGGCCAGGCCGCTGACCGCCGCCATGGTCGCCGTCGCAACGCAGACCGCCGCGTTGACGGCGCGCCCGGCCGGGAGCGCCGAGTCGACGACCACGACCCATTTCAGCCGGGCCGAGCGGGTCGGCTCTCCGGTGCGGATCTCCTCGGGGGCGAAACCGATCTGTGCAACATCCGACGTCATGGCCAGAACCCTAGGCAGACATGAGCTTGGCGCACAACTGACCCGTACGACGTACGGCTAGCATGCCGATATGGCGGATCTGGACGAACTTGATACGGCGATCCTGCGCGAGCTCCAGGCAGATGCACGGCGGACCAACCGGGACGTCGCGGCGGCGGTCGGGGTCTCACCGACGACGGCGCTGGACCGGACCCGGGCCCTGCGTGACCGGGGCGTCATCCGCGGTGCGAGCCTCGACGTCGACCTCGCCGCGATCGGCCGGCCGGTCCAGGCGCTGATCGCCGTGCGGATCCGGCCGCCGTCCCGCAAGAACATCGAGGCCTTCCGCAACTGGGTCAGCGCGCTGCCGGACACGCTCGGCGTCTTCGTGACGGCCGGCAGTGAAGACTTTCTGATCCACGTTGCGGTGCCCGACAACGACAGCCTCTACGCGTTCGTCATCGACCGGCTGACCGAGCGGACCGAGATCGCCGACGTCCGGACGTCAGTGATCTACGAGCACCTGCGCAACAACCGGATCGCTCCCGTCGTCCGCACCTAGGGAGTCGGCATGGCCGAGCTGGTGCTGCCGGAGCTGACGGCCGGCTCCCGCGCCCGGTCCCGGAGCGCCGCACGCAGCTGCCAGCCGCAGACCAGGACCCCGACGGCATTGGCCAGCGCCGCGCCCCAGACGGCCCCGGTCACGCCGAACCTGATCACGCCCGCCGCCGAGAGCGCGACGTAGGTCGCCGCGTTGATCAGCCCGGCCCGCAGGCTCCGCCGGGCCACCCCCATCGCGCGCAGTCCGGCGGTGATCGCGACCACGAAGCACTGGATCGCCAGGCCGACCGCGACGCCCAGCAGGAGGTGCTGGGACTGCGGCCACACGGTGCCGAGCGCCAGCCGGCCGAGCCCGAGCGGCAGCACGATCAGCAGTACGGCCCACCAGGCCATCGCGGCCGCGGCCTCGACGATGCCGAGCGCGCCGCAGAACACCGGCAACCGGCCGGGGTTGCGGCGCAGAACCCGGGCGGCCTCGGGCACCGCGACCTGCCCGACCCCAGCCTGGATCACGACGAACGGGCCCAACAGGATCTCGGCGCCGCGCAGGTAGCCGACCGAGGCCAGACCGGCCACGGCGCCCAGCACGGATGCGCGGATCTGGGCGGAGCCGCTGGCGCTGACGTTCTCCAGCAGGTATCGCAAGGACAGCTGCCGATGCTCGACCAGCCACGGCCTCACTCGCCCCAGGCGCGGCCGGGCGCCGGTCTGGTGCAGCCCGTAGAGGCCGGCGAGGGTGGCGGTCCCGCCGGTGGCGAGCATGCAGGCGACCGCTCCGAGCGTGTTGCCGTGCCGGCCGGCCAGATGCACCAGGACCAGGGCCGCGAGCAGCAGGACTCCCCACACGACGTCGTTGATCAGGGCCGCGGCCGGCCGGCCCAGCGCGAAGAACGCGTAGCGGAAGCTGTCCTGCAGCATCATCCCGGGCAGGAGCAGTCCGAGCGTGACGAAGACCGCTCCCAGGGGTTGGGTCAGCAGCAGCCCGACCAGCACGAAGACCACGCCGCAGACGCCGCCGATCAGGGTCGCGGTGGCCGACGCGGACGAGACCGCGTCGCGCCACCGGGCTCCGGTCGACCCGCTGTACCGGACCATGAGCGGGTCGGTGGCCGCGCCGCGGGTCGCGTTCAGCACCACGCCGAACGTCACCAGGGCGAGCGAGAACGCCCCGAACGTGGTCGCCCCGAACTCGTGCACGACGTAGAAGTTCAGGACGAAGTCATGCGCGCTGGTGACGCCTTGGTCGACGACCCCCCAGCTCAGCCGGCCCGCCGCCCGGGACAGATCTGCGCGGCGGCCGGGCGGAGCGGCGTCGGTGCTCATGGCCGAGCCCGCCCCCGACGGTTACTGCCGGCTGCCGGCGACACCACGGACATCGACGGGGCGGCCGGTCCCGACGGGCTCGGGGACGCGCTCCAACCAGATCTCACGCCAGTAGGCGTAGATCTTCCGGGGGCAGCTGCGGTGGAAGTCGGCCAGGCACACCGAGTCGGTCAGGATGATGCACGGCGTCTTCATCGTGATCATCCGGCCGGTCGGCTCGTCGATGATCTGGTTGACCCGGTGGTGCACCTGCACCACGGTCCCGCAGTACCGCAACATCTCTCGGTCGAAGTAGAGGCCACGGTTGCGGTAGTTGCCGTTCAGCGTCTTTTCGATCTCCTCGGCCGACTTCACCCGGACCCACTCGCCGGGCTGCAGGTCGAGCTTCTCCTCCAAGCCGACGGTCGCAGTCCCGATGAGGAACGGATAGCGGTTGCCGCCGCGGATGCGGAGCCGGGCCGGGAGCTTGAGCGACAGGTCCTGGATCTGGTTGAAGGCTCCGACCAGGATCCCCCGCAGCACGCTCCACACCGACGCGTTGCCATAGCGCACGTCGTCCACGTACTGCCGGACGTCGTGCATCGGGACGACCCTCCCGACGGCCCGCGGGAGCTCGGTGGCTTGACAGGAGTAGAGCGTCTCGCCGGCTTCCGCCTGCTCGGCCGCGGGCCGGCAGCCGCCGTGGGCCACCTCCGCGAGCCGCTGCGGTGTGCAGGCGCCCCGCGCGGTGGCCGCCCGGTGCGTGACCTCGGCGATCGGCAGGGTCCGCAGACTCGTCGTACCGGCCCCGGCACTGGCAGACTGGCGCTGTCGCGCGTGGCCGGCTTGAGCCAGCTCGTCTTCCAGTAGATGAAGCACCCCGCCTGGCACCCCCCGTGGGCCTGCCCGTCGCACCGTACGTCGACCAGGTGCACCGTGTTCTGCATCTCCCGCATCCCGGACCAGTTGACCGTGTCGCAGGTCTTGCTGGAGATCTTGTCGATCCGGAAGGTCCGGCCGCAGTACTGCAGCATCTCGGGCATGAACTGCAGGGAGTCCTGTTCGCCGCGCGAGTCCAGCCCGGCGAGGATCTCCTCGGCGGACCGCACTTCCACGAGGTCTCCCAGCGCGAAGCCGTCGAGGGTCTTCGGTCGATGTCCAACCATCGCTGTCCACTCCTTCTAGGTTCGAGGTGTCATACCGCAATGCGCTGAGCGCTCGATGCCGCCATGGCGACCTTCAGCTGCCACCAGTAGATGGCGGCGCTGCACCACATGGCCACGGCCGTCCCCATCACCGCGCCGTAGGCCCCATCCAGCCAGGCACCGGTCAGTGAGAGGCCAACGTAGAGCGGAGCTGTCAGGACGGCGGACCGCAGACTTTGCCGGCTGGCGCCCATGCCCTTCAGACCGATCCCGGGTCCGACCGTGACGCAGAAGCCGATCGTCACGAGCAATGTCGGCAGCACCAACGAGTAGCTGGGCCGCCAGATGCCGCCGAGCAGCCAATGCCCGACCCCGAGCGGGAGGCTGATCAGCAGGATCGCCCCCCACACCGCTGCGCCGACGGCCTCGGCGAGGCAGATGACCGCGCAGAACCGGACCAGGCCCTGGGGGTTGTCCCGCCAGAGCCGGGTCGCCTGGGGGAGCAGGATCAGCGCGCTGCCGCTGACGAGGACGACGAAGGCCGCCATCAAGGTGTTGGCGGCGTTGATGTAGCCGACTGAAGCGAGGCCGAGCACCAGGCCGACGCCGTACGTGCGCAGCTGGTTGGAGAGGCTGTTCGTCATCCCCTCGGCCATGTAGCGGACGCCGAGGTCGCGTTGCCGGGTCAGCCAGTGCCTGGTTCGCCCGAGCCGGGGCATCACCTTGGCCTGGAGCGGCCCGATCAGCGCGGCCACCGTGGCGGCTCCGCCCCACGCCAGCACGGCCCAGAAGACGTTCGCGGCGTGCGACAGCTGCAGCGCGACCATCGCCACCAGCAGGACAACCAGCCAGATCGCATCGTTGAGGAAAGCCTGGAAGCCGCGGCCGGCGGCGAAGAACGCGAAGCGCCAGCTGTCCTGGAGCAGCAGCCCCGGCAGGGTCAGGGCAAGGGCGAGGAGACCGAGCCCGAGGGTTCCGCGCAGCAGCCCGGCCGCGACCAGCAGGCACCCGCCGAGCGCCAGGCCGATGGCGATGGCAGCGCCCGAGCTGTCGGCGGTCACTCGCCGCCAGGTCCGCTGCTCGACGTGGCTGAACCGAATCATCAGCGGGTCGCTGACCAGCCCGCGAGAAGCGTTGAGCGCGAAGGCGTACGTCACGAACACAACGCCGAACGTGCCGTACTGCTCGGCCCCGAGCAGCCGTGCGATGTAGATGTTCACCGCGAAGTTCGACAGGCTGGACACGCCCTGGTCGGCGACACCCCAGCTCAGCTTGCGGCCCACCTGGCTGAGCCGACCGAGCAGTCCGCGCCTGCGGCTTCCGGTCGAGGGCTCCGGAGGCTGGTCGCGCAATGCGTCCACGGCGACCTCCCCGGGATTCACGGAACCCTGCGGCGAGGCGGGCGGCCCCGGAGGTCAAGCGCGCTCATCGCCAACCTCCGCTTCTCGCCAGCCGCCCGGACTACATCGGCTCGGCGCTCATTCCATCACGCGTGCGGCGCCCGTTTGAGGCAAATCTGAGATCTGTGAGGTGGCCGGGCTCGGTCTTTTGGCGGGGGCGCTCAAGCCGCCTACGCTCAGTCAGCGCTCATCTCCGCGCCGTATAACAAGGTGGTCAGTTGTGTTGGGGTTCTTGGTGTTTCACGGTGGAACCCCCAGGTCAGGACGACCGGGCCGCCGCTCGACGCGCTGGGTGTCGCCCCGGGTGCCTAGGGTGACGCGCATGGACGAGCTGGTGCTGCCCGACCTGACGGACGGCGCGGTGGCCCAGCTGGTCAGCCGGGCCGACCTCGTCGGGCTGCGGTTCGCCGACCTCGATGCGTCGGCGGGCGCGACCTGACCGGGGCCCGGCTCGAGGAGTGCGAGCTCTCGGCCGTCGGGCTGGAGGACGCGCGGCTCACCGCCGTACGGCTGATCGACTGTCGGCTCCAGAACCTCGACGTGCCAGTGCTTCTGGCCGCTCGCCCGACCTGGCGCGGCGTCGGGCTGCGCGGCTCGCGGGTCGGTTCCGCCGAGCTGTACGACGGGGAGTGGGCCTCGGTCGACGGTGCGGGACTGCCGGCTGGGCTACCTGAACTTCCGGCACGCCAAGCTGACCGACGTCGAGTTCACCGGCTGCCGGATCACCGAGCTCGACCTGTCCGGCGCGTCGCTGGCCCAGGTGGTCGTTCGCGGACTGCGAGATCGAGACGCTGACCGTGACCGGCGCCCGGCTCAAGGACGTCGACCTGCGTGGAGCTGCAGCTGCACGAGATCGTCGGCCTGTCGGCCCTGTCCGGCGCCACCATCGACGAGACCCAGCTGGTTCAGCTCGCGCCGCTGCTCGCGACCGAGGCGGGCATCACGGTCGCTTAGCGCCGGATAGCCTGCGGGACATGCGAATCGTCTCGCTGCTGCCGTCGGCGACCGAGATCGTCTACGCGCTCGGGCTCGGCGACGAGCTGGTCGGGGTGACCTTCGAGTGTGACGAGCCGGCGTCGGCCCGGCGGGACAAGGCCGTAGTGGTCGGCGGTCGGGACACCTCGGGCATGACGCCGGGCGAGATCGACGACTACGTGCGATCGCAGCTGGCGGCCGGCGCCGACCTCTACACGCTGCACGCGGAGGCGCTGGCCGGCCTCGACCCCGAGCTGATCCTGACCCAGGACCTGTGCCGGGTGTGCGCGCTGCCGTCGGACCACGTCGAGGAGGCCTTGGGCTATCTGGGCTGCCGGGCCGATGTCGTGTCGCTCGACCCGCACTCCCTGGACGACGTGCTGGAGACGATCGTCGAGGTCGGGTCGGCGTACGGGTGTCGACTCGTTCGCGGAAACCCTTGTCGCGCAGCTGCGTTCGCGACTGCTCGGGTGCGCGCGAGCTGGTGGCGGAGCGGCCCCGCCCGACGGTCGCGGTCGTCGAGTGGGTCGACCCGCCGTTCACCGCCGGGCCACTGGGTGCCGGACCTGGTGCCGGCGGCCGGGGGCGAGCCGGTCGGCGCCGACCCGGGCGCGCAGTCGGTGGCACGTCGTGGGACCGAGATCGCCGAGGCTGACCCGGACGTCGTCGTCGTGTCGCCGTGCGGGTTCCACCTCGACGGTGCGGCCGACCAGGCCGAGCTGGTGCTCGACCGGCTGCCGGCGCCGTTCGGCGGTGTGGGCTATCGACGCGGACGGGATCGTGGTGCGGCCCGGCCCGCGGCTGGTCGACGGGGTCGAGGCGATCGCGGCGATCCTGCATCCGGAGGTCCGTGGGTCGCTGCCGGCCGAGTCGGTCGAGGCGGTCCGGCTGGTACGCCGCTGAGGTTCGATCCACAGGTCGGTTACGGGTGATCCGGGTGATTCGCTAGGTTTGGGCGATGCGCCGGATCGTCGCCGGCCCGCAGGGGGCCACTCGCTCTGCTGTTGTCCGTTGCTGCCTGGTGCTGCCTGCGCTGGCCGGGTGCTCCGGATCCGACCCGGCCGCGGCGCCGAGCCCGCTGCACCCCGGCACGGCGGCCACTCCCACCACCAGCTACGCCGACCAGCAACCCCACCGACGTCGCCGGCGCCGCCGCCATCGCCGCCGTCCAGAAGCTGGAAGCACGAGTTCAACCTGCGCCTGCGAGCGGGTTCGTACGGCCGAGTACCGGAAGACCTTCACCAAGGAATGCTCGATATGTCTGCAGCGATGCGCGAACCACCGACGCGATCTACCGGAAGGGTCGAACGGATCGTCGGCGGTGAGTTCAGTGTCACCGATCTGCTGGTCGTGTGGAACAAGCCTGACCTGGTGATCGTCCAGGGCAGGCTGAGCGCGACGCCGCTCACGGTGCGCAAGGGTTCGCGCGATCGTCGACCGCGATGCCGGCGCTGCAAGCCTCTTCCGTTCACGTGGAAGGTCAAACCGTCGCCGGCCGCTGGCTCGTCGCGTCAGTGGATGCCCTGAAATGATCAGGTTGCGCCTGCCTGGTGCGCGGCGAGGCGTCTTGCTCCTGATCGCTCCGGCGCAGACCTGCCTTGGCGGCTGCGGTGTGCGGCACCATGTAATCGGCGTGACTGCGTCCGCCAGCAGTCGTGCGTGAGCTGGGCTAGTCGTATGACCCGCAGACCAAGACGTTCGGTTACGGGTCCCAGATCACGGCTTCGGATGACCCGGAGGGGTCGAAGTACATCTACTCGCTGGTGGCGGCCTGCGATCAGAACACGTCGCGCGGGCGGGCACCGGCGGTCTCTGTGCGAACTTCGCGAACTGTCCGCCCCGGGTCGGTCCGGACGGCCAACCGCTGCGCGCAGCACGTTCCAAGGGATGCGGGCGAAGAAGGGCGCCAATGGCGGACCAGCACGGCCCGATCGAGCGCCTACGGGGAGGCGATCTGTGTGTACCAGGGGAAGTCGGTGCCGATGGCCGACGTGGTGGCCGCCGTTCGGGACGAGCTGGTCAAGCAGGTCGGCCGCCCGCAGGTGCGGTCCAGCCGGCCACCCGCGGGCTGATCCACTGGCCGATGCTGTTCTCGCGCGCCGGCCCAGCACACCACGACCCTGGCGATCACCACGCCCGCTGCGCGGGGCGATCACCGCGATCCCGGCCTACATCTGGGACCTCGGCAACGGGCCAGCACAGCAACCGGCGCCGGGCACCCCTACACCGACGGCGATGGACCCGCAGATCGACCGCCACCGACGGCTACTACGTCAAGGCCACCTACGACCCCCCGGGCGCCACGAGGTCACCGTGACCCTGACCTGGACCGCCACCATCCACCTCGGCGCCGGCGCCGGGCGGCTGGACGTCGACCTCGACCCGATCGTCTTCACCGACCGGCGCCATCGCCACCGTCGTCTCGGCCACCAACCGCCTCTACAGCCAGACCCCGACTGACCCCGCAGCTCGGTCGACCGCCGACCGGGAACTTTGGCTTTGCCAAACCATTACTCTGACAACGTCGTACTTCCACGGCGCACGTCGGTGACCCCGGAGGGGCAGATGGCCAGCAGGAACCCGGTCTTCGGCCGGATCGAGCAGGAGCAGCGGCAGGGGCAGTTCGCGACCTTCCGCACCGAGCAGCCCGCCGTGGCCCCGCCCGGCCAGCTCTCCCCGAACGACCTCGAGCACATGTACGCCGCGCCCCCGGCGACGACGGCCGACACCGGCCGGGTGACCTACGACGACGTGATCATGAAGACGGGGATCCAGTTCGTCCTCCTGCTCGCGGCCGCCGCGGTCAGCTGGAAGTACGTCGCGGGCCTCGACTTCGCCGACCGCAACCAGGGCATCGCGATCTGGCTGGTCTCGATGTTCGCGGCGCTGGGCATCGGCCTGGTGATCGCGTTCAAGAAGACGATCAGCGTGCCGCTCATCCTGGGCTACGCCGTTCTCGAGGGCGTGTTCGTCGGCGCGGCCAGCCAGTACTTCGAGACCCAGTGGCAACGGCATCGTCGGTCAGGCCGTCATCGGCACCCTGTCCGCCTTCGCCGGCATGCTGGTCGCCTACAAGGTCGGCCTGATCAAGGTCAACGACAAGTTCCGCCGGATCATGGGCTTCGCCCTGATGGGCTACTTCGCGCTCGCGGTCGTCAGCCTGATCTCCGCGTTCTTCGGGGTCGGCGGCGGCTTCGGCTTCTACGGCGCCGGTCCGCTGGGCATCCTGCTCTGCCTCGCGGGGGTCGGTCTGGCGGCCGTCACGCTGGCGCTGGACTTCGACTCCATCGACCGGATGGTCACCGCCGGTGCGCCGGCGAAGACGGCCTGGCTGCTCGGCCACGGCCTGATCGTGACCCTGGTCTGGCTCTACATCGAGATCCTGCGCCTGCTCGCGATCCTGCGCGGCGACGGCTGAGCCGACCACAAGGTCCAGGACATGACGACCAGCTCCCCGGCCGCCTCGGCGGCCGGGGAGCTGTCGCGTGAGCGGGACCGGGTGGTCCAGCGGCTGCGCTCGATGGCCCTCGACGCGATCCCGGCCGAGCGGGTGCTCGTCACCGCGCAGCGGCTGGCCGACCTCGCGGCCGAGGCCGACGGCGACGCCAGGACCGAAGGCGGCCCGCGTCGTACCGTCCCGGCGCTCGCGCCGTACGCCGCGGGGGACCAGGTCGCCGTCCTGACCGGCGAGGTCCTGGCGCTGGCCGAGACGCTCGACCCGGGCGCCGCCCACGACCTGCTGACCGCAGCGACGGCCGTCTTGGCCGGGCTCCGGCACGACCTGTCAGCACCTGGCAAGGGTCCGGGCTTGCCTGCTGCTGACACCCGCCTTGACAGGGCGCGGACGATTCGGAATCAACCTCATGCCGATCAACCGCCTGAACCACGCCGTGCTCTACGTGCGCGATATCGAGCGCAGCCTGGGCTTCTATCGCGACGTCCTGGGCTTCCGGCCGCTGACGATGGGGCCCGAGGGCTTCACCGGCGCGGCCTTCCTGCAGGCCCCGGGGTCGACGAACGACCACGACCTCGGCCTGTTCGCCATCGGCGACGCGGCCGGGCCGTCCGGCGCGGGCCAGACGACCGTCGGCCTCTACCACCTGGCCTGGGAGGTCGACACGTTGCAGGACCTGGTCGACCTGTCGCGAGCAGCTGACGGCCGCGGGGGCGCTGGTCGGGGCGAGCGACCACTCGACCACCAAGAGCCTCTACGCCAAGGACCCGGACGGCATCGAGCTCGAGATCGCCTGGATCGTGCCGGCCGACCGGCTCGACCAGACCGCGCTCGACGGCCGGTCGTCGATCCAGCGGCTGGACCTCGACGCCGAGATCGCCCGGTACGGCGCCGACACCCAGGGCGGCGTCGGCATCAGCCGCCCCGCGCCGGTCTAGAGGCCGGCCGCCTTCGCCACGGCGCGGGCGGTCAGCACGCGGGCCAGGTGCTCGCGGTAGTCCGCCTGCCCGTTGAGGTCGCTCGGCGGGCTGGTGCCCTCGGCGGCCTGTGCGGCGCCGGTCCGTGATGGCCGCCGTCGAAGCGTCGACCCCGGCGAGCGCGGCCTCGGCCGCTCCGGCCCGCAGCGGCGTCGTCCCCATGTTGGTCAGCCCGATCCGGGCCTCGGCGATCGAGCCGTTCGAGCGCCGCACGGCCGCGGCCACCCCGACGATCGACCAGGCCTGCGCGACCCGGTTGAACTTCTCGTAGTGGAAGCCCCAGCCCGCCCCGAGCACCGGGACCCGCACCTGGGTGAGGATCTCGTCCGGCCCGAGGGCGGTCTCCAGGAAGTCGACGAAGAAGTCCTTCGCGGCGACCGTGCGCACACCCGAAGGCCCGGTAGATCACCAGCTCGCACTCCAGCGCCAGGGCGACCGCCCCGAGGTCACCGGCCGGGTCGGCATGCGAGAGCGCGCCCCCGAACGTGCCCCGATGCCGTACGGCGGGGTCCGCCACGGTGCCGACGGCCTGGGCCAGCAAAGGTGCGTGCTGGCGGACCAGGGCGTCGGTCATCACGTCGTGGTGGGTCGTGGCCGCGCCGATGACCAGCCGGTCGCCGTCCTGGGAGACACCGCGCATCTCGTCGACCTGGCTGACGTCGATCAGCACGGTCGGGGCGGAGAGCCGGAGCCGCAGGACCGGGATGAGGCTCTGCCCGCCGGAGAGGACCTTGGCGTCCTCGCCGCCCTGGCCGAGCGCGGCCACCGCGTCCTGCACCGAGGACGCCTTCACGTAGTCGAAGCTGACCGGGATCATGCCTGGCCTCCGTCGAACGCACCGGTCTGTTGGCCGCCGTACGCGATCGAGCCCTCTGCGGCCCGATCACCTCCGGTCGACGCGCCGCCACTCTGGATCGCCCGCCAGACCCGCTCCGGGGTGCAGGGCATGTCGACGTCGTTGACGCCCAACGGCCGCAGCGCGTCGACGATGGCGTTGACGACGGCCGGGGTCGAGGCGATCGTGCCGGCCTCGCCGACTCCCTTGACCCCCAACACGTTCGAGGTCGCGGGCGACTCGGTCCGGTCGGTGGTGAAGACCGGCAGGTCGCTCGCCGACGGCACCAGGTAGTCGACCAGCGTGCCCGTCACCAGGTTGCCGTCCTCGTCGAAGACGGCCTCCTCATAGAGCGCCTGCGCGATGCCCTGCGCCAGGCCGCCGTGCACCTGACCCTCGACGATCAGCGGGTTCACGACGGTGCCGATGTCGTCGACGCAGACGTACGAGCGGATGGTCGAGCGCCCGGTCTCGGTGTCCACGTCGATCGCGCACAGGTGCGTGCCGTGCGGGAAGGAGAACGTTGTCCGGGTCGAAGGTCGCCTCCGAGTCGAGCGTGGCCTCGAGCCCTCCGGGTTGTCGTGGGCGGCCCAGATCGTGAAGGCGATGTCGCCCAGGGTCTTCGACTGCGCGGGCGAGCCCTTGACCCGGAAGGCGCCGTCGACGAACTCGATGTCGCCCGGGTCGCACTCGAGCATGTGCGCAGCCATCTTGGCCGCCTTGTCGCGGACCTTCGTCGCGGCGTTGACGATCGCGATGCCGCCGACCACGAGGGACCGGGAGCCATACGTGTCAAGGCCTTTGGCCGCGACCATCGTGTCGCCGTGCATGACGTTGACGTCCTCGAACGGCACGCCCAGCTGGTCGGCGACGATCTGGCTGAACGCCGTCTCGTGCCCCTGGCCGTGGGCCGACGCGCCGGTCACCACGTCGACCTTGCCGGTCGGGCGCGACCCGGATCGTCGCGCTCTCCCAGCCGCCACCGGCGTACCGCAGCGCCCCCAGAACGCGCGACGGGGCCAGTCCGCACATCTCGGTGAAGGTCGAGATGCCGATGCCCAGCTGGACGCTGTCGTTCCGCGCCCGGCGCTCCTTCTGCTCGGCCCGCAGCGCGTCGTAGCCGAACAGCTCCTTGGCCCGCGCCGTCGCCGCCTCGTAGTTGCCCGAGTCGTAGGTCATCGTGGCGATGGTCGTGTAGGGGAACTCCTCGTGCTTGATCCAGTTGCGCTCCCGCAGCTCGAGCGGCTCGACGCCCAGCTCGTTGGCGAGCTCGTCCAGCATCCGCTCGACGGCGTACGTCGCCTCGGGTCGCCCGGCGCCGCGGTAGGCGTCGGTCCAGGGCTTGTTGGTGATGACCCCGGAGCAGGTGAACCGGTAGGCGTCCATCTTGTAGATCGAGTTGAACATGAAGGCGCCGAGGAGCGGCACGCCCGGCGTGACCAGCCCGAAGTAGGCGCCCATGTCGGCCAGCAGGTCGACCTTGAACGCGGTGATCCGCCCGTCCTTGGTCGCGCTCATCACCAGGTCCTGGATCTGGTCGCGGCCGTGGTGGGCGCTCATCAGCGACTCGCTGCGGGTCTCGGTGTACTTCACCGGCTTGCGCAGCGCCTGCGCGACCATCCAGGTCGAGACCTCCTCGGGCGTGACCTGGAGCTTGCCGCCGAAGCCGCCGCCGACGTCCGGCGCGATGACCCGCACCTCGTGCTCGGGGGTGCCGGTCAGCAGCGCGATGAACAGCTTGACGAAGTGCGGCACCTGGGTCGCGGTCCACATCGTCCACTGGCTGCCCTGCTGGGCCACGACGACGCTGCGCGGCTCCATGAAGGCCGGGATCAGCCGCTGCTGGCGGAACCGGCGCCGTACGACGACGCCGCCCTCCTGCTCGGTCGCCGCGATGACGGTGTCGACGTTGCCGCCGGTGCCGGCCGTCTCGGAGTCGAAGACCCAGATGTAGGACTTGTTGGTCGTGCCGTCGGTGTGGGCCAGCGGTGACGCCCTCGGCGATCGCGGCCTCCATGTCGAGGACGACCGGCAGGTCGTCGTAGTCGATCTCGATCGCCTCGAGCGCGTCGACGGCCTCGGCCTTGGTGCGCGCGACGACGGCGGCGACGATCTCGCCGACGTGGTGCACCTCGGTGTGGGCGATGGCCGGGTGGGTCGGGATCGACCATGTCCTCGGTGACCGGCCAGGCGCAGGGCAGGCCGCCGGACTTGTCCTCGAGGTCGGCCCCGCTGTACGCCGCGACGACGCCGGGCCGCGAGCGGGCGCCGGACACGTCGATCGAGGTGATGCGTGGCGTGCGCGACCGGGCTGCGCAGGAAGGCCAGGTGCAGCATGCCGGGCAGGGTGATGTTGTCGGTCCACATGCGTGCGACCGGTGAGCAGGTGCTCGTCCTCCTTGCGCTTGCGCGCCTGCCCGAACTCCGCTGCGGGAGGGGCGGTTTCGTTGACGGCGGTCATGCCGTCACCTCCGCCGGTGTCGAGGTGCCGGCGCCGGACGCGGCAGCGGCCCGGACCGCCTTCACGATGTTCTGGTAGCCCGTGCACCGGCACAGGTTGCCTTCGAGACCTTCGCGCACCTCGTCGTCGGTCGGGTCCGGGTTGTTGTTGAGCAGGTCGATCGAGGCCAGGATCATGCCCGGCGTACAGAAGCCGCACTGCAGGGCGTGACTGTCGTGGAAGGCCTGCTGCACCGGGTGGAGGGTGCCGTCGGCGGCCGCGACGCCCTCGATCGTGGTGACCTCGCTGCCGTCGGCCTGGATGGCGAGGACGCTGCAGCTCTTGACGCTCGCGCCGTCGAGCAACACGGTGCAGGCGCCGCAGTTGCTGGTGTCGCAGCCGACGACCGTGCCGACCTTGCCGAGGCGGTCTCGAAGATGCTGGACCAGCAGCGTGCGTGGTTCGACATCGTCCTCGCTGACGATTCCGTCGACGGTGATGCTGATGCGGGGCACTCAGACTCCTCGGGTCGTCGTTGACCGTTCACTGGACCGCCACCGACCCCGCTCGCCCCTGAAGGCCGGTTCCTCCGGTCACGCTGTCACGCCGTTCGGCGTGCGGCAAGAGCACGACCGGCTCGAGATCGAGCCCTCAGCCGCGCAGATGGCGCGACCGCGGACCAGGCCGGGTCGAGGCGCATCTCGAGGTGCACCCGGCCCTGGTCCCAGCCCTGCACCGCAACCCGGATCTGCTCGGCGGCCGGCGTCGTGCCGTCGACGTAGGCGTGCAGCACCCGCATGCCGTCGTGCGACTGGACCGCGACGATCTCGCCGCTGCCGCCGATCCGCTCGGTGACGTGGTCCTCGAGCGCGCGCAGTCGGTCCAGCGAGCCCGGACCGGGCAGGCCCTCCGGTGTCGGGTCGGTGTAGGGGACCGCGATGCCGACGTAGGTGTCCAGGTGCGGCGCCGTGGCCGGCCCGCAGCGGGATCCGCGCCAGGACCAGGACGGGATGGCCGTTCGGCGCTTCCCCTTGCAGCAGAACGAACTTCGGCGAACCGTCGGGCTCGGTGTGCTCGGCCCGCAGGTCGCGCGACCACCGAGCGCAGGCCGGTGATCGGCACCGGGTCGAGCGCGGGCACCGGGCTCGAGGTCACCTGCACCGACCCAGGTCTCGACTGCCTCCTCACCGAGGACCTGGTCGAGCAGCAGGTAAGCTCACCAGGTTGCGCTGCTCCTCTGCCAGGTCGGCGAAGTGCGGGTGGTGCACCGAGACGTCGAGCGCGAGCCCGCGGACCCGGGCGTCGACGCTCGCCTCACCGATGACGTAGCTGCGGCCGCCGATCTTCAGGGTGGTCGCGGCCACGTCGCCCGCGACCGGCAGCCGGAGGTCGGCGTAGGCCCACTCCTCGTCCGCGGGCGGGGCCGCCAGTCGCCAGCGCCGGGCCAGCGGCGCGCAGCTCTGGGACGCCGGCGGCGGTGACGGTGAGCAGATGCCGGCTATCGGTGCCGGCGGCGGTCTCCCAGTCCAGGTCGGGGTGGATCGCGTCGACGGCGCCGGACAGGGCGGCGGCGAGCTCGTCCGGGCCGACCTCGCCGGCCGTCGAGGCCGACGCCAGGACTCGGCCCTCGGTCGCCCACCACGACCAGAAGCCGGCGATCGCCTCGCGCCCGCGGGCGGCCGGGTCCTCCTTGGGCGTGCGCTTGAACAGCGCCATCTCGTGGCCTAGAACCGTTGCGCCGGAACCGGTTTCAGCTCAGCCGCTCGAAGATGACGGCCATGCCCTGGCCGCCCCCGACGCACATGGTCTCGAGGCCGAACGTCTTGTCCCGGGTCTGCAGGCCGTTGAGCAGGGTGGTCGTGATCCGGGCGCCGGTCATGCCGAACGGGATGGCCCAGCGCGATCGCGCCGCCCTGCACGTTGAGCTTGTCGAGGTCGATGCCGAGGTCGTCGGCCGACGGCAGCACCTGGGCCGCGAAGGCCTCGTTGATCTCGACCAGGTCGATGTCGTCGATGGTCATCCCGGCCCGGCCGAGCGCCTGGCGCGAGGCCTCGACCGGGCCGAGGCCCATGATCTCGGGCGAGAGCGCGCTGACCCCGGTCGCGACGACCCGGGCGAGCGGCGTCAGGCCGAGGTCGCGCGCCTTGGTGTCGCTCATGACCACGAGCGCGGCCGCGCCGTCGTTGAGCGGGCAGCAGTTGCCGGCCGTGACGGTGCCGTCCGGCCGGAACACCGGCTGCAGCCCGGCCACGCCCTCGAGGGTCACGCCCGGGCGGGGGCAGTCGTCGGCGCTGACGACCGTGCCGTCCGGCGTCGTGACCGGCGTGATCTCGCGGGCGAAGAACCCGTCGGCGATCGCCTTCTCGGCCCGGTTCTGGCTCTCGACGCCCCACTCGTCCTGGCGCTCGCGGGAGATGCCGCGCGAGCGTGGCGACGTTCTCGGCGGTCTGGCCCATCGCGGCGTAGACGTCGGGCAGCTGGCCGTCCTGGCGCGGGTCGTGCCAGGTGTCGTTCGAGGCCGCGTAGGCCGCGGTGCGGGCCTGGGCGTCGGCGAACAGCGGGTTGAGCCAGTCCTCGGTGCCCTGCCCGGCGCCGGCGAAGCCCTTGTAGCGGGACACGCACTCGACCCCGGCCGACAGGAACGCGTCGCCCTCGCCGGCCTTGATCGCGTGGAAGGCCATCCGCGTCGTCTGCACGCTGGACGCGCAGAACCGGTTGACCGTGGCGCCCGGCAGGTGGTCCAGCCCGGCCAGCACGGCGACGACGCGGGCCATGTTCATCCCCTGCTCGCCCCACGGCTCGGCGCAGCCGAGGTAGAGGTCGTCCAGCTCGGCCGGGTCGAGGTTCGGGACCTTGGCCAGCACGGCCTGGATCGCGGCCAGCGCCAGGTCGTCGGGCCGGACGTCCTTGAGCGAGCCCTTGAAGGCCCGGCCGATCGGGGTGCGGGCGGTCGCGACGATGACGGCCTCAGGCATGGCGGGTCCCTCCAGGGGCAGTGCGGTACGCCGGGTGGTTGCCCTCGACCCTACGTCGCCGAGACCGACGAGTCCTCTGTCGCGGTTGTGGGCTGCGCCTCATCGGCGACCGGCTCCTGACGCCGTCGGAGCAGGACCGCCCACGGGCCACGCCGGCCGCGCCCGCCCGGCCGGCCGCCGAGCTCGCTGGCCGAGACCTCGGTGCCGGGGTCGCGCACGGCGCGGACGGCTGCCCGCGACACGGGCTCGACCGCCTCGCCGCGCCGGAAGTCGGGCAGCCGCTCGTAGCCACCGTCCGGCCAGAGCCCGATCTCCGCGCAGACGCTGGGCAGCAGGGCCGCGGCCGCCTTGGCGTAGCCGCGGGCCGAGGGGTGGAACCGGTCGGCGCTGAACATCTCGGTCGGGTGCGCCGCGAACTCCGGCCCGAGCAGGTCACCGAGGGAGACCGTGCGCCCACCGGCCTCGACCACGGCGACCGTCTGGGCCGCGGCCAGGTCGCGGCTCCACTTGCGGGCCAGCAGCCGCAGTGGCTGCGGCACCGGCTCGATCGTCCCGAGGTCGGGACAGGTGCCGACGACCACACCGCTGCCCCGCCCGCGCAGCGCGGTCACGGTCTGCACCAGGTGGTGGATGGCCGTCGCCGGCCGCACCCGATGGGTCACGTCGTTGGCGCCGATCATGACCAGGGTGACGTCGGGCGCCGGCTGCAGCTCGACCAACCGCTCGAGCTGACCGGCCAGGTCACTGGACTGGGCGCCGCTCACGGCCACGTTGACCAGCCGCACGGTGCGCCCGGAGGCGGCGGCCAGGCCGGTCGCGATGATCGCCGCGGGAGTCTCCTCCGGCACGTCGACGCCGAGCCCGGCCGCCGAGGAGTCGCCCAGCACGGCGAGCTGGAGGTCGGCCTCGGTCCGCTCCGCGCGAAGGCCGTGCGCGTCGTACACGCCGTCCGCGATCGGGGCCTGCTCGAACGGGGTGCCTACGGTGCGGCGGGCGATCCGCGCCTCGGTGGTCAGGACGCCGTAGGCGAGCGCGCCCAGGCCCACGACCCCGGCTGCGACCCCGCCTCCGCCGTACGCCGCGGTCGTTGCCACGCGGCGCGCCCGACTGGCCCGACCCACTGCTGCTCACCCCTCGCTCGACGTAGCGCCCACCTGGCTCAAAGACTTCTCGTCCACGGTAACCCGGCGCTGTGACGGCCCGCTCGCACATTGCTGGGATGCTGTGCGGGTGAAGTTTGCAGAGCACATCAGCGAGCTGGTCGGTGGCACCCCCCTGGTCCGGCTGACGTCCGTGACCGACGGGATCAGCGCCACGGTGCTGGCCAAGATCGAGTACCTCAACCCGGGCGGCTCCGTGAAGGACCGGATCGCGGTGAAGATGATCGACGCGGCCGAGGCCTCCGGGGAGCTCAAGCCCGGCGGCACGATCGTCGAACCGACCTCCGGCAACACCGGCGTGGGCCTGGCACTCGTCGCGCAGCGGCGCGGCTACAAATGCGTCTTCGTCTGCCCCGACAAGGTCAGCCAGGACAAGCGCGACGTGCTCGCGGCGTACGGCGCCGAGGTCGTCGTATGCCCGACAGCGGTGCCGCCGGACCACCCGGACTCCTACTACTCCGTCTCGGACCGGCTGGTGCGCGAGATCGAGGGTGCCTGGAAGCCGAACCAGTACGCCAACCCGATGGGGCCGGCGTCGCACTACGAGACCACCGGGCCGGAGATCTGGGCCGACACGGACGGCCGGGTCACCCACTTCGTCGCCGGTGTCGGCACGGGCGGCACGATCACGGGCACCGGTCGCTACCTCAAGGACGCGTCGGCCGGGCGGGAGTCCGGTCCGGTCGTCGTCGTGGGGGCCGACCCGGAGGGCTCGGTCTACTCGGGCGGCACCGGCCGGCCGTACCTGGTCGAGGGCGTGGGCGAGGACTTCTGGCCCACGGCCTACGACCCGTCGGTGCCGGA
This sequence comes from uncultured Actinomycetota bacterium, assembly GCA_963794535.1. Lineage (GTDB taxonomy): Bacteria > Actinomycetota > Actinomycetes > Actinomycetales > CAVURS01 > CAVURS01. The sequence goes on from CAWCEI010000009.1 coordinate 142,904, forward strand.
CGAGGTCATCGGAGTCTCCGACGGCGACTCGTTCCACATGACCCGGCGGCTCGCCCGCGAGGAGGGGCTGCTGGTCGGCGGATCCTGCGGGATGGCCGTCGTGGCGGCGCTCGAGGTGGCCCGCCGGCTGGGGCCCGACGACGTGGTCGTCGTGATCCTGCCGGACAGCGGGCGGGGCTACCTGACCAAGATCTTCAACGACGAGTGGATGGCGTCGTACGGCTTCCTCGGTGCGTCGTCGGCAACGACTGTCGGGGACGTCCTGCGGGGCAAGTCGGGCGAGCTGCCGGCGCTGGTCCACACGCACCCGACCGAGACGGTGCGCGATGCCGTGACCTATCTGCGCGAGTACGCCGTGTCGCAGATGCCGGTCGTGACCGCCGAGCCGCCGGTGATGGCCGGCGAGGTGTCCGGGTCGGTGTCCGAGCGGGACCTGCTCGACGCGCTGTTCACCGGCCGGGCCCACCTGGCCGACCCGGTGTCCCAGCACATGGGCGAGAAGCTGCCGATGATCGGGGCCCTGGAGCCGGTCGCCGCCGCGCGGGTCGCGCTGGAGAAGGCCGACGCGATCCTGGTCGCCGTCGACGGCAAGCCCGCCGGCGTCCTGACCCGCGCCGACCTGCTGGGCTTCCTCGCCGACTAACCCCCGCTTGTGCTTGGCCGTCGAATCCGGGTTTGGCCGTCGAGTCCGGAGTTTTGGGGCTGATTTGGGGGCTCTGACTGCGGACTCGACGGCCAAAGGCTCAGTCAGGGGTGGCGGGCGACGAGGGTCAGCCGGCCGTCGCGGTGGTCGAGCCGCTCGATGCGTGAGGCCCTCGGCGGCGGCGCGGAGCTGTTGCTCGTCATACCGGTACGCCGGGTTGCGCGGGCCGTCGGCCGCATCCGGCGCGTGTGCGACGACGACCAGGCGCCCGCCCGGCGCCAGCCAGCCGCTGATCCGGGCGAAGTCCGACGGGTCGAGATGCACATACGCACAAAGAACGAGCCCGTACGCCGCGGGGCCGTAGCCCGGACTCGGGCGGCGGCTGCCAGGTCCGGACGTCGGCGACGACCCAGCTGACCGGCGTACGGCTCGGTTCCTCGCGCATTGATGCAACTCTGCGTCGCCCGTGACGCGCCGTTGCATCAATGCGGGCCCGGGCGCGGGCGATCCCCACAGCGGAGAAGTCGACGGCGGTGACCGCCCACCCGTGGTCGGCCAGCCAGACTGCGTGCCGGCCGAGGCCGCAGGCCAGGTCGAGGGCGCGACCGGGCGCCAGGTCGGCCGTCAGGTCGGCCGTCAGGTCGGCCAGGAGCTCGACGCACGACCGGATCGGGCTCCAACCGGCGGGCGGGTTCGGCGGCGTACCGCTCGTCCCAGTGCGCGGCGTCGTGCGTCCGGTCGCCCATCGGCCCTGAGCTCAGAGCGGCGGCTGCTGGTCCAGGCCCGCGCGCAGGTCCAGCTGCCGGGACTGGGCCGCCTGCGCTGTCCGGGCGGCGGCGTGCCGGGCCTCGGACGACTCGGGCAGCTCCGGGGGATCCTGCACATCCTGCGCCGCGGGCGAGCTGAGCCAGGTGGCCTCCACCTGGGCCAGCTGGGCGAAGCCGCTGCCGATCGCCGCCAGGCTGCGCTGGCGCTCGGGGTCGTCCTCCCGCGAGGCCGCATTGAGGAACATCCGGGCGTACTGGATGTCGCTGTACAGCTGGGGGACGCTGGGGATCTCCGGCATGGACTATGGGCTCTTCGGGGTCGGGGGCCGCTGCTCCTGGCTGACCCTAGCCGGGCCGGGCCGCGCCGAAACCCCCCACGGGTAGCGCCCGTTCCCGTGTCGCCAAAGGCTTCTACGGTCGGTGCACCGGCGGCAACCCTCCGGCGTCAAGGGCAGCCGCCGCTCAGCCGATGAGTACGGCATGGAAAGCCTGACCCGTCAGTACGTCGCGGCCGCGCTGGTTGCCCTGACTGTCATCACCGTCGCCCTGGTCCTGACCGGCGGGCACCCGTCCTGCGTGGGCGGTTACCTGCGCGACCACGGCTGGCACGTCGGCAGCCCCGCGTCGTACTGCAAGGTCGTCCAGGCCGTCCGCTAGAGCAGCCGCCCGACGGCAGTCAGTCATGGGCGACGCGCCTGGGGTCCAGGGCGGGGGTGGCGAGCGCGGCGGCGATCGCCATCAGTCCCGTCGCGCCGAGGGCCAAGGCCCCGAGCCCGGCCAGGCGGAGGGTCGGCGCCGCAATGCCTGAATGGTCGACTCGTGCGATGGCCGTCGCGAGGGCTGCCGCCACGAGGCAGGCGACGCCCAAGCCAGGAGTGGTCGCGACCAGAACCTCCCAACCCCGTACGACGCGCAACCGGCCGCGGGTCAGCCCGGCCATCATCAGGGCAGTGTCGGCGGCGATCCGCTGTTCCTGGAGTGCCAGCAACGTCAGTCCGACGGCCAACAGCGCGATCAGCGCGGAGGCGGCCATAGCCGCTACGACGAGCCCGCCGGAGAGGTGGGCGATCCGGGTCTGAGCCGGATCGGTCGACGTCAGCACTGAAGGCGTTTCGGGTAGAGCCTGGACGACCACGGCGGCCGCGTCGCGGGCATCCTGCGCTGGGAAGGTGAACCGGTAGGCAACGTCGTGCGGCGAGCGGTCGTTCACGGACCTCAGCGGCACCAGCGAGACCGCCCCGTCATCACTGCGCTCGATGACCGCGAGCCTCAACCCGTGATGGCTGAGAAGCCGCTCGACCAGGTCGGTCGCGACGGGTCGACCGGCGTACCGGGCGTCGACCCTGACCGTCGCGGGGCCGTCGGCGTCGGCTTTGGTCTGACCGGCTATGCCGGCGAAGGCTCCGATGGCGACGCCGGTGGCCATCACCAGGGTGATCAGCGCCGCAGACAGGCGCGCTGTTGCTCGGGCGTGATGGTCGGCGCGAGCCGCGGCGAGACGGGCGGTAGTCGACCGACTGCGACGGATGCATCGCGCGGTCGCCCGCACCAGGAGCGGCGCGGCGAGGACCAGCCCAGCGACACATCCGACCAGCGAGCCGAACAGCACCAGCTGGCCACTTTGCCCGAGGCCGATGTCGAGACGCGGATGGCGGGACTCGGTGAACAGCACACCGCTCAGCGCGGCCAGGCTCAGGACCAGGGGACACAGCCGCCACCAGGCCACATGGTTCTCCGGTGCCCGTTGGCGGGTCCGCCAGGGATCGGTGTCCACGGTCCGGCTGCCGATGACACCGGCGACGATGACCGATCCTGCGGTCGCAACCACGGCGTGCGGACTAACGGCGTCGCCGACCCACCACCGCGAACCGAGCAGACCGGACCCGGCCAGCAGATGGCTGGCGGTCGGGGTGACGGCCAGCCCGAGCGAGGCGCCCACGACGGCATTGCCCGCCGTCGTCAGTCCGGCGATGCGGCGGAGCAGTCCGGTGGACCCACCGAGAAGCTGAAGGACGGCGACTCGTCGCTGGCGGGCTGCGCTGGAAAGGCGGGCCACGGTGAAGAGCAGGGCGCCGCTCGCTGTGCCCACGACCCCGGTCGCCAGCAGCCTGAGGTTGCGCAGCTGAGCCGACGCGAAGTCCTCGACCGTTGTGCTGCTGCCCTTGCCGAAGCCCGACACGGCCTGGGCGCCGCCGCCGTCCGCCAGCCGCCTTCGGGTCGTCCCGACGACGGCAACGGCCTCGTCCGGGTCGCGCAGGCCGGCCGCAGAGATGGCCCCGACAACACGACCGGGCGTCAGTGCCAACGCCAGGGGACTGGTCGAGCGCAGCCGTGCGGCGGCGGGGGACAGCGCGACTTCTCCGGGCCGCGGCCAGCTGCTCAGCCACGTTGGTCGACCGACGCCCGCCGTCTGTGGACTCAGCGCCAAGCGCACCAGCTCACCTGTCCCGACGCCTTGGTCGGTCCAGGACCCGAGTGGGAGGGGCGGCCCGGATCGCTCGGCCGGCGGCGACCGGATCTCGCGCCCGACCAGGACATCGTGACGACCGGCGTACGCCGAGAGCAGCCCGGCCACAGTCAGGGCCGCCACAACGGTGATCGCGGTCGCGGCCACGACCCAGACGGCGCTGACGACCTCGGTCCGGCCGCGCGGGCGGACCAGCCGCGCCGCCAGACGGACGGCCAGCATCACCGGCGCGGGTCAGTGGTCATGGGCATCCAGAAGCCGACCATCGCGCATGCGCAGGATTCGCTGACAGCGGCTGGCCACCATCTCGTCGTGGGTGGCTACCACCAGCGCGCTGTCGCGTTCGCTGGTCAGCCTGAGCAGGAGGTCGAGCACCGCAGCGGCGTTGTCGGTGTCCAGCGCGCCAGTCGGTTCGTCGGCCAGTACAAGCGAGGGCCGGTGCACGACAGCGCGGGCGACGGCCGCCCGTTGGGCCTGGCCGCCGCTGACCTCGCCGGGTTTTCGGTGCTCCAGGTCGGCCAGGCCGACGTCGGCCAGGGCCGTCCGGGCCTCGGCTCTGGCCTGGCGATGATCCATACCGCCCAGCTCCCTGGCGAGTGCGACGTTGTCCAGCAGGGTCAGCTCGCTCACCAGCTCGCCGAACTGGAAGACGAGTCCCACCGTCCGGCGCCGGGCCGCGGATCGCTGCTCCGGCGAAGCGGCCGAGAGCGCGAAGCCGTCGAGGGTCACCTCTCCGTCTCGCGGCAGCACGACCCCTGCTGCGAGCAGGAGCAGCGTCGATTTGCCACAACCGCTCGGCCCCATCACGGCGACCGCCTCACCGGCGCGAACCGTCAACGAAACCCGGTCGACCGCGGGCGTCCTGGTGTAGGCGTAGGACACGTCGCGCAGTCCAAGTCGCTCCACCTCGGATGTCGCCCGGCCGGAGGCTGCTATGAGTACGGGTTGACGTAGTGCCGCCAGGATGAGCAGTCGTCCGCCAGGACGTTGCGCTGACAGGTCTGGATGTAGGCGTTGACGACGTACAGCTGGTCACTCGTGTAGTGGACCTGGTCGGGGATGGTCAGATTGGCATCTGTGCCGGCGTTGTAGACCCGAGGGCTGTACCCCTCCACCTTGACCTGGAACTTGTTCCCTCGGCTGTTTCTCGAATGGTCGAGCAGCGTGCCTTTGATCTCGAAGCCACCGTGGTTGTCCCCGGAGGAGTGCCACTTGAACGAGCCGACGTACTCGGCACTGCCCGAGGCGTTGGACTGGTTGGTCGCGCTCCAGCTCGTGCTACTCGCCCAGGCCGCTCCGGTGGCTAGGCCCAGGCTCGCCAAGACGAGCCCGACGACAGCACATGATCTGCCCACCCGCATCGCGCACCCCCTGCTCGACTGCTACTTATAGGTAGCAATAGTGGCAGAGCATCTCATTCGGGTCAACGAGTGTCAAAGCATCCGGCCGACGGCAGCGCGCGTGAGACTCGCCAGAAGGGTGGTGTCGAGCTTGCCGTCCTGGACGTACTCAGTGGTCGAGAGCACGTCGAACATACCGACCCGCGTGATCTCGACGCCGATGTCGACGGGCGGCTCGGACGGAGTCGTCGAAGTCGTCCGGAAGTGCATTCCGATGGACTCATCGCCCAGGCCCGGTGTGGCGAACGTGCTGACTGTGGTCGTGGCCTCGGGAGTGTCCGGGTATTTGAAGGTGGGGCAGTCGTGGACCGCTCGGCGCGAGGTCGTCGGTGAGGTTGCCGACGGGGTAGGGAGACTGGAAGGAGTAGATGGTCGTCCCGACGAGTCGGCTCTTGCCGTCGGTGAAGTCAGCGTGCCCCTTGGCGAACGCCGCCGCCAGAATGTTGAAGTTCAGCTCTGCCCGCAGGGCGGGGGTGCAGCGCGTTGGATCGACGTTGTCCGCCGAGCCCTTGACCAGGATGTCCGTGGCCTGTGCCTTGGGGTCTGACGCCGAATCCCCGCGGCAGTTCGGCCAGGGTCGTGATGCTCTCGTCGATCTCGGCCTGGGTCATCGGGCGCGAGCTGCGCGGTTCCGTCGGGTGATCGGTGGTCGGCAGCGGTGAGCTACCGCCAGCGCATCCGGTCAGCAGTGCGACGCCGGCCATCCCGGCGATGAGCAGTCGACGGGACGTCCCCCTGGTGCTGAACACGCGCTGCACTATATCGATCACGAAGAGTCACCGCCGGTTTGCTCGGGATCTTCCCTGCTCCAGTTCGGCCGGTGATCGAGCCAGAACGGCCCGGATCACCGGCCGAACTGGAGTACAGCGGCCGGGTGGGAGCAGCTAGTCGGTGGTCTTGGCCACGCCGACCGGGCACGAGACGCCCGTGCCGCCGACGCCGCAGTAGCCCCACGGGACCTTGTGCAGGTACTGCTGGTGGTAGTCCTCGGCGTAGTAGAACTCGCCGGCGTCCTCGGCCGAGCGCTCCTCCGTCGTGATCGCGCCGAACCGGTGCCGGCGTCAGCACGTCCTGGTAGCTGTCCCGCGAGGCCTCGAAGGCCGCCTTCTGCTCCGGCGTCGTGTAGTAGAACGCCGACCGGTACGTCGTGCCGATGTCGTTGCCCTGCCGCATGCCCTGGGTCGGGTCGTGCGCCTCCCAGAAGACCTTGAGCAGCTCCTCGATCGTGACCTTGGCCGGGTCATAGGCGACCAGCACGGTCTCGGCGTGCCCGGTCTTGCCGGTGCAGGTCTCCTCGTAGGTCGGGTTCGGCGTGATGCCGCCCATGTAGCCGACGGCCGTCGTCACGACTCCGGGCGTCTCCCAGAACTTCTTCTCCTCGCCCCAGAAGCAGCCAAGGGCGAAGTACGCGACCTGGGTGCCCTCGGGCCAGGGGCCGAACATCGACGTGCCCAGGACCGCGTTGGTCTCCGGCACGGCGTACGGGCGGGTGGGCCGGCCGGGCAGGGCCTCCTCGGCGGTGGGGAGGCGGCGCTTGAGCTCGGAGCCGAACAGCATGGTGGAGTCCTTTCGGAGCCTTCTGGAGGGGCTGGGGATGCACTCAGCACAACCGTGCTCCGCGAGGGCGTGTTCCAGCCGTTCCTTACGTGCGATGACGGTACGCCGGGTACTCGCGAGCCGGCTCAGACGGCTCAGGCGACTCAGACGACGTACGCCGCGTCGGCGTCCAGCGTCCGCGCCGTCGAGCCGAGCCCGGCCACCGCCGCCCAGGCCTGGCCCAGCAGGTCGACGGCGACCGCGAGCTCCTCGACCGGCCGGGTGTAGGGCAGCCGGATCCACGACTCGAGCGTGCCGTCGGCCGCGAACCGCGACCCGGGCGTGATCCGCAGCCCGCGGTCGGCGGCGGCCGCGGCCAAGCGTCCCCGACGCCGGCGAGGGCAGCTCGCACCAGAGCACCTGGCCGCCGCCGGGCAGCCGAAGCGCCAGCCGGGCAGCGGGTGGCCATGGCGGCGACCAGGGCGTCGCGCTGGGTCGCGCAGCTGGGTCCGGCGGTGCGGCCCGGATCGAGCTCGAGCTGGTCCATCAGGTTGGCGCAGGCGAGCTGCTCCAGGATCGGGCTGGAGAGGTCGAGCCGCGCCCGCAGCGCGGCCAGCCGGCGGATCGTGACCGAGTCCGATCGCAGCCAGCCGATCCGCAGACCGCCCCAGAAGATCTTGCTGGCCGAGCCCACCGTCACGATCGGCTCGGTCGTCACACAGGAGCCGAAAGGCGTTGGCATCACATCGGATTCGAGCGACAGCTCGACCAGAGACTCGTCGATGACGGCTGCGGTGCGCCCCTCGGCCAGCGCTTGCGCGACCACCGCCGCGCTGGTCGTCCGGCAGCAGCGCACCGGTCGGGTTCTGGAAGTCCGGGATCAGGTAGGCCGCGCGCGGGGCGGTCTGCCGCACCGCCGTCACGAGCCCCTCGGAGTCCGGACCGCCCCAGCCGTCGTGCGACCGGCACCGGCACGGCCCGGGCGCCCAGGTCGGCGACGATGTCCAGGCCGCCGGGATAGCCCGGGCTGCTCGACGAGCACCCGGTCGCCGGCACCGACGTACATCGACAGCGCCAGCCGCACGGCCTGCAGTGCGCCGCTGGTGATCAGGATCTGGTCCGGGGTCGTGGGCAGGCCGCGGGCGGTGAACCGCTCGGCCAGCCGCTCGCGCAGCACCGGCACGCCCGCGGTAGTCGTAGCCCGTGCCGGGCAGGTAGCGCGGCAGCTCGTCCAGCGCCGCGGCGTACGCCGCGTGCAGCTGGGGCGGCGCGCTCGGGGCGGCGTGGGCCAGGTCGAGCGACACCGGCCGGCACCGGCTCGGGCGCCCAGGCCGGCACCTCGGCCGCGTCGCCGGGCAGCGTGGTCCAGGTGCCCGACCCCTGGCGGCTGGCGGCGTAGCCGGACTCGCGGAGCAGGTCGTACGCCGCGGCGGCGGTCGTCCGGCTGCGGCTCAGCGCCCGGCCAGCTCGCGCTCCGGCGGGAGCCGGACCCCGACCGGGAGCCGGCCGTCCAGGACCAGCAGCCGGACCCGGGCGGCCAGCGCGGCGTACGCCGGCTGGCCGGGCGTGGCCCAGCTCGCCGAGCAGCCGGGCCAGCTCACGTGGCCCGATCCGGCGGCTCGGCAAGGCGCTGTTCAGCGGGACGACGGTGGTCATGGCAGCCTCACAGGAGCCACTGTGCCTGAATTGGCTCTGGATGGCAAGACCAATTGGCCACACACTGGCGAGCATGGCGACCGCAGGCTTCCCCGACGACTCGATCCAGCTGTACGTCGGTCTGGTCGGCTACGCCGTGAGCATGGCCTTGGTCATCCACTCCGACCTCGGCAACATGCCCTGGGACGTCTTCAACCAGGGCCTGGCCCGCCAGGTCGGGCTGACCATCGGCTTCTGGGTCATCGCGTTCGGCCTGGTGATCCTGCTGGCCTGGATCCCGCTGCGCGAGCGCCCGGGCCTGGGCACGCTGAGCAACATCGTCGTGATCGGCTTCCTGATCGACGTCGCCCTGCGACCTGCTGCCGGAGCCCCACCCGCATGGCGGCGCGGATCGGCTACCTCGTCTGCCGGCATCCTGCTCAACGGCCTCGCGACGGCGCTCTACGTCGGCGCCCGGATGGGCCCCGGCCCGCGCGACGGCCTGATGACCGGGCTGGTCCGGCGGACCGGCCGGTCGGTCCGTCTGGTCCGCAGCTCGATCGAGATCGTCGTGGTCGTGGCCGGGATCGCGCTCGGCGGCACGTTCGGCGTCGGCACGATCCTGTACGCCGTGTCGATCGGCCCGCTGGTGCAGGTCTTCCTGCCCCGGTTCACGGTCCCCGAGCGGCCGCGCGGCACGGCAGCCGGACGCCGCTCGAGCCCGCGACTACGCTCGCGGCGTGAGCTCAGACCAGCAAGGTTTCTCGACGAGGGCCATCCACGCGGGGCAGGAGCCCGATCCCTTGACCGGTGCGGTCGTCCCGCCGATCTACGCGGTGTCGACGTACAAGCAGGACGGTGTCGGCGGCCTGCGCGGCGGCTACGAGTACTCGCGCTCGGCCAACCCGACCCGGACCGCCCTCGAGGAGTGCCTGGCCGCGCTCGAGGGTGGCTCGCGCGGATTCGCCTTCGCCTCCGGCCTCGCGGCCGAGGACACGCTGCTGCGGGCCATCACCGCTCCCGGTGGCCACGCGGTCATCCCCAATGACGCGTACGGCGGCACCTACCGGCTGTTCGCCCAGGTGGCGGCGCCGTGGGGCCTCGGTTTCAGCGTGGCCGACCTCGGCGACCTGGATGCCGTTCGGGCCACGATCGAGCCGGGCCGTACGACGGTCGTCTGGGCCGAGACGCCGACCAACCCGCTGCTCGGCATCGCGGACATCGCCGGCCTGGCCGAGATCGCCCACGCCGCAGGGGCTTTGCTGGTCGTGGACAACACCTTCGCGACGCCGTACCTGCAGAGCCCACTGGCCCTCGGGGCGGACGTCGTCGTCCACTCGACCACGAAGTACTGCGGCGGGCACTCGGACGTCGTCGGGGGTGCGCTGGTGACATCACGGACGCCGGGCGTCGACGTCGTACGGCGATCTCGATGAGCGGATCGGCTTCCACCAGAACGCGATCGGCGGCGTTGCCGGGCCGTTCGACGCCTGGCTGGTCCTGCGTGGCCTCCAGACCCTGGCCATCCGGATGGAGCGGCACTGCGACAACGCCGAACGGATCGTCGAGTTCCTCGACCAGCACCCGCGGGTGGGTCAGGTCTTCTATCCCGGCCGGCCCGACCATCGCGGCCATTCCGTTGCGGCGCAACAGATGCGCCGGTTCGGCGGGATGGTCGAGCTTCCGGGTGCGCGGCGGGGTGGAGGAGGCGCTCGGGGTCTGCAAGCGAGCCGAGGTCTTCACGCTCGGCGAGTCGCTCGGCGGGGTCGAGTCGCTGATCGAGCACCCGGGCCGGATGACCCACGCAAGCGTGGCCGGCAGCGTGCTCGAGGTGCCGGACGACCTGATCCGGCTCTCGGTCGGCATCGAGGACGTCGAGGACCTGGTCGCCGACCTCGACCTCGCGCTGTCCTGAGCCGGCCAGGCCCTCGATGAGCCTGCCGTGAGCCGGATCCTCTGCGTGGACTTCGGCTCCACCTTCACCAAGGCCGCGCTGGTCGACGGCGACGACGGCCGCGCTGGTCGCGACGGCGGCGCACGCCACGACCATCGGGACCGACGTGATGGATGGGTACCAGGCCATCCGGTCCGAGCTGGCGGGGGAGCGGGTCGACGAGGTGCTGGCCTGTTCCAGCGCCGGCGGCGGACTGCGGCTGGCGGTGGTCGGCTATGAGCGGGAGGTCACCGCCGAGGCGGGCTACCGGGTCGGGCTGTCGGCCGGGGCCAAGGTCGTCCACGTCAGCAGCGGGCGGCTCGACAGTGCGGGCGTCGCCGAGCTCAAGGCGGCTCGTCCCGGATGTGCTGCTGCTCGTCGGCGGGACCGACGGCGGCAACGCGGATGTGTTGCTGCACAACGCCCACCGGCTCGGGACGGCGCGGGTGGCTGCGCCGGTCGTCCTGGCCGGCAACCTGGAGGTGCGCGACGAGGCGATCCGCGAGCTGGCGTCGCGCGGCCGCACCGTCATCGCCGTCGACAACGTCCTGCCCAGGATCGGCGTCCTCGGAGCCGCGCCCGGCCCGCTCGGCGATCCGCGACGTCTTCATCACCCACGTCATCGGCGGCAAAGGGTTGTCGCGCGGCAAGGAATTCGCCGCGATGGTCCGGGCAGCGACACCGGACGTCGTCCTCGCCGGGGTCGAGGTGCTGGCCGACGGCTCCCCGGCCGACGGCGTCAGCGGTGCAGGCGATGTCCTGGTCGTCGACATCGGCGGCGCGACGACGGACGTCTACTCGGTCATCACGCCCGACCGGTGAGGACGCCGGGCTGCGCAAGGACGTCGTCGAGACGCTCTGGCGGGCCCGCACGGTCGAGGGTGACCTGGGGATGCGGTGGAACGCACCGGGCATCGTGGCGGCGGCCCGGCTCGAGCACCTGCTGGACGACGGCGACGCGCGGCGACCTCGCGGCGTACGCCGACGCGGTCGCCGCTGACCCGGCGTACCTGCCGGAGCCGGGCAGCGCGGCGGACCGGCCGCGACCTGCGCCTGGCCCAGCTGGCCGCGACGGTCGCCCTGCGCCGGCACGGCCGTCCGTCCGGGCCGAACGCCGCGCCGCGCCCGCTCAAGGACGTGCGGACCGTCATCGGGTCGGGCGGGGTGCTGCGCCACCACGACCCGACCGACCGGGCGCAAGATCCTGGCTGGCCGCCACGGGCGACCACGCCGGCGGCTGGCGGGTGCCCGACAGCGCCCAGGTTGTCGTGGATCAGCCGCTATGTCCTGTTCGCCGCCGGGTTGCTCGCGACCAGCGACGATGCTGGACTTCACCGGGCCGGCGCCGCGCTGGCCCGACGAGAGATCACAGCCGGTGACTGACCATGCCGAACGCGTGATGACGGCGCTCGTGGGCACTCCACTTTTGGCAGGATGAGGGCACATGGGCACCGGCGACCAGCAGGCAGTTCGGCTGCCCTATGGCGTTCGGCTCGCCACGCAGTGGTGCTGGCGGCTGATCGTCCTCGCCGTCTTCGTCTACGGCCTGCTGCGGCTGCTGGGGCACTTCGAGGTTCTGGTCGTGCCGTTCCTCATCGCGGTGCTCCTCGTCGCCCTGACCCGGCCGCTGACCGACCTGCTTATCCCGGGCGATCCCGCGTGGGGTCGCCGCCCTGGTCACGGTCTTCGTCGTGATCGGCATCGTCGTCGGGCCTCGGCACTCTGGTCGGGACCCAGATCGCCAGCGGCTTCCCCGACCTGGAGAAGCAGGCGTCGTCCGGTCTGGGCGAGGTGCAGAAGTGGCTGGCGACCGGGCCGCTGCACATCACGACCGACCGGCTGGCCGACTACGTCGGCGACCTGCAGACGTCGTTGAGCTCGCACAGCGGCACCTTGGTCAGCGGCGCGCTCTCCGCGGCCGGCACCGTCGGCGATGTCCTGGCCGGCATCTTCATCGCCCTGTTCTCCATGTACTTCATGCTGGCGCAGGGGGACGTCATCTGGGAGTGGCTGCTGAAGGTCCTGCCCGACGGCGCGCAGGAGCCGTTCGACGTCGCCGCCCGCCGCGGTTGGGTGACCCTGACGTCGTACGTTCGAGCAACGGTTCTCGTGGCCGCCACTGACGCCCTCGGGATCGGCATCGGCGCGGCCATCCTCGGGGTTCCGCTCGCCGTGCCGCTCGGTGTGCTGGTCTTCCTCGGTGCCTTCGTCCCCGTCGTCGGTGCGCTGATCTCCGGGATCGTGGCGGTGCTGGTGGCGCTGGTGTCCGACGGGCCGGTCACGCTCCTGATCATGCTCGGCATCGTCGTGGCGGTGCAGCAGGTGGAAGCGCATGTGCTGCAACCGTTCCTCCTCGGCCGCGCGGTGCGCGTCCACCCGCTCGCGGTCATCCTGGGCATTGCCGCTGGGGCCTTGACTGCCGGTATCGTTGGCGCGTTGTTCGCCGTGCCGCTGATCGCGGTCAGCAACACGATCGCGTCGTCGCTCGCCGGGCGCACCGATGCCGAGGACCCCAGGTACGCCGCCGAGGAGAACCCCGTGGCCGATGACGTGGCTCCGGACGGGTAGCCGTGGGGCTCATCCGGCACAACCTGCCGCTCTTCATCACCCTGGCGCTGGTCTTCTTCGTCCTGGGTTTCGTTGTCGTCGGCGCGTTCCTGTGGCAACGCGTCGGGCTCGTCCGCGCGTCGTTGTTCGGCGCGCTGGTCCTCTGGGGCGGGCTGGTGCTGGCCTTCACGGTGTCGCCCAAGCGTCGCTACAAGGGCGAGCTGGCGCTGCCGCGGTCATGTGACGTGTCGGTGGTCCCGACCCATCTCTTGGGTGCGGTGACCAACCTGCAGCGGGTCGAGACCGTCCTGCTGTTCCTCCCGCTGGGTGCACTGCTGGTCCTGGCCGCGCGCGGGCTCCATCGGGTCGTCATCGCCGCGACGCTGGTCGTCCTGCCGTTCCTCATCGAGTCGGTGCAGTATGCGTTGCCCGGCCTGCGGCGCACCTGCACCAGCACCGACGTCTACGACAGCTGGACCGGGCTGGCGCTGGGCATCGGCGTCGGGGCCGGGGTGCTGGTGCTGACCCGGCACTCCCGGTTCGCCCAGGCCACCGACGCGCGGCATCGCCAGCCCGACCAGCGGCCGGCCAACCCGCTCGACGTGGTGCGGGTGCTGTGGCCGCCGCTGGAGGAGGCCCAGCCCAAGGCTCCGGTGACGCCCCGGTCGACCTTCGTCCCGTCGGGTGCCAAGCCGGGGGCCAAGCCACCGCCGCCGACAGCGCGACAGGTGCGCCGGGAGCGGGCCGAGCAGGAGCGTCAGGAGCGGCGGGCCAACCCGGACCGGCGGAGCAACCCGGACCGCCGGGGGCGGCACAGCAAGAAAGCAGCGGCCGCGGCCGACCCGGCGACGATGAACGGTGCCGACCTGCGCGCCGAGTCGGCCCGGCGCGAGACGGTACGGCGGGCCACGGACCGGGAGCCGAAGGCCTAGCCCGACGTTCTAGCGGCGCCCGCGGGCCCGCAGATAGTCGGCCACGACGTACTCACCGAGCCGGTCGATGTCCGGGGTGAAGACCCGCCCACCACTGCGTTTGGCAACGGCATCGACGAAGCGGCGCAGCCCGAGATCCTCGCCGAGCATGAACAGGTTGAGCTGCGCGCGGTAGCGGGTCAGGTTGTCGACCTCCCGCAGGGTGCGGGTCAGGGTCTCGCGCGTGGTCGGCCACTGGAAGACCGCCTCGCCGTCGTCCTCCAGGTGGGCAGTCGGCTCGCCGTCCGTCACGACCAGCACGACCGGCTCGGCGTCCGGATGACGCCGCAGGTGGCGGCCGGCCAGCGACAGGGCCTGCTGGAGGTTCGTGCCCTGGATCCACTGCGGCTCGATCCCGGCCAGCTCGACCTCGGTCATCGGCCGGGCCCAACGGTCAAAACCGATGAGCTGCAACGCATCCTGGGGGAAGCGGGTGGCCATCAGGTGCTGCAACGCCAGCGCGGTCTGCTTCATCGAGCCCCACCGGCCCTCGGCGTACATCGACCATGACAGGTCGACGCAGAGAGCGACGGCGGCGGACGACCGGCGCTCCGTCTCGATGACGGCGAAGTCCTCGGGCGCGAGGGTCAGGGTGCCGCCGGGCGGCGGGCCGTGACCCGAGGAGGCCGTGCGCAGCACCGCGTTCGACACCGTCCGCACGACGTCGAGGGGCTGCTCGTCGCCGAACGACCACTCGTGCCAGGCGCCGGTCGGCTCACCGGCCTGGCCCGCGGCGTGGTCGTCGTGGTTGCCGCGGCCGTGGGCGTTGAGCTGGTCGAAGACGCGGCGAAGTGCAGTCTGCCCCAAGCGCCGCAACGCTTTTGGCGTCAACCGGAGGCCGTCGTGGTCGCGGGCCAGCCAGCCTTGGCGACGCAGCTCGCGCTCCAGCTCGCGCAGGGCTTGTACGTCGGCGGTCGCGGCCGTCCCCAACTGGCGCTCGATCGCCTCGACGTCGACATCGTCCAGCGATGCGCCCGGGTAGTCCTGGCCGAGCTGGTCGGCGAGAGCGTCGAGGTCGGCGAGCTCCTGCAGGGCCGCGGTGGCGTCGCCGTAGGACAGGGGCTGGTCGCCGTCGATGTCCGCCCGGCTGCGCCAGTCCAGCCCGGGCCGCAGGTCGCGCAGGTTGTCCCGCAGGGCCGCCATCTCGGACGCCAGGTCGGCGTCGGCCAGCGCGTCGGCCATCAGCTGGGCGAGCTCCTGTCGTTGCTGCGGTGACAGGGATCGCATGAGCCGCTCGGCGGCCGCCGCCTGACGGGCCAGGGAGTCGATGAGCTGCTCGACGTTCTCCGGCTGGTCGGGGAAGAAGTCACCGTGCTTGTCCATGAACTCGCGGAAGGAGTCATCGGTGTCCTCGCCCCGCGCATGCTGGCCCAGCAGCTGGTTGAGGTCGGCCAGCATGTCCTTGGTGCGGGCCATCGCCTCAGGATCGTTGCCCTGCAACGAGTCCCGCATTCCCTGGAACTGCTGGTCCAACACCTCGCGCTGCAGCATCTGGCGGATCTCGTCGTACGCCGCCTTGGCCTCCGGCGACCGCCAGTCGTAGTCGGCGAGCTCGCGGACGGCCCGTGAGGTGTCGCGCGGGAGGTCGCCGAGCCGTTGTTCGCGCAGTCGCGCGTCGTCCGAGGGGTCAGGGAAGAGCGCCTCGCGCTCGGCTTCGACGGCCTGGTCCAGGAGGTCGCGGACCTGCTCCAAGGTGCCGCTCAGGTCGCCCGCGTTGCGGGCCTGCTCCCGCCGTCGGCGCACCTCTCGCTGCAGCTCGTCGAGGCCGCGCCGGCCCTGGTCGCCGCGGCGCAAGAGATCGCGGATCGCCTCGGACAGGCTGCGCCCTTCGAGGACGTCCTGGCCGATCGCGTCGACCGCCGCCCGCACGTCGTACGGCGGGGCCAGCGGGTCCGGCCCGCCGTGCCAAGCGCCGTATCGGTTGCGGGGCATCGGTTCTCAGCCTCCGTAGACCGTGCGGCCGTCGGCGAGCACGTCCTTGGCGAGGCGGCGGGTCAGGTGCAGGCCTTCGAGCACCAGCTCCACCGCGGAGGCGGCCTCGCCGGGGGTCGGGGCGTCGCCGAGGTCGAGCCGTTCGAGCACCTTGGCCAGGCCGGCGACCGTGCCGACCTGGGCCAGCACCTCGGTCGCGGGGACCAGCTCGCCGGTCTCGATCGACTCGCCCTCGGCGACCAGAGCCGTGAAGCCCGAGAGGTCCAACCCGGCGAGGCGGGCCCGGAAGACCTCGGCGACGGCGGAGCGCAGGAGGTGGGCGAGCACCTCTTCCTCGCGGCCTTCGTCGCTCGACTCGAACTCGACCTTGCCGCGCAGGGTCCGCGCGACGCCGTCGAGGTCACCGACCCGGCCGACCGGCTCGTCCTCGCCGGTCAGTGCTGCGCGCCGAAGTGCCGCTGCTGCAGCGGTTTCCGCGGCTGCGACCGCGAACCGCGCGGAGACGCCGGAGCGTTGGTCGACCGACGGCGACTCGCGGACCCCCCGCGCGAAGCGGGCCACGATCTCGACCAGGTAGGTCGGCAGCTCGGCGACGAGCTCGGCCTCCTGCGCGACCAGCTCGACCTCGTCCGCGACCTCCAGCGGGTAGTGGGTGCGCACCTCCGCGCCGAACCGGTCCTTGAGCGGGGTGATGATCCGGCCGCGGTTCGTGTAGTCCTCGGGGTTGGCCGTTGCCACCAGCAGCAGGTCGAGCGGCATCCGCAGTGCGTAGCCGCGCACCTGGATGTCGCGCTCCTCGAGGACGTTGAGCAGCGACACCTGGATCCGCTCGGCGAGGTCGGGGAGCTCGTTGAGCGCGAAGACCCCGCGGTTCGAGCGCGGCACCAGGCCGTAGTGGACCGTCTCCGGGTCACCCAGCGTCCGGCCCTGGGCCAGCCGGACCGGGTCGACGTCGCCGATCAGGTCGCCGACGCTGGTGTCCGGCGTCGCGAGCTTCTCGCCGTACCGTTCCGAACGGTGTCGCCAGGCGACCGTGACCGCGTCGCCCTCGGCCGCCGCGAGTCGGCGGCAGCGCGGGCAGACCGGCGCCAGCGGGTCGTCGTGGATCTCGCAGCCGGCAACCTCCGGCGACCACTCGTCGAGCAGCGCCGTCAGCGACCGGGCCAGTCGGGTCTTGCCCTGTCCGCGCTCACCGAGCAGGACGAGGTCGTGGCCGGCGAGCAGCGCTCGCTCGAGCTCGGGCAGCACGGTGTCGTCGAAGCCGACGATGCCGGGGAAGCGGCCGGCCCCGGCGCGCAGCGCCGCGACCAGGTTGGCCCGCAGCTCGGCCTTGACCGACCGGGGCGTGTAGCCGGACGCGCGCAGGGCGCCGACGGTCGCCGGGAGGTCGTCCGGCGGCGATGGGGGGAGCAGCTCGCTCGTGGTCGTCACCGCTTGACCGTACGTCGGGCTGTGGACGACTGCAGGGGGAGGGTCACGATCCGGTGCACTATGGCGGGCGGCGTGGGGCCGATTCGACAGGAGACCCATGCTTCCCGACCCCGTCCCGTTCGGTCCGGCCAGCCGGTACGCCGGGTTGTCCACTGCTGAGCTGGTGGCCTGGACCGCGCGGTTGGTGAGCGGCCAGGGACCTGTGGTGTCTGCAGGTCGCTCGGTTCCGCCGGGTCGGGGTCACGGAGGCCCTCGGCGGCCCGTGCGCTCGCGCCCTGGTCGAGGCTCAGGACGACTTGCACAAGGAGATGCGCCGCCCTGCGGGTGGCCCTTGAGGTGCGCTGCGACGAGATCCGCCGGGCCGAGGCGGCGGCCGCGTGAGTGCGCTGATGGCCGATCCGGCCGGGCTGGCTGACATCGCGGCGGCCTGGCGAGGCGTGGCCGTGGGGTTGGACGAGGCGCCGGCCGTGGTCCGGTCGTTGGCGCGTCGGGTGGGTGACGTCGAGCTCACGGGGTCTGGCCGGGCGGATGCAGGAGGTCGTCGACCGGGTCGCGGCGTTGGCTCGGATCGTCGGGGTGGTGGGCGAGGACTTCGCCCGGACCGAGGCCGGGGTGGCTTCGTCGTTCGTCGATTTCCGTGCTGTGTCAGGGGTGTTGACCGGGATGGTCGCCGGTGGGTCTGGCGGCGTTGCTCGCGGCCTCGCCGGACCTGGCCCGGATGGTGGTGGACCGAGCCGGGCCGCTGGTCGTCGGGTCGTCCGCGGCGGCGCTGGCTGGCGCTGCTGCGGTCGGGTGAGCCGGCCAGTGTCGTTCTGCGGGAAGGGCGTTCGCTGTTGTTGGCTCTGTCCTCGACTGACCGGTTGATGCTGGCCTTGCTGCATCCGGCTCTGGTCTCCGGTCTGGCGTCCGCGCCGTTGCTCGACCGGTTCGCCGCGTCCCGGGTGCTGATCAGCGCCGAGCTCGATCGGCTCCGGGCGCGGCTCGCGGCGGCCGCCGGGGACGTGCGCGTCGGACTGCTCCGGCGGTCGGCCCTGCTCTCGGAGCTGCTGTTCGGCACGGTGACGTTGGTCGGTCCGGGTGGCCGGCGGTCGGTTCGGCCGCACCAGGTCCTGGCCTTCGACCCGCGCGGCGACGGCCGGCTGGCTGAGGTCTTCGGGGATCCGGCGACGGCGCAGCATCTCGCGGTCTACGTGCCGGGCACCGGCACCAGCCTCGAGCGGTACGCCGGCAACGCCGAACGGGCGTCCTCGTTCGCCGCGGCAGCGCCGGATCTGGCCGTCGTGCTGTGGCAGAACGCCGACTTCCCGGACCAGCCGCTCGACCAGCTCACGCCGCCGGTCTCGTCGTGGACCAAGCCGTGGGACGGCCCTGGTCATGTGGTTGAGCGTCAGCTGCGCGACCACGTGCTGGCCGCGGCGTTCCGGGATGCGGCTGGGCCGGCCGGGGCGGCGCTCGCCCATGACGTCGAGGGTTTGCGGATGGCCGTGCCTGGACCGGACCTGACGGTGCTGGGGCACAGCTATGGCGGGTCGATCGTGGGGTCGGCCGAGGCGCACGGGATGGTGGTCGACCGCGTCGTACACATCGCGAGTGCCGGGGCCTATGTCTCCGACGTGCGGGACTACGCCGGGGGCGAGTGTGGTCCGCGGCGGTTCTCGATGACGGCGCCGGACGACCCGATCCAGCTGGCCCAGGGAGCCGGGTTCGGTGCGGGCGGTCCGCTGCCGGTCGGTCATGGGACCGACCCCGACCTGATCCCGTCGGTCACCCGGCTGGACACCGGGCTTCGGGCCGACGGGGGTTCGCTGGTCAGCGGACACGGCGGCATGTTCGAGCCCGGCTCCGGCGGCTGGCGCAACCTGCTGGCCGTGATGCGCGGCGAGCCGGTGCAGGTGTTCGAGCCACAGCGGTGGGGGAGCGAGCTGGTCCCCGACGGGCTGACCTGGCCGCACTACGTCGTGACCCGATCGCCTTACGACGCAACGGGTTACGTCCCGCCGGTCCAGCCCTCGACCGGTCCGGTCTGT
This sequence comes from uncultured Actinomycetota bacterium, assembly GCA_963794535.1. Taxonomy (GTDB): domain Bacteria; phylum Actinomycetota; class Actinomycetes; order Actinomycetales; family CAVURS01; genus CAVURS01. The sequence goes on from CAWCEI010000009.1 coordinate 162,193, forward strand.
GCCGATCCCGGGTCGTGGTGAGTGCGGTCAGGGCGTCTCGAGGTAGAGGCAGAACGGGTGGCCGTCCGGGTCGAGCATCACGCGGACGTCGTCCTGCGGTTGGTAGTCGGCCAGCGTCGCCCCGACGGCGGTCGCGTCCGCGACGGCCGTCTCGAGGTCGCTCACCTCGATGTCGAGGTGCATCATCATCTGCTGCTCGCCCTCGGCGGCCGGCCAGGTCGGCCGTTGGTAGTTCGCAGATGTCTGGAAGCCCAGGTAGGCCACGCCCTCTGGTGGTTTGACCGTCGACCAGCCGGGCTCGTTCTTGCCGACCTTCCAGTCCAGAAGCTCGGCATAGAACTGCGCCAGGGCTGGTGCGTCGGGGGTGTCCAGGACGACGCCCCAGTAGCTGCTGTTGGTGCGCGCGCGCATGCCGTTCATCGTGGCCGGGGTCGGCGATGGTCGCCAGCGGGCGCGGTCGTCCCCCATGTGGACAGATGTTGACAAGTCGAACATGTGTACGATAATGTGACGGACATGGGCAGCCGGGGCAGCGTGGTGGAGCAGGCGGTTTCCCGGCTGCCGGATGCGTGTGGGGCGGAGCTGGCCGCCTTGGTGGAGGGGCTGTGCCGGTGACCTGGACGGGCTCTCGGATGCGCAGCGGTTGGAGCTGGTCAAGGCCACCGCCCGGCTGGAGGCCTGGACCGCGGCGGTCCGGGCCCAGGCGGTCAACGCGGTCTTCGAGTCGGCGGAGGCCGAGCAGGCAGCAGAGCGGGCCGAGGTGGCGGAGGCGGCCGGGCTGGATCGGGCGCAGGGCCGGCCGCGGTCAGCCGGACGTCGTTCGAGGCTGAGCGGTGGCTGCATCGGCGGGTGGCGTGTGAGGTGGCGTTGGTGTTGGGGGTCTCGATGTGGGTCGCGGACCGGGAGGTGGATCTGGCCCGGGGGTTGGCCGCGCACCCGCCGTTGCGCCGGGCCCTGGTCGAGGGGCGTGTGGACCGGGCCCAGGCGGTGGTCATCTGCCGGGCCCTGCCCGAGCTGACCAGTACCGACCCGGCCCGACGACCAGGGCGGTGCCGGGGCCGGTTGATCGCCCGGCTGCTGGGTCCGGATGACTCCCCGGACGGTGATGACTTCGACCCGGACGAGCCGGCCTACGACATCGATGAGACCGGCGCCCCGGTCGGGGTGGTCCGTGAGCTCGACCCGCAGACCCGCCCGGACGCCACGTTGTGGGGGCTGGTCCCGGGCCGGCTGCGGGCGATCCTGGCCCGGGAGATCGTCCGGCTCGACCCGGCCGCCGCCGCCGCGGCGGCGGTGGCGGCCGCCGCGGAGCGGCGGGTCGTCTTCGAGGCCCAGCCCTCGTTCATGGCCGAGCTGCACCTGCGCACCAGCGCCGAGGCCGCCGCCGCGGCCTGCGCCAACCTGGACGCCACCGCCCGGGCCGCCAAGACCGCCCTTACAGGCTCCGGCGACGGCCGGACCCTGGACCAGCTCCGGGCCGACATCGCCGTCGGCTGGCTCACCGAAGGCAGCCCACGGCCTGCACATCACCCGACCAGCACAGTCCCCGGCTGCTCACGTCGACCGCAGAGCAGCCGGCGGGCGGTGTCGTCTGCCGCGGCCGCGGGGGCCGCTGGTCCACCTGAGCGTGGCCGCGACCACCGTCCTGGGCCTGGACCGCGAGCCCGGCATCCTGCACGGACCGGCCGGCCCGATCCCCGTCCCGGACACCATCGCCCGGCAGCTCGCCGGCCAGGACGGCGCGCGCTGGCGACGGCTGCTCTACGACCCGGCGCACCGGCATCGCGACCGACCTGTCCCCCACCTACCGGCCACCGGCCCCGATGGCCGAGTACGTCCGCGCCCGCGACGGGCACACCACCCGCCACCCCACCAGCTGCGCCACCCACCTCGAGCTCGACCACGTCCCCGCCTACAACCACGCCCACCCCGACCACGGCGGCCCAACCACCGCGGCCAACCTCGCAGCCGGCGGCCACCGCGACCACCAGCTCAAGACCGACCGCATCCTGACCGTGACCGGCAATGCCAACCACAACCTGACCATCACCACCCCCTCCGGCCGCACCTACCCCACCTACCCCCACCCCTACCCGACCCGAACGCCAGCGGAGCTCCCAAGCCACCGGAGCCCAGACCCACCGCCCTGACGGTGACAGACTGCGGCCATGGCGCCGACGCAGCTGCCCGTGTCGCTCGACGACGTCCTCGCGGCCCGCGAGATCCTCGACGGCGTCATCCGGCACACGCCGCTGGAGTCCAGCCGTCCGCTGTCCGACCTGATCGGCGGCCCGGTCTACCTCAAGTGCGAGAACCTCCAGCGGGCCGGCTCGTTCAAGATCCGCGGCGCCTACACCCGGATGTCCCGGCTCTCCGACGACGGAGAAGGCGGCCGGGGTCGTGGCCGCGAGCGCCGGCAACCACGCGCAGGGCGTCGCGCTGGCCGCGCAGATGCTCGGCATCCGGGCCAAGGTCTACATGCCGATGGGCGCGCCGATCCCCAAGCTGATGGCCACCCGCGGGCTACGGCGCCGAGATCGAGCAGCTCGGCGAGACGATCGACGAGTGCCTGGTGGCGGCCAGGGAGTACGCCGCGGAGACCGGCGCGGTGCTGATCCACCCGTTCGACCACGCCGACATCGTCGCCGGCCAGGGCACGGTCGGCCTGGAGATCCTCGAGCAGTGCCCCGACGTCCAGACCATCGTGGTCGGCACCGGCGGCGGGGGGCTGCTGGCCGGCATCGCCACGGTGATCCGGGCCAAGCGACCCGACGTACGGCTGATCGGCGTGCAGGCCGAGCGGGCCGCGGCGTACCCGCCCTCGCTGGCGGCCGGCCGCCCGGTCGCCGCTGGACCGGATGTCCACGATGGCCGACGGCATCGCGGTCGGCTGCCCGGGCGACGTGCCGTTCGCGATCGTCTCCGAGCTGGTCGACGAGTTCACGACGGTGAGCGAGGAGATGCTCTCCAAGGCCCTGCTCTACCTGCTGGAGCGGGCCAAGCTGGTCGTCGAGCCGGCCGGCGCGGCCAGCGTCGCCGCGATCATGGCCCAGCCCGAGCTGATGCGAGCCGCCGTTGGTCGCGGTGCTGTCCGGCGGCAACATCGACCCGCTGCTGATGCTCCGGGTGCTGCGGCACGGCATGGCGGCGGCCGGCCGCTACCTGCAGTTCAGGGTGCGCGTGCCGGACCGGCCCGGGCTCGCTGTCCGCGCTGCTGGCCATGCTGGCCGAGGCCGACGCCAACGTCCTCGAGGTCGAGCACGTGCGCACCAACGCGACCCTGGGCCTGGACGAGGTCGAGATCGCCGTCCAGGTCGAGACCAAGGGCGCCGAGCACCAGGAGCAGGTGCTCGCCGCCCTGCGCGACCGCGGCTACCCGCTCGTCCTGGGCTGACTCTGGGCCCACGGCCGGTAAACCAGTCGGGCCTTGTCGGACGCCTCTGCCAGGATCGACCGTCATGAGCGATGCGGTGGTTGCCCAAGGTCTGGTCAAGCGCTACGGGTCGGTCACCGCCCTCGACGGGCTCGACCTGCGCGTGCCGCAGGGCACCGTGCTCGGCGTGCTCGGGCCCAACGGCGCCGGCAAGACCACCGCCGTCCGCGTCCTCACCACCCTGCTGACGCCGGACGCCGGGTCGCGCGTCCGTGGCCGGCATCGACGTCCTGCAAGAACCCGGACAAGGTCCGCAAGGTGATCGGCGTCTCCGGGCAGTACGCCGCGGTCGACGAGCACCTGACCGGGTTCGAGAACCTCGACATGGTCGGCCGGCTCTACCACCTGGGCCGGGCGCCGGCTCGAGGCGCGAGGCCCGCGAGCTGCTCGAGCGGTTCGACCTGAGCGACGCGGCCGACCGGCCGGTCAAGACCTACTCCGGCGGCATGCGCCGCCGGCTCGACCTGGCCGGCGCGCTGGTGGCCGACCCGCAGGTGCTCTTCCTCGACGAGCCGACCACCGGGCTCGACCCGCGCAGCCGCAACGACATGTGGGTCGTGATCGGCGAGCTGGTCGCCGGCCGGCACCAGCCTGCTGCTGACGACGCAGTACCTCGAGGAGGCCGACCGGCTGGCCCACCGGATCATCGTCATCGACCACGGCAAGGTGATCGCCGAGGGCACCTCGGACGAGCTCAAGACCCAGATGGGCGGCGAGCGGCTCGAGCTGGTCATCGCCGACGCGACCCGGCTCGACGAGGTCCGGGCGCTGCTGGCCGAGGTCGGCGACGGCGAGGTCAAGGTCGACGCCCACACCCGCGCCCTGTCCGTGCCGGTCTCCGGCGGCACCAGCGCGCTGGTCGAGGCGCTGCGCCGCCTCGACGCGGGTGGCGTCGCAGGTGCAGGACGTGGGCGTGCGGCGCCCGACCCTCGACGACGTGTTCCTCGCCCTGACCGGCCACGCGGCGACCGAGGACGAAGAACGAGGACGGCAAAGAAGCCAAGGCCAAGGGCCGGCAGCAAGAAGGGGGTCAGCGCATGAGCGCCGTCAGCATCCTCAGCGACAGCGCGGTCATCGCCAAGCGCAACCTGATCAAGATCAAGCGGATCCCCGAGCTGCTGGTCTTCACGACGCTGCAGCCGATCATGTTCGTGCTGCTGTTCGCCTACGTCTTCGGCGGCGCGGTCAACGTGCCCGGGCGTCAACTACCGCGAGTTCCTGATGGCCGGGATCTTCGCCCAGACCGTCGTCTTCGGCGCCACGTTCACCGGCGCCGGCCTGGCCGACGACATGCAGAAGGGCATCATCGACCGGTTCCGCTCGCTGCCGATGGCCCAGGGCGCGGTGCTGATCGGCCGCACCCTGTCCGACGTCCTCAACAACGTCATCGTGCTGGTCGTCATGGCGCTGACCGGCCTGGTCGTCGGCTGGCGGATCCACACCGACGTCTGGCACGGGCTGGCCGGCTTCGGCCTGCTGCTGCTCTTCGCCTACGCGTTCTCCTGGGTGATGGGCTACGTCGGGTTGCTCGTCCCGACGCCCGAGGTGGTCAACAACGCGTCGTTCATCGTGCTCTTCCCGATGACCTTCATCGCCAGCACCTTCGTGCCGCTGAAGTCGCTGCCCGGCGTCCTGCGGACGTTCGCCACCTGGAACCCGCTCACCACGCTGAGCGAGGCCTGCCGCAACCTGTTCGGCAACGTGCCGGCCGACCCCGAGCTGCGCAACATCTCCGACGCCTGGTCGATCCAGCACGCCGGTGGCTCTACACGCTGATCTGGACGTGCATCCTGCTGGCCGTCTTCGTGCCGCTGGCCATCCGGCAGTACGACCCGGGCGGCGTCCCGCTAGGCGGTCGTCAGCTCGGCGAGGTCGACCAGCTCGACGAGCTCGGCCTCGATCGCCGCGACCAGCTCGCGCCGGGTCGATGTCCAGCGAGGCGTTGGTCGCGACGCCGAGCGTCACCGTGCCGGCGTAGCTGAAGATGCTGAACGCCGATCCCGATCGGCCCGATGTGCGGCACCCAGAACACGACGCTGGTCAGCGGCGCGCCGACCAGGGTCAGCGGCTCCGCGGTCCGGGCACGTTGGTGACGATGCGCCGTGGCGATCCGGCCGAGCAGGTTGGCCGCGAAGCCCTGCCCCCAGCGCGGCATCAGCCCGACCAGGCTCAGCAGCCCGTACGACGCGGGCGCCACCGTCGAGGACTTGGCCGCCGTCGTCGCCGCGTGGACCGCGGCCACCGCTCGGCCGCGTCGACCGGCGACGCGAGACCGGCAGGGTGACGAAGACGACCCCGAACCGGTTGCCCAGCTCGGCCGACACGCCGGCTCCGCGCCGCAGGTCGACCGGCACCATGACCCGGCAGTCGGCCGGCGGCTCGAGCCGTGGTCGAGCAGCCAGCGCCGCAGCCCACCGGCGACCGCGGCGAGCAGGACGTCGTTGACGCTGACCTCGAGCCGCTTGGCCGCGGCCTTTGACACGCTCGAGGTCGAGCGGCGCCGTCCAGGCCGCCCGGCGCCCGACCGACGCCGGCCCGCGCAGCCGGCTGCCCGTGTCCTTGCGGCCCGACCATGCACCTTGGAGACGGTCCGCACGGCCGGTGGCCGCGGTCGCGTCGCCAGACCGGGCCGCGCCAGCCGCGTCGGCTGGGCCGCGCGGCCGTCGGGCCGCTGACGGTCGCGACCGGAGGCCGGGCCGGGGTCGTCGCACCAGTCGACGAGCAGCACCCCGGCCAGGGCGATGCCGTCGGCCAGGCAGTGGTGCAGCCGGGCCAGCAGACGCGCTCCGGTCGCCGAGCTGGACCAGGGTCAGGGACCACGGCGCGTGGTCGCAGGTCCAGCGGCGTACCCATCAGCTCGCCCGGCGTACGCCATCAGGGCGGCCTCGCTCGGTCGGCACCGAGCAGTCCGTCTGCCGTGACGTGGCTGGCCGAGGTCGAAGTCCGGGTCGTCCCGCCAGCGTCGGCGGGACCAGCGGCCAGCCGCGACGGCACCGGCCGCTGCCGGAACTTCGGGTACGCCGCGACCAGCCGGTCGGCCACCAGCGTCTGCGACGGCGTCGAGCTCGACCCGGCGCGCCGAGCCGCAGCACGACCGTCACGACCATCAGGTGCTCGGGCCGGTCCAGCCCGAGCCAGGCGGCGTCGGCCAGCCCCATCCGCGACGCGGCACGTGCCGCCCAGCCCGTGCGCAGCGGCGTGGCGAGCTCACCCGGCGTACGGCTTGGCGGAGATCACCTTGACCGTCGAACGACTTGCCGTTGGGCGAGGTGTACGACGTGGTGTCGCCGGCCTTCTTGCCGATGATGGCCGCGCCGAGCGGCGAGGTGGCGCTGTAGACCTCGAGGTCGTCGTCGACCGAGGCCTCGCGGCTGCCGAGCAGGAACGTCATCGGGTCGCCGGCCAGCTCGACCTTGACCACCATGCCGGGCTCGACGACGCCGGTGTCGCTGGGCGCCTCGCCGACGGTCGCGCGACTCGAGCAGCTGGGTCAGCTGGCGGATCCGGGCCTCGAGCTTGCCCTGCTCCTCCTTGGCCGCGTGGTAGCCGCCGTTCTCCTTGAGGTCACCCTCCTGGCGCGCGGCCTCGATCTTCTTGACCAGGTCGCTGCGACCGGGGCCCGCGAGCGTGGTCGAGCTCACCCTTGAGCTTGTCGAACTGCTCCTGGGTCAGCCACCGCACGTTGTCGGTCGTGTTGCTCACAGGTACTCCAATGTCCTTGCGGGGATCGTCCAGGGTAACGCCAGGAGGCCCTCAGGAGCCGACCGAGCAGGAAACCACCCGCCCGGTCGTCGCCCGGTTCGTCGTGCGCACGGTCGACGGTCTGCCGCACGACGCCGTGCGCGGACCGGGCCGACCTGGACCCGCACCGTCCCCACCACCGAGAAGCCGGAGTCGAGGGCCTCGATCGTGCAGGTCGCGGTGCGGTCCTTGGGCTTGGTCACGTCGAAGGTCACCTGCACCGAGCCGTCGTCGACCACCACGAACCCGACGTCGGTGCCGGTGGCCGAGGCGCGCCCGGACCAGGCGGCCCAGGCGAACCAGCCGAGCGCGGCCAGCGACGACCAGGCCGAGCGCGACCGACCACGACCGCGCGACGGGTCCGGCGACGGGGCCCGCCCGTAGCGGTCGGCGAGCGTCGGCGTCTCGCCTCGGCACGCACTCCCCCGCTCGCGTCGAATCCGACCGTCCCTGCTGGCAGGATTGTCCCTCAGGCGGGACGACCGTGCGCAGGGTCCACCTGAGGAGCGGGCTTGAGCGAGCAGTTGCGGTTGATGTGCGTGCACGCGCACCCGGACGACGAGTCCAGCAAGGGCGCGGCGACGATGGCGCAGCTACGTCGCCGAGGGCGTCGACGTCCTCGTCGTGAGCTGCACCGGCGGCGAGCGCGGCGACATCCTCAACCCGGCGCTCAAGGACGACCCGGCCCTGCTGCGGGACATGCCCGAGGTCCGGCGCAACGAGATGGCCGAGGCCGCGCGGATCCTCGGGCGTCAAGCACGAGTGGCTCGGCTTCGTCGACTCCGGCCTGCCCGAGGGCGACCCGCTGCCGCCGCTGCCCGAGGGCTGCTTCGGCCTGGAGCCGCTGCACACGGCGGCCGAGCCGCTGGTCCGCCTGGTCCGCTCGTTCCGGCCGCACGTGATGACGACGTACGACGAGAACGGCGGCTACCCGCACCCGGACCACATCATGTGCCACACCGTGAGCATGGAGGCGTTCGAGGCGGCCGCCGACCCGGAGCGCTACCCGCACGCCGGGGACGCCGTGGCAGGTCTCGAAGATCTACTACAACCAGACCTTCACGCCGCGGCCGGGTCATCGCCTTCCACGAGGCCTTCCTCGCCGAGGGGCTGGAGTCGCCGTACGCCGAGTGGCTCGAGGGCTGGGAGGACGACCCCCGCCAGGAGCGCGAGATCACGACCCGGATCGAGTGCGCGGACTGGTTCGAGCGTCCGGGACCGGGCGCTGATCGCGCACCGCACCCAGGTCGACCCGGAGGGTGGCTTCTTCCGGGCCCCGCATGGAGATGCAGCGCCGGCTCTGGCCGACCGAGGACTTCGAGCTGGCCAAGGCCAACGTCGAGGTCACGCCTGCCCGAGGACGACCTGTTCGCCGGGCTGCGCTGATGCTCTCGCCGCATCCGTCGACCTCGGCGACCCGAACTCGGTGTCGCCGGGCATCCTGGGCTTCCTGGCGTTCTTCCTGCTCGCCGTCGCGCTGCTACCTGTTGGTGCGCAACATGAACGGGCACCTGCGCCGGATGCGCTACCGGGCCGAGGCACGCGAGCAGGAGCCCGGCAGCCGAGGCCAAGAGCGCCGCCCGAGCCGAGGGCCGGCTCAGCGAGCCGGCTAGCCGAGCCGCAGAAGCCTTACCGAACCCGAACATCGGCCGTACGCCGGGCTGAACCACGCCGGCCTACCGTCGGGTCATGAAGCGAATCACAGCAGTCCTCACCGCCGGCACGATCGGCGCTCGTGGGGTTCGGCCTGGCCGTCCCGGCCCTCGCCAGCGCCGACTCGGCGCCGACCGTCGCGTCGGCCACGCGCCAGTCCAGCAGCCTCACCGAGAGCCAGCAGCAGTCGATCGAGGACTTCCTGGCCGACCACCCGCAGCTGGCCCAGGCCCTCGCCGGCCGGGCCGCCGGCTGGGCCGAAGCTGCATCGCGGCCCACCCCGAGATCCAGGCCGAGCTGACCAAGGTGCTCGCCCTGCCGGCCGACCAGCGCAAGGCCGAGCTGAAGAAGTGGCTGGCCGCCAACCCGGACGGCCAAGCAGGCGCTGCAGGACTACCGCGAGGGCATCAAGACCGACCGGCTGACCAAGCAGCGGGACCGGCTCGACCAGCGGCTCAAGCGGCTGAACGGCACCGAGCCGCAAGCAGCACCAAGCCGACCGAGCACCAAGCCGAGCAGCTCGGCGAGCACCAGCGACCTTCACGACCTGAGCCAGACTGGGCCGGTGCTCCAGCGCCGTCCTCTCCTTCGCCCTCGTCGCCGGCCTGCTGACCCTGATCCCCGGCCTGGACACCGCACTGGTGCTGCGGGCCGCGATCAGCCAGGGCCGGCGCCCGGCCTTCGCCACCGCGCTCGGGATCAGCTGCGGCGCGCTGGTCTGGGGCGCCGCGGCCGCCGCCGGCGTCTCCGCCCTGCTGGTCGCGTCGCGGATCGGGTACGACGCGCTGCGCATCGCCGGCGCGGTCTACCTGGTCGGTCCTCGGCGCGCGGCTGCTGCTGGCGGCGTACCGCGCTGGTGCGGCCGACCTGGTCCGGCGTCGCGGCGAGGTCCGCCCGCGCACCGGTCTGGTCCGGCTGCTGGCGGCGCGCGGCTTCGCGACCAACCTGCTCAACCCCAAGGTCGGCGCGTTCTACGTCGCGGTGCTGCCGCAGTTCATCCCCGAGCACACTGCCAGCTCGGGCACCTGGGGTTCGGGGTGCTGCTGGCGCTGGTGCACGACCTCGAGGGGATGGTCTGGTTCACGATCCTGATCTACTTCGCGACCCGGCTGCGGGCGGTGCTGGCGACCCGGGCCGTCCGGCGCGGCGTCGACGCGACGACGGGCGTCGTCCTGGTCGGTTTCGGCATCGGGCTGGCCCTCGACACGGCTAGTACGGCGGCTAGCTCAGCCGGCCAGCAGCCAGGCGTGCACCTCGTCGAGATGGTCGAGCACCGTCATGTGACCGCCATCGGGGTCGATCCGCAGCTCGGCGCCGGGGATCGTCTCGGCCAGGTAGTGGCCGTGGGTCGCCGGCACCATGAGGTCCTGAACCCCTTGCCAGACAACGGTTCTCGTGCGCATCGCCGTCAGGTCGAAGCCCCACGGCTTGGCGAAGGCGAGGTCGTCGTCCAGCCAGCCCTCGAAGCCGTTCGCCAGCCCGCGGGTCATCGACTCGGTCGCCCAGCGGATGGTCCCGGAAGTACGCCGCGTCGGGCCCGGAGAGCAGCGTCGCCATGTCGTCCAGGACGGCGGCCGGGTCGCGCGCGAGCGCCTCGTCGCGGGCCCGGCAAGCCTCGGCCAAATAGCGCCGCAGCTCCGGCTCGCCCGCGACGGCGGCCCCGAACTCCTCGATGTTGTCCTGGCCCATCCCGGCCAACCAGTCCAGCCCCGGCGCGTCGAACGGCGCGACGCCGGACAGGACGGCGACGGCCGGCACCCGGTCGGGCAGCAGGGCGGCGCAGGCGAGCGCGTGCGGCCCGCCGCCGGACAGGCCCCAGGTCACGAACTGGTCGATCCCCAAGGCATCGGCGACCGTGGCCGCGTCAGCGGCGGCAGCAGCGACATCGCGACCGGGCCGGCGCGAGGACTCGCCGTAGCCGGCCCGGTCCCACGTGACCAGCCGCACCCCCTGCGCGGCCGCGCGCTCGCGCCCACGCCGGCTCGAACCCACCGCAGCCGGGCGTGCCGTGGTGGGTGAAAACCGGTGAGCCGGCTGGGTCCCCGGCCTCGGTGACCGCGAGCAGCCGGCCGTCCGGCGTTTCAACCTGCATGGGTCGAAGATGTCACCATGCCCAACCGGTTGGCCAGTGCGACCTCGACCCGATGGTCGGGGTCAGGCGGTGACGTCCCGTCGGGCAAACAGGACGGCCGCCAGTGCCACCAGCCCCGCGGTGGTCACCGCGAGTGATGCGGCGGCAGGGCCTTGGGAGATCGTGGCGCCTTCAAGGCGAAGCAATGGGGTGAGCAGGCCGTACGGCAGGTACGACGCAGCGTCGCCGACGAACATGCCGACGATCTTCTCGACGAAGAAGGTGCCCACGATGACCAGGATGGCGGCCGACTGGCTACGGAAGATCACGCCGCAACAGACCCCGATGAGGCTGAACGCGAACACCGAGAACAGCACACCGGCCCCGATCTGCGCAGTCATCCCCATGGTCGAGGTTCTTGGCCTCGACCATCGGAAAGCCCACGGCGAGACCGGCTCCCAGGGTCAAGGCCCCGACCGCCAGGCCGAGCAGGCCGTGCACGGTGAGCGTGGTCGCGAACAACCTCGTCCGGCGGGGTGTGGCCAGCTGTCGCTGAGTCATGGTGCCGTAGCGGTACTCGCCACCGACCCGCATGGCGGCGAACAGCGCCAACGCGACGGCGACCAGGATCCCCGTGCTGGCCGTGAGCGGCTCACGCAGCTGGGTCGGGGTGCTCATCCCCGCGCCTCCGGCGTCGGTCATCGAGGCCGCGGTGATCGTGGCCACCACTGCCACGAGGAGGAGGACTACGGAGTAGCCCGAGCGGAGAGTGCGAATTCGGACCAGGTCCGCGTGCAGCATCGTGATCATGATCGGGCCTCCTGGACCGGGTCGGACGTCAGGTTGAGGAAGGTTTCTTCGAGGCTGCTCGTGATCGTGGTGATCTCGTAGATGACCACGGCGTTGTCGAACGCGATCTGCCCGATGGCCTCCGTCGTGGCGTCAGTGACGGTCAGCACTCCCGACTCCGCACCATTGACCCGCAGACCGCTGGCGGTGAGCGCGGCAGCGAGGATGACGGGTTGGGCGCACCGGATCCGGATGGATCGTTCGGTGCTCTCGGCCAGCAGCCGGGACAGCGGCTGGTGGGTGACGAGCTGTCCGTGGTCGATGACCACGACGTCGTCGACGGTCTGCGCGACCTCGGCGAGCACGTGACTGGAGAGCAGGATGGTGCGTCCCTCAGCCGCCAGAGCCCGCAGGAAGTCGCGCAACCATCTGATGCCTTGTGGGTCCAGGCCGTTGGCGGGCTCGTCCAGCACGAGGATCCGGGGGTCGTGGATCAACGCGGTGGCCAGCCCCAGGCGCTGCTTCATGCCCAGTGAGAAACCGCCGACGCGCCGGTCGGCTGCCGAGGTCAGCTCCACGAGCTCGAGCACCGCTTCGACTCGTGCCCGAGACGTTCGCGCGTCGGCCGCGATCGCCCTCAGGTGGTTCCGGGCGCTGCGGGCCGGGTGGGCGGTCGCCTCGAGCATGGCCCCGACGTGGCTCAGCGGGTCAGCGAGGTCGCGGTAGCGACAACCACTGATCAGAGCCTCACCACTCGTGGGTGCGACGAGACCGAGCAGCGCTCGCAGGGTGGTGCTCTTGCCCGAGCCGTTGGGTCCGAGAAAGCCGGTGATGCTGCCGGCCTCGACGGTGAAGGTGAGGTGGTCCACGGCGCGAACGTCGCCATAGTCCTTGGTGAGGTCAGTGACCTCGATCACGGGTGCAGCGCTCTGGGCTGAGCGGTCAGTGGTCATGGCGTTCTCCCGGTCGTCAGGTGCGCACGCCTCATGCGGCGCACGGTGAGGAAGATCAGCGCTGCGCCGGTCAGGGCGGCCAGGGCACCGACGGTCAGCAAGCCCGCTGCGATACGACGCAGCCAGGGTGCGGTCACGCCCACGTCGACGTCGACGTCGACTCCGGCGGCTGCATCGGCGTTCATCACGACGACCGCCCAACGACCTTCTTCGACCGGCCAGGTGACCTCCTGGGTCCCGGTGCCAGACGCCTGCGCGACCCAGATGTCCAGGTCGGCCGGCTTACCTGACGGTGCCTTGCCCGGGTGCTCGGTGTAGCGGGTGTCGGGGTCGGCGATCTCCGTCACGGTCGCGTGCTTCACCCCCGCCAGGTAGTCGGCCACGTCGTCAGCGGGGCCAACACCCACGAACACGTCGGCGTGCGGGTCTGCGCCGGTCGCGCGCAGCCGGGCGTGGCCGAAGAGCGAGTCGGACGGCAGGCCTTCGATGTCGATTCCGTCCGCGGCGACGGCATACCCGCCCGCGTGCAGGGAGGTCGCGTCGGAGGTCAGATAGCCGGCATCGCGCTTGTCGCTGTCGAAGGCCAGGACGACAGCCCGACCGCGATGATGCCCAGCCCCCCGAGCAGCGTCAGGGTGCTGACGACGACCAAGAGGATCCGGCCCGCGGACCAGCCGGTCGGCTGGTGCCTCACAGCTGGGTTGGTCATGAGGAGCTCCCGGGTCGGGGTGGCTGGGTGGATTGACGGGGATCGCCACCGACGAGGGAGGCGAGCCGGTTCAGGGAGGCCTCTTGCGACGCGCGTCCGAGCAGCGCGTTCCGCAGGGCGACGGCGACCGGGTTGTGTGCGTGCGCGACCTTGGACATCCGACGCGACTGGGTCACGGCCAGGGCCGCGGTCCGGCACCGCCGCTCGCTGTAGCGGCGCAGGGCGGACACGGGATCGCTGTCCTCGGCGAGCGCTGTGGCCAAGGTCTCGCCATCCTCGACGGCCTGGCACGCGCCCTGCCCGAGGCTCGGGAGCATCGGATGAGCGGCGTCCCCGAGCAGCGCCACGCGACCGAACGCCATGCTGACCGGCGCCGGACGGTCGTAGAGGTCGTTGCGCAGGATGCTCTGTCCATCGGCTGCTTCGACCAGGTCCGAAATGGGGGCAGCCCACGACCTGAAACGTCGAAGCAGCTCGTCCTTGTCGGTGCCCTGGCCGGCACCCTGGCCGGGGCTGGTCTCGGTCGCGCTGCTCGCGGCGTACCAATAGAAGCTGTTCGCGCCGAGGCTCTGGACGCCGAAGAGCGAGCCGTGTCCCCAGTACTCGCCCACGTCCACCTGCGCGGCCACTTCCTCGTCGGCCGAGACCACGGCGCGCCAGGCGCGCAGGCGCGAGTGTCGAGGCGGTCCGTCGCTCACGGTCGCTCCCCTGACCATGGAGTGCAGGCCATCGGCGCCGATGACGACGTCGCACGACTCGACACTGTCGTCTTTGAGCTGGACCCGGACCCCCGTCTGGTCCTGGTCGATCGACACGCAGGTGGTGCCGAGACGTACGGCGTCGGGTTCGAGCGCGTCTCGCAGGATCGTGTGGAGGGCGGCCCGGCGGATCATGATCAGCGGTGCGCCGAACCGAGCCTCGACCAGGTCCGACGACGACCGATGCAGCGACCGGCCGCGCCAGTCGCGGATCGTGCTGTCACCCACGCGAGCTCCGGTCGCCTCGACGGACGCACCGACACCGAGCCGCCGGTAGGCGTTGATCGCGTTCGGCCACAGTGAGATGCCGGCTCCGACCTCACGCAGCTCGGGTGCTCTCTCGAGCACGACCGCGTCGACCCCCACGCGTCGCAGGGCGATGGCGGCGGTCAGACCGCCGATGCCGGCCCCGACGATCAGGACGCGCATGACGACTCACGCCTCGGTGACTCGTGACTGTCGGTCCAGGTGCACATGGTCTCTCCGTTCACGGGTGGCCGGGGTCTTCGGCGTTCGGGCTCGTCTCGTGGACGGAGATGAGCTCGACGGCGAGATTGCGTAGGTGCTCGAGCAGTCCGTAGAACTGGCTCAGGTCCAGCGGCTCGGTGTCGATCCGGGTCTCGTCCCGACCTGCCGCCGCGCAGACTCCCGGGAACGCGCTGGCGAAGCGGCTGCTGAGCCTGCCGCGCACGAGGATGGTGTAGCGCACCGGTCGCATTGCTGTCTCTCCTCAGTTGTCCGAACTGAGGGCAGACTCTTGGACCTACCTAGGTGACCTGTCATCACCCAGACGGCCTCTCACCCAGGGTGAATCGGTACGCGGCGCTATAGGCCCCGCCGTCAGAGCAGCTGGAGCTCGCGAGCCCGGCCGACGGCCTCGCTGCGCGTCCCGACCCCGAGCTTGCGGTAGATGCTCTTCGAGTGCGACTTCACGGTGTTGAACGAGATGAACAGGGTGCTGCCGATCTCCCGCTGGGAGAGCTCGCTGCCCAGCAGGCGCAGCACGTCGAGCTCACGTTCGCTGAACTCCTCGATCAGTGGCAGCGAACCGGGGAGCGGCCGGGCGACGGACAGGCGGTCCTCAGCAGATCTGAGCAGTGACGTCACCACGGGGCCCGGATCGGAACAGGACATCAGTGTCGATCGGGCCTCGCCGAGGTACGCGCGCGCACCGGGTCGGTCTCCATCGGCTTCGGCGGCCAGGGCGCGGGCGACCAGGGCGTGGATCAGCTCGACCGGACCGCTTCCCCGCGCCGCTACCTCCAGGGCACGGTCCAGCGCAGCCCGGGCGTCGTCGGTGCGTCCGGCTGCCGTGAGCAGGCCGGCCCGCGCGGTGAGCGCCGCCGTGTTGACCCAGTACTCCTCAAACCCGATGCCACGCGAGAGGGTGAGCGCGGCATCGGACCGGTCCAAGGCCTGGTCGGCGTCACCTTCCCGTAGGTGGGCCAGAGCGAGCATCCCGAGGCAGGCGACGGCCGTGGCTCCTCCCGGGCGGGGGTGGGGTTTGCTGTCGACGGACGGGAGCGTCGCGGAGCGATACCGCACGAGCGCATCCTCCAGCCGCTCGAGTCCTTCCTCGCTGTCCCCCGACCAGTAGGTCGCGGCACCCAGCCAGGTGAGGGTGAAGGGGTCCCAAAGGCTGGCTTCGCCTCCGCCGTTGATCGCCTCGAGGGCCGACTCGCGGCACGCCGCCAGGTCACCGGTCAACCAGTTGTGCACACAGCGCAGACAGTTGGCCGCCGCGAGCCCCGAAGGGAACCCGTCGTGGAACGGCCCGGCGGCGGGCGCTCGGGCGGCCAGCTCGATCCAGGACACCACCTCGTCGAGCTGGCCGAGGCCGATCCCGGTCACCGCGCTGGCCACACAGAGCCGCGCATCGCCGCGATGGACGTCATCGGGCAGGGCTTCCAGCCAGGACTGGATGGTCTGGTGACTTCCCAAGTAGGAGAGTGGGCGCCACGCCTCCGCGACCAGCTCGACGGCCTCGGGGATGTCTCCGGCCGCGATCGTGTGGAAGATCGCCTCCGATATGTCGCCGTGCACGCGCAGCCAGCCCGCCGCACGACGGTGCGCCTCGACGGTCCGGTCAGGGTCGGTGACGAGCAGCTCGTGGCGCAGCAGGTCCCGGAACAGGTGGTGGTAGCGGTACCACTGCCGCTTGTCGTCGAGTGCGATGACGAACGAGTTGGAGTCCTCCATCTGCCGGAGGATCTCGGCCGATCCGACGTGGCCCGTCACCTCGTCACACAACGCCGGGGTCAGTCTCTCGAGCACGGACGTGACCAACAGGAACTCGTGGGCGTCGGCGGACTGCCCATTCAGGACCTCGGTGGTGAGGTAGTCGACGACGTTGCGGTCGTCACCGGCGAACAGGGCGATGAAGTCGTGGGCGTCGTCTCGGTCTCGCAGGGACAGCGCGGCCATGTAGAGACCGGCCGGCCAGCCTTCGGTGCGGTCGACGAGGCGTGACACGTCGGCCGGGTCCAGCCCCAGTCCGCGAAGGTCGTTCAGCAGGCTGGTCGCCTCCGCCACGGAGAACCCGAGCTGCGCGATGGCTATCTCGAGCAGCTCGCCCCGCGCCCGGAGTCGCGCGACGTTCAGGGGCGGCTCGGTCCTGGTCGAGATCACCAGCTCCAGGCCGGGTGGGGCGTGGTCGACGAGGAAGGACACCGCCTCGTGTACGGCCGCGCTGGAGATCAGGTGGTAGTCGTCGATCACCAGGGCCGACGTCTCGGGCAAGGCGTCGAGCTCGTTGATCAGCACCGGGAGCACCTCGTCGACGATGCTTATCCCGGTGGTGGTGAGGAGCGGCCGTGACCGGTCCCCGATCGTCGGCGCCAGCGTCCGGAGCGCCTCGATCACGTACATGAAGAAGCGAACGGGGTCGTTGTCGCTGCTGTCCAGCGAAAGCCACGCGAAGCTGCGGTTCTGTCCTTCGGCTGAGGACCACGTCGACAGCAGGCTCGACTTGCCCCACCCGGCCGGGGCGCGGATGAGCGTCAACCGTCGCGCGGAGTCGCTGCTCAGGTAGGTGAGCAGACCTGGGCGGGGGACGAGCTCACGTGCGACGGGCGAGTGCAGCTTCGTGCGGATCAACGTCCCGCTCGTCGCCGCAGCCTCCACCACCGGACCACGGTACTGCCGCGAGCGGCAGTCGGGCCCCGGGCGAACCACCCAGGGTGATCGGGCTGATGGGTGAAGACAACTCACCCAGCCCGGTCCAACTGTGGGCGCCGAAGGTCCGAACCGACAGGGACGGCAACTCCCCGCATCTGAGAGAGGCAACAATCATGGCGAACATCCTTTACCGCATCGGCCATCTCGCGGGTCGCCGCCCATGGCGAGTGCTCGCCGCGTGGGTTCTGTTCGGGCTCTCCATCTTCCTGCTCAACGGCTCGTTCGGAGGCGCGCCCGACGAGAGCTCAGAATTCCCGGCGCCGAGTCGCAGCGCGCGGCCGACGCGATCAACGACCGCTTCCCGGAGCAGACGCTCTACACGTCCAACGTCATCTTCCACTCCGACAAGGGACTCACCGCCCCGGCGACCAAGGCCCTGATCGAGGCGGCCGTGACCGACCTGGCCGCCGGGGACCATGTCGTGGACGTCACCGATCCCTACGACTCCACGTCGTCGACCGTCAGCCAGGATGGCAAAACCGCGTTCGCGACGGTGGCCTTCGACAAGCAGAAGGTCGACGTCGCGCAGTTCGACGACGCCGACAAGGCCACCAAGGAGGTCCGCGACGCCGGCATCCAGGTGGAGTACGACGGTGGCCTGGGCTACGCCAAGGGTGACACCGAGCCCGGCAGCGAGAAGATCGGCCTGCTGATCGCGATCGTCGTACTCGCCATAGCGTTCGGGTCGTTGGTCGCGATGAGTCTGCCCATCGTCGTCGCGCTCGTCGGCATCGCGATCGGGACCAGCGCGATCGGTCTGCTGTCCGGCGCGGTGGACATGCCCAAGATCGCCACCACCGTCGGACTGATGATCGGGCTGGGAGTCGGCATCGACTACGCCCTGTTCATCCTGGCTCGGCATCGCCAGAACCTGGAGTCGGGCCTGTCCGTCCCGGAGGCGGTGGGCCGCGCCAACGCCACCGCTGGGCTCTCGGTCCTGTTCGCGGGCACCACGGTCGTCCTGGCCATCGCGGGGCTGCAGGTCTCGGGTATCTCGATGATGACGACGATGGGCTGGGCCTCGGCGATCATGGTGATCGTCACGATGGTGGCCTCCGTGACGTTGCTTCCCGCTCTGCTGGGGCTCGTCGGACGACGGGTCAACAGTCTTCGCCTGCCGTTCATCAAGCAGCGCCCGGCCGACGGCTCACAGTCGAAGTCGGGTCGCTGGGCGGCGCGAGTGGTGGCTCACCCGGTCCGCTATGGGGCGGCCGCAGCCGTGATCCTCGGCGTCCTCGCCGTGCCGGTCTTCTCGATGCGGCTCGCCTTCATGGATGCCGGCAACGACGGTGCGTCCACGACCACCCGCAAGGCCTACGACCTCATCGCCGACGCGTACGGCGCCGGTGTCAACGGCCCCTTGGAGGTCGTCGTGGACACCTCCGAGACACCCGGCGTGGACGTGGACGCGACCCTCGCCAAGCTGGTGAGCGCTCTGGAGGTCGAACCCGGTGTCGCTTCGGTCGATCCGCCCGTCCTCAACGAGGACCGCAGCCTCGCCATCGTCAGTGTCACGCCGACCACCGCCCCACAGGAGGAGAAGACCTCCCAGCTGCTGGACCGCCTTCGTGACCACGTGATCCCCGGCGCCGTCGGGAACTCCGGCGCCGAGGTGATGGTGACGGGCAACACGGCACTGACCGAGGACGTAGCGCACCGACTGCAGAGCCGGATGCCGCTCTTCCTGGGTGCCGTTATCGGGTTGGCCTTCCTCGTCCTGATGATCGTCTTCCGCTCGGTCTTGGTGCCGTTGAAGGCCGCGGCGCTCAACGTCCTCAGCGTGGGCGCGGCGTACGGCGTCGTCGTCGCGGTCTTCCAGTGGGGTTGGGGATCGTCGCTGGTGGGGGTCGACGAGACGGTGCCGATCATGCCGCTCGCGCCGATGCTGATGTTCGCGATCCTGTTCGGGCTGTCCATGGACTACGAGGTGTTTCTGCTCAGCCGGGTGCGTGAGCACTACCTTCGCCACGGTGACCCGAAGCGCGCGATCATCGAAGGTGTCAGCACCACCGGCCGGGTCATCACCAGCGCCGCGCTGATCATGATCGCCGTCTTCGGCGCCTTCATCCTGATGAGCGACGTCACCACGAAGACGTTCGGTGTCGGCCTGTCCCTCGCCATCCTCTTCGACGTGACGCTGGTCCGGATGGTGCTCGTCCCGGCCTGCATGAGCCTGCTCGGACACCGGGCCTGGTGGCTGCCGGGCTGGCTCGACCGCCTCGTGCCCACCATCGACCTGGAGGGCGGCGAGGAGCACTTCCTCGAGCCGACAACCGTCGCCGCCGACGATGGCCGCGACCCGGCCTTCGTGTAGTCGCCCCGTCCCACCCGTTCGCCTCAACGACCCAGCTCGGAGGTTCATCATGTCCACTGCTGTCCGAGAGGGACGCGAGGCACGCGTCCACCGTGCGACGTTGCCGGTCATCATGCTGGCGCTGGCCACCGTCGTGTCGGCCGTGGCATCCCTCAACGTGGCCATCCCATCGATCGCCCGTGACACCCACGCCACCCAGACCCAGCTGTCGTGGATCATCGACGCCTACGCCTGGTCTTCGCCGCTCTGCTGCTGCTCGGCGGCGCGCTCGGTGACCGATTCGGCCGCCGCCGGGCCCTGCTCGGCGGTCTCGTCATCTTCGGCGGCGGCCTCGGCCGCCGCGATGACGGTCAGCGGCCCGACATCGCTGATCGCCCTGCGGGGCCTGCTCGGGCGTGGGGGCCGCCCTGGTCATGCCGGCGACGCTGTCGACGATCACCAGCACCTTTCCGCCTGAACAGAGGACGCGGGCGGTCGGCAGCTGGGCAGGCGTCGCCGGCGCGAGCGCCGATCCTCGGTCTGCTGACTTCCGGGCTGCTGCTCGAGGCCTGGTCGTGGCGGTCGGTGTTCGGGCTGAACGTCGTGCTGGCCGCCGTGGCGATCATCGGTGCACGTGCGCTTCGTGCCGGAGTCCGCGCGAGCCCGAGCGCCGCGCCTCGACCTCGTCGGGGCGGCGCTGACCGTCGCCGGCCTGGGCGCGCTGGTCTACTCGGTCATCGAGGCGCCCGACGCACGGCTGGGGCAGCGCCGCGCACCCTGGCCGGCATCGCGCGTCGGGCTCGCTCGTGCTCGCCGGGTTCGTCGCCTGGGAGCTGCGCGACCCGACACCCGCTGCTCGATCCCCGGCTGTTCCGGCAACGGCGCTTCGCCGCCGGGTCTTGTCGATCACCTGCAGTTCTTCGCGTTCTTCGGGTTCATCTTCCTGCTGCTGCAGTACCTGCAGCTGGTGCGCGGCGACAGCGCCGCTGGTGGCGGCGCTGAGCGTGGTGCCCATGGCCGCCGCGCATGATGCCGAGCGCCCGGGTGATCGCGCCGAGGCTGGTCGCGACCGGCATCGGGGCGCTCGGGTCGGCGTCCTCGGCCTCGTCGCTGATCGGCCTGGCGTGCTCGCCGCAGCTGGACGCCGCCAGCTCGTACTGGCTGCTCGCTGGCCGGGCTCGTGCCGCTGGGCGCCGGGATGGGCCTGGCCATGACGCCGGCCACCGCGGCCATCACCGACGCGCTGCCTCTCGCCAGCAGGGCGTGGGCTCCGCCATGAACGACCTGGCTCGCGAACTGGGCGGCGCCCTGGGGATCGCCGTGCTGGGCAGCGTCCTCCAGTCGACCTACCAGAGCGGCATGGACTCGACCCGACTGGCGGCACCCGCAGCCGAGCAGGCTCGCTCCTCGCTGGCGATCGCTTCGCAGCTGGGCCCCGCCGTCAAGCACCAGGCCCAGGTGGCCTTCGCCGACGGCATGCAGACGGCGTTCCTGTGCGCCGCCGTCATCGTGGCGATCACCGCCGTCGTGGTCGTCGTGCTGCACAGCCGCGTCTTCGTATCATGTCGACCCCAGTGAGCTGCGCCGTCAGGCAACAGCGCCCTCAGGTGAGAGAAGGACGCCGTCAATCGTCTAGGTGCCGCCACGAGCCCGTACCTGCTCCAGCACGCGGAAACCCGGTCGACTGGTGGCAGTGGGGCGACGAGGCGTTCGCCGAGGCGGCGCGGCGGGACGTGCCGGTCCTGCTCTCGATCGGGTACGCCGCGTGCCACTGGTGCCACGTGATGGCCCACGAGTCGTTCGAGGACCCCGAGATCGCGGCGCAGATGAACGCCGGCTTCGTCTGCGTCAAGGTCGACCGCGAGGAGCGGCCGGACGTCGACGCGGTCTACATGGAGGCGACCCAGGCGCTGACCGGTCACGGCGGCTGGCCGATGACGGTGTTCCTGACGCCGCAGGGCCGGCCGGTCTTCGCCGGCACCTACTTCCCGCCGGCGGCGCGGACGGGGCTGCCCGGCTTCGGCCAGGTGCTGAGCGGCCATCACCGAGGCTTGGACCGGCGTCGGGACGAGGTCGACGACGCGGGGGAGCGGATCACCGCCGAGCTGGCCAAGCGCGCGCGTGCCGGCGGGCTCGGCGCCACTCGACGGGCCGCGGCGCTCAGCGCCGCGGTGCTCCACGCTCGTACCGCGGGTTCGACCAGGAGCGAGGCGGATTCGGCGGCGCGCCCAAGTTCCCGCCGTCCATGGTCCTGGAGTGGCTGCTGCGGCACGCCGCCCGCGACCAGACCCAACCCGCGGCCGGCATCGCCCTGGCGATGGCCGACCGGACGGCCACGGCGATGGCCCGCAGTGGGATGTACGACCAGCTCGACGGCGGCTTCGCCCGCTACAGCGTCGACGCCGGCTGGGTCGTGCCGCACTTCGAGAAGATGCTCTACGACAACGCGCTGCTGGCCCGGGTCTACCTGCACCTGTGGCGGCTGACCGGGGCCGAGCTGGGTCGCCGGGTCGCGGTCGAGACCTGTGACTGGATGGTCCGCGTGCTCGGCACCCCGGAGGGCGGGCTCGCGGCCAGCCTCGACGCCGACACGGCCACGGCCGACGGCCACGGGGTCGAGGGCGCTGACCTACGTCTGGACGCCGGCCGAGCTGGTCGAGGTGCTCGGCGCCGGAGGACGGCGCATGGGTGGCCGAGCTGTGCGGCGTCACCGAGGCCGGCACGTTCGAGCACGGCAGCTCGACCCTGCAGCTGCTCGCGGGGGAGCCGGACGACCGGCATCGCGTGGGCGGCCGCCCGCGACGCAAGCTGCTGGCCGCGCCGGGCCGACCGGCCCGCAGCCGGCCCGCGACGACAAGGTCGTCGCGGCCTGGAACGGTCTGGCCATCGCCGCTCTGGCCGAGACCGGCGCGCTGGCCGACCGGCCGGACCTCGTCGACGCCGCCGCGGCGGCCGCGACCCTGTTGCTCGACGTCCACCTGGTCGACGGCCGGCTGCGCCGGGTCTCCCGCGACGGCGTCGGTGGGCGCGCCGGCCGGAGTGCTCGAGGACTACGCCGACGTGGCCGAGGGCCTGCTCGCGCTCGCCGCCGTGACCGGCGAAAAGCGTTGGTACGACGCGGTGTCCGGCCTGATCGAGGCCATGGTCGAGCAGTTCTGGGACGAGGCGGCAGCCGGCTTCCGCGACACCGCGGCCGATGCCGTCGATGGCCCACTCGACTGCGGCCCTTGGCGGCCGCGGTCGGGCGCATGACCCGACCGACGGAGCGACGCCCTCCGGCACGAGTGCCGCGGCGGGCGTGCTGCTGACCTGGTCGGCCCTGACCGGGTCGGGCCGGCACCGCGAGCTGGCCGAGCGCGCCCTGGGGCAGGCGGCGGCGATCGCGGCCCAGGCGCCGCAGGCCGCCGGCTGGGCTCTCGCGGTGACCGAGGCGCTGGCCGACGGGCCGCGTGAGGTCGCCGTGATCGGCCCGGCCGACGACCCGCGGCCGGAGCGACGCTGCACCGGGTCGCCCTGCGCGGCACGGCGCCGGGTCTGGTGGTGGCCGTTGCCGAGCCCGGCGCCACGACCCCGGCCCTGGTCGCGGACCGACCGCTCGTCGGTGCCGCCTCCGCGGCGTACCCGTGTCGAGGTCTGGTCTGCGACCTGCCGCTCACCGACCCGCGCGCCTGCTCGCGGACTGGGTCGGGCCGCGTCTGCCCACGGCGAACAGTCTGGATGCAAGCGAGTAATCATGTAATCCTCGCCGTATGAGCACAGACAACGACACCACCGCCGCCATCCGCGGCTGGTTCACCGGGCGCCTGCCCGAGGAGTGGACCCAGACCGCTGCCCCCACCATCACGGTCGACCGCGAGGAGATCACGGTCGTCCTGACCATCGCCGAGCCGCCGTCGCCGACGACGCGTCCGACGCCGAGCAGTCGGCCGCCCGGGCCGGCCGGATCAAGGGGTTCCGCGAGGACACCCGCGACCGCCGGATCGAGCTGGCCCGCGAGGTCGAGCACCGGTTCGACCGCAAGGTCGCCTGGGGCGTCACCTGCGGCGAGCGCAGCGAGCTGTTCACCCACCTCGCCGTGCCGGTGATGACCCGGCTCCGCCAGCCCGAGCGCCAGGTCCTCGACACGTTGGTCGAGGCCGGGGTGGCCCGCTCCCGCGCCCACGCGCTGGCCTGGTGCGTCCGGCTGACCGGCGAGCACGCCGAGGAGTGGCTGGCCAAGCTGCGGACGGCGATGGAGCAGGTCCAGGAGGTCCGGGACGCCGGCCCCGAGCTGGCCTAGCTGGCCCGTGAGCTAGGCCCCGCCGGCGGGGTAGACCGACATCGACACGGCGACGTAGTGCACGACGAACGCCAGCACGGTGAACACGTGGAAGATCTCGTGGAAGCCGAACCAGCGCGGGCTCGGGTTGGGCTTCTTGGTCGCGTAGACGACGGCGCCGAGCGTGTAGAGCCCGCCGCCGACCGCGATCAGGGTGAGCACGCCGGCGCCGCCCGTGTGCAGGAAGTCGGGCAGGTAGAAGATCGCGACCCAGCCCAGCGCGATGTAGACCGGCGTGTAGAGCCAGCGCGGCGCCCCGACCCAGAAGACCCGGAACAGCACCCCGGCGATGGCCCCGCCCCAGACCAGCCAGAGCAGGGTGCGCTCGCGGGCTGATGGCAGCAGCGTGACCGCGAACGGCGTGTAGGTGCCGGCGATGATCAGGAAGATGTTCGAGTGGTCGAGCCGCTTGAGGATGCCGGTCCAGCGGGGTGACCAGGTGCCGCGGTGGTAGAGCGCGCTCGTCCCGAACAGCAGGGCCGCGGTCGCGGCGAAGATCGCCGACGAGACCCGGGGGGCGCCACCCGGCGCCAACACGACGAGCACGATGCCGGCAGCCAGGACGATCGGGAACGTGCCGAGGTGGATCCAGCCGCGCAGCCGAGGCTTGATCGCGGCCACACGTTGACGGCGCTCTCCACCAGCCCGGGCTCTTCCATCTCCCTAAGTTACGCCACCGTAGGTTAAGCCGTGACGCGTTTCAGGTGATGTTCTTGTGCTGATCAGGCGAATCCCGTCCCGGCGGCGGTAGCGTTCCCGGCGGGAGGATCCTTGAGGCTCAGCGACCGGCTCAACGACCTGGCGTACGGCGCCTACGGGCGCCGCATCGCAGCGCACCTGGACCCGGCGGCCATGCCCCATCACGTCGGCGTGATCGTCGACGGCAACCGGCGGTGGGCCCGGTCCTACGGCGCGCAGACCCGCGACGGACACCAGGCGGGGGCGGACAAGATCCAGCACCTGCTCGGCTGGTGCGAGGAGGTCGGCGTACAGGTCGTCACGCTCTGGCTGCTCTCGACCGACAACCTCAACCGGCCCCAGGCCGAGCTGGCCGAGCTGCTCGGCATCATCGAGGGCACGGTCGAGGACCTGGCCGCCACGCAGCGCTGGCGGCTGCAGCCGGTCGGCGCGCTCGACCTGCTCCCGGCGGCCACGACCGAGCGGATGAAGCTCGCCGCCGAGGCCACGCGGGACGTGACCGGTCTCACGGTCAACGTCGCGGTCGGCTACGGCGGCCGGCGCGAGATCGCCGACGCCGTCCGGTCCCTGCTGCACCAGCAGGCCGCCCGCGGCACCTCGATCGAGGAGCTGGCCGAGATCCTCGACGTCGAGCACATCGCCGAGCACCTCTACACGGCGGGCCAGCCCGACCCGGACCTGGTCATCCGCACCTCCGGCGAGCAACGGCTGTCCGGCTTCCTGCTCTGGCAGAGCGCGCACAGCGAGTTCTACTTCTGCGAGGCCTACTGGCCGGACTTCCGCAAGATCGACTTCCTGCGGGCGATGCGCACCTACGCCGAGCGCGAGCGCCGGTACGGCGGATAGTCCCGATAGTCACTGAGCCGATCGGGTGAGTACGGCGTGGCGACCGGTGCCCGTAACCGTTGGCACGTAGCGTCGTCGGAACGGCAGGCGACGGCCTGCCGGCCGGTTGTCTGTGCAGGAGGCCCTGCTGATGCAGAGCGCGCGCCGTACCTACGTCCTGGACACCTCGGTCCTGCTGTCCGACCCGCGCGCACTGCTGCGCTTCGCCGAGCACGAGGTCGTGCTCCCGGTCGTGGTGATCACCGAGCTCGAGGGCAAGCGGCACCATCCCGAGCTGGGCTACTTCGCCCGGCAGGCCCTGCGGCTGCTCGACGACCTGCGGGTGCAGCACGGCCGCCTCGACGCACCGCTGCCGATCGGCGACGACGGCGGCACGCTGCGGGTCGAGCTCAACCACTCCGACCCCCAGGCCCTGCCGGCCGGCTTCCGCTCGACCGACAACGACACCCGCATCCTGGCGGTCGCCAAGAACCTTGCGGCCGAGGGCTGCCAGGTCACCTTGGTCTCCAAGGACCTGCCGATGCGGGTCAAGGCGTCGTCGGTCGGGCTGGACGCCGAGGAGTACCGCGCCGAGCTCGACCGTCGACTCCGGCTGGACCGGCATGGACGAGGTCGAGGTCAGCGACGAGCAGATGCAGGCGCTGTACGACGACGGCACCGTCGAGATCAAGGCCGCCGCCGAGCTGCCCTGCCACACCGGGCTCGTGCTGCTGTCCTCGCGCGGCAGCGGCCTGGGCCGGGTGACCGCCGACAAGCAGGTGCGGCTGGTCCGCGGCGACCGCGACGCCTTCGGCCTGCACGGCCGCAGCGCCGAGCAGCGGATCGCGCTGGACCTGTTGCTGGACAGCGACGTCGGCATCGTCAGCCTCGGCGGGCGGGCCGGCACCGGCAAGAGCGCGCTCGCCCTGTGCGCCGGGCTCGAAGCCGTGATGGAGCGCCGGCAGCACCGCAAGGTCGTCGTCTTCCGCCCGCTGTACGCCGTCGGCGGCCAGGACCTCGGCTACCTGCCGGGCAGCGAGTCGGAGAAGATGAACCCCTGGGCGCAGGCGGTCTTCGACACCCTGGGCGCGCTGGTCTCCGGCGAGGTCGTCGAGGAGATCATGGACCGGGGGATGCTCGAGGTGCTGCCGCTCACCCACATCCGCGGCCGCTCCCTGCACGACGCGTTCGTCATCGTCGACGAGGCCCAGTCGCTGGAGCGCAACGTCCTGCTGACCGTGCTGTCCCGGATCGGGCAGAACTCCAAGGTCGTGCTGACCCACGACGTCGCCCAGCGGGACAACCTGCGGGTCGGCCGCCACGACGGCGTGGCGGCGGTGATCGAGGCGCTCAAGGGACACCCGCTGTTCGCCCACATCACCCTGACCCGCTCCGAGCGCAGCCCGATCGCCGCCCTGGTGACCGAGCTCCTTGAGGGCATCGACGTGTGACAAGGCTCCCATCGCGGAGAGCCTGGGCAGATCAGACATTTCGGGCAGCTCGACTTGTGATTGCGCACGCAACCGGGCACGGTTGATAACGAAAACGTCTCGACCGTGCTGTCAGCGCGCCCGAAAGGGGCTGGCGCGCGGCCAACGAAAGGTTGTCTGTGCTCCGAGCAGCCCTCGGCCGCCCGGCCCTGACCGGCGCCACGGCGCTGGCCATCGTCAGCGCCTCGACCGCGGCCGTCGCCGCGACGACCGCAGCCGCGGCGTCCGGTCACGACCTCGGCTCCGACCGGGTCGACCTGGCCGGAGCCGACCGGCATGACCGGGTCGACCGTCGTACTCACTGCTCTCGGGGCCGGCTTCTCGGTCCAGCAGGGCCGCCCGAACAGCCGGGTGTACGACGCCGTGCAGCGGGACCTGGCCGCCGACCGCGCGGCCGCCGAGGCCAAGCGGAGGCCGCGCGCGCTGCGCACCGCAAGGCCCTGACCTCGCGCAACCCCAAGGTCGTCGCCAAGGCGATGCTCGCCGAGTTCGGCTGGGGCGCCTCGCAGTTCAGCTGTCTCGACCGGCTGTGGACCCGCGAGTCGAAGTGGTCGATCCACGCCACGAACCCCTCGTCTGGTGCCTACGGCATCCCGCAGGCCCTGCCCGGATCGAAGATGGCGTCGGCCGGCTCGGACTGGCGGACCAGCGCTTTCACCCAGATCGAGTGGGGTCTGGGCTACATCCGGGCCCGCTACGGCTCGCCCTGCGCCGCGTGGGGACACAGCGAGGGTCACGGCTGGTACTAAACCGGATAATCCGGTCAAGACGGCGTCCGGATAGTGCGAATGCATGATCCGGACTGGTACGAATGAGCATGGCCGTCGACCTGCAAACCCGTCCGACTGACCAGATCGAAGACCTCGTCGCGCTCCCGGGACCGGCTCCAGCCGGCCGCGGCCCGCGCCGTCGATGGCCCTTCGTGGCCGCCGCCGCCGTCGTGGCCGTGGCGCTCGCCGTGGCTGGCGTGGTGGGCTTCGGGCCCAGCTCCGGGTCGCCGGCCATCCGGCCGGCCGTCCAACCGGGCGCCGGCACCACCGGAGCCGATGGGGCCGGCGCGGCCCAGCCTGCTCCGCCCTCCTCGGTCGTCCCGGGCGCGCGCCCGGGATCAGCTCCCGCCGGCAGCCAGCCCCATTCCTCTGCCCAGACGCTCCCCCCAGGCCACGACCGCCGTACCCGTCCGGGACGCCGTGGACGAAGCGTGACTCGGCCGTGTTGACGGCCACGACCGCGGCGTACTTCGTCGCCGGCTCGATCTACGGCGACCCGCCGGCAACCGGCCGGGCGTCGTGACGATGACGAGCAGCACGCTGACCCACCTGCGGCGCGGTGGGAAGTCCGGCCCGACCCTCGACCAGCTGCGCCAGGCGGTCCAGGCCCTGGGTGGCCGGGTGAGCGTCAGCCCACGGCAAGACCGGTGGTGGCAAGGCGGCCTTCACGCTGGCGGCCGGGCACTCGATCGTCCTGGACAGCCACGGCTCGGTCCGGATCGACGGGGTCGACGCGTTCGGCCTGCGCCGGTCCGGCTACCGGCTGGACCTCGACGGCGAGCGGCACCGCAGGTGCGCGCGTTCCTCGCCGGCTTCATCGAGGGCGAGGGCAGCGTCGGCGGCAAGATCGGCGACGACCCGACCGCCGCGCACCTCGCCTTCATCCAGGCGCTCATGACCGACGAGCCAGGCGTACGGCGTCCGGACGGTCCTGACCGGCACCCGGTACTTCGCGCTGAACGTCGCGTCGGCGGCGGACTATCCCGAAGATCCAGGCCTACCCGTTCATCACCTACAGCCGGGTGCCCGGGCGGCCAGCCCTAGGCTCGGGGGAGCGTCCGGCGAGACCGTCATCGCCAGGACGTCCAGGCTGCGGTCGAGCTGCTCCTCGGTGATCTCGCCGCGCTCGACGTAGCCGAGGTCGATCACGGTCTGCCGGATCGTCTTGTGCTCGGGCCAGCGCGGTCTTGGCGATCTTGGCGGCGGCCTCGTAGCCGAGGAACCGGTTGAGCGGCGTCACGATCGACGGCGAGCTCTCGGCCAGCTCGCGGCAGCGCTCGACGTCGGCCTCGATGCCGTCGACGCAGCGGGTCGGCCAGCAGCCGGGACGCGGCGGCCAGCAGCCGGATCGACTCCAGCACGTTGCGCGCGATGACCGGCAGCATGACGTTGAGCTCGAAGTTGCCGAGCGCCCCGCCGAAGCCGACAGCGGCGTCGTTGCCGATCACCTGGGCGCAGACCATCGTGGTCGCCTCGGGGATCACCGGGTTGACCTTGCCCGGCATGATGCTCGACCCCGGCTGCAGGTCGGGCAGCCGGATCTCGCCCAGCCCGGCCAGCGGGCCGGAGCCCATCCAGCGCAGGTCGGTGCAGATCTTGGTCAGGCCGACGGCGATGGTGCGCAGCTGGCCGGACAGCTCGACGAGGGAGTCCTGGCTGCCCTGGGCCTCGAAGTGGTTGCGGGCCTCGGTGAGCGGCAGCCCGGTGTCGGCCGCGAGCTCGGCGATGACGGCGGCGGCGAACCCGCGCGGGGTGTTGATGCCGGTGCCGACGGCCGTGCCGCCCAGGGGCAGCTCGGCGACGCGGGGGAGCGTGGCGTGCAGCCGGTCGATGCCGTTGCCGATCTGCGCGGCGTAGCCGCCGAACTCCTGGCCGAGCGTCACCGGGCGTGGCGTCCATCAGGTGGGTGCGGCCGGACTTGACGACGTCGGCGAACTCAGTCGCCTTGCGCTGCAACGAGTCTCGCAGGGTCTCGAGCGCCGGGACGCAGATCGTGGACGACGCCGGCCGTCGCCGCGACGTGGATGCTGGTCGGGAAGGTGTCGTTGCTCGACTGCGAGGCGTTGACGTGGTCGTTGGGGTGCACGTCGCGGCCGAGCACCTCGCTGGCCAGGGTCGCGATGACCTCGTTGGCGTTCATGTTGCTCGAGGTGCCGGAGCCGGTCTGGAAGACGTCGATCGGGAACTCGCCGTCCCACTCGCCGCGGGCGACGTCGCGCGCGGCGGCCTCGATCGCGCGGGCCAGGTCCTCGTCGACGACGCCGAGCCGGGCGTTGACCTTGGCCGCGGCGGCCTTGATCTGGGCGATCGCGTGCAGGTGGGCCGGCTCGAGCGGCCGGCCGGAGATCGGGAAGTTCTCGACCGCGCGCTGGGTCTGGGCTCGCCACTTGGCCCGGGCCGGCACCCGCACCTCGCCCATCGTGTCGTGCTCGACCCGGAACTCGGCGGACTCGTCGTCGGTCCCGTGACTGCCCGCATCGCTGCTCATGACTTCTATGATCGCCCAGCCGGCCAAGCACCCATCGCCGGGTGACAGCACGACTCTGGCTCGACGTTGGCGAGGAGGACGATGACCGACTTTCCGGCGCTGACCCTGCTCCTTCAGGGCTACCTCAATCTGGATTGGCCCGATGACTACGAGAGCGTCTGGGCCGCCGTGGATCACTTTGCGCGGAGGGAGCCAGTCGCTGCTGGGCTGGCGTTGGAAGTCGACGCGCTGTTAGCGCAGTACCCGACGGAGGTGCGACTCGACAGTTCGTCGTGGACGAGCTGACGATCGGGTACGCCCCGGACGCATTTGAGCCCGAGGTGACCCAGGTAACTGGGTCACTTGAGGCTCAGATCCGAGCCGCGAGGTAGAGGACGTAGTCGAAGGTCCGGCCTTCGCGGCGTACGGGCAGGGTGACCACCTCGACCGATGGCGGCGAGCGCGCGCAGCCGGGCCAGGAGCTCGGGGACGGCGCCGGCCGACCAGATCGCCAGTCGGCCGCCTGGCCGCAGCGTGTGCAAGGCCGCGGCGAGAGTCGCTTCGGCGTACAGGGCTGAGTTCGCCTGGTGGACAAGGAAGTCCGGGCCGTTGTCGATGTCGAGCAGGATGGCGTCGTACGACGCCGGGCGCCAGGTCGAGCAGGTGCGGCACGACGTCGGCGACGATGACGGTCGCCCGCGGGTCGTCGAGCAGACCCTGCGCCGGTCGGACCACCCCGTCGCGGACCCAGTCGACGAGGGCGCCCTCCAGCTCGACGACGTCGACGGTCCTCACCCGCTGGTCGGCGAGCAGCTCGCGCAGGGTGTAGCCGAGGCCGAGGCCGCCGACCAGGACCCGCCAGCCGTTGCCGGTCAGCCGGGCAGCGTCTCGCTGGCCAGCCGGAGCTCGGTCGAGACCTGCACGGTGTCCATGGCGAAGACCCCGTCGACGATCAGCTCGTAGACGTCGCGCCCGCCTGGTGCGGCGCCAGGCCGGGCCCGCAGCACCAGCTCGCCGCCGCCGGCGGCCGGGGCGCGCGCCACGACGACCGGCTCGACGTACGAACCCGGCTCAGCCAACGCCGATGTCGCCGGACGAGCCGACGATCCGGGCCTGGCCGTCGGCGAGGTCGTAGACCAGGCCGACGATGGCGCACTGGCCGGCGGTCACGGCGTCGGACAGGATGCGCGAGCGCTCGACCAGCAGCAGGCCGGTCTGCCGCACGTGCTCGGTCTCGATCTCGTCGGTGCCACCTCGGCCGGCCTGGCGCGCGGCCAGCACGCTGGGGGTGACCCGCTCGACCAGGTCGCGCAGGTAGCCGCCCGGGCATCGGGCCGTGGTCGAGGGCCTGGACAGTCGCCGCGACGGCGCCGCACGAGTCGTGGCCGAGGATGCCGACCAGCGGGATGCCGAGCACCTTGACGCCGTACTCGATCGAGCCGAGGACACCGGAGTCGACGACGTGGCCGGCGGTGCGCACGATGAAGAGGTCGCCGAGCCCCTGGTCGAAGATGATCTCGGCCGCGACCCGCGAGTCGGCGCAGCCGAAGATCAGCGCGAACGGCTTCTGGCCGGCGGCCAGCTCGTCGCGGGTCGCGGCGTCCTGGTTCGGGTGCTCGTGGGCGCCGGTGACGAATCGCTCGTTGCCGGCCGCCAGCTCGGCCCACGCCTCGGCCGGTGTCTCGGGGCGGCGGCCTCCGGGCGGCGGCTCACAGGCCGGGCCGCAACGGGATCGACATCGCCATCGGCTTGGTGACTTCGGCGAAGAAGTCGTTGCCCTTGTCGTCGACGACGATGAACGCCGGGAAGTCGACCACGTCGATCTTCCAGACCGCCTCCATGCCGAGCTCGGCGTACTCCAGCACCTCGACGTGGGTGATGCAGTCCTGGGCCAGCCGGGCGGCCGGCCCGCCGATCGAGCCGAGATAGAACCCGCCGTACGCCGCGCAGGCCGCGGTCACGGCGCCGCTGCGGTTGCCTTTGGCCAGCATCACCAGCGAACCGCCGGCCGCCTGGAACTGCTCGACGTAGGAGTCCATCCGGCCGGCGGTCGTCGGGCCGAACGAGCCGGAGGCATAGCCCGCAGGGGTTTTCGCCGGTCCGGCGTAGTAGACGGCGTGGTCGCGCAGGTAGTCCGGCAGACGGCTCGCCGGCATCGAGCCGCTCCTTGATCTTGGCGTGCGCGATGTCCCGGGCGACGACGAGCGGGCCGGTGAGCGACAGCCGGGTCTTCACCGGGTAGCGCGACAGCTCGGCCCGGATCTCGGCCATCGGCCGGCTCAGGTCGATCCGCACAACCTCGTCGTTGTCGTCAGACAAGTGTTCGTCCGTGGTCTCGGGCAGGAACCGCGCCGGGTCGGTCTCGAGGGTCTCGAGGAACACGCCCTCGGCGGTGATCTTGCGCGAGCGCCTGCCGGTCGGCCGAGCAGGACACCGCGATCGCCACCGGGCAGGACGCGCCGTGCCGCGGCAGCCGCACGACCCGGACGTCATGGCAGAAGTACTTGCCGCCGAACTGCGCGCCGATCCCGAACCGGCGGGTCAGCTCGAGCACCTCCGCCTCGAGCTCGATGTCCCGGAACCCATGCGCCGCAACGGATCCCGAGGTCGGCAAGGCAGTCGAGGTACTTGGCCGACGCATACTTCGCGGTCTTCAGGGCGAACTCGGCCGACGTGCCGCCCACAACGATGGCCAGGTGGTAGGGCGGGCAGGCCGACGTGCCGAGGGCGCGCAGCTTCTCGTCCAGGAAGCGCAGCATCCGCTCCGGGTTCAGGACCGCCTTGGTCTCCTGGTAGAGGAACGACTTGTTGGCCGAGCCGCCGCCCTTGGCCATGAACAGCAGCTTGTACGACGTCTCGTGGCCCGGCGCGGTGTCGGCGTAGAGCTCGATCTGGGCCGGCAGGTTCGAGCCGGTGTTGACCTCGTCCCACATCGACAGCGGCGCCAGCTGCGAGTAGCGCAGGTTGAGCCGGGTGTAGGCGTCGAAGACCCCGCGCGCCAACGCTTCCTCGTCCGGGCGTCCGCCGGTCGTGAGCACCTGCTGGCCCGCGCTTGCCCATGATGATCGCGGTGCCGGTGTCCTGGCACATCGGCAGGATGCCGCCGGCCGCGATGTTGGCGTTCTTCAACAGGTCGAGGGCCACGAACCGGTCGTTCGGGCTGGCCTCCGGGTCATCGACGATCCGGCGCAGCTGGGTCAGGTGGGCCGGCCGCAGGTAGTGCGCGATGTCGTGCATCGCGGTCTCGCTGAGCAGCCGCAGCGCCTCCGGGTCGACCTCGAGGAACTCCCGCCCACCGGGCCCGGCCACGCGGCGTACGCCGTCGGTCGTCAGCAGCCGGTAGTCCGGTCTCGTCCGGTCCGATCGGCAGCAGGTCCTCGTAGCGGAACTCGGGCGTCGGCACGAGCCGAGGATAGGCGGCGCTAGAGCTCGCGCCGGTACGGCGGGTCGGCACCGGCCCGCGAGCAGGTGATGGCCGCGACCTGGATCGCCCGGTCGAGTGCCGGCCGGACGGCGGCCGCGTCGGCCCCGGCCAGGGCGGCCCGGCGCGCTCGGGCCCGCCGAGCAGGCCGCGCGTCGAGCAGGCCGGAGATCAGCGCGCCCATGAACGAGTCGCCCGCGCCGACGGTGTCCACGACCGTCGACCGGCAGCGGCGGCACGGTGAACAGCTCGCCGCGCGACCAGGACCCGGGCGCCCTCGCCGCCGAGCGTGCAGACGACCAGCGCCGGCCCGAGCTCGGCCCACCGCCGCAGCACGTCGTCGACGGCCTCGCCGGCGTACAGCCAGGCCAGGTCCTCGTCGCTGGCCTTGACCACGTCGCTGGCCGCGACCAGCGCCTCGACGCCGGGCCGGTGCGGCTCCGGTGAGCGCAGGATCGCCGGCCGCAGGTTGGGGTCGAACGACACCGTGCTGCCGGCGCGGGCCGCGGCGACGATCCGGCGGACCTGGGTCGCGCCCGGCTCGAGCGCCGTCGCGATCGAGCCGACGTGCACGTGGGTCGGCGGCGCCCGGCCCGAGGTCGGCCGGCAGGTCCCAGGCCAGGTCGAACGTGTACGTCGCGACGCCGGCCGCGTCCAGGGTCGCGGTCGCCGTCGGGGTGCGTTCGGCCGAGACCGAGCCGGCGGCGAGGCACAACGCCGTCGCGGGCCAGGTGCGCCCGCATCCGCCGCGCCGCGCGGGTCGTCGCCGATGTGGGTCGCCAGCTCGACCCGGTGACCGAGCCGGGCCAGGCCGATCGCGACGTTGGCCGGGCTGCCGCCGACGTGCTCGGCCGACGAGCCGTCCGGCGAGACGACGATGTCGACCAGCGCCTCGCCGAGGACGAGGGTCAGGCTGTCGCCGTCGCCGGCCGGCTCCGCAGCCATCCGAGCACCTCCTCGGCGTGCGTGTCCGGTGGGAACACGGGGTACCAGACGTGCTCGACGACGCCGTCGGTCACGAGCAGGGTGAGCCGCGCGGATCAGCGCTGGCCGGCGACGTCCATCGTCGGCAGCCGCACGGCCTCGGCCAGCGCGAGCGCGGCGTCGGAGAGCAGCGGCGAACGGCAGGTGCAGCCGCTCGACCGCCTCGCGCTGGTACGCCGTGTCCTGGGTCGACAGCCCGACGACCCCGACCCCGAGCGGCGCCAGCTCGGCGTGGTGGTCGCGGAAGCCGCACGACTCCGGAGTGCAGCCGCGGGCGCCGGGGATGCTGGTCCCAGTCGTCGACCAGCGACGGCTCGCCGGGCACGCCGGTGCGCGGAAAGGCATACACCACAACGGATCCCGGCGACCTCGGCTCAGGTCGACGGTGCCGCCGGCGGTGGACGGCAGGGCGACCGACGGCAGGCGCAGCCCGGGCAGGTGGTCGGCGCGCCGTCGTCCTCGGGGGCCGGCAGGTCGGCCGGCAGCTGGGTCCAGTCGCTCATCGGGTCATCGGCGCGATCTAGCTCGGTGAGGTCAGCTGACCTTGGTGGCCTGGTGGGTCGCCTCGACCCGGCGGATCGTGCCGCTCCGCGAGCGCATCACGAGGGAGGACGTCGCGGCGCCGCCGGGGAAGTAGCGCACGCCGCGCAGCAGCTCGCCGTCGGTGATGCCGGTCGCGACGAAGAACGCGTCGCCCTTGACCAGGTCGTTGACCTCGAGCACCCGGTCGAGGTCGTGGCCGGCGTCCAGCGCCCGCTGCCGCTCGTCGTCGTTGCGCGGCCAGAGCCGGCCCTGCAGCACGCCGCCCAGGCACTTGATCGCGCAGGCCGCGATGATGCCCTCCGGCGTGCCGCCGACGCCGACCATCAGGTCGATGCCGGTGTCCGGCCGGGCGGCCATGATCGCGCCGGCCACGTCGCCGTCGGAGATGAACTTGATCCGGGCGCCGCTGGCCCGGATCTCGGCTGACCAGGTCCTCGTGCCGCGGCCGGTCGAGCACGACGACGGTGATGTCGGCCGGGTCCTCGCCCTTGGCCTTGGCCAGCGCCCGGATGTTGTCGCCGACCGGCCGCGTGATGTCGACGACGCCGATGCCGTCCGGGCCGCAGGCCAGCTTGTCCATGTAGAACACCGCGCTCGGGTCGTACATCGCCCCGCGGTCGGCGACGGCCAGCACCGAGAGGGCGTTGTCCTGGCCCTTGCCGGTCAGCGTCGTGCCGTCGATCGGGTCGACCGCGACGTCGACCTCCGGTCCGGTGCCGTCGCCGACCCGCTCGCCGTTGTAGAGCATCGGCGCTTCGTCCTTCTCGCCCTCGCCGATCACGACGATGCCGTTCATCGCGACGGTGCTGATCAGGCTGCGCATCGCGTCGACCGCGGCGCCGTCGGCGGCGTTCTTGTCGCCCGCGGCCGACCCAGCGGCCGGCGGCGAGCGCGGCCGCCTCGGTGAGCCGGACCAGCTCGAGGGCCAGGTTGCGGCCGGGGTGGGGCCCGGGCTGTTCGATGGGCAGATCCGAGTCGTGCTCAGTCATCGCGCACTCCTTCGTGGCTGACGTCGACGCCCCGGACAGGGCCCCGATGCTAGCGGCCGGTTCGCGCCCGGTTAGCAGTGTTGCCCCGCGTCAGGGACGATGGGCGGGTGAGTGACGCCAGCCCGCCGGTCGAGACCGCCGCGGCACCGCAGCCGGTCCGGCCGCGCGCGCGGCGAGCAGTCGCAGCGTCGCCGACATGATCCGCTCGCTGGTGGTCGTCGGCGGCGTCGTCGTCGTCACTCGTGCTGATCGTGCCCCGGCCCAGCGCGGTCAGCCAGCCGCCGATCGACGTCGTCGGGGTGGCCCAGGGCGCCCGGACCCAGGCGCACTTCACCATCTCGGTGCCGCAGGGCCTGCCCGCCGAGTGGCGGGCCACCAGCGCCCGGATCCTGCAGGGCACGGACAACGTGCAGACCTGGCACGTGGGCTACGAGACGGCCGACGCGCAGTACGCCGCGGTCGAGCAGGCCAAGGGCGCCACGCGCGAGCTGGCTGCGGGCCAACACCCAGGGCGGCACGCCGGTCGGCACCCAGGTCGGTCAACGGGGTGACCTGGACCCGGTGCTGCACGAGAACCGGCTGCAGCGGACCCTGCAGCTGACCCACGGCGACCTCACGACCCTGGTGACCGGTACGGCGAGCTGGGACTGACCTCGGCGTCCTCGCGGCCAGCCTCCAGCCCGCGCCGTGAGCCGGCCGAAAGGTCAGCGCGCGCGGCGCGCTCCGGCTCGTCACTATCGTCGGCGGCATGAGCTCGTGGCCCAGCTTCCTGCTGGTGGCCGTCGTCGTCAGCCTGACCCCGGGTCCGGCGACCGCGACGATCATCCGGATGTCGGCCCGCTCCGGCCGGCGGACCGCGCTCGCCGCCATCGCCGGCAACAGCGTCGGCGTCCTGCTGTGGGCCGCGCTGTCCGCGGTCGGGGTCTCGTCGCTGATCCTGGCGTCGCGGATCGCGTACGACGTCCTGAAGTTCGGCGGGGCGATCGTGCTGGTGACCCTGGGCATCCGGTCGCTGCTGCACTCGCGGCGGGCCGGGGACGCAGCGCCGGACGGTGCCGACGCGCCGACGCCGCGGCGGAGTCCGGCGCCGTCGCCGGTGCGTCGGCGCCGGGCTGGCGGGCCGGCGTACTGACCGGGGTCGCCAACCCCAAGCTCGCGGTGTTCTTCGTCGCGCTCTTCCCGCAGTTCCTCGACCCGGCCGGCCCGGTGCTGCCCTATGCGCTGCTGATGGCGCTGGTCGTGGTCGCGGTCGACGTCGTCTGGTTCTCGACGCTGGCCATCGCGGTCGACCGGGCCGGGTCGCTGCTGCGGCCGCGGGTCGACGGCCTGGATGGAGCGGGTGGCCGGCGGCGTGATGGTCGCGCTGGGCGCGCGGCTGGCCGTCGAGTCCGGCTGAGCCTCGAGCCCGGCTAGCCCTCGGCCTCCGGCTCGGCGCCGTGCTCCTGCTGGCCGGCGACGGCAGCGTCGAGCTTGGCCCGGGCGCCGTCCAGCCAGGCCTGGCAGCGGGCGGCCAGCGCCTCGCCGCGCTCCCACAGGGCCAGGCTCTCCTCGAGCGTCGTGCCGCCCGCCTCCAGGGTGCGCACGACCTCGACCAGCTCCTCGCGGGCCTGCTCGTAGCTCAGCGCCTGGCGAGGTCATCTGCTGGGCGCGGGCTCGCGGCGCTGTCTTGGGCACGCGGCTCAGCCTAGGGTTTGCGGGTGACTGCCGAGCGCCGCCTCGACGCGCGAGTCGCCGGTGCGCCGGGCCGGCCCGGACGACGCCGCCGAGATCACCCGGCTGCGCGCGCTGATGCTGGCGTCGGTCGACGCGAGCGCCGGCGCGGCTGGCCGAGCTCGGTCTGGACGCAGGAGTGGGCCGAGCGGTGCCGGGCCGAGCTGACCGAGCAGCTGAGCCGACCGGCGGCGACCTGCTGGTGGCGATGGTGGTCGACGCGCCGGACGGGTCGGGCCTGGCGCGGCCGGCGTCGGCGTGATCGACCTGCGGCTGCCGGCGCCGGGCCGGGTCAGCGGCCGGGTGGGCCACGTCAGCTCGATGTGCACCGACCCGCAGTGGCGGCGCCGCGGCTACGCCCGGGCGGTGCTCGACGCCGTCGTCGACTGGCTGCGCGAGCAGGGCTGCAGCCGGGTCGAGCTGTCGGCCAGCGACGAGGGGCTGCCGCTGTACCAGCAGAGCGGCTTCGTCCCGCCGCCCAACCCGAGCCTGCGCCGGCCGGCTTGCACTAGGCGCTCGCGCCGGCACCGCCTGTACGGCGAGCTCGCCGCGGGCGACCCGCACCCGCAGCGGCTCGGCGTCCTCGACCTGGTCGGGGTCCAGCACGACCCGGCCGTCCGGCTGCTGGACGACGGCGTAGCCCCGCTCCAGCGTCGCGGCCGGCGACAGCGCCCGCACCTGGGCCGCCAGGTGGCGCGCCTCGTCGGCGCCGCGGTGCAGCCGGGTCGCCAGCGCGCCCCGGGCCCGGTCGCGCAGCGCCTCGACGTCGGCCTCGCGGCCCTCGACCATCGCGACCGGCCGGGCCAGGACGGGCCGCGAGCGCAGCGCGGCCAGCCCGGCCGACTCGCGCTCGACCCGCTGCTGCACCGCCCGGAGCAGCCGGCCCGCGGGCCCGGCCGATGCCGGCGACCTGCTCGGCCACGTCGGGCACGACCAGCTTGGCGGCGTCGGTGGGCGTCGAGGCCCGGACGTCGGCGACCAGGTCGAGCAGCGGCGTGTCCACCTCGTGGCCGATCGCCGAGACGATCGGCGTACGCGGCCGCCGACACGACCCGCAGCAGGGTCTCGTTGCTGAACGGCAGCAGGTCCTCGACCGAGCCGCCGCCGCGCGCGATGACGATGACGTCGACCGCGGGGTCGCGGTCCAGCTCCTGCACGGCCGCGACGACCTCGGCGACCGCGTTGGCCCCCTGCACGGCGACCTCGCGGATCGCGAACTGCACTGCGGGCCAACGCTTCCGGGCGTTCTCGACGACATCGCGCTCGGCGGCGCTGGCCCGGCCGCAGACCAGGCCGACGGTGCGCGGCAGGAACGGCAGCCGGCGTTTGCGGTCGAGCGGCGAGGAGCCCCTCGGCGGCCAGCAGGCTCTTGAGGTGCTCGATCCGGGCCAGCAGCTCGCCGACCCCGACCGGCCGGATGTCGCGCGCGGCCAGGGTCAGCGTGCCGCGCTTCTCCCAGAACTCGGCCTTGGCGTTGACCACGACCCGGGCGCCGTCGGCCGAGCGGTGCGGCCAGCCGGTCCAGCACGATCGACGGCACGGTCACCGACAGGGACATGTCGACGTCGGCGTCGCGCAGGGTCAGGTAGGCCGTCCGGGTCCCGGGCCGCTGGGTGAGCTGCACGACCTGGCCCTCGACCCAGACCGGCGACATCCGCCCGACGTACTCCTGGATCTTCACGGTGAGCAGCCGCACCGGCCACGGCTGCTCGGCGGTGGTGTCGCAGCGCCTTCTCCGGGATCACCCGGCGGGCGCGGGGTGGGGTTGCTCACGGACTGCACCCTAGGACCGGCGCACTTACGATGGGGGGGTGAGTGACACCCCCGACGGCCCGGCCAAGAAGGTCCTGCTGGCCGCCCCGCGCGGCTACTGCGCCGGGGTCGACCGGGCGGTCATCACGGTCGAGAAGGCCCTCGACCTGTACGGCGCGCCGGTCTACGTGCGCAAGCAGATCGTCCACAACAAGCACGTCGTGAGCACCCTCGAGCAGCGCGGCGCGGTCTTCGTCGACGAGACCGACCAGG
This sequence comes from uncultured Actinomycetota bacterium, assembly GCA_963794535.1. Lineage (GTDB taxonomy): Bacteria > Actinomycetota > Actinomycetes > Actinomycetales > CAVURS01 > CAVURS01. Next base: position 202,011 of record CAWCEI010000009.1, read on the forward strand.
TGCCCGAGGGCGCGACGGTGATCTTCTCCGCGCACGGTGTGGCGCCGGTCGTCCACGAGGAGGCCAAGGCCCGCTCGCTGAAGACGATCGACGCGACCTGCCCGCTGGTGACCAAGGTGCACCACGAGGCCCGCCGGTTCGCCAGCGAGGACTTCGACATCCTGCTGATCGGCCACGACGGCCACGAGGAGGTCGTCGGCACGGCCGGCGAGGCGCCCGAGCACATCCAGCTGGTCGACGGCCCGGACCACGCCGACCGGATCGAGGTGCGCGACCCCGAGCGGGTGGTCTGGCTGTCCCAGACCACGCTGTCGGTCGACGAGACGATGGAGACGGTACGCCGGCTGCGGGCGCGCTTCCCGAAGCTGCAGGACCCGCCGAGCGACGACATCTGTTACGCCACCCAGAACCGCCAGGTCGCGGTCAAGGAGCTGGCCGGCGACTGCGACGTCGTCATCGTCGTCGGCTCGCGCAACTCCTCGAACTCGGTGCGCCTGGTCGAGGTCGCGCTGGAGCACGGCGCGCGGCGCGTCGTACCTGGTGGACTTCGCCGCCGAGATCGACCCGGCCTGGCTCGAGTCGGCGCCTCGACGGTCGGGGTCACGAGCGGGGCGAGCGTGCCGGAGATCCTGGTCCGCGACGTGCTCACCCTGCTGGCCCAGCACGGGTACGACGACGTGCAGCCGGTCGTCTCGGCCGAGGAGTCGCTGCTGTTCTCGCTGCCGGTCGAGCTGCGTCGCGACCTCAAGGCCGCCGCTCAGCCCAGGCCTGAGCCTGCTCGTCCGGCCCGTGCTCCCCGAGAGCCGGTCCTTCAGCCCGCCTCGGCGTCGAAAACCGGCTTCGGGCAGCACGCCGGCTCGTCGACGAGCTCGCGGGCGAGCGTGCCCAGGTCGTCCAGCAGCTCGGTCGCCGTCAGCGGCCGGGGGCTGACGTCCAGCGGCAGCGCCTCGGCCAGCGGCGCCGTCGCCAGGTCGAGGTCGGACATCCGGCGGGCCGTGACCAGCACCCGGTGCTCCAGCGTCCCGACCAGCGCGTTGTAGTCCTCGACCGCCCGGTGCAGGGTGCGGCCGAGCTTGCTGCTGTGCGTGCCGAGCGTGCCGAGCCGGGCGTAGAGCTCGCGGCCCACCTCGAACAGCTCGCTTGCGCGTTGCCGGCCAGCGCGTCCTGCTGCCAGGTGAAGGCGATGGTGCGCAGCAGGGCCAGCAGCGTGCCCGGGCCGGCCAGGACGACGCCGCGGGCCAGGGCGTGCTCGTGCAGGCCGGGATCGGCGTCGAGGGCGGCCGACAGCATCGACTCACCCGGGCACGAAGCAGACGACCAGCTCCGGGGTCGGCGCGAACGCCCGCGCGTAGTCCCGCCCGGCCAGCTGGTCGACGTGTCCGCGCAGCGCTCGGGCGTGGGCCCGCAGCCGGTCGGCGCGGTGCCCCTCGGGCGCGTCCTCGGCGGACGCGTCGAGGAACGCCGTCAGCGGCGCCTTGGCGTCGACGACCAGCTGCTTGCCGCCGGGCAGCCGCACGACCAGGTCGGGCCGCACGATCGGCGCCGTCCGGGGTCGATGCCGCTGACCTGGGTGTCGAAGTCGACCCGGGACAGCATCCCGGCGTGCTCGACGACGCGGCGCAGCTGCACCTCGCCCCAGGCGCCGCGAGCGTTGGAGGAGCGCAGCGCGCCGGCCAGCGACGCGGTCTGCGCCCGCAGCGACTCGCCGGCCGCCGCGACATGGCCGACCGAGGCGTCGAGCCGGGCGAACTGCTCGACCCGGTCGCGCTCCAGCGTGCGGACCTGGGCCTCGACCCGGCCCAGGCTCTCGCCGAGCGGAGCGAGCACGGCCGGCCAGCTCGCGGTCCTGGCCGGCGGCGGACTCCAGGTCGATGACCCGCTGGGCCAGCAGGTCGCGCTCGGCGACGCAGGCCGGCTGAGCGCGGCGGACTGCCGGCGGCCCGCGGTGGCCCACCAGGCCCAGCCGCGAGCCCGAGCGCCAGGCCGAGGACCAGGGCAAGGACGATGTCGTCATGCGCCCACGGTGACAGCGGCCACCGACAGCGCCGGCCGACTTCAGTCCACGCCGTCGCCCGGCCGAACCGTCTGGGTGAGCATCGAAGACCTGCAAGCCGGCCGCCGGCTGGGTGGTGCGCACCGACCTGCGCCACGAGCGGCTGGTCTGGCTGGCGGCGAGGCCGGAGCTGGGCCGGATCCACCGCAAGTGGTGGCACGTGCTCGACCGGGTGCTGCGCAGTCCCGGACGCGGACGCCGATGCGTCAACGCGGACTAGGCTCGGTCGAGCACGAGGACCTGAGCAAGTCGCTGCAGAAGGCGTCCTGGGTCGTCGACGGCCTGGCCAGCGTTCACGGCCGAGGAGCGCGAGGTCGTGCGGCGTACGGGATTGTTACCGAACTGGTTCTGGCCGGCCTACTTGTCGGAGTTCGACGCGCGGTAGGAACGGAGCATGGCGCGGCCGCCGTTCGACCCTGGGGAGGGTTGGGTCGTGCCCGAGGACGTGCGGCACGAGCGGATCGTCTGGCTCGCGGCGCGGGACGGGCTGGCCCGGATCCACCGTCAGGTGGTGGCATCTGTTCGCCCGGGCCTGCGGCGCCGACAGCCGATGCTCTACCGGACCGCCCCGATCGGCCACATGGACCGGGAGAGCGACGACCTGAGCGCCTCGCTGCAGCAGGCGTCGGTGATCGTCGACGGGCTGGCCGGCCACTTCTCCGCGGACGAGCGCGAGACCGTCCGCCGTACGGGTGTCCTGCCGGACTGGTTCTGGCCGGTCTACCTCGGCGCGTTCGAGGACGCGAGGCGCGAGGTCGGAGCATCGTCGCTGCGCCGGTAGCCTCTTGTCCTCGTGGCCCTCACTATCGGGATCGTCGGTCTGCCCAACGTCGGCAAGTCCACGCTGTTCAACGCCCTGACCAAGAACGACGTGCTCGCGGCGAACTACCCGTTCGCGACGATCGAGCCCAACATCGGCGTGGTCGCGCTGCCGGACCCGCGGCTGGGCCAGCTGGCCGAGCTGTTCGACAGCGCCCGGGTCGTGCCGGCCACGGTGTCGTTCGTCGACATCGCCGGCATCGTGCGCGGCGCGTCGACCGGTGAGGGGCTGGGCAACCAGTTCCTGGCCAACATCCGCGAGGCCGACGCGATCTGCCAGGTGATCCGGGCCTTCCACGACCCGGACGTCGTGCATGTCGACGGCAAGGTCTCGCCGGCCTCGGACATCGAGACGATCAACACCGAGCTGATCCTGGCCGACCTGCAGACCCTCGAGCGAGCGGTCCCGCGGCTGGAGAAGGAGGTCAAGGGCAAGAAGACCTCGGCCGACGTGTTGACGAATGCCGTTGCGGCACAAGAGCTTTTGAACACCGGTACGACGCTCGCTGCCGGCGCGGCCAAGGCCGGGATCGACCAGGCGGCCATCCGGGAGCTGGGGCTGCTGACCGGCAAGCCGTTCATCTACGTCTTCAACTGCGACACCGACGAGCTGGCCGACGAGGCGCTGAAGACCGAGCTGCGCGCGCTGGTGGCGCCGGCCGAGGCGATCTTCCTGGACGCGCGGTTCGAGTCCGACCTGGTCGAGCTCGAGGACGAGGCCGAGGCGCGAGAGCTGTTGGGAGAGATGGGGATCGAGGAGCCGGGGCTCGACACACTGGCCCGGGTCGGGTTCGACACTCTGGGGCTGCAGACCTATCTCACGGCGGGGCCCAAGGAGTCGCGGGCCTGGACGATCCACCGCGGCGACACCGCGCCTCAGGCGGCCGGGGTGATCCACACCGACTTCCAGCGCGGCTTCATCAAGGCCGAGGTCGTGTCGTTCGACGACCTGATGGCGGCCGGTTCGATGGCCGAGGCCAAGTCGCGCGGGCGGGTCCGGATCGAGGGCAAGGACTACGTCATGGCCGACGGCGACGTCGTGGAGTTCCGCTTCAACGTGTAGGTCGAGGTATGGCGCGGACCAGTGGGGCGCTGGGGAGTCAGGGCGCAGCGACGTAGTGCTGGCATAGCCTCCGGGCATGACACAGCGGACGCGACTTGTGCCAGGCGCTGTCGTCGGTACGTACTCGGAAGCGTTGGAGGGTTGGGCCGCCGCTGTTGTCGTCCACGTCGCCGCCAGCCCGATCTTCAGGAACAGCGTGAGTTTGCTTGAGCTGGACTGGGTCGGATTGACGTCACCGTCACTCGCCGAAGTGAGGGCGGCTTCTCCGCTTCGTCTCACCCACCACAACTGGACCGGCCAGATGTCGTATACGAATCACGACAACCAACTCCCTCGGAACTACGAAGTCGTCGGCCTCATGGCCGTGCCCGATCTGCCGCCGGCCAACCCTTGGACGCCGCGTTGGACTGTCGGGCAGCAGCTGGCAAGCCAGCGCCATTGGGATCGCGGGGAGCGGGGTTCGGATCCTCGACGCGTCCACTGCCCCGCGTCAGAACTCCTCGCTCTTCCACTCTCGCCGGACGTCTGGGAACTCAAGGTGCTCGACATCGACAGCCTGGACTGCAGTGAGGTGACCCGGCGGTTTCCGAATCTCGCCGAGCTATCACTCGAAGGGCGCTTGGGCGATCTCGGCAACGCGGACGCGCTCAACGCCCTCACCAGCCTGAAGCTGCTGAGCATCGGCGATCTGTTCGGAATGGAATCGTCTGACGTCTACCGGTACGAAGCCACGACTCGGCTGGACGCGCTTTACCTCAACAACATCCCTGAGCAATACGCCGCGGCCACGAAGAGACTCTGGAAGAACCAGGCAGCGTGCGGAACGACTCTCGAGGTCCTGGGTGCGCGGAAGCCCCAGTGGGTTGCCGAGAACCGGAACAACCCGTTCAGAGACTGGGACATGCGCCGCCACATCAGTCGTCCCCGGTACGCCAAGGTCCTCGCGCTCTACAAGAGCACCCGTGCAGAGGTGCTGGGAGTCTTATCCCAGGGGGTCGACAAGTCTGCGCTGGGGCAGATCGGTCGCCAGTACGGGGAGGCGCTCAACGTCCTCGACGGCACCCGGTCGCCCTTCATCGAGACCGAGGAGCGGGAGGATCTCTTCGCGGCTCTCGACCAGGTCCTCACGGAGGCCGGACTGACTCAGGCCAACGGCAAAGCGGCGCGCGAAGCTCTCTTTGATGGTGTGGAGCAGGTTCGTTCCTGGTAGCCACTCGACGCTCACACGCTTACTGCAGGACGGCGCGCGCCCGGAGGACGTCGAGGCGGCGTTCGACCACCGTGCCCACTTCCCAGTTCTCGAGGACGGCGAGCAGGGCGTCGACGTCCTGACCCAGCTCGTCCGGGTCGAAGGTGCCGTAGCCCGCCGACTCGTAGTAGCCACCCAGAGCCCTCACGACGTCGTCCCGGGATAGCGGGAGGTCGCGGACCAGCGCCGTGGTGGTCGCCCGGTGCGAGCTCAGACCGAAGAAGCCACGTCCGCAGCCGCACCCTCCGTCTGGATCGGCGCGATCCCGGCCACATGCCTCCTCGACCCATACGAGCTCTCCCTCGTGGGTCCATTCGTAGTCGTTGTCGCGTGCCCCCTGGCTCGCCCCGGTCGCGGTGAGGATCTTCATGTTCGGCACTCTGTAGCGGACCACCGACATAGCCACCGGCGCTAGGCCGGCTGCTGATGCTGCTGCAGCCGGTTCCACAGCGCGGTGAGCCAGTCCGCGGTCACCAGCAGGAACAGCGGGTAGTAGCTGAAGCCCGGAATGATCACCGCCAGCGCCAGCGCGAGCAGGAACAGCACCGCGTTGATGACGCCGGCCACCGGCGACGGCGACTCTCCGGGTTCGTGCAGGTCCGGGTCGCGCCGGATGACCCAGGCGAGCAGGGCGAGGAGGACCGAACTGGCCGTCAGCGTGCCGATGTAGAGCACCTTGGTGAGGGCCTGGTCGCCGCCGACCGGAAGCAGGGCAGTGGCAAAGGGCAGGAAGACGATGGCGAAGGTCCACAGCACGAGCAACGTGACCATCCGCGGGCTGCTGGCGATGACCGGTCGCATCAGCACGTGCTGGGCCAGCCACAGCCGGGCGATCACCGCGAAGCTCAGTCCGAACGCCCAGAAGAGGTCGACGTTCGACGAGATGAGGTGAGCAACCGACTGGTGCTCTGAGTGGATCTCACCGGCCAGGTCGACCAGGGGGAGAATCAGCAACGTGATGGCGACCGCGACGATGGCATCGACGAAGGTGAGCATCCGCTCCAGGTCCCGCGATCGCTCGGTCGAGGGCTCGGTCGTCGCCACGCCAACACCCTAGAGCGCCGCGCCGGCCTCACCCTGACCCCCTGGTCGAGTGCTTGACCCGACAGGTGACGCTGCAGCAGCCTGAGGCATGGCCGTCATTAGCGAGCTGGATCAAATGTTGGCCCAGATGCAGCCCGAACTGCGTTCTGGCGCCTACGTTTTCGTGACTGTGCAAGGACCGGCGCCAGCCGGTCTCGAGCCCATCATGACTTTTGCCGAGGACGAGGGGCTGACCCTGATCGTCGCGCAGGACGCGGCCGACGCGGCCGGCCTGCCCTACGAGATCGCGATGGTATGGATCACGCTCACCGTGCACAGCTCGCTCGGCGGCGTGGGTCTCACGGCCGCGTTCAGCACGGCACTGGCCGACGCCGGGATCAGCTGCAACGTGGTCGCTGCCGCCTTCCACGACCATCTCTTCGTGCCGGTGGAGCTGGGCCCGACCGCGCTCGGGGTGCTGCAACAGCTCAGCGCGACCCACACCGCGACTGGCAGCTCGACCTAGGTCGTGTCGTCTGCCGAGCCCGGCCGGTACGACGCGATCAGCGACGCCGTGTCGGCATGTGCCCGCTTCGCAACGAAGACCTGGGGATGGTCCTCGTAGTACATCGCCAGGACCTGGCGGCCCACGAGCACGACCGTGACCAGATCCTCGTAGACCTGGTCGGCGTACTTCCCCTTGTACTGCACCGTGAACTGCGCCGGCTCGGTGTCCGCCGACGGTGCGGTAGGTGATGACCGAAGCCCGGCCTCCGTGGTCCACCTGGTCGGCGCGCTCCTGGGCCGCGGCGGCCTCAGGTCGGAGCGGCGCGAGGCGGCCGTGTCGTCGGTGTAGAGGTCGAGGTACGGCGTGCCGCCGGAGTCCGCCGACTTCATCGCGACGTGGCCGTCGTCGTCCTTGTCGGCGTCGTGCTGCATCCCGACCGGCACCACGAACGTCCCCATCCGCCGTCCGGGAAGTCGATGTCGAGCTGCTCACGGCCGACGCCGACGCACGTGTCCGGCGTCGGGTCCGTGCTGCCGGAGCTGGGGCTGGGAGCCGCGGTCGGGCCGGGCGGCGGCAACACGGTGCCGGTGGAGCGCTCGGCCGGGGCCGGGGACTGGCGACCGAGCAGCCATACGCCGGTCAGCCGGCACGGCGACAGCACCAGGCCGCCGACGATCCCGACCGTCGCGATCGGCCAGCGGGCCAACGCCCGCCGGCGTCGGTCCCCCGGTCCGGCCACGGCCCGTAGGGGTGCCGGTCACGCGCAGCATCGGTGCGCCGGGCGCCCGGACGGCGTGAAGCGTGAGATCAGGCACATGGCCGAGCCGCTGCGCATCGGAGGTTACTGACGGGTAACATCAGCCCATGACCTCGACGACCCGGTGGCCGACGCCCTGCGCGAGGTGCTGGACGGCCGCTGGGCCGACGTCCGCGCGCAGGCCCGCCGCGACCTGCCCGGCCGACCTGTTCGCGCCGGTCGCCGACCTGACGACCGAGCAGCACCGCGAGCGCGTCCTGCGAGCAGCTGCTCGGCCTGGCCGCGAGCGGCCTGACCGGGCGCGGCTTCGCCAAGGAGTACGGCGGCGAGGGCGACGTCGGCGGCAGCATCGTCTCGATCGAGATGATCGGCTTCGCCGACCTCTCGCTGATGGTCAAGGCCGGCGTGCAGTGGGGGCTGTTCGGCGGCGCGGTCCAGGCGCTGGGCACGCAGTCGCCACCACGCGGCGTACCTGCCGCGGATCATCAGCGGCGAGCTGCTCGGCTGCTTCGCGATGACCGAGACCGGGCACGGCTCGGACGTCGCGGCGCTGCGGACGACGGCGACGTACGACGCCGAGCACCGGCGAGCTCGTCGTCCACACGCCGGACGACGCGCCCGCAAGGACTACATCGGCAACGCTGCGCGCGACGGCCGGCATGGCGGTCGTCTTCGCCCAGCTGGTCACCGGCGGGACGTCGCACGGCGTGCACGCGATCCTCGTGCCGCTCCGCGACGAGCCGGGAAACCCGTTGCCCGGCATCAGGATCGAGGACTGCGGGCGCAAGGCCGGGCTCAACGGCGTCGACAACGGCCGGATCTGGTTCGACCAGGTGCGGGTGCCGCGCGCGGCGCTGCTCGACCGGTTCGGCCAGGTCGACGCCGGACGGCACGCTACACCAGCCCGATCGACAACCCGTCGCGGCGGTTCTTCACGATGCTCGGCACGCTGGTGCGCGGGCGGATCAGCGTGGCGGCGGCGTCGGCGAGCGCCACGAAGACCGCGCTGACCATCGCCACCCGGTACGCCGACGCAGCGCCGCCAGTTCGCCCGGCCCGGCGCCGGCGACGAGGTGGTCCTGCTCGACTACGCGGCGCACCAGCGACGGCTGATCCCGGCGCTGGCCACGTCGTACGCCCTGCACTTCGCCCAGGAGGAGCTGGTGCAGGCGCTGCACGACCTGCACGAGCAGGGCGACGCCGAGCGACCTGGACGAGCAGGCCCAGCGCGAGCTCGAGACCCGCGCCGCCGGGCTCAAGGCCGTCACGACCTGGCACGCGACGGCGACGATCCAGGCCTGTCGCGAGGCGTGCGGCGGGCACGGCTATCTGGAGTCGTCGCGGCTGCCCGCAGCTCAAGGCCGACACCGACGTCTTCACGACCTTCGAGGGCGACAACACGGTGCTGCTGCAGCTGGTCGCCAAGGGGCTGATCACGGGCTACCGCAACGACTTCGGCGCGTTGGACACGCTCGGCACCGTGCGGTTCGTGGCCGACCAGCTGGTCGGGTCGATCGTCGAGCGGACGGCCGTGCGCACCGTCGTCGGCACGATGAAGCAGCCGGACCTGCTCGACCGGGGCTGGCAGCGGTCGGCGTTGCAGGACCGCGAGCGGCACATCGTCGAGGGGCTGGCCCGGCGGCTGCGGCGGGCCGGCAAGGGCGAGCGGCGACGCGTTCGCGGCGTTCAACGCCGCCCAGCCGCATCTGCTCGCCGCCGCGCGGGCCCACGTCGCGGTCGAGGCGCTGGCGGCGTTCGAGCGGGCGATCGCCCGATGCGCGGATCCCGTTGCGGCGCAGCTGCTGTCGCGGGTCTGCGACCTCTATGTGCTGACCACGATCGAGGCCGACCGGGCCTGGTTCCTGGAGCACGGCCGGCTCTCGGCGGCGCGGGCCAAGGGCGTGCGCAAGGCGGTCGACCAGCTCTGCGCGTCGCTGCGCCCGCAGGCGGCCGACGCTCGTCGACGCCTGGGCCATCCCCGACCACTGGCTCGGCTCGTCCCTCAGCTGAGGCGTCAGGTGACCTGGCCGACCAGGCGGCCGATGCCGTAGGTCACGAGCATGGCCAGCGACGCCGCCGATGATGTTGCGCCGCACCGCCGGCCAGCGCGCGGCCTGGCCCGAGCCCGGCGCTGACCGACCCGGTGACCGCCAGGGCGACGACCACGGTCGCGAAGGTCACGCCGATCCGCCAGGACGCCGGGCTCACCGCGATGGCCAGCAGCGGCAGCAGCGCGCCGATGGTGAACGAGACGAACGACGCGAGCGCGGCCTCCCAGGGGTTGGTCAGGTCGTCCGGGTCGATGCCGAGCTCGGCCTCGGCGTGGGCGCCGAGCGCGTCGTGCGCGGTCAGCTGCTCGGCCACCTGCGCGGGCCAGCTCCTCGGTCAGGCCCTTGGCCTCGGTAGATCGTCGGCCAGCTCGGCGCAGCTCGGCCTTCGGGGTCTCGGCCAGCTCGCGGCGCTCGAGCTCGAGCATCGCCCGCTCGGTGTCGCGCTGGGTGCTGACCGAGACGTACTCGCCGGCCGCCATCGACATCGCTCCGGCGAACAGCCCGGCCACGCCCGGCGGTCAGGATCGCGCGTGCGGCTCGACGACGCCCCAGCCACGCCGACGACGATCGCGGCCGTCGACACGATGCCGTCGTTGGCGCCCGAGCACGCCGGCCCGCAGCCAGTTCAGCCGGGAGGCCAGGCTCTCGTCGTGCGGTTCGTCGTGCGCGGGCGTCCGGTCGGAGTCGCGCTCGGCTCGGTCACGTCGTGCACACGCAGGCGACGTTGCCCTCGGGGTCGGCCATGACCCACCAGTGCGGCGCGTGCTCGTCGCTGACCAGCGTGCCGCCGAGCTCGAGCAGCCGGTCGCGCAGGGCCGCGGCGTCGTCGCCCTCGCGGTAGACGTCGAGGTGGAACCGGTCGCGGCCGGTGCGCGGCGGGTCCATCCGCTGGAACCACAGCGTCGGCGCCGAAGCCGCTCGGGTCCTGCAGCTCGACCGTGCCGTCGGGCAGGGTCACCTCGACATAGCCGAGCGCCTCGCGCCAGAACGGCCGCACCGCAGCGGGATCCGCCGACGTCGAGCGCCAGCTCCCACGGACGCGGCGGCGGGGCCGCCGGCCTTCGCGCCGGCCGACTCCGGCAGCGCGTCTGGATCTGGTGGGCCAGCTCGATGTCGAGCTGGGTCACGCCGCCGGCCGAGTGGGTCGAGCAGGTCGAGCCGCACGGTGCGCCAGCGCAGGTCGATGTCCGGGTGGTGGTTCATCGTCTCGGCGGCGTCGCCGATCTCGCCGACCAGCCGCACCGCGGCCGGGAAGTCCGGCGCGTCGTACGACGCGTGGATGCCGGCCGCGCCGACGTAGCGCCAGCCGGGCAGGTCGGCCAGCTGACGGCGTGATCTCTTCGAGGTCGAGCAGCGAGGGGAGTGCGGTCCGGCCATGGCCCAACGCTTGCCGCCGGGCGACGACCGCCGTCAAGCAAGGGGAACCTCAACCCGGAAGCACGCGCCGCCCTCGGGCGCGACGTCGACGCTGCAGGTCAGGCCGAGCCGGTCGGCCAGCGCCTTGACCAGGGCCAGGCCGAGACCGGTGCCGACCCGGCGTACGCCGCGATAGCGGTTCCACAGCTCGGACCGCTCGAAGGCGACGGCGCGGTCCTCGGCGGTGAGCCCGGGCCCGCCGTCGCGCACCTCGATGAGCGCGGTCCAGGCGCCCTCGTCGCCCGGCCGCAGCGCGAGGACGATCGGCTCACCGGCCGGCGTGACCCGCAGCGCGTTCTCGGCCAGGCCGTCGATGATCTGGCGCAGCCGGGTGCGGGTCGGTCACGGCCAGCACGCCGGCGGCGCGTCCGCGGCCGAGCGGCGCGATCTCGGACCGGAACGCGACACCCACGTCCGCGCACCGGGCGGCCCAGACCGACGACGGCCGACGCGCACCAGCTCGACCAGGTCGACCTCGACCGGCGAGAGGTGGAAGTCGTCGGCGCCCAGGCGGGCCAGGTCGAGCAGGTCGGCGACCAGGCGCTCCAGCCGGCCGGACTCGGCCACGATGATCCGGCCGGCCTCCTGGGGGTCGGTGCTGACCCCGTCGGCCAGCGCCTCGCCGAACCCCTTGACCGCGGTCAGCGGCGTCCGCAGCTCGTGCGAGACCGACAGCAGGAAGGCCCGCTCGCGGCCCTCGCTCGACTCCAGGGCGGCGGCCAGCTCGTTGATCGACTCGGCGACCTCGGCCACCTCGCGTCGGCCCCTCGGGCCGGACCCGCACCGACCGCTCACCGGAGGCGAGCTGCCGGGCGGCCTGCGGCGGCCCGGCCCAGCGGCGCGGCCAGCCGACGGGCCAGCAGTACGGCGCCGAGCCCGGCGACCGCGACGCCGATCAGCAGGGCGAGCAGCTCGCGGCGGAGCAGGGCGCGGGCGTTGCTCGTCGCGTCGACGACGGTCCGGGCCAGGATCAGCGCCGGTGCCGTTGGTCGAGCGGCCGGGCCTCGACCAGGACGTCGCGCCCGTCGACGGAAGTGTTGTAGGACAACGACTTCCCTGCGGCCAGGTCGGCCTGGTGGCTGCCCAGGGCGAGCCGGGCCAGCCGGTCTCCGGCCAGCGTGCCGCGGGCGGTCAGCAGAGCCACCGGCGTCTTCTGGGCCCGCAGCGCGCGGATGCCCTTGATCGGCGCCTCGGTGCGGCCGACCAGCAGCGCCTGGGCGACGTCGGCCTGCTGGGCCAGTGTGCGTCGGGCCTGCGACTGCGCGTCCGGGCTGAGCAACCGGTAGGACACGAGCGCCGGCGACCAGGGCGGCGACGAGCACCGCGAGCACCGACACCAGGGCGATCCGGCTGGCCAGCCGCTTCATCGGCTGTCCAGTCCGGCGTCAGCCTTCCTCGGCGCGAGTAGCCGACGCCGCGCACCGTGCGGATCGGGCTGCGCTCGCCGAGCTTGGCCCGCAGCTGGGCCACGTGGACGTCGACCGTGCGGCTGGCCGCGCCGTTGTAGCCCCACACCTGGGCCAGCAGCTCGTCGCGCCCGAAGACCCGGCCGGGGCGGCGGACCAGGTGGGCCAGCAGGTCGAACTCGGTCGCGGTCAGCTCGACCGGCTGCGTCGGCCGACCCAGACCTTGCGGCTGACCGGGTCGAGCCGCACGGCACCGGCGCGCAGCTCGCGGCCGCCGTGGTCGCCCGGGCCGCGGCGCAGCACCGCCTTGAGCCGGGCCACCAGCTCGCGCGGCGAGAACGGCTTGGTGATGTAGTCGTCGGCGCCCGAGCTCCAGGCCGAGCACCCGGTCCGGCTCGTCGTCGCGCGCCGTCACGACCAGCACCGGCGTCCAGTCGCCGCTCTCGCGCAGCCGCCGGCAGACCTCGAACCCGTCCAGGCCGGGCAGCCCGATGTCCAGGATGACGGCGGTCGGTCTCAGCCGGCGGACGGCGGCCAGCGCGCCCACGCCGTCGCCGACGGCGTGGACGGTGAACCCCTCGCGGGTCAGGTACATCCGCAGGACGGAGACGATGGCCTCCTCGTCCTCGACGACGAGCACGAGACCCTTCTCCGACCCCGCTGCAGGTCCCGCTCCGGCGACATGGGCCAAGTGTCCCGTGCGTGAGCGGCCGGCCCCGACCCGCCCGCACACCCGAACACGACTCGAACATTTCGTTGGCCGTCCCCTGACGCAGGACGCGGAGGGTGAGGGACATGACCCTCTCGGCGATCCTGCGCCGCACCGCAGCCCTGTGCTCGGCGGCGGCCGCGGCGATCCATTTCGGTGTCACCGGCGAGCACTTCCACGAGTGGTGGCTGTTCGGCGGCTTCTTCCTGGTGCTCGGGGCCTACCAGCTGTGGTTCGCCGCCATCGCCTGGCAGGCGCCCTCCCGTCGCGAGCTGGCGCCGGCGTGGCCGTCAACACCGGCGTCCTCGATGCTCTGGTGGTTGACCCGCACGAGCGGGCTGCCGGTCGGCCCGGATGCCGGGCACGCCGAGCCGTTCGGCACCGCCGACCTGCTCTGCTCGCTGCTCGAAGCCGTCGTCGTGGTGGCCACCCTCGCGGTCGTGAGCCGGCACCCCGGCTCGAGCAGCCGGTCGAGGGCGGCCGCGGAACGGCCGTCGTCGCGGCGGTGGCGGCCCTCGTGCTCGGCCGGCAGCGGGGTCGCGCTGGCGGCACCGCAGGAGATCGGACGATGGCCGAGCCCGACCCGTCCGGATCCACGGCGGCCGACAGCACCATGTCGGGCTCGATGGACGGCATCGATGGACGGTTCGATCGGCCAGCGGTGAACGGCACCGGAACGGAGAGCGGCACCAGATGAGCGACCTGCCCTCGGTCAGCCGGTGCGACGGCGGCCCAGACCAGCCGCCGCCCGCACCCTGTTGACCAGACCGAGGCGGCCACCGCGAAGTACCGGGACATCACGGCCGCCCAAGGCCGCCGGCTACGCGCTGGACCCGGCGCTCGCCCGCTGGCACGCCAAGCACCCCACGGCGCCAGCGACGACGCCGATCAAGGAGCTGCACGTGCCCAAGGCGGCCTTCCGCGACGACGGCAAGGTGGCCGACCCGACTGCTCCGGAGACGCTGATCTACAGCCAGCGCGGCCCGACCCGCAGCTGGGTCCTGATCGGCGTCATGTACGTCGCGCCGAACGGCCAGCCCGGGCCGGACGTCGCCGGGCCCTACACCCGCTGGCACTTCCACGCCACGAACGACGACGGCACCCCGCGCAAGCCGTCCGGCTACATGATGCACGTCTGGTTCGTCGCCCCGGACCAGCTGCAGGCGGCCTACGCGATGACCCCGCCGGTCACCCAGATCTCGGCGTACCAGCGCTCGCTGGCGAACTGAGCCGTCCGCGACGTCTACCCTTGAGGGGACCGTCTTCTCGGCGCCCCTCGATCGAAACGAGCCTTTCCGCATGCCCATGCAGACCCGCGAGGACCTGCGCAACGTCGCCATCGTCGCCCACGTCGACCACGGCAAGACCACCCTCGTCGACGCCATGCTCTGGCAGTCCGGCGCGTTCGGCGAGCACGCGCACGTCCAGGAGCGGGCGATGGACTCCGGTGACCTCGAGCGCGAGAAGGGCATCACGATCCTCGCCAAGAACACGGCGATCCGGTACGCCGGACCGGCGGCGCCCGAGGGTGGCATGACGGTCAACATCATCGACACCCCCGGTCACGCCGACTTCGGCGGCGAGGTCGAGCGCGGCCTGTCGATGGTCGACGGCGTCGTCCTGCTCGTCGACGCGAGCGAGGGACCGCTGCCGCAGACCCGCTTCGTCCTGCGCAAGGCGATCGCCGCCCACCTGCCGGTCGTCCTCGTCGTCAACAAGGTCGACCGCCCGGACGCGCGGATCGCGGCGGTCGTCGACGAGACCTACGAGCTGTTCCTCGACCTGGCCGACGACCACGACGACCCGGCCGCCGGCGAGGCGGCGCTCGACTTCCCGATCGTCTACGCCTCGGCCAAGTCCGGCCGGGCCAGCCTGACCCGCCCGGCCGACGGATCGCAGCCCGACGGGCCTGACCTGGAGCCGCTGTTCCGCACCATCATCGAGGCGATCCCCGCCCCGACGTACGACGACTCGGTGCCCCTGCAGGCCCACGTCACCAACCTCGACGCCTCGCCGTTCCTCGGCCGACTTGCGTTGTGCCGCATCAGGTCTGGCGAGATCCGCAAGGGCCAGCAGGCCACCTGGTGCCGCCGCGACGGCAGCATGAGCCGGGTCAAGATCACCGAGCTGCTCGTCACCGAGGCGCTCGAGCGGGTCTCGGCCGACTCGGCCGGGCCGGGCGACATCGTCGCGGTCGCCGGCATCCCGGAGATCACCATCGGCGAGACCCTGGCCGACCCCGAGGACCCGCGGCCGTTGCCGCTGATCACCGTCGACGAGCCGGCCATCTCGATGACCATCGGCACCAACACCTCGCCGCTGGCCGGCCGGACCAAGGGCACCAAGGTCACCGCCCGGCTGGTCAAGGACCGGCTGGACCGCGAGCTGGTCGGCAACGTGTCCATCCGGGTGCTGCCGACCGAGCGGCCGGACACCTGGGAGGTCCAGGGCCGCGGCGAGCTGGCCCTGGCGATCCTGGTCGAGACCGATGCGGCGCGAGGGTTTCGAGCTGACCGTCGGCAAGCCGCAGGTCGTCACCCAGGAGATCGACGGCAAGCTGCACGAGCCGGTCGAGCGGGTCACGATCGACACCCCCGAGGAGTACCTCGGGGCGATCACCCAGCTGCTCGCCACCCGCAAGGGCCGGATGGAGCAGATGACCAACCACGGCACCGGCTGGGTCCGGATGGAGTTCCTGGTGCCGGCCCGCGGGCTGATCGGCTTCCGCACCGAGTTCCTCACCGACACCCGCGGCACCGGCATCGCGCACCACGTGTTCGAGGGCTACGAGCCGTGGGCGGGGGACATGCGCACGCGCCCGACCGGGTCCCTGGTCGCCGACCGGACCGGCGTCGCCACGGCGTACGCCATGACCAACCTGCAGGAGCGCGGGGCCCTGTTCGTGGAGCCGACCACCGAGGTCTACGAGGGGATGCTCGTCGGCGAGAACTCCCGCGCCGACGACATGGACGTCAACATCACCAAGGAGAAGCAGCAGACCAACGTGCGGTCCTCCACCTCCGACAACTTCGAGAAGCTGATCCCGCCGCGCCGGCTGTCGCTGGAGCAGTGCCTGGAGTTCTGCCGCGAGGACGAGTGCGTCGAGGTCACGCCGAGCGCCATCCGGCTGCGCAAGGTCGTCCTGGTCGCGCCACGAGCGGGACAAGATGCGGGCCCGCGCCCGGCGCTGATCTGCCGATTCGCCTGTGCGGTGTTGGTCTCAGCCGGAGAACTTCCCGTACGGTGCCCGTGGTTGGAGCAAGGTTGTGACACGGAAGGGCTAGTTTGTCGCCGCACGGTCACGATCTGGCTACAAGTAAGGCGCTGCGTGGCGTTGGGCCCACGCGCGGCTTATGGTCGGCTCTGATGAGTCCGCGAGCACAAGTCGGGCACTGCGCGAAGGGACCCCGCCTTCTATGACCGTCACGATCGGCCAGCTCGAGGCCGAAGCGCCGCCACCCCCGGGTGACGAGGACGCTCGACACCAAGGTCGTCGGCCGTTCGCCGTGGCAGATCGCCAAGTCCCGGTTCCGCCGCGACAAGGTTTCGATGACGGCGTTCGTCATCGTGATCATCTACGTCGTGATCGCGCTGCCCGCGCCGATCCTGGACAAGCTCGGGGTCATCGACCCGCAGTCACTTCCACAACAACCTGGTCGGCGGCATCGGTTCGGTGCCCACCGGCGCCCATCGGCGGCATCAGCAGTCCGCACCTGCTCGGCGTCGAGCCGCAGACCGGCCGCGACCTGCTTTCCCGGCTGGTGCTCGGGCGTGACGCTGTCGATGGCCGTGGCCGTCGCCGGCGACGGCGTTCAGCATCATCGTCGGCACGGTCCTCGGCATCATCTCCGGCTACCTCGGTGGCTGGGCCGACTTCTGGATCGGCCGGTTCATCGACCTGGTCCTGGCCTTCCCGCAGCTGCTCATGCTGCTGGCCCTGTCGCCGGTGCTGATCGACCGGATCGTCGCGCATCGGCGTTCCCGGCGGCAACCCGGCGCAGTCGTCTATCTGGTCTTCGTGCTGGGCTTCTTCGGCTTCCCCTACTTCGCCCGCATCATCCGCGGCCAGGTGCTGTCGCTGCGCGAGCGCGAGTTCATCGAGGCGTCGCGCTCGCTCGGTGCGCCGCAACCGGCGGATCTGGTTCAAGGAGCTGCTGCCCAACCTGTGGGCGCCGATCCTCGTCTACACGACGCTGACCCTGCCGGCGAACATCTCGGCCGAGGCGGCCCTGAGCTTCCTCGGGGTCGGCATCAAGGCGCCGACGCCGACCCTGGGCAACATCCTCAACGACTCGGTCAACTACCTGTCGGCCGACCCGATCTACTTCTTCCTCCCGGGCATGTTCATCTTCGTCGCTCGTCCTGTGCTTCAACCTGCTCGGCGACGGGCTGCGAGACGCGCTCGACCCGAAGTCGCACTGACCCACCCATAGATGTCCCGTCAGCGACCGCTGCGGGCAGCACGACCGATCAACCGATCGGTGCGCTTAACACAAGAAGGAGAGCCCATGAAGCTCACACACAGAGGAGCGATGCTCGATCGCGCTCTCTGGCGTTGTGGCCCTGACTGCCGCCGCCTGTGGCGGCAGTAGTGGTGGCGGCAGCTCGAGCAACAACAGCTCGGGCAGCGGCGCTCAAGGCCGGCGGCACCCTGTACTACCTCACCAAGCGCCCGCCTGAGCACTGGGACCCACAGCGCACCTACATCGGCCGCGACATCGTGCAACGAGGCCCGCCTGATCTACCGCACGCTGACCAACTTCCCGGTCAGCGGCGGGCAAGGCCGGCGTCAAGCTGCACGCCCGACATGGCGACCGACACCGGTACGCCGACCGACGGCGGCAAGACCTGGAAGTTCACGCTGAAGGACGGCATCAAGTGGCAGGACGGCAAGGCCGTCACGTGTGACGACGTCAAGTACGGCGTCTCGCGCACGTTCGCGACCGACATCATCACCGGCGGCCCGAGCTACGCCCTGCAGTTCCTCGACATCGGCACGCACAAGGACAAGGACGGCAACACCGTCTCGGACTACGCGGGCCCCTACGCCAAGACCGGCCAGGCGCTGTACGACAAGGCCGTCACCTGCGACGGCAACGACGATCACGTTCCACCTGAAGAAGCCGGTCGGCGACTTCAACTACGACCGTGACGCATGCCGGCCTTCGCGGCCTTCCGTGCAGGACCAGGACAAGGGTGACAAGTCGAACTTCGTCGTCGTTCTCCGACGGCCCGTACATGCTGCAGGGCACGTGGACCCAGAACAAGGGTGGCACGTTCGTCCGCAACCCCAACTGGGACGCCAAGACGGACACGCATCCGCAAGGCCTACCCGGACAAGATCGTCTTCACCGAGGGTCTGACCGACGAGGTCATCGCCCAGCGGCTGATCTCTGACACGGGCAACGACAAGTTCGCCGTGACCGACCGTCGCGTCCCGCCGGCGTACCAGGCCAAGGCCAGCGCCATCCAGAAGACGCGTCAGGAGCTCGTCGACTCGCCGTTCATGGACTACCTGACGCCGAACTTCCGGACGCTGACCAACCCGCTGGTCCGTCAGGCGCTGGCCGTCTCGACCGACAAGGCCGGCTACATCACGGCCAGCGGTGGCGACACCTACGGTCGCCCGGCGCAGACCCTGATCAACCCCGGGGTCATCGGCTACAAGGACTTCAACGCCTTCAACGCACCGGACAACGGTGACCCGGCGAAGGCCAAGGCGCTGCTGCAGCAGGCCGGCGTCAAGATGCCTTACCCGATCAACTTCACCTACAACGGTGGCACGCCGACCAGCGAGAAGTACGCCGCCGCTCTGAAGGCCGGTTGGGAGAAGCCGGTGGCTTCAAGGTCACGTTGAACGAGCTGACGGACACGTACTACGACGTGATCCAGAACCCGAACAACGCCAAGAAGTACGACATCACCTGGGCCGGCTGGGGTGCTGACTGGCCGAACGCCTCGACGGTCATCCCGCCGCTGTTCGACGGCCGTGTCAACCTGTCGCCCGCGTCCAACGGTTCGGACTACGGCTACTACAACAGCGACACGCTGAACAAGATGATCGACAACGCCTACGCAACGACCGACGCGGCCGCGCAGGCGAAGCTGTGGGGCGACATGACGAGTACCTTGCCAAGGACGTCGGCTACATCCCGCTGGCCATCGAGAAGTTCTTCCTGATCTGGGGCTCCGGCATCAAGGGTTGGATCGACAACCCGGCCGTCTCGGACTACCCGGACCTGGGGGTCATCGCGGTCCAGTAAGCGCAGTCCAGCAACACGCAGTCCAGCAACACCAGTGGAGCACGACAGCGGTTCAACCCGTTGAGCAAGGAGGTGGGGGCACGCCCGGTGCGTGCCCCCACCTCTGGCGCTCGTCGCGAGAGACTGCGGTCATGCCGATCATGAAAGTCAGGGCTGATGTGACATGTTGATGTACATCATGCGGCGGAGTATCGCCGCGATCATCATGCTGTGGGTCGTCAGCGTCGTGGTGTTCGGCATCTTCTATGCCACGCCGACCGACCCGGCCCGCCTTACCTGCGGCAAGAACTGCACGCCGGCCCTCATTGCGGCGAACCGGCATTTCCTCGGTATCGACCAGCCGATCACCAAGCAGTACGAGCTCTTCCTCAAGGGCGTCTTCGTCGGCCGCGACTTCCCGACCGGACGAGCAGTTCCGCAAGGCCAACCCCGACAAGGTCACCCACTGCGGCGCGCCCTGCCTGGGCTACTCGCCGTACCAGACCCAGCTCGTCACGACCATCATCAAGAACGCCGGCGGCGTGACCTTGTCTTTGTCGGTCGGCGCCTTCTTCGTCTGGATCATCTGCGGGGTCGGGGCCGGCATCGTCGCGGCGTTGTTCCGAGGGAGGTTCCTGGATCGCTTCCTGGTCGGCCTCGCCCTCGTCTTCTACTCGTTCCCAGCGTTCTTCATCGCGCTGCTGGCCTATAACTACCTGTCGACCCAAGTGGCAGATCTTCGCGACGCCGGAGTACATCAACCTCACGGACAACCCCTATAAGTGGTTCCAGGGGCTACGGCTGCCCTGCCTGACCCTGGCCTCGCTGTACGCGGCGGCCTACGTCCGGCTGACCCGGGCCTACATGCTCGAGACGATGGGTGAGGACTACCTGCGGACGGCGCGGGCCAAGGGCGTGTCCGAACGGGTCGTGGTCATGAAGCACACGCTGCGGGCCGCGCTCACCCCGATCGTCACCGTGGCCGGCCTCGACCTCGGCGGTCTGCTGGCCGGAGCGGCGATCACCGAGACCGTCTTCAACTTCCAGGGCCTGGGCCGGACGACCGTGCAGGCGGTGTCGACCTTCGACCTGCCCGTCATCGTCGGCGTCGTCATCGTCGGTGCTGTCGTTCATCATTGTGGCTAACCTGATCGTCGACGTGTTGTACGGCGTCATCGACCCGCGCGTGCGCTACGCCTAGGAGAGAGCCAACGATGACCACAGTTCCCGCGGCGGCACCGTCGCGCAGCTCGACGTCGCAGGTGCCCGTTCCTGGTCGTCGACGACCTGCACGTCCACTTCCCGACCGACGACGGCCTGGTGAAGTCGGTCGACGGCGTCAGCTTCTCGCTCGAGGCCGGCCGCACGCTCGGCATCGTCGGCGAGTCCGGCTCGGGCAAGTCGGTGACCAGCCAGGCGATCATGGGCCTGCACCGGCGCACCAACGCCCGCGTCTCCGGCCAGATCCTGCTCGACGACGAGGACCTGCTCACCGTCACCGACTCCCGGATCCGCGAGCTGCGCGGCCAGAAGATGGCGATGATCTTCCAGGACCCGATGTCCTCGCTGCACCCGTACTACACGATCGGCAACCAGATCATGGAGGGGTACCTGGTCCACCACGACGTCGAGCAAAGCCGATGCCCGCAAGGCGACGCTCGAGGTCCTGGACCGGGTCGGCATCCCCAACTCCAAGGTCCGGATCGACCAGTACCCGCACGAGTTCTCCGGTGGTATGCGGCAGCGCGCGATGATCGCGATGGCCCTGGTCAACAACCCCAAGCTGCTGATCGCCGACGAGCCGACGACCGCTCTCGACGTCACCGTGCAGGCCCAGATCCTCGGCCTGATGAAGGACCTGCAGAAGGAGTACGGCTCGGCCATCATCATCATCACCCACGACCTGGGCGTCGTCGCCGACATGGCCGACGACCTGCTGGTGATGTACGGCGGCAAGCCGGTCGAGACCGGCTCGGTTCAGGACGTGTTCTACCGCTCCGAGGACCCGTACACCTGGGGCCTGCTCACGCTCGATGCCGCGGATGGACCATGAGCGCCAGGACCGGCTGGTGCCGATCCTGGGCACGCCGCCCTCGCTGATCAACCTGCCGACCGGCTGCGCCTTCAACCCGCGCTGCCGGTTCAAGGACCGCGTGCCCGGCGACAAGTGCCGGACCGTCGAGCCCGACCTGCTGGAGGCCGCGCCCGGCCACTCGGTGCGCTGTCACATCGACAGCCCGCAGCGGCAGCAGATCTTCCAGACCGAGATCAAGCCGCGCCTCGCCGGCGGATCGGCATGAGGAGCGCATCGTGAGCCAGACGGCACCCGCCCCCAAGGCGGCGATCTCCGAAGAGCGGGGAGCCGCTGCTGCGGATCACCGACCTGAAGAAGCACTTCCCGATCCGGGGCGGCGGCCTGCTCCGGCGCAACGCCGGGGCGGTCCGCGCCGTCGACGGCATCTCGCTCGAGATCCGGGCCGGCGAGACGGTCGGCCTGGTCGGTGAGTCCGGCTGTGGCAAGTCGACCGCCGGCCGCACGGTGCTGCGCCTGCTCGACCCGACCGCCGGCAAGATCGAGTTCGCCGGCGAGGACATCACCAAGGCCGACAAGGGCCGGATGCGTCAGCTGCGCCGCGAGCTGCAGATGATCTTCCAGGACCCCTACGGCTCGCTGAACCCGCGGCACACGGTCGGCACGATCATCTCCGCGCCGTTCGACATCCAGAACATGAAGCCCGAGGGCGGCACCAAGAAGGCGACCCAGGAGCTGATGGCCCGGGTCGGGCTCAACCCCGAGCACTTCAACCGCTACCCGCACGAGTTCTCCGGCGGCCAGCGCCAGCGCATCGGCATCGCCCGCTCGCTCGCCCTCGGCCGCAGCTCGTCGTCTGCGACGAGCCGGTCTCCGCGCTCGACGTGTCGATCCAGGCCCAGGTCATCAACCTGCTCGAGGACCTCCAGGACGAGCGGCAGCTCGCCTACATCTTCATCGCCCACGACCTGTCCGTCGTCCGGCACATCTCCGACCGGGTCGTCGTGATGTACCTCGGCAAGGTCATGGAGAGCGCCGACCGCGACACGATCTACCAGCAACCGCAGCACCCCTACACCCACGCGCTCCTGTCGGCGGTGCCGATCCCGGACCCGGACAAGGAGCGCAGCCGCGAGCGGATCGTGCTCCAGGGCGACCTGCCCAGCCCGTCGAACCCGCCGTCGGGCTGCGTCTTCCGGACCCGCTGCCCGAAGGCCCAGGACCGTTGCGCCGCAGAGGTTCCCGAGGTTCGGCGAGCTCGCGCCCGGGCACCTGGTCGCCTGCCACTTCCCCGAAGTCCGGGTCGTCGTCTGACCGGGCTCGACGCGGCCGCAGCGCCGCCTCACCGGCGCGGCGGATGGTGCTCGTGCACGCCCACCCGGACGACGAGACGCTGACGACCGGCGCCACGATGGCGCGGTACGCCGCGCAGGGCGCGCACGTCACCCTGGTCACCTGCACGCTGGGGGAGCAGGGCGAGGTGATCCCGCCCGAGCTGCGCCACCTCGCAGGCCGGCCACGACGACGCGCTCGGGCCGCACCGGGCGCGGCGAGCTCGCCGCCGCGATGGCCGAGCTGGGGGTCGTCGACCACCGGCTTCTGGCCGGCGGCCGCTGGCGGGACTCGGGCATGGCCTGGCTCGAGCCGGGGATCGCCGGTGCCGGCACCGTGCCGGCCCGCGTCCGGACGACGCTCGTCGACGCCGACCTCGACGAGGCCGCCGAGGCGCTGGCCGAGGTGCTGCGCGAGGTGCGGCCCCAGGTCGTGGTGACCTACGACCCGCAGGGTGGCTACGGCCACCCGGACCACATCAAGGCGCACGAAATCGCCACTGCCGCAGTCGATCTCGTGGCCGGCGACGGTTTCGTCGAGGCGGTCTACTGGATCCGGGTGCCCCGCTCGTGGGCCGAGCGGGAGCGCGCCGCCCTGCTCCAGCGGGGTGCCACTGCCGGCCGGTCGATGACCCGGCCGCTCGGCTCACGCGGCGTACCCGCCAGTCGTGGTCGACGACGCGGTGGTGACGACGGTCGTCGACGGTTCGGCCTACCTGGACCGCAAGCGCGCGGCGCTCGCGGCGCACGCGACCCAGGTGCGGGTGGAGGGCGACTGCTTCGCCCTGTCCAACGGCGAGGCGCACTGGCTGACCGGGCACGAGGCCTTCCAGCGGGTCGGCGCGGGTCCGGCTCAGGGCGCCGACCGGCCCGGACCGGGCTGGTCCGACGACCTCTTCTCGTGACGCACGGTCACGCTCGATGACCGGGATTCACCCGTCCGGGTGCCTCCGGTCGCTGATCGGGTGACTGGGCGTGTGCGGCGGGCTGACCCAGGTGTTGACTGCGCTAGGTGAGCGCATCCACGGCCAGCACCCCGCCCGCCTCGGACCGGATCTCGCTCGCGGGCGTCGACGTCGCCCGCAACCGGGAGCGGATGCGCCAGAAGCGGCTTGCTCAAGGTCGCGGTCGTGCTCGCCCTCGTCGCGGCCTACCTCTGGGCCCGTCTGCTGACCGGCGACCCGGTCGGGCGCCCGCACCTGCCGGCGATGGACTCCTCGACCAAGTTCCTGTTCGGCTACCTCGTCATCATCCTGGGCGCCTCGGTCATGGCCGTGATCATCCCGCTGCTCGCTCGATCGGCCGGTCGCCGCACACCGTCTACCGGTCCGAGCAGATCGACGTCGGGCTGGACGACGTCGTCGGCATCGACGCGGTCAAGGACGAGGTGACCCGGACCCTGCAGCTCTTCCTGGACCACCAGCGGTTCACCGACCGGATGGGCGGCCGGAGCCGGCGCGGGATCCTGTTCCAGGGCGGCCCGGGCACCGGCAAGACGATGACGGCCAAGGCGATGGCGGCCGAGGCCGGCGTGCCGTTCCTGTTCGCCTCGGGCACGTCGTTCCACTCGTCCTACCAGGGGGCGACCCAGCGCAAGGTGCGGCGCTACTTCAAGGCGCTGCGCAAGATCGCCCGCAAGGAGGGCGGAGCGATCGGCTTCATCGACGAGTTCGACGGCATCGGTGCGCGCGCGCTCCGGGATGGCGCCGGCCGGCTTCTCGGCCGAGCCCGACGTCGGCTCGCGACCGGCCTGACCTGCTGCGGTGGCCTCGAGGGCCTGCAGACGCTGGAGGCGAGCCAGCCAGCCGGCAGCCGGCCGGCACGGGTGCAGCGCACGGCGTTCGGCGACCTGTCGATGGCGGTCAACGAGCTGCTGGTGCAGATGCAGAGCTTCGACGAGCCCTCCGGCGTGCGCAGAAGCTGCTGCAGCGGCATCGTCGACAAGGTCAACCTGCTCCTGCCGGCCGGCCGGATGCTCCCGCGGCCCAAGCCGACCGTGCCCAACGTCTTGCTGGTGGCCTCGACCAACCGGGCCGACGGCCTCGACCCGGCCCTGCTGCGGCCGGGCCGGTTCGACCGGGCGCTGACCTTCGACCTGCCGTCCAAGGCCGGCCGGCGCCAGCTGGTCGACCACTTCCTGAAGCGCAAGTCGCACGAGCCCGAGCTGGCCGACGACGAGCGGCGTGACGCGCTGGCCGCGATCACGACCGGCTACAGCCCGGCGATGATCGAGGGCCTGCTCGACGAGGCCCTGATCAGCGCGGTCAGCCGCGGCGCCGACGCGATGACCTGGGCCGACGTCGAGCACGCCCGCCTGGTCACGCGAGGTCGGGCGTCGGGCAGCCGGTCGAGTACACCGACCACGAGCGCGCGGCTGATCGCGACCCACGAGGCGGGTCACGCGACCGTGGCCTGGCTGGTCGCCCCGCAGCGCCGGCTCGAGGTGCTGACGATCGTCAAGCGCGCCGTCGGCGCTCGGCCTGCTGGCCCACGGTGACCGGGACGACGTCTTCACCCGGTCGCGGCGCGAGCTCGAGGGCCTGATCCAGATCGCCTTCGGCGGCCAGGTGGCCGAGGAGCTGTTCTTCGGCGACGTGTCGACCGGCCCGAGCAGTGACCTGCTCTACGCGACCCGGATCGCGGCGCAGATGGTGGGTGCCTCCGGCATGACCGAGACGCTGATCTCCTTTGCGGCAGTGAGCAGTTCGCCGTACGGCGGGGAGAACCTGGTCGGCCGGGTGCTCGGTGACAGCCAGGGCCGCGAGCTGGTCGAGGAGCTGCTGGTCCGGCAGAAGGCCGCCGTCCGCGGCCTGCTCGGCGCCAACCGCCATCTGGTCGACGCCCTGCGCGATGCCCTGCTCGAGCGGCACGAGCTGGTCGGCCACGAGATCACCGACGTGCTCGAGGCCGCCCGCGAGGCGCACCAGGTCGAGCACCGCCGTGCGGCCGGCGTGTGCCGCTGGCCGAGCGAGCGGCCGCGCCGCGCGGTCGAGCCGAGGCCGACCTCGAGCTGATCGACCTGCGGGACTCCACCCACGAGGCGGCCGACGACCGGGTCGAACCAGGTCGAACCAGGTCCGACCGAGGCAGGCCGCGCCGACCCGCGGACACGGCTTAGGCTCACCTCATGAGCTCGGCGCCGGTGGGTCCGGACCTCGACCGCCGCACCCGACCCCTCGGCGTACCGGCGGGCGATGGGCCGGTTCGCGACCGGGGTGACCGTGGTGACGGCCCGGGTCGGCGCGATCGACCACGCCATGACCGCCAACGCGTTCGCGTCGGTGTCGCTGGAGCCGCTGCTGGTCCTGGTCTGCGTCGAGCGGGAGGCGCGGTTCCACGACGCCGTGGTCGAGGCCGGGCGCTGGGGCGTCAGCGTCCTGGACGGGTCGGCCCGGGCGGTGTCGGAGTGGCTGGCGACCCGCGGGCGGCCGCTGCACGGTCAGCTCGACCGGGTGCCGCACCACTACGGTCCGGTCACCGGGGCGGCCCTGCTCGACGCCTCGCTCGCGACGATGGAGTGCCGCACCGTCGGCGATCTACCCCGGCGGCGACCACAGCATCGTCGTGGGCGAGGTCGTGGCGATCGCGACCCGGGACAGCGACGACGGCGGCCTCGATCCACTACCGCGGCCGCTACGACCGGATCACTGACCGAGCGCTCAGTGGCTCAGCGCTGGATCCGGTAGTGGTAGCCGCTGTGCGCGGTGTAGCCGAGCCGCGTCGTAGAGCGCGCGGGCCGGCGCGTTGGTCGCGGGCGACCTGCAGGTACGCCGCGTGGTCGCCGCGCTCGCGCGCCCAGTCGTGCAGCGCGGCCATGACGACCTGGGCCAGGCCCTGGCGGCGGTGGTCCTCGGCCACCTCGACGGCGGTGATCCCGGACCAGCCGCGCGCACTGGCCACCCGGCCGATCGCGACGGTGCGCCCGCTGCCGCGCGCCGCGGACCGAGACGAAGGCCTGGGCCGGCGCGGACATCAGGACCTGGGCCGCGACCGGCGGCAGGTCCTCGCCGCGGTAGCGGTAGAGCGCGAGGAACCCCTCGTCCGGCTCGTCGCTGACCTCGACCGTCCAGCCCGGCCCTCCGGTGCGGTCCGGCGTCGGGCTCCGGGGCTCGCGCCGGCTGAGCCGGCAGGCGCGAGGGCGGGTCAGGACGAGGCTGGGGTAGTCCAGGCGGTAGCCGCGGCGGACCAGCTCGGCCTCCAGCGGGTCCGCGCCGTACGCCGGCTCGTCCGGGCCGGAGCCCAGCGGCCACGAAGACGCAGAACCGCGCCGGGCAGGCCCGCGCTCGGCGTACCAGCCCTCCGCGTGGTCGACCGCCTCCGGCAGCGGGGCGGGCGGGTCGCCGAGCGGGAGCACCGAGTTGGCCCGGCCGGTGAAACCCTGCGGCCGCCCGCAGCCGCCAGCCGCCGTAGTCCGCCCGCTCCAGCGGCTGCCAGCCGTCGGCCATGACGTCGTGCAGCTCGGTGATCGAGAGCGTCGGCGCGAGCGCTCCGCGGCGGCCGCGGCCGGCGCCGGGCCGCGGCGCGGGCGGCGGCGGGACCGGTTTGCCCAGCAGGATGTCGGCTCAGCGCGACCTCGACCTCGCCGCTGCTGGGTGGCAACCCGGGCATACCCGGCCGGATCGTCCCAGGCCACCAGCTCGCCGAGCACGTCGGTGGCCCGGCCGTCCGGCAGCAGGTGGCGCAGCACGACGCGCCGCCCCACGTTTTCGGGTCCGACCCGCACGCTGCGATACTAGGTGGCGACCGGCACTCGAACAGCGGCGCCAACTGCCACCTCGATCCAAAAAGGAAACCAGCCCGTGACGTACGTCATCGCTCAGCCCTGCGTGGACCTCAAGGACCGGGCCTGCATCGAAGAGTGTCCGGTCGACTGCATCTACGAGGGCGAGCGCTCGCTCTACATCCACCCCGACGAGTGCGTGGACTGCGGCGCCTGCGAGCCGGTCTGCCCGGTCGAGGCGATCTACTACGAGGACGACGTCCCGGAGCAGTGGAAGGACTACTACAAGGCCAACGTCGAGTTCTTCGACGACCTGGGTAGCCCCGGCGGCGCGGCCAAGCTCGGCGTCATCCCCAAGGACCACCCGATCATCTCCGCGCTCCCGCCGCAGGAGCACGACGAGTAGCGACGATCCCGATGAGGGACCTGGCGCACGGCGCTGCCGGACTTCCCGTGGGACACCCTGGCGCCGTACGCCGCGAAGGCCCGGGCGCACGAGGGCGGCATCGTCGACCTCTCGGTCGGTACGCCGGTCGACCCCACGCCCGCGCTGGTCCAGGCCGCGCTCGCCGAGGCCGCCGATGCGCCGGGCTATCCGCAGACCTACGGCACGCCGGACCTGCGGGCGGCCGTCGCGGCGTGGTTCGCCCGGCGCCGGGGCGTGCCGGACGTCGACCCGGACGGCGTGCTGCCGACGATCGGCAGCAAGGAGCTGGTCGGCGCTGCTGCCGACGTTGCTCGGGCTGGGGCCGGGCGACCTCGTCGTCCACCCGGAGGTGGCCTACCCGACGTACGACATCGGCGCCCGGCTGGCCGGCGCGGAGCCGGTGGCGGCCGACGGCACGGCCCAGCTCGGGCCGCTGGCGGCGCGGGTCAAGCTGGTCTGGGTCAACTCCCCGGGCAACCCGACCGGGCGGGTGCTGGGCGCCGAGCACCTGGCCAAGGTCGTGGCCTGGGCCCGCCAGCACGGCGCGGTCGTGGCGAGCGACGAATGCTATGCCGAGCTGGCTGCCCGGTGCGGACGGCCGGACGCCCGGTGTCCCGAGCATCCTGGACCCGGAGGTGTGCGGCGGGAGCCACGAGGGGCTGCTCGCGGTCTACTCGCTGTCCAAGCAGTCCAACCTGGCCGGCTACCGGGCGGCGTTCGTCGGCGGGCGACGTGGCGCTGGTGCGGCGGCTGCTCGAGGTGCGCAAGCACGCCGGGCTGATCGTGCCCTGGCCGGTGCAGCGGGCGATGGTCGCGGCGCTGGGCGACGACGCGCACGTGGCCGCGCAGCGGGCGGTCTACGCCGCCCGGCGGGCGGTGCTGCGGCCGGCGCTGGAGGCGGCCGGGTTCGAGGTCGAGCACTCCGAGGCCGGGCTCTACCTCTGGTCGACCCGCGGCGAGGACTGCTGGGCCAGCGTCGACTGGCTGGCCCAGCGCGGGATCCTGGTCGCTCCGGGCGCGTTCTACGGCCCGGCCGGGCGCGCAGCACGTGCGGGTCGCGCTGACCGCGACGCGACGAGCGGATCGCCGCCGCCGCCGCCGGCTCACGGCTGACCGGCGGCTAGCGCGCGCAGCGAAATACACATTGCCTATCGGGTTAGCAGGGATTCACCTATCCTGAGCGCATGGCTCTGCCGGACTTCTTCGTCGTCGGCGTACCCAAGGGTGGGACGACGGCGCTGCACGCGCTGCTGGCCCAGCACCCGGGCCTCTACCTGTCCGCCGGTCAAGGAGCCCAAGTTCTACCTGTGTGACGGCCGGCCGCCGCCGCGCCGAGGCGCAGCGCGGGCCGGGCGACGCCCACAGCGCTCGCGGAGTGGATGTGGCAGCGCGACCGCTACGAGGCGCTGTTCGACGCCGCGCCGCCCGGGCTGCTGCGCGGGGAGTCGACGCCGTTCTACCTCTACGACCAGAGCGCCCACGCGCGGATGGCCTGGGACGTGCCGCACGCGAAAATCATTGCCATGCTTCGGGATCCGGTCGACCGGGCCTACAGCAACTGGAACCACCTGCGCTCGGACGGGCTGGAGACGGTGCCGCAGCTTCCTCGATGCCCTGGCGCCGAGGACGAGCGGGTCGGCGCGGGGCTGGGCGCCGTTCTGGCACTACCGGCGGCTGGGTCGCTACGCCGAGCAGCTCCGCTCGCTGTTCGAGCACTTCCCGCGCGAGCAGGTGCTGCTGCTGCGCTACCGCGAGCTGGTCGACGACCCGGTCGGCACCATGACCCGGGTCGACGCGTTCCTCGGCGTGCCCGGGCACGAGGCCCGGGTGGCCAACCCGGAGAACGTCCATCCGTACGTCGGTGACACGGCGCGGGTCCGCGCGCTGGGCCGCGTCGTCCGGGCTGGGGCGGCCGCGGGCTCGCACCTGCCGCCCCAGGTCTGGCGGGCGGCCGAGGCGCAGCTGCTCAAGCGGCTGCACGCCGGTGGGACTCCGCCGCCCGCGGCTGACCCCGGAGGAGCGGCTGGCCGCGCTCGAGGGGCTGGCCGACGACATCCGCGACCTGGAGGAGCTGACCGGGCAGTCGTACGCCGACTGGCTCGGGCCCGACGGGCGGCGGCGACTTCAGTCCGGCGCCGGCTGCCGCACCAGCGCAGCGAGGTCAGCCGCGACGCTTGAGGGCCAGGGCGCGCAGGGCCTCGGGGTCCAGCAGCTGGGTGCGCAGGTCGTTGCCCCCGCCGGTCCCGGCCGCCTCGAAGTAGACCCGCAGCAGGCCGTCCGGCAGCGGCGACGGCCGAGACGTACCGCAGGGCCTTCTCGCCGTACGGCGACTCGGCGTACGGCGCGCGTGCCCGACCGCGGTGAACCGCCCGCTGGAGTCGCCGACCGCCAGCCCGGTGCGCTCGTACCAGTTCTCCGCGGCACTGGCCCGGCCGTCGTAGAACGCCAGGTCGGCCGGCCCGCTCGGCCCGGGCACGACCGCGGTCAGCCGCGCGCCGCGGGAGTCCCAGAGCCCGGGCCGCGGGAGCAGCGCGTCGCCCTGCCAGGTCCAGTCCAGGCCGTCCGGGCTCGTGGCGTAGCGGGTCGTCATCCGGTCGGCCTCGCCGGCGTCGGGCAGCGGATGGATGCAGAGCCAGGCGTGCCAGCCGTCCGGCGTCGCGACGACGACCGGGTCCTTGACCGCGGTGCGGTCGTCGCCGGCCCAGACTGTACGCCGCACGCCGTCGGCCAGTCCGGCGAGCTCGTCGGCGTCGACCGCGTCGACCCGCCAGTGCAGCGTGTCCCGCGTCGCCAGGCTGAGGTAGAGCCGCCAGCCGCCGTCCGGCCGCCGGACCAGCGCCGGGCGCTCGAGCGAGTCGAGTCGTAGGCCTCGCTGAACAGCATCACGACCGGCTCGAAGCTGACCCCGTCGGTCGGACTGCGCGACGACGTTGGCGTAGCCCCGGCCGGCGCCGACCGGACGGCGCAGCCGGTAGGCGAGGAGAAGGTCCCGTCGGCGTACACCGCACTCGGGCCACCGGCCCAGTAGCCCTCGCCCTCGCCCGGCGCGGGGACGACGATCTCGCTGGCATCGACGGACGGCAGGGCGCTGGCGGCCAGGGGGGGCTTGGGTCACTGGCCGACGATAACGGCGCCGGCCACCAGGGGTGAGACCGGTTCGCCGGAACTTGTGACCGGCGGGTAACGTCGGATAACCAAACGATAACCATCGCAGGATCGGCCGGCTCGAGGGAGACCCCCACATGACCGACGCACCAGCCAAGGCTCCGACCGAGGCCACGCTGCACTACGGCGACATCGACCTGGACCCTGCCGCGGATCCCGGCCACCGAAGGCAACGACGCCGTCGATGTCTCCAAGCTGCTGAGCACGACCGACCTGGTCACCCTGGACGTCGGGTTCGTCAACACCGCGTCCTGCCGGTCGGCGATCACCTACATCGACGGCGACGCGGGCATCCTGCGCTACCGCGGCTACCCGATCGACCAGCTGGCCAAGGGGTCGACCTTCCTCGAGGTCAGCTACCTGCTGATCTACGGCGAGCTGCCGACGCCGGCCGAGCTGGAGACGTTCACCGACAAGATCCGCCGGCACACGCTGCTGCACGAGGACCTGCGGAACTTCTTCAACGGGTTCCCGCGCGACGCGCACCCGATGCCGGTGCTGTCCAGCGCGGTCAGCGCGCTGTCGACCTTCTACCAGGACAGCCTCAACCCGTTCGACCACGAGCAGGTCGAGCTGTCGACCGTCCGGCTGCTGGCCAAGCTGCCGACCATCGCGGCGTACGCCTACAAGAAGAGCGTCGGCCAGCCGTTCCTCTACCCGGACAACTCCCAGGGCCTGGTCGAGAACTTCCTCCGGATGACGTTCGGCTTCCCGGCCGAGCCGTACGTCGCCGGACCCGGCGCTGGTCAAGGCGCTCGACCTGCTCTTCATCCTGCACGCCGACCACGAGCAGAACTGCTCGACCTCGACGGTGCGGCTGGTCGGCTCGGGCCAGGCCAACCTGTTCGCGTCGGTGTCGGCCGGCATCCACGCGCTGTCCGGCCCGCTGCACGGCGGCGCCAACTCGGCCGTGCTGGAGATGCTCGAGCCGATCCAGGCCGACGGCGGCGACGTCGACACCTTCGTGCAAGCGGGTGAAGAACAAGGAGCAGGGCGTCAAGCTGATGGGCTTCGGCCACCGGGTCTACAAGAACTACGACCCGCGCGCGGCCATCATCAAGCAGACCGCCGACCAGATCCTCGGCTCGCTCGGCGTCAACGACCCGCTGCTGGACATCGCGATGCAGCTCGAGCAGGTCGCGCTGTCCGACGACTACTTCATCGAGCGCAAGCTCTACCCGAACGTCGACTTCTACACCGGCCTGATCTACAAGGCGATGGGCTTCCCGACCCGGATGTTCACGGTGCTGTTCGCGCTCGGCCGGCTGCCCGGCTGGATCGCGCAGTGGCGGGAGATGATGGAGGACAAGGAGACCAAGATCGGCCGCCCGCGCCAGCTCTACGTCGGCGCCACCGCGCGCGACTACCCTCGCTCGCCGACCGCTGACCGATCCGGCCTGCACCGGCCTGCATCGCGACGGTCACGGGCAGGCCGCCCTTGGGGCCCAACGTGATTCGCGCGCGATAGGCCGGGACTCCGCGCCGTACCGGCTCGACCGTCCAGTCCCGGGTGACCACCGCCAGCACGATCCGCGCCTCGAGCAGCGAGAAGTGCTCGCCGATGCAGATCCGCGCGCCACCACCGAACGGCAGGTACGCCGCGTGCGGCCGCCGCCGGACCGGATGGGCCGCGCCGCCGGGCGCGAACCGCTCGGGCCGGAACGCGTCCGGCTCCGGCCACAGGGCCGGGATCCGTTGCGTGGCAAAGGGACTCACGATCAGCGTCGACCCGGCCGGCACGTCGGTCGATTGCCGATCCGGGCCGGCTGGTCGGTGTGCCGCAGGACCAGCCAGGCCGGGGGATAGAGCCGCATCGACTCGTCCAGGCAGGCCGACGTCCAGGGCAGCTCGGTCAGCTCCAGCGGCGGTCGGCGGCGACCGACCGGCCGTACGCCGCGTCGACCTCGGCCTGCAGCCGGGCGCGCGCGCTGCGGGTTGGCCGCGAGCAGGGCGAAGGTCCAGGACAGGGCGTTCGTCGTCGTCTCGTGGCCGGCGAGCAGCAGGGTGAGCACCTCGTCCTCGACGTCCTGGGCGCTCATCCGCTCGCCGGTGTCCGCGTCGACCGCGCCGAGCAGGAGCGACAGCACGTCGTCGCGGCCTCGGCGGCACGGTCCGCGGCGCTGTCGGAGCCGGTGCGCTCGGCGACCAGCCGGCGCGATGACGCTCGCGGGCCGGGCGCCATCGCCGCGCGGACCTTGGGCATCAGCGCGCTCGACGCCGGCCCGGTTGCGGGACCGGATCAGCCCGCGCACCCCGGCCAGGCGCTGGCCGGCCGTGACCGCCGACCGGATCGCCCGGACGTCGGCCGGCGGGCAGCGGGGTGTCGAAGACGGTGCGGGTCAGGATGTGCAGCGTGACCTCGGACAGGGCCGGCGTCGAGGTCGAGCTGCTGGCCGTCGGTGCCAGGAGCGCGGCGAACCGCTCGGCCTCCTCGGCCATCCGGTCGGCGTAGCCGGCGACCGAGGCGTGGGAGAACGTCGGCTGCATCAGCCGCCGCTGCCGGGCGTGATGGGCGCCGCTGCTCGACAGCAGGCCGTTGCCGAAGGCCAGGGCCAGCGGCGGCCCGGGCTCCGCGCTGGCCGGGGTCGTGCGCCATGCCCTTGGGGAAGTCGCGGTGGTGGGACAGGATCTGGTGCGCCTCGGCCGGACCGGCCACGACGTAGCCGAGCGCCGGCCGAGCCGCAGCGGCGCCACGGGGCCGCCCGCGACCGCCCGGCGCAGCAGGAACCCGGGCGGGTCCAGCCGCGAACGCCGGCAGGTCCCACGGCACCCGACCCCGCCAGTCGCGGCTCCCATCAGGCCGGGGAGCACCGGGCTCAGGCCACCTGGACGATGACGTGCCCGGGCGCCAGCTGGTCGCCGCCGCCGGAGGTCCAGTGGTTCGGCCGGTCGGTGCGGCTCCAGCTGCGGTCGGCCGTGCCGACGGCGATCACCTGCAGGGCCTGACCGCGGGCGACGGCCCAGTGGGCGACGGCCCAGCCGTCGACGGCCGGCGGTGCCGGAGCCGGACTCCAGGTGCAGGTCGAGCGAGGTGCCCTTGGCGCCGCTGGCGGTCACCGTCGGCGCCGAGCTCGCGTTCGGCCGCGCGCGCCAGGGCGTCAGCGCGGGGGGTCAGCCCCGAGCCGCCCGGCTGCTGGGCCTGGCGTGGGTCGGGTGAGAAGACGCAGGTGAACGCCGCCGCCGAGTTGCCGGACAGCGCGGAGGCCAGCACGCGCGCATCGGCCTCGTGATCGGCGTACGCCGAGGGGAAGGCGCTGCGCTGCACCTTCTGGGCCGCCTTGGTGACCGACAGGCTGCGGTAGCCCTCGATCTTGACCAGGACGTCGTAGAACGCGTTGGCGGCGTAGACCGGGTCGGTCACCTGGGCCTTGGTGCCCCAGCCCTGGGACGGGCGCTGCTGGAACAGCCCGAGCGAGTCGCGGTCGCCGTAGGTCAGGTTGCGCAGCTTGGACTCCTGCAGGGCGGTCGCGATGGCGATCGTCGCGGCGCGCGCGGGCAGCTTGCGCTTGACCGCGACGCCGGTGATGATCGCCGCGTTGCCGGCCTGCTCGGCATCCAGCGTGACGGTCCGGCCGCTCGCGACCGCCGTACATCCCTTGCCCAGCACCGGTTTTGAGGCTTGGCCGACGGCATACCAGATGCCCCCTCCGGCGACCAGGGCGAGCGCGACACCGGCGGCGACCCACCGTCCCGCAGACGACGCCGGGGTCGGCCGGGCGGGGACGCGCTCACGGCTTGGTCAGCCGTTAGCATGCAGTGCCTCGTTGAGGGCGATGCCGCTGCCCGGTGCGGGCCACCGCCTCGACCGCGCCGGTCAGCGAGTTGCGCCGGAACAGCAGTCCCGGCCGGCCGGACAGCTCGCGCGCCTTGACCGGCTCGGCCGCCGTCGGCTCCGACGAGCAGCTTGGTGCCGGCCGTGACGTAGAGCCCGGCCTCGACGACGCAGTCGTCGCCGAGCGAGATGCCGACGCCGGCGTTGGCGCCGATCAGGCAGCGCTTGCCGATCCGGATGACCTGGGTGCCGCCGCCGGACAGGGTGCCCATGATCGATGCGCCGCCGCCGACGTCGGAGCCGTCGTCGACGACGACGCCGGCCGAGATGCGGCCCTCGACCATCGACGTGCCCGAGCGTGCCGGCGTTGTAGTTGACGAAGCCCTCGTGCATCACCGTCGTGCCGGCCGCCAGGTGGGCGCCGAGCCGCACCCGGTCGGCGTCGGCGATCCGCACGCCGGTCGGCAGCACGTAGTCGACCATCCGCGGGAACTTGTCGACGCCGTAGCACCGTGACCGGCCCGTCGGCGCGCAGCCGCAGCCGGGTGCGCTCGAAGCCGTCGACCGCGCACGGGCCGGCGCTCGTCCACACCACGTTGGCCAGGACGCCGAAGATGCCGTCGAGGTTGACCTGGTGCGGCTGGACCAGCCGGTGCGAGAGCAGGTGCAGGCGCAGGTAGGCGTCCGGGGCGGTCGGCCGGGGCAGCGTCGAGGTCGATCTCGACCCGCACGACCTGGGTCCGCACGTCCCGCCGCGGGTCGGTGGCCTCGAGCGAGCTGAGCTCGCGCGGGATGCCGTAGGCCCCGGCGTCGCGGGGGGCCTCGCCCGAGCGCGGGCGCCGGGTACCAGGTGTCCAGCACCGCCCCGGCGTCGGTCATGGTCGCCAGGCCGTAGCCCCAGGCCGAGCGCGCTCCGGTCATGTCGCCAGGCTACGTGAGGTCGATAGGGTCGCCGGGTGTCCGGCGCGAGTCCGCAGGATCCCTCGACCTGAGCCGCGACGTCGTCGCAGCTCACCCGGGACGTCTGCGACATCGAGTCGGTCAGCGGCAACGAGGGCCCGCTCGCCGACGCCGTCGAGGCGGCGCTGGCCGATCTGGACGGCCTCGAGGTGATCCGGGCCGGCAACGTCGTCATTGCCCGTACGGCGCTCGGCCGCGACGAGCGGGTGGTCCTGGCCGGACACCTGGACACCGTGCCGCTGGCCGCCGTGCCGAACCTGCCGACCTCGCTGGTCGGGCCGGACGTCTACGGCCGCGGGACCTGCGACATGAAGGGCGGCGTCGCCGTGCAGCTCCGGCTGGCCGCGACCCTGTCGACCGAGCCCGAGCGGCAGACCCGCGACGTGACGTACTTCTTCTACGACGGCGAGGAGGTCGAGTCCGTGCGCAACGGCCTCGGCGTCATCGGCGCGGACCCAGCCCCAGCTGCTCGACGCCGACTTCGCCGTCCTGCTCGAGCCGTCGAACGGCACGGTCGAGGGCGGCTGCAACGGCACGATGCGGGTCGACGTCACCGCGCGCGGCCAGGCCGCCCACAGCGCCCGGGCCTGGATGGGGCACAACGCGATCCACGAGGCGGGCGCGATCCTCGGCCCGGCTCTCGGCGTACGAGCCCAAGGAGGTCGAGGTCGAGGGCCTGGTCTTTCGCGAAGGCGCTCAACGCCGTCCTGATCAGCGGTGGCGTGGCCGGCAACGTGATCCCGGACCGGTGCGTCGTCACGGTCAACTACCGGTTCGCGCCGAGCACGACGGTCGAAGCGGCGTTCGGTCATCTGCAGGAGCTGTTCGAGGGCTTCGAGGTCGAGCTGGCCGATGCGGCGCCGGGTGCGCGCCCGGGGCTGAACCAGCCTGCGGCGCAAGCGTTCGTGGCCGTCGTGGGCGAGCCGCCGAAGCCGAAGTACGGCTGGACCGACGTGTCCCGGTTCAGCGCGCTCGGGGTGCCGGCGGTCAACTTCGGGCCGGGCGACCCCAACCTGGCGCACACCGACAACGAGCACTGTCCGACCGACCAGATCCGGCACTGCGAAGAGGTGCTGTTCGGCTGGCTGACCAGCTGATGCGGCGCCGGCCCGAGGCCGGGCCCGGTGGGCCGGCGGCCCGGCCCCCGGCGACACCCTGCACGCCGTCACCGCGGGAGTCGTGACCTCGCTGGTGGGTTTCACCGGGGCCTTCGCCGTGGTGTTGGCCGGGCTGCGGGCGGTCGGGGCGACCCCGGCGCAGGCCGCGTCCGGTCTGCTGACCGTCACGGTCCTGATGGGCGTGTGCTCGCTGATCCTGTCGGTCTGGAAGCGGCTGCCGCTGGTCGTGGCCTGGTCGACGCCCGGGGCCGCGCTGCTGGTCGCGACCGGCGCCTCGCACGGCGGCTGGCCGGCGGCGGTCGGCGCGTTCGCCGTCTGCGGTGTCCTGCTGGCCGTCGTCGGCGTGTGGGCCCGGCTCGGGCGGTTGATCGCGCTGATCCCGGTGCAGGTCGCCTCGGCGATGTTGGCCGGGGTGCTGTTCCACCTCTGCCTGACGCCGGTGGTCGACCTGCCGGATGCTCCGCAGCTGGTCGGGCCGGTGATCGTGGTGTGGCTCGCGGCGTACCGGTTCGCCCGGCGCTGGGCGGCGCCGCTCGCGATGCTGGTCGCGTTCGGCCTCTCGTTCACGTCGTCGTCGGTGCGGTCGATCCGGCTGCACCAGTTCGCGCCGCATCTGGTCTGGACGACCCCGACCTGGTCGCTGGCGGCGCTGGTGTCGATCGCGCTGCCGCTCTTCGCCGTGACGATGGCGTCGCAGAACATCCCGGGCGTGGCGGTCCTGGCCAGCTTCGGCTACCGGGCGCCGGTGCGGCCGGTGCTGCTGGTGACCGGCGGCTTCACCGTCGCGGGGGCGGGCTTCGGGGCGCACGCGCTCAACTTCGCGGCGATCAGCGCGGCCCTGTCGGCCGGTCCCGAGGCCGGCCCGGACCCGGCCCGTCGATGGCGGGCGGCGGCGGTGTCGGGCGCCGTCAACATCGGGCTGGGCCTGGTGTCGGCCGGGCTGGTCGCGATCGTCCTGGCCGCGCCGCACGGGATCGTCCTGGCGGCGGCCGGGCTGGCGCTGGTGCCGACGTTCGCGCTCAGCCTGCGCGGGGCGTTCGGGGCCGACGAGCATGGCCGGGTGCGGGTCGAAGCGGGTGCGGTCACGTTCCTGGTCGCCGCGTCCGGGCTGACCATCTTCAGCGTCGGCGCGGCCTTCTGGGGCCTGGTCGCCGGCATCGTCGTCAGCCTCGCTCTCCCCACCACCCCGGTGCTCCCTGGCGCCCGGTGAATGAGGCCTAGATCAGGCCTGATCACCGGGCGTGGGGGAGTACGGCGGGGTGAGGGGAGCACGCTGGGCCGTGACGATCCACTCCACGGCCTGGTCGACGTCGTCGGTGACCGACAAGAGGGCCAGGTCGCGCTCGTTGATGGTGCCGTGCGGCAGGGCGACGTCGCGCAGCCAGTCGAACAGGCCCTGCCAGTAGTCCGTCCCCATCAGGATGATCGGGAACGACGTGACCTTCTGGGTCTGCACCAGCGTCAACGCCTCGAACAGCTCGTCGAACGTCCCGAACCCTCCGGGCAGCACCACGAACCCGCGCGCGTACTTGACGAACATGGTCTTGCGCGCGAAGAAGTACCGGAAGTTGACCCCCAGGTCGACGTAGGAGTTCAGGCTCTGCTCGAACGGCAGCTCGATGCCCAGGCCGACGGACACGCCCCCGGCCTCGGCGCAGCCACGGTTGGCCGCCTCCATCGATCCCGGTCCGCCGCCGGTGATGACGGCGTAGCCCGCGGTGGCCAGCGCGCGGCCCACCATGACCCCCAACGCGTACGTCGGGTGCCCGGGGTGCGTGCGCGCCGACCCGAAGACACTCACCGCCGGCCCCAGCTCGGCCAGCGCGCCGAAGCCCTCGACGAACTCGCTCTGGATCCGCAGCACCCGCCATGGGTCGGTGTGCACCCAGTCGCCCGAGCCGCGGTTGTCGAGCAGCCGCTGGTCGGTGGTCGTCTCCGGGACCATCGCCCCCCGCAGGGTCACGGGGCCGGTCACATGCTCGGGGAGCTCCTCGTGGGTCTCGTCGGCTGTCATGCGGCTCACGCTAGGCCCTGTGGCCAACTGTCACTTGTCCGGCTCTTGGCGGATGCCCAAGCGCATGCGCACACTGGAGGCATGTCGGTCACCCCGGCTCCGCATCGTGGCACCGTCCTCGTGGGACGGGACGTCGCCGGGCGTGCCCTGCGGGTGAGTTCGCACCCCGAGCACGGCCGGGTGGTGCTCTCGATCTGGCAGGGCCCGCAGTGCCTGGCCACCATCCGGCTGGCCGAGGACGACGTCCCCGACCTGGTCCGGACGCTGACCGCGAGCCTGCTGCCCGAGGTCGGCGAGGAGCACGCGGCCGGCTGAGACACCGGCTGGGATGCTGGCGTCATGGCTGCTCTCTGCGTCTACTGCTCCTCCAGCGAACGGATCGACCCCTCGTACGTCGAGCTGGCCCGCGACCTCGGCACCGAGCTGGCCCGGCGCGGCCACCGCCTGGTCTCCGGGGGCGGCCGGGTCTCGATGATGGGCGCGGTGGCCGTCGCGGCTCGGGCCGGGGGCGCGCACACCTTCGGCGTGATCCCGGAGGCCCTGGTCGGCTGGGAGGTCGCGGACGACGACGCCGACGAGCTGCTGGTCACCCCGGACATGCGCAGCCGCAAGGCCGCGATGGACGAGCGCTCGGACGCCTTCATCGCCCTGCCCGGCGGCATCGGCACCCTCGAGGAGCTGCTCGAGATCTGGGTCGCCCGCAGCCTCGGGATGCACCGCAAGCCGGTCGTGGTCCTGGACCCCGACGGCACGTACGCCGGGCTCCGCGCCGTCGTGACCTCTCTGCAGGAGCGGGGCTTCGTCCGGCCCGAGGCCAACGCGGTCCTCGGCTGGACCACGACCGTCGCCGAGGCGCTCGACCTGGTCGAGACCCAGCTGGCCGGCCGGCCGAGCCGGCCGGCGCCGCCGGACCCGGAGGAGCTGCTCGAGGCCGAGGTCGCCGACGACGGCTCTTGACGAGCAGGGAAATGACTGTCACTCTCAAAAGGAGGTAACAACTACTTAGGACTGACAGTCAGGATCGATCATGGACAGCAACAACACCCGCCGGTGGTGGGCCCTCGGCGCGATCTCGCTCAGCCTGCTCGTCGTCGGGCTCGACTCGACCGTCCTCACGGTCGCGCTGCCCAGCGTCGCGACGGCCCTGCACGCGACCAACGGCCAGCTGCAGTGGTTCGCCGACTCCTACCTGCTGGCGCTGTCCGGTCTGTTGCTGTCGGCCGGGACCTTGGGTGACCGCTACGGCCGCAAGGCCCTGATGCTCGGCGGCCTGGCCCTCTTCGGCCTCGGCTCGCTGTGCTGCGCGTGGGCCGGCACGCCGGCCGAGCTGATCGCGGCGCGGAGCCTGCTGGGCGTGGGCGCCGCGGTGCTCATCCCGATGACGATGTCGGCCCTGGTCGTGATGTTCGAACCGCGCGAGCGCCGGGTCGCGCTCTCGGTGATGGGCCTGGCGACGATGCTCGGCCTCCCGCTCGGCCCGATCGTCGCCGGCCTGCTGTTGCAGCACTTCTGGTGGGGCTCGGTCTTCCTGATCAACCTGCCGGTGATCCTGCTGGCGCTCGCGGCCACGGCCGTTCTGGTGCCCGAGAGCCGCTCGCCGCAGCGGGCCCGGTTCGACATCGTCGGCGTCCTGCTGTCCGCGGCCGGCCTGGTCAGCGTGACCTACGGCGTGATCGAAGGGCCGGGTCGCGGGTGGTCCGACGGGCTCGTCGTCACCGCGATCGTCGGTGGTTTGGCGGTGCTCGGCGGCTTCGCTCTCTGGGAGCGGCGGCTGGTCGGAGCACAGCCGATCCTGGACCTGGAACTGTGGCGGGACAAGGGTTTTCGCTGGGGCGCCATCGCCGCGGCCGTCGCGAGCCTGGCCTTCTTCGGCGTGATGTTCGCGCTGCCGCTCTACTTCCAGGCGGTGGGTGGTGTTGACGCCCTCGGCACCGGCCTGCGCACCCTGCCGATGCTCGGCGGCCTCGTCGTGGGCGTCCAGGTGGCCGTCCGGGCCGGGGCGCGAATCGCCCCGCGGGTCGTCGCGACCGCCGGCTTCGCGATCGTGGCGGTCGGCTCCGGGCTGGGCGCACTGACCCAGGTCGACACCGGCTACGGCTGGGCCGCGCTGTGGACCACGATCGTCGGGCTGGGCATGGGCCTCGCCCTGGTGATCGCCCAGACGGCTGCGCTCGACCCGCTCGACAAGGCCAAGGCCGGCGCCGGCTCGGGCCTGCTCCAGACCCTGCGCCAGGCCGCCAGCGTGCTCGGGATCGCGGTCCTGGGTGCCGTCCTCAACGCCGTCTACCGGGCCGACGTCGACGTCAGCGGCCTGCCCGCGACTGCTGCTGCCGCGGCCCGGGACAGCGTGGCCTCCGGGGTCCAGGTGGCCCGGGCCGGCGGTTCGAGCGACCTGCTGGAGTCGGTGCGCTCGGCGTACGTGCACGGCATGGACGCCATGCTGCTCGTCAGCCTCGCGGTCGCCCTCGCTCGGTGCGTTGATCGCCGTACGCCGGCTGTCGCCCGTCGTGCCGCAGCACCCGGCGCCGGGCGATCCAGCAGAATCGACCCATGCCCCCGCCGTCAGTGTCGAGCCGGCCGGCTGAGGCCGGGTCCGGCACCGGCCTGCGCGAGCGCAAGAAGGCCCGGACCCGGCAGGTCATCCAGCAGCACGCCCTGCGGCTGTTCCGGGACCAGGGCTATGCGGAGACGACGGTCGAGCAGATCGCCGAGGCGGCCGAGATCTCGCCGAGCACCTTCTTCCGCTACTTCCCGACCAAGGGCGACGCGGTGCTCGCCGAGTTCATCGACGGACGGATCTTCGAGCTGATCGGGGCGGCGCCGGCCGAGCTGGACCTGCTCGCCGCCTTCCGGCACGCCATCCGCGCGGCCTTCGC
Source organism: uncultured Actinomycetota bacterium (assembly GCA_963794535.1). Classification (GTDB taxonomy): domain Bacteria; phylum Actinomycetota; class Actinomycetes; order Actinomycetales; family CAVURS01; genus CAVURS01. The sequence continues at coordinate 243,722 of CAWCEI010000009.1, forward strand.
CGAGATGACCGAGGAGCAGCTCGCCCTGGAGATGGAGCGCAACGCGCTGATCGCCTCGGTCCCCGAGCTCCAGCGCGGGATGCTCGAGGAGCTCTACCGGCCGATCCGGATGCTGGCCGAGGCCTTCGCCGGTCGGCTGGGCGGCCCGGCCGACGACCCGGCCACGCTGGCCTACGCCGGGGCCGTGGTGGGCGCGATGATCGCCGCGGCCGGGCCGATGGAGGCCGGCGGCGGCTATGACTACCGCGAGCGCATGGAGCCGGCCCTCGACCTCCTGGCCCAGACACTCGTGCCCCGCGGGTGAGCCGCGCCATGGCACCATCGTCGCCGTGACGTTCTTCCAGCTGATCATCGTGCTGGCCGTGGTGGGCGGGGTCGCCGCCGTGGCCGCCGGGCGGGTCCGGGGCGGCCTGCCGGCGCCCACCTCGACCCTGCCCGAGGTCGAGCTGCCGGCCGACCACATCGGCACCCAGGACGTCGACGCGATCCGCTTCTCGGTGGGCTTCCGGGGCTACCGGATGGACGAGGTCGACGCGGTCCTCGACCGGCTGGGCCTCGAGCTCGGCGCCGCCGAGGAGGAGATCCGCGAGCTGCGCCAGCAGCTGTACGGCGGCGGCCCGGAGCAGGTCATGACCCGGCGAACCGGCAGGGCAGACCCGACCGACCGCCCCGGCCCCCGGTGCCGGCTGAGCCCGATGAGCTCCTTCTCCGTCTCCCGCGAGGTGCGGGCGCCCGCGCGCGAGCTGTGGGACCTGGTCGTCGACTGGCCACGGCACGCCGCGTGGGTTCCGCTGACCCGGATGTCGGTCGACGCCCAGCGGCGGGCACGCGGTCGGCTCGACCTTCGTCGGGCCGCACAGCGCTCGGCCCGGTCGGCTTCGACGACCGGATGACCGTCATGGCCTGGCGGCCGCCAGAGGGCGACGCCGTCGGTCGGGTGCGGATCCGCCATGACGGCAACGTGATCGGCGGCTCGGCCGAGATCGAGGTGCGACCCGGTGACCGCCGGCCGGTGCGTCGCCACCTGGTGGGAGGACGTCGCACCTCCTGCCCGGGCTACCGGGTCGCGCGGGCAAGGTGCTCGGGCTGCTCGAGCGGACCGCCCAACGTGGTGGCCGGTCGGCTGATCTTCGGCCGGGTGCTGCGGCTGGCCGCCGACCAGGCCGAGCAGGCCTACGCCATCACGGCGAGGCGAGCGGGCGTGAGTGGTCTGGTCGTCGGGGACGACGGGCTCAAGCGCTGCGCCTGGGGCGTCAGCACGCCGGACTACCTGACCTATCACGACACCGAGTGGGGGCGCGCGGTCCACGGCGAGCGCGCGCTGTTCGAGCGGTTCACCCTCGAGGCGTTCCAGTCCGGGCTGTCCTGGCTGACCATCCTGCGCAAGCGCGAGGGCTTCCGCGCGGCGTTCGCCGGCTTCGACCCGGAGCTGGTGGCGCGGTTCGGCGCCAAGGACCGGGCTCGGCTGATGGCCGACGCCGGCATCGTCCGCAACAACGCCAAGGTCGACGCCGCGATCGCCAACGCGGCGGCGGTCCTGCGGCTGCGGGAGTCCGGCGGCATGGACGAGCTGGTCTGGTCGCACGCACCGACCGGCCGCCGGCGGGCGCCCAAGACCTTCGCTGACGTCCCGGCCAAGACACCGGAGTCCATCGCGCTGGCAAAAGCCTTGAAGCGCAACGGTTTTGCCTTCGTCGGCCCGACAACTGCGTACGCCGCGATGCAGGCCTGCGGCGTCGTCAACGACCATCTGGCCGGCTGCCACGCCCGGGCCGCGGCGGGCTGAGCATGACCTCGTCGACCGTTGCCCAGACCGGCCCGCCCGCGGCGTACCGGCGGTTCGACCGGATCTGGGCCCAGCCCGGCTGGGTGCTCGCGCTGGGGGTCTATGCGATCACCCGGCTGATCGACGCCGTCATCATCATCGCGGCGGCGCGGGGCCAGGTCCCGAACATGTGGACCTCACCGCACCCGGGCTACTTCGACCTCGGCGTGCAGTGGGACGGCTCGTGGTATCGCCAGATCGCCCTGCACGGCTATCCCTCGGTCCTGCCCCACGACGTCAACGGGGCGTTGCAGCAGAACGCCTGGGGCTTCTCGCCGGCCTACCCCTACCTGGTCCGCGGCGTCATGGGGCTGACCGGGCTGAGCTTCCCGGTCGCCGGCTCGATGACCAGCCTGGTGCTGGGTGGGTTGGCGATAGTTGTCGTCTACCAACTGTTCGTCCGGTACGTCGACAAGCGGGCGGCGGTCGTCGGGATCGTCCTGGTGACAACGCTTCCGTGCAGCCCGGTGCTGCAGATCTGCTACACCGAGAGCCTGGCCCTGCTGGTCCTGGCCACGGCGCTGCTCCTGCTGGTGCAACGTCGCTATGCCCTCGCGGTGCCCGTCGTCATCCTGCTCTCGCTGACCCGCCCGGTGGAGCTGCCGTTCGCCCTCGTCGTCCTGGTCCACCTGATCGTGCGCTGGCGACGACGGGCGGTCGACCCGTTCCCGGGCTACGAGGCGGTGAGCATCATCGGGCTGGGCCTCGTGGCGTTCGTCTCGGCCTGGTTGTGGCCGGCCATCGCCTGGCACTTCACCGGGATCCGCTCGGCGTACACCGACACGATGGGCACGTGGCGCACCTCGGGGCACGTCGAGTACTTCCACGCGTGGTGGTTCATCTCGACCTACCTGCTGCACACCAAGACCCATGCGATCGCCGGGCTGGCCGCATTGGCGCTGGTCCTCGTCGCCGCGGCGGTCGGGCCGTGGGCCCGGCCCCTGGGCGCCGGAGCTGCGCGCGTGGTGTCTGGCCTACCCGGCCTACCTCGCCGCCGTCCTCGAGCCGTGGACCAGCGTCTTCCGCTACGTGCTGCTGCTCTTCCCGCTGGCCATGATCGGGCTCGGCACCAAGCGGCCGCTGCCGGCCCGGGTCAACCCGGTCCGGGCGGCGATCCTGACGGTGCTGGTGCTGGCCTTCCTCGTCGGCCAGGTCATCTGGGTCTACTGGCTGCTGAAGTTCGTGCCGCCGACCGACTATCCGCCGTGACCGGTCAGCGGCCGGTGAACTCCGGCGTGGTCTTCGCCACGAACGCCTCGGTCGCCGCCCGGTGGTCCGCGCTGGCCCCGGTCAGCCGCATCAGCTGCTCCTCGTTGGCCAGCGAGTCGGCCAGGTCGTGGCCGGCCGAGAAGGCCACCGCCCGCCGGATCGAGGCGTAGGCCAGGGTCGGCCCGGCCGCGAGCTGAGCCGCCAGGTGCGCGGCCTGCCCGGCCAGCTCGTCGTCGTCGACGACCCGGGTGGCCAGGCCGAGCTCGAGGGCCTCCTCGGCGCGCACCGTGCGCGGCAGCAGCAGCAGCTCCTTGGCCTTGGCCACCCCGACCAGCCGCGGCAGCCACCAGGACGAGCCGGTGTCGCAGCTCAGCGCGACCCCGGCGAAGGCCAGGTTGAAGCCTCCGCTGCGCGCCGACCAGCCGCAGGTCGCAGGCCATCGCCATCGACGGCCCCCGCGCCGGCGGCGACCCCGTTGACGGCCGCGACCACCGGCTTGGGCATCGTGGCGAGCAGCGTCGCGATCGGGTTGAAGTGCTTCGCCACCGTCGACATCACCTGCGGCCGCGTCTTCGGCCGACCGGTTGAGCTGGGCGATGTGGTCCTTGAGGTCCTGCCCGGCCGAGAAGCCACGCCCGGCGCCGGTCAGCACGACGCAGCGCACGGCGTCGTCCGCGGCGACCTGCTCGCAGGGCCGCGAGCAGCGCCTCCTTGGTCGCGGTGTCGAGCGAGTTGAGCCGGTCCGGCCGGTTCAGGGTCAGGGTGGCCACCGCCCCGACCTGCTCGTAGCCGGACCTCGTCGCCTGCGCTCACGCGTCCTCCTTGGATCGGGAGTCGGATCTGGTCTGGGATCGGGTCTGGGGTGTGCTGGGTCGGCCCAGACAGGCATCGACGTAGCGGGTGGCGGCCGGCAGCAGCTCCCCGGCGGCCCGGTCGAACAGCCGCGCCGCCCGGTGCCCGGGCCAGCCGGCGGGCAGGACCGCGTCGGGCAGGCCCGGGTCCAGGAACAGGAACTTGCGCCACTCGTGGACCAGCTGGGAGCGCGTGGCGAACGCCGTACGGTCCGGGTCCGGCCCGGTCAGCGCCCCGCTCGCGGACTGGTCGCCGAGGGCGGCCAGCAGGTCGGCCGCCTCCACCTCGAACCGCTCGTACGCCGCGGCGACCGCGGCCAGGTCCCAGGCCCGCCCGGCCAGCTCGGCCCCCTGACCGTCGTACGCCGCGAAGAACGCCTCGGCCTGGACGGCCTCGCCGTCGAGGACCGCGCCGAGCGTCCGGATGGGCCCGCGGGCGCGATCCAGGTGCTGCGCGGTCAGCTGGGCGTAGCCGAGGAAGGCCAGCCCGCTGCCGAGCCGCTCGCGCGAGCTGCGGCTGGCGGGGCGGCTCGGCGACCAGCACGTGCCAGCGGCCGTCCCAGGAGTGGTCGCCGGCGTGCTGCGCCGGTCCGGTAGATCCGCTCGTAGGCGTCCTCGAGCCGCCGCTCGGCCCGCTCGGTGAGCCGGTAGCCCGCGCCCGTCGGGCGTCGGGACCGCGGCCAGCCAGCCCTGGCGGACCATCCGCGAGATCGCGGTGCGCACCGCCGGGGCGGCGATGTCGAGCGCGCCCGAGCAGCCGGATCAGGCTCGGCGACAGGCGCGGTCCCGCCGCGGCGGCGAAGGTGGTCGCCGTAGACGTCGAAGAGCGCCGATCGAGCCTGCACGCCGACAGTCTCCCTCACCCGCGCACCTCGATTTCCCCGGTGGGTAGCCGAGGCGGGATACTGGGCTCCGAGTAAGCCGCGGTTCCCCTCTACCCGCTGTGGGGAGCCCGGACGCGACGAGGAGGGGAGCCGCATGGCGGCCATGAAGCCGAGGACCGGAGACGGCCCGCTCGAGGTGACGAAGGAAGGGCGCGGCATCGTCATGCGCGTCCCCCTCGAGGGTGGCGGTCGACTGGTCGTCGAGATGACGCCGGACGAGGCCAACAACCTCGGCGACGCGCTGAAGACCGCCGCGGGCTAGCCGCCGGCCCGACACCATCGCCCTCCCCGCACTCCCTGCCCGGGTCGAACCGCTCGCCGGCGACCCGACCGACCGCGTCCTGCACGCGGCGACGACCGCGGTCGCCCTCGCCGTCGCCGCGGCCCGGACCGAGCCCGCGGCGCCGCACGGGGCCCGCTCGCGCTGGCCCGACGGCTCGGCATCGACCTCGCCGGCCGCGGCCGCTGCGGCTGCACGCCGGGACGGCCGCCGGCGACGTGACCCGCGCCTGCCGGTGCCCGGCCGGCGGGCCCAGGTCCTGCTCGTCGGTGTCGGTGACGGCGCCCCGCCCGGCCTGCGCACCGCCGCCGCGAGCCTGGTCCGCGCGCGTGCGGCACGCCGACACCGTGGTGACCACGCTGGCCGCGCGGGCCGGTCCGGAGGCGGCCCAGGCCGTCGCCGAGGGCGTCGCTGCTCGGCGCCTACCGGGTCGCCCGCGAGGGCAAGAAGGCGGCCGCGTCGAACGGCCCGGCCGGGTCCGGCTGGTCCAGCTCGCCGGCGTGACCGCGGAGCCGGCCCGGAGGCCGTCCGCCGCGGCGTCGGTCGAGGCCGACGCCACCCGGCTGGCCCGCGACCTGGCCAACACCCGATCCTCGACCAAGGGCCCGGCCTGGCTGGCCGCCCGCGCCCGGCGGACGGCGGCCGCCAGCGGCCTGGACGTGCGGGTGTGGGACGTCGCCGACCTGCGCCGCGAGCGGCTTCGGCGCGCCTGCTCGCCGTGGGCGGCGGCGCGGCCCGCGGGCCGCGCCTGGTCCAGCTCGACCACCGGCCCGCCGGCTCGGCGGCGCGGCGGTCGCCCGCACGTCGTCCTGGTCGGCAAGGGCATCACCTTCGACACCGGCGGGATCTCGCTCAAGCCGCGCGAGGCGATGCTGGGCATGACGACCGACATGACCGGCTCGGCCGTCGTCCTCGCCGTCCTGGCCGCCTGCCGTGAGCTCGGGCGTGCCGGGCCCGGGTGACCGGGCTGATGCCGCTGGCCGAGAACTCGCTCGGGGCCGACAGCTACCGCCCGGGTGACGTCGTCACGACGTACGACGGCACGACCGTCGAGATCCGCAACACCGACGCCGAGGGCCGGCTGGTGCTGGCCGACGCGATGGGCTACGCCCGGACCCGGCTGCGGCCGGACCTGCTGGTCGACGTCGCGACCCTGACCGGCGCCGCGACGCAGGGCGCTGGGCCGCGGCCACGCCGCGCTCTACGCCACGTCCGACCGGCTGGCCACGGCGCTGCAGCGGGCCGGCGAGGCGTCCGGCGAGCGGCTGTGGCGGATGCCGCTGGTCGAGGACTACCGGCCAGTTCATCGACTCCGAGGTCGCCGACCTGTGCCAGATCACGACCCGCCCGCCGGTCGGGGCCGGGTCGGTCATGGCGGCGCTGTTCCTGCGCGAGTTCGCCGGCGACGTGCCGTGGGCGCACCTGGACATCGCCGGCCCGGGCCGCTCGGACCGCGACCGGGCCGAGGTCAACCGCGGCGGCACCGGCTTCGGCGCCCGCCTGCTGCTGCGCTGGCTCGCGACCCTCTAGGCCGAGGGTCGCTGGCTCAGGCGCGCGCTTGACGGCGACCGAGCAGGCCGTCGCCGGTGGGCAGCATCGCCGGGACCAGCCGGGGGTCGTCGCGGACCGCCTTGCCCAGCTCGCGGATCGTCGTCGTCGTCTCGTCGCGCTGGGCCGGGTCGGCCACCTGGTCGTGCCAGAGCGCGTTGTCGAAGGCCAGCACGCCGCCGGGCCGCAGCAGCCGCAGCGCCTGGTCGAGGTAGTCGGCGTACTCCTTCTTGTCCGCGTCGAGCACGACCAGGTCGTAGGCGCCGTCGGTGAGCCGGGGCAGGACGTCCAGCGCCGGCCCGCTGATCAGCCGGGTCCGGTTGGCGGCGATGCCGGCCTCGGCGAACGCCTCGCGGGCGGCCTTCTGGTGCTCGGTCTCGATGTCGATGCTGGTCAGCACGCCGTCCTCCGGCATCCCGCCGAGCAGCCAGAGCGCGCCGACCCCGGTGCCGGTGCCGACCTCGACCACGGTCCGCGCCGCCAGCGCCGCGGCGAGCACCCGCAGCGCGGCGCCGACCGCCGGGCTGGACCGGCGTGCAGCCGAGCTCCTCGGCCCGGGCCCGGGCCCGCTCGAGCACGTCGTCTTCCTCGATGAACGACTCGGCGTACGCCCAGGTCGCCGGCTTCTGACCGGTGATGACGGCCTCCATCGTGTCGGGAGCGGCTTCGGGTTTGGCTGCGCAGCGGTGCGAGCCAAACCCTAGTGCGGGAACCGGCTCGTCGCGGCGCAGCGTTGGGGGACGTGAAGAGTTGGTGCGCGGTGCGGCTGGCTCGGCTGGACTGGGAAGGACGTGGCGGGTGACGATGTTGGTCACGCTAGAGCGACCAGCCGACCCTCGGGTGGTCGTCCAGCCGAAGGAGCGCTCGTGGGGCCCGGTGGCCCGACCGGTGAGGCGGCCGACGTCGCTCTGCCCTGGGTGCCCCCCACCTGGCAGGAGGTCGTCGAGCAGCACTCGGCCCGCGTCTACCGCCTCGCCTACCGGCTCACCGGCAACGTGTACGACGCGGAGGACCTCACCCAGGAGGTCTTCGTCCGGGTCTTCCGCAGCCTGTCGACGTACACGCCGGGCACGTTCGAGGGCTGGCTGCACCGGATCACCACCAACCTGTTCCTGGACCAGGTCCGCCGCAAGAAGCGGATCCGGTTCGACGCGCTCGCCGAGGACGCCGACGCCCGGATGCCCGGGCGCGAGCCGGACCCGTCGCGGGCCTACGACGACACCCACCTGGACGACGACGTGCAGGCCGCGCTCGACGCGCTGCCGCCGGACTTCCGGGCCGCCGTCGTGCTGTGCGACATCGAGGGCCTGACCTACGAGGAGATCGCCGCGACCCTCGGGATCAAGCTCGGCACCGTGCGCTCGCGGATCCACCGCGGCCGGGCCCAGCTGCGCGACGCCCTGGCCCACCGCGCCCCCCGCGGCGCGACCCGGCAGCCGCAGCTCGATGCGGCACGAGTCGGGGGAGCCCTCGTGACGCGGCCTGCCCCTGCTGCCCTCGGGGTCCTCCGGGTCGGTCGACCCGGTCGGCTCGTTCGGCCCGGTCGGCGCCGGTCGGCCCGCACCTGGGTGAGCGGATCAGTGCGCTCGTGGACGGCGCCCTGGCCGCCGACGCCCGCGACCGGGCCCTGGTCCACATCGCCGGGTGCGACCAGTGCCGGGCCGAGGTCGAGTCGGCCCGGCTGCTCAAGGCCCGCCTGGCCGTCCTCCCCACGCCGGCCGTCTCGGCCGGCGCTGACCGCCCGGTTGCTCGCGATGGCCGAGCCGGGCGGCCCGGTCCCGCCGCGGCCCGGTCACCTGCCCAGCCAGCCGCGGATGCTCAACGTCCCGACCCGCCTGGCCGACCGGCCCGGCAACGGTCGCCCGCAGGGCAGCCGCCCGGCCGGCCGCGCCGACCGTGCCACCACCCGCAGCGACAGCACCCGCAGCGCCCGGCGTACGGTCCGGTTGGCCGCGCTCGCCGGCGCCGCTCTCTCGACGATGGTCGTCGCCGTGGTCGGGATCAGCGGCGGGGTCGGCTCCGAAGAGCCAGCCCCAGGCGCCGCTGAGCCAGCTCGACCGTCGAACGTCGGCGGGGTCAGTGACCCGCTGGTGGACGTGACGATCGCGCTGCGCAAGGCCAACAACAGCGCCTACGCGACCACTCCGTAGCCGCTCCGACCGACGACCAGGCGAGCCCGCGCGGGCGCCGGTCGGCCGGGTGCGGCAGGATCGTCGGAATGAGCGAGGGCGAGCGGCCGGACGAAGGGACCACACCGGTCCCGCCCGCTCCGCCGGTCGCACCGCAGGCCGCTGCACCCAGCCGGTCGAGACTGAGCCGGTCGAGCCCGAGCCGGTCGAGCTGAGCCGGTCGAGCGCCGGCCGCTGGACGACTCGAGCCGAGCCGGCTCCGGTGCACGCCCATCGCGCGCCGACCACGCTGCCGATCCCGGCCGTCCTCGCCCTCGTCACGGTCGTGGCGCTGGTCGCCGGGCTGGTCGGCGGCCTCGGCGGCGCCTGGTGGCAGAACCACCACGACAACGGCGGCTCGGGCATCTCCCTGCCGAAGGCCTCGGGCGGGTCCACCGCGCGCGCGGCGGACTCCGTGGCCGGCGTCGTACGCCGGGTGCTGCCCTCCGTCGTGACGATCAAGGTCGCGGTGGCCAGAGCCGCCGACACCGGCTCGGGCTTCGTGCTCCACTCCAGCGGCTACGTCGTGACCAACAACCACGTGGTCGCGGCGGCGGCGGACAGCGGCACGATCACGGTCGTCTTCGCCGACGGCAAGAGCGCGAAGGCCAAGATCGTCGGCCGGGACGCGTCGTACGACCTGGCCGTCCTCAAGGTCGAGCGCACCGGGGTGCCCGAGCTCACCCTCGGCGAGTCCAAGGGCGTCGTCGTCGGCGACCCGGTGATCGCGGTCGGCGCGCCGCTGGGCCTGCAGGGGTCGGTCACGACCGGCATCGTCAGCGCGCTGAACCGGCCGGTCTCGGCCGGCGAGGACCGCTCGGAGTCCTCGTTCATCAACGCGATCCAGACCGACGCGGCGATCAACCCCGGCAACTCCGGCGGCCCGCTGGTCGACGGCTCAGGCGAGGTGATCGGCGTCAACTCGGCGATCGCCCAGCTGCCCAACGGCAGCCTGGCCGGCGGGCAGGCCGGCAGCATCGGCGTGGGCTTCGCGATCCCGAGCGACCAGGTCCGGATCACGGCAGAGCAGCTGATCAGCACCGGCAAGGCCGTGCACCCGGTGATCGGCGTGCTGCTCGACCAGCGCTACACCGGCGAGGGCGTGCGGGTCGCCAAGCCGGCAGCAACGGCCAGGCACCGATCACCCCCGGCGGGCCGGCCGACCAGGCCGGCATCAAGCCCGGCGACGTGATCACCGCCATCGACGGCCAGCCGGTGACCGACTCGGACGAGTTCGTCGTGGCGATCCGGGCCCAGGCGCCGGGCGACACGGTGACGCTGACGGTGCGGACGGGCGGCAAGGAACGTTCGGTCGCGGGTCACGCTCGCAGGGATCGTCCGACTGACGCAGCCGCCTGGGGCACAATCACAGGGTGTTCGACATCAACGGCCCCGAGTTCCTCGTGCTCGGGGCGGTTGCGCTGTTCGTCCTCGGGCCCGGAGAAGCTGCCGGGCTACGCGGCCCAGGCCGTCCCGGCTGCTGCGCCAGCTGCGCACGATGGCCGACGGCGCCAAGGAGCAGGTCCGCGAGCAGATGGGCCCGGAGTTCGACGACGTCGACTGGAAGTCCCTGGACCCGCGCCAGTACGACCCGCGCCGGATCGTCCGCGAGGCCCTGCTGGACCGAGCGACGACCGCGAGACCGCCCGGTCCGAGAAGCCGGTCAGCAAGGGCGCGCCGCAGCCGGTCGACGAGACCGGACGCCGGACGAGAGCCGCGGCGGCCAAGCCCGCGGCGTACGACGAGGACGCGACCTAGCCGGCGTACGATACGGTGGCACTGGACCTCGACCGGGGTCGGCGCCGACTCTGCGCCTCAGACCGGGGTGAGGCCGAGCGAGCGGCCGGCCAGGCCGCGGGCCCGCCGGGACAGCTGACGCGCGACGCCGCGCAGCGACGACCGCGGCCGCGGAGTCCGGGTCGGACAGCACGACCGGTACGCCGCTGTCCCCGCCCTCGCGCAGCGACGACGTCGAGCGGCACCTGGCCCAGCAGCGGCACCGGCGCGCCGACCGCGCGGGTCAGCGAGTCGGCGACGGTCTGGCCGCCGCCGGAGCCGAACAGCTCCATCCGGGAGCCGTCGGGCAGCTCGAGCCAGGACATGTTCTCGACGACGCCGACGATCTGCTGGTGGGTCTGCAGCGCGATGGCGCCGGCCCGCTCGGCGACCTCGGCGGCGGCCTGCTGCGGCGTCGTGACGACCAGGATCTCGGCGCTCGGGGATCAGCTGGGCCACCGAGATCGCGATGTCGCCGGTGCCCGGCGGCAGGTCGAGCAGCAGGACGTCGAGGTCGCCCCAGAAGACGTCGGCGAGGAACTGCTGCAGCGCCCGGTGCAGCATCGGCCCGCGCCAGACCACCGGCTGGTTGCCGGGCACGAACATGCCGATCGAGATGACCTTCACGTCGTGCGCGATCGGCGGCAGGATCATGTCGTCGACCTGGGTCGGGCGCGTGCTCACGCCGAGCATCCGGGGGACCGAGAAGCCGTAGACGTCGGCGTCGACGACCCCGACCCGCAGGCCCTCGGCGGCCATCGCGGCAGCCAGGTTGACGGTCACCGAGGACTTGCCGACGCCGCCCTTGCCGGAGGCGACGGCGTAGACCCGGGTCAGCGAGCCCGGCTCGGCGAACGGGATCTCCGGCTCGCCGGCCCGCCGCGCAGCTGCTCGCGCAGGCCGCGGCGCTGCTCGTCGCTCATCACGCCCGAGCCGACCTTGACCGCGCTGACGCCGGGGACCGCGGACACCGCGGCCGTCGTGTCGCGGGTCAGGGTCTCCTTCATCGGGCAGCCGGCGACGGTGAGCAGGATCTCGACGTCGACCGCGCCGTCGTCGTCCGATCTGGACGTCGCTGACCATGCCCAGCTCGGTGATCGGCTTGCGGATCTCCGGGTCGTTGACCGTGGCCAGGGCACCCCGGATGGCGTCGAGCGTTGCGGTGGGCATCCCCCCATCGTAGAGAGCGTCCAATAGGCTCCCGACGTGGCCGGAACTGCTCGTGGTGTGCGTCTGACCCGGACCCAGCTCAGCTCGTGGCGGTCCTTCCTGCGGGCGCACGCCGAGGTGACCCGCAAGCTCGAGGCCGACCTGCTGGCCGAGCACCAGCTGCCGCTGGCCTGGTACGACGTGATGGTCCAGCTGGTCGAGGCCCCGGAGCGCCGGCTGCGGATGACCGACCTGGCCGGCGCTGTGCTGATCTCGCGCAGCGGCCTGACCCGCCTGGTCGACCGGATGGTCGCCGACGGCCTGGTCCGCCGGGAGCCCGCGCCCGACGACGCCCGCGGGACGTTCGCCGTGCTGACCGACGCCGGCTACGCCCGGCTGCGCGACGGCGACGCCGACCCACCTGCAGGGCGTGGCCGGCTACGTGATCGACCGGGTGACCGGTGAGCAGCTCAGCGCGTGGGGCGAGGCGTGCGCGCTGATCGCCGAGCCCGACAGTCCGGCGTCAAGGAGCCGGACCCGCCGAGCTGACCGCCGGTCCAGCCGGCGCGCCGCCGATCCCTCACGTCAGATTGTCCGGGTCCGCCTCGGCCGGGCGCAGCGCGCCGCGCTCCTCCATCTCCTCGAGCAGCGAGCGCAGCTCGGACCGGACGAAGTCGCGGGTTGCCATGTCCCGCAAGGCGATTCGCAGGGCGGCGACCTCGCGGGTGAGGTACTCGGTGTCGGCCAGGTTGCGCTCGTTCAGGTTGCGGTCCTGCTCGCCGACCACGCGGTCCCGGTCGTCCTGGCGGTTCTGGGCGAGCAGGATCAGCGGCGCGGCGTACGACGCCTGCAGCGACAGCAGCAAGGTGAGCAGGGTGTAGTTGAGCGAGCGCGGGTCGAACTGCAGGCTGTCCGGGGCGAACGTGTTCCAGGCCAGCCAGATCAGCACGAACGCCGTCATGTAGACCAGGAACCGCGCCGTGCCCATGAACCGGGCGAACCGCTCGGAGATCCGGCCGAACTTCTCCGGGTCGACCTGGGGCCGGCTCAGCAGCGGCCGGCTGGACTCCCGGGGCTGGTCCAGCCGCGGCGTGGTCCGGGTCCGCCGCCGCTCACGCGCCATGTCGACCACTCCGCGGGGGCAGGCCGGTGCCGCGCGGGCCGGCGCTCGACCCGCTCGGGCTCCTCGTCGGGCTCGTGGTCGTCGATGTCCCGCCAGTCGTCCGGGAGGATGTGGTCGAGGACGTCGTCGACCGTGACCGCGCCGAGCAGGTGGCCCTCGTCGTCGACGACCGGCACGGTCACCAGGTTGTACGTCGCGAGCAGCCGGGTGACCCGGCCGAGCGGGGCGTCCGGCGACAGCGGCTCGACGTCCTTGTCGATCACCGTCCCGACGGCGGCCGCGGGCGGCTCGCGCAGCATCCGCTGGATGTGCACCAGGCCGATGAACTTGCCGGTCGGCGTCTCCAGCGGCGGGCGGCAGACGAAGACCGCGCTGGCCAGCGCAGGGGTCAGCTCCGAGCGGCGTACGACGGCGAGCGCCTCCGCGATGGTCGACTCCGGGGCCAGCACGACCGGGTCGGTCGTCATCAGGCCGCCGGCGGTCTTCTCGTCGTAGGTCAGCAGCCGGCGCAGCGGCTCGGCCTCGTCCGGCTCCATCAGCTGCAGCAGCGCCTCGGCCGTCTCCGGCGGCAGCTCGCTGAGCAGGTCGGCGGCGTCGTCCGGCTGCATCGTCTCCAGCACGACGGCCGCGCGCTGCGGCCTCGAGCTGGGTCAGGATCTCGACCTGGTCGTCCTCGGGCAGCTCCTCCAGGACGTCGGCCAGCTTCTCGTCGTCCAGGGCCGCGGCGACCTCGATCCGGCGCTTGGAGGACAGGTCGTGGATGACGTCGGCCAGGTCGACCGCCTTGAGGCTCTCCATCGTGGCCAGCAGGCTGACCGCCGACTGGGCGGCGTCGGTCGCCAGCCCGGTGACCGCGTCGATGTCGACCATGAACGTCTCGCCGCGCCGCCGCAGCCGCCCGCCGAGCCCGCGGGTGGCCGGCCCGCGCCGGCAGGAACAGCTTGGTGATGGTCCACTCCCGGGCCCGCTCGGGCTCGATCGCGACGTCCTCGACCACGGCGACGCCGCTGCCGTCGCGCAGCTGGACGACGCGGTCCAGCAGCTCGGCCAGCACCAGGGTCTCGGCGGCGCGCTGCTCGAACCGGCGCATGTTGACCAGGCCGGTCGTGATGACCTGGCCGCCGTCGATGCTCGTGACCCGGGTCATCGGCAGGAAGACCCGGCGGCGGCCGGGCACCTCGACGACCAGGCCGATGGCGTGCGGGCGGGCCCGGCCGGGGCGGAAGACGACGACGACGTCGCGCACCCGCCCGACCTGGTCGCCTTGTGGGTCGAAGACGGCCAGGCCGGACATGCGCGCGACGAAGACTCGACTCGGCGCTCCGCTCACGGTCGCCAGGCTAGTCAGGGCCGACCGGCCGGCGAAGCCTGGCCCTGCGATGCGTCCGGTGTACCTGGCGTGGCGGGGCCTGTCACGCTGTAGCCCGTCGCGGTACGCCGGAGGTCAGCGCATGGTGGAGCTGGACTTCGAGACGGTCGACGTCTTCGCCGACCGGGCGTTCTCCGGCAACCCGCTGGCCGTCGTCCGCGGGGCGGGAGCGCTGTCGACCGCGCAGCTGCAGGCGATCGCGTCGGAGTTCAACCTGTCCGAGACGGCGTTCCCGATGGTGCCGACGCCCGGCGCAGGCCGAGGCCGGTGCGGCGTACCGGCTGCGGATCTTCACCCCGCTGACCGAGCTGCCGTTCGCCGGTCACCCCTCGGTCGGGACGGCCTGGGTGCTGGCCCAGCACGGGCTGCTCGGTGCCGGGATCGGGCCGCGGTCGATGGACGCGACCGGACCGGTGCTGCAGGCCTGCCCGGCCGGGCTGGTGACCGTGCAGGCCGACGCGGTGCGGCGGGCGGATCTCGGCGGCGGCGTCCAGCACGACGTCGGCGCCCGTGACTGCGGTGCCGGTCGGCCGACCCCGGCCCGGCCCTCGCCGCGGTCGGGCTCGACGCAGCCGACCTGGTCGGGCGGCGCGGCGGGGTGTCGTTCGTGTCCAGCGCCGGGCTGCCGTTCTGGTTCCTGATGGTCCGCGAGGGCTCGGTGCTGCGGGCCCAGGCCAGCCTGGCCGACATGATCGGGCTGGCCGGCCCCGGCCGAGGTCGACGGCACGCCGCTGGCCCGGCTCGGCGGGGTCGTGACGGTGGCCTGGTCCGAGCCCACCTCGACGGCTCACGCCCGGGTGTTCTGCCCGGACATCGGCACGGTCGAGGACCCGGCCACCGGCTCGGCGGCGCTGGCGCTGGCGGCGGTGCTGGTGCTGGCCGGGCGGCTGCCGGGTGAGGGGCGGTCGTCGTACGTCGTGCGCCAGGGCGCCGAGATCGGCCGGCCCGTCGACGCTGCACTGCGAGCTGGAGGCCCAGGCCGGCCGGGTCACCAACTGCTGGGTCGGCGGCCAGGTCGTCCCGGTCGCCAGCGGCCGGATCCGGATCCCCGACCTGCCCTAGCGAGGCCGCGCGGGTGGGTCAGGGGCGTGCGGTCTGCGGGCGTTGCGGCGGGTGTTGCGGCGGCCGCGCAGGTGCCAGGGCGCCCAGGTCACGGTCGTCGCCTGCGGTCGGCGGGGGCGGGGCCGCGCCCGAGGCCTCGGTCGTAGCCGCCCGGTCCCTCGAGCAGCTCGCCCGACTGGGGACGCAGCCGGGTGATGGTGTTCGCGGCGGCCCAGCGGTCGAGCAGGGCGTCGGGGTCCGGGGCGTTGAGCCGCTTGGCCTTCAGGGCCGCCGCGACCTCGGCCCACGTCGGGGTCGTGCGGGCGACACCGTCGACGCGGTCGCGCGGACCGTGACCAGCCGGGCCCAGGTGTCCTTGCTGCGCAGGATCAGCTCGACCTCGCCGTCGAGCGGCGGGAGCGGCTGCTCGCCCGGCCCACTCACGACGTACGCCGCGCCGTCCAGCCAGACGTGCCAGGCCGGCCACGCCCGGCCCGGCCGGGGCCGCCGCGGCGTCTGGCCGCCGGGCGCACCCAGAGCAGGTCGCTCTTGGCGGCGGCCTCGGCCACCAGGGCATCGGTCGCCCCAGCCGCCACGGCATCCGGTCAGGTCGCTCACGCGGTCGAGCCTGGCACAACGGCGAAACCTGGCACAGTGCCCCGGTGACTGACGAGCAGGGCCCGGCCGCGCCGGCTCCCGCCCGATCCACGAAGCGACGGGCCGGGAGTCACCGTCCTGCTGATCGCCCTGGCCGTCGTCGGGCATCTCGTTCTCGGCTCCGCTCGTCGTGGCGCATCGGCGTCCCGGCGCTCGCAGTTGCCTTCTGGCGCAACGCTTTTGGGGCTCTCGCCAGCGCGCCGTACGTCGCGCTGCGCGGCCGGGACGAGTGGCGCGCGCCTGCTTCCGCGGCGACCGCAGGCCGCTGCTCACCGCGGTCGGCGCGGGGGTGGCCCTGGCGGTGCACTTCGCGCTCTGGATCCCGAGCCTGCGGATGACGACGGTGACCGCGTCGACGGCGCTCGTGACCACGACCCCGATCTGGACCGTGGTCCTCGACCGGCTGCGCGGCCGGCCGGTGCCGCGCGGCGTCGTGGTCGGGGTCGCTCTGGCGATGGCCGGCGTCCTGGTGGTCACCGGCGTCGACGCCGGCCGGTCCGGGTCGGGCGCTCGCCGGCGATGTCCTGGCGCTGCTCGGCGGGCATGGCGGCGGCGGTCTACGTGTCGGCCGGGCGAGACGGCGCGGCGATCGATGAGCACCGCGCCGTACACGTTGACGGCGTACTCGGTCTGCTGCCGTCCTGCTGCTCGGCGTCTGCCTGGTCGGTCGGCAGCCGATCGCCGGGGCGGGCTACGACGCGAAGACCTGGGGTCAGCTGCTGCTGCTGACCCTGTGCGCCCAGCTGGTCGGGCACACCCTGCTCAACCGGGCCCTCGCGGCGGCCGGCGCGACCACGGTGTCGCTGGCGATCCTGCTCGAGACCCCGGGGGCGGCGCTGGTCGCGTGGGTCTGGCTGGGCCAGGAGCCGCCGGTGCTGATCATCCCGGGGGCGGCGCTGGTCCTGGCCGGGATCGCGCTGGTGGTGCTGAGCCGGCGGGTAACCAACGTCACGATGACCGACCCGCCCCCGCCTGGGTAGCGTCCCGGCCATGACATCCGCCGATCGCCGCCGACCGACCGACCACTGCGCTCGCGCCGCTCCAACCTGGCCGTGCCGGGGTCGAGCCCGAAGATGCTCGACAAGGCGCGGGGCCTGCCCGCCGACCAGGTGTTCCTCGACCTCGAGGACGCCGTCGCGCCGCTCGCCAAGCCGGACGCCCGCAGGAACATCGTCGCGGCGCTCAACGAGGGCGGCTTCGAGGGCAAGGTCCGCACGGTGCGGGTCAACGACTGGACGACCCAGTGGACCTACGCCGACGTGGTCGAGGTGGTCGAGGGCGCCGGGGCCAACCTGGACGCGATCATGCTGCCCAAGGTGCAGACCGCCGACCAGGTCGTGGCGCTGGACCTGCTGCTGACCCAGATCGAGAAGTCCTGCGGCTACGACGTCGGGCGGATCGGCATCGAGGCGCAGATCGAGAACGCCCTCGGCCTGGTCAACGTCGACGCCATCGCCGCCGCGAGCCCGCGGGTCGAGACGGTCATCTTCGGGCCGGCCGACTTCATGGCGTCGATCAACATGAAGAGCCTCGTCGTCGGCGAGCAGCCGCAGGGGTACGACGTCGGCGACGCCTACCACTACATCCTGATGCGGATCCTCATGGCGGCCAGGGCTTTTGGGAAGCAGGCCATCGACGGGCCCTACCTGCAGATCCGCGACGTCGAGGGCTTCCGGCGGGTCGCCGGCCGAGCCGCGGCGCTGGGTTTCGACGGCAAGTGGGTGCTGCACCCGGGCCAGCTCGACGCGGCCAACGAGGTCTTCAGCCCGCGCCAGGAGGACTACGACCACGCCGAGAACATCCTCGACGCCTATGACTACTTCACGTCGGCCGAGGGCGGCGCCAAGGGCGCGGTGATGCTCGGCGACGAGATGATCGACGAGGCCTCGCGCAAGATGGCGGTCGTCGTCGCGGCCAAGGGCCGGGCCGCCGGGCTTGCTCGCGGAGAGCGATGGACGGCGCCCGCACCGTAACCGCCGTCGTGAACCATCCGTTCGACCAGTCGTATCAAAGGCTAGGCCGGGACGCTCCTGCGGTGGCAGGATCCGCGTGATCCACCACGCCGTCAGGCGACGTGCGCCCTGATCCGACCGGGAAGGCGATGGCATGCGGAGCCGCATCGGCAAACGCTTCGCCGGACTGGTCGCTGTGCCCGTTCTGCGCCGCATCGCCTTCCACGCCAAGCGGATCACCGGCAACGCGAGCCGGGGCTTCTTCCTGCGCATGTTGCTCGGCCTGGTGCTCTGCGTGCTCCTGGCCGCCGTCGTCGTCACGCTGATCGAGGGCCGCAAGGACACCGTCGGTCACTACTTCCAGGACCTGGGGGCCAGCTTCTACTGGGCCGTCACCACGGTCATGGGCTCCGGCGACTCGTCGTACGTCACGAGCTGGCCCGGCTACATCGTGAGCTGGCTGCTCGTGCTCTTCGGCGTCGCCATCGTCGCCTCCATCACCGGCGCTCTCGTCGGCTTCGTCATCGACTTCCTGCTCAAGGAGGGCCAAGGCATGGGTGCGTCCGGATACCGCGACCACATCGTCGTCTGCGGCTGGAACAGCACGGCGCGCGACCTGATCGCCGAGCTGAGCGGCGACGAGTACCAGACCAAGATCGTGCTGTTGCAGCTCGGGCGAGAAGAACCCGGCCGGCAACGGCGTCTACTTCGTCGTCGGGCGACGTGACCAACGCCGACGACCTGAAGCGCGCGGGCATCGAGGAGGCGATGGCCGCCGTCATCTGCCCGCCGGACGCCTCGAACGAGTCGGACATGCGCTCGATCCTGACCGTCATGGCGATCGAGTCCATCGCGCCGCAGGTCCGGACGGTGGCCGAGGTCAACAACCCGGCCCACGTCGACCACTTCAAGCGGGCCCACGCCGACGAGATCCTGGTGACGTCGCGGATCGCGTCGCGACTGCTGGCCCGGTCCTCGCTCTATCCGGGCCTGAGCGAGCTGGTCACCGACATCGTGTCCGGCGGCGAGGGCTCCGAGCTCTACCGGGTCACGTTGCCGGACAGCTACATCGGGCTGTCCGTCGACGAGCTGTCGACCCAGCTGCGGGCCGAGCACCGGGCGACGCTGCTGGCGGTCAGCCGCAACGGCTGCGCCCACGTCAACCCGCCGACCGACTTCCGCCTGCAGCTCGGCGACGACGCGGTGGTCGTCGCCGAGTCGCTGGGCACGCTGGCGCCGCTCAAGCTCCAGCACGACGGGGCGGCCTGAGCCCCAGGCTTCTCTCGGCCTCGGGCTCAGCCGACCAGGACGGCCTCGTCCTCCAGCTCGAGGCTCGGGTCCTCGGCGACCGCCGTCTTCGGCAGCAGCAGGCACAGCCCCGCGCAGAGCAGGTAGCCGCCCACGGCGTACGGCGTCGCCTTGGCGAAGGCCGAGGTGAAGCCGTGCTCGGGCAGCCGGGCGAAGAACACCGACGTCAGTACGGCGACGCCGAGCGCCCCGCCGAGCTGCTGGGCGGTGCTGAACAGCCCCGACGCCGACCCGGCCAGCTCGGCCGGCACCGCGACCAGCACGACGTTGATCAGCGGTACGACGAGCAGGCCCAGGCCCATCCCGGCGACGAGCAGCCCGGGCGCGAGCTGCCACCAGTGCACCCCATCCCGGGAGTGGTCGGCGGCCAGCCACAAGCCAGCCGTGCCCCCGGCCATGAGCAGCGCACCGAACGCGAGCACCCCTCGACCGAACCGCGGGGCCAGCCCGTCCGACATCGGGGCCGTGACGATCGTCCCGACGCCGAAGAAGGTCATGACCAGCCCGGCGTGGATCGGCGACCAGCCCTGACCGGACTGCACCCACAGGGCCAGCACGATCACCGAGCCGCTCATCGCGGCCGAGAACGCCAGCTGCACCGCGATGCCCGCGCCGTACGCCGGCACCCGGAGCAGCGGGGTCGGCAGCAGGGTGGCCGCGCCGGCGCTCTGGTGCCGCGAGTCGACGACGAACAGCAAGGCCAGGCTGGCCAGCCCGCCGGCGAGCAGCAGCCAGCACCAGAGCGGCCAGCCCCGCTGCTGACCCTCGAGCAGCGGATAGACGACGGCGACGACGCCGGCCGCCATGAGCCCGGTCCCGACGAGGTCGGGCCGGCGCGGGTTCGGGACCCGCGTCTCGGGGACGACCGCGAACGACGCGACGAGGACACCCAGCGCGATCGGCACGTTGACCAGGAACACCATCCGCCAGCCGGTGCCGAACAGGTCGGCCGACGTGAGCGCACCGCCGGCGATCAGGCCGAGCGAGGCGGCCAGGCCGCCGACCGCGCCGTACAGGGCGAAGGCTTTGCCGCGCTCCTCGACCGGGAAGATCACCCGGAACGTCGCCAGCACCTGGGGCGCGACGACGGCCGCGGCCACTCCCTGGACGACCCGGAAGGCGATCAGCTGCCCGGGCGTCTGGGCGAGGGCACTGGCCAGGCTGGCCGCGCCGAACGTGGCGGTGCCGAGCAGGAAGAGCCGGCGTCGGCCGAACCGGTCGCCGAGCTGCCCGGCGGTGATCAGTGACGCCGCGAACGCGAGCAGGTAGGCCGAGACGACCCAGGCCAGCTGCTCGCCGCTCGCGTGCAGGTCGCGCTGGATGGTGGGGAGGGCGACGTTGAGGACCGTGCCGTCGAGCAGGTCCATCAGGGCCGCGACCATCATGACGACGGCGACCAGCCAGCGCCGCGGGTCCAGGGCTGGTAGGGGTGGTGGGGTAGACATCAGGGCGCCTCCTCGGCGGTACGATCCGTTCGGAAAGACGAATATTTCGGCTACTCGAAAGATTCGGCAACTCGAATAATACGGAAAACCGAAGGAAAGGCAAGTGGGGTGGCGGCGACCGAGGACCTGATCGAGCGGATCGAGCTGGGCATCCGGCAGGTCATCGCCCTGGCGATCCTGTTCAACTACGAGGTCGCCGAGCAGACCGGCATGAACGCCCGGGACAGCCAGGTGCTCGGCCTGGTCCAGATGCACGGCCCGCTCACCGCCGGTCAGGTCGCGACGATGGCCAGCCTGCCGAGCGGCACCGTGACCGGCGTCCTGGACCGGCTCGAGGAGCTCGGCTTCGTCCGCCGTGAGCGGGACCCGCACGACCGGCGCAAGGTCATCGTCAGCGCCGACCACGAGCGGGTCTACCGCGAGCTCGGCCATCACTACGTCGGCCAGTCCGAGCGGCTGCGGGCCCTCCTGGAGGGGTACGACGCGGAGCGGTTGCAGGTCGTGGCCGACTTCCTGCGGGACGCGATCGCGGCCCAGCCCGGCCAGAACGGCGCCTAGCTGCAGCGACACGAGGTGGCTGGGCTCACACGGCGTACGGGTGTCGCTCGGCCCGGACCGGTCGACATACTCGCGGTAACCAGATGAGCGACGCATGGAGGCGCGGGCGATGGGCCGGCTGCAGCACACCGACGGGCTGACCGAGGACCAGGTCGAGCTGCTCAAGCTGGTCCGCGAGTTCGTCGACGAGCAGATCCTCCCGGTCGCGACCCGGCTCGAGCACGCCGACGAGTACCCCACCGAGATCGTCGAGGGCATGAAGGAGATGGGGATCTTCGGCCTGATGATCCCGGAGGAGTACGGCGGGCTGGGGGAGTCACTGCTGACCTACGCCCTGACCGTCGAGCAGATCGCCCGCGGCTGGATGAGCGTCAGCGGCATCATCAACACGCACTTCATCGTGGCCTGGATGCTGCTGCAGCACGGCACCGACGAGCAGAAGCAGCGCTACCTGCCCCGGATGGCGACCGGCGAGGTTCGCGGCGCCTTCTCGATGAGCGAACCCGGTTGCGGCTCGGACGTTTCCGGCATCAAGACCCGGGCGGTGCCGGACGGCGACGGCGCCGGCGGCTGGACGATCAACGGGCAGAAGATGTGGCTGACCAACGGCGGCTCGGCCAACCTGGTGGCGGTCCTGACCCGCAGCGACCCCGACTCGCCGTCGCCGCACAAGGGCATGTCGACGTTCCTGGTCGACAAGGAGCCCGGCTTCGGCGAGACCGCGCCCGGCGTCACCGTGCCGGGCAAGATCGACAAGATGGGCTACAAGGGCGTCGACACGACCGAGCTCATCTTCGATGGTTACCGCACGACAACCGATCAGCTGCTCGGCGGCGAGCCGGGCCGCGGTTTCTACCAGATGATGGACGGCGTCGAGGTCGGCCGGGTCAACGTCGCCGCGCGGGCCTGCGGCGTGGCGATGCGGGCGTTCGAGCTCGGCACGGCCTACGCCCAGCAGCGCGAGGCGTTCGGCGTCAAGATCGCCGAGCACCAGGCCGTGCTGTTCCGGATCGCCGAGATGGCCACCAAGGTCGAGGCGGCGCACCAGATGATGGTGCTGGCCGCGCGGACCAAGGACTCCGGCAAGCGCAACGACCTCGAGGCCGGGATGGCCAAGTACCTGGCCAGCGAGTACTGCTCGCAGGTGGTCGAGGACTCGTTCCGGATCCACGGCGGCTACGGCTACTCCAAGGAGTACGAGATCGAGCGGCTCTACCGCGAGGCGCCGATGCTGCTGATCGGCGAGGGCACCGCGGACATCCAGCGGATGATCATCGGCCGCCGGCTGCTGGAGGAGTACCGGCTCAAGGGTTGAGTCATACGCCCAGCAAACACCCAGACTGAGGGTGTCGACGGTGATGCCAGTCGAGCACGGAGGTGAGCAGTCGTGGCCGGTCCTTTGGGAGCCGCCCGGGTCCCCCGACCCACGTTGGCGCTGGAGTACCCGATGTCGCTGGGGGTGTTCGAGAAGTACGAGGAGGCGCAGCGCGCCGTCGACTTCCTGTCCGACGAGCAGTTCCCGGTGCAGAACTGCATGATCGTCGGCACCGAGCTGAAGCAGATCGAGCGGGTGACCGGACGGCTGACCTACGGCAAGGCCGCGATGGCCGGCGCCGCCTCGGGGCTGTGGTTCGGGCTGCTGGTCGGCTTCCTGCTCAGCTTCTTCGCCAACTCCTCGACGAACTCGCTCGGGCTGATCGTCAGCTCGGCCCTGTTCGGTGCGATCTTCTTCGCGATCTGGGCGGTCGCCGGCTACGCGGCGACCCGCGGCCGGCGCGACTTCACGTCGGTGAGCCAGGTCGTCGCGACCCGCTACGAGGTGCTGGTCGAGCACAAGCTCGCCGAGAACGCCCGGCAGATCCTGGCCAAGCTGCCCGGTGGTGTGACGTCGTACACCGCCTAGTGCCGGCGTCTTCGCCCGTTTCGCCCGTCTCGCGGGCGGACGTCGAGGCCGCGGCGGCCCGGATCGACGGGCGGGTCCGGCGTACGCCCGGTTGTGGCGGTGGAGGCCGGCCGTTCGGCCCGTGGCCGGTGACCCTCAAGCTCGAGCTGCTGCAGCACACCGGGTCGTTCAAGGCCCGCGGCGCGCTCAACGCCCTGACGCCTGGCGGGCGACCGGGCCAAAGCCGGGGTGGTGGCCGCCAGCGGCGGGAACCACGGGCTGGCAGTTGCCTGGGCCGCGCGGCAAGTCGGTTGCGCCAGCAACGGTTTTCGTCCCCGAAACCGCCCCCGCCGACCAAGGTGGCCGGGCTGCGAGCGCTCGGCGCCGAGGTGCGTCAGGTGGGCGAGCGGTACGCCGACGCGCTGGCCGCGGCCCGGGCGGAGATCGACCGCACCGGCGCGTTCAGCGTGCACGCGTACGACGAGCCGGCTGTCGTCGCCGGCCAGGGCACCGTCGGGCTGGAGCTGCTGGCCGACCAGCCGGACGTCGACACGGTGCTGGTGGCCGTCGGCGGCGGCGGGCTGGCCGGCGGGGTCGCCGCCGGCGCTGGACGGCCGGGCCGGGCTGGTCGCGGTCGAGCCCGAGGGCTGCCCGACCTACCACGCCGCGGTCGCGGCCGGTGGGCCGGTGGACGTCGTGGTCGGTGGGCTGGCCGTCCGACGCGCTCGGGGCGTCCCGGCTCGGGGACCACGGCTGGCTCAGCCTGTCGGCCCGGCCGTACGCCGTCCGTGCTCGTGCCGGCCGAGGCCATCGCGGCCGCTCGGCAGCGCTCTGGCGCGAGCTGCGGGTCGCGGCCGAGCCCGGTGGTGCGACGGCGTTGGCCGCACTGACCTGCGGCGCCTACGTCCCGGCCGACGGTGAGCGGGTCGTCGTCGTGGTCTGTGGCGGCAACGCCGACCCGTCCGACCGGTGGCCGAGCCGCTCAGCGCGCCCAGCGCTCGGACGTGAGGTCGGCGCCGGTCTCGGGTTGAGCCGCCGTCGGCGGTCACCCGAGCCGCCGCCGGCGATGCTGCTCGCAGCCCATGTTGGCCGCCGATCAGACACCGGACACGGTGCTGAGACAATGCCGCGACCGCCGCGAACGTCGAAGGTCCAGCCGGTGATGCTGACCGACATCGGCAGCGGCTCGAGGGCGGTGTCGGCTGGCTGGTCGGCCGAGTCAGTCCCACGTCATGCCCGGCCACGAATGCTCCCGTTCGCTGGCTGATCAGGTGCTGACCGCGCCGTCCCGCCATCCAGGCCTCGACGTCGTCCAGCCGTGCGCGGCAGCGCTGCGCTGAGGTTCTCGCAGCCGGTGTCCGTGATCAAGATGTCGTCCTCGATCCGTACGCCGATGCCGCGCAGCTCCGCCGGCACGGCCAGGTCGTCGGCCTTGAAGTACAGGCCGGGCTCGACGGTCAGGATCATCCCCGGCTCGAGCGTGCCGTCCAGGTAGGCCTCCTTGCGGGCCAGCGAGCAGTCGTGGACGTCGAGGCCGAGATGGTGGCTGGTGCCGTGGACCATCCAGCGGCGGTGCTGCTGGCCCTCCTCGGACAACGCCGTCTCGAGGTCGACCGGCAGCAGGCCCCACTCGGCCAGCCGCTGCGGCGATGACCGCGATGGCCGCCGCGTGCACGTCGCGGAAGGTGGCGCCCGGCTTGGCTGCCGCGATCCCGGCCTCCTGCGCCGCGAGCACCGCCTCGTAGACCTTGCGCTGCTCCTCGGTGAACGTCGCCGTCGACCGGCACGGTGCGGGTCACGTCGGCGGTGTAGAGCGAGTCGACCTCGACGCCGGCGTCGACCAGCAGCAGGTCGCCCTCGTGCACCTCGCCGTCGTTGCGGATCCAGTGCAGCGTGCAGGCGTGCTCGCCGGAGGCGGCGATGGTGTCGTAGCCCAGGCCGTTGCCGCGGTGCCGGGCGATCAGCTCGAAGACGCCCTTCGACCCAGCGCTCGCCCCGCCCCGTCGTACGGCGTCCGGGCAGTGAACGGACGATCTCCTCGAAGCCCTCGGCGGTCGCGGCGATGGCCAGCCGCATCTGCTCGATCTCGAACTCGTCCTTGACCAGCCGCAGCTCGGACAGGAAGCGGGCCAGCTCGAGGTCCGGCGAAAGCTGTTGTGCGGCTGCTTCGGTTTCGGTGGCCTCCTGCCTCCGACTGCGTCGACCTCGGCGCGGGCCTCGTCGAGCAGCCGGGCCAGGTCGGGGTCGGCGTCGCGCACGATCCGCACGCCGATGGCGCCGAGGTCCTTCTTGATCGCCTCGGTGAGCTCGTCGATGTGCCGGGCGCTGATGCCGAGCTCGGCCTCGACCTCGGCCAGGCTCGGCCGCACGCCGACCCAGAACTCGCCGTACCGCGCGTCGCCGAAGAACTCCTTGCTGTCGCGCTCGGCCCGCGGCCGGAAGTACAGGATCGGCCTCGTGGCCGCCGCCGTCCGTGGTCGTCGCGCGGCTCGAGCACCAGCACGGCGTCGGGCTCGCGGTCGGTGCCGAGGCCGGTCAGGTGGGCGAAGGCCGAGTGCGGCCGGAACCGGTAGTCGGTGTCGTTGCTGCGGACCTTGAAACCGCCGGCCGGGATCACCAGGCGCTCGCCCGGGAAGGCCTTCGACACGGCGTCGCGCCGCTGTGCGGCGTACGGCGCGGCGGCGATCCGGGTCGGGGGGGTCGTCGTCGCGCGGTGCCCAGCTGCTCGAGATGAACGACAGGAACGCGTCGGACGAGGGCTTGCTGCGGTGGTCAGTCTCACCAGGGATCGTGGGCTGCTCTTCACTGCTCATGCCCGTTCATCGTGCCACGATGAGCCATGCAGTTCGGGCGCACCTATGAGGAGTTCGAGGTCGGCGCGGTCTACCGGCACTGGCCGGGCAAGACGATCACCGAGTCCGACGACCACCTGTTCTGCCTGATCACGATGAACCACCACCCGCTGCACCTGGATGCGCACTACGCCGAGACCTCGACCCAGTTCGGCCGCAATGTCGTCGTCGGCAACCTCATCTACTCGGTCCTGCTGGGCATGTCGGTGCCGGACGTCAGTGGCAAGGCGATCGCCAACCTCGAGGTCGAGTCGCTGCGGCACGTCGCGCCGACCTTCCACGGCGACACGATCTACGGCGAGACGACGGTGCTGGACAAGCGGGAGAGCGCGATGCAAGGACGACCGCGGCGTCGTCCGGGTCGAGACCCGCGGCTACAACCAGGACGGCACGCTGGTCTGCACCTTCCGCCGCGCGGTGCTGGTGCCCAAGCAGAGCTACCTGGACGCCCGCGGCGGCGACCAGCCCGGGCCGCCCGGTCCCCGCCCCCCACTGACTGCAAGGCGCACGACGGGGGCACGCACGGTACGACGGGGGTTGACGCGCCGTCACGAGCGAGAGGACCGTCGAGCTGTGTCGGCCGCGCCGAGCTGCCCGCGCTGCCGCGGGAGCCTGGTCGCCCCGGGGCTGATGCACAGCGCCTGGACCTGTGCCGAGCACGGCGCCGTCGCGCCACTGCACCCGGCCCGGCCCGGCACCAGCGAGCATCTGGCCCACCTGGCCGCGCGCTCGGCCGTGCCGGTCTGGCTGCCCTGGCCGCTGCCGACCGGCTGGCTGGTCACCGGGCCTCCAGCACGCGGGCGACGACCGCACCGGGCCGGTGGCCTCCGTCGTGGCGTGCTCCGGCCCCAACCCGCTGCCCGGTGCCGATCGGCCGACCGGGGGCTGGACCATCAACCGGCCGCTGACCTGCTGCTGGTCGCCGAGCAGCCCGCCGTCGGGCTGGGCGCGCAGCCTGGCCGGGCTGGCCGACGTCGACGCCGGCGACTCGCTGTCCGCCGGCCCTGCTGGCCGGGCGGCCCGCAGGCCAAGGTGCACGCGGCCGGGCACCCGGCGCCGCTGTGGCACGTGCCGTCGGCCGAGGACCGCGCGGTCGTACGTCGGCGAGGCCCACGGCGTCTGGCTGTGGCTGGTGATGTGGCCGGCCAACGCCGGGCGCCTCGTGCGTCGAGGGGCTGCGCCTGCTCGACGCCCGCGACCCCGGGCATCCGCTGGACATACCCACAGGCGCGCCGAGCCCCCGGCTGGCCTGACCGGCGGCGGCCTAGGCTGGCCGGCGTGCGCATCGACCTGCACGCCCATTCGTCGGCGTCCGACGGGACCGATGCGCCCGGGTGAGCTGGTCGCCGCGGCCGCTGCCGCCGGGCTCGACGTCGTCGCGATCACCGACCACGACACGACCGCGGGCTGGGACGAGGCGGCCGCCGCCGTGCCGTCGTACGGCGTGCGCACTGGTGCGGGGCATGGAGATCTCCTGCGCGGTCGACGGCATCTCGGTGCACCTGCTGAGCTATCTGCACGACCCGACGCACGTCGAGCTGGCGGCCGAGGTCGAGGAGGCCCGGGAGAGCCGGCTGCACCGGGCCCAGCACATGGTCGAGCTGCTCGCCGAGGACTTCGACATCTCGTGGGAGGACGTCCTGGCGCACGCGCGGCCGGGCGCCAGCCTGGGCCGCCCGCACATGGCGGATGCGTTGGTGCGCAAGGGAATCGTGGCCAACCGGGACGAGGCGTTCGCGGACATCCTGTCCTCGCGCAGCGGCTACTACATCGGCCACTACGCGATCGACGCGCGACGGGCGCGTCCGGCTGGTGCGGGCGGCCGGCGGCGTGCCGGTCATGGCCCACCCGCTCGCCCATCGCCGCGGGCGGGTCGTCAGTGACGCGGTCATCGCCGAGCTGGCCGAGCCGCGGGTCTGGGCGGCATCGAGGTCTATCCACCCGGACCACGACGACGCCAACGTCCGCCACGCCCAGCAGCTGGCGCGCGACCTCGACCTCCTGGTGACCGGGTCGAGCGACTACCACGGCACTGGCAAGGTCAACCGGCTCGGCGACCGGATGACCGATCCCGTTGTGCTGGAACAGATCGAGGCCGAGGCGAGCGGCGTGCCGGTCGTGCGCCCGTGAGCTCGGTCATCGACCTGCAGCTGCTCGGCTCGGCTTTCGTGACGCTGTTCGTGATCATGGACCCGCCCGGCACCGTGCCGATCTTCATCGCGGTGACGGCGTCGATGACCGGCAAGCAGCGGGTCCGCGCCGCTCGGCAGGCCGTCGTCGTGGCGTTCGGGATCATCGTCGCGTTCGCCGTCTTCGGCCAGCAGCTGCTCGACTACCTCGGGATCAGCCTGCCGGCGCTGCAGTGCGCGGGCGGGCTGCTGCTCCTGCTGGTCGCGCTCGAGCTGCTGACCGGCCGCGAGCAGGCGCCAGGTGGGGCCGAGGGCGTCAACGTCGCGCTGGTGCCGCTCGGCACGCCGCTGCTCGCCGGGCCGGGCGCCATCGTCGCGACGATGGTCTTCGTCCAGCGGGCCCGACGAGGTCGCGGACTACGTGGCGATCGGGCTCGGCGTGCTGCTCGTGCACGTCTGCCTGTGGCTGGCCATGCGGTTCGCCGGCCGGATCCACCGGCTGCTCGGGGACGGCGGCACGACCCTGGTCACCCGGATCGCCGGGCTGCTGCTGTCGGCCATCGCCGTACAGCTGGTGGCCGATGCGGTCCGCGCGTTCATCACCACCGGTGCGTGAGGCCATGACCCAGGGCGAGTTCACCGGGATGCCGGCCCGGCTCTACTCCGCTTCGCCGTCCAAGCTGCTGGCCTGGCTGGACTGCCCGCGGCGGTATCGGTTCGACTATCTCGACCGGCCGCGCCCGCAGAAGGCGCCGCAGCGAGCGCACACCAGTCTCGGCACGGCGGTGCACTCGGCCCTGGCGCGGTGGTGGGACCTGCCGGCCGAGCGCCGTACGCCGAGTGCCGCCGCCGCACTGGTCCGCAGCTCCTGGGTGCGGGCCGGCTTCCGCGACGAGGAGCAGTCCGAGCGGTGGCGGGCCAAGGCGGCGGTCCAGACCGCGGCGTACACCGAGCGGTTGGACCCGGGCCACCAGCCGCTGGGCATCGAGCGCTCGGTCGGGCTGCGGACCGCGACCGCCGTCCTCAACGGCCGGATCGACCGGCTGGACGACCGCGACGGCGAGCTGGTGGTCGTCGACTACAAGACCTCGCGGCGGCCGCCGGACACCGACGAGGCGCGGACCTCGCTGGCGCTGGGGTTCTATGCCGCTGCGGTGTCGGCGATCTTCCGGCGGGACTGCCGTCGGGTCGAGCTGCACCACGTGCCCACCGGTGAGGTCGTCGTGCACCAGCACACGGCGGAGTCGTTGGCCCGCAAGGTCGCCGAGGCGGAGTCGATCGCGAGCGACCTGGTGCGGGCCGACGCGGCGTTCGCGGCCGGTGCGGCCGGGCCGGACGTGTTCGCGCCGCGGGTCGGGCCGATCTGCACCTGGTGCGACTTCCGGGCCTACTGCCCCGAGGGCCAGGCCGCCGGTCCGGAGAAGTCCGGCTGGGCCGCCCTCGAACCCGACTGAGGGTCAGCCTGGTCTCGGGCGCGCTGGTCTGTCTCGGTCGGGCGGTCGGAGCCACCGCGGGTACGGCGGCGCCGGTTGCGCGGGCGGCCGCCTTCCTTGCGCTCGCCACCGGCTGCCGGAGCGTCCGCGGGCTGGCGCCTCGGTGCGCGAGCGACCGGCCCCACGAGTGCCGCGCTCGCGGCTGCTGTCGCGACCGCCGTCTCGACTGCCGCTCTCGACTGCCGGACCGGCCGGAGCCGCCCTTGCCCCGGCCATCGCCACGGCCTTCACCACGGCCACCGCGACTGTCGCCGCGACCGTCACCGCGACCGCCGGAGCGGGCGCCGCCCGGGCCGCCGCGCTTGCCGGTCTCGCCGAGGTCCTCGACCTCCTCGGCCGCGAGCCCGGCCCGCACCTGCATGGCGCCGGGCAGCGTCGCGCCGGTGCCCTGCGGGATGCCGAGGTCGATGTAGAGGTGGTCGGAGTTGGAGTAGGTCTCCTGCGGGTCGGGGATGCCGAGGTCCAGCGCCTTGTTGATCAGGCCCCAGCGCGGCAGGTCGTCCCAGTCGACGAGGGTGATGGCGACGCCCTCGCGGCCGGCGCGCGCGGTGCGGCCGATCCGGTGCAGGTAGATCTTCTCGTCCTCGGGGCACTGGTAGTTGATGACGTGGGTGATGCCCTCGACGTCGATGCCGCGAGCGGCGACGTCGGTGGCGACGAGGACGTCGACCTTGCCGTTGCGGAACGCGCGCAGCGCCTGCTCGCGGGCCCCCTGGCCCAGGTCGCCGTGGATCGCCGCGGAGGCGAAGCCCCGGTCGGCCAGGTCGTCAGCGACCTTGGCGCAGGTGCGCTTGGTCCGGCAGAAGATCAGGGTCAGCGCGCGGCCCTGGGCCTGCAGCACCCGGGCCAGGAGCTCGACCTTGTCCATCGCGTGGGCCCGGTAGACGAACTGCTCGACCGCCGCCACCGTCGCGCCGTCGTCCGTGGGGTCGATCGCCCGGATGTGGGTCGGCTGCGTCATGTACCGCCGGGCCAGGGCCACGACGGCGCCCGGCATGGTGGCCGAGAACAGCATGGTCTGCCGCGAGGCCGGGGTCTGGGCCAGCATCTTCTCGACGTCGGGCAGGAAGCCCAGGTCGAGCATCTCGTCGGCCTCGTCCAGGACCACGCCGCGCACGAAGCCCAGCTGGAGGTGGCCCTGCTGGGCCAGGTCGAGCAGCCGGCCCGGCGTACCGACCACGACGTCGATGCCGCGCTTGAGGGCCTCGACCTGCGGCTCGTAGGCCCGGCCGCCATAGACGGTCAGGACCCGTACGCCGCGGGTGTGGCCGGCCGCCTCGAGGTCGCGGGCCACCTGGGTGGCGAGCTCCCGGGTCGGCACGACGACGAGCGCCTGCGGCTTGCCCGGTGCGGGCAGCGCGTCGTACCCCTCGTCGCCGGCCACGACGGTCTGCTGGAGCAGCGGGATGCCGAAGCCCAGCGTCTTGCCGGTGCCGGTCTTGGCCTGGCCGATGATGTCGTGGCCGGACAGCGCGACCGGCAGGGTCATCGCCTGGATCGGGAACGGGTGGGTGATGCCGGCCTCGGCCAGCGCCGCGACGATGTCCGGGTGGACGTCGAAGTCGGCGAAGGTGCGGGTCTCGGTCACCGGGGCATGGTGCTGCTCCGGGTAGTCGGCGGAGTCATTCGACTCGGTGGCCTCGGTGCTGTCAGCGCTGTCGGGGCCGTCGGGTAGTTCGGAAACGGGGGTCTCGATGGACACGTGGAGCTTTCTGGTCATGAAGGGGCCACACGCTGGTGAGGAGTCACTCCTCAGCGGGCCGCACCTGCTGCGAGAGGAGCCGATCGGGGTTCGCAGCAGCGACCGGTCATCCGTTGTCACACGCAGTCTACCGGGCGGCCGACCGGGCGCCGACTAGGGTGAGGCGCCATGAGCGACCCCTTCGCGGAGCCGGAGTACCGCGAGGCGATCATCGACCTGCTCGGCGGTCTGGCCTACGGCGAGCTCACCGCCTTCTCCCGGCTCGCGGGTGACGCCGAGCTGGCCCCGACGCTGGACGGCAAGGCCGCGCTGGCGAAGATGGCCGCCACCGAGTTCGGGCACTACGAGCGGATCGAGGCTCGGCTGCGTGAGCTCGGGGTCGAACCGCACAGTGCGATGGAGCCGTTCGTCGCGCCGTTCGACGCGTTCCATGACCGTACGACGCCCAAGACCTGGCTCGAGGGCCTGATCAAGGCCTACGTCGGCGACGGCATCGCGAGCGACTTCTACCGGGAGATCAGCGCCTACGTCGACCCCAGCACCCGCGACCTCGTGGTCTCGGTGCTGGAGGACCTCGGCCACTCCGAGTTCGTCGTCAACACCGTGGTGGCCGCGACCGCGGCCGACCCGTCGGTGTCCGGACGGCTGGCCCTGTGGGGCCGGCGCCTGGTCGGTGAGGCGTTGTCCCAGGCGCAGCAGGTGGCGGCTGAGCGCGACGCCCTCACGACGCTGCTCGTCGGTGGCGGCACCATCCCGGGCGCTGACCTGGCCGAGCTGGCCCGGATGTTCGCCCGGCTGACCGACGCGCACACCAAGCGGATGCAACGGCTCGGCCTGACCCCGTAGCAGGTGCTACGCGGCCAGGCCGAGTGTCGTTGCGGTGGTCTCAGGCCTTCTTGACGCCCCCGCCGCGCATCGCCGAGAACCGCTCGAACGCGGTCACGAGGACCGCAGCGACGGCGATGCTGACGACCCAGCGGATCCAGTCGATCCCCTTCGTGTCGTTGACCCCGAGCACTCCGGCCAGCCAGTAGCCGATCAGCGCACCGGCGATGCCGATGATGACGGTCACGATCATGCTGACCTGCTGCTTCCCTGGCAGGACCAGGCGGGCCAGGACTCCGATGATCGCCCCGAAGATGATCGTTCCGATGATGGTGCCCACGTGTTCCCTTTCGACATGGCCGGCGGCAAGGACCCCGTCCCGGTCGCCGGCTCGCTCCTGCGGCCACTCGGCCGAAGTGCGACGAGCCTGGCAGGTGCCGGGACCGGCCGCCATCCGGCGCGGCGCCGGGGCCGTGGCTAGATCGCGCCGAAGCCGACCTTGCGACCCTCGGGCGCGCCGATCTCGACGTAGCCCAGTACGCCGGTGGGCACGACGACGACCCGGCCCTTCTCGTCAACCAGGCGCAGCGTCTGCCCGCCTCGATCGCCTTGTCGACGGCCGCGGCCACCTCTTCGGCGGTCTGGGCCGACTCGAGCGTGATCTCACGGGCGACGTTGCGAACGCCGATCTTGACCTCCACGGCCATCCCTCTCATTAGCTGACGCGCCAGCGGACCGCCGGCATCCGGCGTACTGGCTCTCGCGGAAGGCTAACTGCTGCTGCGCGGCCCGTGTTCCGTGCTTCGCCGTGAGCGGAAAAGCGCCCAGACCTCGCCAGGACAGCTGGGCGACCAGGCGGGCGGCCTCGGCCCGCGGGATCTCCCCGCCGACGGTGAGCCAGTAGCGGGCGGTGACCTGGGCCATCCCGGCCAGGGCGGTCCCGAGCAGCGTCGCCTGTTCGGGCGGCAGCGCCGTGTCCTCGGCGATCACCTCGGCGATCGCCTCGGCGCACTGCATGTTGACCCGGTCGACCCGCTCGCGCACGGCCGGCTCGTTGGTCAGGTCCGACTCGAAGACCAGGCGGAACGGCGCGCCCTCACGGTCGACGAACTCGAAGTACGCCGCGATGGTCGCCTCGACCCGGAGCTTGTTGTCGTGGGTCGACGCGAGAGCCTCGCGGACGGCGCCGATCAGGTCGGCCGAGCGCTGGTCGAGGAGGGCGAGGTAGAGCTCGAGCTTGCTCGGGAAGTGCTGGTAGAGGACCGGTTTGGAGACCCCCGCCCGGTCGGCGATGTCGTCCATCGCCGCTGAGTGGTAGCCCTGCTGGACGAAGACCTCCTGGGCCGCGCCGAGGAGCTGGGCCCGACGGGCGATTGCGCGGCAGCCGCGTGCCACGACTGGCCGTCTCGGTCATCGTGGCATCGTAGTCGGGTGCGGGCTCCCGGCCCGGTCGCCGTGGTCGGCGCCGCGGCGATCATGCTGATGACGGTCGTCTCGTGCTCCTCGGGCGGTCACGACCGCGCCGGCTCCGCCGCGACGACACCCGCCAAGACCGCGACCGCGGCCGCCTCCTCCGGCCCGACGGGCCAGCCGACGACGTCGACGCCGGCTCGACCGCCCAAGCAGCCGGCGCCCGCGGTGCGGACCGAGACCGTCGGGAGCGGCCACTTCGCCGTCGTACCGGGCCGGGTGCCCGCGCCGGGGCGGGGCACCGTGCGGACGGTCCGGGTCGAGATCGAGGGAGGCGTGGCGGTCGACCCGGGGGAGTTCGCCGCGTTCGTCATGGCGACCCTCAACGACTCGCGCAGCTGGGGACACGGCGGCACGATGACCTTCGCCCGCACCGCCGGTTCGGCCCAGATCGTCGTGCGGCTGGCCAGTCCGGACACGTCGGCGGCGCTGTGCCGGCCGCTCGTCACGTTCGGCCGGTTGTCTTGCAGCGAGGGCCAGTTCGCGATCCTCACGTCGTACCGGTGGTTCCACGGGCAGTCCGAGTTCAACGGACTGACCCAGTACCGGCAGTACGTCGTCAACCACGAGGTCGGCCATGTCCTCGGGCACGGCCACCTGCACTGCGGCGGCGCCGGGCAGCTGGCGCCGGTGATGCAGCAGCAGACCAAGGGCGTGGCGCCGTGCCGGCCGAACGCGTGGCCCTTCCCGTGACTTCGGGCCGGGCGATGACGCACTCTGGTGCCATGAGCCTCGAACCGCTGGTCGAGCCGGCGGCCGCGCTGACCCCGGAGGAGGTGCGGCGCTACGCCCGCCACCTGCTGGTGCCCGACGTCGGGTCGATCGGTCAGCGCCGGCTCAAGAACGCCCGCGTGCTCGTCGTCGGGGCGGGCGGCCTGGGGTCGCCGGCGCTGCTCTACCTGGCCGCCGCGGGGGTGGGGACGCTCGGGCATCGTCGACCCCGACGTCGTCGAGGAGTCCAACCTGCAGCGTCAGGTCATCCACGGGGCGGCCGACCTCGGCCGGCTCAAGGTGGAGTCGGCCCGGGAGCGGGTCGCCGAGGTCAACCCGTTGGTGCGACGTGCAGGTCCATGCCGTGCGGCTCGACTCGGGCAACGCGCTGGAGCTGCTGTCGTCGTACGACGTGGTGGTCGACGGCACGGACAACTTCCCGACGCGCTACCTGGTCAACGACGCCTGCGCCCTGCTCGGGATCCCGTGCGTCTGGGGCTCGATCTACCGGTTCGACGGCCAGGCGAGCGTCTGGTTCGCCGGCCATGGACCCTGCTATCGCTGCGTCTTCCCGGAGCCGCCGCCGCCCGGGCTCGTGCCGTCGTGCGCCGAGGGCGGGGTGCTCGGAGTGCTGTGCGCCGCGATCGGCTCGATCCAGGCGACCGAGGTGGTCAAGCTCGTCACCGGGATCGGGTCGCCCCTGGTCGGGCGGCTGGTCGTGCACGACGCCCTCCGCGCCACCTGGCGTGAGGTGGGCGTCAAGGCCGACCCGGGGTGCGCTCTCTGTGGCACCGCCCCGACCGTGACCGAGCTGGTGGACTACGACGACTTCTGCGGGATCCGTTCTGCTGCAAGCGATCTAGCCGGTCGTGATGCCGTGTCAGCGCGTGAGCTCTCGGCGTTGCTGGCCGACCGGGCGGCCGGGCGCGACGACTTCGTCCTGGTGGACGTCCGGGAGCCGGGGGAGCGCGAGATCGTCTCGATCCCGGGCGCCGTCGCGATCTCGCGGGCGTCGTTCCACAATGGTGACGCCTGGCAACAGTTGCCGTGGGACAAGCGTGTGATCTTGCACTGCCGGTCCGGTGCTCGCTCGACCGAGTGCCTGACCCTGTTGCGTGCGGCCGGGCACCCCAATGCCGCGCACGTCGACGGCGGGGTCCTGGCCTGGGTGCAGGACGTCGACCCGAGCCTGCCGACGTACTGAGGGCGGCTGTCGGTGCCGAGGAGCGAGCTGGAGCCGCCGCCGTACGCGTTGGACGTCCTCGACGTCGTGGAGCGCATCCCCGCCGGGCGGGTCATGAGCTATGGCGACGTGGCGGAGTTCCTGGGCGCCGGCGGGCCGCGCCAGGTCGGCTGGGTGATGTCGCACTTCGGCAGCGGCGTGCCGTGGTGGCGGGTGCTGCGCGCCGACGGCACGTTCCTGTCCGGGCACGAGTCGCGGGCGCTCGCGGCGTACCGGCGGGAGAAGACTCCGCTGCGCCCGGGGGAGGTTCGGGTCGACATGCGCCGGGCCCGCTGGGACGGCGCCTGACCCCGTGCTCCCCGCAGCCCGCCTTGCTCCCTGTCACCCGGTGATCGCGCCCGAAATGTCCGTTGGCGACCGGGGGCTGGGGAGCAACGCGCGCGCGGGTGAGCACCTGGGGTGAGGTGTGGGCGCGACGTGGTGTGATCGACGTCGTGTCCAACCGGCCGGAGTCGCGCGAGTCGCTCGATCCGGCTGCTGCGCGGCACCCGGCCCCCGATGGTGGCCCCGGACCTGGATCCGCAGCAGCGCGCGGCCGTCGCCCATCGCGGCGGCCCGCTGCGGCTGCTCGGCGCTCCCGGCACGGGAGTCACCACGACCCTGGTCGAGGCCGTCGTCGACCGGGTCGAGCGCGACGGCCTGACCCCGGACGAGGTGCTCGTGCTCGCACCGACTCGTCGGGCGGCCACGCTGCTGCGCGAGCGGATCACCGGCCGGCTGGCCCAGACGGTTCGCGAGCCGATTGCCCGTACGCCGGCGTCCCTCGCCTTCGACATCCTGCGCCGAGCGGCGGTGGCTGAGGGCGGCCCGACGCCCGGCCTGCTGTCCGGCCCGGAGCAGGACGCCATGCTCCGCGACCTGCTGGAGGGCCACGCCGCGGGTGCCGGCCGAGCCCCCGAGTGGCCGGACCCCGTACGGGCCGCGCTGCGCACGCGAGGCCTGCGGACCGAGCTGCGTGACCTGATGATGCGCGCCGTCGAGCGGGGCCTCGGGCCGGATGACCTGGCCCGCCTCGGGGTCGAGCGCAGCCGGCCGGAGTGGGTTGCCGCCGCGCAGGTGCTGGAGGAGTACGAGCAGGTCACCGCACTCGCGACGCCGGGAGCCTTCGACCCGGCCCTGATCCTGAGCAGTGCCGAGGCCGCGCTGGCTGATGTCGACCTGCTGGCCCAGGTCCGGCGCTCGGCCCGGTTCGTCGCAGTCGACGATGCGCAGGAGCTGACCCCCGCGGCGTACCACCTCCTGCTGGCGGTGGCCGGCTCGGGCGGCGCGGTGCTGCTGGCCGGCGACCCCGACGAGGCGACCCTGGGTTTCCGAGGCGCCGACCCGTCGATCCTGGCCGACCGGGCCGACGAGCTCGCCGCGCCCGGTGAGTCCACTCCGACCGTCGTCCTCGGCACCTGTTGGCGGCATGGACCCGAGCTGCGCGCCGCCGTACGCCGGGTCGTCGAGCGGATCGGCGTGGCGACCCGGTCCGACGTGCGTCGCCCCCAGCCGGGGCCGGGGCGGCCCGACGGGCGGGTGGAGAGTCACGTCCTGCGCTCGCCGGTGCAGGAGGCGGCGTACGTCGCGGGCGTTCTGCGCCGCGCGCATCTGGAGCAGGGTCTGCCCTGGGGTGAGATGGCGGTCGTCGTCCGGGGCACCGGCCGGGCCGCGACCCTGCGTCGGGTGCTCGCGACCGAAGGCGTGCCGGTCGCCGTGCCACCGACCGAGGTGCCGGTCCGGGACGAAAGCGCGGTGGCCCCGCTGCTGCTCGCCTACGAGGTGGCTCTGGGGCTCGCGGCGGCCGAGCCTGATACGAGCCCGATGAGCCCGATGCTGCCCGATGCGGCGGGCGGCCCGGTCCTGGACGTCGACACGGCGCTGGCGCTGCTGGGGTCGCCGCTCGGTGGCGCCGATGCGGTCGCGCTGCGCCGGCTGCGCCGTGCGCTGCGGGTCGAGGAACGGGCCGGCGGGGGAACGCGGTCGTCGGACCACCTGCTCGTCGACGCGGTGAGCGCACCGGGACGTTTGGCCACTCTGGACTCCGCGATCGCTGCCCCTGCTCGGCGGGTGGCGGCCGTGCTCGAGGCCGGTCGACGGGCGGCCCGCCGGGTGACCGGACCGGACGGCGCGACGCCTGGCGTGTCTCCGTTCGCGACCCGGGCGACCGCCGAGACCGTGCTCTGGGCGATCTGGGACGCCGCCGGTCTGGCCGAGCCCTGGCGACGTGCAGCGCTCGCGGGCGGCCCCGGCGGAGCGCGCGCGGACCGCGACCTCGACGCCGTCGTCGGGCTGTTCGACGCGGCGGCCCGGTTCGTCGACCGGCGCCCGCTGGCCGGTCCGCAGCAGTTCCTCGAGCAGCTGCGCAGCCAGGACGTGCCCGGCGACACGCTGGTCGAGCGCGCGCCCGACACCGACGCTGTGGCCCTGCTGACGCCGCAGGGCGCGGCGGGCAACGAATGGCGCCTGGTGGTCGTCGCCGGCGTGCAGACCGGGGTCTGGCCCGACACCCGGCTGCGTGGTTCCCTGCTCGGCGCCCAGGCGCTGGTCGACGTGCTCGCCGGGCGGGGCGAGGGATCGGCCGAGGCGCTGCGGTCGGCGCAGGCGGCTGTGCGGCACGAGGAGCTGAGGCTGTTCCACGTCGCTGTCAGCCGGGCGACGGAGCGGCTCGTCGTGACCGCCGTCTCGGGTGAGGACGAGCAGCCGAGCGGTCTGTTGGACCTGGTCGTTCCCGACTCCCCAGCGGTGCCCGACGACTCCGTTGACGACGACGACGAGCGCACGCTCACGCCCTTGCCGCGGTCCATGTCGCTGTCGGCCCTGGTGGCCCGGCTGCGCCAGCTGGCCACCGGCGGGTCGGACCAGTCCGCCGGAGCGGTGGAGGCCCTGGCTCGCCTGGCTGACGCGGGAGTGCCCGGCGCGCACCCGGACGACTGGCACGGCCTCGCGCCGGTCTCCGACCCGAGCCCGGTCGTCCCGCCGAGCGGCCGGTGCCGGTGTCGCCGTCTCGGGTGGAGAGCTTCGAACAGTGCGGGCTGCGGTGGATGCTCGAGACATCGGGCGGACGGATCACCGCGCAGCTGGCGCAGAACGTCGGCAACCTGATCCACGAGATCGCCCGGGAGCTCCCCGACGCGGGAGTGCCGGCTCTGCACGCCGCGCTGGCCGCCCGCTGGGACTCGCTCGGCCTCCGGGCCGGCTGGGTCACCGACGTCCAGCGGGAGCGGGCCGAAACCATGCTGGTTCGCCTCGCGGACTACTACCAACGCAGTGCCGGCGAAGGCCGCGAGCTGGTCGCGGTCGAGGAGCGGGTGCGGGTCCAGATCGGCCGGGCGGTGGTGTCCGGGCAGGTCGACCGCCTGGAGCGCACTGCTGACGGCGAGCTCTACATCGTCGACCTGAAGACCGGTCGCAGCCAGGTGCCCGACGCCGAGGTCGAGCAGAACCGGCAGCTCGGGGTCTACCAGCTGGCCGTCCAGGCCGGGGGCTTCGGCCCGGACCATCGAGTGAGCGCCGGGGGCGAGCTGGTGATGCTCGGCGTACCGGTCAAGAAGCTGCCCACCAAGGTCCAGCCGCCGCTGCCGCCCGGCGGTGACGTCGAGGTGGGCGCCAGCTGGGCCCGGCAGGTGCTCGACGAGGTCACCGAGGGCATGGGCGGTGCGACGTTCGTGGCCCAGCAGGGGCCGCACTGCCGCAACTGCCCGGTGCGGACCAGCTGCCCGACGCAGCCCGAGGGACGCGGGGTGACCGGATGACGCCGCGGCCGCGCCGTGGGGCGATGGACGGCATGACGCCGCTGCTGGGGTTCGGCATCACGGCGCGCGAGATCGCTGATGCCACTGGGCGACCGGACCCCACGCCCGAGCAGGTCGCCGTCATCGAAGCGCCGGCCGCGC
Source organism: uncultured Actinomycetota bacterium (assembly GCA_963794535.1). Taxonomy (GTDB): domain Bacteria; phylum Actinomycetota; class Actinomycetes; order Actinomycetales; family CAVURS01; genus CAVURS01. Next base: position 283,047 of record CAWCEI010000009.1, read on the forward strand.
CCTTGCTCGTCGTCGCCGGTGCGGGCTCGGGCAAGACCGAGACGATGGCCGCCCGCGTGGTCTGGATGGTCGCCAACGGGCACACGACGCCGGAGCAGGTCCTCGGGCTGACGTTCACCCGCAAGGCGGCCGGTGAGCTGGCCGAGCGGGTCCGGCGGCGGCTGCGCCGGCTCGTGGCCAAGGGGGTCGTGCCCGACCTCGGGGAGTCAGAAGGCGACGCGGACATCTCGACCTACCACGCATACGCCGGTCGCCTGGTCCGCGAGCACGCCCTCCGGCTGGGCATCGAGCCGGAGAGCCGGCTGCTGACGGAGGCGGCGACCTGGCAGTACGCCCACGAGGTGGTCGACTCCTGGGACGGCGACATGTCCGACGTGGACAAGAGCCCGTCGACCATGGTCAACGCCCTGCTCCGGTTGGCCGGCGAGTGCGCCGAGCACCTGGTCACCCCGGCGCAGCTGATGGACCACCTGCAGGAGCTCGAGGAGGGGATCCGCTCCCTGCCGATCGCCTCGGCGCGCGGTGGGCTGCCGCGCAAGACCAGCGACCTGCTGGATGCGGTCCTCATCCGGCAGCGGCTGGTGCCGATGCTCGAGGCCTACGAGCGGCGCAAGCGCGACCGCGAGGTGCTCGACTTCGGCGACCAGCTGGCTCTGGCGGCCGAGCTGGCCACGACCTTCCCGGAGATCGGGGCGGCCGAGCGGCTGCGGTCCTCCGTGGTGCTGCTCGACGAGTTCCAGGACACGAGCCACGCCCAGATGACGATGTTGTGGCACCTGTTCGGCGACGGCCACCCGGTGACCGCCGTGGGTGACCCGCATCAGTCGATCTACGGCTGGCGGGGCGCCAGCGCCGACACCCTCGGCCGGTTCCTGGAGCTCTTCTGCGGGGGCGACGTCGACGCGGAGCGCACTCTGTCGACCAGCTGGCGCAACGACCGGGCCATCTTGACCGCGGCCAATATCGTGGCCGCGCCGTTGCGCGAGCTGACCGCCCAGCGGGGCCGGCTCGACGTGCCGGCCCTGGAGGCTCGGTCGAAGGCCGGTGCCGGCCGGGTTGAGATCGGGCGCTACCTGACCCGGGCCGACGAGGCCTCGGCGATCGCCGACTGGGTGGTGGCCAGCGGTGCACCCGCCGCGCGGTCGGCGGCCGTGTTGTGTCGGACCCGCTCGCAGTTCGTCGCGGTCGAGGAGGCGCTTCGCGCGGCCGGCGTCCCGGTCGAGGTGGTGGGGTTGGGCGGCCTGCTGAGCACCCCCGAGGTCGTCGATGTCGTGAGCGCCCTCCAGGTCGTGGCCGACCCGGACCGCGGCGACGCCCTCATGCGGCTGCTGAGCGGACCGATCTGCCGGCTCGGGCCGCGGGACCTGCGCGCGCTCGGGCGGTGGTCACAGGTGTTGCGTCAGCGTGGTCCCGACAGTCCACCAGGCTCCCGCCGGCGACCGGCCGGAGACCGTCGACGAGGCCAGCCTGGTCGAAGCGGTCGACACCCTGCCGCCGCTGGGCTGGGGCGACGGCTCGGGGCCGGGCCTGTCCCGGGCCGCCCACCAGCGGCTCACCTGGCTGTCCCGAACCCTGCGTCAACTGCGCGCCCGGGCGACGCTGCCGCTGGCCGAGCTCGTGGTCGAGGTCACCCGCGCGCTGCGCCTCGACATCGAGGTGGCCTCCCGGCCCAACGTCTCACCAGCCGGTGCGCGGACCCACCTCGATGCCTTCGAGCAGGTCGCCGTCGGGTTCGCCAACACGGCCGACCGGGCCACGCTGCCGGCCTTCCTCGCCTGGCTGGCCGCGGCCGAGGAACGCGAGCGCGGTCTGCAGCCTGGGCAGAGCGAGTCCGCCGAGGTCGAGGTGACCGACGGCGAGGGTCCGCCCAGTGACGTCGAGGTCAGTCGTGGGGCGGTCCAGCTGCTGACGGTCCACGCGGCCAAGGGGCTGGAGTGGGACGTCGTGGCCGTGCCCGGGTTGGTCGAGGGCATCCTGCCGATCCGCACCGTGACCGCCAAGCACGACGGCGTCGACTGGGCCTGTGGGCCGGACACCGACAGCGGCTGGCGGACCATCGCCAAGGGCGGCCTGATGCCGTATGGGTTGCGCGGTGACGCCGACTCCCTACCGGTGCTGGAGCTGGCTGAGCAGGGCGACACCAAGGACCTCGAGCAGCATCTGGTCGACTTCGAGGCGTCGTGCGGCCGGGCGGCGGTAGCCGAGGAGCGACGGTTGGCGTACGTCGCCTACACCCGGGCGAAGGAAGCGCTGCTGCTCACCGCGCACGTGTGGGGCACGCCGACCAGGACGCCGCGGGTCACCTCTCGGTTCGTGGACGAGCTGCTCGCGGCGCCGGCCAGTTCGCCGACCATCAGAGCGCTGCCCGGCTGGGCACCGATGCCCGACCCTGACCCCGACCTGGCCAACCCGGCCCCGGCCGACCGGGCGAGCGCCGCTTGGCCGATCGACCCACTGGGGGAGCGCCGCGCGGCGATGCAGACGGCGGCCGACGCCGTACGGCGGGCGCTGGCTGCGTCGCAACGGCTAGTCGAGGGCGGGGCGGGGTCGCCGTGGGCCGCCGAGATCGACCTGCTCCTGGCTGAGCGCGACCGGTCGCGCAACCCGGAGGTCCTGGTCACGCTGCCGACGCACCTGTCCGCGTCACGACTGGTCCGGCTGGCCGAGAACCCGGCGGCCCTGGCGGGAGAGCTGCGGCGACCGATGCCCCGGCCCCCGGCCCCGGAGGCGCGCCGCGGCACGGCGTTTCACGCCTGGATCGAGCAGCGGTACGGCGCGGCGGCCATGGTCGACATCCTCGAGCTGCCCGGGTCGGCCGACGAGGCGCCGGCCGCCGACGACCTGCTGCCCCAGCTGCAAGCCAACTTCCTCGACAGCGAGTGGGCCGACCGGACACCGGCCGAGATCGAGGTCGCGATCGAGACGCCGGTCGCCGGCACGGTCATCCGGGGCCGGATCGACGCCGTCTTCCCGGTCGGCTCGGACCCCGACGACCCGCGCTGGGACGTCGTCGACTGGAAGACCGGGGCGGAGCCGCACGGGGCCGCGGCCACCGCCCGGGCGGTCCAGCTCGCGGCGTACCGGCTGGCTTGGGCCCGGCTGCAGGGCGTGTCGGTCGACCGGGTCGGGGCGGCGTTCTTCTACGCGGCGAGCGGGACGACGGTGCGCCCGGTCGACCTGCTCGACGAGACGGCGCTCACGGCACTCGTGACGGGCGAGGCCGCTCAGTAGGTGACGATGAGCCGGCGGGCCGCTCCGTCGACGACGACCGGGCCGCCGTGGGGGATGACGACCTGCGGGTCGGTGTGGCCCAGGTCGACGTCGAAAACCGTTGGTACGTCAGGGTTGTACTCGTCCAGCGCCCGGCTGATCGCGGCCCGCTGCTGTTCGGCGTACGCCTGCTTGGCCGGCTCGTCGAGCGGGGACTCGAACGACCAGGCCTTGGCCCGGCCGACCATGACGGCCGCGAACTGGCCGAGCAGCCCACGCTCACCCATGCCCATCAGCACCCGGTAGACGTAGGTCGCGTCGGGCAGCTCCTCCGAGGTCTCGATGACCAGGACCGACCCGGCGTAGTCGTCGACGGGATGGATGTAGCGGTTCGCCCGCAGCTGCCAGTCGATGATCTCCAGGTTGCCACCCCACGACAGTCCCTCGACCCGCTCGGCCCGGCCGCGCCAGGTCCAGCCCGCGCAGGGCAGCATCGCGGGCTCCGTCTCGAGCGTCGCCGGCTGGTCCCAGGGTCGGTCGACGTCGTTGTACGACGCGCTCGGCGCGAGCTCGTAGGGGCCGGTCGTGAACAACGCCCGGTGCAGCGACTCACGGGTCATCGGGTGCAGCGCACCGCCCCGGCCCAGCGGCGCCATGACCGAGGCGCCGTGGAAGCCGACGATGCCCAAGCCCCAGAGGAAGTGCAGCAGGTTGGTGTTGTCGCTGAAGCCGAAGAACGGTTTTGCGTTGTCCCGCAACAGGTCTGGGTCGAGGTGACGCAGCACCTTGATCTGGTCGTCGCCGCCGATGGACGCCATGACCGCCCGGATCGACGGGTCGGCGAAGGCAGCGTGAATGTCGTCGGCTCGGGCCTGGGGCGACGCGCCCATGACCCGGGTCGACGGATACTCCACCGGCTCGAGACCGAAGTCCTCGCGCAGCCGCCGCAGGCCGAGCTCGTACGGCGCCGGGAACAGGCCGGGCAGCCCGGCGCCAGGCGAGACCACGGCGATCCGGTCGCCCGGAGCCGGTTTGGGCGGGTTGCGGAGCTCGGGACGAGTCACGAGACCCAGGCTGCCAGACGCTCAGCGGTGCAGGTCGACCACGAGGGCGCGGTGGTCGGAAACCTCGCCGCGCACCGTGCGCACCGCGACCCCGTGCACCCGCTCGAGCCCATCCGCGAGGGCGTGGTCGAGCTGGGTCCGCGGGTCGTGCGCCGGGAAGGTCGGCTGGTCCGCCAGCCGTTGCCAGCCGGACAGCCGAGCCGGCAGCGGACCCGGCAGGTTGAGGTCGCCCAGCAGCACCCGCGGGCCGGGCAGCGCCCGCGACCAGGTCACGACCCGCCGCAGCTGACGCCCCGCGCGCACCGGCAGGAACGACAGGTGCGCGCCCAGCAGAGTCATCAGCCCGAGCTCGGTCTCGACGACGGCGGCCAGGACGGCCCGTGGCTCGTCCGGCACGAGCAGCGGCAGCATGCGCCCACGAGGCGTCGGCACGAGCATCGGCAGCCGGCCCCAGAACGACCCCAGCCGCAACGAGTGCCAGGCGTGCACCGGCAGCCGGGTCACGATCGCGATCCCGTACGCCGAGGCGCCCGCCGGCACGTCGGGATCGGTCGCCGGTGTCCAGGCCCGCGTGACGCCGGGCGAGCCGATGACTGTCGGCAGGAAATGGCCGGTCCACCCCTCGCCGCCCGCGCCGAGGGCGGTCACCAGATCGGACAGCTGGTCGACGCCGCCGGAGCGAGGCTGGATGTGGTCGATCTCTTGCAGCGCAACGAAATCCGCGTCCAGAGCCGCGACGCTCCGAGCCAGTGCGGCCGGGTCGTAGCCACCGGTCGCCCCCCGCCCGGACTGCACGTTGTACGACGCCAGCCGCAGCACCCAGTGCCTACTCGGCCAGCGGTACGGCGGTATCGAGCCGGTAGGCCAGGCTGCGGATCGCCTGGTGCGCCTCGTCGACGATCTCGCTGTCGTCGGCGGCCATGCCGGCGTTGAGCCAGCGCACGAGGGCCAGCTCGCCGGCCAGCCGGGCCCGGTCCAGCAGATGGCGGTCGGGCTGTTCCCGCCGGGCCATCGCATAGGCCTCGAGCACCGTGTCGACCGCCCGGTCGTCAGTGCTGAGCGCAACCCACGCCAGGTCGTCGGCCGGGTCGGCGACGCACGCCTCGCCCCAGTCGGTCACGCCGCTGACCCGCGCATGGACCGGCCCGCGCGCACCGACCCGGTCGATCAGCACGTGCGCGGCGGCGAGGTCCCCATGGATCGGCGTGGCCACGAACTTCCAGAGGCTGACGTCCTCGAGCTGGCGCTCCCAGCGGGCCAGCAGAGCGGCCGGCAGGTCACCACCCCCGGCAGCGATGTCGAGCTCGGCCATGCGCCGCTGGCGGTAGTCGTCCGCGGAGTACGCCGGGACCCCGGCCTCGTCGAAGACCTCCGGCGGCACTTCGTGCAGCGCCCCGATGATCCGGCCGATCTCGACCGCCAGGCCCGTGCCCGACTCGAGGTCGCCGGTCACCATCGGCGTACCGGCCAGGTACGGGTAGATAACGGCGCGGCCGCCCTCGGGGAGGGCCACGAAACCCACCGGGTCGGGCACCGCGACCGGCAGCCGGCGGCGCAGCTCAGCCAGCACGCGGGCCTCGGCCTCGAGCGAGAGCGCAGCCGCCGTGCGCCGCGGGGCACGGACCACCCAGCGCATCCCTCGGTCGTCGTCGACGAACGCCACGTCGTAGTCGGAGTGCAGGTCGGCGGGCTGCGACTCGACCCGGGTGGGGTTGAGCCCGCGCACAGCGGCGCTGGCCAAGGCGGCGAGCGTGGTCGGCGAGCGGGTCACCGGTCCACCGTAGGCCGCACACGCGCTCCTATCGTGGAGGCGTGCAGACCCGCGACGGACTTGGTCCGCCTCTCGCCCACCTCGCCCTGTCCCGATCCGTCCTGGTGCGTCGCGGCGAGCTGCGGGCCGACCCCGACCTGCTGACCCGGCTGCTCGGCGAGCCGGCGACGCGGGTGCTCGACGTCGCCGACGGCCGGACCCCGGTGGACGCCGGTCACCAGCTGATGCTGCGCGAGCCGAGCATCGCCGACGACCCGGCCGACGCGGCCTACCTCGGGGACGACGACGCGGGCACGTCGTACGTCGTCGTACGGGGCAGCACTCCGGGGGAGGGCTGGGTGACCCTGCGCGATGTCGGCACGGAGCTGGATGACCAGTCGGGCAACCTTCTGGCCGAGGCGGTTTCGCTGTCGAACTGGCATGCCGGTCACACCCACTGCCCGCGCTGCGGTGCGCCCACGGAGTCCGCCCAGGCCGGCTGGACCCGGGTGTGCACGCGCGAGGGCAGCGAGCACTACCCGCGCACCGACCCGGCCGTGATCATGGCGGTCGTCGACGACGACGACCGGCTGCTGCTCGGCCACGGCACGATCTGGCCCGCGGGCCGGATGTCCACGCTGGCCGGGTTCGTCGAGCCGGGGGAGTCGCTCGAGGCAGCCGTACGACGCGAGGTCGGCGAGGAGGTCGGGATCGAGATCGGCGAGGTGATCTACCGCGGGAGCCAGCCCTGGCCGTTCCCGGCGTCGATCATGCTCGGCTTCCGGGCCTATGCGACGACGACCGAGATCCGGGTCGACGGCGCCGAGGTCGACGACGCGCGCTGGTTCAGCCGGGAGTCGATGGACGCCGCGATCGCGTCCGGTGAGCTGGTCATCTCGCCCTCGATGTCGATCTCGCGACGGCTGATCGAGGACTGGTACGGCGGCCCGATCGCCGTCTCGCCCGGCTCGGAGACCTGGCGGCCAGCCGGCGAGCTGAGATCGGGCGTTCGGTTGCCGGAAGGGGCCGCGCCCCGAGGTCGGCCCGGCGGAAGACCTCAAGCGGCTGCCGCAGCACCTCGTCGACGTGCTCGTCCAGCAGGTCCGCCCCGAACCCGCCCGACGCCCGCATGAGGGCAACCAGGGCGTCGTCCTCGCCGGCGAGGTAACGGTGTTCGCACGGGTCGCACGTCGTCCAGTAACCCGGGAGGGTGTGCCCCTTGCCATAGACCCGGTAGGTCACCAGCCGGCGGTCCAGCGGATGCACCCACACGACGTCCGGGCCGCCGCAGAACGCGCACGACTGGTCCCGGCTGTCGACCGGCAGCCAGTCCGCGCTCCAGTGGTCCACGGCTGGAGCCTGCCATCCGGGGCGTGCCCCCACAATGAGGCAACTCTGCGTCAGATATGACGCGCCGTTGCCTCAATGCGGGCCGGCGGGGTGAGGGCGGCCTCGGCCCGGGCCAGCGTCGCCGGATGGCCGAAGAGTCCGGGGAGCCCGTCGGAGTGCAGGAAGACCGTGCGCGAGCCGGGTCGCACGTCGCCCCGGCCACCGCCCTGATCAGTGCAGCGTTGCTCGGCTCAGTTGCCGCGGCCTATATCTGGCGTGATGCCCGGCCCTCGGGGTGACCTTGTTGATGATGGATGGGTCACGAGCTTGTTTCGACTGGTGGACGGATCCGCACGCCTGCGCGCCGTAGGCCCGATCCTTGTCTCGTGTTCCGCACCGTGCTGGTGGCCAACCGCGGCGAGATCGCCGTGCGGGCGTTCCGCGCGGCCTATGAGCTGGGCGCCCGGACGGTCGCGGTCTTCCCGTGGGAGGACCGCAACTCCGAGCACCGGCTGAAGGCCGACGCGGCGTACGAGATCGGCGAGCGCGGGCACCCGGTGCGGGCCTACCTCGACCCCGAGGCGATCGTCGGCGCGGCGCTGCAGGCGGGGGCGGACGCGGTCTATCCGGGCTACGGCTTCCTGTCCGAGAACCCGCTGCTCGCCGAGGCGTGCGAGCGCGAGGGCATCACGTTCATCGGGCCGCCGCCGGCGGTGCTGCACCTGACGGGCAACAAGGCGACCGCGATCGCCGCGGCCCGCGAGGCCGGGGTGCCGGTCCTGGAGAGCGTGGCCCCATCGGCCGACGTCGCCGAGATCATGCGGCGGGCCGAGGGGCTGCAGTTCCCGGTCTTCGTCAAGGCGGTGGCCGGTGGCGGGGGCCGGGGCATGCGCCGGGTCGCGCGGCCGGAGGAGCTCCAGGCCGCGGTCGAGGTCGCGATGCGTGAGGCGGAGTCGGCCTTCGGCGACCCGACGGTCTTCCTCGAGCAGGCCGTGATCGAGCCGCGGCATATCGAGGTGCAGATCCTGGCCGATGCCACCGGCGACGTGATCCACCTGTTCGAGCGCGACTGCTCGGTGCAGCGCCGGCATCAGAAGGTCATCGAGATCGCCCCGGCCCCGCACCTGGATCCCGCTCTGCGCGAACGTATCTGCGCCGATGCCGTGGCCTTCGCGCGGCGCATCGGCTACGTCAACGCGGGGACGGTCGAGTTCCTGGTCGACCCGGCCGGGCGGCACGTCTTCATCGAGATGAACCCGCGGATCCAGGTCGAGCACACCGTGACCGAGGAGGTCACCGACGTCGACCTGGTGCAGTCGCAGATGCGGATCGCGTCGGGGGAGACGCTTGAGGGAATCGGGTTGCGGCAGAGCGAGATTCGCGTCCGCGGGGCCGCTCTGCAGTGCCGGATCACCACCGAGGACCCGGCCAACGGCTTCCGCCCCGACACGGGCAAGATCACGGCCTACCGCTCGCCCGGCGGGGCCGGGTGTGCGACTCGACGGCGGTACGACGTTCTCCGGCGCCGAGGTCAGCGCCCACTTCGACTCGCTGCTGACCAAGCTGACCTGTCGCGGCCGCGACTTCCCGTCCGCCGTGGCGCGGGCCCGGCGGGCCGTCGCCGAGTTCCGGATCCGCGGCGTGGCGACGAACATCCCCTTCCTGCAAGGGGTTCTGGACGACCCGGACTTCAACGCGGGCGGCGTCACGACCTCGTTCATCGAGACCCACCCGGAGCTGCTGACCGCTCGGGCCAGTGCCGACCGCGGCACCAAGCTGCTCACCTACCTCGCCGACGTGACGGTCAACCAGCCGTACGGCGAGCCGCGGGCCAGTCTCGAGCCGGCGACCAAGCTGCCGGACCTGGGCGCGGCCGCCGACGCGCCACCGCCGCCCGGGAGCCGGGATCTGTTGCGGGACATAGGTCCTGAGGCGTTCGCCGCCCATCTGCGGGCGGAGTCCGGGGTCCGCGTCACCGACACGACCTTCCGCGACGCGCATCAGTCGCTGCTCGCGACCCGGGTCCGCACCAGGGACCTGCTGGCCGTCGCCGGGCCACGTGGCCCGGCTGACCCCGCAGCTGTGGAGTGTCGAGGCCTGGGGTGGTGCGACGTACGACGTTGCCTTGCGGTTCCTGGCCGAGGACCCGTGGGAGCGGCTGGCCGCTCTGCGCGAGGCGATGCCCAACCTCTGTCTGCAGATGTTGCTGCGCGGGCGCAACACCGTCGGCTACACGCCGTACCCCACTGAGGTCACGGATTCCTTTGTGGCGGAGGCGGCTTCGACCGGGATCGACGTCTTCCGGATCTTCGACGCGCTCAACGACGTCGAGCAGATGCGGCCGGCGATCCAGGCCGTCCGGGCGACCGGCACAGCGGTCGCCGAGGTGGCGCTCTGCTACACCGGCGACCTCTCCGACCCGGGAGAGCGGCTCTACACGCTGGACTACTACCTCGGGCTGGCCGACCGGATCGTGGCCGCCGGGGCCCACGTCCTGGCGATCAAGGACATGGCCGGGCTGCTCCGGGCGCCGGCCGCTCGCACGCTCGTGACGGCGCTGCGCGACCGGTTCGACCTGCCGGTCCACCTGCACACCCACGACACGGCCGGCGGCCAGCTCGCCACGCTGCTCTCCGCCATCGACGCCGGCGTCGACGCCGTCGACGCGGCGAGCGCGCCGATGTCGGGCACGACCAGCCAGCCGTCGATGACGGCCCTCGTCGCGGCCACCGACCACGGCGCGCGCGAGACCGGCCTCGACATCGCGGCGGTCATGGCGCTGGAGCCCTACTGGGAGTCGGTCCGGCGGCTCTACGCGCCGTTCGAGTCCGGAGTGCCCGCGCCGACCGGCCGGGTCTATGTCCACGAGATCCCCGGCGGCCAGCTGTCCAACCTGCGCCAGCAGGCGATCGCGCTCGGGCTGGGCGAGAAGTTCGAGCAGATCGAGGACATGTACGCCGCGGCCGACCGCATCCTCGGCCACATCGTCAAGGTCACGCCGAGCAGCAAGGTGGTCGGCGACCTGGCCCTGCACCTGGTCGCGGTCGGTGCCGACCCGGCCGAGTTCGCCGCGGACCCGGCGAAGTTCGACATCCCCGACTCGGTCATCGGCTTCCTCTCCGGCGAGCTCGGCGACCCGCCCGGCGGATGGCCAGAGCCGTTCCGCAGCAAGGCTTTGGCCGGTCGCACACCCAAGCCGCGGGAGACGAGCTGACCGCCGACGAGGCCGAGCGCCCTGGCCGCCGAGCCGCGCCGGACACTCAACCGGCTGCTCTTCCCCGGACCCGAGCCGGGACCTCGCCGAGTCGCAGGCGCAGTACGGCGACCTGACGGTCCTGCCGACCCTGGAGTACCTCTACGGCCTGCGCCCGGGCGAGGAGCACGAGATCGTCCTCGAGGAGGGCGTGCGGCTGTTCGCCGGGCTCGAGGCGATCAGCGAGCCGGACGAGCGCGGGCTGCGCACGGTGATGTGCACGCTCAACGGCCAGCTCCGTCCGGTCCAGGTGCGCGACCGCGCGGTCGCCAGCGCCGTACCGGCCACGGAGAAGGCCGACCCGGCGGTCGCCGGACAGGTCGCGGCGCCGTTCGGCGGGGTCGTGACGCTGGGCGTCGCCGAGGGTGACCCGGTGAGCGCCGGGCAGACCGTCGCCACCATCGAGGCGATGAAGATGGAGGCCTCGATCACGACGCCGGTCGCGGGCACCGTCTCCCGGCTGGCGCTGGCCAAGGTCGCGCAGGTCGAGGGCGGCGACCTCCTCCTCGTCGTGACCCCGACGTGACCGACGACCTCCTGGCTGAGCAGATCGCCTACTACCGCGAGCGGGCAGCGGAGTACGACGAGACGTCGTACGGCGATGTCGACGCAGCGGCGGCGCGGATCGAGCGGATCGTGACCGCGCCTCGACGTGGGTGGGTCGGTGCTGGAGCTGGCCTGCGGGACGGGCGCCTGGACCCGAGCCCTGGCCGGCCGGGCGAGCGACCTGCTCGCCGTCGACGCCTCGCCGGAGGCACTGGCGATCGCCCGCGCCCGCTGTCCGGCGACGGTCCGGTTCGACGTCGTCGACCTGTTCGCGTGGGAGCCGCCGGGGCGCTACGACCTGGTGTTCTTCGGCTTCTGGTTGTCGCACGTGCCGACTGAGCAGGTGCCGGCGTTCTTCGCCCGGCTGCGGTCGTGGCTGTCGCCCGGCGGGCGGGTCGCCTTCGTCGACGAGCCGGCCTGGCAGGCGGCCAAGGAGGAGCCGTCGACCGCCGGCCCGGAGACCGTCCGGCGGGCGTTGCGCGACGGGTCGACCCATCGGCTGGTCAAGGTCTACCTCGAGCCGGACGAGCTCGCGGCCCGGCTGGCCACGCTGGGCTGGGCCGCCGAGATCCGGCCCGACGGCGACGACTGGCTCGTCGGCCAAGCCCGCCCCCTCACCTGACCCGCGCGGGGACGCGGAGGCGTCAGGGGGTGACGAGGGCGGGGTGGCGCGGGTCCTCGAGCCGGACGACGTACGACGCGCGCTCGGCCGGCGCGGTCTCCTCGACGTAGCGCAGCCACGACCCGGCCACCCGGTCCAGGTCGCCGGCCGGGCATGCGGCGGGCCAGCGCCGCGGGCGAGGTCTCGAGGTGGACGACGAGGTCGAACGCGTCGGCCAGCTCCCAGCGCAGCAGGTACGGCCCGCGACACCACGACGACGGTCCCGGGCGCGGCCAGCCGACCGCGACGGCCCGCACCGAGCGGTCCCGGGCCTCGTCCCACAGCGCCGGCAGCCAGGTCATCGCGGCGTCCGGCCGGGCATCCGGCCCGAGCGGGTCGAGGACCTCGCGCCGCAGCGCCCCGTCGTCGTACCAGCGCTCCCAGCCCGGCGTCCGGGTCGCCGGCGCCGAGCTCGAGCCGGACCGACCGCGGGCCGCAGGAAGTCCTCCCGGCTGACCCGGGCGACCGGCCGGCCGGCCGCGCCGACCGACCCGCCACCGCGTCGGCCAGGGCGGCGGTGTCAGCGGCGAGCGCCCCGTCGACCCCGACCCGCACGCCGTACGCCGGGTCCGCCGGCGGCCGCGCGACCAGGGACGACGAAACCGCCGCCTCGGCCACGAGAGTGGCCAGGGCGGCGGTCGAGAGCGGGGTGACCTTCAGGGTCAGGCGGCCAGCCGGGCCATGACGTCCTGCAGGGTCGGGTTGGTCGCGGCCGAGCCGTCCGGGAAGACCACCGTCGGCACGGTCTGGTTGCCGCCGTTGATGCTCATCACGAAGTCCGCGGACTCCGGGTCCTCCTCGATGTTGACCTCGGTGTAGCCGATGCCCTCGCGGTCCAGCAGCGTCTTCAGCCGGCGGCAGTAGCCGCACCAGGTCGTCGAGTACATCGTGACGGTCCCGGTTGCGGGGTTCTGCGGCATTGCGGGAGGCTCCTCGGTTTGGTTGACCGGTCAACGACCAGTATCTCTCGGCGCAGAACATCGGCGCCTCTGGGGATCTTCCTGAGGTCCACTGTCGCACTGGGCTGACGAGGATGGCCGCGATGTCCAGCGACGCCGATCCTCGAGGCGCTCGACCCCGAGCAGCGGGAGGTCGCCACCAGCCTCACCGGGCCGCTGTGCGTGCTCGCCGGGGCGGGCACCGGCAAGACCCGGGCGATCACCCACCGGATCGCGTACGGCGTGCAGCTCCGGGGTGTTCGCCCCCCAGCGGGTGCTCGCGGTCACCTTCACCGCCCGCGCCGCGGGGGAGATGCGCTCGCGGCTGCGCGACCTCGGCGTCTCCGGGGTCCAGGCCCGCACCTTCCACGCGGCCGCGCTGCGCCAGCTGCACTACTTCTGGCCGCAGGCCATCGGCGGTGCGGCCCCCGAGGTGCTGCCGCACAAGGCCGGGCTGGTCGCCGAGGCGGCCTCGCGGCTGCGGCTGCCCGTCGACCGGGCCGCGGTCCGCGACCTGGCCGCCGAGGTCGAGTGGGCCAAGGTCAGCCTGCTCACGCCGGAGACCTACGCCGCGGCGGCCCGGACGGCGGGCCGCGACCCGGCCGGCCTCGACGCGACGACGGTCGCGCGGCTGCTCGAGGGCTACGAGCAGGCCAAGGTCGAGCGCGGCGTGATCGACTTCGAGGACGTCCTGCTGGTCACGGCCGGGGTGCTGCAGGACAACCCGCAGATCGCCGCGACGGTGCGCGAGCAGTACCGGCACTTCGTCGTCGACGAGTACCAGGACGTCAACCCGCTCCAGCAGCGCCTGCTCGACCTGTGGCTCGGCGGCCGCGAGGAGCTCTGCGTCGTCGGCGACGCGGCCCAGACGATCTACTCGTTCACCGGCGCCAGCCCGCAGCACCTGCTCGGCTTCGCCCGCCGCTACCCGCAGGCGCGGGTGGTCAAGCTGGTGCGGGACTACCGCTCGACGCCCCAGGTCGTGCACCTGGCCAACGGTGTCCTGGCCCGGGCCGGCGGCCTGGCCCGGTCGGCCCGGCTCGAGCTGGTGGCCCAGCGCCCGCCCGGGCCGGAGCCGCAGTTCACGTCCTACGCCGATGACGTCGCCGAGGCCGGCGGGGGTCGCGACCGCCGCGGCCAAGCTGGTCGCCGACGGCACCCGGGCCAGCGAGATCGCCGTGCTCTACCGCACCAACGCGCAGTCCGAGCCGCTGGAGCAGGCGCTCGCCGAGGCCGGCGTGCCCTACGTGCTGCGCGGCGGGGAGCGGTTCTTCGCCCGCCGCGAGGTGCGCGACGCGATCGTCCTGCTGCGCGGCGCGGCCCGGTCCGCCGACGCGGCCGAGCCGCTGGGCGCGGCGACTCGCGACGCCCTGTCCTCCGCCGGCTGGTCGGTCGAGCCGCCGGCCGGCACCGGCGCGGTCCGCGAGCGCTGGGAGTCGCTGCAGGCGCTGGCCGCCCTGGCCGACGAGCTGGCCGCGGCCCGGCCGGAGCGCGACGCTGGGCGACCTGGTGACCGAGCTCGACGAGCGGGCCGCGGCCCAGCACGCCCCGACCGTCGAAGGGGTCACCCTGGCGTCGCTGCACGCCGCCAAGGGCCTGGAGTGGGACGCCGTCTTCCTCGTCGGGCTGACCGAGGGGCTGCTGCCGATCAGCTTCGCCGAGGGCGTCACCGCCGTCGAGGAGGAGCGCCGGCTCCTGTACGTCGGCGTGACCCGGGCCCGCGAGCACCTGGCCCTGTCCTGGGCCCGAGCCCGTACGCCGGGCGGCCGGGCCAGCCGCAAGCCGTCGCGGTTCCTCGACGGGCTGCGACCGAGTCGACCCTGGAATCGACGAAAGTCGTTCTGGCCCAACGGGTTCGGGCAGCCGGCGCAGCAAGGGCCGACCCATGCCGACGACCTGCCGGACCTGCGGCCGGGCCCTGATGACCGGCGCCGAGCGCAAGGTCGGCCGGTGCTCGGCCTGCCCGCCGACCTACGACGAGACGACCTTCGAGGCGCTGCGCGCGTGGCGGCTGGAGACGGCCGGCGAGGCCAAGGTCCCGGCGTACGTCGTCTTCACCGACGCGACCCTGACCGCGATCGCGGAGACCCGCCCGGCCACCCTGGGCGAGCTGGCCGGCATCGCCGGGGTCGGGGCGACCAAGCTGGAGCGTTACGGTCCGGCGGTCCTGGCCCTGCTCGGCGACCGGAGGAGCCACGAGGGGCCTCCGACGGGAAGGATCCCGGCCCGGAGCCGGTCTGAAGTCACGATCTGGCGACGGAAGACAAGTCCGGCGATAAATGCGTTGTGCGCGTCCCAGCGCCTCCCCTACTCTGTCCGAGGTGCCGCCCGAAGGGCGGACCCGTGACGAGTGAACGAGAGGAGGTGCGTCGTGGAGAACATCATCGCGCTGGCGGTGCAGGACATGCACTCGAGCTGCAGCGAGACCTCCGGGCGCGCCTTCTCGCGTGTCCGTCCGGTGATCCCCGCGGTCCTTCACCGCCACCGTCCAGGGGACCACTGTGTCTTCCGCCAGCTTCGCGACTGCCACGACCTCGGGCCTTGCCCTCGGCTATGGCATGCCGCAGACGGATGTCACGGACAAGGCCCCCACCTCGGGTTACCTCACCTGGAGCCCCCCGGTCTAGCACCATCGACCGGTCACCTTCAGGCCGCGGAACCCGAGACCCGGGATCCGCGGCCTTTTCGTTGTCCAGCCGCAGATCAGCACCACGGACAGACAAGTTCACACACCAACTCACCCGGTTGAAAACAACGATCCGCTACAGCGGGTCGGCTTGAGACGAAAGATGGAGGTGACCCCGATGCAGCTCTCGGCTCTGCTCGACGCACTGGTTGACCCCGAGGTCGACGAGGTTGCGGCGCGCAGCGAGATCCCCTGCCGGGCGTACGACGCCGAGCTCTGGTTCGCCGAGCTCCCCGCCCAGGTCGAGGAGGCGAAGTCTCTGTGCCGGCTGTGCCCGGCGCGGGAGGCCTGCCTCGTCGGGGCCATGGAGCGCAGCGAGCCCTGGGGCGTCTGGGGTGGCGAGCTCTTCATCCAGGGCGTCGTCGTGCCGCGCAAGCGGCCGCGCGGCCGGCCCCGGAAGAGCGAGGTCGCCGCATGACGACCCGCGCTCGCATCCGCTGAGTCCAGATCACGCAGAACAACCAGAGATGATCCACACCAAAAGCATTGCTAGACAAGGAGTTTGACATGAGTAACTTGATGTATCAGGACCTGGCCCGAGCCCATCAACAGCACCTGCAGGACCTGGCCCAGGAGTCGCGTGCGGCTCGTCGGCTGGCGGTCCTGGCCCGCGCCGAGCGCCGGGCTCGTCGGGCTCAGGCGGCAAGTGAGCGAGCCCACCGCCGGCTGGTCGCCTTGCGGGCCTGAGGCCCACGGTGCCCCGCCACAAGCGGCCTTGCTCCCGTTAGCCCGGTGATCTGACCCCGATCAGGGGCGATCACCGGGCTAACGGGAGCATTGCGCGTTCTGGGGAGCACGACGCGCGAAAACGGAGTCAGAGCGGGGGGAGGTCGAGGCCGGGCAGGTTGGCGGCCAGGATCTCCCGGGCCGGCACCTCGCCCTCGAGCTGGCAGAGCACGCCGATGCCGCCGAGCCAGACCCGGTGGATCAGCAGGTACGACGGGGGCAGGTTGAGCTTGAGCCCCACCGCCCACTGCGGCCGCCGCGGGTCGTGCACGTGCTGGAACAGCCCGCGCAGCCAGGCCCGGGTGAACTGGAACCGGTCGGCACCAGCAGCGGCTCCATGAACGGCCGCAGGTAGCCCAGCAGCGCGTCGCCGTCGATGTCGATCGAGGACTTGATGAAGCCCTCCTCGCGCAGCCCCGCCACCACCGACTCGCCGTCGCCGCGCATCGCGATCGACAGCAGCCGCCCGGTCTCCGGCGGCAGGCCCTTGGGCAGCCGGTTGACGGCGCCGAAGTCCAGGATCCCGAGCCGCCCGTCCGGCGTCATCCGGTAGTTGCCCGGGTGCGGGTCGGCGTGCAGCAGCTTGGCCTGCTCGCGGCCCGGCCAGCAGGAACTCCAGGTACAGCGCCGCTGCCGCGTCCCGCTCGGCCTGGGTCCCGGAGGAGATCAGCCGGGACAGCGGCCGGCCCTCGAGCCACTCCGCGACGATGACCCGCTCGCCGGAGGCGATGACGGCCGGTACGGCGAACCGCGGGTGCCCGGCGAACGCCTTGGCGAAGGCCGCCTGCGACTTGGCCTCCAGCTTGTAGTCCAGCTCCTCGCTGACCCGGGCCTTGAGCTCGTCCATGATCGGCTTGATGTCCAGGCCGGGGATCCAGCCGGCCGCGACCCGGGCCACCCGCGCGACCTGGTTCAGGTCGCTGATCAGCGCCGGCCCGGCGCCGGGGTACTGCACCTTGACCGCGACGTCGCGCCCGTCCTTCCAGACCGCGCGGTGCACCTGGCCGATCGACGCAGCGGCGGCCGGGAAGTCCTCGAACGACTGGAACCGCTGGCGCCAGCGCGGGCCGAGGTCCTCGGCCAGCACCGCGTGCACCGTGGCGGCCGGCATCGGCGGCGCGGCGTCCTGCAGCTTGACCAGCGTGGCGCGGTACGGCCCGGCCAGCTCCTCCGGCAGGGCCGCCTCGAAGACCGAGAGCGCCTGGCCGAACTTCATCGCCCCGCCCTTGAGCTCGCCGAGCACCTTGAACAGCTGCTCGGCGGTGCGCTGCTGGACCTCGGCGGCGACGGCCTCGGCCGGCCGGCCGCCGACGCGCTTGCCCAGGCCGATCGCCGTACGGCCGGCGAAGCCCAACGGCAGGCTCGCGAGACGGGCGCTGCGCGTCACCGCGCGGCGGGGGAGGTCGGCCACCCGCCCATTGTCGCCTGTTCCGCGAGTTGCGCTGGCCGTTCGGCGGTTGGAACCGATGCAGCGAGCCAGGCGCAGCCGCAGCGCGGGTGCCGGGTCCAGGCGTGCCGGCTGGTCAGGCCGTCGGGGAGCGTGACCGTGAGGGTGGCGCCGACGCTGGCCGGCGTACGCCGTTGGTCGACCCAGCAGGCGACCTGGAGCGCGGCCAGGGCGGCGACCAGCTCGGTCAGGCTCGACTCGCCCCGCGCCGCCGCCGGTGGCACCCCGAGCTGGGCCGCGACGGTCGGCCAGGCCGGGTCGCGGTCGGTGCGATGCAGCTCGACGCAGCGCAGACAGGCCGAGCGGCCGGGCACGACCAGCGGGCCGACGCTGGCCCGGTCGGCGCCGCCGACGACCGCCAGGTGGGCGTGCGCCGTGCCGAGCAGGATCGCCCCGGCGCCGGCCCCGACGGCGTCCTCGCCGACGAGCAGGACCAGCCGGTACGACGGCTGCCCGGGTCGGCGATGTCGTTGTGGTCGGTCAGATCTGGCCGGACGCAGAGGCGGGCTCCGGTGCGGCGTACGGCGTCGTGCACGGCGCTCGCCAGCCGGCCCCGGCCGACGACCAGCACCCGCTGGCGGCGGCGCTGGGCCAGCAGCTCGAAGCCGTCCCCGCCGTCCGGGTAGACGACCGACCAGGCCAGGGCGTCCGGCCCGACCGGTCGCCACGGTCGGTGCCGTCGGAGGCGCTGTCGTCGCCGAGCTGGTGCAGGTGGGCCCGGTCGGTCGGCGGCCCGGTGAGCACGCCGGCGGCGGCCAGCAGGTCGAGCAGCGGCGGCGACCCGGGCCGGTTCGAGCCCGTGCGCAGCGGCCCAGGTCTTGAGGTCACTGAGCCGGTGGGTGCCGTCGAGCTGCTCGACCAGCGCCGCCTCGCCGGGTTCGAGCCCGGTCACGATGACGCCGAGGTCCGGGGTCAGGCCGATCTGGATCGTTGCGGCGTCCCGCCAGACCCGGCGCAGGCCGGGCTTGATCTGCGGCCGGGCCGCTCGTGACGTCGACATCGCCGCAGCGTGTCAGCGCAGCAGCGCCGCCCACCGGCTGTCCACAGGGACAGCCGGGCGCACGGCCAACCGGGGCACAGCGACGGGCGGCCGCCAGGGACCCTGTTCCCTGATGACCGCCCGTGTTCGAGCTGACTGCTGTGCTGCTGTCCTCCTGGTCAAGCCTGGACCGGGTGCTGGGTCAGGCCTTGCCGAGGATGCGGTTGAGGTTGGTGCCGCAGACCGGGCAGGTGCCCTTGGCCATCCGGCGGCCGTTCGTCTCGACGACGCGGCCCTCGGCCTCTCGCTTCGCCTTGCACTTCACGCAGTAGAACTCGCCCTTGTACGTCTCGGCGGTGTCCGCCATCTCGCATCTCCTCGTTGGTTGGATCGTGGGCCCCGTCGCCCTCAGGTGCCGTGGTCTGGTCGTGCACCCCGGCGCACGTGGCCCCACGGCTTGAGTGGGCTTTGCTATGCCCACGGCGCAGGACCGGAACTCACCCTAACCCAGCACGGCTCGTGCTCGGCGCACGCGGGTCCCGTGCTGGCGTTTCGACAACCCTCCGTTTGGTGAGGTCTGGTGCGTTCTGGTCCAAAAAGATCGAGGCCGCCGGGGCGACCCGCTCCCGCCACACCTTCCCCAGCGTGGGAGGACCGGATGCCCCGGAGGCCTCGTGGAGTGGACGCTAGGGGCCCCGCCGCCGGGGAGTCAACGAGATCCGGCGGTTTGCCCGCGGGGCCGGTGGACAGGCCTGTGGGTGGTCTGGGGAACACTCGGCAGTCCTCGTGGACAGGTGGTGGACAGAGCTGTGGAAAGCGTCGTACTCCGGCCGGATCGGCCCGCGCGACAGGCTGCTGACCTGCGCAAACGTCATCCACCGCCTGTGCGAGGAAAATCCTCGCCACAATGGGCCCGTGTCCGCACGCCGGGGTCGTCGCTCGGGAGGGCCGGACGGCTCGCGTGGGCCGGATCTGGCCGCTGCCGGTTTGCCCGCTCCGTCCTTGATGTCCGCTCCGCCCGTGCTGCCCGGCTTCGGTGAGCCCGAGGTGCCGCCGGCCCCCGTGGCGGCACCGAGCGCGCAGCCGGCCGAGCCGAGCCCGAGCCGCAGCCTGAGCCGCAGCCCGAGGTCGAGGTGCGCCGCAGCGGTCGCCGGCGCCGTACGGTCTCGGCCTATCGCGACGGCGAGCGGATCGTCGTCCTGATCCCCGCGTCGTTCTCCCGGGCCGAGGAGCGCCGCTGGGTCGCGGCCATGGTCGAGCGGCTGCGCGCCCAGGAGAGCCGCCGCAAAGCCCCTTCGCGCGACCTGGTACGGCGAGCCGAGGAGCTCTCCCGGCAGTACCTCGGCGGCCGGGCCCGCCCGGTCTCGATCCGCTGGGTCGACAACCAGCAGGGCCGCTGGGGCTCGTGCACGCCGCTGGACGGCACGATCCGGATCTCCTCGCGGCTGCGCGGGATGCCCGGCTGGGTGGTCGACTACGTGCTGCTGCACGAGCTGGCCCACCTGCTCGAGCCCTCGCACAACGCCCGGTTCTGGTGCCTGCTGCAGCCCTATCCCAAGCTGGAGCGGGCCCGGGGCTACCTCGAGGGAGTGGCGGCGGCCGCCGACCTCGACATGGCGGACCTGCAGGACGGGCGCCGACGGCACCGAGCCGGGCCGGACCGACGGCGACGAGTCCGACGGCGCCGACGACTACGACTCGGCCGAGGTCGCCGCGCGGTTCTCCGGCGACAACCCGCCCGAGCCGCCGACCCTGCTCTAGCCCCAGCCGTTAAGCTCAGGCTGTCCCGGCGCTGCTCCAGGTAGGCCCGCTCGGTCTGCGTTGGCGACGTGGTCGATGGCCGAGCTGGTACGCCGCGGCGGCCTCGCCGGGCGGCCGAGCGCGGCGCAGCAGGTCGGCCCGGGTGGCGTGGAACAGGTAGTAGCCGGGCAGGTCGAGGCACGGTCGACCTCGGCCAGCGCGGCCACCGGGCCGGCCACCTCGGCCACCGCGACGGCGCGGTTGAGCGCGACGACCGGGGTCGGCGTGAGGGCCAGCAGCTGGTCGTAGAGCGCGACGATCTGGGCCCAGTCGGTGTCCGCGGCCCGGCCGGTGGCGGGGTCCGGTGTGGTGTCGCTGTGGACCGCGGCGATGGCGGCCTGGACCTGGAACGGGCCGGGCGCACCGCGGCGCAGGCAGCGCCGGACCAGCGCCTGGCCCTCGGCGACGAGTGCGCGGTCCCAGAGCCGGCGGTCCTGGTCGGGCAGCAGCACGAGGGAGCCGTCGGCCGCGGTGCGGGCCGGCCGGCGCGAGGCGGTCAGCAGCAGCAGCGCCAGCAGGCCCATCGCCTCGGGCTCGTCCGGCATCAGCTCGAGCAGCAGCCGGGCCAGCCGGATGGCCTCGGCGCACAGGTCGTCGCGGGCCAGGTCCGGGCCGCTCGAGGCGGCGTAGCCCTCGTTGAAGACCAGGTAGACGACGGCCAGGACCGCGCGCAGCCGGTCCGGCAGATGGGCCTCGTCCGGCATCCGGAGCGGGATCCGCGCGACCTGGATCTTGCGCTTGGCCCGGACCAGACGCTGGGCCATGGTCGGCTCCGGCACGAGGAAGGCCCGGGCGATCTCGGGCGTCTGCAGCCCGGCGACCAGGCGCAGGGTCAGGGCGACCTGCGAGCTGGGCGCCAGCGCCGGGTGGCAGCAGGTGAAGATCAGCCGGAGCTGGTCGTCGCGCACCTGCATGGCGTCCACCTCCGTCTCGCGCTGCCGGTCCAGCTCCTGCTCGGCCAGCGCCTCGACGCTCGCCTCGTCGTACTGGTGCAGCCGGGCGGCGGCCACCTGTCGGTCGTGCCGCTTGGCCTCCCGGCGCAGCCGGTCGATGGCCCGGTTGCGCGCGGTGGTGGTGATCCAGCCGCCGGGGTTCGGCGGCAGGCCGGAGCCCGGCCAGGTGGCGGTCGCGGCGACGAACGCGTCCTGTACGGCGTCCTCGGCGAGGTCGATGCTGCCGAGGACCCGGGCCAGCGTCGCGACCACCGGCCGGACTCCGCGCGGAAGACCCGGCCGATCAGCTCCGCGTCGACGGCGGTCAGGCCCCGGTCCCGCCGTCAGTGCCGCCGTCGATCCCGTACGCCGCCTCGTCGTCCTGGATCGGCCGCACCTCGACCGGCCAGCGGCAGGCGACGCTGCCCCGGGCGGCGAGGTCGAGCGCCTCGTCGAGGTCGGCTGCCTGGACGACCCAGAAGCCGCCCAGGTGCTCCTTGGTCTCGGCGTACGGGCCGTCGGTCGTCACGGTCTCGCCGTCCTTGACCGAGACGACGGTCGCGGTGTCGGGCGGGTAGAGGCCGGCGGCGAAGACCCAGTGCCCCTGGGCCTTCAGCTCGGCGTTGAAGGCGTCGACGCCGGCGAACATCTGCTGCATCTCCTCCGCCGAGGGAGCCGGGCCGGCCTGCGTGCCGTGGACGGACATCAGGTAGAGCGTCATGGTCGGATCCTCTCAGCGGTCTGGGTGGAGTAGACGAGGCCGAGCACGCCGGTCGCGAAGACCTGGCTGCTCGGTCAGCGTGAGGTCGGCCCGCTCCGGCACCGTGAACAGCGGCACCGAGCCGCGCAGGATGACCGGGTAGACCAGCAGCCGCAGCTCGTCGACCAGCCCGGCGCCGAGCAGCTCGTTGAAGACCGAGGCGCTGCCGACGACGAGCAGGGTGCCGCCGTCGGTCTCCTTCAGCGCGGTGACGGCCGGGACCAGGTCGCCGGACAGGCCCTCGGCGTTCCACTCCCACTCGGTGAGGGTGCGCGAGGCGACGTACTTGGGCATGCCGTTCATCTCGCGGCCGCCCTGGTCGTCCGGGACGGTCGGCCATACGGCGGCGAACCCCTGGTAGGTCTTGCGGCCGAGGATCATCGCCTCGGCGTCGGCCATCTCCTGGCTCTTGAACGCCCCGATCTCGTCGGTCCAGAACGGGAAGGTCCAGTTGCCGGGCTCGTCCATGAAGCCGTCGAGGGACGCGAACTGGGTGGCGATGATCTTGCGCATGTCAGCCTCCGGGTGCTGGTGTGGTGGTTGCTCCTGCCCCTACTACGAAGTCCGGCGGCGCGATCGACAGGCTCGGCCAGAACTTTCTTCGGGCTTCCGAGAGCGTTCCTCAGAGGGCGGCGAGGATGCGGTGCAGGCGGCCGGGCAGGTCGGGTACGACGGCCTCCGGCAGGTCATCGACCGGCCACCAGGCGACGTCCAGGCTCTCCGCGCTGACGTGCGGCTGCCCGCCGTACGGCGACTCGAGCACGTACGCCGCGTCGAGGTGCTCCGTGCAAGGGGCGAACGCCGGCGGCAGGGCGTGCCGGTGCAGGTCGGCCGGGCCGATGACGCGCAGCCCGTCGATGCCGGACTCCTCGGTCGCCTCCCGCAGAGCGGCCGCGGACAGGGTCACGTCATCGGGCTCGAGGTGGCCGCCGAACTGCACCCAGAAGCCGCCCTTGCGATGCAGGGTCAGCAGGACCCGCCGCCGGTCGTGGTCGAGGACGAAGGCGCTCGCGGTCAGATGGGCCGGCGGCCCGCTGCGCCACAGCCCGTCGGGGTGCGCGTCGAGGTGGGCCAGGTAGGCCGCGCGGAGCCGGGCCTGCTCGACGTCGCGGGCCGGCCAGGACGACAGCGCGGCCCGAGCCCACTCGAGCAGGTCGTGCTGCGGGGAGCCGATGCTCACGCCGGGTCGGGACCGTCGCCGCGCAGCAGCTCCTCGATCGCGGCGTCGACCTCCGCGCTGTCCTGGGCCGCGTCGCCGGACCGGGCGGCGAACCCGGTCGGGTCGTCGAGGTCCTCGGCCGTCGGCAGCAGGTCCGGGTGGGCCCAGACGGCGTCCCGGCCCTCGGCTCCGCGGGCCTGGGCCAGCGCGCCCCACAGGGCCGCGGCCTCGCGCAGCCGCCGCGGGCGCAGCTCGAGCCCGACGAGGGAGGCGAAGGTGTGCTCGGCCGGGCCGCCGGCCGCGCGGCGCCGGCGTACGGTCTCGCGCATCGCGTCGGCGTGCGGGAGGTGTCCGGTCGCGGCGCTGTCGGCCACCTGCTCGACCCAGCCCTCGACCAGGGCGAGCAGGGTCTCGAGCCGGGTCAGCGCGGCCTCCTGGGCCGGCGTGTTGTGCGGCTCGAACAGCCCCTCGGTCAGCGCCTGCTGGATCGAGGCCGGGTCGCTGCCGTCGACCTCGCGCATGGCGGTCTCGATGGCGTCGGAGTCGATCCGGATGCCGCGGGCGTAGGCCTCGACGGCGCCGAGCAGCTGCGGGCCGAGCCAGGGCACGTGGGCGAACAGGCGGGCCCGGGCCGACTCGCGCAGGCCGAGGTAGAGCCGCACCTCGTCGGCCGGCACGTCGAGCCCCTCGCCGAACGCCTTGATGTTGTCCGGCAGCAGGGCGACCGCGCCGGCCGGGACCAGGGGCAGGCCGACCTCGGTGCCGCTCACGACCTCGCCGGCCAGGGCGCCGATCGCCTGGCCGACCTGGAGGCCGAAGACGCTGCCGCCCATCTGCCGGATCATCGGGGCCGCCATCTCGGCCATCTGGGCCATGCCGGCCAGCTCGGGCTGGTCGCTCGAGCTCACCCAGTCCCGCCCAGGCCCGGCGCCTGCTGGTTCATGACGTCGGCCATCGCGTTGGCGACGCTCTCGGCCACCGGCTCGACCAGGCGCTGCCAGACCGGCAGCGTGCCCTCGACCCACTCGGCCCGGCTCCAGGTCAGCGCCTTGGCCCCGGCCGAGGTCAGGCTGGTGACCGGGTCGAGCCAGAGGTCGGCCAGTCGCAGGGTCTCCTCGACGGCCCGGCGGTCCGCGCCGCCGACGCTCGAGTCGCCGGCGGCCGCGACGGTCTGCCGGGCGATGTTGGTGGCGAGGGTCCAGTTGACCGGCCCGTCGCCGGCGGTCGACATCATCGTCTGGAGCTGGCTCATGACGGCCTGCAGCGTCGAGGGGTCGAGCTCGGCGCCGCCGGTCGCGGCGCCCAGGGCCTTGGCGATCTCCTCGCCGGCCGCGCCGCCGCCGAGCAGCTGGGCGAAGACCTCGTTGAAGGCGTCCTGCGCCTCGCTGGCCTCGTCGCCATCGTCGGGCGCGGTCCGGCTCGTCGGGCTGGTCACCAGCCGGGCCGAAGCCCATCGGGCGGTTGCTCATGGCCGTTGGCTCCTGCGTCCTCGAAGCTCTCAGATCGATTGCTGAGACACTGACGGTCGGCGCCGCGGTCCGGCGCCGTATCCAGGTAACCACGGAGGCCCGAGGTGAGTTCCGCGCGGACGCCAGTTCGCTCCGCGGTTCGCTCTCGGCGCAGTGTCCTCAACGTCGCCGTGACCGGTGCCGCGAGCCCGCTCGGCGAGGCCGTGGCCAAGGCCCTGGTCGCGGCCGACGGCATCGGCCGGGTCGTGGCCATCGACGAGCGGCGCGGCTCGATCGACGGGGTCACCTGGCGGCTCGGCGACATCACCTCGCCCGGCGTCGCCGACCAGCTGCGCGGCGTCACGGCCGTCGTCCTGCTGGCCGCGCCGACCGACCTGGCCGGCTCGCTGCAGGACTCCCAGCGGCGCGAGCGGGCCGTGCGCGCCGTGCAGGCCGTGGCGACGGCGAGCGCGGCGGTCGGTGCCCGCCGGCTGCTGGCCGTCACCAGCGCGATGGTCCTCGGCGCCAGCCCGGACAACCCGGTGCCGCTGCCCGACGACGCACCCGTCGCGGCCGCTCCGGACGCCGGCGTCGTGGGCGACCTGCTCGAGGTCGAGCACGTGCTGGCCCGTACGCCGCGGGTGCACCCCGGACTGTCGGTCACGGTCCTGCGGCCGGCCGCGTCTGGTCGGCCCGGAGATCGACACCGTCGTCAGCCGGCACTTCGAGGCGCCGCGGCTGCTCAAGGTCAAGGAGTGCGAAAACGCCTGGCAGTTCTGCCATTTCGATGACGTAGCCTCCGCCGTCGTGACCGCACTGACCCATGAGCTCGACGGCTCGCTGACCGTCGGGTCGGCGGGGACGCTCGACCAGGAGCGGCTCGAGCGAGCTGACCGGCATGCGGCGGATCGAGCTGCCGGCGGCGCTGGCCCTCGGCACCGCGCAGCGCCTGCACCGGGTCGGGCCTCCTGCCGACCCCGGCGAGCGACCTGGCCTTCGTGGCCTACCCTGGGCGGTGTCGAGCGAGCGGCTGCATCGCGGCCGGCTGGACCGCGGCGTACGACAACGAGACCTGCCTGGGGGTGCTGCTCGAGCAGGTGCGCGGCCGGCACGCGCGTCGGCGGCCCGCCGGGTCGACCGCAAGGACGCCGCGCTCGGCGCGGCCGGCGCCGCGGTGGCCCTGGTCGGCACGGCGGCGCTGATGCGTCGGCGGCGCAAGCGGGGGAGTGGCTCATGAGCGGCGTCGAGGTGGTGCGGCTGGTGGCGATCCGCGACGACGCCGCTGTCGGTCGACGAGGTGCTGGCGGCGGTCGGCGACCCGCGGGCCGGCGGGATCGCGCTGTTCGTCGGCACGATCCGGGCCGAGGACGACGGGCGCGACGTCGAGGGGCTCGGCTACTCGGCCCACCCGAGCGCCGCCGAGGCGCTGGCGGCCGTGTGCGCGGCGGTCGCGGGCCGGCACGACGTGATCGCGCTCGCGGCGACGCACCGGGTCGGTGACCTGGTGGTCGGCGACCTGGCCACGGTCGTCGCGGCGAGCTCGGGCACCGGGCCGAGGCGTTCGCCGCCGCCCAGGACCTGATCGACACGCTCAAGTCGACCGTGCCGATCTGGAAGCACCAGCGGTTCACCGACGGCGAGGCCGAGTGGGTGGGGCTGCCGTGAGCGGCTACGGCCGCATCGACTACTCCGAGTCAGTACGGCGCGCCGCCCAACCTGCGCGGCCGCCCGTCCGGCCCGGGCCTGGCCGTCGTGATCTGCGGCTTCGTCGCCGTGCTGTGCGCGGCGGTGATCGCGGTCGTGCCGGCGCGCTACGCCGTGCTCAGCCCGGGACCGGCGACGAACGCCCTCGGGCACGAGCGACGGCCAGCGGCTGATCCAGGTGACCGGGCACGCCGACGTACCCGACGACCGGGGCCCTGGACTTCACGACGGTGCGGATCTACGGCGGGCCCGGGCACGCACGTCAACCTGTTCATCGCGGTGAAGGGCTGGCTCTCCGGCAGCGACGCGGTGATCCCGGAGGAGCTGGAGTTCCCGAAGAACCAGACCTCCCAGCAGATCGACGCCCAGAACGCCCAGGACATGACGACCTCGCAGGAGGACGCCGCCGCGGCGGCGCTGCGCGAGCTGGGCATCACCGTGCCGGAGATCATCACGGTGACCAGCCGTACCGCGTCCGCTCCCGCCGCCAAGGTCCTGCGGGACGGCGACATCATCACCAGCATCGACGGCGTCAAGCTGACCAACAACGAGCAGCTGCACTCGGCGATCGAGAAGCACAAGCCGGGCGCCGTCCTCAAGCTCGGGCTGATCCGCGGCAAGCAAGCCGCTCACGGTCCTGGCCAAGACGACCCGCGACGGTGACCGGACCTTCCTCGGGATCACGCCGGGCATCACGTTCCGGATGCCGTTCTCGGTCAAGATCGACACCCACGACGTGGGCGGTCCGTCGGCCGGCACGATGTTCGCGCTCGCGGTCTACGACACCCTGACGCCGGGCAGTCTCACCGGCGGCAAGCGGATCGCGGGCACCGGGACGATCGACCCGAGCGACGGCGCGGTCGGCCCGATCGGCGGCATCGCGCAAAAGATGATCGGGGCCAAAGACGCTGGGGCGCAATGGTTCCTGGCCCCGGACAGCAACTGCGACGAGGTCGTCGGCCATGTGCCGGACGGGCTCCGGGTCGTCAAGATCGACGACGCTGCACAATGCCCGGCTCGACGTCCAGCAGATCGCGGCCGGCCACGGCGCTCGGCCTGCCGACCTGCACGTAGGGCTCAGTCGCTAGCAGGCTCAGTCTCTGAGTGCGGCTCAGTCGTCCTGGAGGGTCGCGAGCAGGGCATGCACCAGGCCGGGCACCAGGTCCGGGCCGACCGCGACGGCCGCGTCGTCGTCGTGCAGCCGCTGGCGCAGGGCGCACATCGCCGTACCGTCCCTGAGCACTCCGACGACGAGGCGGACGTCTCGACGGTCGGCGTGACCGGCCAGTTGCTCGACGGCCAGCTCCGGGTCGGCCGGCAGGTCGCGCTCGGCCTCCGGCGGCACGACCACGCGCTCGAGGGCCATCGCCGCGCCGTCGACCTCCGGCGGCCAGGCCAGCGTGCCGAGCATCGACTCGATCGACGACGTCGGCGCGAGGCCGTCCTGCTCGACGGCCGTGAGGTGGTGCGGCGGGCCGGGGTGCCGAGCTGGCGGCCAGACCGGGCTCGCGGGCGATCAGGTCCTGGGTGCGGACGAGGGCGAACAGCCGCGGGCGGCTGGTCCCAGCCGAAGCCCGCGACGTGCCGCTCGGCCTCGACCACCGCGGCGCGCAGGCCGCGCGGTCGGCGGGCTCGGGTCGGGGTCGTCTGGGCCTGCTCGCTCACCCGGACATGCTGCCCGACCGTTACCGCGGCTGAGCGGGAACCTCAGGTTGAGTAGGTAAGTTGCCCACAGTGACGGGTGCCGACCACGGCTGCCCGCAGCCCGGTCAGGAGTGCACGTGGGAGTCGATCCGACGTTCGAGGGTGCCGGTCGGCCCGGACGGCCGGGCGGCCCCCGGGGCCCGGTGATGGTCCGCCGCCGCCGCGGTGCGCTGCTGCCGACGCTGGCGCATCCTGGCGGTGCTGGTGATCCTGGTGCTGATCGCCGCGAACTTCTGGACCGACCTGCTCTGGTATGACTCCGTCGGCTTCCGCAAGGTCTTCACGACCGAGCTGGTCTCCCGGGTGCTGCTGTTCGTCGTCGGCGGTCTGCTGGCCGGCGGCGCGGTGTTCTCCAGCCTGGTCATCGCCTTCCGGACCCGGCCGGTCTATGCGCCGGTCTCGCCCGAGCAGGCCAGCCTCGACCGCTACCGCGAGCAGATCGAGCCGCTGCGCCGGATCGGGACGATCGTGATCCCGGTCGCCGTGGGCCTGCTGTCCGGTGGCGCGGCCGCCGGCCAGTGGCGCACCTATCTGCTGTGGCGGCACCGCGTGCCGTTCGGCGTCAAGGACCCGCAGTTCCACCTCGACGCCGGCTTCTTCGTCTTCACGCTGCCGTGGCTGCGGTTCATCCTCGGCTTCCTGATGACGGTGATCATCGTCTCCGGAATCGCTGCTGCCGCAACGCATTACCTGTACGGCGGGGTCCGCGTCCAAGGCGGCGCGGGCCGCACGACGACCGCCGCGCGCGTGCACCTGTCGGTGATCCTGGGCGTGCTGGTGCTGCTGCGGGCGGGCAACTACTGGCTCGAGCGGTACGAGCTGGCGGTCAAGAACTCCAAGCTGATCACCGGGCTCGACCTATGCCGACGCGCATGCCGTGCTGCCGGCCAAGGCGATCCTCGCCGGCGGCCTCGGTGATCTGCGCCGGCCTGTTCTTCGCGACGATCTGGACCGGGTCGTGGCGGCTGCCCGGTGTGGGCGTGGCCCTGCTGCTCGTCTGCGCCATCGTGATCGGGCTGATCTACCCGGCGCTGGTGCAGAGCCTCAAGGTCCGCCCGAGCGCGCAGACCCTGGAGCGGCCGTACATCTCGCGCAACATCGCGGCGACCCGCGCGGCGTACGGGTTGGGAGCGGTGGAGACCCAGCCGTACAAGGCGCAGACGACCGCCACGACCGGCCAGCTGCGCGACGACGCGGAGACGATCCCGGGCATCCGGCTGCTCGACCCGAGCCGGGTCTCGGACACCTACCGCCAGCTCGAGCAGATCCGGCAGTACTACGCGTTCCCGGACTCGCTCGACGTCGACCGGTACACGTTCAGCGGCAAGTCGCAGGACTCCGTCGTGGCGGTGCGCGAGCTCAACCTCAGCGGCATCGCGGCCGACCAGCGCAACTGGCTCAACGACCACACGATCTACACCCACGGCTTCGGAGTCGTTGCGGCGTATGGCAACCAGCGCACCGACGGACGGCAAGCCGGTCTTCTTCGAGGGCGACATCCCGCCGAGCGGTGCGCTGTCGATCGCGCAGCCGCGGATCTACTTCGGCGAGCAGTCGCCGGACTTCTCGATCGTCGGGGCGCCGTCGGCGTCGCACCGCGCGAGCTGGACTATCCGGACAGCAGCGCCTCGGGCCAGCAGAACACGACGTACACCGGCGACGGCGGCGTCAAGATCGGGTCGTTCGTCCGCAAGCTCGCCTATGCGATCAAGTACAAGGACGAGAACTTCCTGCTCTCCAACGCGATCAACAGCAAGAGCCAGATCCTGTACGACCGGGAGCCGCGCGAGCGGGTCGAGAAGGTCGCGCCGTGGCTGACGCTGGACGGCGACCCGTACCCGGCCGTCATCGACGGCAAGGTGCAGTGGATCCTCGACGGCTACACGACGACGGCCAACTATCCGTACTCGCGGCTGACCACGCTGAACAGTGCGACGTCGGACTCGCTGACGGCGACGACGACGCTCCGTTGTGGCGCTGGGCCAGCAGAACGTCAACTACATGCGCAACTCGGTCAAGGCGACGGTGGATGCCTACACCGGCCAGGTCAAGCTCTATGCCTGGGACGCCAAGGACCCGCTGCTCAAGGCCTGGATGGGCGCGTTCCCGGGGACGGTGCAGCCGCTGTCGGCGATCTCGGGTGACCTGATGGCGCACCTGCGCTACCCGGAGGACCTGTTCAAGGTGCAGCGCAACATGCTGGCGACCTACCACGTCAGTGACCCGGCGGCGTTCTACAGCGGCCAGGACTACTGGACCGTGCCGCCGGACCCGACCGAGAGCAACGGCGTCGCGCAGCCGCCGTACTACCTGACCCTGAAGATGCCCGGCCAGGACTCGGCGAACTTCTCGCTGACCTCGACGTACATCCCGGCCGGCTCGGGGACGCGGTCCGTGCTGACGGCGTACATCGCGGCGGATGCCAACGCGGGCAACACGGCCGGGGTGGTGCGCCCTGGCTACGGCGAGATCCGGATGTTGGAGCTGCCGAAGGACACAGTGGTGTCCGGACCCGGGCAGGTGCAGAACGCCTTCAACACCAACCCGGCGGCGCAGAACGTGCTGCGGCTGCTGAACCAGGGCGGCTCGAAGGTCGAGTCCGGCAACCTGCTGACCTTGCCGGTCGGCGGCGGGCTGCTCTACGTGCAGCCGGTGTTCGTCCGGGCGACCGGCGAGACGACGTATCCGTTGCTGCAGAAGGTCTTTGTCAGCTTCGGCGACAAGATCGGCTTCGACGACACGCTGGACGGTGCGCTCGACCAGGTCTTCGGCGGCAACTCCGGAGCCAACGCGGGCGACGCGGGCCAGAACAGCGGGACCGGAACTGGCACCGGGACGGGCACGGGGACCGGGACGGGTACGCCGACCGTGACGGCCGAGCAGGACCTGAAGGACGCGCTGGCGGCGGCCCAGGCGGCCATCACCGCGAGCCAGAAGGCCTTGGCGGCCAACGACTTCGCGGCGTACGGGATCGCCCAGAAGGCGCTGAACGAGGCGGTCAAGAAGGCCGTCGCGGCTCAGGTGCGGATCGACGCCGAGCTGGCCAAGGGCGGCAAGACCGGCGGCTCGACGCCGACCGCCACCGCCAGCCCGACGGCGACCGCCAGCCCCACTGGCTAGCCCCACCGGCTAGCGCGCGCCCCCGCGTTCGCGATCGAATCGAGGCCCCGACTGACCCACCAGAGTGGGCGGTTAGGGGCCCCGATTCGTTGTCCGGTTGTCCACAGATCTGGCTCCGTGGCCGCTCGGCGACCCGTCCGCCGACCAGGGTGGCCGGGATGCAGCTGTCAGACGTTCCCTTCGAGGCGGTCAACCAGGCCGGCGTGTTCACCCGGGCTCAGGCCTACGCGGACGGTTGGACGCCTCGGCAGGCACGGCGCCGCGTCGATGCCGGTCGGTGGCAGGTGGTGGTCGGGTCGGCTCTCGCATCGACCGCGACTGCAATCGGCCCCTGGCAGCTCGCTCACTCGGTGCTCCTCACCTGGCCTGCGGCCGTCATCAGCCACGAGCTGGCCGGGGCGCTGCACGGGTTGCCGGTCGACCCGGCGGGCGTGGGCACCGCAACGGTGCCGCATGCGCATGGGTTGAGGGCCCACGGCTTGCGGGCCTATCGGTCCCCGCTCGCGGCTGACGACATCGGCCAGCTCGGCGGCCTGCCTGTGACGGGTGAGGCGCGCACGATGCTCGACCTCCTCGCGAAGCTGCCCTGGGACGACGCCAGGTCATTGTGGTCGTGGCTGGTCACGCGACGGCGCATGGACCTGGCGTTGCTCGAGGGCGGACTGTCGCGCCGGTCGGGGCTGGTCGGCACACCGCAGCTCCGGCGTCTGTTGGCGGTCAGCCGGAGCGGCTCACTGAGTGCGGCCGAAGATCGATTCCACGACCTGCTGGGTCGGGGCGGCATCGCGGGCTGGGCGGCGAACGCGCCGGTCCAGCTGGACGGCGGGGTGATCGCGGTCGTGGATGTGCTGTTCGCGGCGGCTCGCCTGGTGGTCGAGATCGACGGCTACGGGGCGCACAGCTCCCGGGAGACGTTCCAACGCGACCGACGACGGCAGAACCAGCTGATCGCGGCGGGTTATACGGTCCTGCGCTTCACTTGGCAGGACCTCGAGCAGCGGCCCGGCGCGGTCGTCGCCGAGGTCGTGGCTGCTCTGCAGCGAGCGGCGGCGCAGATTTCGGGCCCCAAGTGACCCACCTAGGTGGGCGGATAGGGGCCCGAATTCAGGCTTACGGTCAGGGGGTTGGGGGGAGCCAGGCGGGGGAGCGGCCGACGAGGGCGAGCAGCTGGTCGTGGGCGTACTCCGAGTCGGTCGCGACCGGTGGTTTGAACAGGCCCATCGCGGCGTACTCCGCCACCCGCGGCCGCAGATGGCCGAGTACGTGGCTGACCACGGCGCCGTCCATGCCCTCGCCGACCCGGGCCCCGCGCTGGAGGTCCCAGCGATGGATGGCCAGGTCGACCAGCATCTGCTCGGCGTAGTCGGCGACCGTCGTCGTACCGGCCGTGAGGTGGACCTTGCCCGCCAGGTCGGCGTAGGCCCAGGC
The DNA here is from genome assembly GCA_963794535.1 of uncultured Actinomycetota bacterium. Taxonomy (GTDB): domain Bacteria; phylum Actinomycetota; class Actinomycetes; order Actinomycetales; family CAVURS01; genus CAVURS01. The sequence goes on from CAWCEI010000009.1 coordinate 315,691, forward strand.
CTCGGCCGACCCCCTGGCGGCCGAGCGCCAGGCCTCCGCCGGCTCCTCCCCGAGTACATCCCCGTCGTACGCCGTACCGACCTCTTCGATGGTCGCTCCGCGCAGGAGCCGCGGGACCCAGAGGTGCTCGGCGGTGACGTGGTTGACCAGGTCGCGCACCGTCCACTCGTCGCAGGGAGTGGGGGCCGACCAGGCCTCGGCCGGGACCGCGAGGACTGTCGTCGTGAACGCCGGGATGGCGGAGAGGATCAGCTCGCGGACGTCGGTCATACCTCTGGTCTAGCGCGTGAATGCGTCCGGCGCAGGTCGAGACGGTCTAACCGTGCGCGAAACGTCCGATTGCGACATAAGCCAGAGCCAGGATCAGCGGTACGACGATGACGAGCATCCGGTACTCGTGGCGCCGCAGATGAGTCACGAGCGCGCCGAGCTGGACGAGGATCAGCCCGACGGCCGCGATCGGGGTGAGGATCTCGGCGATGCCCGTGGCCTGCGGCGCGATCAGCCCGAACGCGCCGAGCATCTCCAGCGCGCCGACCCGCTTGAGCGTCGCGTCCGAGAAGTCTTCGACCCAGGCCATGTTGGGACCTTGCTCGAGGAGCTTCTCCTTGGGCTGCATCAGCTTGTTGACCGCGGCGGCGAACGAGATCGCAGCGGCCACGATGGCGACGACCCACAGCGACGCGTTCACAGCGGCAAGGTAGCGCGCACCCGGCCCCCGGCCGCTGTCGGCCCGGCCTCCAGTGACCCGCCGACCTGTTCGCACCGCTCGCGCATCGACGACAGTCCGACGCCGGGTCGCCAGCTGCGCCCGATCGACCCGTTGGCCGTGGCGTTGTCGGTCACCGTGACGACGAGTGCGCCGTCGGCCAGGGCGAAGTCGGCGACGACGGCGTTGGCCGGCGAGTGCCGCGCGGTGTTGGTGACGGCTTCGACCGCGATCCGATAGGCGGCGACCTCGATCGCGGCGGGCAGGCTCGGCAGCGTCTCGTCCTCGACCACTTGTACGTCGAGGGCCTGGCCGCCCGCGCCGGACAACCGCGCCGTCTGCTGCCGCACTGCGCCGACGAGGCCGAGCTCGTCGAGGGCTGGCGGCCGCAGCCCGACGACGATGCGGCGGATGTCGGCGATGGCCGATGCGGCGTCGGCGCGCAGGGCCGTGAGCAGCTCCTCGGCCTGGGTTGGGTTGGTGCGTAACAGGTTTCGGGCGGCATCCGCCGTGTAGCCGACGCCAGCCAGGACCGGCCCGAGCCCGTCATGGAGGTCCCGGCGGAGGCGCCGGCGCTCCTCCTCGAGGGCAACGACGACGTGCTCTCGCGACTCGCGCAGCTGCTCGGCGAGCTGCACGGCCTGGAGGGCGCGGGCGAGGGGAGCGGCCACGAGGTTGATGACGCCCTGGGTCGGGCCGGACAGGGCGGTCGTGTCTCCGGGCAGGCCGACGACGAGCCGGCCGATGTGTTCCTCGCCGGCGACCAGGGGAGTGGTGTGGGTCAGCTCGACGGCGTCACCGGAGCTGCCGACGAGCTCGTCGGCCTGCCAGATCTCGACGCGGGGCAGCGCGAGGGCGGCGCGCAGGGCTTGGGCCCAGCTGCGCGGGTCGGTCTCGGACCGTAGGTGCGCGCCGAACGCCGTCATCGTCGCGACCGGATCGGCGGTGCCGCCGAAGAGCAGCTCGTCGAGGATCCGACGGACCTGGACGGTCGCCGGGTGGAACACGGCGGCGAGCCCGACGGCGAAGAGGCCGAGCACCTGGTCGCTCGGTGGGTGCCCGGCCCATCTGGCGGTGGCGGTGGCGCCGATGAAGAGGGCCAGGGCCGAGCTCGAGCATCACGATGTAGAGGACCGTCTGGCTGGTCAGCTGGCGGATGTCGCGCAGTCGCGGGTTGGTCGCCCCGATGGTCATGGTCACCGGGACGACAAGGGTGATGAGCAGCGCCACCGCGAGGGCGACGGCGTCGATCGTCCGGCCCTTGCCCCCGTCGACGAGGAAGACGACGTGTCCGCCGACGATCGCGGTGAAGCCCAGCCCGTAGAGCAGCCAGAGCAGGCTGCGCCGAGCGTCGCCGGAGCTGCGCTCGGTGCGCCACCAGAGGTCGCAGGCCAGGACGGTGGCCTGGACGGCCAGGATCGAGGCGACGGCGTTGTGATGGTCGAGCACGGCGAGGGCCGCGGCGCCGAGAGCGACCAGGAGCGCGGCCTCGGCCCGGGCCAGCCACGGGTGGAGGCTGCGGCTCGGGTAGGTCAGGACGGCGATCGGCAGGACGACGAGGAGGCCGGTGAGGCCGACGTAGCGCGGGCCCGGGACGCCCACCGTCGCGGCGGCGGCGCCGAGCAACAGGAGGACACCGGAGGCGAGGGTCGTCGCTGGGCTGACCCGGCTGGATCCCGTTGCGGTTGCTGGGCTTCCGGCGAGCATGGCGGCGCCGGCGAGGGCCAGGCCGAGGCCGACGACCAGGAAGGTGAGGATCAGCCGGACGTCGACGGGGTCGGCTCTGCTGCCAGAGACCGACGAACCCGATGAGGGTGAGGACGCCGACCAGCCCGTACGCCGCTCGGCTGGCCCGTGCGGTCATCGTCGGCCGAGTCCGGCGTCGCGGGCGCGGACGATGGCCTCGGCCCGGCTGGCGACGCGGAGCTTCGCGAAGATCGCGGAGATGTGGTTGCTGACCGTCTTGGCGGCCAGTCCCAGGCTGGACGCGATGTCGGTGTTGCTGTGACCGGCGGCGATCCGGTCGAGGATCTCGGTCTCGCGGCGGGTCAGCTCGGCGAACGGAGCCGGCGCACTCGGCGTACCGTGTCCGTCGAGTCGGTCGACCAGTTGCGCTGCAACGGGATTGCCGAGGACGGTGTCTCCGGCGGCTACGGCGCGGATGGCTCGGACGATCTCGTCCTGGTCGGCACCCTTGAGCAGATAGCCCTTGGCGCCGGCGCGCAGCGCCATGACCACGGACTGCGCGTCCTCGAACATCGTGAGGACCAGGACTGCCGCCGAAGGGACAGCCGTGGCAAGGGCTTTGGTGGCTTCGACGCCGTCGAGCCCGGGCATCTGGACGTCCATGACGACGACGTCGGGCTGGCTGAGCTGCGCCTCCTTGACCGCGCTCGCGCCGTCACCGGCCTCACCGACGACCTCGATGCCGGGGAGGGTGGCGAGGAGAGCGGCGAGGCCGCGGCGTACGACGGGATGGTCGTCGACGAGCAGCACCCGGACCGGGTGCTGCTGCTGCGGCGCTCGTGGCGCCGTCGATGGCCACCCAGTGATGATCGCGTGGCCGATGCCCGGTCGGGTAGGGGCAGGACCCCAGGACGGCCGGGTGCTTTCCCGGGCAGAATCCCGGGGGAGGGGGTGCGCGGTCCGATGTCGTGGAGGCGCCGGGTCGTGAGGGTGAGTCGGGTCAGCACAACCCACCCAGCAAGGAGAGTCGTCATGAGTACGAAGGTTTCGGGCAAGAACAAGATCGGTCTGGTCCTGGCCACGATCCTCGGGCTGGGCGATGTCGCCAGCCTCGGGACGCTCGGTCAGCAGCTCGAGCCGGGCCAGGACGGGCCGCCTGCGGGCGTCACGATCTTCAGCGCGCTGCTCGGCGTCGTCACGCTGGTCGCGGTCGTGATCGCCTGGCGGTCGGGTTCGCGGGTTGCGGTGCGGGTGTTCGCGGGTGCGCGGATCCTGTCGATGATCCTGGGGCTGCCGGCGTTCTTCGTGAGCGGCGTGCCATCGGGGTTTGTCGTGATCTCGGCCGTTGGCGTCGTTCTCACGCTTGGTGTGCCTGGCGCTGGTGCTGTCGCGGCCTGCGTCTGTTGCCGGGTCGTCGGCGGCGGACTCCTCCGAGCGGCACGCGGGCGTGACGTCGTGATTGCCATCGTCACGGTTCTGGTTGCGTTCCCGGCCGGCTTCTTCCTGAGTCGTCGGCTGGCTGCGGTGGTGCTGTACGTCGCGGCGTACGCGTGGGCGTTCGGGTTCCAGGGGATCTATCTGATCCTCGCCGCGGTGGATCACCAGAAGGGCGCGGCGTTCGACGTCGGCGACTTCCCGTGGTCGTACGGCGTGGTGTCCCTCGCGATCTACGGGGTGGGGATCGGGCTGGTCTTCCTGGGTCACCGGGTCGGGGCCGGGCGGCGGGCGCGGCGGACTGGTTTGTCCTCGTTGGCTGCTGCTTCGTCGGCCGTCGCCGCGGTCTGAAGTAGTGATGAAGGATTTGCCCGGCCGGGCTCCGCCACGTAACCTGACGGAGTCCGGTCGGCGCCAGCCTCCGGATCACCCGACGCGGGGTGGAGCAGCTCGGTAGCTCGCTGGGCTCATAACCCAGAGGTCGCAGGTTCAAATCCTGCCCCCGCTACGACGCATTTCCGCAGGTCAGAGGCCCTCTCGCCGGTTCCGGCAAGAGGGCCTCAATCTGTCCACGGGGGCAGCAGGGTGGCAGTCGCCGCCGGGGCGTCGCACACGTGGGTTCGGGCTCCGATGACAGCCGCGATCCTGCCAACCTGCGTTCGAGACGACACAGCGTCTGAACCCGGCCGGCGTCTTTGCCCAGGCTGGCGCTGTAGCGACGCCGACGTCTGTCTGCGCATGAGTCCTACCGCCCACTAAGAAGCGGTCCCCCGCCCACTCGGAAAACAGGTCCGAGCCAACAGCCGAGGACGGGCTCACCTAGGTCAGCGGTGCCAGCTCAGCATGGTGTCTCAACGCAGGAGAGTGTGGATGGATCCACAAGAGTGGACATCGGATCGCCACCGACCCAGGAGTGCTTCGCCCCGTCGCGCTCACTATGCTCGCCGTCGATGGCACTAGCTCCCGCTGCACGTCAGCGGCTCGCAGAATCGCTGCGCGCGCCGCACGCGGTCCTCCGTCCGCTTCGCGGCTTTCACACGCTGCCGATCGGGCAATGGGCTTGGGACCAGCACTCCGCTGTCCTCGTCTCCGCGCTTGAGGATCTCGCCGGGTCGGCGCGCCCTTGTACGGACGACTTCAACAGCACCCGTGAATGGGTAGCCCAGCTGCTCAACAAGCGGTCACTCGCCATCTCGCATCTTCTCGCCTTGGAACCCTTCACACCTTTCGAGACCCCGCGAGCCGATGCGACTTTCGGCGCTGTTGCAACGGTGCTCGAGGCGGCAGCTAGATCGGTCGAGGCAGCGACAACGTTTGATCCGCCGACCCAGGAAATTCTCAAGATCGCCGCATGGTGGAGAACCCGCGAGACAGGCACCAACGGCGTTGAGTCCCTTCGGGACGCGTTCATGATGCCGGAGGCACCTGCAGACGAATACGGGGAGTTCCGACCCGACTGGGTGTTGCAGCACTACGCCTACCGCGGGCACGAACTCCTACGGCACCTGCTACCGCACTTGGCAGCTCTTGGCCTTCCCGGCGTCACCGACGTCCTCGCAGCTGTGTCGATCGTCGGCTTCGTTCTGAACTGCGACGATCCCATCACCGCCTACGTCGAGATGGACTCCTTCTTCAACCGCTATCTCGGCGCCGATCCAGACGTGGCGTCCAAGGTTCGCGCTCATCTTGAAGCCTGTGAACCCGCCCTGAGGCGAGCTCGGCGAGCCGCGAACCGTGCTTGGGTCACTGCAGCCACTGATTCCCTGGATATCGAGACTCGCGCGCTAGCACTTGTCGATGCCTATACGCCCCTCCTAGAAGGACCTTTCCGCCAGCTCAGTTGGGCGCTCTACTGCCTACGCAAGGGCACGTGGGATTCACCGCCGATGCTCACGAGTCTCCGGGAGAAGCTCGTTGCCGAGGGCGGAAATCTCAAGTTGATCGCCAGCAACGCCATTATTCCAAGCCTGCGAAATAGCGATACCCACCAAACGCTGGAATGGGACGGTTACGCCGAGGCTTTCGTCACTGAGGTCGCACGCATCTCCCCGAGTGAAGTCGCAACAGCAATTACCGCGGCGGATTGCTATGTCCACGGATGGGAGGCGGGGCTCGCGGCAGCGCGGACTCTCGACGCGCGTCCCAACGACAATCCGCTACCACTACCTTCGGAGCCAGGGAGGATCCTGTGATGAGTACAAGCGTTCTTCGGTACTAACCGTCTACGACTCACGGAGGCCCGACTTAACGCACTCCACGCGTCAATCCGCGTGCAGCGGCTCGCGTTCACCGACATCAATCCATGTTTCCAAGCGCTCGTACTGGCGCATCGGCTTCTGCCGAACATCGAGACCTTCAGCGTCGGCACTACCGCAGCCGATGCGCCTTTAATCATGGTGTCAGCTGACGCGCTCGAAGCGGCGATGCCAGTCTGGGAGTACGCCATATCGGTCCTTGATCAGATACCCCTTTCGACCTTTCTGACCGCGAACCTCGACGCCCGGCAGAGGTTGGAAGACCTCTCGGTTTCAGTTCGCTCTGTCGCCTGGATCGCAGTAGACGATGCCGTAGGCGTCATCGACGGGTCACCGAACCACTGGGACTACAACACCAAGCGCATGCTGGATGCTCGGCTGCAGATCGTGGAGATGGCTGTCGAGGAGACCGCAAGCCGAGTGGGCCAACCCAGCCCCCGCCTGCAGAGTGTTCTCGACTCAGTGCGGGAACTGCGCCTTTGGATGCGCGTCGACCAGACCGCAGACGCGGCCAAGGCAGATGAGCAGCCCGCCCTTGTGCGGCTTCGATTGCAGTGGGACAGATGGGGGCCCGTACGGCGTCACCCCTCAATCTCCAATGACGACGCGCCTGAACTGTCCGAGAGACAGCCCCGGTTGCGAACGCCTCCTGGTTCCTTCGACTACCTCACCCTGTAAGGCTCCTGCAGCACGGGAGCTTCGGCCGCGTCCTACCTGCTAGCCGGCGTCAACGCCAGCCGTGGTTCCGGCAAGATGCAGACGTGACGGTCGAGCACGGTACGTACCGCGTCGCCGACGGATCCAAGGTGGAGTTCGCCGACGCATTGAAGGCGTGGGTCCCCTCGCGCGCGAGTCTAATCGAGACGGCCCGACGCTACAACCGGTGGACTACCTACCTCGACCTGACCGAGCGCGTCCAAGACGCCTCGGGCGTACGAAGATGCTGATCGGCAACTGGAGCGAAAACTGCTAGAGCAGGTCGCTCAGCTCGAGCTGACCAAGAGGAGCCGCCGCTTACATCGCTGTGCGTCCACCAGGACGGCACAATCGGCGTCGGCTACCGACGTGCACCAAAGGCGGTCGTCAGACCCAGACACCGATGTCGACGACTTGGCCGCAGAGCATCGGCTGCTCTGCTACCGAAAGTATGCCCTCGACCTTCCGGCGGACGGCGGCGCGCCCGCAGTGACCCCAAAGGTTGCTCAAGCGCGCGCTCGACGCCGCTCAAGGTCTGAGCGCCACGGCCGCTGTGTCCTGTCCACTTCATCGAGCTGCCGACAACAGGGGCCGCGGCACGTGTGAATGAGGAGCGATTGACAGCAGTGAACTCGGACAAGTGCGACGGTCGAGGACGAACATGACTGAGCCCGAGACTGGGTCGCGGCGCCAGGGAAGGACCGCGCAGAGGCGGAACGTGCGTTCACCGAGACGATGTCCGAGGTCTATCGGCGCGCCAAAGATGAGGCCGGCTACAACGCCACGATCTTCCTGAGGATGCTGTCCGAGCGCGGGGCAATCGCCACTGCGCACGCGCTGATCAAAACCGAGCAGCCCTCGGACGGATTCACCCGGCTGTGGGAGCGACATCGGTTGGACCTGACCGTGGAGGCCCACGTCTGGCAGGCTGGAGTTCGAGTCACTCTTCACCGACGACGAACGTCGAAGTCTGTCGGATGAGGCTCGCGGCGTACGGCTACCAGGCGCATACGGATGCTGGCTGCGACCCAGTGTGATGTCACCGTCCCGGCTGCCGATCGGCGATCCCGGCGAATGCGTCACACTGCCGCCTGATGCCGCATCTCGTGGCGGCATGCGAGAGGTGGCACGGGACGTGCAGGGGTGCTGGGCGCCTCGCCCGCTGCTTTCATCACGCGCTCGCAAACCTGCGTGGCGGGACGAGCACGTACGCGCCATCTTCCCGCGCCGGGGTCTGGACCCCTTGGAAACGTTCGAGGGGCCGAAGCAGTGGCGCCTCACCCGTTGCCTGACATGTGGATGCGAGGCGCGCTACCGGCTCGAGTACGCGCTCGCCCAGAACGCCATTGGTGTCGCGACATGCCGCGCGTGCTTCTGGCGGAAATGGGCCGCAGAGCAGAGGGCCGCGTTGAAGGTACGCGGACCTGGGCCGGCTCCGTTGCGGAAGCTAGGAACTACAACGAGCAGCACGGCTACGAGTACCTCGGCGCGCTCACGAACCCATCCCTGCGCGCGACGACGGTGACTGGGGAACCCGCCGCGGCGACTCCTCCTGCCGTCGTGTCTACGGTCCGTCGGATCGGAGCCCGAGGGTTCGCAACAGCGGAGCTGTCGGAACACGAAGCTGTCGACCGAGTCGAAGAACGGGCGCGGGGAACTCGCCTCGCCGAGCGAGCTCGTACGAGGCGGCCCGTCCGAGACCGAGCAGGCGGCCGGCAGTCGGGACGTCGAGGACGGCCGGGAGCGCCTGGATGTCCTCGGGTGACAGCGTCGTGGCCGTCGTCATGCCGGCGCCTCGCTCTCCTCGTCCAGCGCAGTCAGATCGACGCCGAACTCCAAGAGCAGTTGGCGCCCATCGATCGCTGTTGGCCGTCGATGATGACGACCGGGCAGATCGCCGCTTCGACCGCCTCCTCTGCAGCCAGGCGACAGATCCGGAGGAACCGCGCCGCCGTGTCGACGGTCATGACCGCTGGCAGATCCTGAACGTTCATCCTCACCGCCCTGCTCGGTGAATCTGACTATGCCACTGCGGTACTCACTTGTCTATATAAGTTGCGCATGCATCTACGCCCGGCAGCCGATACGTCAGAACGAATCGGTCGCTCGCCATGATCGTCTGACACAACTCGACGGGCGTCCCACCGTCGGCGTACGCGGTCCGCAACAGTTCGAAGACGGGCACACCCGCGCCAAGCCCGAGCGACCTGGACTCCTCCGGCGTGGGCATCCGTCCGGTGATCTCCTCGTCGAAGTGGTCGAGCGGTGCCCCTGCTCCTCGATCCGCGCGTAGATGCCGCCCGGCCCGGAGTCGGCCTCCTCGATGGCCGTCCCGCGGCCGATGGAGCCCGGGATGTACGACGTGGCCAGCTCGACCGGCTGGCCGTCCGCGAGGTACCTCCGCTCCCGGACCACGACCCCAGAGCCGGCCCGCACGCCCAGCCGGCGGGCAACCTCGGCGGAGGCCCGCTCGCGACGTACGACGAGGGAGTCGACGCTCGCGGCGTACCCGGACGCTTCTGCGTCGGCCAGGAAGGCCGCCTTGCCGGCCTCGCGGTGTGCGCGTGAGAACCGGTCGTAGGCGACACGGTGCAGGGGAGGGCGTAGCCGGACGAACGCGCCGCGACCATGTTCGGTCAGCACCAGGCCCTCGCCCTTGAGCAGCATGATCGCCTGGCGCACCGTCCCGCGGGCGGCGCCGTGAGCCGCCATCAACTCGGACTCGGACGGCAACTGCTGACCCTCGCCCAGCTCCCCGGCCTGGATCTGCTGCCTGAGACCGTCCGCGATCTGCTTGAAGACGGGCCGGTCACTCTCGAGCGTCGGCTGCCACTGGACTCCACTTCTCATACACTCGCCTAGACGTGTCCTCCAGAGTTAGGTTAGTGGTCGAGTGTCCGTCCCGGATAGCGCGAAGCACTCCGTGAGCGTCGCAGCCGCGGTGGTGGACGCCGACGGCCGCATCCTGGTCATCCGCCGGCGCGACAACGGCCACTGGGAGCCGCCTGGGGGAGTGCTCGAACTCGACGAGACGATCGAGGACGGCCTGCGACGCGAGGTCCTCGAGGAGACCGGCCTATCAGATCGAGCCGGATCGCCCTGACCGGTGTCTACAAGAACATGGTTCGCGCACATCGTCGCGCTCGTCTTCCGGGCGCGGGTCGTCGGCGGCAGCCCGCGCCTCAGCGACGAGGTGCTCCGAGCTGCGATGGATGACGATCGACGAGGTGCGTGAGCACGTGGACGAGGCGTATGCCGTGCGCCTGATCGAAGCCAGTCGACGGCCGGCCGGCAGCTGTCCACGCCCACGACGGCGTGTCCTGCTCGACTGAGTCGGGTACGGCTAGTCGGCGGGCCGGGCCCCGAGTCGAGTGGGCGCGGCGTCAGCGGCTGATGGCCGGCGAGTCGCGATCCACGATCGTCGGGGCAGGTGCCCAGAAGGACTCCTGGATCTCCCGGGTAGAGCACTCTTGGCCGCCCGCCACGAGGGCCCAGCGGACTTGCGCGTCGGCGATGATGCGGTCTTGGCGGGCGACCTCGGCGAGCATGTCGCCGGGGTAGCCCTTCTGCGCCAGGTCGGTGATGCGAATGCCGACCTCCTCAACCCGACGGCGGATGGACTCTTCGACAACGGCTTGGGCGTAGGGCACGGGGAGGCCGGGCAGCGGCACGTTGTCCGTCAGGCCGGTGAGCTCCGGCACCCAGGCGTGTCCGGGACCGAGGTCATCGCGGCGCCGCATCTCGGTGTAGAGGGTGACGAGGTCGACCGGCTGGCCGGCCTCGCTCATCTCGCGCATCATGGTGAGCCATCGCCCGAAGTGCTGGAAGAAGAAGTCCTCCGGCCGCAGCCACGGCACCTCGTCCAGGCACGACGGTGTGAGGACGATGGCGCCGATGCAGGCAGCCTCGATTCTGTGGACGTACTCCGTGTCGACTTCGCCGGTCATGCGATCTCCCGGGCGATCACTGGATCGTCGCGGCCCACGTCGTACCGTCGCGTCAGATCGTCGAGCGCGAGGTCCTTGGCCCGGGCGGGTGCGAGCCACGGCGCCCGTGTGCCGCCCGGGGCGAGCAGGTCGGGTAGGGGCGTCAGGCTCGTGGCCGCCCGGCAGGTCGCGCGTCCGGCCTCGTCGTACGCCGATGTCAGTGATCGGCACAGGCCGCGATCGGGGCGGGCGTAGCGCCTGGGCTCGTCGCGGTCCTCACTGATGGTGCGGGTCGGCACGATCAGCTGGCCGGCCTGGCTGAGGTTCAGGGTGATCGATCGGTGGGCGCTGGCGAGGGTGGCGATGGACACCGAGAGCGAGTGCAGGCCGTAGAGCAGCCCCGCGAGAGCCTCCGGGTCGTCGCGGAACTCCATGACGTCCCGGAGTCGGTCGGCGGGGCCGGGCGGCAGGCGCCAGTCGGGGTCGGCGAACGCGGCTCGCCCGAGTTCCTCGGCGACCTTGGTGGCCTCTTGGCGTACGGCCGCATAGGCCGGCGCCTCCCAAGGGCTGCGGACGCCGGCCCAGGCAAGGCGGGTGTCGGCCCAGGCCTTCTGCGCGGCGCGGGCTTCGTTGGCGGCGCGGTCGAGCCGTTCGGCGCGGGGGTCGTCGGGACCGTCGGTGGCGGCTGGGCCGAGGGCTTCGAGCAGTCGCGCGGTGACGTCCATGGTGATGGAGAAGGCAACCGCCTGGCCGGCGAGGACGGTCGCCGTGTGGGCGTCGATCGCCCAGCGTTCGGTGGGTGGCGGGTCGGCCCGGAGCAGTAGTCCCTCGGCGGCCCGCAGCGCTCGGTGCAGTGCGGGAGTCCGCTGGTCGTCCGCGAGGATGTGGTCGCGAAATCGCGTGAGGGGTACGTCGCGGGTCGGCGTCGGCGTGCCCCAGGCGGCCTCGGTGATGGCGATGGTGTCGGCGGCTTCGATGAGTGCGTTGGCCGCCTTCAGCACCGCGTCGGCTCGCCGGTCGGTGTTGTCGTGCCGGGCATCGCGGCTGACGGAGGCCCACTCGGCGAGGACGAAGGCGATGGGGCGTAGGTGTGGCGCCAGTGTGGCCGTGACCTCCCGCCGGCTCCGCTCCGTCGGTGCGGTGGCGATCGGGCCGCCGGCCTATCCCGCGTGGCGACGGCCATGAGGTCCGCGGCCGCGGCGTACAGGTCGGCGCCGCGGTCCAGGGTCCGGGAGAGCTCGGACGGTGCCGGGAGAGCGGAATTGTCGGCTGGCAAGGATCTCCGCGCTTCGTTCAGGAGGCGACTCAGGGAGTCGCTCGCCTTCCGCCATCCTCGGTCCGCGCCGTCTCCGGCCCATCGGGTTTCAGTGCCGAGGCAGGAGAGCCGCTCGATCTGCGCGAGCACCCTGGCGATCGCGGCCGGCACGCCGTCGAGGTCCGATTGGGGGAGGGCACCCAGTCGGACGTGGCGGACTTCCCGGAGCTCGACGACGGCCGCGTCGAGGAGCTCACCGACCGAGGGGAGCATCGCTGTTCACCTTGGAGAGGGCGACGGTGGCGGCGTAGGCCATGCCGGCCACGGCCCAGAGCGCCATCGCGTCGGCGGGCGCGGCAGCGTGAGGCGCCTGCTTGGTGCACACGGTGCTGAGAGCCGCGGCGGCGCCAGAGAGCTCGTCTGCCGTCGGTGCCGAGTAGGCGGGGCGACGGTCGGTCATCGCGGTGAGAGGATCGAAACCCTCCGCCGCCTCTAGCGCGGAGCGGCAGCCGGCGAAGACGTCGGCGGCAGTCAAGACCACCGACGTCACGTCCTGGTCGCACCCGAGCCGAATCGCTGCGAGACAGCAGTTCTCGCCGAAGTCTGCGACGAACCAAGCCCGGCGCATCACCTCGTCGGTGTCGATGGCCGTCTCCAGCTCCAGTACGCCGTTCCTCAGGTCCGTGGTCGATTCCATGGCCCGTCCTTCCTCTCGTGTGTCCGGTCTCCTTCACCATAGAGCTTTCTCATCTACTCGTCTAGACAAGATGATCCACACAGTGGTATCTCCGATACATGCGTGGTTTCGAGTTCGCAGCCGAAGGGCTGGGCTGATGCTGTCGATCGGCCGGCTGGGCGGGCCAAAGTGGAGTGCTGAGTACTACCTCGCGCAGCAGGCCGGTTGCCCGGCGGACTACTACGTCGGCAGCGGCGAGCGACGCGGTCGCTGGATCGGCAACGGCGCCAATGCAATTGGGCTCGTCGGCGAGGTCGAGCGCGGACGCCTTCCGCGCGTTGCTGCGCGGCCAGTCGCCCGACGGCGAGTGAGCAGTGGGCAGCGCCGCTGCTTCGCGTCGACCCACGAGGAACCGTCCCCGGCGTCGACCTGGCGCGGATCCTGGTGGCCGCCGGGCTCGACGAGGACGTCCTCGACGAGCGCCTGATGGAGCGCTGGCACCGGGTACGCCGAGCCGCGAGCCGCGCCGTACAAGGATCTGGCGCGCCTGACCCACGGGTCCCCGCCGATGTCGCCGCGCTCCTGTGTCGCGCCGCCGGGGTGGACCCGGCCGAGCACTTCGCCGACTTCGCCGGAGCGCTGGAGTTCGCGGGGGAGCGGGTCGACCGGCGGCTGCCCGGACTCGACCTGACGTTCTCCGCGCCGAAGTCGGTCTCGATCGTCTACGCGCTCGGATCGCCCGAGGTCGCGGAGAGCGTTCGAGCGGGTCACGAGGCGGCCGTCGCCGAGGCGATGCGCTACCTGGAGTCCGTTGCCGGACATGCGCTTCGCGGCCATCAAGGCGACGGGCGCGAGGCTCGTCACGTCGAGACCGAGGGCTTCATCGCGGCCGCGTTCGAGCACCGCTCCAACCGCTGCGGCGACATGCAGCTGCACACCCACGTGGTCGTCGCGAACATGCTGCGCGACCCCGATGGGCGGGTCAGTGCGCTGGACTCACGCGAGCTCTACCGGCAGGCGCGGACGGCCGGCTACCTCTACCAGGCCGTCCTGCGGCACGAGCTCACCGACCGGCTCGGTGTCGAGTGGGAGCCGGTGCGCCGGGGGAGCGCCGAGATCCGCGGTGTGCCCCGGGATGTGCGACGGGCGTTCTCCAAGCGCAGGCAGCAGATCGAGGCCGCGCTCCTGGCGTCCGGCCGGACCGACCGGGAAGCAGCTCAGCAGGCGACGCTGACGACCCGCCCGGCCAAACCCGCTCCGGAGGCTGCGGAGACCTTGCGAGAGCGCTGGGCCACCGAGGCGCGACACCACGGGTTCGACCCGGCGAGGGTGCCGGAGTTGCTGGGGCGGGCGTCGGCGACTCCGCTGGGCGTCGAGCGGCGAGCGGAGATCGGCAACACGCTTGTGGCGGCCACGGGACTGACCGAGCAGCACTCGACGTTCGATCGCCGCGACGTCATCCAGGCGACCTGCGAGCAGCTGCCCAGCGGCGGGACGACGACGGAGATCGCGGGCGCGGTGGAGGAGTTCCTGCGCCGACCAGACATCGTGCCTGTCGCGGCCCGGGATCGCCGGTACAGCACTCGTCGACCTGCTCACGGTCGAGCAGCAGACCCTCGCCACGATCGAGTCCGGCTGGACCGTGCCGCCTCCCCTTGCTGAGCTGGGCGTCTCTGCGACGGCGGCCGAAGCAGGTCTTAACGCAGGGCAGCGCGAGGCCGTGCGCCGGCTGCTCTCGGCCGAGGCGGCCGTTTCTGTTCTCGTCGGCCCGGCCGGCTGCGGCAAGACCTCGGCGCTGCGGGCCGCCCACCGGCAGTGGATAGCGGCCGGGCGCCACGTGGTCGGGGCGTCAGTCGCCGCGTCGGCCGCCCGCCTGTTGCAGACCGAGACAGGCATCCCGTCCTCGAGCCTCACCGTCCTCCTCGCGGACGCGAACAGGCTCGACGAAGCGTCCGGCCGATCGGTTGGTCTACCGCAGGGTTCCGTTGTCGTGATCGACGAGGCAGGGATGGTCGGCACCCGAGACCTGGCCCGGCTTGTCGACCGGGCGCGGGAGTCCGGCTCGCGGCTGGTGCTCGTCGGCGACCCGTTCCAGCTCCCCGCCGTTGAGGCAGGGGGCATGCTCGCCGCGCTGGCCAACCGGCCGGACACGATCGTCCTGAGCGAGAACGTCCGCCAGGTCGAGGACTGGGAGCGGGATGCGCTCGACGACATGCGACTCGGCAACGTCTCCCGCACCGTGGCCCGGCTCGCCGAACACGGCCGCCTCCACGTCGCGGACGAGGCCGCCGACGTACGCGACGCGATGCTCGACGCCTGGTTCGCCGCCCGCGCCGACGGGCGGCAGGCCGTGATGATCGCGCCACGACGCAGCCAGTGCTTCACCCTCAACCAGCTCGCCCGCGACCGGATGCGCGAGACCGGCCAACTCGGCGCTGTCGAGGTGTACGCCGACGACCACGACCTCGGCCCGCGAACCTTCGCCGTCGGAGACGTCGTCGTCGTCACCAAGAACGCGTACGCCGAGGGCTTGCTCAATGGAACCCGAGGGACGGTCGTCGGGCTCGACCGCGACGGTGGGCTCTCGATCGAAGACCCCGAAGGCCTGAGCCATCTTGTTCCAGCAAGTCACGTGGCCGACCGCCTCGATCACGCCTACGCGGTGACTTGTCACAAGGCCCAAGGCCTGACCGTCGACGTCGGCCTCTTGATGATCGCCGGGAAGATCGGCCGCGAGGCGGCGTACGTCGGGCTGTCCCGCGGGCGGATCGAGAACCACGCCTTCGCGGTGTCGGACGACCTCGCCGTGTTCCGGGAGGACAACGCCAGCCGCGAGACGGATGACCTGCCCGAGGACCGCGGAGATTCGCCGACACCCGAGCCGGTTCGCGACGCGGAGGTGGCGCAGGTCTCTAGGCGGATGCAGGGCTCCGAGGCGAAGTCGATCGCTTCCAGGGACGAGGGTGCCGACATGGAAGACCTCCGACGGCGGCTCCGTGTCATCCGCAGCCGGGATGTGCGCCCGATGTCGGCGCCCGTGGCTGCGGCGGACCGTCACTTGACCCTCGTTCGAGACGACGCTGACATGGGGAGGTCACTGTGACCGACGATCGCGACGCCGTCCTCGCCGATCTGGTGGACACGGTCGAACTGATGCAGGCCCAGATCGCCGACCTGCGCGGACGCGTCCTGACCGGTAGCGCGCGATCGTCGCCGATCCGAGGTGGTCAGACCCCGACCCTCGATCTCGACGACCTCGACGAGTGGGTGGCCTGGTTGATCGAGACCTTCGAACTCGAAGACGAGATCCCGGCGTGCTGGCGCGAACACGGCGCGATGGTCGAGGAGATCTCAGCCCTCAGGGCCGCCCATGCGGGTGCCGTGGACCCGTTCGAGTCGCGTCCGGTCGACCGCCTGCTCTGGCAGGAGAGCCTGCTCCGCTCTCTCCAGCGACTTCATGAGTGGGACCGCCGCCGATGCCGTAGCCGAGGTCACCAGTCGCTTCAGCGCGCCGCCGGTGCAGTGGTCGACGGCGCGAGCCATCGCTGAACATCGGGCCGGCGTCGACCCCGTCCGAACCGGTTCGCCGAATCGGCCGCGCTTCGCGGCATGTAGATGTGTATCGCTTATCTGACGCAGCCTGGACGCTCTGACCGTTGCACAGCGGCCGCGTCCGGATCATGCCAAGGTATGCACGTGGCACTGAACCAGAACCCTCAGTTCACAGTCGACACAGGACTCTTCCGGCAGCTTGGCGAGCTACTCGTTGGACGTGACTCCACAGCCCTCGTTGAACTGATCAAGAACGCGTACGACGCTGACGCCACCACCGTCGTCGTCCGTGGCGAACACCTCGGAGATCCATCGCTTGCTGTGCTTACCGTGGCGGACAACGGCACCGGTATGACGGAAGAGCAGTTTCGCCGGGGCTTCCTGCGCCTTGCCGCCCGCGGCAAGGCGACCGGAGAGCGGCGGTCACCGTTGTACCAGCGTCGATATACCGGCGAGAAAGGCGTCGGGCGCCTCGCCGCGCACAAACTCGCAGCGTTGCTAGACGTCACCACCACTGCTGCCATTGGCCGCGACGGCGAGGCATTCGCGGCTCAGCTTCGCGGGGAGTCGCCGAATGCGACGGCCGAAGAGATGCTCGCCCAACTCGCGATTGCCGACCGCCGACTTGTCTTGGCTCAGATCGACTGGGACCTCATCGAGGCCGTGGACACACTCTCAGACGTCGTCGGCGGGCTGTTGGTCGCGAGCGATAATGCGGACCGGGAGACGCCCACGGGTACGACGTTAACGCTGTCTCGGCTCCGGCACGCCTGGACGGCGGCCGACTTGCGCGACCTCGTCCGCCAACTGCACAACTTCGCGCCGCCCCCTGCTCTCGTAGCTGCCCTTCCGCGGAGCGTTCTCAAGGCGCCACTGCTGTTCACGGAGCCCACGGTCCGCGACGGTGATGCTCTTGACCCCGGCCTTGCACTTGAGCCTCGAAGGCGAGTTTCAGGAACCGGAAGAGTACTGGGGCACCGTGCACAAGACAGCGGCATGGGTCCTGGAGATTCGCGCCGCTCGTGGAGCCGATGTGACATTCGCGATCTCGCCCACCCGGGTCGGGCAGGAGTCGAACCAGTTCGCCAAGGCCGTAAAGGCGACGCGCCCTCATCCATCGCCCGAGGACGGCCCATTCTTCGACGCCCGCATCCTGCTCCGACCAGGCCAGGTTCCCACCCTGGAAGCCGGTTGGACAGAACTGAATAGTCGGCATCCGGGTCTACCTTGAGGGTTTCCGTGTCCTGCCTTACGGCGAGCCGCGCAACGACTGGCTCTCGCTCGATTACGAGTACACAAAGCGCACCGGCCGGTTCCAACTCGACCCGCTCCTCGCCGGGCAGGGCGACAGCCTCGACGAGCTCCGCGCGCTCAAGGCTCGAACCGTCAGTCTGCGTCTCTTCTCGAACAGGGCCTTCTTCGGCGCCGTCTTTCTGACGGAAGCCAACACCGGCGGCCTGCGGACGCTCGTCAACCGCGAAGGCTTCGTGCCGGACGGCGTCTATAGCCGTCTCGTCGACATCGTCCGCGTCGGGCTCACACTCTTGCACCGCGCACACGCCGCAGCGAGCTACGCCCTCTCGGAGCACGAGAAGGCGGTCGCCGAGGAGGAAGCCGGCGGCAGGCGGCCGACGCAGAAGCCGAGGACCAGCAGCCCACGGACGCCGACCCCCGACGCCGACCTCGACGAGGACCCCGACGCCGACGACGGCGACGAACTCTTCGTCGGAGGACGAGAACGACGACGAGCCCAGTTCCGACGACGACCTATGGATGGTCATGGGCAGCGACGGAGCCCCCCGCGGTTCCGCTGCCCGGCTGTACCTGGAACTTGCGGAACTTCGTCGCGCGCTCGGCCTGCCGGACCGGAGTACAAGGACCGCCATGATGAGCGACATAGAGACAGCTGTAATCTCCGTCGAGCAGGCCGCCGACTCCCTTATCGAGGACGCGAGTCTCCTGCGCGTACTGGCTAGCGTCGGTGCGCAGTTGTCGGCGTTCACGCACGAGATCGCGCAACTGGTCCCGGCCGCGGTGGGGGCCGAAGCCGCGCTCGCTCCCCTCAAGGGCAGGCGCTGGCCCGCGGAAGCACTGCCCGCACGCCGGGCCGTGACCGACATCCGGCGAGCCCTCGAGCGCCAGGCCTCCTACCTCGTGGACGTCGCCAGCACTGAAGGCCGTCGGCGCCGAAGCCGTCAGAGGCTCGCTGAACGCGTAGACGTAGCCCTACTCGGCTTCCAAGGCAGCGCGGCTGCACGTGGTATCGAACTAATGAACCGCGTGCCCGCCGACGTGCGGACCCCGCCTCTATTTCCGCGCGGAACTGCAGGCGGTGCTAACGAACCTGCTGAGCAACGCAATCAAGGCTGCGGGTTCCCCAGGACGCGTCGAGGTCGCCGGGGAGCAGCTCGTTGCCGGTGTACGTCTGCTTGTGCAGAACAGCGGGGTCGTTGTGCAACCGAAGGACGCCGAGGCCTGGTTCGCGCCCTATGCCAGCACCACTACCGACGTCGACCCGGTTCTCGGCCAAGGCATGGGTCTCGGCCTGCCTATCACGCGTGATCTTGTCTCCGAGTATGGCGGAACCGTCCGCTTCATCGCGCCGTCGCCGGAATTCGCTACCGCCGTCGAGGTCGTGATTCCGGAGTGAGCGAGCTACGCGCGCCGCAGGTGTTGTTCGTTGACGACGACGAGCTTGCCAGCCAGTCCCAGCT
>CAWCEI010000010.1:0-300269 GCA_963794535.1 uncultured Actinomycetota bacterium
GCCGGCGCTGACCAACCTGCCGAGCAACACGCTCGCCCAGACCCTGGCGGACGCACCAGCGATCTCAGCCGCGATCCTGGCGATGACGCCCACCCGCAGACCCTGCTCGACCCGGCCACGCTGCCAGTCAGCCCGCGCACCTGCCTGCCGCTCTACCCGCACGACTACCTGCGGGTGAACACCGTGTTCGAGGTTGCCCGGGCGCACGGGCTGCGGACGGCATGGTCGGACAAGCACCCGGCGTACGAGATCCTCAACGGCCCGTCCGGCACGGGAATCCAGGACCTGTTCACGCCGGAGATCAACAGCGTGGCGGACGCGGCGGGAGACGACTTCACGACCGACAACGCCCTCACCCAGCTGTACGACGGGACGAAGGTCGGCGCGGTCATCAACGAGATCGACGGCTGGAACCATTCGCGGACCCGGCGGGTCGGCACTCCGGCCGTGTTCGGGCTGAATTTCCAGACCCTGTCGACGGCGGAGAAGCTGCCGGTGTCGGACGGTCTGGCCGGTGGTTACAACGCCGACGGCACGCCTGGTCCGCTACTCTCGAAGGCACTCGACTTCGTCGACGCGCAGGTCGGGCGGATCACCGCTGAGATCGCCCACCAAGGGCTGGCCGACAGCACCACGATCGTCCTGTCAGCCAAGCATGGCCAGTCACCGATCGACCCCGCCGCGCTACGCCGGGTCGACGACGGTGCGCTGCTCGCGGCCCTCGACGCCGCCTGGGCAGTCGGCCACCCCCAGGCCGCGCCGCTCGTGAGCTTCTCCGTGGACGACGACGCGATGCTGCTCTGGCTCTCCGACCGCAGCGCCCACGCGATGTCGTTCGTCAAGGACTACTTGAAGAGCCACAGCGCGCCGGCCAACCTCGTCACTGACCCGAAGGGCATCTTCTCCACGACCGTGCCGTCGTCCGGGCTGGCCCGGATCTACACCGGCAGCGCGGCCGACGCCCTGATGCAGGCCCAGCCCGGGGACCCGCGCACACCGGACGTGATCGGCATCGTGCAGCACGGCGTGGTCTACACCGGCAACGTCAAGAAGATCTCGGAGCATGGCGGCGACGCGGCGGAGGACCGCGACGTGCCACTGGTCGTCTCGGGGGCCGGCGTCCGACAGGGGGCAACGGTCAACGCGCCGGTGCAGACGACGCAGATTGCGCCGACCATCCTGCGCCTGCTGGGCCTCGATCCGAGGGCCCTGGTCGGTGCGCGCCTGGACCACACTGCAGTCCTCCCCCTTCACTAGCCGTAGACCGTCACGCCGTCGCCGCGGTAGAGGATGCCCCTGCGGGCCAGTACGGCGAGGTCGGCCCGGGTCAGCCCGTCGATCGCGGACCGGGTCGTGATCGCCGCCTGGCCGGAGAGCAGGTAGGTCATGAGATCCCTCTGCCACAACGGGTTTCGTGATCGCGGCACCGAGCGGCCATTCGGACCGACGACCCGGTCGACGTTGTAGGTGACGCCGGACACGTCGATCCGGGTCGGGCAGCCGCGGTCGATGTCGCGGGTGAGTACGCCGGCCAGCACCAGCGCCCCCGGGGAGTCGGCTGCGACGCAGTGCCGGTTCGCGACGAGCGCCTCGACTCGGTGCGTGTCGAACGGCGTGAAGTAGGCGTGGGTCAGCACCGGCACGGCGAGAACGACGACGAGGATGCCCATCGCCGCGATGCCCGCCGGTCGCCATCGGAGGGCCTGCGCGGCGAGCTCGTCCGAGACCCGTTGAGCCGCAACCGCAGCCGTCAGTGCCAACGGAGGAGCGAGAAAGGCTCCGTAGTGCGTGAAGTACGGCGGGCTGGCGCAGAGCACGCCCCCTTGGACGAGCAGCAGGGCGACGAACACCCGGGCTCGACGATCCTGGACCGCCACGGCCGCCGCCAATAGGCCGAGCCCGGCGAGCACGGCGACCGCGAGCAGCTCGACGCCGACGCCGGCGTGCGGCAGCAGCCGGTGGATCGGGGTGAAGTCGATCGCCCGGTCGAGCAGAGACGTGTGGACGCCCGACCGCTGCAGCTGGTCACCGACGACGAGAGTGAACATCCGCCCTGGGGCGAGCGCGAATGGCCCGACACACACCGCAGCCGCAGTCGCCGCGGCACCGGCGAACACCGTTGCCGCGCGGCGCCATCCGACGGCCAGCAGCTGCCAGATCACGACGACGACGAGCGGGGCGACACCCCAGATCTTGATCGCGGTGCCGAGTCCCAGCGACGCCCCGGCGAGCAACAGCCAGACCCGAGTCCCAGCCAGCCGCTCGGAGCCGAGCAGCAGGAGCGCCAGCAGCAACAGAGCGTTGGGAATGCACTCGAGGAAGGTCGACGTCTCCCCGTTGATAGCGGGGACCCACACGGCGTACAGGAGTCCTCCGCCGATGGCGGCGACCGGGCCGAACCGGCGGCAGATCAGGTAGACCAGCACTGCGCTCAGGGCGCCGACCATCATCATCGCCACCCGCGCGACCGCCCAGCCGTTGGCGTCGCCGATGACGTGTCCGAGCGCCGCGAGCGGGGTCAGCAGGTAGATCAGGCCCGGCGGATGCAGCAGCACGAAGTCGCGGTAGGGCACCCGGCCGGCGACGACCGCGTCGGCCGCCGGAGTAGTAGACGCCGTCGTCGTATCCGTCCAGCCCGCGCAGGCCACCGCCGTGCAGCACCGGATAGAGCCGGGCAGCGAACGCCAGGGCACCGATGGCGAGGGCAGCACCTGTCGCTCGCCGGCCCCCCAGCCCGGTCACTCCGGCGCGACCCGGCTGCGGGTGTCATCCGGCGGCGACCTCGGCCGGCGCGGGCGTCGAGCCGGTAGCCGTGCCCACGCATGGTCGTGATCGGCGGCACGCGTCGCGCCCTCGGCCAGCGCGACCTCGCGCAGATGGCGCCGCAGACCCGGCCATCGTCACGTCGAGCGTCTTGGTCGAGCCGGACCAGTTCTCGTCCCACACCTGGCTCATCAGCTCGAGCCGGGTCACGACGGAACCGCTGTGCTGCATCAGCAGCCACAGCAGGTCGAACTCCTTGGCGCGCAACGTGACCTCGCGCGACCCGATGTGGCAGCGCCGGCTGCCCGGGTCGACGACGAGGTCGTCGATGGTCAGCACCTGTCGTCCGGCAGCCGTCGCTGCCGGCCAGGCGGCGGTGGGCGCGCAGCCGAGCCATGAGCAGGTCCAGGTTGACCGGCCCCGGTGACGTAGTCGTCGGCTCCCGCCTCCAGGGCGACGATGACGTCGGGGTCGGACTCACCGGGGTGATCACGAGCAGCAGCGCGTCGGGCGCTCCGGCCGGACTGGCCCGGACGGCGTCGATCCTCCGCCACCGGGCAGGCCGGCGTCG
Source organism: uncultured Actinomycetota bacterium (assembly GCA_963794535.1). Taxonomy (GTDB): domain Bacteria; phylum Actinomycetota; class Actinomycetes; order Actinomycetales; family CAVURS01; genus CAVURS01. The sequence goes on from CAWCEI010000010.1 coordinate 3,335, forward strand.
ACCAGCACGACGTCGAAGGCGATCACCCGCAACGCGATCTCGGCCTCGGCGCAGCGACGCGCACCCAGGTGGCGACGTGGCCGTGGCGCGCGCAGGCCCGTCGGTCAGCGGACCCGCCGCGTCCGGCCCGGTCGGCAACGACCAGGACGGAGTACGCCGATGGGTCAGCCGGTCTCATGGCGCGGACCGTAGGTCGGGCTCACCTGAGAGCCGCCTGAGTCGGCCGCATCGCCGGTGCTCGCTCAGCCGGCGTTCAGCCGGACTGCGCGAGGATGGCCCCGTGCGCTTGCTGGTGGTGGAGGACGAGCTCGGCCTGGCCGAGGCCCTGCGGCTCGGGCTGACCGAGGACGGCTTCGCCGTCGACGTCATGCACAACGGCGAGGACGCGATCTGGGCGGCCACCGAGAACGACTACAGCGCGATCGTGCTGGACATCATGCTGCCCAAGGTCAACGGCTACCGGGTGGTCGAGCAGCTGCGCGAGCAGGGCAACTGGACGCCGATCCTGATGCTGACCGCCAAGGACGGCGACTACGACCAGACCGACGCCTTCGACCTCGGCGCCGACGACTACCTGACCAAGCCGTTCAGCTTCATCGTCCTGATCGCCCGGCTGCGGGCGCTGATCCGGCGCGGTGCGCCGGAGCGGCCCGGTCGTCCTGGCCGCCGGCGACCTCACCCTCGACCCGGTACGCCGCCGGGTCCAGCGCGGCGACACCCTGCTCACGCTGACCCCGCGCGAGTTCGGGCTGCTGGAGTTCCTGATGCACCACCCCGGCGACGTCGTCACCAAGGGCCAGATCCTGGACGCCGTCTGGGACCCGGCCTTCGACGGCGAGCCCAACATCGTCGAGGTCTACATCCGCTACCTGCGGCGCAAGATCGACCTGCCGTTCGGCCGGCACGCGATCGAGACCGCGCGCGGTCACGGCTACCGGCTGGCGCCCGACGGCGGCTGACCGGTCGGCCGCGCGGCTCCGGTCGGCGGCGCGGCCGGCAGGGTCGACCTCGACCCGGCAGCCACCGCCGTCGGCCGGTCGGTCATCCGCACCGTGCCCGCCGTGGGCGTGCACGATCTCGCGGACGATCGCCAGCCCCAGACCGCTGCCACCGCTGGGCCGGCCCCGGCTGGCGTCCAGCCGGACGAACCGCTCGAACACCCGATCCCGTTGCGCCGCAGGCACTCCCGGTCCGTCGTCCTCGACCACGATCGAGCGCGCCGTCGGGCCGCTCGCGCAACGTCAGCCGCACCGTGGACGTGGCGTGCCGGGCCGCGTTGTCGGCCAGGTTGGTCAGCGCCTGGCCGAGCCGGGCGCGGTCGCCCAGTGACCCGCACCGGGTGCGACGCTGCGGCTCCACGGTCAGCTGCGGGAAGGCCCGCAGCCGACGCGCCTCGGCGTCGACCAGGTCGTCCAGGTCGACCTCCTCGACCCGCAGCCGCATCGAGTGCTCGTCGACCTTGGCCAGCAGCAGCAGGTCCTCGACCAGCCGGCCCATCCGGGCGACCTCGGCGGTCATGACCGGGGCGAGCTCGCGCCAGGACCGGGCCGTCGGTGTCGGTCGTCGCGACCTCCAGCGAGGCGGCCAGCGTGGCCAGCGGGCTGCGCAGCTCGTGGCTGCTGTCGGCGACGAACCGGCGCTGGGTGCGCTGGGCCTCGTCGAGCCGCTCGAGCATCTCGTTCATCGTCGCGGCCAGGCGGGCGATCTCGTCGCCGGACGCCGGGCACCGGGATCCGCTCCTCGACCCGGGAGCCGCCGATCTCGCTGACCCGCGACCGGATCCGCTCGACCGGCCCGAGCGCCCGACCGACCAGCAGCCAGGTCGCGACGCCCACCAGCAGCAGCAGGATCGGCGACCCGACGAGCAGCAGGGACAGCGCCGTACGCACCGACTGCTGCTGGGCGCTGATCGGCGTGGCCACGATCACCCGGTAGTCTGGCCGTTCGAGCCGGACGCCGGCCACGACCAGCAGGTACGGGTCGTCGTCGTCGAGCAGGGACAGCCGGCTGGCCCGCACCTCGTGGATCTGGCCCGGCGCCGCGGCTCACGTCGGTGAGCGGCGCCGAGGCCGGCCCGGTTGCTGGAGGCCGAGACGACCCGTGCCGGCCGCGTCGACGACCTGGACGACCTGGCTGCCACGCGTGACGGCCCGCGAGTCCGCGGCCAGGCCTCGACGCCCTCCTGCTGACCTGGGCCACGACCTCGCTGGCCCGCGCGGTGCGCCGCCTGCTGGACGGTGGCGATCAGGTCGCGCTGCAGCAGGGCGAGGAAGGTCGCGGCCGCCAGGCCGAGCCCGACCGCGACGACGACAACCGCGGCGATCGCCGACCGGCCGCGGACGCCGCGGAACCAGGCCCAGCGCAGCGTGTGCGGAGGGCGGCGGAGTGCATCCGTCTAGTACCTCACGTGGCCGGCTCGAGATCGAGCCACGCGCGGCCGATCGAGGCCGGCGCGCCCGGGCTCGCCGGCGGGCCAGCCCCCAGCCCAGCGGCGACGACCAGGCCGACCGGGATCTCCAGGAAGAAGGTGAACAGGCGGTAGAGGAAGGTCGCCGCGACCGCCGCGACGGGGTTGACGCCGCTGAGCGGTCAGGCAGGCGACCAGGCCGAGCTCGGCGACGCCCGCGCCGCCAGGGGTGATCGGCACGGCCGACACCAGCCGCTCGACGCCGACCGCGGCGGCCACCAGCGTCAGGCCCTGCGGCGAGCCGATGGCCCGCAGGCACAGGTCCAGCAGCAGGGTCAGCAGGGCGAGGTAGCCGACCATCCCGAGGCTCAGCCGAGGCCAGGTCCGGGCGATCAGGCGCAGGGTCTGCCGGCGGACCCGGATGAAGGTGAGGGCCACCGCGGCCGCCGGTCCGACCCCGCATCGCAGACGGCGTACGCCGGACCAGGTCGACCAGCGCCGCCGACCAGCCCACCGAGCCGGGCGGTGCTGCGCTCCCGGGCCAGCGCCAGCCCGGCGAGGACCGAGCACGCCGCCGGCGGCCGAGAGCACCCAGACGCTGTTGCGCCACAGACGCTGCCGGACTGGGTCAGCGCCAGCCAGGTCAGGCCCGAAGACGCCGGCCAGCAGCCGGACCAGCACGTTCCACGCCATGCTGACCGTCAGGTAGGCGCCGAGCGCCACCGGCGCGAAACCCCAGGACCGGGCCATCGCACCGGTCAGCCCGACGCTGATCGCGCCGCCCAGCGGCACCGAGTTGGCGACGGCACTGCCGGCCAGGTTGAGGCTGAGGGCCCGGCGTGACGTCAGGCCGGGCAACGAGGAGGTGAGGACCAGGCTGTGCGCCACCAGGCCGGCCAGCCAGACCACGCTCAGCACGAGCAGCCAGCCGAGGCTGAGCGACCGCGGCGGCGCCGCAGCGACGTCGGGCCAGGTGGAGCCGGCCGACCGCGGCACGAAGCCGACCAGCGACAGCGGCGCCGCAAGGAGGGCGACCGCCAGCACACGCCGGGCCGCCCGGCGCGCCGGCCGGTGACGGGCCGGACGCACTACGGAGTCGCCGCTCACCCGCTCAGGGTCCTGCGACTCGGCTGAGCGGCACCTGAGAGGCCGAGACCGCCCGAAGCGGCCGTCCACTCAGGTGCTCACTCTGCCGGGCCGCCCTACCGTCTGCCGGATGGGCCACCTGAGCTATCTCGAAGCCGATCGTGGTCGGCGAGCTTCCAGGGCGTCTCCGAGCTGTTCCCGATCTCGAGCCTCGGGCACAGCGTGCTCGTCCCCGCCCTCATCGGGGGCAGCTGGGCCCGGGACCTGGACGTCTCGACGCCAGAGTCGCCCTACCTGGCGTTCATCGTCGGGCTGCACGTCGCCACGGCGCTCGCACTGCTGCTGTTCTTCTGGCGCGACTGGGTGCTTGATCATCCGCGGGTTCGCCACATCGGTTGTGCATCGTCGTGCTGTCGAGCCGTATGAACGGCTGGCCTGGTTGCTGATCCTCGCCACGATCCCGGTCGGGGTCACGGGCCTGCTCCTCGAGCACACCTTCCGGACCACGCTCGGGCCGGCCCATGCCGGCTGCTGCCTTCCTGTTCGCCAACGGTCTGGTCCTCGCGCTGGGCGAGAGGCTGCGCCGCCATCGACGCCGCGAGGACATCGAAGAGCCTTCTCCCGAAACGCATTCCGGCGATGCCGCTGACCGGAGACTGGCCGGGCTGAGCTATGCGCACGGCACCCAGATCGGCACCGCGCAGGTGCTCGCGCTACTGCCCGGGATCAGCCGGTCCGGCGTGACCATGGTCGCGGGCCTGATCCGCGGGCTCTCCCACGAAGACGCGGCGCGGTTCTCGTTCCTGCTGGCGACGCCGGTGATCCTGGCCGCGGGGGTCCTCAAGATTCCGGACCTGTTCGGCCCGCTGGGCAACGGGATCCATGGTCAGGTGCTGGTCGGCAGCGCGGCGTCGTTCGTGAGTGCGCTCGTCGCGGTGCGCTTCCTGACGCGCTACTTCCGGTCGGGCACGTTGCGGCCGTTCGCCTGGTACTGCCTCGTCGCGGGCGCCGTGTCCTTTGTCGTCCTGGCGGTCCGTTGACCCCGGACGAGCGCCGCATCAGCCGCCGGGCGTTGCTCGGTGGGGCCCTCGCCGTGGCGGGCACCGCCGCCCCTCTCGCCAGCTGTTCGTCGAGTCCCGGGGAGTCGGCGGCGGTGAGTCCGACTGTCACCGCGAGCCCGCTGCGGTCGTCCGCGCCGCCCGGCTCGTCCGCGCCGGCGCCCTCCCTTCGAAAGAACTCGCCTGGTCCGGACATCTCCCATGGGCCGACCGACGTGGCCAAGGTCGCGCTGACCTTCCACGGCGCCGGCGACCCCGCGCTCCTGACCCGGCTCCTGGCCGATGTCGCCGCGGCGAACGCGAAGGTCACCGTGTTGGCTGTCGGCCAGTGGCTGGCCAGCCAGCCGGCGATGGCTCGCCAGATCCTCGACGGCGGCCACGAGCTCGGCAACCACACCTGGAGCCACCAGACGATGCCGCGGCTCGACGCGCGAAACACCGTGACAGAGGTCGAGCGCGCGGCAGCCGAGCTGCATCGCGTCACGGGCAGCATCGGGACCTGGTTCCGGCCGAGCGGTACGCCGCACAGCACCGCGCTGATCCGGCAGGCCGCCGGGCAGGTCGGCTATGGCGCCTGCCTCGCCTATGACCTGGATCCGTTGGACTACACCGATCCCGGCCCGGCGGCCATCGTGCGGCGGGTCCGGAGCCAGATCCGACCCGGGGGCGATCGTGAGCCTGCATCTGGGCCACCCGGAGACGATCGCGGCGATGCCCGGCATCCTGCGCGCGCTGGACCAGCACGGGTTGGCCGCCGTGACCGCGAGCGACCTGCTGAGCCGCACGTGAGATCGCGCGCTGCAGTCGTCGCCGGGATCCTCGTCGGCACGACCCTGCTGACCAGCTGCTCCGGCGCGAGCCCACGGGCAACGCGACCCAGCACCTCGGAACCGACCGTCACATCGACCAGACCGACCTCCGCAGCGGCCGCGCCGACGACAACGCCCAAGGCATTGAACGTGTACGCCGCGGCGGGGGCCGGGATGCTCTCGCCCGAGGCCCAGCGGGCCCGGCCGCTCGTCTACGTCCCGGACAGCACGTCGAACCGCGTCGACGTGATCGACCCGCGGACCTACCGGATCATCCGGTCGTTTCGACACCAGCGCCACCCCCCAACACGTCGTACCGTCCTGGGATCTGAAGACGTTGTGGGTCAACGAGTCCAGCGGCAATCGGCTGACCGCGATCAACCCACGGACCGGCCGGCCTGGACGGCGGGTCACCGTCACCGACCCCTACAACCTGTACTTCAGCCCGGACGGACGGCACGCGATGGTCATGGCCGAGCGGTTGCGGCGGATCGACTTCCGCAACCCGCACACGATGGCGCTGCAGCACTCGCTGCACGTGCCGTGCAAGGGGGTCAACCACGCGGACTTCACGGCGGACCTCAAGGTCTTCGTGGCGAGCTGCGAGTTCAGCGGCAACCTGATCGTCGTACCGGCCAACGGCTCCAAGGTCGACAAGGTCATCGATCTCAACCGGGTGCACACGCCCCGGGCTCCGTCGGCGGCGATGGCCCGGCAGATGGGCGGCCCCGCCTCGGGGCTGGCTCCGGGAGCGAGCGCCATGCCGCAGGACGTCCGGCTCACGCCCGACGGCCGCACCTTCGTGGTGGCCGACATGGTGCGCGGCGGCCTGTGGTTGGTCGACGCCGCTCGTCTCGCTGTCCGCGGCTTCCTGCCGACCGGGCGCGGTGCCCATGGCGTCTACCCCAGTCGTGACGGTCGCCTGCTGTATGTCTCCAACCGCGACGCCGGCTCGATCTCGGTGGTCGATGCGAGCCGGCTGAAAGTCGTTGCCACCTGGCGGATCCCGGGCGGCGGGTCGCCAGACATGGGCGGCGTCACGGCCGATGGGCGGCAACTCTGGCTCTCCGGCCGCTACAACGGTGTCGTCTACGTCTTCGACACCCGCACCGGCCGGGTCACGCATCGGATCCGGGTGCACGGTGGTCCGCACGGGCTCTGCGTATGGCCTCAACCGGGCCGGTTCTCGCTCGGCCACACCGGCAACCTGCGCTGATGTCACGCGTCGAGAAGGCGTCGGTGCGGACGGTCGCGGCGACCGCCATGTCGCTCGCCGCGGTCTCGACCTTGGTGACACTGGGTCGGCAACCGTTGTCGTGGGACGAGGCGGTGACCCTCGGCGCCGCCGAGCGCAGCCCGGGTCAGCTGCTCCGGATGCTGGGCCACACCGACGCCCCGCTCGGGCTCTACTACTTCCTGATGCAGGGCTGGCTGGCGATCGGCGATGCGCTCGGGGTCGGAACGGCCGCCTGGTGGCTGCGGCTGCCCAGCGCCCTGGCGGCGATCGCGGCAGTCGGTGTCCTGGTCGTCCTCGTGTCGCGGTGGTTCGGGCCGGTTGCGGCGCTCGTCGCGGGAGTGCTCCTCGCCGTACATCCGATGCTGACCTTCTACGCGCAGGACGCCCGGCCGTACGCGCTGGTCACGTTGGCGTTCCTGCTCTCGACGGTGGCCCTGCTCCGGGCGTTGGAATCCCTAACCTGGCAACGCCTTTCGGTCTATGCGTTGGCGGTCGTGGGGTGTCTCTACCTGCACCTGTTCGTCGGCTACGCGTTCGGCGCTCACCTGCTGCTGGTGCTCCGGGGCGGGGCTGCGCAACGATCGAGGACGGCCCTGTGGCGTTGGGCTCTCGTGGCCAGCGGGGTCACGATCGCGGTGTCCCCACTCCTCATCGTCTCCCGGCGTGAGACCGGCTGAGGTGAGCTGGATCGCCCGGCCCACAGTCGGTCTGGTCCAAGCCGTCCTGACCCGCATGTTCGGCGGGGGCTGGCTGGTGCTCGCCCTGGCCGCGATCGCGCTGGTCGCGGTGGTGACGTCCCACCACGGACCGGGCCGACCGGTCGCCTTCCTAGCCATCTGGCTCGTCCTCCCGGTTCTCGCACTCGTGCTGGTCGACTTCGTCGTCCCTGATCTGGTGGCGCGCTACGGGCTGGTCTGCGTGCCGGCCGTGGCGGCACTGGTCGGCCGGGCTGCTGCCCGGCCCGGTCGGGCCATGGCGGTCCTGGCCCCACTCACCGCAGCCGCCGTCGTGGTCGCTGCCGCCACGACCTGGCGGCAGGAGAGCCAGCCGTTCAAGTACGAGGACTACCGAGCCGCGGCCGACGCGATGGGCGACCTGGCCCGACCCGGCGACGCCGTCATGTTCTTCCCGATGTCGATGCGGGCCGGGTTCGATGCCTACCAGTCGATCGAGCCCGACCTCGGCAACGTCCGTGACGCCGCCCTGGCCGCGGGCGGGTCGCCGGTCCAGACCGACCAGATCGGCGGCGAGGACGCTCCGGCGGCGGCCATGGCCGCGCGCTTCGACGGGGCCGCGCAGATCTTCGTCCTCGGCAACCCGCTCGCCGATATCGGCCGGCGCGCCGCTCAGCACCACTGACCGCGCGCAGCTCGACGTTCTGGCCGACTATCGAGTCGTACGCACGACCCGCTGGGGGGTCGTGAGCCTGACCGAGCTGCAACGCATGGCACCGACTGTTGCGGAGGACCGGGTGAGCGCATCGAGCTGGCTGTTGACCAGCCATGAGCGAGGCAACCCGGCCACCGAGCTCGATCGCCGGCACGCCGACCGGCTGGCCTGGACGACCGGCAACGACGTGCGGGCGCTCGTGCACGGGCACTCGTACTTCCCGGAGCTCGTCCGGTGCGTCAACCAGATGCGAGCAGGCGACCTCCTGCTCTTCACTGACTGGCGCGGCGATCCGGACCAGGTGCTCGACGGCGACGGCAGCAAGATCTCGGTCCTGCTCTGCGATGCGGCGCGGCGCGGCGTCACCGTCAAGGGCCTGATCTGGCGCTCGCACCTGGACCGGCTCGGCCTCAGCGAGAAGGAGAACCGCCACCTCGGCGAGGAGATCGAGGCCGCGGGTGGTGAGTGCCTGCTCGACATGAGGGTCCGTCCGTGGGGCTCGCACCATCAGAAGTTCGTGGTCCTGCGCCATCCGGGCCGGCCCGAGCTGGACATCGCCTTCGTCGGAGGGATCGACCTCTGCCACAGCCGCTTCGACGGGCCGGAGCACGCGGGTGATCCCCAGACCCAACCGATGGCGGCAGTCTTCGGCCGGCGCCCGCCATGGCACGACATCCAGCTCGCCATCCGCGGCCCAGCGGTTGGCGACGTCGAGGCGACCTTCCGAGAGCGCTGGGAGGACCCGACTCCGCTGAGCCGCAACCCGGTTCACCGACTGGCCGATGGGTTGCGTCGTGACGACGAGGGCGCGAGGAGTCTGCCGCGTCAGCTGCCCGACCCGGAGCCGAGGGGCGACATGACGGTCCAGGTCCTGCGGACCTATCCGGTGCGCCGCCCGAGGTACCCGTTCGCCCCCAACGGCGAGCGCAGCATCGCCCACGCCTATGCGAAGGCCGTCGCGAACGCCCGCGAGCTCATCTATCTGGAGGACCAGTACCTCTGGGCACCGGATGTGATCGCCTGCTTCGCGGACGCATTGCGCCGACAGCAAGACCTTCGGCTGATCGTCGTCGTGCCGCACTATCCGGACCAGGACGGTCGATGGTCCAAGCCACCCAACCTGGCCGGTCGACAGCTGGCCCTCGACTCCCTGCGCGCCGCCGGCGGCGACCGCGTTGCTGTCTATGGCATCGAGAACGCTGTCGGGACACCGATCTACGTGCACGCCAAGGTGTGCATCATCGACGACCTCTGGGTCTCCGTCGGCTCGGACAACGTGAACCGCCGGTCCTGGACCCACGACTCCGAGCTGTCCTGCGCGGTCATCGACGACCGCCAGGTGTTCGCCCGGGAGCTGCGGCTCACGCTCGCGCGGGAGCACCTCGAGCGGGTGCCGGACGACGAGGCGGACCTGGTCGATCCCAGATCGGCGTACGAGGAGTTCGCCTCCAGCGCGCGCGGACTGAACCGTTGGTACGACGGGGGCCGCCGCGGGCCTCGGCCACCCGGACGCCTTCGGCCGTACGACGCCCCGAGGCTCGGCCGTCGCACGCTGGCTTGGGCCACTCCGCTCTACCGCAGCGTCTATGACCCTGACGGCCGGCCGAGGCGGTTGCGCCGCGCCGGCCGGTTCTGATCCGGCGGGTTCCGGCCCCGATCTAGTTGGAGCCCATCAGCCCGGCCCGGTGCGCCAGGATGACCAGCTGCACCCGGTCGCGGGCCGCCAGCTTGGTCAGCAGGTGCCCGACGTGCGTCTTCGCCGTGCCGGACCCGATGTAGAGCTGCTCGCCGATCTCCTGGTTGGACAGACCATCTGCCACGAGACGCAGGACGTCGAGCTCACGCGGCGTCACCTGTGCCGCGCAGCTCCGGGCCGCCGTTGTCGATCCCTCCGCAGCCGGTTGGTCCGACTCTCCGGTTCGGAGCGCGAACTCCCTGATCAGGCGCCGGGTGATGCCCGGGCCGAGCAGAGCCTCGCCGTCGGCCACCGTTCGGATCGCCTCGAGCAGCTGGTCCGGAGGTGTGTCCTTGAGCAGGAAGCCGCTGGCGCCGTGCCGTAGGGCGGTGAAGACATACTCGTCCAGGTCGAAGGTCGTCAGGACCAGGACTTTGACCGAGGTCGTTGTCGTGATCTCCCGGGTTGCGTCGAGCCCGTCGAGGACCGGCATCCGGATGTCCATCAACACCACGTCGGGATGCGCTCGGGCAACGAGCTCGACCGCTTCCCGACCGTTGGCCGCCTGCCCGACGACCTCGAGGTCGGGTGCGGAGTCGACGATCCCGCTGAGCCCTGCGCGGAGCAACGTCTGGTCGTCAGCGACAACGACCCTGATCGTCACGGCACCGCCCCACCGAACACCAAGCGCTCCGAGGGCGTCGGTTCCAGCGGGAACCGACCCGTCACCCGAAAACCCCCGCCCGGCAACGGTCCCGCCGAGAACGACGCCGCCGTAGAGATGCAGGCGCTCGCGCATGCCGACGAGGCCGTAGCCCGGCCGCGGCTCGCCCGGACAGCCCCGGCCGGCGTCGCTGACCTGGATCTCCAGCGACTCCTCGTCGAAGCGGAGCAGAGCCGTCGCGGTCGTCACGCCGGCATGCTTGACGACGTTGGTCGTGGCCTCCTGGACGACGCGGTAGGCAGAGGTGTCTATGCCGAGGGGCAGGACTCGTGTGGGACCGACGACCTGGACCTCCAGGCGGAGACCGGCCGCCGCACTGCGATTGACCAGCTGGTCGAGATCGGCCAGGCCGGGCGCTGGATCCACGCTTGGTCCGGTCTCGTCTATGGCGTCCGGGGCTGATGAACGCAGCACCTGGAGCAGCTGACGCAGCTCGACGAGAGTCTCCGTCCGGCCGTCTCGATCGTGCCGAGCACGTCCTTGGCCTGGGCCGCGTCATCGGCGACCAGCCGTCCGAACGCCGCCTGCACGGTGATCACGGTGATGCTGTGGGCCACCACGTCGTGCAGCTCCCGCGCGATCCGCAGGCGTTCCTGGGCCAGGACGCGGTGCGCGCGGGCCAGCTCCGCCTCGGCGAGCACGGGCCTGGTTGGTCAGCTCCGCCGCGGTCTGCCGGCGCTGGGTGGCGAACCAGAACCCGAGACTCCACGCCGACAGATAGACGATCGCGAACAGGACGGCGCCCCCGGGATGGCGGAAGTCCGGCAGCGCCGTGGTGGTCGCGGCCAGCAACGCTGTGGCCAGCAGACCGAGCGCCACGGGCGGTCGCGCCGCCGCCGCGGCGTAGAGCACGTAGCCCAGTGCGGCCAGGCCGACCAGCACGGCCCGCGGCTCCACGAGACCGATGCCGGCCACCGCGGCGACCTCGATCAGCACAGCGGACGCCGGCCAGCGCCGGCGTACGGCTATCGGCGCGACAACCGCCCCGAGCAACAGCGGGACGGCCGCGAGCCGCGCCGAGCCGGTCGCCTCGTTGACCAGCACCAAGGCTGCCGGCACCGTGCAGCCGGCCGCGACGACCCAGTCCGCGGCCGTCCACCAACCCAGAGCGGCGATTCGTCGACGAGCCAGAGCCATGAGCTGACGCATGCCGTCAGCGTAGGCATGCACCCGCTCTCTCGGCCTCTCCCCACAGGCCTATATCGCCGGCCCGACGCGAACCGCCACGGCTCGACCCGAGAGTCGACGCATGAGCAGATCGACTGTCACCGAAGGAGCCACGTCATGATCGAGGTCGACGAGCTGACCAAGGAGTTCTCGTCCGGCCGAGCCGTCGACGCGCTGAGTTTCTGCGTCCGGCCGGGGCGGGTGACCGGCTTCGTCGGGCCGAACGGGGCCGGCAAGTCGACCACCATGCGGATGATCCTCGGGCTGGACACGCCCACTCGCGGGCGAGCGTTGCTGGACGGCCGGTCCTACCGGAGCCTGCGCCGCCCACTCAGTCAGGTCGGCGCTCTGCTGGACGCCGCGGAGGTGCACCCCGGGCGGACCGCACGCAACCACCTGCGCTGGCTGGCCGCCAGCAACGGCATCTCCCGCTCGCGTGTCGGGGAAGTGTTGGAGGAGACGGGAATCGCCGCGGCCGCCGACCGACGGCTCCGCGGCTACTCGCTCGGCATGAGACAGCGCCTCGGCCTCGCCGTGGCCTTGCTCGGCGACCCGACGATCCTGGTCCTCGATGAGCCGACGAACGGCTTGGACCCGGACGGGATCCGTTGGCTGCGCGGCCTGCTCACCTCACTCGCGGCCGAAGGTCGCACCGTCTTCGTCTCGAGCCATCTGATCGGCGAGCTGGCCGTGTTCGCCGACCACATCGTGGTCATCGGGGTCCGGCCGGCTCCTCGCTGATGCGAGCGTCGCCAGCCTCAGCGCCATGCTGCCGGGTCTTGATCGGCGTACGGCGTTGGAGGCCGCGTACTTCCGGCTCGCCGACCCGTCGGGGACGGACCGATGAGGCCGCGGATGGACGGCTTCGGCGACGCCGTGCGCTCCGAGTGGATCAAGCTGCGGTCGGTGCGCTCGACATCCCTGATCCTGTTGCTGGCCATCGGTTTCGGCATCGGCGTGGGGTTGCTCGACACGTCGGCCACGGTGCACGCCTGGGCCACTATGAGCGCCGCGGACCGGACCGGGTTCGACCCGGTCGGCGACTCCTTCGCGGGCTTCCAGTACACCGAGCTCGCGTTCGGTGCGCTCGGCGTGCTCGCCATCAGCACGGAGTACGGCACCGGCACGATCCGGGCCAGCCTGCGGGCCGTGCCGAACCGTTCGAGCCTGTACGCCGCAAAGGCGCTGGTCCTGGGCCTCCTGACGCTGATCTTGTGTCAGGCCAGTGCTTTCGTGGCCTTCCTGGCCGGCCAGCGGATCCTGAACGGACGAGGCCTCGGCGTGTCGCTGGGCGACCCTGGCGTCCTTCGGGCGGTCATCAGCGCGGGCGTCTACATGACGGTCGTGACGATGGTCGGCTTCGGTCTCGGCGCGACCATCCGGCACACGGCGGGGGCGTTGGCGGCGCTCTTCGCGCTGGTCTTCCTGGCGTGGCCGTTGGCCCGCGCCGTCGAGGGCATCTCGTACCTGCCGGATCGTTGGCTCCTCGTCAACGCCGGTGATGCGCTGGCGACGACCCATCGGGCGGTCGGCCCGCACGCCGCCCGGACGCCGTCGCCCGGTTGGGCGGCCGTCGTCCTGGTCACCTATCTCGTGGGCTTCCTCGTCATAGGCGGCTGGCGGGTCAGTCGAGACGCCTGACCCCCTGCCGCGACAGACCCGACTGTCCTTTACCTGCTCTTGAAGTTGCCTTTTCACTCCGTTGGCGACCGAGGCCGTCGTACGACGAGATCGCGCGTCTCGCCCCTTGGCAGGGCGGCGACGACGGTGCATAGTTCCCTCTCGGAGGCCGTGCTGGCCGGTCGGGGGACCGTGGGCGCACCTGGGGCGGGTTCAATGACGAACATCCGGCGGACAACTCTCATCGTGGCAACGTCGGCGGCGGTCATCGCCGCGACCGGCGGCATGTCCACAGCGGCCTATGGAGCGCGAACCGCTTCTGCCGCAACGGGATCCACTGGTTCGCAGAAGGTCATCGTGGTGCTGCGCGACCAGCTGGCGAGCACACCCGCCAACAAGAAGGACATGTCGCCCCGGCGAGCCCGGGCGGTCAGCGCCAGGACGCAGTGCTGGCCCGGCTGGCCGGTGCCGCGCCCGACGCACGTCAGCACTACGCGCTCGGCAACGCCTTCGCGGCGACCGTCACCGCGGCCCAGGCGGCGGCGCTCGCCGCTGACCCGGCGGTCGCGTCGGTGGTACCGGACCGCGAGGTCTCGGTCTCCCCGCCGGCGGCAGCGCCGCCAGCTGCCGGCCCGAGCGCCAAGGCCAAGGCCTCCACCGCCAGCCGAACACCGCGGCCAGCGGCGCCATCTGCCCGACCGACCCGGCGCAGCCCGCTCGTCGAGCCGGAGGCGCTGCGGTCGATCAACGCGCTGACCACCGACGGCAGCCCGAACGCCCAGCAGCTCGCCACGGGCGCCGGCGTCAAGGTCGCGTTCATCGCCGACAGCCTGGACCCGAACAACCCCGACTTCATCCGCCCCGACGGCCAGCCATGTGTTCGTCGACTACCAGGACTTCTCCGGCGCCGGCCCGAGCGCGATCTCCGACGGGCGGGAGGCCTTCGGCGACGCGTCGTCGATCGCGGCCCAGGGCACGGTCACCCATGACCTGTCGCAGTTCGTCAACCAGGCGCACCCGCTGCCGCCCGGCTGCAACATCCGCGTCGTCGGCGTCGCGCCGGGCGCCAGCCTGGTCGGACTCGTCTTCGGCATCAACTCCTCGATCCTGCAGTCGATCGACTACGCCGTCAGCACCGACCACGTCGACGTCATCAACGAGTCGTTCGGGCTCAACGCCTACCCGGACACCAGCATCGCGCAGACGCTGACGCCTCTTCAACGACGCGGCGGTAGCCGCCGGCGTCACGGTGACCGTCTCCTCGGGCGATGCGGGCATCACCAACACCATCGGCTCGCCGCCCGACCCGCAGGTCATCCAGGTCGCCGGCACGACGGACAACCGGCTCTACGCGCAGACGACGTACGCCGCGGTCCCGTTCTCCAACGGCCAGTGGACCAGCGACAACATCTCGGCCCTCTCGTCCTCCGGGATCACCCAGTTCGGCCGCACCGTCGACCTGGTCGCGCCCGGCGAGGGCAACTGGGCCGTCTGCGAGCCCGGCCTACTCCGGCTGCCGCAACTTCCGGTCGCCGCCGCAGCCGACCGACCTGCAGTCCTTCGGCGGCACCAGCGAGTCGGCCCCGCTGACCGCCGGCGTCGCGGCCTTGGTCATCCAGGCCTACCGCTCGACCCACGGTGGCGCCTCGCCGACGCCGGCCGTCGTCAAGCAGATCATCACCGGCACCGCGCACGACCTCGGGCTGCCGGCCGACGAGCAGGGCGCCGGCCTGCTCGACGCCCGCGCCTCGGTCGAGGCGGCGCTGACCTACCCGGGCGCCGGGGCGGCCATTGCGGGCGTCGGCTCGCAGCTCATCACCTCGGACGACCAGCTCACGCTGACCGGACAGCCGGGCGCGACGAAGTCGGGCAAGGTCACCGTGACGAACGTGGGCCCGAGCAACGATCAGCGTCGACTGCCGGCGGCCGCGGGTTCCAGGCGCCAGTCGTCCGCGAACCAGACCGTCGCCGTTCGACTCGACCACGCTGCCGACGTTCATCTACTACGACGGCTCGACCTGGGCCTACAAGAAGGTCACCTTCACCGTGCCGGCGGGCGCGCAACGGCTGTTCGCCCGGATGGCGTTCCAGGCCAGCGGGTCCGAGCGACATCGTGCGGCTGACCCTGCTCGACCCGTCCGGCCGATTCATCGCCAACAGCCGTCCACAGGGCGGCACAGCCCCGGCCAACTACGCCAACGTCGACGTCCGCAACCCGGTCGCCGGCACCTGGACCGCGGTGCTCTACTCCGTGGCGGGTCCGACCGGCTACCACGCCGCTCCGATCCTGCTGCGGTTCGACACCCAGCGGGCGTTGCCGGTCGGCCGGATCACGCCGGCGATCGTTCACCCTCGACGCCGGGCAAGAGCCGCAAGGTCACGCCGCCTTCCGGCTGCCGGCCTCAGGCGGCGACACCGACTACGCGGTGGTCGTTCGGCACCTCGGGCGGCCAGCAGACCGCGGTCTCGGCGGTGCTGCAGACCCTGATCGACACCAGCCACGGCGGCGCCTTCTCCGGTGAGATCACCGGCGGCAACGCGCGGCCGTCCTCGCCCGGCGCAGACGTTCAGCTACGGCTTCATCGTGCCGGGCAACCAGCGCGACCTCGACGTCTCGATGAGTCTGGCCAGCGACGCCAACCACATCGTCGACGCCGTGCTGATCGACCCGAACGGCGAGCTCGCCGACGTCGGCAGCAACCTGGCCTTCGACTCCAACGGGGACCTCGAACACCGGGCTCGGCGGCGCAGCTGTTCGACAGCAACCCGCTGAAGGGCCAGTGGCATCTGGTCGTCGTCGTCCAGAACCCGGTGAGCGGCGCCGAGATCAGCCAGGCCTTCACCGGCAACATCCGGTTCAACCAGCTGGAGACCCACGCCACCGGGCTGCCCAACTCCACGAAGACCGTTCTCGCGGCGGGTCATCCGGTCACGGCCGACATCACCGTGCACAACCCCGGCGTCGAGGCGATCGCGGTCGGGAGCCGACCCGCGGCTCAACGCGGTGACGACGCAGCAGCCGGTGCCGGTCGGAGGCCAGCTGACCTTCGCCCTGCCGGCCAACGGGGCCGACCTGCCGGTCTTCATCATTCCGCCGGACACGTCGAGCTTCACCGTCAGTGCGACGAGCAGCGTCCCGGCCCAGGTCGAGATCCAAGGCTCCGCAGCGGGTTTCGACGTCTTCGGCGATCTGGCGGCCGCTCAGGGCGGCAACCTGGTCTCGATGGCGACGGTGCAGGAGAGCAACGGCTCGATCAGCAAGGGCATCTGGTTCGGCGCGATTGACGAGATCGGCCCGTTCTCCGACGCTGGTGCGACCCCGGGAACGACGACGATGACCGCGACCATGCGGGCCAACGCGTTCGACCCGGCGGTGACATCGTCGACCGACGACCCGTTCCGGATCGCCGTCGACCCCACGGGCGACGGCTTCGGTACGCCGGTGCTGATCCCGCCGGGCGGCACCGGGACGATCCAGCGTGACGATCACCCCGCAGGGCAGCAAGGGCGACGTCGTCAGCGGTCACCTCAACCTGGTGACGCCGTCGACCCTCCCACGGGCTTCACCGGGCTGCCCCAGGTCACCACGGGCGAGACCATCAGCACGCTGCCCTACACCTACAAGATCGGCTAGCCCGCTCGACCGGGTGGGAGGTCAGGTGCGGCGTTTGGCGGGCGGCGCGGTCAGCCGGGCGACGAAGGTGTAGCGGTCGCCGCGATACCAGCTGCGCACCCACTCGACCGGCTCGCCCTCGGCGTCGAAGCTGTGCCGGCTCAGCACCAGCATCGGCGAGCCGGTCTCGGTGCCGAGCAGCTCGGCCTCGCGCGGCGATGCGGCGGCCGTCTCGATGGTCTCCTCGGCCGCGACCGGCACGACGCCGTACGACTCCTCGAGGATCTTGTAGAGCGAGGAGCCGCGGCGCAGCTCGCGCAGCAGCCCGGGGAAGCGCGCCGCCGACAGCTGCGAGGTCTCGACCGCCATCGGGGCACCGTCGACCAGCCGCAGCCGCTCGACCAGATGCACGGCCGCCCCGGGCCGGACCGCGAGCCGCTCGGCGACCTCTTCGCTGGCCTTGGCCCGAGCCGGCTTCGAGCAGCTGGACAGTGGCGACATAGCCGGCCGCGGCCGCCTGCTCGGTGAAGCTGGTCATCTGCAGCGGCCAGCTGACCTTGGGCTCCGCGACGTACGTGCCCGAACCCTGCCGGCGGACGAGACGGCCCTCACCGACCAGCTCGCTCAGCGCCTGGCGGACCGTGGTGCGCGACGTGCCCAGCTCGGCGGTCAGCAGGCGCTCGGTCGGGACCAGGCTGCCGGGCGGCAGGCTGGCGATCAGCTCGAGCAGGTGACGCTTGACCACGTAGTACTTGGGCTCACGTGGTGCGCTCTCGCTCACTGCGAAGACCACTGCGGCTCCTGTCGTTCGTGCCCTTGTCCGAGCATGTGTACACCATTGACACTCCGGTCGGTAAGCCTGCACGCTCAAAGTTGTCTAGTCCATTATTGCGGCGCCACCCGACGCCGTGTCCAGGAGCCCGCCCCGTGCCGATCGACCCTGACGTACGCCGCTTCGCCTTGTCCTGCCTGCTGCTCGGCTTCGTCGGGCCCGACGCCGCCGGCCTGGCTGCTCGACGCCTTGCGCGACGGCCTCGGCGGCGTCGTGCTGTTCGGCTCGAACCTGGGTGACGGCACCGGCGTCCGGGCGCTGACCGACCGGCTCCGCGCCGCCGCCGGCCGCGACATCGTCATCGCCCTGGACGAGGAGGGCGGCGACGTCACCCGGCTGGACACGCTGCGCGGCAGTGCGAGCCCGGGCGCCGCCGCGCTCGGTCACCTCGACGACCCGGCGGCGACCGAGGAGGCGTACGCCGCGATCGGTGCGCGCCTGGCCGAGGCCGGGGTGACGACCGACTTCGCGCCGGTCGCCGACGTCAACGTCGAGGCGCTCAACCCGGTCATCGGGGTGCGCTCGTTCGGGGCCGACGGCGCGACCGCGGCCCGGCACGTCGCGGCCGCCGTCCGCGGGCTGCAACGCGGCGGCACGTCGGCCTGCGTCAAGCACTTCCCCGGGCACGGCGCGAGCACGTCCGACTCCCACCACGAGGTGGCGACCGTCGACCGCTCGCGCGGCCGAGCTGGACGCCGTCGAGCTGGTGCCGTTCGCGCGCCGCCATCGCGGCCGGCACGCGCGCGGTGATGACCGGGCACCTGCTCGTGCCGGCCCTGGACCGCAACGGCGCTCGCCACGGTGAGCGCCGCCGATCACTACCGACCTGCTCCGGACCCGGCTCGGCTTCACCGGGACCGTCGTGACCGACGCGCTGGAGATGCGGGCCGTGTCCGGGCACGGTCGGCATGGTCGACGGCTTCGTCCAGGCGCTGGTCGCCGGCGCGGACGCCATCGAGAGCGGCGCCCAGGACTACCCGTCGCTGGTCGATGACATCCCGGCCGCTGTGGCCGCGGCGCTGTCGTCCGGCCGGTTGAGCCGCGAACGACTCGAAGACGCTGCGCGGCGTACGGCGGCTCTGACCCGCCTCGGCGACCCCGCCGTCGGCGGTGACCCGCGCGGTCCTCGCCGGCCTGGGCTCGCGCTGCCTCGAGGTCATCGGCCGGCTGCCGCCGCTGCGACGCGCCCCTCGTCGTGGAGTGCCGGCCGCCCGGCGGTATGGCGTCGGGCGAGCTGCCCTGGTCGCTGGCCGAACCGCTTGGCCGAGCTGGTGCCGGGCACCGAGACCCGGGCCGTGACCGAGAGCCTCGATGCCGACAGCCGTCGAGGGGCTAGCCGCCCGGGCCGTCGGACGCACTCTCGTCGTCGTCGTTCGCGACCCGGCCCGGCACGCCTGGCAGGCGGCGGTGCTCGACGCGGCCCGCCGGCACGGCGACGCTGTGGTCGTGGACGTTGGCTGGCCGACCGAAGGACCGCGACCTCGCGACCATCCGCACCCGCGGCGTCGCGCCGCTCCTGCTGCGCGCGGCGGCTCAGCGGCTGGCCGGTGCGCCAGTGAGCGATCGACCCGAGCTGGACCGGCTGCCCACCGAGGCCGTCGTCGAGCTGTTGCTGTCGGCCGAGGAGCGGGTCGTGCCAGCCGTGCGGGCCCGGACGGCCGAGATCGCCGCCGGCCGCCGAGCTGATCGCCGACCGGATGCGGGCCGGCGGGCGGCTGCTGTTCGTCGGGGCCGGCACGTCGGGCCGCCTGGCCATGGCCGAGGCCGCCGAGCTGCCGGGCACCTTCGGCCTGACCCGCGGCCAGGTGCAGAGCCGGGTCGCCGGCGGCGCCGACAGCACCGACGGCGACGAGGACGACCTGGCCCTGGCCCAGGACGACCTGGCATCGCTCGCGATCACCGCCGCCGACGTCGCTCGTCGCCGTGGCGGCCAGCGGGCGGACGCCGTACACGCTGCTGATCGCCGACGGCGGCCGCCGAGCGGCGGCGCGGCCGTGATCGCCGTCGTCAACGCCCGCTGGCACTCCCCTGGGCGGCGTCGCCCGAGGTGGTCGTCGAGGTCGGCGCCGGGCCGGAGGTGCTCCGCGAGTCGACCCGACTCACGGCCGGCACCGCCCAGAAGGTCGCACTCAACGCGCTGACGACGGCCGCGATGGTCCGGTTCGGGCGGGTCCACGGCGATCTGATGGTTGACGTCGAGGCGGCGAATACCAAGCTGCGCCAACGGGCGGCCGGCATCGTGGCCGACATCGTCGGCTGCTCGCCCAGGACACCGCCGCCGCGGCGCTCGAGGCCTGTGACGGCAACACCCGGGCCGCCGTGGTCCACCTGGTCCTCGGCCTGGCCCCGGCCGAGGCGGCCGCCCACGCCGGCCGCTTCATAACGCTTCGGGACGCACTGCGGCAGATCCCTTGACAGCGGAAATGGTCTAGGCCAATATCCGGAGTTGTCTACATCAATTCGTGGCGCACCTGCCCACTACCACGGAGGCAAGCTTGTGAAGCGGACCGTAGCGAGCGCAATCGTCCTGGCCGCCGCGGTGGCCCTGACCGCAAGCGCGTGCGGCAGCTCGTCCGGCGGCTCGGCGTCGAAGACGCACGGACGGCAAGGGAAAGACGATCAAGGTCTGGCTGCAGAGCGACGCCCAGAAGGGCTGGCCCGCAGTCGTCGACCAGGCCAACCCAGCGCTTCGAGCAGGCCACGGGCGCCAAGGTGCAGGTCGACTGGCAGCAGTGGTCGAACTACACGACCAAGCTCGACTCGACCTTCGCCGGGTCGACCGGCGTGCCGGATGTCGTCGAGCTCGGCAACACCCAGACGGCGTCGTACATCGCCGCCGGCGCCTTCAAGGACCTCACCTCGCAGAAGGCCAGCTTCCAGAACTCCGGCACCTGGCTCAAGGGCCTCGAGCTCTCCGGCACCTCGCCGGACGGCAAGCTGCAGGCGGTGCCCTACTACGCCGGCAGCCGGGTCGTCATCTACCGCAAGGACATCTGGGACGCGGCCGGCGTGACCAGCCCGCCCACGACGCTCGACGAGCTCAACGCCGACCTCGACAAGGTCAAGGCGGCGCAACAGCCAAGGACCCGAACTTCTCGGCGTTCTACATGCCCGGCAAGTACTGGTACGCCGCGATGTCCTTCGTCTACGGCGCCGGCGGCACCATCGCCACGCAGTCCGGCGGCACGTGGGCCGGCGGCCTGGAGAGCGCCGAGTCGCAGGCCGGGCCTGACCCAGTGGCAGAAGCTCGCCACGAACTACTCCAAGGGTGGCGCGACCAAGGACGAGTCCGACCAGGACGCGATCATGGCCCAGGGCCACGTCGCCGCGATCCTCGGCAACGGCTGGGAGGTCGGCGCAGTGACCGACCCGAAGACCGGCAACCCGAAGCTCGCGCCCAAGCTGTCGACCTTCCCGCTGCCCGGGACCGCGGCCGGCAACTACACCCCGTCGTTCCTCGGCGGATCCGACCTGGCGGTGCCGGAGAAGGCCCGCAACGGCACGCTCGGCGCCGAGTGGATCAAGTATCTTCACCGACACGGCCAGCCAGACCGCGCTCGCCAAGTTCGCCATCCCCAACACGACCTCGCTGCTGAGCGTCTACGAGGGCCAGGCCCAGGCGAACAAGTCGACCGGTGAGGCGGCGAAGAACACCTGGTTCGTGCCGAACACGCCGAACTGGGCGAACGTCGAGAGCGGCAACGTCCTGCAGAACGCGCTCGAGTCGATCGCCACCGAGCAAGAGCAGCGTCGCCGACGCGGCGGCAGCCGCGGACAAGCTGATCGCGAGCACACTGAACGCGAACGGCTGAGCATCGACCGAGACGACCGGAACCGGAGGGGCGATGACAACGCTGGAGACACCCCGGCGTCACCGCCCCTCCGGCCGTGGCTTGCTCAAGCGGGCGCGGGCGGCCCAGCTGCCCTACCTGCTGATCCTGCCGGCGACCTTCATCCTGGTCGCGGTGGCCGGCTGGCCGCTGGTCAAGATCGTCCAGCTCTCGCTGCAGCAGCAGGAGTCCGGCAAGCGGGCGCTGTTCCACAACAGCGGCTCGACGCCGTTCGTCGGGCTGGCACAACTTCCGCAACGTGCTGACCGACTCGACCTTCTGGACCGTCGTCCTGCGCACCGCTGGTCTTCACCGCGGTCAACGTCGGGCTCAGCGTGGTCATCGGCATCGCCATCGCCCTGCTGCTCAACCGGGTCTCGGCCTGGGCCCGCATCGTCCTCACCGCCGTCCTGCTCTTCGTCTGGGCGGTTCCGTCGACGGTGTCGACCCAGGTCTTCTACTGGCTCTTCAGCAACCAGTACGGCGCGGTCAACTACCTGCTCGAACCAGCTGCCCGGCGTGCACGCTGCAGGGACACGACTGGTTCGCCGACCCGCACCAGGGGCTCGCCGTCATCACCCTCGTCGTGGTCTGGGGCGCGCTGCCCCTGCTCGCGATCTCGCTGTACGCCGGGATGACCCAGATCCCCCGCGAGGTGCTCGAGGCCGCGCACGTCGACGGCGCCGGGCCGTGGCAGACCTTCCGCAACGTGACCGCTGCCGTACCTCGCGGCCGCTGCTCGTGATCCTGACGACGCTGTCGATCATCTGGGACTTCGGGGTCTTCAACCAGATCTGGTTCATGCGCAACGGGCACCCGGAGCCGGGCTACCAGACCATCGGGATCTACATGTACGGCAACGGGATCGGCAGCAGCCGCTACAACCTCGGCGCCACCATCGGGGTCCTGATGATGCTGGGCCTGCTCGGCGTGATGGTGCTCTACATCCGCCAGCTGTTCCGGATCGGGGACGCCGAGTGAGCGCGCCGACCCCGAGACCCCGCCGGCCGTGGCCGTCGACGGCGGCCTCGAAGGCGCGGCCGCGCCCGGCCCGGCCGCGTCGGCGCCGCCGGCGAGTACGCGACGCGGGGCCTGGAACGCCCTCGCGATGCTGCTCGTCGGTCGTCCTCGGCGCGCCCGATCTACTGGATGCTCGCCACGGCGTTCAAGACGAGCGAGGACATCAACCAGCTGGTGCCCCAGTTCTGGCCGAAACACCCGAGCCTGCGCGCCTTCCGCGAGGTGCTCAGCGACCCGATCTTCCGGGACGACCTGCGCAACAGCCTGGTGATCACGCTCGGCCGCCGTGCTGATCAGCCTGGTCGTCGGCTTCTTCGGCGCGCTGGCCATCGCGCGGTTCCGGTTCGCCGGCCGCCGGGTCTTCATCTTCGCCGTGCTGGTCGTGCAGATGATCCCGTTGCTGGCGCTGACCATCCCGCTGTCGTTGCTGCTGGACCGGTTCCAGCTCAAGAACAGCCTGACCGGCGTCGTCATCGCCTATCTGATGTTCTCGATGCCGTACACCGTCTGGACCCTGCGCACCTTCATCGCCGGCATCCCCAAGGAGCTGGACGAGGCCGCGATGGTCGACGGCTGCAGCCGGTGGCAGACGTTCTACAAGATCATCCTGCCGCTCGTCGGCCCCGGGCCTGATCGCCACCGGCGTCTACGCCTGGATCCTGGCCTGGAACGAGTTCGTCCTCGCCAATACGTTGTTGCTCGACAACAGCAAGCAGACCGCCATGGTCTATCTGCTGGTCTTCCAGTCCAGCCCGACCCACGGCGCGGACTACGGCGGACTGATGGCCGCGGCCACCCTGACCGCGCTGCCCGTCGTCGTCCTGTTCGTCATCTTCCAGAGCCGGATCTCGGCCGGCCTGACGTCCGGGGCGGTGAAGGGCTGATGGGCGAGCGGTCGCTCGGGATCGACATCGGCGGCACCGGCATCAAGGCCGCCCGGTTCTCCCCGGCCGGCGACCTGCTGGCCCGGGCCGAGGTCGCGACGCCGGCCGGGCCCGACGTCGCCGACGCCGTCCGCGTCCCTCGCCGCGCGAGCTCCGGGCGGATGACACCGTGGCCGCCGGCGTCGTGCTGCCCGGCGTCATCGACCGGGCCGAGCCGGCGTCGTGCGCTGGTCGGCCAACCTCGGCTGGCGCGACGTCCCGCTGCGGGCGCTGCTCAGCGACGACCTGGGCCTGCCGGTGGTCCTCGAGCACGACGTCACCGCGGCCGCGCTGGCCGAGCACGAGGCGACCGGGTCCGACCTGCTCTACGTCGGGCTGGGCACGGGCATCGGCGCGGCGTACGTCGTCGACGGGGCTCCGCTGCGCGGGGCGACCGGGCTGGCCGGCGAGCTGGGCCACGCGCCGGTGCGCACCGACGGCGAGGCATGCGCCTGCGGCCAGACCGGCTGCCTCGAGGTCTACGCCTCCGCGGCGTCGATCGCCCGCCGCTACGTCGCTCGCGGTGGACCGACCGGTTCGACCATCGGCCGATGTCGTTGCGGCCCAAGGCATCGACCCGATCGCGTCGGCGGTCTGGACCGACGCGGTCGACGCCCTCGGCGTCGCCCTGGCCGCCGCGACCCTGCTGCTCGACCCGGCGCGGATCGTGCTCGGCGGCGGGCTGGCTGCCGCCGGCGACGCCCTCGTCAGCCCGGTCGCTGCCGCGCTGGCCGGCCGGCTGACCTGGCGCCCGGCGCCACCCGTCGTCGGTCGTCGACGCTCGGGTCTGGACGCCGGCGTGCGCGGCGCCGCCCTGCTCGCCAGCTCGCTCCGGCCGCTCGTCGCCGCACCATCGGGGGGACGCGATGACCGTGCTGAGCGGCGCGCGCGTCGTGACCCCGGCCGGAGTGCTCGACCGGGCCTGGGTCGAGGTCGTCGACGGCCGGGTCACCCGGGTCGAGACCTCCACGCCACCAACGGATTCGGTCGACCTCGGCGGCGGCTGGCTGTTGCCCGGCTTCATCGACCTGCACGTCCACGGCGGCGGCGGTCACGACTTCACCGCGTCGGCCGAGGAGATGGCGGCGGGGGTCGCGTTCCACCGTCGGCACGGGACGACGGGCACGCTCGTGTCGCTTGATGGCCGGCCCGGTCGACGCGATGTCCGAGCAGCTGGGCTGGGTGGCGGAGCTGGCGGCCGACGGCGTGGTTCTCGGGGCGCACCTCGAGGGGCCGTTCCTGTCCTCCGCCCGGTGCGGCGCGCAGAACCACGCGCACCTGCTGGCGCCCGACCCGCTCGTCCTGGCCAAGCTGCTCGCCGCCGGGCAGGATGCGGTGCGCACCGTCACGGTCGCGCCCGAGCTGCCGGGTGCCCTCGACCTGATCCGAGGACATCGTCGCTGCCGATGCCGTCGCCGCGATCGGGCACACCGACGCGTCGTACGCGCAGGCGATGGCCGGCGTTCGCCGCCGGCGCCACGTCTGGCCACCCACCTGTTCAACGCGATGGGCTCGATGAGCCAGCGCGCGCCCGGGCGCGGCAGTGGCCGCCCTCGACTCCGGCGCCTACGTCGAGGTCATCAACGACGGCGTCCACGTCCACGAGGCGCTGACCCGGCTCGCCGTGGCCAGCGCCCCCGACCGGGTCGCCCTGATCACCGACGCGATCAGCGCGACCGGCGTCGGGCGACGGGCACTACTCCCTCGGCGACCAGGACGTCGTCGTCAGTCGGCGGCGAGGCCCGGCTGGCCGGCACCAAGCGGCTGGCCGGCAGCACTCTGACGATGGACGAGGCCGTACGCCGAGCCGTCCGCGAGGTCGGGCTGTCCGATCGAGGACGCCTCGGCCGCCGCGTCCGCCGTGCCGGCCCGGCTGCTCGGCATCGACGACCGGCGCGGCGCCATCGCGCCCGGGCTGGGCGCCGACCTCGTCCTGCTCGACGACAACCTCGCCGTACGCCGCGTGATGGTCGCCGGGCGCCTGGATCTGACCCCCAGGACCCTGAGGAGAGCCTGACTGTCGGCTGCGTACGATACGAATGCTGAGATGGGCCCGATGGTGCGCCCAGTCCTGTGCGGCCCGTCCGTCGCTTCTCGAGGGAGACCCTGTGACCCAGCCTGCATCGTCCACCGACGCCGTCGAGGCGCCGGACCCGCGCCGCTGGTGGGCGCTCGCCGTGCTGGCCGCGGCCCAGCTGATGATCGTGCTCGACGGGTCGATCGTGAACATCGCGCTGCCCAGCGCGCAGAAGGACCTCGGCATCACCAACGCCGACCGGCAGTGGGTCGTGACGGCGTACACGCTGGCCTTCGGCGGCCTGCTGCTGCTGGGCGGCCGCATCGCGGACTACACCGGCCGCAAGCGCACCTTCATCATCGGGCTGCTCGGCTTTGCCGGCGCCTCGGCGCTCGGCGGCATCGCGTCCACCTACCAGCTGCTGTTCGCGGCGCGCGGCCTGCAGGGTGCCTTCGCGGCGCTGATGGCCCCGGCCTCGCTGTCCATCGTCACCGTGACGTTCACCGAGCCCAAGGAGCGGGCCAAGGCGTTCGGCGTCTTCGGCGCCCTGGCCGGCGGCGGCGCGGCCATCGGCCTGATCGTCGGTGGCGTCCTGACCGAGTACGCGTCGTGGCGCTGGTGCCTCGGGGTCAACGTGCCGGTCGCCCTGATCGTCGCCGGTGCCGCGATCCCGCTGGTGCACGAGAGCAAGGCGCCCGGCGACACCCGCTACGACATCCCCGGCGTGCTGATGGCCTCGCTCGGCCTGGTGTCGCTGGTCTACGGCTTCACCGAGGCCGCCAAGGCCAAGAACCCGAGCAACCCCAACGACACCGCCGTGCTGGGCTGGACCCACTCGACGACGCTGCTCTTCCTCGGCGCTGGCCGTCGTCCTGCTGGTCGGCTTCGTGGTCTGGGAGACCAGGGCCAGCAACCCGCTGCTGCCGTTGCGGATCGTCCTCGACCGCAACCGCGGCGGGTCCTACCTGACCTTCCTGCTCGTCGGGGCCGGGCTGTTCGCGATGTTCCTGTTCCTCACCTACTACTTCCAGATCAACCTGGGCTACAGCCCGCTGCGGTCCGGCTTCGCGTTCCTGCCGTTCAGTGGCGGCATCATCCTCGACCGCCGGCGTCGTGGCCCAGCTGTTGCCGCGGGTCGGGCCCAAACCGTTGCTGGTCATCGGCTTGGCGATGGCGGTGGTCGGGATGCTCTGGCTGACCCAGATCTCCGCCGACTCGTCCTACGTCACGCACGTGCTGGTGGCCGAGCTGCTGATGAGCATGGGCTTGGCCGGGGTGTTCATCCCGGCCTCGAGCGTCGCGCTGCTCGGCATCGAGTCCCACGACGCCGGCGTCGCCAGCGCGGTGCTCAACACCTCGCAGCAGATCGGCGGTTCGCTGGGCACCGCGCTGCTCAACACGCTGTTCGCCGGCGCGGTGACCAGCTACCTGGCCGACCACGTCAGGAGTCCGGCCGATGCGGCGAAGTACGCGAAGGACGGCGCTGATCCACGGCTATCACGTGGCGTTCTTCTGGGGCGCCGTGCTGCTGATCGGCGCGCTGCTCGTCTCGGCCCTGGTGATCAAGGCCAAGAAGGACGACATCCCCGCCGAGGCCGCGGTCCCTGCCTGATCCGGTGAGCCAACCGGCGTCCGGGGCGGCGCTCTGGCGCGGCCGGACCGAGTGGGCGCGCGACCGGTCCGCGCCGCTGCGCGAGTTCCTGCGCACCGAGACCGGCAGCGCGGGCGTCCTGGCCTCGGCCGTGGTCCTGGCCCTGGTCTGGGCCAACGTCGACGACGCGTCGTACGAGCGGCTCTGGAGCACGCATCTGCTCCTCCGGCTCGGCGACGCGAGCATCGACTGGGACCTGCGGACCTGGCTCAACAGCGGCCTGATGACCTTCTTCTTCCTGGTCGTCGGGCTGGAGGCCCGGCGCGAGTTCGACCTGGGCGAGCTGCGCGACCGGCGACGGTTCGTGCTGCCGCTGGCCGCCGGCCTGGTCGGCATGGTCGATCCCGGTGCTGATCTACCTGGCGGTCAACCACGGCGGGCCCGGGCGCGCACGGCTGGGGCGTCGCGATGTCGACCGACACGGCGCTCGCCCTCGGCCTGCTGTCGGTCGTCGGCCGCAACGTGCCCGAGCGGGTCCGGGTCTTCCTGCTCACCGTGTTCGTGGTCGACGACCTGGCCGCGCTGGTCGTCATCGCCCTCGTCTACAGCGACGACATCGAGATGGAGCCGCTCGGCCATCGCCCTGCTCTGCCTGGCTCGTCGTCCTGGTCGCGATGCGGTTGCGGGTGCCCTACCGCTCGGTCTTCTTCGCCCTCGGCGTCCTGCTGTGGGGCGCGTTCATGCGCAGCGGGGTCGACCCGGTCGTCGCCGGCCTGGCGATGGGGGTCGTCGCCTCGGCGTACACGCCCTCGCGGGTCGATCTGGAGGAGGCGACCGGGCTGGTCCGGGCCTTCCGCGAGCAGCCGGTGCCCGAGCTGGCCCGGACGGCCTCGCTGCGGCTGACCTCGACGCTGTCGCCGAACGCCCGGCTGCAGAACTTCTACCACCCCTGGACCAGCTATCTGATCGTGCCGCTGTTCGGCCTGGCCAACGCCGGCATCGCGATCGACGGGCACTTCCTCCGGCACGCGTACGCCGCGCCGATCACCCTCGGCGTCATCGTCGGCTACGTCGTCGGCAAGCCGATCGCGGTCGTCGGGGCGACCTGGCTGGTCGCGCGGATGAGCCGGGGCACGATCGAGCCGCCAGTCGGCTGGGGCGCGGTCCTGGGCAGCGGCACCCTGGCCGGGATCGGCTTCACCGTCGCCCTGTTGATCGCCGACCGGGCGTTCACCGGCGACGAGCTCAAGCAGGCCAAGCTGGGCGCACTGACCGCCGTCGTGCTGGCGGCCGCACTGACCTGGGCGGTCTACCGGGTGATCGGGCTGATGCCGCACGCCCGCAAGGCCCGGGCCCTGCTCGGCACCGCCCAGCAGCTGATCGACCTGATCCCGGCCGTCGACCCGGAGCGCGACCACATCCGCGGGCCGGCGACGGTCACGGCATCGACGGTGACCCTGGTCGAGTACGGCGACTTCGAGTGCCCGTACTGCGGGCAGGCCGAGCTCGTGTTGCGAGACCTGTTGAGCGACAGCGATATTCGCTACGTCTGGCGCCATCTGCCGCTCAACGACGTCCACCCCTCGGCCCAGCTCGCCGCGGAGGCCGCCGAGGCCGCCGGCCGCCAGGGCAGGTTCTGGGAGATGCACGACCTGCTGTTCCGGCACCAGGATGCGTTGCGGCCCAAGGACCTGGTCCGCTATGCCGCGGAGCTGGGCCTCGACGCCGACCAGTTCCACGACGACCTGATGCAGCACGTGGACGCGGGCCGGATCGCCCAGGACGTCGAGTCAGCCGACCTGAGCGGGGTCTCCGGCACCCCGACCTTCTTCATCAACGACCAGCGGCACTACGACGCCTACGACATCGAGACCCTCAAGATCGCCGTCCGGACGGCGCGGGCCAAGGCCAAGCTGAGCCGGCCGTGACCGACCGGGACCGGGCGCGCGGGCCGCTGGACCGGGCCGCGCTGCCCGAGCCCGTGCTCGACGCCGAGCCGGCGCTGGTCGAGCTCTACTGGGTGGCCTGGGAGCTGGCCTGGGAGCACGTGGTCGAGCGCGAGGGGGTCGCGCAGTCGCCGTACCTGGACGAGGGCTTCGACCCGGAGACGATCTGGATCTGGGACACCTGCTTCATGGCGCACTTCTGCAAGTACGCCCCGGAGCTGTTCCCCGGCATCGAGAGCCTGGACAACTTCTACCGCCCGATGTACGACGGGGCGCCCTCGTCGCTGAAGATCCAGCACCCGGACAACCCGCCGCTGTTCGCCTGGGCCGAGGAGGAGTACGTCCGGCACACCGGCGACCTCGACCGGGTCGAGTGGCTGCTCCGGTCCGGCTACCTGCAGCGGCACTTCGCGTTCTTCGAAACCGTCGCGCCCGGAAGCGTTTTCGGCTACAGCAACATCCCGACGGCCATCGAGCGGACCCGCGCGGCTACCGCTGGAACGGCATCTGCAGCGGCATGGACAACACGCCGCGGGCTCCGATCCAGGGCCGGGGCGGCACGTACGGCGACATCCTCTGGTTCGACGCCGCCGCGCAGCAGGCGCTCGCCGCGCGGAGCATCGCCCGGCTGGCCCGGCTGGTCGGCGACGACGCGCTGGCGAGCCGAGTACGACGACGGCACCACGAGCTGCTGGCCGCAGCTGGTCAACACTTCTGGGACGACGACGACGGCATCTACTACGACCGGGTCGACGCAGCCGCCGTACGAGCTTCCCCGGGTCCGCACGCCCGCGGCGTACTGGCCGCTGCTGGCCGGGGTGTGCGACGCGGACGCAGGCCGACGCGCTGGCCGCGCGGCTGACCGACCCGGACTGCTTCGGGGGGCCGGTGCCCTGGCCGTCGGTCGCCCGGGACGACCCGGCGTTCCGGCCGACCGGGCACTACTGGCGCGGCGGCGTCTGGGTGCCCACGGCCTACGTGGCGCGCGGGCACTGGCCGACCACGGCCACGCCGACCTGGCCCACGCCGCGTCGCTGCAGCTGGTTCGGCACCTGGCCCGCACCTATGCCGACTACGCAGCCGGCGACGATCTGGGAGGCCTACTCCCCCGAGCGAGCCGCGCCCCGTCGACGGCCAAGGACGACGCGGAGATCGCGCGGCCGGACTTCTGCGGCTGGTCGGCGCTGGCGCCGATCGCGATGCTCATCGAGCACGTCCTCGGCTTCCGGGTCGACGCCCCTGAGCGGACCGTGCACTGGCGCCGGAACCTCCACGGCCGCAACGGGATCCGCCGGCTTCGCTGCGGATCGGCCACCGTGAGCCTGGTCACGGACGGGTCGACCGTGACGGTCGAGCTCGACCAGCCGCTGCGGCTCGTGGTCGACGGCTCGGAGTTCCACCTTGACTCCGGAGCGCACACGTTCGATCCGTCCGGGTGACCGGGGTCCGAGAGGTCTCGCCCGCGCGCCCGGGCCGGGTTATCCTTCCGCCAGTCGAGCCCACGGCTTACCTCTTTCCTGGAGGGAGAGCCGCCGGTGCACGACTTCCCCTCGCGCTTCCCCGCCCGCTGGTCCGCGCCCGCCGGCTCGGCGCTGACGGTGTTGCGCCCGGAGCGGGTGATCGTCTGGCTGTTCGGCCAGATCGACCTCGACCTGGCTCCGGAGCTCGCCCTGATCTCGGCCCAGGCCCCAGCAGCGGCGGACCAGCTCGTCATCGACACCTCGCGGGCGACCTTCGCGGACGGCACCCTGGCCGAGTTCGTCACCCGGGTCCAGCCGCGGATGACCGTGACGATGCGTCGGCCGACCCCTCTGGTGCTGGACCTGTTGTCCGTGACCGGCGTACGGGACTTGGTGAAGGTCGACTGGTCCGGCTCGACCCGCTGAGCCGCCGCCCGGTTACCCTCGAGCATGGCCTTTGACGAGCGGCTGGCCGAACGGCTGCGGACCTGCCTCCACGGCGAGCCGGGCCTCACCGAGAAGCGGATGTTCGGCGGGCTGGCCTTCCTGATCGGCGGCAACATGGCGGTCAGCGCGAGCAGCAAGGGCGGCCTGCTCCTGCGGGTCGACCCGGCCGAGACCGCGGACCTGGTGGAGGAGCCGCTCGTCGGGCCGGTTCGAGATGCGCGGCCGCGAGATGGACGGCTGGCTGCGGGTGGACGCTGCCGCCGTCGAGACGGACGCCGAGCTGCGGCAGTGGGTGAGCCACGGCGTGGCCTACGCCCGCTCCCTGCCGGCCAAGTGACTGCCTGACCTGCTGAATGCCCGAGCTGCCTGAGGTCGAGTCCGCGCGCGCCGTCATCGCCCGGGCTGCGCTCGGTCGGACGGTCGTGGACGTCGACGACTCGGACACCTACGAGTGCCGGCCGCACCAGCCCGGGGACATCCGGCGGGCGTTGCTCGGGCGGCGCCTCGTCGCCGCCCATCGGCGCGGCAAGAGCATCTGGTGCGACACATCGGGCGCCGGTCGGGCCCGGACGCCCGGACCGGCGCTGGGGATCCATCTCGGCATGTCCGGCAAGATCGTCATCGCCAACCGGGACGGCGCGGAGATCGACGGCGGCGACTACTGGGAGCGCGGCCGGGCCAAGGGGGACTACCGGTTCCGCCGGTTCTCGTTGTCGTTCAAGGACGGTGGGTCGATGCTGCTGATCGACCCGCGACGGCTCGGCCGGGTGCGGCTCGACCCGGACATCGAGGCGCTCGGCCCGGACGCCGCCGAGGTGACCTCGGCCCAGTTCCGGGCCCTCATGGCCCGGGGCAGTGCGCCGGTCAAGGCCCGACTGCTCGACCAGGGATCCATCGCCGGCATCGGCAACCTGCTGGCCGACCAGGTCCTGTGGCTGGCCAAGATCGACCCCCGGCGACCCGTCACGGAGCTCACGCCGGCCGAGGTCGGACGGCTCTACCGGGCGACGCAGCGAGCCATCGGCCGGGCCATCGAGGGCGGGGGCGTCCACACGCTGTCGGTCATCGACTCCCGGCGGCCGGGCGGGGTGTGCCCGCGCGACGGCGCGCCGATGGTGCGGGGCACGGTCGGCGGCCGGACGACCTGGTGGTGCTCGCGCGAGCAGGTCTGAGCCCGCCCGCAGACGATCTCGCTGGTCTCCGCGACGACACGCCGCGCCCTAGGCCCGATCAGCCTGGTGTGTCGCAGCCGGACCTCGTGAAATCGTCCACGTGGACAGGTGACCGGCGGAGCTGGGCTGCGCTGGTCAAGACCGCCGGTTGACCCGGAGCTCGAAGATCCCCGGCACATGCCACTCGGTCGAACGCATCACCGGGTTGCCATCGCTGGTGAAGTCGATCTCGTCGATCCGTTGCAGCGCAGTGCCCCGGCGCACGTCGAGCAGCCGGGCCAGCCGCGCGTCGGCGACCACCGGCAGGAGCACCGCCGACGCCGTGCGGACCCGCGAGCCGACCGACTCGAGGACGTCGTAGAGGCCGGCTTCGAGGTCGGCGTCCTCCAACCCGTCGAGACGTTGGGCGGCGATCAGGTCGATCGAGTAGACGACCGGCCGGTCGTCTGCGGTGCGCAACCGCTCCAGCACCCGCAGCGGAGTCCCTTCGGCGACACCGAGATCCGTCGCCTCCTCGCCGGCCGCCGGACGAACCGTGGCGACCAGCAGCCGGACCCCGGGCGTCATGCCGGCCTGGCGGATCATCTGGGTATAGCTGAGCGTCGCGTCCAGGGCGTGCCGACGGCTCGGCAGCAGCGTGACGAACGTGCCACTCCCGTGGCGGCGCAACAGGTACCCGCCCTCGACCAGTCCGCCGACGGCCTCGCGCACCGTCGCCCGGCTGACGCCGAACCGCGCGGCCAGCTCCTGCTCGTTGGGCAGCTTGGTGCCGACCGGGGTGCTGCCGTCGGCGAGGTCGGCGAGCAGTCCGTGCCGCACCTCGTCGATCCGGCTGGGCCGGCCTGCCATCGAGATCCGACCTCCCTGTTGGGGTCTACCGGCGCGACGCCGGAGCGACGAGACCCTACCGCGCCGCTCCCGCTGCGAGGGCCGAGATGGCCAGGACCTCACGCACCTGCGCCGCGACGTCCGGACCGCCGGGGAGGAGACCGTCGAAGATCGCACTGCCGATCGTGAAGCCCCACGCACCGGCCGCGGCGAGGGTGTCGATCTGCTCAGCGGAGGTGACCGAGCCGGCGGCGATCACCGGTCCGGCCGAGGCGTCGACGACGGCCCGGGTCAGCTGGGCGATGTCGGCGGTCGCGTGCCGGTAGGCGAGGAGGTCGAGCCCGTGGACGCCGTCGCGCGCGGTCAGGTCGGCGGCGCTGGCGGCGATCTCCTCGATCGTGCCCTCCAGGACGCTGGGGTGACCGACGACCCGGCCGGGGAACGGGCAGTAGCGGACGTCGGACCCGGCCAGCAGCGGGAGGACGACATCGGGGTTGGTCCCGCCGAGGATCCAGTCGACCCCGGCCGCCAACGCCGCCTCGACCGACCGGACCTCGTCCTCCCGGCTGACCGAGACGACCTCGAGCATGGTCTCGAGCCCGGCATCCTTGGCCGCCTGGGCGATCGGCCCGCTGCGTCTGCGGGTCGGCCCCGACGTCCTTGAAACCGATGTAGCGCAACCCGGTTGCCGCCAACGGCTCGACGTAGTCGATCGCTCCCGGGATGGTCGAGTCGGAGTGGGTCAGCATGAAGACGAAGTTGATCATCGGGTTTCCTCGGGATCGATCGGGGTGGGAGTCGGGGGCAGGAGCTCGCTCAGGTCGGCGATGACGTAGTCGGGGCGGACCGGGCCGGCGGACAGGTCGCTGACCGAGGTGGCGCCGGAGAGCACGAGGACGCCGGCCATGCCCAGCCGTTGCCCCATCGCGACATCCGTGGTCACGCCGGTCGCCGACCATCGCCGCCCGCTCGGCCGGCACCCCGAGCCGCTCGAGCAGCGCCTCGCCCATCCACCGGCTCGGCTTGCCGGTGACGACCTCCGCCGTCCGGCCGGTGCACGCCTCCAGGGCGGCCAGCATCGCGGCACAGTCCGGCAAGCCGCCGTCCGCGGTGGGGCAGTAGGGGTCGGGGTTGGTCGCGACGATCACCGCACCATGACGAACCGCGCGGTACGCCGCGTGCAGCTTGCCGTAGTCGAAGCCCCGGTCGAAGGAGACGAGCACCACGTCTGCCCGCTCCGGATCGGTGACGATCGAGAAGCCGGCGTCGGCGCAGGTCTGGTCGACCAACGGCTCGGCGATGGTCAACAGCCGCGCCCCGTCGTGATGGGCCTGCAGGTAGCGGATCGTCGAGTCGACGGCGGTCACGATGTCGCTGCGGTCGGCGCTGATGCCGAGCCGGGTCAGCTTGCGCGCGTAGTCATCGGCCGACTCCAGCGGCTTGTTGGTGACGAAGACGACCGGCGCGCCGGCGCCGCGGATCCGGCCGATGGTCTCGGCCGCGCCGGGCAGCAGCCGGTCGTCCGAGATAGACCGTGCCGTCGAGGTCGAGCGCGTAGCCATCGAACACCTGCGGCGGGCCGGCTGAGCGGCCGGCCTCGGCCACGGCGCGTCATCGCAGCGACCTGCGTCGACGTCGTCGTCGGTCCAGCCGCCGGTGAGCTCGGCGAGGTCGACGATGGTGAACCGGTCCCGCATCAGGTGACAGTTGGCGACCGCCCACCGGGCCGCCTCCGCACCGGGGTCGGGATCGAGCTCGGTCAGTCTGGCCGCTGCGCCGGCCGTCCGCAGCGTGTCGGCGAGTGTGGTCGGATCAGCAAGCAGCGCAACGGTTTTCGCGTCGTACCGGTCCCATTGCTCGCACACGTCCTGCAGGTCGGACAGGTGAGCGTTGACCCAGCCGAGCTTGCGTTCGTACGCCGACCAGCACTCGGCCGCGACTGCGCCGCTGGCGTCGAGCGGGAGGAAGGCGCGCGTGACGCGCGCGCGCATCGAGTCCGGGTCGAGGGCCGTCACGGTGAACCGACCGGACCGCAGCCGCTCACCCATGCGTGGCCCAGACCCGGGCCATGACGACGCTGGCGGCGCCGACCTGGGCCCCGTGCGCCGCGCCGGACAGCCCGCGGGCGTTGGCATGCATCTCCAGCAGGTGGCTGACGGTGTGCTCGGCGCCCGACGAGGGCGACGTGCGGCCGGCCAGCGCCCATGGCCAGGCCGCCGCGCGTCAACGACCAGGCCAGGGCGCGGCACCGCACTCGGCTCGTTGGTCGCGAGCCCGGCTGCGCCGGCGACGGTCTCGTCGATGCCGGCGCGCAGCACCATCACCGCCGTTGGCGAGTACGACGGGTCGAAGCCCACGATCGAGGCCAGCTGCCAGTCGGCGGCGGCCGTGAACGTGGACAGCAGGTCACCGAGGCCGGACCGGGTCATCGCGAGCGGCGAGGCCGACAGGACATCGGAGTCGATGACGAGCGCCTCGGGCCAACGGCTCGGCGTCGTGCGCTTGGTCCCGTTGCGCAGCAGGACCGACTGGTCGTCGGCGTACCCATTGACGCTGGCAGCGGTCTGGACGACGACATGGGCCAGGTCGAGGCGGTTCGCGACCACCTTGCCGATGTCGGCCAACGTGCCCGAACCGACGGTGACGAGGGCTCCAGGCGACAACGCGCGGACCCCGTCGGCCGCGAGGTCGAGCGTCGCCTCGTCGGCGTGCACGCCTGGGCTGGCCGGGCCGAGCGGACTGGGCAACGTGACACGGCTGGACCGGCGATCGGCGGCCGACCGACTCCTCGACGACGTCCAGCACGTCGCGGTCGCGACACGGCTTCGGCACGTCGTCGGTGAGGACGGCAACGACGGCCGTCTCTGCGACGGCCAACCGGGCGAGAACCGTTGGCAGCAGGGAGATCGCGCCCGGTCCGCTCACCACCTCACGCAGACCGATCGGCTGCAGCTGGTCGGCCTCAGCCGACCGGCCGACCAATGCGCGG
Organism: uncultured Actinomycetota bacterium; assembly: GCA_963794535.1. Lineage (GTDB taxonomy): Bacteria > Actinomycetota > Actinomycetes > Actinomycetales > CAVURS01 > CAVURS01. Next base: position 39,175 of record CAWCEI010000010.1, read on the forward strand.
ATGGTGGCGAGGTCGTCGACCTCGACCAGCGAGGTGCTCGTCACGCAAGCGCTCCCTCGACGCCGTCGAACAGGCGGCGATAGCTCGCGTAGGCGTCGGCGTAGACCGCCTCGTTGGCCGCCCGCGGCAGGATCGGCTCCTCAGCGGTCGCCACGCAGGTCTTGACCGCTTCGTCGAGGTCGGCGAACGAGCCGCAGGCGACGGCGGCCAGCAGGCCGGCGCCCAGCGCGGTCGCCTCGGAGGTCTGCACCGCGCGGACCGGCTGACCGGTCACGTCGGCCTTGACCTGCAGCCACTCCCGGTTGCGGGCGCCCCCGCCGACGACCCGGATCTCCGTCGTGTCCAAGCCCAGCGCGGCGAACCGGTCGGTGATGTCGCGCAGCGCGAAGCAACAGCCCTCGATCACGGCCCGGGCCAGCGAGGCCCGGGTCGCGGTCATCGAGAGCCCGGCGAAGACCCCACGCATCGCGCCGTTCCAGCGCGGCGCCATCGAGCCGGACAGGGCCGGCACGAACCGTACGCCGGACGCCCCTGGGGGCTCGGTCTCGGCGAGGGCCAAGGCCTCGCCCTGGGTCAGCTGGAGCACCTCACGGGCCAGCCACATGACACTGCCACCGGAGACGAAGCCGGGGTTCTCGATCAGGTACTGGCCGGCCACGGCGTGCGCGTGGGTCTCCAGCAGGGCTTCGGTGTCGAGGACCGGCGACGGCGAGCAGGTCGAGACCGGCTCGGCCGTGCCGGTGATGTCGGCGACCAGCCCGGGCCGGATCACGCCCGCGCCGATCGCCCCGGCGTGGTCGTCGCCGGTGCCGACCAGGACCTGGCAGCCGGTGGTCAGGCCCAACCGCTCGGCGGCGCGGGACGTCAGCTCGCCGGCCACATCCGCGGACTCGCCGATCCGGCCGAGCTGGTCCGCGGTCACGCCGACGGCCGCCAGCAGCTCGGCCGACCACTCGCGACGGCCGACGTCGTAGAGCAGGCTCGACGACGCGTTCGCATGGTCGATGACCAGCTCACCGGTCAGCTGGCGGACCAGGTATCCCGCGGCGGGCGGGAAGGCGACCGCCGCGGCAAAGACCTCAGGGCGCTCCTGCTGGAGCCAGGCGATCTTGGGCCCGGTGTGCGAGGGGTCCGCGACCAGACCGGTGATCTGTTGCAGCCGTTCGGCGCCCACCTGCTCGCGCAGCCGGTCGGCCTGCACCTCGGCCCGCCGGTCGAGCCAGATGATCGCCGCGTCCAGTGGCTCGCCAGACGCGTCGATCGGCACGACGCTGTCGACCTGGCAGGCCAGGCACAGGGCCGTGACCTGGTCCGGCCGCAGCCGGGCGTCGTACAGCAGCTTGCCGATCACCGCGGCGAGCCCGGACTCCCAGCTCCGGGGGTCCTGCTCGGCCCACGCCGGCGCGGGATGGACGATCGAGACCGGGGAACCGGCCTCGGCGCACACCCGGCCGCCGTCGTCGAGCAGGACTCCCTTCACACTCTGCGATCCGACGTCCACGCCGATGGCGAATCCCATCTAGCCATGCTCCCGGGAGTACTCGTTGCCGGGGATCTCGGGGTGCGTCCCGTCGTCGTCGGCCTCGCCGGTGGCCAGGACCGAGCCGGCCACGGCCAGGGTCTGCGGCCGCCGGTTGCCGATCCAGACCGCGGCTGCCGCCACGACGACGACCCAGGCGATGACCACCCAGGGGAAGGACTTGAACGGTTGGGCGCTGTTCTCGATGATCTGGCCGATCAGCAGCGCGACCATCAGGCCGGCGCCGAGCAGCGGCAGCACCAGATGGCGCAGCCAGTCGAAACCCTCACTCCCCCAGAGGTATCGGACCGCGGCCAGGTTGGTCAGGACGTAGACCGGCAGGATGCCCAGCGTCAGGATGTAGCCCAGATAGCCATAGACACTGCTCCCACCGACCGGGTTGCCCAGGCCGCCGGACACCGCGCCGACGATCAGGGCCAGGACGATCGAGAACGCACCCTGCGCGAGGACGGCCTTGGTCGGCGTACGGCGCTTGGGGTGCACGTCGGCCAGCCACCGCGGCAGCAGGCCCTCGCGGCCCATCGCGTAGAAGATCCGGATGATGCCGTTGTTGCTGTTGACCATCACGGCGAACATGCTCGAGACCGACGCGATGATGATGAACCACTTCATCCAGGGTGCGAAGGTCGCGGCCAGGTCGTTCCACGGCGTGTTCGAGCCGGTCAGGGCGTTCGACTCCTTGATCCCCAGACCGTTGACCTCGGCCCAGATGCAGAACAGGTAGATCAGGCCGACCACGACGCAGGACAGCAGGATCGCCCTGGGCACGGTCTTGCGCGGCGTACGGACTTCTTCACTCAAGGTCGACGCGCCCTCGAAGCCGACGAAGCTCAGCGCGGCGAAGACGAACCCGGTGACCAGGCCCTTGAACCCGTGCGGCGAGGCGGACGGCGAGAGCGGCTTGAGGGTGAGGCCGTGCGCTCCGCCCTTGGCGACGATGATGATGGCGATGACCAGTACGACGATCACCTCGGCGGTGAACAGGACCATCGCCGTGCGGATGCTCGACGTGATGCCCTCGTAGGCCAGGAAGATCATGAAGCCGGCCGGCACCATCCCGATCAGCCACCAGGGGATGTTGACGTCCCACTCCGTCCGTGAACGTGCTCTGCAGGTAGCTGCCGATCAGGCCGATCTCGGCCGGGGGCAGCAGGGCGTAGGCGACGAACATCAGCCCGCCGGTCACGAACCCGGCGCGCGGGCCGAGGCCGCGGGTCACGTAGGTGTAGAACGCGCCGGCGCTGGGCAGCCGGCCGGCCATCGCGACGACTCCGCTGGAGGCGATCAGGATCGCGACGAGACAGGCGAAGTAGACGAAAGGTGTTGCGGCGCCTGAGAACGGCGTGGAGAACTGCGGGTTGAAGAAGGTCGAGACGGCCGGCCCCATGATGGCGGCCGACATGATCACCGCGCCGCCGAGACCGACGGCGTTGCGGCGCAACGTCACCTGGTCGGGTCGCGGGGCTGGTCCCTGAGCTGGCTCTTTGGTGGTCGAGGTCACTGAGCTCTCCGGATTCGCTGGGTCCTCCTGCGGGAGATGACGCTAGACGTCTGATGACTTTCGGTCAATGGTGACGCACGACAAGATCACCTGGTGCCCAGTGACCGCCTCATGCGCATCCACAGTCCCGAGTTCCAGGCGATGAGCGAGCGGGTCCTGCGGGTCACCGAGCTGACGTCCCGGCTGAACGTCCTGCCGTTCGACGACGAGGCGGGCAAGGCGGCCCTGTTCGAGCAGATCCTCGGCCGGCCGCTGCCGCCCCGCGTCACGATCTATCCGCCCTTCTACACCGACCACGGCCTCAACCTGGATCTGGCGGAGCGGGTGTTCATCAACCAGGGGTGCACGTTCCTGGACTACGCCGGCATCCGGTTGGCGCGAGCGCGTGATGGTCGGGCCGAAGGTCACGTTCATCACCGGCGGACACCCCGTCGACCCGGTCGAGCGGCGACAGTGGCTGACCGGCGCGCCGATCGACGTGGCGGAGAACGTGTGGATCGGCGCCGGCGCCATGATCCTGCCCGGGGTCAGCATCGGCCGCGACTCCGTGATCGCGGCGGGTGCGGTCGTGGCGGACGACGTGCCGCCGGCCACCTTGGTCACGGGCGCCAAGGCCTCGGTCCGACGGCAGTGGTGATGACGGTTGCCCTGGCATTGTTGGCAAGTGACCCACCCAGGTGGGTCACTTGCCAACAAAGTCGAGCTACCCCGCGGCGGGCACGTGGATCAGCTTGCGGTTGACGAACTCGTCGATGCCGTAGGGGCCGAGCTCGCGGCCGACGCCGGACCGCTTGGTGCCGCCGAACGGCAGCTCCGGGCCGCCGCCCTCGGGCGCGTTGATCCAGACCATGCCGGTGTCCAGCCGGTTGGCGACGTCCAGCGCGACCGCCGGGTCGGAGTGGTAGACCACGCCACCCAGCCCGTACGGCGTGTCGTTGGCCAGCGTCGACGGCCTCGTCGACGTCGCTGACCCGGTAGACGACGGCGACCGGACCGAACAGCTCCTCGCGATAGGCCCGCATCTCCGGGGTGACGTCGGTCAGGACGGTCGCCTCGACGAACGCGCCCGGGCGCTCCAGCCGGCGGCCGCCGGTGTGCACCTTGGCGCCCTTGTCGATCGCGTCCTGCACCTGGGCCATCAGGCCGGCGGCCGCCGCCTCCGAGGACAGCGGGCCGAACTTGGTCGCCTCGTCGGTCGGGTCGCCGGTCGTCCAGGCCGCCATCGGCGGCGGTGAACTCCTCGACGAACTCGTCGTAGAGCCGGTCGGCGACGATGAACCGCTTGGCCGCGTTGCAGGCCTGGCCGGCGTTCTCCATCCGCGCCTCGGCGGCGTCCTTGGCGACGGCCGCGACGTCGTCGGTGTCGAGCACGATGAACGCGTCGGAGCCGCCGAGCTCGAGGACGACCTTCTTGAGGTTCGCGCCGGCGATGCGCGGCGACCGCCGTGCCGGCCCGCTCGCTGCCGGTCACCGAGACGCCGGCGACCCGCGGGTCGGCGATCATCCCGGCGACCTGGTCGTTGGTGGCGAACAGGTTGATGTAGGCGTCGGTCGTCAGCCCGGCGTCGCGGAAGATCTGCTCCGTCGCGAGCGCCGACTCGGGGCACTGCGGTGCGTGCTTGAGCAGGATCGGGTTGCCCACCATCAGGTTTGGGCCCGGCGAACCGGGCGACCTGGTAGTACGGGTAGTTCCACGGCATGATCCCCAGCAGCGGGCCGATCGGCGCCTTGCGGATCAGCGCGGTGCCGTCGGATGCGGAGTCGAGCCGCTCGTCGGCCAGCAGCGTCGGCGCCTGGTCGGCGTAGTAGCGGTAGATGTCCGCGACGTACTCGATCTCGCCGATCGCCTCGGCCGTGGTCTTGCCCATCTCGCGGGTGATCAGCAGCGCGAGCTCGTCGACCCGCTCGAGGTAGAGGTCGGCGACCCGGTGCAGGACGGCGGCCCGCTCGGCGAGCGTCGTACGACCCAGTGCCCGGTACGCCGCGTGGCTGCGCGCCAGTCGCGCTCTCGGATCTCGGCGTCGGTCGCGGTCTCGAACTCACTCTCGACCTCTCCGGTCGCGGGGTTGACGACGCGGTAGTCACTCATCGGTGGGCCTCCAGGCGGGATCGGGTCGCGGCTGCTTCAGCCACAACGTACGCCCGAGCCCGGCGCCCGGTCAGACGAGGGGACTGCCGGCCTGGTCGGCCTGTTCCAGCCGGTCCACCTCGAGGTTGATGGCCACGGCGGTCTCCTCGATCGACCGGTCCCCACGGACCCAGTCGTTCACGGCGACGCTGAAGGTGCGCGCAGCCGAGATGTACGCTTCGGGCCCACCCGCATCCGGAGCCAGCAGACGGTGCAGCACCGAGGTCGTCCGGGAGATGGCCTGGTGGATCACCAGCTCGTCGTCGACCATGTTCATGTAGAGGCGAGACCCGTCGGCGAGCCATCGCCGTACGAGCTCCCAACGCCGCTTGTCCGGCAACCCGTGGATCAGGTTGCGGCCCAACGCAACCCACTCCCAGCCGGGTGTGACCCAGCCGGAGGTCAGCTGCGCGGCGGCAGAGATCGTGCGCTCCCGTCGCTGCGCCTCGGCCAGCGCCGCGGGTCTGCTGCTCGACCGCCAGCAGCGCCACCTCGTGCCGCCGCATCGCGTCGGCCCGGTCCCGGCGCAGGGTCCGGCGGAGCACCCAGACGGCGGCGAGGAAGCTGAACAGCGCGGCGACGACAGCGCCGCCCACCCCGCCGAAGAGCGTGCTCCAGGGCTCACGGCCCAGCCACGACGTCCAGTCCATGTGGGCGAGGCTGGACAGGTGCTTGGTCACCTGCGGCCGTCAGCAGGCCAGCTGTTCATCCCGTGAGCGTGCCATCCGGCCCATGGGTCTGTGCGAAGAACGGCAAACCATCACACCGACGGCGGCCTCGCCTACGCAGCGTGACTCCCGTGCCTCAGGCGGAAGTAGTTGCCGCCCGGCGCCATTCGAGGCGTCAAGGGTTCACGAAGGCGTTGAAGACCTCGTGGCCACGCCGCAGCGACCCGTCCGCGTTGACGAACTCGAGGCGCCCGGGACGACCGACCGGCCCGTACGCCGCGGAGTGCAGGTCGGCCACCAGGCTGTGGTTCAGCGCGTGGATGGCGAAGCCGATGTCGCGCCGCCCGAGCTCGGTCAGCGTGTGCCGGATCAGCTCGACATGCTCGTCGTCGTCGTTGGCTCCCCAGACCGTCTCGCTGGCGAGGACGTGCGGCTTGCCGACGCTCGCCGCGAACGCCTGTACCTCGTCGAGGAAGCCCTCGAACCGCGGCTTGGTGCTCGTCGTCCGCTCGCCCCAGTTGGGGATGAAGTAGGGGTGGAAGGAGATGAAGTCGCTCAGCGGCTCGGTCAGCCGGATCGCCGTGAGACTGTTGTAGTTGCCGATGGTCAGCGGCTGCGCGGCGCCGAGAACCTGGCAGACGTCGTGCACCCAGGTCAGCCACCGCAGCTCGCCCGCGCGGATGGGGCTGTCCGCGTCCTCGACGTACGGCCCCATCAGCGGCTCGTTGCACATGTCCCACGCCATGATCCGGTCGTCGTCGACGTGCCCCCCGACGACGGCGTCGAGGTAGGCCCGGAACACGTTCTCGGCGTCATGGTCGAGGTCGTCGACGCCGGCCTGGGTCCACGCCGGCGCCTCGAGCGTCTCGTAGGCGCCCGGAAGGCAGTACGAGCTCAGGCCCGGGATGATGTGGTCCAGCGGCACGCCACCGAAGTCGCACAACGGGTCTCGCCAGCGGTTGAAGAGCAGCGGCACGACGGTGATGCCGTTGTCGGCGAAGATCTGCAGACCGGCGTCGAAGTTGGCCAGGAAGCGCTCCGGCGCGCGCTGGAACGCCTCGTGCGAGAGCCACCAACGGGCCAGGTTCCACCCCGGGAAGTAGGCCTTGCCACGGGCCACCTCCACGGACATGGTGCCGTGGTCGTGGTGCTGCCACAGGTCGAGCCCGCTGCTCCCCCATGACCCGTCGTAGTTGAAGCCCCGCGCCTCGTTGACCTGCATCGGTTCGGGCTGCCCTTCGGTCGAGGTCGCGTGGACGACCCGAGCGTAGGCCCCCGGTTTAGGCTGCCTCGTGCGGACCGCCCCGACCGAAGTCCATCTCCCGTGACTGACGCCGACAGCGTCCTGCGGCGGACCGGTCTGCTCGGGGGGTTCTTCGCCGTCGACGTGTCGCCGGAAACCGCGCCGTGGCAACGGTTCACCGAGCTGCTCGCGCCGTCGGGGCGCGAGCTCGACACCGGAGTCGAGCGGACCCGAGCCGCCTTGGCCACCCGCTCCGGCATCGAGCCGGGAGCGGTGGACGCCCGCGTCGCGCCGTCGCTCTGGTTGCTCGGCTGGGCTTCGCGGCTCGTGTCACCGTGGTTCGGGGCCGCAGTCATCACTCGTTCGGTGCCGGTCGTCGACGTCGAGTCGCTGTGGTGGCGGGCCAGTCCGGGCCAGCCGGTGCCGTTCGCGGTCGCTGGACCCGAGGCGGTGACCGCGTCGGACGGCGAGCCGGCGCGTGCTCGCGGGTCTGGTCCAGGAGTTCTGCCTACGCCCCTTCGTCGAGCCCCTCGTCGCGGCGACGGCCGCGGCGTACTCGGTCTCGGGGCAGGTGCTATGGGGCAACGTCGCCTCGGCCGTGGCGGGGGCCGCCATGACGCTGGCGCGCGTCGAGCCGCAGAAGGCGACGACCTCGTACGCCGTGGCTGCCGCGCTGCTCGGGACCGGGCCGCTGCAGGGGGCCGGGGCCTTCGCCGCGGATCCGCCCGCCGGCCGGTTCCGGCGGAACAGCTGCTGCCTCCTATATCGCGTGCCCGGCGCAGGGCTGTGTGCCGACTGCGTGCTGGTCGGGCGCGTACCTTCGTAGCCGATCGTCACTTCGTCGCCGAACAAGTCGCCAACCCACCGGAGGAGAGCCATGCCGAGCCGCCCGCCCGTCCCGCCGTTCACCCGGGAGACCGCTCTCCAGAAGGTGCAGGCGGCCGAGAATGCCTGGAACACAAGGGATCCCGAGCGAGTGGCCGGCGCGTACACCGAGGACTCGGTCTGGCGGAACCGCGACCAGTTCGTGACCGGTCGGGCCGAGATCGTGGCCTTCCTGACGGCCAAGTGGGAGCGGGAGCTGGACTACGCCCTGCGCAAGAGCCTGTGGGCGTTCACCGAGGACCGGATCGCGGTGCGGTTCCAGTACGAGTCGCACGACGCGGCGGGCCAGTGGTTCCGCAGCTACGGCAACGAGCTGTGGGAGTTCGACGACGAGGGCCTGATGCGACGCCGCGAGGCCAGCATCAACGACCGGCCGATCCAGGAGAGCGAGCGCCGGATCTTCGGCCCACGCCCGGAGTCCGAGCTGGGTCTGGAGATCCCGCTGGCCTGACCGCAGTCGGGCCGGGAGCGCTAGCTAGGGCGTCGTACGGCCGGCCAGATAGTCGAGCAGCTCCGGCTCGGCGCTCTCGAACCGGTCGACCTCCTCACCGCCGTCGCAGCGCTCGAGCGCGACCACGACGCGACCGGTGCCCCGGACGAGCACTCGCCAGTGCCCGCCGGCGTCCTCCCAGCGCCGGAGTCGCTCCAGGCCCAGCGGCGAAGCCGTCATCCGGCGGCCCGCCTCAAGTGCTCGTCGGCGCGGGCCAGCTCGGCCACGACAGCAGCCGCCGTTGTGGACTCCTCCCGCAGGAGCCCGACGCCCTGACCGGCATCGACACAGACCACGTCGACGTCGTCCTGACGGCGGGCCGCGACTAGTCGCTGGGCCGCGGCGTCGTCGAGGGTGAGCTCGTCCTCCCGGCCCACCCACTCGTCGAAGTAGGCGTTACGCAGCCCTCGCTCGCCGAACTCGGCCGGCCAGCCGGCCCGCGCTCCGATGTCGAAGACGCGGCCGTAGACCGTGTCCGTCTCGGTGGCAGCAGCCAGCCGTGCGCGAGCGGCCGCGGTCGACGTGCCCTCAACGCAGGTGAGGAACGCCGTGCCCACCCAGGCACCCGCTGCACCGGCCGCCAGCACTGCCGCCAGGCCGCGGGACGACCCGATCGCACCGGCGGCCAGCACCGGCACCCGTACGACGTCCAGCACCGTCTGGAGCAGGGGCAGGGTCGCCACTTGGTTGCGACCGTGACCACCGCCCTCGCCGCCACGGGCCACGACCGCATCGACCCCAGCCTCCTGCGCTGTCAACGCATCCCCGAGGTTCCCGACGGTCGTCACCACGACGGCGCCGGTCGCGCGGATCCGGTCGAGGTGCGCGGCGTAGGGCCCGTAGCTCACGGACACCAGATCCGGCCCGGCGGCCAGCGCGGCGGCCAGCTGAGCCGGGGCCGACTCCAACACCCAGGCCTGCAGCCCGACGCCCCACGGTGCGCCGGCCTCGGCCGCCACGGCGCACTGCTCGGCGACCCACTCCGGCGTCGCGCGGGCGCCGACCCCGACCATCCCCAGCGCGCCGGCGCGGGACACGGCCGCGGCCAGCCGCCCGCCGGCGACCCCGGCCATCGGCGCCGAGACCACCGGCACCTGGATCCCCAGCCGCTCGGTCAACCAGGTCCGCATCGCACCCACCTCCTCCGGCTTATCGATCTCTTCCGCCGAGGATGCCACCCGGACGCTGGGCTGTTCTGGCGGCCAGATGTAAATCCGACGACGACGATGCTCTAGCTCATCGGGCACCGGCCAAGGCGAAGAACTCAGCCCGCGAGCGCGGGTCGTCGCGTAGCTGGCCGTGCAGCGCCGATGTGACCGTCCTGGACTCGCCCGCGCGCACCCCGCGCAACGTCATGCACAGGTGCTCGGCCTCGACGACGACCCCGACGCCGCGCGGCGCGAGCGTGGTGTGCAGCCAGCGCGCGACCTGCACCGTCAGCCGCTCCTGCACCTGCGGGCGCCGGGCGAACAGCTCGACGACCCGGGCCAGCTTGGACAGACCCAGGATCCGCTCCCCCGGCAGGTAGCCGACGTGCGCGACCCCGACGAACGGCAGCATGTGGTGCTCGCAGAGAGACTGCACCGGCACCGACCGGGCGAGCACCAGCTCGTCGTACCCCTCGTCGTTCGGAAAGGTCGTCATCGCGAACGGTCGTGGGGTGAGCAGCTCGGCGTAGGCTCGGGCCATCCGTCCCGGCGTCTCCCGCATCGACTCACTGTCGACAGCGACGCCGAGCGCCGACAGGAACGCTGCGGCGGCTGAGGCGGCCGACAACCCTTGCGCCTCAGCCGGTTTGGCGTCGGGTCGGCCGGGCACCAGCGTGGTCACGACGCGCGGCCGGACTCGAAGGCCGGAGCCAGCCGAGCCAGCGCGAGAGCCGCGACGAACAGGCCGAAGTCGCGCAGGGCCACGTCGTAGAAGCCGGGGATCAGCAGCAGGTTGACGATGATGCCGGCGAGCCAGGCGGCGACGACGTACCCGCCGATGCGCGGCCGGACGGCGACCAGCAGACCGGCGGCGATCTCGACGACGCCGATCATGAGCATCACCTGGTGGGCGCTGCCGGGGATGACGCGGTTGGCGAACGGGGCGAGATAGGTCTCCCAGTTCGTGAGCAGGTTGAAGAACTTGTCCGCGCCGAAGGCGATCGGCGCCACGGTGAAGACGGTGCGGAGCAGGGCGAAGGCCTGGAAGGCCGGCTGGCGCAGCCGCGGCGCGTGGGTGCCGGCCGCACCCTGGTCGGCGTTCGGGGTGGCGTGCAGGTGGGTGGTCATGGCTGGCTCCGCTCTCTAAAGGATAGTAGGATGGACGTTAGAGAACTGGACACTGTTAAGTCAATAGATCTGTCTCTTAGAAGGAGCCTCTGGATGCCGGACGAGTTCGCCACCCAGGTCACCAGCGTCGCCGCGCTTGCCGAGCCGGTCCGCCGCGAGCTCTACCAGTACGTCAGCGCCCAGCCCGAGCCGGTGAGCCGCGACCAGGCCGGCGAGGCAGCCGGCATCCCCCGGCACACCGCGAAGTTCCATCTCGACAAGCTCGTCGACGAAGGGCTGCTCGACGTGGAGTTCCGTCGGCTCGGCGGACGCCGCGGCCCGGGGGCCGGCCGACCCACCAAGCTCTATCGCCGCTCCGCCCGCGAGGTTGCGGTCACTTTGCCGCAACGGCAGTACGACGTCGCAGGCCAGCTCATGGCCGAGGCGATCGAACAGAGCGTGGCCCAAGGCGTCCCGCCGGTCGAGGCCCTGACCGAGGTCGCCGCGCGGCGCGGCCGGCAGCTCGGCGAGCGGGCGCGCGAGGTGGCCGGGCCGCGGCCCGGCCGGGCCCGGCTGGTCGAGGCGATCTGCACGACACTGGCCGGCAGCGGCTACGAACCTCGGCTCGACGGTCCGCTCGTCACGTTGGCCAACTGCCCGTTCCACGCCCTGGCGGCCGAGCACACCGATCTCGTGTGCGGGATGAACCTCGCTCTGGTCGGAGCGCTCGCCGAGTCGACCGGCTCGACGTTGTCCGCGCGGCTCGACCCCGCACCCGACCGCTGTTGCGTCGTCCTTGGCGGGTAGCCCTACCGGCCGAGCTGCCCGAGCCGCTCGAGTCGCTCGAGTCGTTGGAGGGCTTCGAGATCGGCCGCCTCGACCGGGGCCCGCGGCGACGTCGCCAGCTGCGCGCGGAACTGCTCAGCCGCATCCGGGCGCGCGCCCGGACCGTCGAGCCGGTAGCGGGACGCCAGCATCGGCCCGAACAACAGCGCCTCGGCCAGCTCGGGTCGAGCCGACAGGTCCGGAGTGACACCGAGCTCCTCGGCCAGCGCCTGAGCCAGGACGTTGTGCGGGTTCAGCGCCGGCTGCAGCGCGGCAATGGCCTCGCGCATGGGGGCCGGGTCGGGAGCGGCGACGGCGCCGGACCAGACCGAGACGACCCAGCGGGCCTGCAGCTCGAGCAGCCCGAAGTAGGGGCCCTGCGCGGCGAACATCCCGACTACCCCCAAGCCCGGGAGGTCGGGGTGCAGGGTTCGTTGGTAGAGCGCGCAGTCCGGGCCCAGGACCGAAGCAAGCTCGTCATCCAGATAGGGCAGGTCGAGCTCATAGCCGGTGGCGCAGACGATCGCATCGAACGCCTCGGTCGAGCCGTCGACGAAGGTCACGTGCGCCCCGTCGACGGCCGCGATGGCCGGGCGGCAGGCGATCGCGCCGGCCCGGACCTGGGCCAGATAGTCCTGACACAGCGACAGGCCCGCGACGGTGATGTCCCGGTCCGGCTCGGGGGCGCCGTAGTCACTGGGGTGACCGGCGACCCGGACCACCCGCTCCCGCAGCCACTCACCGAACGCCTGCGGCGGAAGGGACCGGCGGAGCAGCGCGCCGAACTGGGTGTACCACTGCCAGTCGGACGGCACCCCGTCGACGACCTTCTGGATCACATAGCGCGGCTTGCGGTACGCCGACACGACCGGGGCTTCGACCGCGAGGTCGGAGGCGATCTCGTGCCCGCTGATCCCGTTGCCGTAGACCAGGGTTCGCCGATCTCGGAACCACTCGGCCCCCGGGTAGTCAAACGCGTGGACGACCTCTCCCGCGAACCGGTCGAGCCCGGCCACGCGGTGCGGCCGGACGAACCGGCCGGAGGCGATGACGACCGCGTCGTACGGCTCTCCGTTCACGGTCCAACCCCGGCGCAGGCTGGTGACCGGGGTGTCGAACCGGATCCGGTCCGTCACACCGAAGTGCGCGGCATAGGCCCGCAGGTAGGCGTGGATCTGCTCGGCCAGCGGGTGCAGCGGGTGGTCCGCCGGCGGCGGGAAGTCGGAGAAGGCCGTCATCGCCCGGCTGGTGTTGGTGCGCATCCCGGGCCAGATCCCGCTGTGCGCCGCGGCCGAGTGCCACTGCCCGCCCAGGTCGTCGCTCGCCTCGAACACCGTCGGTTCGAAGCCGGCCTCGAGTGCTTCTTTGGCGGCGACCAGCCCACTCGGGCCGGCACCGACTATCGCCACCCGCGAGCCGGGCCGGATTCGCACGCCTCAACGTATCCAAAGGGTCAAGGGCCCGGCCCTCGACCGAATGACCGGTCGGGACTGGGAGCATGGGCCCATGACCTCCGCCGGATCGGCCCCTGGACGCAGGCCCCGGCCCGGGACTGGGGGCCGGCGAGCGCAGTACGACCTCGAGTCGCTGCTGGCCGTCTCGGTGCAGGTGTTCACCGAGCGCGGCTACGACGGGACCAGCATGGAGGACCTGTCCCGCGCCTCCGGGATCACGAAATCGTCCTTCTACCACCATGTCTCGGGCAAGGAGCAGCTGCTGCGACTGGCGCTGGAGCATGCCCTGGAGCCGTTGCTCGCCAGCACCCGGGAGCCCGGCGCGACGACCGGTCGGGCGATCGAGCGGCTGCGCTACATCATCCGGCGCGACGTCGAGATCCTGGCCGACCGGCTGCCCTACGTCACCCTGCTGCTGCGGGTCCACGGCAACACCGAAACCGAGCGCTGGGCGCTGACCCAACGTCGTGGCTTCGACAAGATCGTCGCCCGCCTGGTGCAGGAGGCCATCGACGAGGGCGACGTGCGGCCGACGGTCGACGCGCGCACCGCCGCCCGGCTGATCTTCGGGACGATCAACTCGGTCATCGAGTGGTACCGGCCCGGCACGGACCACGGACCCGGCGACCTGGCGGACCAGATCCTCGCCATGGTGTTCGACGGCATCGGCAATGGCCGAGCCCGTTCCCCGCGGCGTACGGGTTAGCGCTTCGGGCGGTTGTCGACGATCCGGCGCATCTTGCCGACGGATCGTTCGACGGCGTCCGGCGGGACCACGTCGACCGCCACGGTGACGCCGATCGAGCTCTTGACCAGCTGGGTCAGGGCGGCGGCCGTCTCCGGCCCGCGCTCGTCGGACGCCGACTCCCGCCGCTCGACGACCACCGTCATCGAGTCGAGCTGCCCCTCGCGGTCGAGCACGCACTGGAAGTGCGGCGACAGGTCGGGCAGCGACAGGATCAGCTCCTCGATCTGCGTCGGGAAGAGGTTGACCCCGCGCAGGATGATCATGTCGTCGGTGCGCCCGGTGATCTTCTCCATCCGCCGCATGGTCCGGGCCGTGCCGGGCAGCAGCCGGGTCAGGTCGCGCGTCCGGTAGCGGATCACCGGCATCGCCTGCTTGGTCAGCGACGTGAACACGAGCTCGCCCATCTCACCCTCGGGGAGCACCTGCTCGGTGATCGGGTCGATCACCTCCGGATAGAAGTGGTCCTCCCAGATGTGCAGCCCGTCCTTGGTCTCGACGCACTCGTTGGCGACGCCCGGCCCGATGACCTCGGACAGGCCATAGATGTCGACCGCATGCATGTCGAGCCGCTCCTCCATCTCGCGGCGCATGTCGTTGGTCCACGGCTCGGCCCCGAAGATCCCGACCTTGAGCGACGTCGACCGCGGGTCGACTCCCATCCGCTCCATCGTGTCGATGATCGAGAGCATGTACGACGGCGTCACCATGATCAGGTCGGGCTCGGAAGTCCTGGATCAGCTGCACCTGTCGCTCGGTCATGCCGCCGGACACGGGAACAACTGTGCAGCCGAGCTTTTCGGCTCCGTAGTGCGCCCCGAGGCCTCCGGTGAACAGCCCGTAGCCGTAGGCGTTGTGCAGGATGTGGCCGGCGCGGCCGCCGGCGGCCCGGATGCTGCGCGCCATCACCTGGGCCCACATGTCGATGTCGTCGCGGGTGTAGCCCACCACCGTCGGCCGGCCGGTCGTGCCGGACGACGCGTGCACCCGGACGACCTGCTCGCGCGGCACCGCGAACATCCCGAACGGGTAGTTGTCGCGCAGGTCCGCCTTGGCCGTGAACGGGAGCCGGGCCAGGTCGGCCAGCGTCCTTGATGTCGTCCGGATGGACCTCGGCGGCCTCGAAAGCGGCCCGATAGTGCGGCACATTGGCGTAGGCGTGCCCGACCGACCAGCGCAGCCGCTCGAGCTGCAGTGCGCGCAGCTCGTCGACCGACGCCGTCTCGATCGCCTCGAGATCACCGTGGCGTGGACTGAGGTCCTCCATCCCCGCATGCTTGCCCCAGCCCTGGCGGTGAGGCAAGATGGATCACCCAACCGATCGTTCGGTCAGGAGAAGCCATGACTGAGGTGCTGGACCCCGACCTGGCGTCGCTCCAGAGCGGTTTCGACGAGACGATCGCGCACGAGTCCCGGATCGAGCCCCGCGACTGGATGCCCGACGCCTATCGCAAGACGTTGGTCCGCCAGATCGCCCAGCACGCCCACTCGGAGATCATCGGGATGCAGCCCGAGGGCAGCTGGCTGACCCGCGCGCCCTCGCTGCGCCGCAAGTCGATCCTGATGGCCAAGGTCCAGGACGAGGCCGGCCACGGGCTCTACCTCTACTCCGCCACCGAGACCCTCGGCGTCGACCGTGGCGACCTGACCCGCAAGCTGATCGACTCGGCGCAGAAGTACTCCTCGATCTTCAACTACCCGACTCTGACCTACGCAGATGTCGGGACGATCGGCTGGCTGGTCGACGGCGCGGCGATCTGCAACCAGGTGCCGCTGTGCCGCAGCTCCTACGGGCCGTATGCCCGGGCGATGATCCGGATCTGCAAGGAGGAGTCGTTCCACCAGCGGCAGGGCTACGAGCTCCTGATGACGATGATGAACGGCACCGACGCGCAGCGGGCGATGGTGCAGGAGTCGGTCGAACCGGTTCTGGTGGCCGGCTCTGATGATGTTCGGACCGCCGGACGAGGAGTCGCCCAACTCCGCGCAGTCGATGGCCTGGGGGATCAAGCGGCACACGAATGACGAGCTGCGGCAACGGTTCGTCGACATGTCGGTCCCGCAGGCGGACGCCTTGGGCGTCACTTTCCCCGACCCCGACCTGGTGTGGAACGACGCCCGTGGTTCCTACGACTTCGGCGAGCCGGACTGGGCCGAGTTCATGGAGGTCATCAAGGGTCGCGGGCCGTGCAACGCGCAGCGACTCGCCGTACGGCGCGCGGCTCACGAGGACGGTGCGTGGGTGCGCGAAGCCGCCACGGCGTTCGCCGCGCGGACCACGGCGGCCGACCGATGAGCGAGCCGGAGGCCACACCCGAACCGGTTGCCGTGCAGGCCGACTGGCCGCCGTACGAGGTGTTCATCCGCGGCAAGCGCGGCCTGAACCATGTCCACGTCGGGTCGATCCATGCCGCTGACGACGAGATGGCGCTGCGGCACGCGCGCGACGTCTTCACCCGCCGCAACGAGGGGGTCAGCATCTGGGTGGTCCGCTCCGAGCATCTCGTCGCGTCGAGCCCGGCCGAGAAGGACCCGTTCTTCGCGCCGAGCGGCGACAAGGTCTACCGGCACCCGACGTTCTACGACATCCCCGACAACGTCCCCCACATGTGAGCGGGTCATCGATGGTCGACCACGACAACGCCTACGAGGGCCTGGTCGAGGCGCAGGACGACGCCCGCTGGGCGTTCGGCACGAGCTTCGACGACCCTCTGGCCGGCGTGGACACGACGCTGCCGGACGGGGTCGACGGCACTGCGCTGGCGCCTACTGCCTGATGCTGGGCGACGACGCGCTCGTCCTCGCCCAGCGGCTGGCTCAGTGGAGCACCCACGCGCCCGAGCTCGAGGAGGAGGTCGCGCTCGCCAACATCGGGCTCGACCTCGTCGGCCAGGCCCGGCTGCTGCTGGCCCGCGCCGCCGCCGCCGACCCCACGGTCGTGCCCGAGCTGCCGGCCGGCTCGCCGGTGCCGGACGAGGACCGGCTGGCGTTCTTCCGCGACCAGTTCGGCTACCGCAACGTGCGGCTCGTCGAGCAGCCCAACGGTGACTTCGCCGCGACGATCGCCCGCCTGGTGCTCTTCTCGACCTGGCGGCTCGCGCTGCTCGAGGCCCTCTGCGAGTCCACCGACCCGGTGCTGTCCGCCGTCGCCGCCAAGGGTGTCAAAGAGGTGCGCTACCACTGTGAGTACGCCGCGCGGTGGTTCGTGACGCTGGCGCAAGGCACGGCCTACTCCCGCGACCGGATGCGGGCCGGCCTCGATGCCATGTGGCCCTACGTCGCGGAGCTGTCGGCCGTGCATCCGGTCGAGCGCACTCTGGTCGAGTCCAACGTCGGCGCCGACCCGTCCCTGGCCTGGGCCGCCGCGGCCGGCCGGCTCCGGCCGGTCCTCGAGGCGGCCCGGCTCACCGAGCCCAACGTCGGGGCCAGTGGCACGGTCGGTGGCCGCACCGGCCGGGACGGCCAGCACAGCGAGCTGCTCGGCCCCCTGCTCGACGAGATGCAGAGCGTCGCCCGGGCCCACCCGATGGGCCGCTGGTGAGCCGGGCTGCGGTCGTCGACCGCGAAACGACGGATCGCGAAAACCTCGGCCGCGCAACGGATGTGGCGGCCGGCGTCACCGACCCCGAGCTGCCGATGCTGACCCTGCGCGACCTCGGAGTCCTGCGCTCGGTGACGATGTCCGGCGACACACTGGTCGTCACGATCACGCCGACCTACAGCGGCTGCCCGGCGATGGCGACGATGCGCGCCGACCTGCAGGTCGCTCTGCGCCGGGCCGGCTTCGACCGGGTGGAGGTCAAGACGTCGCTGAGCCCGGCCTGGACGTCGGACTGGATCACCGCCCATGGCCGGGCCGCCCTGCAGGAGGCCGGGATCAGCCCACCGGGACCGCGCGCAGGACGACCCGGCCCGGTGCCGCTCACCCTGTCCGCCCCGACCAGTGGTCTGACCTGCCCGCAGTGCGGCAGCCGGGCGACGGCGGAGCTGTCACGGTTCGGGTCGACGGCCTGCAAGTCGCTCAATGTCTGTCGCGACTGCGGCGAGCCGTTCGACCACTTCAAGGAGATCTGATGTCGGTCGACGCGGCTCCCCGCGCCCGGCGAGCGACCTTCAACCCGCTGCGGGTCGCCCGCGTCGAGCGGCTCTGCGAGGACGCCGCCGCCATCACCTTCGACGTGCCGGACGAGCTCACCGCGTCGTACGCCTTCCGACCGGGTGAGTCGCTCACCCTGCGGCGCCTCGTCGAACGGTCGCGAGGAGCGCCGGTCGTACTCGATCTGCGCCCCCGTCGGCGCCGCGCCGCGGGTCGGCGTGCGGGTCGTCCCGGACGGCCTGTTCTCGACCTGGCTGGTCAACGAGCTCCGGCCCGGCGACGAGGTCGAGGTGCAGTCGCCGACCGGCTCGTTCGTCGTCGACCCGGCGCTCGGCGGTCGGCACGTCCTGATCGCTGCCGGGTCCGGCATCACGCCGATGATGTCGATCGCGTCGTCACTGCTCACCAACCCGGACGCGCAGGTGACGCTGCTCTACGGCAACCGGCGCACGACCACCGTGATGTTCGCCGAGGAGCTGGCCGACCTCAAGGACACCTACGGTTCGCGGTTCGACCTGATCCATGTGCTCTCCCGGGAGCCGCGCGAGGTCGAGCTCTTCAGCGGGCGGCTCGACCCGGAGCGGATCGAGCAGATCCTGCGGTCCCTGGTGCCGGTCGGCGCGGTCACCGGCTTCTGGCTGTGCGGGCCGTTCGAGATGATCATCGCGACGCGGGAGCTGCTGGGTCGGCTGGGGGTCCCCGCCGAGTCGGTGCACGCCGAGCTGTTCTACGTCGACGACGTCCCGCCCCCGCCCGCCCGGCACGACGAGGCCACGTACGACGGCCCGGCGAGCACCGTGACGGTGACCCTCGACGGCCGCTCGACCGAGCTGCGGCTGCCGCGCGACCGGCCGATCCTGGACGCCGCTCAGGAGTCGCGCTCGGACCTGCCCTTCGCCTGCAAGGGCGGCGTCTGCGGCACCTGCCGGGCCAAGGTGACCTCGGGTGAGGTCGATATGAGGCGCAACTACGCGTTGGAGCCGCGTGAGATCGAGGCCGGCTTCGTCCTGACCTGCCAGAGCTACCCGGTCAGCGACCAGGTCGTCGTCGACTACGACACCTGACCCGGCTCAATGCGTGCGGTGGGTCGTGCCGACGAGGACCTTCTGCCCGGACGACGCCGGACCGGCGCCCGCGTCTTGCCGGGTGATAGTGATCGTCGGGTAGTCGCTCGGCGGCACGCCGGCCCAGAGGGTCACGTCCTTGCCCTCGTTGAAGGTGCCGATCGGGACGAGCGTGCCCGGCGGCGTCCTTGAGCCAGCCCTGGTAGTAGCGGCCGCCGTCCAGCCGCGGCAGGCCGGTGGCAGTGATGTGGATCCGCCAGCCACTCGTCGTCTGGGTCATGGTCACCGAACCCGTTGCGGCCGGGGCGAGCTCAGTCCCCTGCAGAGCGGCGGCGAACTCCACGGGCCGGTCCCGCTGGGTGGTGATCACCGTGGCCAGACCGACGGCGAGGAGTACGGCGGCGGCGGCCGCGAACACCGTGGTGCGGACCCAGCGCCGGGACAACCGTCGACCCCCAACGATCCCGGTGATCCCGCCGGCCCCGGAGAGCGGCGCGGCGTCGGCGGTCGCCGGCGATGTCGTCGACGCGCCTGCAGCCTGGATGGCGTCGATGACCCGCTGCTCGAGGTCCGGGCTCGGCTCGACCCAGAGCGACGGCTCACTGAGGAGGGCTTGGGTGCGTTCGACCCGACCGGAGTCAGCCGATGCCGGGAGGGAGTCCGCGTCGCCGGTCAGGTAGGCGACGACCTCGTCGTCAGTCATGGCGCACGCCTCCCTCCGTCAGATCGGACCTGATGTCTATCCCAGTGTCGCTGGTCTCGGGGTCGTTACGCAGGTGCCCCAGCAGCCCAGCGAGCCGCCGGTGGGCCCGGAAGCTGCGCGACTTCACCGTGCCGACGGGGATGGCCAGCCGCTCGGCGATCTCGACGTGGGTCAGCTGACCATAGTGCTGCAGCCGGATCAGCTCGCGGTCGTGGTCCGGCAGGGTGTCGAGCGCGCGACGAACCTGCCAGGCGTCGTAGATCCCCTCCGCTGACGGCGGGAGGCTGGCCAGCGCCGGGTCGTTGAGGTCGAGGTCGTCGACGTTGCGCGACTCACGGTGGCGACGGTTGCGGCGATAGGTGTCGATCGCGGCGCGGCCCGCGATCGTGGCCAGCCACGGCCCGAGCGAGCGACCGGGGTCGAAGCGGCTCGCGTTCTGCCACGCCTGCACGAAGGTCTGCTGGGTCGCGTCCTCGGCCAGGCTCACGTCGCCGAGCACCCGGTAGGCGACGGCGTACACCAGCCGGCCGTAGGCGCGGTAGACGTCGCTGACGCAGTCCGGCTCGCCGGCGGCGAACCGCACCGCCAGCTCGGCTTCGCCGACCGTCGCCACCCGCACTGGGCCTCCGTTCCCCTTCCCCCCGTCCATACGTCAGGAACCACCGGACAGTTCAGAAATACGTCCGCGACGACCGGGAACCGTCCGTTGACGTCGCTGCGTACCAGGTGCGACCGCAGGGCAACACACCAACAGGAGGACATCATGAAGCTCACACCGGCCAAGGTCGCCACCGTCATCGGCGTCACCGCACTCGCCGTCGGAGGCGTCACCACGGCGGAGGCCAGCAGCAGCACGTCGGACCACAAGATCAGCTTCGCGCTGCAGCGTTCCGCGGCATCGATCGGTGCGGGGGCGGGCTGCCTCGCCGACGCCGGGGCGTCCGTGCGCGTCGTCAACAAGGGCCCGGTCGAGGAGATGACGATCGACGCCCACGGCCTGCCGAAGAACACCGACTTCGACGTCTTCATCACGCAGGTGCCGAACGCGCCCTTCGGGCTCTCCTGGTACCAGGGCGATCTGGAGAGCAACGACAAGGGCACCGCTCACGGCAAGTTCGTCGGCCGGTTCAGCATCGAGACCTTCGCGGTCGCGCCCGGCCCCGCCCCGGCTCCGGTCGTGCACGACAGCGGCGCGATCCACGATGCGGCGACCAACCCGCAGTTCGCGCCGATCCACACCTACCACGTCGGTCTCTGGTTCAACTCGGGCGTCGACGCCGGTGCGGCGGGCTGCCTCAACACCGTCACGCCGTTCAACGGTGACCACACCGCGGGCCCGCAGGCCCTGAGCACCCGGCAGTTCGGCGACACCACGGGCCCGCTGCGCCAGCTGGTGCCCTGACCCCGGGCGTACGCCGGTCGCGCGACCTGCCCCAGGCGCAGTTCGCGCGGCCGGCGTACCCATGGGTGCTAGGGCTACGAGGGATAGCTGACGACGGTGACCGGAACATCCGGGTTGGCGATCGTCGACGAACCGCCAACGCCGTTGACGACGTTGGTGATCCCGCCTTTGCCGTGGGAGGGGTCGAGGAAGATCGTCAACAGGTCCTGCAGGCTCCCGGCCGGCAGGGTCGCCGGCACCTCGAACGCGTTGTCGGCGAAGATGTCGACTCCTTGGTTGAAGAAGCTGTAGCTCCCCATCCCGTAGCCGTTGAAGCTCGTCACCGAGTCCGCGACCTTGAACGCGGCGTACCCGTTGACCCCGGGAGCCTCGGACCACGCGGCCTGGCTCGGCACGTCGTACGGCATCTCGTTCTGGAAGAAGAAGACCTTGCCGCCGTTGCCGTTCCACCTCACCTCGAGCTTCTGATAGTGCTCGACGAACAGCCCGTACGCCGTCACGTCGTCGCCGTTGACGACCACGCCGGTGTCGGCGGTGTTGACGGTCCACCCGACACCATTGCCATGGTCGGCTCGCCAGGCCCAGGTGTTGTCGAGGATCGTGTTGGAGCTGTCGACCTCGAGGCTGACCGCGGCCTTGCCCGCGGCGGCGCCACCGATCCGGAAGAACACGTCCTGCAACGCCGTCGGGTCGGCTGCGGAGCCGTTGTGCGCGCCCGGGCGACCGACCTTGAGCAGCACCGGCGACTTGACCGGCCCGGCATCGAAGATGGCTCCGGTGATGTCGACGCCGGCCACGTCGGCGACGCTCATCGTGACGTTGCCCTTGGTGGGTGTCAGGGTCGGGAAGCCGATGCCCAGGACGACGGCGTCCTTGCGCTTCACCTGGATCGTCTTGTCCAGGGCGTAGACGCCGGGCGTCAACAACAGGTTCCGACCCGAGGCGAGCGCCTGGTTGATCTTGGCGACGCTGTCGGCTGGTGACGCGACCATGAACTTGGTCAGCGGGATCGAGACGCCCGCTGTCGGTCCCGAGCCCCACGACGTGCCACTCGAGTCGTGCCTGGGCGCGGGGACGAAGACGTTGTAGCTGCCGCGGGAGTCGACGTACAGGAATGGCGCCTCACGCGTGACCGGGCTGGCCGCGATCGTCGTGTACGGGCCACCGCACGCGTCCGCGGCCGGGAAGCACTGGGCGGGCGCGCCCGCGACGCCCGAGAAGACCTGGTTCCACACCCCGTTGGACCAGCCGGTGAGCACACTGTTGCGGGTCACCCATTGCTGCTGCGACCCGTTGATCAGGTTGCCGTCGAACTGCGAGTCGGCGATGAAGCCACCGCTGGCGAACGACGGGTTGCTGCAGTAGTCCATCAGCGTGGTCTGCCCGATGACGTGCACCCGACGCATCGGCGCCGCCTGCGACACCGCCCAGAACTCTCCTGTGAAGCAACCGAAGTCGGGGGTGGTGACATTGATGGTGAGGTTCTCCAAGGACCGCCAGAAGTTGTTGAGCGCGGTGCAGCTGTTGTTGGCGTCGCACTGGTTGTGCACGTAGACCGAGCCGTTGATCACGACATCGTTGGGCGACAGACCGAGACCGGCCACGGTCGTGTAGTAGCCCACCTGGAAGTTCAGCGGCGCCGCCGCCGTGCCGTAGGTGCCGGGCTTGAACAGCAACGCATAGCGCTGCGGCCCGAACTGGTTGCCGACCTGCTGCTGGGCGATCGCGTCGACGGTCGCCTGGATCTGGCTCGTCGGCATGCTCGGGTCGAAGACCTTCACGTTCGGCCCGAAGTCCGGGGCAGCGACGGCCGCGGGCTGGGCGAGCGCCGCAGGCTGGGCGACGGCCAGCCCGGTCCAGGACATCGACACGACAGTCGTGAGGGCAGCGACCCCCACCAGCAACCGGGACAGCCTCATCGCTTGCCACCTGCTTTCGGTCAGGAGCGCTCCGCGATTGAGCGAACCACAGGCTCCCGGGTCGCACAACGGGGCGGAGGTCTCGTCCTCCAGGAGGATGCCCACGCCCCTGGCCGCGGCGTACGTTCACCTGATGAGCGGGCTGTGGTCATTGACGCGCAAGATCGGCGTCGACGTGCTGATCGTCATCGCCGCTGGCATCAGCGCCCTCGAGGTCATCGTCAACCAGGACGAGGTGACGGCTCCGGACTCGCCGACCTGGTTCGCGGCCACGGTGAGCGGCCTCCTCGTCCTGCTCCTGGTGACCCGCCACCAGTTCCCGTTCGGTGCGCCGGTGTCGCTGTGGCTGGCCGCCGCGGGACTGTCCTTCATCGACGGTCGGCTGATCGTCTTCTCCGCCACCCTGTTCGCCGCCGGCGCCGCGGCTGTCTACCTCCTGGGCAACCTGCGCGACTCGTTCCAGGCCCGGCTCGGCCTGGCCGTCGTCATCGGCGGTGGCTTCATCGTCATCTACAACGACCCCGACCACGAGGTCGGCCAGTTCCTCGCGACGCCCTGCTTGTTCGTCATCGTCTGGCTGGCCGGCTTCGGGTTGCGCCGACGGGTCACCGAGAGCGAGGTGACCGAGGAGCGGATGGCCCGGCTCGAGCGCGAGCGCGAGGCGGACGCCCGGCTCGCGGTGGCCGAGGAGCGGGCCCGGATCGCCCGCGAGCTGCACGATGTCGTCGGCCACTGCGTCAGCGTCATGACGGTGCAGTCGTCCGCCGTACGCCGGTTGCTCCGGACCGACCAGGAGAAGGAGCGGGCGGCACTCCTGACCGTCGAGCAGGCCGGTCGCGAGGCGCTGGTCGAGATGCGCCGCCTGGTGTCCGTCCTGCGCACCGCCGACGGGCCGGGTTCGGCTCCGTCGCTGACCCCGTTGCCCGGGCTCAGCCTCGTGCCCAAGCTCGTCAGCCAGGCCATCGAGACCGGGCTGTCCGTGCGGCTGCGGGTCGAGGGCGATCCGGTGCCTCTGCCGGCGAGCATCGACCTCGCGGCCTACCGGTTGGTCCAGGAGGGACTGACCAACACGATCAAGCATGCCGACGCCACCAGCGTCGACGTGCTGGTGCGCTACGCGGCCGACGAGGTCGAGGTCGAGGTGTCCGACGACGGCCGCGGCGTCAACGGGCGAGCGGCCGACGCCGGTCACGGCCTGGTCGGGATGCGCGAGCGGGTGGGCCTGTTCGGCGGCCAGCTCGAGGCCGGCCCGGGCACGTCCGGTGGCTACCGGCTCCGCGCGATGCTTCCGACGACCCGATGACACTCGGCGTGCTGGTCGTCGACGACCAGGCTCTGGTTCGGGCCGGCTTCCGGATGATCCTCGAGGCCGAGCCGGATCTGCTGGTGGTCGGCGAGGCGGCCAACGGCCGGGAGGCCATCACGGCGGCTGACCGCCTGGCCCCCGACGTCATCCTGATGGACGTGCGGATGCCGGACATGGACGGCATCGAGGCCACCCGCCGGCTCATTGCCGCCGGCAGCTCGGCCAAGGTCGTGATGCTGACGACCTTCGACATGGATGAGTATGTGTACGAGGCACTTCGGGCCGGCGCGAGCGGGTTCCTGCTCAAGGACGTCCCGCCGGAGCAGCTCGTCGACGGCATCCGGGCGGTGGTCTCCGGCGACACCTTGCTCGCGCCGACCGTCCTGCGCCGGATGATCGAGGAGTTCGTGAGCCGGCCGCCGAATGCGGCGTTGAGACCGTCGGACGCGGTGCAGAGCCTGACTGCGCGCGAGCGAGAGGTGTTGCAGCTCATGGCCCGTGGGCTCTCCAACGCCGAGCTCGCCGAAGCCTTCTTCGTCAGCGAGACGACGGTGAAGACTCACGTCGGGCACGTTCTGGCCAAGCTGGGCCTGCGGGACCGGGTGCAGGCGGTGGTGCTCGCCTATGAGTCCGGCCTCGTCCAGCCCGGCGCGACCATGGAGCCCTAGCGCGAAGGAGCCAGCGATGAGCCGAAAGGGCACGAGTCCCTGTCTGGCCGACCAGGTGACGCCGCACGCCTGGCTGCCGCTGCAGCTGTTGCCCTGGTTGGCCGCGACTCCGGCCGTCATCCTGTGGTTCGCCACCGAATACCACGTGAAGCACTCCGCCGGAGCGGCGGCTCTGTCCGGCGTCGTGCTGTTCAAGCTCGCGGTTGCGCTGCTCTCGGTGGTGGTCGCCTTCGCCGCCGCCTCGTGTGTCTGCTTCGTCTACTGGCTGGTCGGCGTCCTGGACCTGTGCCGGGTCAAACCCGGTTGGCGGCTGGGCGCCTGGGGTCTGGTCCCCCTCATCGGCCTGGTCGCACTCTGGGCCGTCGTCTCGTTCGGGCCGGTCCGGCCGACGGACCCGGTCGAGGGGGCGCTCGCCCGGGCGACCCGACCGGAGTCGGTCATCACGATCCTGCTCGTGCTGCCCGGCCTGGTGGCGATCCTGGCGATCCGGTACGCCGCGAACAAGGACGACAACTGGGCGGAGGCGGGTCGGTGCCGGCTCCTGCTGCTGCGCCGGTTGCGCAACGAGCTGCGTCGCCTCATCGTCGTCTTCGCCGGTCTGCTCACGCTGGTCGTGATCGCCACCGGCATGCGGGTGCGCGCCGTGCTCGTCGTCGAGCCTGCGCTTCAGGCCCCCAACGAACAGGTGATCCTCTACGGGCTGGCGTTCGGAGCTCTGCTGGCCGGGTTCTACCTGATCTCCGCGCCGGCCATCGACCGCCGGGCCCAGGCACTGATCGACGAGTTCGCCCCGACGCCGGACCCGTCGTCACCGGGGTTATCCGACGACCTCAAGCGACGGGCCGACCTGTCGCAGTTCCTCGGGGCGTCGGAGCCGATGCGCAACCTCCCGGTGGTCCTCGCCATCGCCCTGCCTCTGGTCAGTGCCCTGATCGGGGTGTCCGGCGCAGGGCACTGACCGGCTGAGGCGGCTAGTTCCAGTTGTCGATCTTGACGTCGCGGGGTTCCGGCGCACCGTTGCCGGTCTCCAGCAGAGACTTCAGGCTCAGCATGAAGACCGCCCACTTGGTGCTGCAGTGGTGCATGAACTCGACCGGCTCCTGCCACCCCTGGTGCCGGAACAGGATCTTGGTCCACTCGCCCTCTTCCCTGAGGTCCCACCGGACTGTCGTGCCCATCCATTCCGCTGGACCGTCAACCACTTGCCACACAACGCTTTTGGCTGGTTGAAGCTCGACGACCTTCATGTCGATCGCGCCGGCGTCGAAGCGGAACTGAAGGACTCCGCCGACCTTGGTGTCCCCTTGGGTGTTCTCAGCCCACCAGCCGGACAGACCTTCTCGGGTGGTCAATGCCGCAAAAGCATCGTCCACGGATGACGACTTGACTCCGACCTGGTGCAGGATGTCGACCATCTTCTTGCCTCTCTTCTCGCCATAGGTGTTGGTACAGAACGGTTTTGGTACGGACGCTGGTCTTGGTACGACGTTGTGGTTCAGCGGTCCTGGCTGCGCTGGATGGCCTCGGCGATCCGCTTGATCCGCCGCAGCCGCGCGTCCCAGGTGGCCCCGACCGCGGACAGCTGCGCGACGGCGCGGGCCAGCTGCGCATCGTCCACCTGGTAGCGCATCTCCCGGCCGGCCGGGGTGACGTGCACCAGGCCGACCCGGTCGAGCACTCCCAGATGCTTGGAGACGGCTTGACGAGACACCGGGAGCTGCTCGCTGAAGCTGGTTGCCGTGGCG
Source organism: uncultured Actinomycetota bacterium (assembly GCA_963794535.1). GTDB lineage: Bacteria > Actinomycetota > Actinomycetes > Actinomycetales > CAVURS01 > CAVURS01. The sequence continues at coordinate 65,812 of CAWCEI010000010.1, forward strand.
ACGCCGTCGGTCAGGAGCAGGTCGAGCATCCGGCGCCGGGTCGGGTCACCGATCGCCGACCAGAGGTCGTCGTTGATCGCGACGGTCATGGCGCCGAGACCAGCCGTGCGACGTACTCGCCGAGCCGCGGCACGAAGAGGTCCCAGCCGCTGGAGTGCTCGCGGTACGCCTCCTCGAGAACCGCCACCTCCCAGCCCATCTCGCGGAACCCGGTCTCGGTGAGCCGGACGAGGGTCCCGGCCCCGGAGGGGACGAGCTCGAAGGTCACCAGCAGTGAGTTGGCCGAGGTGGCGGGCTCGCCCTCGGGGTAGACCCAACGGAACGAGAACAGGCGATGTGGCTCGGCCTCCACGACCGTGATCGCGGCGACCTGGGCGTCGCCGCTGGCCTTGTCGCCGAAGACGAGCTCGCCGACCGAGCCGGGGACCGGTTCGATGTCCGCGTCGTCGCTCCACCACTCCCGCAGGTGCTCGGGGCGACTGATAACCCCGAAGACCACCTCGGGCGAGGCCTCGATCTGGATCTCGCGTTCGATGCTGCCGTGTTCCATGATCTCTTCCCGTCTTCTGCAATGTTTGGTTGCGTGTGACGGTAGACGATGTTCGGCAATCGCGCAACCATTGGTTGCGATTATCAGGTCCGAGAGGGACTAGCGGTGGAACTTGAGCACGGCTCGCAAGATCGAGGCGCCACTCAAGGTCTTGGTGATCCTCGCCGCAGCGGACGCATCGTGCACACCCTCCTCCGCGACGCCGAGGCTGGCCGCCTTGATCCGACCCGCACGCAGGTCGACCTCATCGGCCAGCGCGACCCGCTCTTTGCAGTCGGCCCCCGCCTGGCCCAGTCCCTGCACATCCTCGACGAGCGACTTCACTGCGTCGTCGCCGAGGTCGCCCTGGGTGCTGTCAGTGATCGTGGTGGCGCCGTCGTAGACGAACAAGCCACAGGAAATGATCGCTTTCCCGCGCTCCGAATCCTTGGCGAAGATGTCGGGCAGCGCTTCCTTGACCTGGTCGGTCGCGAGATCCGTTGTCGCCTTGACGTAGGCCGCTTGCGCCTGCCAGACGCTCGTCAGCTCCGGGTCCGCAAACCAGTTGGTCACATCCGGGGAAGCGCTGATGATGACCCACGAGCCTGGCTCCATGACCGCCTTGTGATCGGACGGGATGGTGGCAAGGAAGAGCGATCGTTGCCAGCTGGGTTCGGACTTCTGCACCTTCGCTGGGAAGGTCGTGTCCGTTTTGAGGTCCCACACGATGTCCGAGTCGTTGTAGAGGAGCGTCTCGGTCGCTGCGTCCGATGTGCAGGCCGAGATCGTGGACAGGTAGGGCACCTCGTCCGCAGTCTGGGCTCGCACACTCAGAGCCTGGGTCCAGCCTTTCGAGGCGTCGCACCGCGCCGGGTCGGTGCTGACCTCGGTGGCCGAGGGCGCTCCGCCGCCACCACCTCCAGCGCTCCCGCCGCTACCTCCAGCGCTCCCGCCGCTACCTCCAGCGCTCCCGCCGCTGCTCCCACACGCGGACAGGCCGAGCACCGCCGCCAGCACTGTCGCCGTCGACCACTGGGCGAACCGAAATCGGCCGAGGCTGGTCATGGCGGCTCCCGAGCTAGGTCCGGACCCCCCGCGGTCGCCCGATTCTTGCGCCAAACAGACGATGACGACTCGCGAATGACTCAGCTGCCTCAGTTGGTCTCGGCGTTCGGCTTGCGCTGGATGTCGTAGTGCAGCACGAGGAACGGGAGGCCGAAGACCCAGAAGGCGTGCTCGGCCCGGAGCCCCCTGCCCGCGACGTACACGTCGAGCTCCTCGCTGAAGCCGGGCACGGCCAGGGTCGTCAGGTCGCGGGTCAGCGGGTCGATGTAGGTCAGGTAGTGCCCCGGGTGCGGCAGGTCGCTGCGACTGGTCAACACCAGCCCGCCATCTGGCCGGCCCCGCGGGACGAGGGTCGCGGTGAAGCTCGACTGCGGCAACGGGAATCCCACACTGACATAGCCCCGGTCGGCGTCGCGGTAGGTCGTGTAGATGCCGACGTAGATCGGCTCGTCGGTGTCGGCGAACGACCGGATCCAACCGCGGATGTCCAGTCCCGGGCCGGTTTCGCTGGCCGGCGAGGTGATGGTGTCGATCCGGCTGCGAACACCGCGCTGGGCCTCGCGCAGGTTCATCGGAACGCTGGCCTGCCCGAGCGGCCGGGCCACGACGGTGCGGTAGAGCAGGTAGCCCGGACGCACCCAGGCGCGCCACTCGGGGTCGATGTCGAGCGTGAACCGCGTTGTGTGCTCGTAGAACTCGCGTACGAGCGGGTCGATCTTGGCCGGGTCGAGCTCCGGCCCGGCCAGCGCGTCCACCGACGCGACGATGCCGACGTCCTCAGCGGCCGCTCGGTAGGTTCCGCCGAGCGTCGCCGCGAGCTCGCGGACATAGCCGGTGCCCACATAGCGAGTGCGTGACTCCAGCGGTACGACGAACGGCAGCTCCGCGGCCGTCGCCCGCTCCGCAAGGAGCGACACCTGCGCGTCCCGGAACACCACGGCCGAGAGCGACCGGTAGGCCACGACCGCCGCAGCCGCAGCGACCGCACCCGATGCCCGGCGGCGGTCCAGCACAGCGCCGACAGCCAGGCCGACGACCGGGCCGAGGGCCACCTTCTGCGGGCGCAGGCCTAACAGTCCGGCCGCCGTCCCCGCCGCCGTACCGATCTGAAGCGGGCCCCACGGGGTGAACCGACCGGCCAGCCAGCCGAGCGGCGCCGCGATCGCGCCGCTCGCTGCGATCCGACCGGGCAGGCGCGGAATCTCGTTGGGGCGCAACCGGGCTCGACTCCACGCGTCGGTCGCCGCGAGCGCGACGGCGCCGACGACGGCTGCGCCCACAGCACCCTTCGGGCCACGCCGGCTGTTCAACGCCAACCCGGCGAGGCCGCCCATCCCGGCCGAGAAGGCCGCACTGCTCAGGCGTCCCCCACCCGGATCTGCCGCCATACCGCGAAACCTACCCGCCGCTCACAGCAGGTCGGCCAGCATCAGGGCGGCGCGGTCCGCTCCGTCGGTGTTCACCGGCAGGTACGAGCGAGGCTGGGCCAGCTCGGTCACCAACGCGTCGGCGATGACCGACGGGTCCGCCTCGCGGTACTCCATGCGACGGCCCGCGCCGTACCGCTCGAGCCGGTGGTGCACGTGGACCTGCTGCTCGAAGTGGTGCCCGAGCGGGAAGTACAGGAACGGACGCCCGCTCGCGGTCAGCTCCATCGTGGTGGTGAGCCCGCCCTGGACGACCGCGATGTCGCAGGCCGCGTGATGCAGGTGCAGGTCCGGCACGAAGCCGCGCAGGTCCAGGCCGGGGTGGGTCGGCAGCACGGTGACGTCGTTGCGCGGGCCCGCGACCACGACCATCCGCAGGTCGGGGATCCGGGCCTTGGCCTCGGGATAGGCGTCAATGACCCGCCGCAGCAGGTGACCCCCGACCCCGGAGCCACCGACGCTGACCACACACACTGTCTCGTCCGGGCGGTAGCCGAGGCGGGTCCGCAGCGCCGCCCGGTCCTCGGGAGCCGGCTGGTCCCCCATCACGTAGCCGGCGAACTCGAAATGCTCCTCGGTCCAGCTCCGGATGCTCGGCAGGCCAGGGCCGAGCGGACGGTCCACCACGTCCCCCGGCTCGCCCACGAAGATCGACCGGTCGCGCAGCCGCGGGTAGCGGGCGATGTGCTCGACCATCTCGGCGTTGTAGTCGGCCGCCAGCATCTCCTCGTGCTCGCCCCCGTCCGCCATCGGCAGCCACCCGACGAAGTCGGTCATCCAGGCGAAGGGTGCGCGCTTCAGCTCTGGGTGCTCGTGCAGGAAGTGGTCGACGTCCCAGGCCTCGTCACCGACGATCAGGTCGAACGGCTCGTCGGCCATGAGGTCGTGGAAGACCATGAAGTTGGCCACCAGGATCTCGTCCATCCGGCGGATGGCCTGGAAGGCGTGCAGGTCGTGCTCGCCCGCTTCCGACTCGACATGAGCCGACTCGCTGGCCAGCCAGTGCGACGCCGGGTGCACGGTCTCACCGGCGCTCTCCAGGAAGCCCATGACCGGCTCCTGGGTCAGCCAGGCGATGTCGGCATCGGGTCGGGCCCGGCGCAGCGCCTGCGCGATCGCCAGGTCGCGGCGGGCGTGCCCCAGCCCGATCGGGGACGACAGATACAGGACACGAGGGCGCCTCGGTCCTGACCGACGAATAGCCTTGGGTTGCAACGCCTCTGGCTCCGCTGACGGAGCGACTCGCGCGGCGAACTCGCGGATCAGCCGGTTGGCGAGCACGGGAAACCGGCCCGGTACGACGTGCCCGCCACCCTCGACCGTGTGCAGCTCGCCCCCGGTCAGGCGGGCGATGTTGACCCCACGCGCGTAGGGCTGGCACCGGTCGTCGGTCCCGTGGACGACGAGCACCGGGCACCGGACCTCGGCCAGCACCGCCTCACCCTCCTCGATCGAATCGGGGTAGGGGACAGCGAGACTCGCCGCGACCTGGACGTCCGGCGTGGACTCGAGCGCGAAGCCCATCAGGTCCTCGAACACCTTGGTGGAGTGCGGATCCGAACAGATCTCGCGGAAGAAGAAGTCGGCGAATCCCGGCCAGTCGCGCAGCCAGTAGTGCTGGTTGTACTTCGCCCACCCGTCATCCGAGCCGAGGACATCGGTGAACGTCGCCGCGGCGTGGCCCTTGGCCGCGTGCGGCGGTGTGCTCTCCCGGGCCCCCGGGGCGAACGCGACAACCCCCGAGACCCGGTCCGGGTGCTGGGCCGCGCACAGCAGCGCCAGCCCGGCGCTGGCACAGAGGCCGACCAGGACGGCCTGCTCGACCCCGACTGCGTCCAGGACCGCGATGACGTCCGCGGCGTACTCGCGGGTGCCGTGGGCCGCGGGGTCCGCAGGGCGGTCGGAGCGCCCGTTGCCCCTCGGGTCGATCGTGACCACCTGGAAGTGCCGGGCCAGGAAGGGCACCTGCCCCTTCCAGATCCGGCTGTGGACGATGAGGTCGACCGGGGTGAACACGATCGTCGTGGCACCTTCGCCGAAGACCTCGTAGCCCACCCGGACGCCGCCCCGCGTCACGGCCCCCTGCTCGCGAGGTTCGACCGCCCTCATCGTCTGCTCCGCATCAGGCCAGCATCGAGACGTCCATTGCAGCCGCGTTGCATCAGCCCACCTCGTTGCCAGCCTGGTCGCCAGCTTGGTCGCCGGCCTGGTGCGCCGCGCAGTCCGCGGCCCGCTGCTGCATCGTCGCGCGCTCCTGCTGGTTGGCCGTCAGCGCGGCGGCGCGCAGGAACTGCTGACGCGCCTGGTCATGGTGGCCGGCCCGGCACCAGAGATCCCCCGCGACGGCCGGCAGCAGGTGATAGTCACGCAGCGCCGGCGACTCCAGCAGCGGCCGTACGACGTCGAGCCCGGCTTCCGGCCCGAAGGCGCGACCCCGAGCCACCCCGCGGTTGAGCTCGACGACGGGCGACGGCGCGATCCGGGCCAGGCCGTCGTACAGGGCGGCGATCCGGACCCAGTCGGTGTCCTCGGCCTTCCAGGCTCGGGCGTGACCGGCCGCGATCGCGGCCTGGAGGGCGTACGGTCCGGCCGTTCCGCCCAGCTGGTCGACCCGGTCGAGGAGAGCGAGGCCGCGCCGGATCAGCAGCTGGTCCCAACGACGGCGGTCCTGGTCCATCAGCAGCACCGGCTGGCCGGCCGGCCCGACCCGAGCGGCCAGCCGGGAGGCCTGGATCTCGATCAGCGCCAGCAGGCCCAGGGTCTCGCTGTCGCTGGGCGTCAGGCTGGCCAGCATCCGGCCGAGGCGCAGGGCTTCGTCGCACAGCTCGCTGCGGATCCAGCGATCCCCGCTCGTCGCCGAGTAGCCCTCGTTGAACACCAGGTAGATGACCTCGCGGACGGCGTCGAGGCGAGCCGGGCGCTCGGCCGGTCCGGGGAGCTCGAACCGGATGTTGGCGGCCGCCAGAGTCCGCTTGGCCCGGACGATCCGTTGCGCCACAGTCGGTTCGGGCACGAGGAACGCCCGCGCGATGTCGCCGGTGTCCAGACCGCAGAGCAGCTTGAGCGTCAGGGCGGATCGCGCGTCGGCGGACAGGATCGGGTGGCAGGCCATGAAGATCAACCCCAGCAGGTCATCAGCCAGGTCGCCGTCGACGACCTGGTCGATGTCGATCTCGGTGGCCTCGGCCGTGCTCGCCGCAACTCGTTGGTACTTGTCCCGCTGGGTGTCGCGCCGGCGGATGAGGTCGACGGCGAGGAACCGCGCCGTCGTGTTCAGCCAGGCCGCCGGGTTGTTCGGGACACCGTCCTGGCGCCACTTCTCGATGGCGGCGACGAACGTGTCCTGAGCCAGCTCCTCGGCCGTGTCGATGTCACCGACCAGCCGGACCAGTCGGGCGATGACGCGGGGCGACTCGACCCGCCACACGGTCGCCAGCGTGGCGGGGAGGTCGTCGGTGTCCATCGCCGGCCTCGGGACTATGCGAGGTCCTCGAACTCGACGACCCGGCGGACGTCGACCCGCTCCGCGCCGACGAGCAGGGCGAACTTGCGGGCGTGCTCCACCGCCTCCTCGAGCGAGCGCACGTCGAGGATCGCGAAGCCGGCGATCAGCTCCTTGGCCTCGGCGTACGGGCCGTCGATGACCCGCACCTGCCCGTCGTTGACCTCGACCCGCGCGCCGGCCGAGCTCGGTCCGACGCCCTCGCCGGAGAGCAGTACGCCGGACATGGCCGCCTCCTGCATGTACTCACCGATCGCCGCCTGGGTCGCGGCGTCGGGCAGCACCCCGTCCTCCATCGCCTGGGTCTGGTAGTGCATCACCATGTATCGCACGGTCGTTCTCCTTGTCCGGTTTCGATCCTGTTATCGTCCACGGTGGAGGTCGGATGTCCAGCACCGAAGGCCGACTGACCTGGGGCCAGGGTGAGACCTGGTACCGCGTCGTCGGCGCCGACGAGGCCAACCCTGACACCACCCCGGTCGTGATCCTGCACGGCGGCCCGGGCGCGGCCCACGACTACGTCGAACCCATGGCCGACCTGCTCGCACCGACCGGCCGCACCTGCGTGCTCTACGACCAGCTGGGCTGCGGCCGGAGCCAGCATCTGCCGGACGCCCCCGCCGAGTTCTGGACGCCGCAGCTGTTCATGGACGAGCTGACGGCGCTGCTCCAGCACCTCGGCATCGGCGAGCGCTACGTCCTGCTCGGGCAGTCCTGGGGCGGGATGCTGGCGATGGAGTACGCCCTCGACCAGCCGCCCGGCCTGCGCGGACTCGTCGTCGCCGACTCGCCCGCGAGCATGACCCTGTGGGTGGCCGAGGCCAACCGGTTGCGCGCCGACCTGCCCGACGACGTCGAGGCCACGTTGCGAGCGCACGAGGAAGCGGGGACCACCGACGACCCGGCGTACGAAACCGCGATGCAGGTGTTCTACGACCGGCACCTGTGTCGCGTGCCGCCGCCGGAGTGCGTGCAGCGCACGTTCGCGCAGCTCGCGCAGGACCCGACCGTCTATCACACGATGAACGGGCCGAGTGAGTTCCACGTGATCGGCAGCCTGACCGGCTGGGACATCACCGATCGCCTGCACCAGATCAACGTGCCGACGCTATTGGTGTCAGGTGCGTTCGACGAGGCGACGCCAGAGCTGGTCGCCGAGGTCCACAAGCGCATCCCGGGCTCCCGGTGGGAGCTGTTCGAGTGGTCCAGCCACATGCCGCACATCGAGGAGCCGGCCCACTTCCGCGACACCGTGGCCGCGTTCCTCGCCGAGGTCGACTGACGACCGAACCGGTCAGCGGACGTAGAAACAGCCGTCCCGCTCGACGACCTTGCCGCGCGCCAGCGGGAGCACCCGGGTCAGCGTCTCGAAGGCCCAGCCCAGCCCGGGCACCTTGGCGAAGATCCCCTGTGGGCCACGGACCATGCGCCCGGTCTGCACGTCGTACGCCGACTGGTGCCAGGGGCAGACCAGGCGACCGGCGCTGTCGATGCTGCCTTTGCCCAGGTCGGCACCGAGGTGCCGGCACCGCCGGCCGACCGCGAAGACCTCGCCGTCGGCGTTGCCCACGGCGTACTTCCCGATGCCGGTCACCGTCCCGGGCGGGAGATCAGCAACGGGACCGACCAGCTGCTCGCCATCCATGACCTCAGCCTCCTCCCGCGCTCACGCGATGTCACGGGCTGTCACGGGGTATATCCGGAGTCTGTGCGAAGCCCGGCGGTTATGATTTGGGTTCCGCGTACCCGCCGTACAACACCGAGGAATGTCCTGTGTCCGACGTGAACTTCGTGCGGCCTGATGCCACCGAAGCGCTGGCCGCCCTCCTGGACTCGCGGATCCTCATGCTGGACGGCGCGATGGGGACGATGATCCAGCAGCACTCCTTCAGCGAGGCCGAGTATCGCGGCGAGCGGTTCGCCGACTGGAACCAGGACCTCAAGGGCAACAACGACCTGCTGACCCTGACCCAGCCGGACGCGATCAGCGCAGATCCACCGGGCCTACCTCGAGGCCGGGTGCCGACCTGGTCGAGACCAACACCTTCAACGCCCAGCGCATCTCACTGGCCGACTACGGCATGCAGGACCTGGCCTACGAGCTCAACTTCGAGTCGGCGCGCCTGGCCCGGGTCCAGTGCGACGCGATGACCGAGGCCGACCCGAGCCGCCCGCGCTACGTCGCCGGCGCCCTCGGGTCCGACCAACCGCACGGCCTCGATCTCCCCGGACGTCAACGACCCGGGCGCCCGCAACGTCACCTTCGTCGAGCTGGTCGACGCCTATCTCGAGCAGGCCAACGGCCTGGTCGACGGCGGCGCGGACCTGCTGCTCGTCGAGACGATCTTCGACACGCTCAACGCCAAGGCCGCGATCTTCGCCCTCGAGACGCTGTTCGAGGAGCGCGGCCGGCGCTGGCCGGTCGCCATCTCCGGGACCATCACCGACGCCTCCGGTCGCACCCTGTCCGGCCAGGTCACCGAGGCGTTCTGGCACTCGGTCCGGCACGCCCGCCCGCTGCTGGTCGGCCTCAACTGCGCGCTCGGCGCCGCGGAGATGCGGCCCTATCTCGCCGAGCTCTCCCGGCTCGCCGACTGCTACGTCTCGTGCTACCCGAATGCGGGGCTGCCCAACGCTTTTGGCGAGTACGACGAGTCGCCGGACCAGACCGCAGCCATCGTCGAGGAGTTCGCCCAGAGCGGCCTGGTCAACGTCCTCGGCGGCTGCTGCGGCACGACGCCCCAACACATCCAGGCGATCGCGGCGACCGTGCAGGGCGTCGCAGCCACGACGGCCGGTCGAGGTCGCCCCGGCCTGCCGCCTGTCCGGCCTCGAGCCGCTGACCATCACTCGCGGACTCGCTGTTCGTCAACGTCGGCGAGCGCACCAACATCACCGGCTCGGCCAAGTTCCGCAACCTGATCCGCGACGGCGACTACAACGCCGCGCTCTCCGTTGCCCGCCAGCAGGTGGAGAACGGCGCGCAGGTCATCGACGTCAACATGGACGAGGGGATGATCGACGGCGTCGCGGCGATGGACCGCTTCATCAAGCTCATCGCCAGCGAGCCGGACATCAGCCGCGTGCCGGTCATGGTCGACTCCTCGAAGTTCGAGGTGATCGAGGCCGGCCTGCGTTGCGTGCAGGGCAAGCCCATCGTCAACTCGATCTCCATGAAGGAGGGCGAGGAGAAGTTCCGCAGCCAGGCGCGCCTCTGCCGCAAGTACGGCGCGGCGATCGTCGTGATGGCGTTCGACGAGGACGGCCAGGCCGACAACCTCGATCGGCGCAAGGCGATCTGCGCGCGGGCCTACGAGATCCTGGTCGACGAGGTGGGCTTCCCGGCCGAGGACGTGATCTTCGACCCGAACATCTTCGCGGTCGCCACGGGGATCGAGGAGCACGCCAGCTACGGCCTCGACTTCATCGAGGCAACGCGCTGGATCAAGCAGAACCTCCCGGGTGCGCTCGTCTCCGGCGGCGTCTCGAACGTGTCGTTCTCGTTCCGGGGCAACAACGCGGTGCGCGAGGCGATCCACGCGGTCTTCCTCTACCACGCGATCGGCGCCGGGATGGACATGGGCATCGTCAACGCGGGCGCCCTCGTCGTCTACGACCAGGTCGACGAGCGGCTGCGCGAGCGGATCGAGGATGTCGTCCTCAACCGCCGGCCCGACGCCGCGGAGCGGCTGCTCGAGATCGCCACCGAGTTCGCGGGTGCGGGCACCAAGACCGAGGCGGCCGACGACGCTTGGCGCCAGCTGCCGGTCGACGAGCGGATCACCCACGCGCTGGTGAAGGGCATCGACGACTACGCGGAGTCCGACACCGAGGAGCTGCGCACCCTGATCGCCGGCCGCGGCGGCCAGCCGATCGAGGTCATCGAAGGCCCACTCATGGCCGGCATGAACGTCGTCGGCGACCTGTTCGGTGCGGGCAAGATGTTCCTGCCCCAGGTCGTGAAGTCGGCCCGGGTGATGAAGAAGGCCGTCGCCTACCTGATCCCGTTCATCGAGGAGGGCAAGGCACCCGAGGACGCCGGCCGCAGCAACGGCACGGTGGTCATGGCGACCGTCAAGGGCGATGTGCACGACATCGGCAAGAACATCGTCGGAGTTGTGTTGCAGTGCAACAACTATGACGTCATCGACCTCGGGGTCATGGTGCCGGCTCAGGTCATCCTCGACGCTGCCAAGGAACACGACGCCGACGTCATCGGCCTCTCCGGGCTGATCACGCCGTCCCTCGACGAGATGGTCAACTTCGCCTCCGAGATGGAGCGGCAGGGCTTCGAGATCCCGCTGATGATCGGCGGCGCGACAACGTCTCGGGCCCACACCGCGGTGAAGGTCGACCAGAAGTACCACGGCCCGGTGATCTGGGTTAAGGACGCGTCGCGCTCCGTGCCGGTCGTGGCCGCGCTGCTGTCCAACGACCAACGCCCCGGCCTGCTGGCCGACGTCGAGGCCGACTACGACTCGCTGCGCGAGCGGTACGCCGCACGCTCCGAGGCCAAGGCGATGCTGCCGATCGACGCGGCCCGGGCCGACCGGACGCCGATCGAGTGGACCGGCTACCGCCCGCCGCGCCCGCGGCATGCTGGCCCAGCAGGCGCCCGACGTCCACCACGACGGCGACTGGAAGGTCGGCACGGCAACGCAGTTCGTCAAGACCTTCCGCGACTACCCGCTCGAGGAGCTGCGCCCCTTCATCGACTGGCAGCCGTTCTTCAACGCGTGGGAGATGAAGGGCAAGTTCCCGGACATCCTCAACAACCCGGCTTCAGGTGAGGCCGCCCGCAAGCTCTACGAGGACGCGCAGACCATGCTCGACCAGCTGATCCGGGAGAAGTGGGTCCGCGCGTCCGGGATCTTCGGGCTCTTCCCGGCCAACACGGTCGACGACGACGACATCGAGGTCTACACCGACGAGACCCGCGTCGCGGTGCGGACGACGTTGCGCGAGGTGCGCCAGCAGACCGAGCACCGGGCTGGGGTGCCGCACCGCTCGCTGGCCGACTTCGTGGCTCCCAAGTCCACCGGGAAGGCCGACTACGTGGGCGCCTTCGCAGTCACGGCCGGCCTCGGCATCGGGGACAAGATCACTGAGTTCAAGGCGGCGCTCGACGACTACAGCGCGATCCTGCTGGAGTCGCTCGCCGACCGGCTGGCCGAGGCCTTCGCCGAGCGGCTGCACGAGCGCGTCCGGACCGAGTTCTGGGGCTACCAGCCGGATGAGGACCTCGACAATGCGTCACTCATCAAGGAGACGTACGTCGGGATCCGGCCCGCGCCCGGCTATCCGGCCTGCCCGGAGCACACCGAGAAGCAGACGATCTGGGACCTGCTGGATGTGCAGGCCAAGACCGGGATCGAGCTCACCGAGAGCATGGCCATGTGGCCCGGCGCCGCGGTCAGCGGGCTGTACTTCTCGCACCCGCAGTCGCAGTACTTCGTGGTCGGCCAGATCGGCCGGGACCAGGTCGAGGACTATGCCCGCCGCAAGGGCTGGACCGTCAACGAGGCCGAGCGCTGGCTTGCCCCGAACCTGGGCTACCGCACCGACAACGAGTGACCCCCGTCGTACCCCTCGACTGCGCCTTTGCTCCACTAGGCCGGTGATTGGACCCCAAGAACGGCCAGATCACCGGGCTGGGGGGAGCAAGACGGCCGGGTGGGAGCAGGGGTGTACGGCGTGGAGAGCGGCGGGTGCCCGGCCCCTGAACCCGACACCCGCCGCCGCTTGGGACGGTGACCGTCAGCAGGTCACGGTGAGGTAGAACTCCGCATCCTTGGCGGCGCCCGGGCTGTCCTCGAGGAGGACGGACACCCCGCGCGGCTGGCCGTTCAGGGGCTGCGCCTGCGCGAAGACGCGCTGTCGAATGGCGTGACGTTGTATGCGCAGTGGCTGACGTCGCGGTCGAAAGCATCTGGTAGGTGCCGGTCTGCCAGTTGAAGACCCCTGTCATCCACCGCGAGCCCTCGCTCCCGGGGCCCCGTCGGCATCGGACCCGGGCCCACATGGGCTTGATGAAGTAGCCGGAGACGTCGACGACGACGTGGGTGGCCCGGGAGGTCAGGACGATGAAGTGCTTGTCCCAGAAGTGTCCACCGTGATCGCGCCGCCGTTGGCGACCGCTTTGCCGTCCCGGAAGTTCAGGAACGAGGCGGCCGGGGCGGCGTGCCGTTCGTCGGGTAGACCTTCAGGAACCCCGACCCGGCCGAGCCGACCGCGACCACGTTGGCCTGGATCGCCACCGCCGCGGCCGGGATCCCACAACCGGCCGAATTACCGCCCTGAGCGGCGAGCGAGCCGGTGCCGGCCGCCATGAACGAGCGCGGCGCGGTGGTGGTGACCATTCCCCCGGCCTTGCGGGTGTCGACCAGCCGGCACGGGGTGATCGCCGTGTACTTCGCCTCGGTCGAAGGTGTCGAACGGACCGGCCGTCGCAGCCTGGGCCGAACTCTTCGCCTCCGGCGGCTGCGGCTGCACCTTGGCCGTCACCGCGATCGCACCCCCGGCCGCCGAAGCCGCGAGTCCCACAACCGCGGCCACCACAGCCAACGTCGCTCGTGTTCTCACGTCAGACTCCTCAGAGGGCCGCGAACGGCATCGCAGCAACGGGTGGATGGGGTTGAGCGCGGCGCGTGTCCGGCCCCTGAACCAGACACCCGCCGCAGCTTGGGACCGTGACGGTCAACAGGTCACCGCGAGATAGAACGCGCTGTCCGTCGCCGTTCCCGACGGGCTGGTGAGCGAGACGTAGACCCCGTTGGGCACGCCGGTCCGCGGCTGGACCAACACGTTGACTGGGCCCGAGACAGGTGTGGCGTCGTACGCGCAGTTCGACACGTCGCGGTCGAAGTCGACCTCGATAGCCGGGGCTCAGGCTCGACCCGGCCGTTATCCGGGAGCCCTGCAGCAGGGCCCCGGTGGGGCCGACCAGCGCCCACAGAGGCTTGATGAAGTAGCCGGAGACGTCGACCACGACATGGCTGGTCCGGGAGGTCAGCACGGTGAACCTCTTGACGGCGCTGATTCCCCCCACCGTGATGGCCCCGCCGTTGGCGACCGCCTTGCCATCACGGAAGTTCAGGAACGACGCGGCGGGGGCCGGCGCCCCGGCCGGATAGACCTTCAAGAACCCCGACCCGGCCGAACCGACCGCGACCACGTTGGCCTGGATCGCCACCGCCGCTGCCGGGATCCCACAACCGGCCGGGTTGCCGCCCTGGCCGGCCAGCGAGCCGGCGTTGCCCGCGTCGAACGAGCGCGGCGCGGTGTTGGTGACCATGCCGCCCGCCTTGCGGGTGTCGACCAGCCGGCACGGGGTGATCGCCGTGTACTTCGCCTCGGTCGAGCTGTCGATCGGCCCAGCTGCGAACGCGCGGGCCGAGCTCTTCGCTGCCGGTGGCTGCGGCTGTTCCCTGTCGGTAACCGCCATCGCACCACCCGCCGCCGCGACCGCCAACCCGGCCACCGCGGCCAGGGCACCGCGGCCACCGCGATCAACTTCCCTCGTGTTCTCATTGCCAGCTCCTCAGGGGGCCGCGAACCGCATGGCAGCAACCTCTGGATCGGTTGAGGTGCGACGGGTGCCCGGCCCCTGAACCTGGCACCCGCCGCAGCTTGTGGGGCGCCCTGTCAGCAGGTCACCGTGAGATAGAACTCGGCGTCGGTGCCGTCCCCGCCGCTGTTCTCGAGGAGGACGAAGACCCCGTCAGGCTCGCCGTTGAGTGGCTGGGCTTCCGCGAAGACACCGGTGGCGGACGACGTGACGTTGTAGGCGCAGTAGCGGACGTCGCGGTCGAACAGCACGTGGTATGAACCGGGGTTTGGTGACGTCACTGACGCCACTCGAGAGCCGTTCACCAGATTGCCGGTCGCCCCGACGAGCGCCGACATGGGCTTGATGAAGTAGCCGGAGACGTCGACCACGACGTGGCTGGTCCGGGAGGTCAGCACGGTGAAGTGCTTGGCCCCGCTGGTGTCGATCGTGATCGCGCCACCGTTGGCGACCGCCTTGCCATCCCGGAAGTTCAGGTACGACGCCGCGGGGGTTGGCGCCCCGGCCGGGTAGACCTTCAAGAACCCGGACCCGGCCGAGCCGACCGCGACCACGTTGGCCTGGATCGCCACCGCCGCGGCCGGGATCCCACAACCGGCCGGGTTGCCGCCCTGAGCGGCCAGCGAACCGGTGCTCGCCGCGACGAACGACCGGGGCGTGGTGTTGGTGACCACACCGCCCGCCTTGCGGGTGTCGACCAGCCGGCACGGGGTGATCGCCGTGTACTTCGCCTCGGTCGAGCTGTCGATCGGCCCGGCCGCGGTCGCCCGGGCCGAGCTCTTCGCCGCCGGCGGCTGCGGCTGCACCTTGTCGCGGTCACCGCCATGGCACCCCCGGCCGCCGAAACCGCCAGCCCGACAACCGCGGCGACGACCGACAGCGTGGCGCGTGTTCTCACGTCAGACCCCTTCAGTTGCCCGCGAACCGTGTTGCAGGACCAGGTAGATGAGTTGAGGCGCGGCGGGTGCCCGGCCCCTGAACCAGACACCCGCCGCAGCTTGGGACGGTGACCGTCAGCAGGTCACCGTGAGATAGAAGCCGCCGTCCGTCGCCGATCCCGACGCGCCGGTGAGCTCTACGAAGACCCCAGTCGGGACGCCGGTCCGCGGTTCGACCAGCGCGGTCTGCAGGCCGATGGCCGTGGCGTGATAGGCGCAGTTGCTGACGTCACGGTCGAAGTCCACCTCATAGGTGCCGGGGGTCAGCCTCGAGGCGGCCGTCGTGCGGGAGCCCAGCTGGAGATCGCCGTTCCCCGCCACGAGGGCCCACATGGGCTTGATGAAGTAGCCCGAGACGTCGACCACGACGTGGCTGGTCCGGGAGGTCAGCACGGTGAAGTGCTTGGCCCCACTGGTGTCCACCGTGATCGCCCCACCGTTCGCGACCGCCTTGCCATCCCGGAAGTTCAGGAACGACGCCGCCGGGGCCGGCGCCCCGGCCGGGTAGACCTTCAAGAACCCCGAGCCGGCCGAACCGACCGCGACCACGTTGGCCTGGATCGCCACCGCCGCCGCCGGGATCCCACAACCGGCCGGGTTGCCGCCCTGAGCAGCCAGCGAACCGGTGCTCGCCGCCACGAACGAGCGCGGCGCGGTGTTGGTGACCTTGCCACCGGCCTTGCGGGTGTCGACCAGCCGGCACGGGGTGATCGCCGTGTACTTCGCCTCGGTCGAGGTGTCGATCGGCCCGGCCGCGGTCGCCCGGGCCGAGCTCTTCGCCGCCGGCGGCTGCGGCTGCCCTCCGTGGGTCGCCGCCATCGCACCCCCGGCCGCCGAAACCGCCAGCCCGACAACCACCGCAGCAACAGTCAACTTCGCGCGTGTTTTCACGTCACACTCCTCAGGTGCGGCCAGGCCGCGTCGTAGCAACGTTCGGTCGTTTCGGTTGAGGCGCGGCGGGTGTCCGGCCCCTGAACCAGACACCCGCCGCAGCTTGGGACGGTGACCGTCAGCAGGTCACCGTGAGATAGAAGTCGGCGTCCATCGGCGTCCCGTCGCTTGTGGTGAGCAGGACGAAGACACCAGTCGGCACGTCGTCCGCGGCTGGACCAGCACGCTCCAGCGCGCCCGAGACTGGCGTGGCGTTGTAGGCGCAGTTGCTGACGTCGCGGTCGAAGTCCACCTCATAGGTGCCGGGGCTCAGCCTCAAGGCGGCCGTCGTCCGGGAGCTCGGCAGGAGGTCGCCAGTCGGCCAGGACGAGCGCCGACATGGGCTTGATGAAGTAGCCCGAGACGTCGACCACCACGTGGCTGGTCCGGGAGGTCAGCACGGTGAAGTGCTTGGCCCCACTGGTGTCCACCGTGATCGCCCCACCGTTCGCGACCGCCTTGCCATCCCGGAAGTTCAGGAACGACGCCGCCGGGGCCGGCGCCCCGGCCGGGTAGACCTTCAAGAACCCCGACCCGGCCGAACCGACCGCGACCACGTTGGCCTGGATCGCCACCGCCGCCGCCGGGATCCCACAACCGGCCGGGTTACCACCCTGAGCAGCCAACGAACCGGTGCTCGCCGCCACGAACGAGCGCGGCGCGGTGTTGGTGACCATGCCCCCGGCCTTGCGGGTGTCGACCAGCCGGCACGGGGTGATCGCCGTGTACTTCGCCTCGGTCGAGGTGTCGATCGGCCCGGCCGCGGTCGCCCGGGCCGAGCTCTTCGCCGCCGGCGGCTGCGGCTGCAGACCGTTGGTCGCGGCCATTGCCGCCATTCCACCCGCCGAAATCGCCAGCGCGGCGGCGGTCACGGCAGTCGCAAGCTTTGCTCGTGTTCTCATGGGAATGTCCTAGGGGTCTCAGCTATTCAGGGAAACGGAGTCAATATCGACGCAGGTAATTGCTTTCGTACGCTCTCTCGCGACATTGATCCGAGCAAGTAGTGAAATTCTGTACGCCGTGACTCAGCGCCACAAGGGATCGACATCGCGTGTTCGACCTAGACGTAGGTCTAGGTCGAGCCCTACGGCAGGTCGGCGAATGACGCGTAGTGCAGCCGGTCCGCCCGGTCCACCTTGGTGAAGTCGCCGCTGGCGAACAGATGGCCGGCATCGGCCGCCAAGGCCCAGATGCCGAGCCCGCTGTTGAACCGTGGCGCGAACGCCGTCGTCGCGTAGGGCGCCGCCGCCTGCACGCCCGCAATCTTGTAGCGGGTGAGTCCGCCGAAGGCGCCGACCCCACCGAAGTGGCCACCGCAGTAGACGACGCCGTGGTTGTAGGCCACCGCCTGGACATCTCCGGTCGTGTGCTTGGTCCAGACCCGCGCCCCAGTGGTCGCATCGAGCGCCGTACAGGCACCGCCGCCGCCGGCGGCCGCGACGTACAGCGTCGGACCCACCAGCTCGAGGTCGAAGACCGGCGAGTAGGCGAGCTCGTTGGTCGCGGCCCCCTTGTAGCCGGCGACCGGGCTGCCCGGCGCTGACGCAGTGAGCACGGCCGTGGACCGCTGGCTGGTCCCGTTGACCGTCGTGAAGTCGCCGCCGACGTAGATCGAGCCCGCGCCAGGCGTGACCTGCAGCGCCCGAACCCGCTTGTCCAGCTTGGGGATCCAGGTCTGGTCGACGATCCCGGAAGTCGCGTCAACTCTGGCCAGGAACTTGCGCGCGGTGGTCCGGCCGGCGTCGGCCAGGGACGTGAAGCTGCCGCCCAGGATCACGCTGGCGCCAGCCGTCGCGATCGCGTCGACCGAGCCGGTCGTGGTGGTCGAGAAGCTCGGCAGGAGCGCGCCGGTGGCGAGGTCGAGGGCGGCGACGCCCGGGTGGCCGGTCCCGTCGACGGTCGTGAAGGACCCGCCGACGTACAGGCTGCTCCCCTGCACCGCCAGGGCGCTGACCGTGCCGTCGGCACTGGCGGCCCAGCCGAGGTCCAGAGCACCGGTGCTCGCGTCGATCACCGCCAGGCGCGCGGCCGGGTAGGTGTGCCCGGTCGAGTCGGTGACCGCAGTGAAGTCACCGCCGATGACGTTCTTGCCCCCGACCGGGAGGATGACCTTGACCCGGCCGTTGGTCCCCCACGTCGCTGCGGACAGGGAGCTGGCCGCGGCGAACGCTGGCGTGTTCGGCAACACCATCGCCGAGACGAGAGCGCCAACGGTCAGCAGGCGGCGGCGGTTCAGCACGATCGAGGTCCTTTGCACGGGGGCGGCGGCATGGCGCCACGGAGTGGCCAAAAAGGCAATCTTTGTCTCCTGACGCGGGACCCACAATCGACGCAGGTCGCCGGTTCCCCTGGACCTAGGTCTAGCCGGCCTGGCATTTGCGTCCACACTAGACCTGGGTCCATTTAAAAGACGCGACGTCAACCCCTGTTTCCGCGGAATGACCGGCCGCACCATTTATCCAGAGGCCGGCACATTCGCTGATCGCATTTCAGCGGGTTGTGCGGGCGCATTTAAGCAGGGGACCAGGGAGCTAGAACCTTGAACCCTTCGCTATGCCCGCGTGCCCTCCGCGTGACGGCCGTGTTGGCGCTCGCCCTTGTCGGTCCGCTCGGGGGACTGACGGGGGCGGGCCCAGCCGGCGCCGCCACCACTGCCTCTGCATCCACGGCAGCCGCCGCATCCGCGGCCAGCAGCACGCCACGGCAACGGCCCGACCTGGCCGCTTCGTTCGTCTACCAGATCAACCGGTCCCGGGCGGCGGCCGGCCGGCCCCGCCTCGCCTACAGCTCGACCCTGACCTCGGTCGCGGCCGGCTGGGCCATGTATATGGCCCGCACCAACCGGCTCGCCCACAACCCGCACCTGGCCACATCGGTCCGGGGCTGGCACTTCCTCGGCGAGAACGTCGGGGTCGGCTATTCCGTGGCCAGTCTCGAGGGAGCCTTCTGGGCCTCGCTCGAGCATCGGGCCAACATGCTCGACCGCGACTACAGCCGCCTCGGAGTGGCGGTCGTCGACGTCAGCGGCAAGCTCTGGGTGGTCGAGGACTTCGAGCTGCCCATGGGCGCTAAGCCGGCCAATGCGCCGAGCCACCTCCAGCACCAGGCCACGCACCCGACAACGAGCCGGACCGCGGCCCGGACGCCCAGCCGCGCCCACGTCTCGGCGCCGGCTCGACCCAGCACCACCCCGACCACCGCAACCTCACACCGAAACCCGGAGAACCCCATGACCGAAGCCGTTGCCGCCCAAGCGATGCGGGTCTTCACCGTCCGCCGCACCAGCACCCCCGGCGTCAAATGGACGCTCCTGCGTCAGTCGATGATCAACGGTCGGCACGCCTAGCCGGCCGAACCTTCGGTACGGCTTTCAGTACCGCAAACTCGGTACGGCGGTAGGGTCCCGGACAGGGTCAGCCCGAACCAGGGCGCCCGTCCGGGGCTTCAGGGGTTCAGGGGTAGCAGGGGTTTCAGGGGTTCAGGGGAATTCGGGTTTCGATCGGCTTCCGCGACGACCGCCAGCGCCGGACAGCAGCGTTATCGACCGCGGGCCCACCGTCACGGTGGCCCGCCAACTCATGGAGGCTGTTGTGAACCACCCCGTCGTACATGCCGAGATTCGCTCCAGCGACCCGGACGGGACCCGCGCGTTCTTCGGGTCCTTGTTCGGTTGGACCTACCCCGACGAGGGCGCCTTCCCCGGCTACACGTTCGTCGACACGGGCGTGCCGGACGCGCTCTACACCGCCATCAGCCCGCTGCAGGGAGACGGTGACCTGGTCACGTTCTTCGTGGGTGTGCAGGACATGGACGCGACGATCGCGGAAGCGGTCCGCCTCGGCGGACGCCTCGTCCAGGAGCCGGTCACCGTGCCCGGCGTGTCGTTCGCACTGATCGCCGACCCACAGGACCACGTCGTGGGGCTGGCCCAACAGCTGTAGCCAACCGGGCCGGGTCGTCCAGGTCGCCGCTCAGTCGTCGGCCTGGACGACCCAGCCGCCTGGGTCGTAGTCGGTGAGGATGTCGCGCACCAGCCGGATCAGGTCGGCCGGGAGGTTGACGCCGGGCAGGAAGGTCCAGGTGGCCCAGCCCGGCTGGACGACGGAGATGACCTGGTCCTCGGCGTGCACCTGGTGCAGCTCGAACTCGACCATCCGCAGGGCTGGCCCGCTCGCGAGGTCGCACGCCGGCGACGGGTAGTCGCCAAACCGCACGGTGATGTTCCGCCAAGCCGTTGCCTGGCCTGCCGCCTGTCGAAAGACGCCCTGGGTGCTCATCGACCCAGCGTCCCGACGCCGGCGAGGACTGCCGGGATCTCGCCCTTGGCCTTGGGCAGCACCTGCACGAGCTGGGAGAACTCCACGTAGCGCTGGCGTGCACTGAACTCGGGGTGGCAGGCGGTCATGGTCAGCCAGGACTCTGTCGCGGTGGCCCGCGGCCGCTGCGGAACGGCCGCGACCACCTCGACGTGGCTCGGCGTGACGATGACGTGCCGGACCGCGCGATAGACGTACCAGGTCGTCGCGGTCTCGACCACGATGGCGTCACCCGGCTTGATCGTCGCGATCTCGTTGAACGGCTTGCCATAGGTGACCCGGTGCCCGGCGACGGCGAAGTTGCCGATCTCGCCCGGCATCTGCGACCCCGGGTAGTGGCCGACGCCCTTGTCGAGGATCGACAGCTCGGTGCCCTGGTAGATCGGCTTCACATAGCTCTTGCCGAACCGCGGGATCCGGATCAGCGCGAACGCGTCCCCCAAAGGCACCGCCTTGACCTTGCCGTTGACCAGCGCGCCCGGCGCCGACTCCGGGTCCTCGGCCCATTGCTGCTGCAGGGTTTTCGTCGTCTCCGCCTGGGCCGGAGCCACCGTCACATCGGTCCACCAGATCTGCCACACCATGAAGAGCAAGAGGCCAAGGCCGCCCGTGATCAACAGCTCGCCGAGGCCTCCGGCGACGCCCCCTAGGACGCCGGACCGACCGCGGCCGTCACCTTCCACGGACGTGGTGCCCGTCCGTGGCAGACGACCTCGCTGCCGCATGGGTCAGCCCTCGGGCCTTTGCCCGGTCTCGGTGCTGGCCGAGACGAGGCTGCGGATTCGCTCGCGGGCCGGTTGGCCCGGCTGCGCAATGAACACTCTGGTGACCGTCCTGTCGAGAATGACGAACGGCGACGTCCGTCGAATGAATGTGTCGGGACCAGCCCGTTTCCCCAGGCTGGCCCCGCCTCCCACAAAGACGTCGCGCGAAGCCTCGACCGACCTGCCGATGGCCGAAATGCCGAATGGCCGAGGGGAGGCGCAACGTTAAGAACCAGACTGACCGGCGCCGCGCGGGCCAACAATGGGTGGACGTCGCGTCTTGCGTCTAGACCTAGGTCTAGACCGGGACCTGCGCAGCCGGGGCGATCACCGGGAACGCGGCCACCAGGCAGGTGCCACCCGCCGCCCCGTCCTCGACCCGCACCGTGCCGTCGAGAGCGGCGACCCGGTCCTGCATAGCGCGCAGGCCCAACCCGCCCGACCCCCGCGCCCCGCCAACTCCGTTGTCCTCGATCCGCAGGTGGATCCGCTCCGGGTCGACCCGTACGGCGACGGCGACCCGGTCCGCCTGCGCGTGCTTGACCACGTTGGTCAGGGCTTCGGAGACGACGAAGTAGGCCAGGCCCTCGAGGTAGTCCGGGAGCCGGATCTCCGGCGGGGTCACCGAAAGGGTCGTCGGGATCGGCGTCCGGTCCACCAGGTCCTCCAGCGCCGCGGCCAGTCCGCGCTCGATCAAGGCCGCGGGCATGATCCGGTGCACGACATCGCGCAGGTCGTGCGCCGCCTCGTCGAGCTCCCCGCGCAGCTTCGCCGCGTCTGCCCGACTCTGGTCGGACAGTGTGGCGTCCGTCGCGAACCGACCGGCCCGAACGGAAAGCATCACCAGCCGGCCCTGCAGGCCGTCGTGCAACGCGAGCGCGACGGAGCGCCGCTCGCGCTGGCCGGCCTCGACGATCCGGGCCCGGGACTGACGCAGCGCCTCCCGGCTGGCGAGCAGCTCCGCGTTGAGCCGGTCCCGGTCGACGGACAATGCGACCACCCGGCCGATCGCGGCGACCTCGTCGGGGTCCGGGTTGAGCGTGGTGTCGTAGAGGACCGCACCGACCAGGCGGGCCTGGACCCGGATCTGCTGGATCGCCCGACCCTCGGTCCCGTCCGGCAGCACCGCCGGGGCGCCGCTGTCGTCGACGTAGCCCTGGCCGTCCGAGGACCAGTAGACGAGCTCGACCGACGGGTCGCCCAGCGTCGTGGCCAGACCCTCGACCAGGACCGGCCGGTGTGAGGCATCCGCCGCCAGCCAGCTGGCGAACTCCTGCACCTCGCCGGTCCGCGCGAAGCCGCCGCGCAGCACCGCCACGGTGATGAGGATCGGGACCACGCCCAGCACGACGGTCTCGGCGAAAAAGAAGAGGTAGATGCTCAAGTGCAACCGGGGGGCGAGCACCGCGCCGCAGAACGGCACGAAGAGCACGGCGACCACGCCGTACAGGTAGAGCGGCCCGAGCACCCAGCGTGAGCTGGCCGGACTCTGCCGCCAGCGCCCGGCCAGGATGTACGTCGTCACGAGCATCACGAGGAGACCAGCACCACGCTGGGTCCACTGGGCCGCGGTGAAGAGCGCGGGTCGTTCCGTGAATCCCATCGGTGCCCCGCTCGGGCCGAACAGGTACAGGGGGGCCTGAAGGACGAGACAGACGAAGTACCCCGCGGCGACCGTCTGCCGGGCCAGTCGCGAGCGCAGCGTGCCGGTGGGAAAGGAGAGCAGCAGCTGGACGACTGCCCCTAGGGGCAGCGACGCCACGATGACACCGACGGTGTAGAGCGACCGGCCAGGCAGGTTGCTCAGCAGGTCGATCAGGAAGGTGAAGCCGGCGAACACCATGATGGCGCCGAGGTGGTTGCTCGGTCGCCGCCCCCACGCGAACAGCCCGGCGAAAACATAGACCCAGGCCGATGCGATACCGGTGGCGAGAGCCACGTTGTCCAAGGCGCTGGTCGTCCACGGCAACAGCGAGAGGATGACGAAGCCGAGGAGGAAGGCGCTCGCCCCGAGTGCACCAAGCCCGAGGAACAGCGAGGACGTAAGGGGGGTTCTCGCCCAAGTCGGACGCGCCACTCACTCAGAGTCCCACAACAACTACCAATTGTCTGCCGCCGGTCTCCCCGCGCCCGTTAAAGTTGGTCCGCTGGGGGCGGCAGCGGCTGTCGAGGCATCGATGTCATGGCAGCTGCTCGAGAGTAGGGATGTGCGTGCGGGTCGTCATTGCCGAAGACGAGGCCCTTCTGCGTGAAGGGCTGTCACTGGTCCTAACCCAGGGCGGGTTCCACGTGGTCGCCGCGGCGGCAACGGCGGACGAGCTGTTGGAGCTGACCTCGGACCAGCAGCCGGACCTCGTCGTGACCGACATCCGGATGCCGCCGGACCGCACCGACGACGGGCTGCGGGCCGCCTTGACCATCCGGCGCACCATGCCCGAGGTCGCGGTCGTCGTCCTGTCCCAGCACCTCCAGCGCCGTTATGCCGTGGAGCTGCTCAGCAGTGGTTCGTCAGGGGTCGGCTACCTGCTCAAACAGCGGATCGCCGACGTCGAGCACTTCTGCCAGGACCTCCGGCGGGTGTGCGCCGGAGGCACCGCGCTCGACCCCGACGTCGTGGCCCTGATGGTCGCCCGGGCCCGGACCGACCACGACGCCTTGCGGCGGCTCACCCCACGCCAGCAGCAGGTGCTCGTCCTGATGGCCGAGGGCCGCAGCAACGGCTCGATCGCCCGCGACCTCGTCATCTCCGAGAAGGCCGTCATCCAGCACACGTCCCGGATCTACGACGAGCTCCGCCTGCCGGTCAGCGGTGACGACCACCGCCGCGTCCTGGCCGTGGTCCGCTACCTGTCGGAGCAGGCGACCGCGAGCTAGTGACCCAGCCTCCTGAACCGCCCGCTGGCCCACCCGCTGGCCGGCCCGTTGGCCCACCCGACGCGATGACGGTCCCGCGGTTCGCCGGGCCGGACACCTTCGCCCGGCTCCCCCGGCTCTCCGACGTCGGCCGCGCGGACGTCGCGGTGCTGGGCGTCCCGTTCGACAGCGGGGTGTCCTACCGGCCCGGGGCCCGGTTCGGGCCGGCCGCCGTGCGCGCCGGCTCCAAGCTGCTGCGGCCCTATCACCCCGGCGCTCGACGTCGAGCCGTGGACCGCGTTGCAGGTCGCGGACGCGGGTGACGCGGCGGTCAACCCGTTCGACCTCGCCACCGCGATCAGCCAGGTCGAGGCGAGCGGCCGAGGCGACGTACGAGCGGGCCGACCGGCTGGTGACGATCGGTGGTGACCACACGATCGCCCTGCCGCTGCTGCGCGCCGCCCACCGGCGGCACGGCCCGATCGCCTTGGTGCACTTCGACGCGCACCTGGACACGTGGGACACCTACTTCGGTGCGCCGTACACCCATGGCACGCCGTTCCGCCGGGCGTCCGAGGAGGGGCTGCTCGCGCTGGACCATGCAGCGCACGTCGGGATCCGCGGACCCCTTTATGCCGCAACGGATCTGGCCGACGACAAGGCGCTCGGCTTCGCCATCGTCTCCACCACGGACGTCGCCCGGCGGGGCGTCGACGAGGCGATCGACCGGGTCCGGGAGCGGGTCGGTGACCACCCGGTCTACCTCAGCGTCGACATCGACGTCCTTGACCCGGCGCACGCGCCTGGTACGGGTACGCCGGAGCCCGGTGGCCTGACGACCCGCGAGCTGCAGCTGATCCTGCGCGGACTGTCCGACCTGCCGATCGTCGGGGCGGACGTGGTCGAGGTCTCCCCGCCGTACGACCACGCCGAGCTCACGGCGCTCGCCGCGGCCAACGTGGTCTACGAGTTTCTCGGCCTCTTCGCCCTGGGTGCTGTCAGAGGCCGGTCATAGAGTCTCGGCACCCGACCAACAGGAGGATCCCGTGGCTTCCCGGCTCAACCCGTACATCAGCTTCGACGGCACCGCGCGAGCAGCGCTGGAGTTCTACCAGGGGGTCTTCGGCGGCGACCTCGCCATCAACACGTACGGCGAGTTCGGGGCACCCGACGCGTCGAACGCGGACCGGATCATGCACGGCCAGCTCGAGACGCCGGCCGGCTTCACCCTGATGGGCGCCGACATCCCGCCTGGCGACGAGATCAAGCCGGGCAACACGATCACGGTGAGCCTCAGCGGCGACGACGACGCGGCGCTGCACGGCTACTGGGACCAGCTGTCGGCCTCCGGCACGGTCACGCTGGCGCTGGAGAAGCAGATGTGGGGCGACGTCTTCGGCATGTGCGTCGACCAGTTCGGCATCGCCTGGATGGTCAACATCGCCGATCAGACCGGCTAGTCCAGCTGGGCCAGCTGGGCCAGGCCGCGCGCGACGAGCGCTGGCACGGCCTGGCCGGCCCGCTCATAGCCGGCGCTGACCGTCTGCCCGTTCAGGTACCGGGCGTGCACGCCTTCGAGGATCACGGCCAGCTTCATCGCGCTGAAACCGAGATAGAACGGCAGCCGGCTCAGGTCGCGCCCGGTCCGTCGGGCGTAGCTCTCGGCCAGCTCGGCCCGGGTGGGGAAGCCCGGCTGAGCCGTGGCTCCGGCGCCGGCGGTGAGCGGGCCGCTGTCCTCACCGGGATCCTGCCAGTAGGTCATGGTCATCCCGAGGTCGGCGAGCGGGTCGCCCAGAGTGGAGAGCTCCCAGTCCAGGACGGCGACGACCCGCGGCGGCCCGCTCGGCTCGACGGCCGGGTCGACGACCGTGTTGTCCAGCCGGTAGTCGCCGTGAACGATGGTCGCGGCCCCCGACTCAGGTGGCTGGCCGTCGGTGAGCCGAGCCAGCAAGGTCTGCATGTCCGGCAGGTCGCGGGTGCGCGACCGGGACCACTGCTCGCCCCAGCGCCGGAGCTGACGGGCGATGAAGCCGGCCGGCCGGCCGTAGTCGGCCAACCCCACGGCTGCCGGGTCGATCCCGTGCAGGTCGGCCAGCACCCCGACGAACGACTCGGCCAACGCGCCGCGGGTGGCCGGGGTCAGCGCCGCCGTGTCCTGCGCCGTCCGCAGGATGTCGCCCCGAGCCTCGGCCATGAGATAGAACGGTGCGCCGATCACCTCGCCATCCGGGCACAGCGCGAGGGTCAACGGCACCGGTACGACGGTGGGGTGCAGCGCCGTCAGCACCCGGTGCTCCCGCGCCATGTCGTGCGCGCTGGGCAGCAGGGGTCCGAGCGGCGGCCGGCGCAGGATGACGGTGCCGGTCGGCAGGTGCAGCCGGTAGGTGATGTTGGACAGGCCGCCGGAGATGACCTCGGCGGTCCACGGGCCGCCCGCGTGCCGGTCGGGCAGCTCGGCCCGGAGCCAGGCGTCCAGCGGCTCGGCCGGCAGGCCGGGCAGGTCCTTCACGAGCCCGGCTCGCCGTCCGCGGCGCGGGCCAAGGCGCGGCGTACGACGCGTTTGGCGATTGACATCCGGTGCACCTCGGAGGCGCCGTCGTAGATCCGGAAAGCCCGGATGTCGGCGTAGATCCGGCCGATGACCAGGTCGTCGGTCGTGCCCATCCCGCCGGCCAGCTGCACCGCGCGGTCGACGATGCGGCCGACCGCCTCGCTGACGAAAACCTTTGTCCGAGAGGACTCTTCGCCGCCCTTGGCCCCCTCGGAGAGCTGCCATGCCGTGTGCCAGATCAGAGCGCGCGAGGCCGCGAGGTCGATCTCGTTGTCCGCGATCAGCTGCTGGGCCATGCCGTGGTCGGCCAGCCGCCCGCCGAAGACCTCCCGACCGACGGCCCGGTCGACCGCGATCTCGTGGGCTCGCCGGGCCGCACCCAGCCACCGCATGCAGTGGGTCAGCCGCGCCGGCGCCAACCGGGCCTGGGCGTGGCGGAAGCCGGCCCCGACCTCACCGAGGACGGCGTCCGGCCCGACCGGCACGTCGTCGAAGACGACCCGGCAGTGGCCGCCGATCGACCCGCCGTCGATGGTGCGCGCGTGCTCCTTGACCTCGAAGCCCGGCGTCCCCGCCTCGACGAGCAGCATGACCGCGCCCTCGCCCTCGGCGACCCGGGCCATGACGATCGCGAAGGCCGCGCCGTCGGCCCCGGTGATCAGGTGCTTCTCGCCGGAGATCGACCAGCCGGTGGCCGTACGACGGGCTACGGTCCGCAGGGCGGCGGGATCCGACCCGGCACCCGGGGGTGGCTCGGTCATGGCGAAACAGGAGCGAATCTGCCCTTGCACCAACGGAGTCAGGTACTTGTCCCGCTGGTCCGGCGTCGCGACCAGGTCGAGCAGGTGGATGTTGCCCTCGTCCGGCGCCGAGCAGTTGAGGGCCAGCGGGCCGAGCAGGCTGGTGCCGGCCTCCTCGAGCAGCAGCGCCGACTCGTCCAGCCGGAACCCGCCACCACCCAGAGCCTGGCTCGCCGTCGGCGCCCACAGACCGGCCGCTCGTGCGGCGGCCTGGAGCTCGCGGCGCAGGTCATCGTCCACACCACGGCGAAACGCGTCCTGCTCGGCCGGCAGCACCGTACTCGCCACGAAGGCGGCGATCCGGTCCCGCCACTCGAGGACCCGCGGAGCGGGCGTGAAGTCGAACGGCATGCGGGCTCCAGACGGTCGGGCCTAGGTGTCGGTGGCCGGAGCGGCCCCGGACCAGGCATCGTGCAGCAGCGCGACCAGCGCATCGCGGGTGACCGGCCGGGGGTTGGTGTACGGCGCGGCCGTCACCTGGTCCGCGACCAGGTCGATGTCACTCTCCCGCATCCCCAGAGCCCCCAGCGAGCGCGGGGCACCGAGCCGCCCGGCCAGCTCCCAGAGCGGACCGGCCGGCACCTGGGGAACAGCCGCCTGGTTGAAGGCCAGCACGTGCGGCAGCACCACGGTGTGGGTCGGCGCGTGCGGCAGGTCCAGCGTGCCGCCCAGCGCGTGGCAGAGCCGGTGATGCAAGGACATCGTGGTCGCGCCCATGCACGCGCCGCAGAGCCAAGCGCCGTACAGCGCCTTGGTCCTGGCACCGAGATCGGCTGCGGCGGAGACGATCTCGGGGAGGGCCAGGGTGAGGCTACGGATCCCCTCGGCCGCCATCAGGCTGACGATCGGGCTGCGGTCCGGGGCGTAGAGCGCCTCGACCGCGTGGGCCAGCGCGTTGAAGCCGCTGGTCACCGACACGTCGACCGGTAGGCCCAGGGTCAGCTCGGGGTCGTAGACCACGCTCGCCGGCAGCACCCGCACGTCCCGGCCGGTGCGCTTGGCCGCGCCTTCGGTCAAGCCCCAGACCGCCGTCATCTCCGACCCGGCGTAGGTCGTGGGCACCGCAACGATCGGCCGGCCGGAGGTGAGCGCCACCGCCTTGGCCAGGCCGATGGCCGACCCACCACCGACCGCCACCAAACCGTCGACCTCGAGCCGGTCCGCCTCGGCCCGAGCCCGCTCGGCCACCTCGGCCGGGACGTGCATGCGGGCCTCGGCGTGGACCCCGACGCAGCGTTCGCCGAGCGGGCCGACGATCCGCTGCGCGAGGTCCCGCTGGCCCGGCGTGGAGACGGCGAGCACCGAACGCAGGCCCGAGCTGCTCGACCTCGGCGGCCAGCTCGGCGGCCCGACCCGGCCCGAACCGGACCCGCATCGGCATCGCCTCGTAGACGAACGCCTCCGGGTTCGCCGTCACGACCCGGCCTCGGCCAGGACGACCTCGAAGTCCATCTGCCGGAACGGGTTCGGCACGCCGTGCCGCTCGGCCTGCGCCGGGTCGTCGACGAGCGCGAACTCGCGCACCAGGCTCGTCTTGACGCCGAACACGGCATCGGAGTCGATGTAGGGACTGCCGGCCTGGAACACGTGGGTGGTCAGCGGGCGGTAGCCGGGCGCGGCCACGATGAAGTGGATGTGCGCCGGCCGGTACGGGTGCCGCCCGGTGGCCGCGAGCAGCCGGCCGACGGGCCCGTCCGTCGGGATCGGGTAGAACCGCGGGACGATGGTGCGGAACCAGAACTCGCCCCGCTCGTCGGCCGTGAACAACCCGCGCAGGTTGAGCTCGGGTTGCACGCCCGGCTGCTGGACGTCGTAGAAGCCGTCGTCGTTGGCCTGCCACACATCGACGGTCGCGCCCGGGACCGGCCGGCCGTCAGTCGAACGCACCCGGCCGGTGACCAGACAGGGCGTGCCCTTGCCGTCGAGGGCGATGTTCGCCCCCAGCTCGCGGTCCGGCGACTCCACAACGTGGAACGGGCCGAGCACGGTCGACTCCGTCGCCACACCGCCGGTCCGGTTGTTGACGGTCTCGACCAGCATCGAGACGCCCAGCACGTCGGACAGCAGGATGAGCTCCTGGCGCACGCCCTGGCTCCACCGTCCGGCATCGGTCAGGAACGCGATCGCCTGCTGCCACTCCAGGTCGGTGAGCTCCACCTCGCGGACGAACTGGTGCAGATGGCCGACCAGGCCGGTGAGCAGCTCGCGTAGCCGTGGGTCGGCAGTGGCGACGAAACTTGCGCCCACGACAACGGCGGACTCTTCCTCGCTGAAGTCCGGTGGCACTGGACGAGTCCACCGCAGGAATGTTGACTGGTCAAATACCTGCCGGCGACGGTGCCGGCGCGAAGCGGAGGTCACCGTGCCACTCCTCGACAGCGCGACCTGGGACAGCAAGATCTACTCGAGCGGCTGGGTCGACGGCTCCGGCGAGCCCTACCCGGTGGTGTCGCCCTCGACCGGCGAACGGCTCGGCACGATGGGCCTCGCCACCGAGGCCGACGTCCACAAGGCGGCGGCCGCGGCCTCGGACGCCCAGCGCGGCTGGGCCGCGACGCCGTACAACGAACGCGCGGCCGTCCTGCGCCGGGCCGGTGATCTGTGGCACGCCAACGCCGAGGAGATCACCGGTTGGCTGATGCGGGAGACCGGAGCCATCGGGCCGTTCGGCGGCTTCCAGATCATGACGTCGGCCGAGGAGTGCTACGAGGCGGCTGCGCTGGCCTCGACACCGTACGGCGAGCTGCTCCGGTCGTCGTCACCGCGGCTGAGCCTGGCCCGGCGCGTGCCGGTCGGGGTGGTGGGCGTGATCGCGCCGTTCAACGTGCCGACGATCCTGTCCATCCGCGCGGTCGCGCCGGCGCTGGCGCTGGGCAACGCCGTGCTGTTGAAGCCCGACCCGCGCACCGCGGTCGCGGGCGGCGCGATCCTGGCCGAGATCTTCGCCCAGGCCGGGCTGCCGGACGGCCTGCTGCACGTCCTGCCCGGCGGGGCGGATGTCGGCTCCGCCCTGGTCACCGAGCCGACGGTCCGGGTGATCTCGTTCACCGGCTCGACGAAGGCCGGCCGGGCCGTCGCCACTCTGGCGGCGCAACACCTCAAGCGGGTGCACCTGGAGCTCGGGGGCAACTCGGCCCTGCTGGTCCTGGACGACGTCGACGTCGACGCGGCCTCGTCGGTCGGGGCGTGGGGGTCGTTCGCGCACCAGGGTCAGGTCTGCATGGCCGCGAGCCGGCATCTGGTGCAGTCCGGGATGGCCGACGACTACATCGCGGCGCTGGCCGCGCGGGCCGACCATCTACCGGTCGGCGACCCGACCTCGGGTGTCGTGGCGCTCGGCCCGGTCATCGATGCGGGGCAGCGCGACCGGATCCACTCGTTGGTGACCGAGTCGGTCGACGCTGGGGCCCGGCTGGCTGCGGGCGGGACGTTCGAGGACCTCTACTACCGGCCGACGGTCCTGGCTGATGTGCCGACGACGGCGCGGGCCTACACCGAGGAGGTCTTCGGGCCGGTGGCGCCGATCGTGCGGTTCGACTCGGTCGACGATGTCGTGCGGTTGGCGGCCGAGACGCCGTACGGGCTGTCGATCGGGATCCTCACCCGCGACGTCATGCGCGGGTTGGAGATCGCCGACCGGATCCCGTCGGGCCTGGTCCACATCAACGACCAGACGATCAACGACGAGGCGACGATCCCGTTCGGTGGGGTCAAGGACTCCGGCACGGGTGCCCGCCACGGTGGCCCGCAGGCCAACCTCGAGGCGTTCACCGAGACCCAGTGGGTCACGGTGCGGGGCACCCTGCCGGAGTACCCGATGTAACTGCTTAGTGCGAGCGCCGCGACGTGGCGGCGGTTGAGCTCGATCATGCGGCGCTGGCCATAGACGATGTCGGCCCAGACGCCTGCGATGGCGGTGACGATGCCCGATCCACGGACCGGGGTGTTGCTGGTCATAGCCCTGTCTCCTTGTTGCTGGTGTGACGACGAACAGTGCGTTCCTCGCTCTGTCTACAACGTCGTTGATCGACAACTTAAAGCCCCGGCATGAGTGCGGAAACTCCGGCCTGAGTGTAAGAATCTCTTATGCTCGATCTGCGCCGGCTGGCCATCCTCCATCAGTTCAGCGTGTCCGGGAGCATCACCGCGACGGCGGAGGCGATGGGCTACTCCCCGTCGGCGATCTCCCAGCAGCTCACCACCCTGGAACGCGAGACCGGGGCCGTGCTGCTGGAGCGGACCGCCCGCAGTGCGACCCTCACCGATGCGGGCCGGCTGCTGGCCCGGCGGGCCCGGACCCTGATGGCCATCTCGGAGGCCGCGGAGGCGGAGCTGGCCGAGCAGCTCGGCCGGATCAGCGGCAGCCTCACCATCACGACGATCCCGAGCCTGGCGGCGCCGGTCGCGTCCGCGCTGGCCGAGCTGCAGCGCGAACACCGCGGGCTGGAGATCGTCATGCGGCAGACCGCGACCGAGCCGGCCGCCATCGCCGTGGCCGACCACCTGAGCGACCTCGCCGTCGCCGACGACTGGTCGGCTGCGGCCGTGGCGGCCGCCCGAGGGGCTGAAGAAGCGCAAGGTCTACACCGAGGCGGTCGTCCTCGCGGTCTACGCCGGACACCCGCTCGCCGGTCTGGACCGGCCGTTGACCGCGCGCGAGTTCAGCGCCGCCGTCGAGGAGATGACCTGGCTCTGTACGCCGCGGGGCCAGGGCTCGCGGCTGGCCGGCGACGAGCGGCTGCGCGAGGCGGCCGTCTCACCGCGCCGCCGCTGGGAGTTCGAGGGCCTGCGGACCATCGCCGAGCTGGTGGCGGACGGCAGCGGCTGCGCCCTGCTGCCGGAGACCGTCGCGATGACCCAGCCCGCCGACCGGCTGCACGTCCTGCGGCTCACCCCGTGCATGACCCGGCACGTGCACCTGCTGACCCGGGCCAGTACGACGGCCAGCCCGACGGTCGCGGCCTGCGTGACCGCGATCATGGCCCGGCTGCGGGCGGCCGTCGAAGCCGCGGAGGCGGCCGAGGTCGCGGCGCCCGGCTGAGCGGTCTCAGCCCCAGACCTCGGCCGCGGTCTCGACGATCAGCCGCGAGCTTGGCGACCTCCTCGTCGTACGTCAGGACGTTGCCCTCGACCGTCGAGGAGAAGCCGCACTGCGGTGAGAGGCAGAGCTGGTCGAGCGGCACGTACGCCGCGGCCTCGTCGATCCGGCGCTTGAGCTGGTCCTTGCTCTCCAGGGCGCCCTTCTTGGTCGTGACCAGGCCCAGGACGACCTGCTTGCCAGGTGGCACGAAGCGCAGCGGGGCGAAGCCGCCGGACCGCTCGTCGTCGTACTCCAGGAAGAAGCCGTCGACGTCGAGCTCGGAGAACAGCGCCTCGGCGACGAAGTCGTAGCCACCCTCGGCGGCCCACGAGGAGCGGAAGTTGCCGCGGCACATGTGCGTCGTGACGCGCAGACCGTCGGGGCGGCCGCGCAGCGCGGCGTTGATGTTGCGGATGTAGAGCTCGTGCTGGTGCTCGGCGTCGCCCCCCTGCTCGGCCACCATCGCGCGCTGCTTCGGGTCGTTGAGATAGGCCAGGCTCGTGTCGTCGAGCTGGAGGTAGGTGCAGCCCAGGTCGGCGATGCGGCGGACCTGCTCGGCGTAGGCCGCGGTCAGGTCGGCCCAGAACTCGTCGAGCTCGGGGTAGACCGCCTGGTCGATGGCCGCCCGGCCGCCGCGGTAGTGCACCATGCTCGGCGAGGGAATCGTCAGCTTGGCCGTCTGCCCGGGCGCCACGTGGTCCCGCAGATAGCTGAACGCGTCGCCGAAGATGGTGTGCGGCAACGATATCCGGTCATGAACACTCAGGGCGGCTGACTCGAAGTCGAGCTCGCCGGCCTCGTTGCGGAAGTGCACCATCAGCTTCTCGTCGGTCTTGTCGACGCCGCCGAGCTGGTAGATGAAGTCCATGTGCCAGGAGGTCCGGCGGAACTCGCCGTCGGTCGCGGTCTGCAGGCCGACGTCCTGCTGCATCGCGATGACGTCCTGGATGCTCTCGTCCTCCACGGCACTGAGGGCCGCGGCGTCGATCTCCCCCGCGGCGTGCCGGGCCCGGGCTTCGAGCAGCGCGGGCGGGCGGAGCAGACTGCCGACATGGTCGGCCCGGAACGGGGCGGAGGTGTGCACGCCGTCAGTCTGGCGGGCGTCCTTGACACCTGCCAGTGCGGCCGCCTAGCCTGATGATTGAAATCTAAACTATCTCCTCGACGACGGAAGAGCGCCATGAGCAGCTGGATGCAGCCGGACCGGCCCGGTCAGGCGTACGACGACTTCGTGCGCACCGATGCGCCGAAGAGCCGGGACCAGCGGGTCTGGACCCCGGACGACGGAGCGATGCCGGCGCTGTACCTCAGCCATGGCGCGCCGCCGGTCTTCGACGACGCGCACTGGATGAGCCAGCTGTTCGCCTGGTCGCAGGCGCTGCCCAAGCCGACCGCCGTACTGATCGTCAGCGCGCACTGGGAGTCGGCGCCGCTCAGCCTCTCGGCATCGGCCGCCGGCACACCACTGGTCTACGACTTCGGGGGTTTCGCCCGGCGCTACTACGAGATGACCTACGCGACACCGGACGCCAGCGCCCTGGCCGCGCGGGTGGCCGCGCTGATGCCGGACACCGAGCCGGTGCATGAGCACGCCAGCCGGGGCCTGGACCACGGCGCGTGGGTGCCGCTGAAGGTGATGTACCCGTACGGCGACGTGCCGGTGCTCCAGCTGAGCATGCCGACCCACGACCCGGACCGGCTGCTGGACCTCGGTCGCCGGCTGCGGCCGCTGCGGGACGAGGGCGTGCTGGTGATCGGGTCGGGCTACATGACCCACGGCTTGCCGTTCCTGACCGCCGACATGGTCGAGCACAACGCCGTACCGGGCTGGTCGTCGGACTTCGACGCCTGGGGCGCCGAGGCGCTGGCCCGTGGCGACGTGGACACGCTGGCGGACTTCCGCCGGGCTCCGGGCATGCCGTACGCGCATCCGACCGTCGAGCACTTCACCCCGATGTTCATCACCCTCGGGGCCGCGACCGACGCCTCCGCCGCTCCGCTCACGGTGATCGACGACTACCAGCTGGGCTTGGCCAAGAGGTCGTTCCAGGTCGCGTAGACCCGCCAGCGCGTCAGGAACTGGTCGCCAAGGACCCCGAAAAGGGGTCTGTCGCGACCGATCCCGGGTTACCGGGTCGATGGCGCAGCTGGTGGGGTGGCGGGTGGTGTGGCCGTCGCGGGCGCGGACGTAGTCGGCATCGGGGGGGTGGCCGGTAGTCGGTGGGAGAGGTCGGTGGCGATGCCGGTGGTGGGGTCGTAGAGCAGGCGTGCCAGCGGGCGCCGTCGCGGTGGGCGAGTCTGGCGGGCGATCCTGGTCCGGGATGGTGATCGGGCCGTGAGGGTCCGTGCAGGGTGCCGGGCTCGCGGTCCAGACCGAGCAGGGTGGTCGCGGCACGGTCAGGTGGACAGCGGTCCGCTCGGACGGGGCAGACGCACCTTCCGCCGGACCCGGCGTTAAGCCGGGGCTAGTCGGGTCGCTGGGAGGGTGGTTGGGTTGGCTGGGACGGGTGATGTGCAGGCCGTGGGTGCCTTCGGTGAGCCAGCCGATGGCGATGTCGGCGCGGAGCTGGTCCAGGCTGCGGCCGTCCCCGGTCGCCGGTCAGGGCGGTCTTGGCGGCCCGGGCGGTGGCGTCGAGGTTGGCCCAGGCGGCGGCGGCGGCCTCGGCGCTGGTGCGCAGGTGCAGCTCGGCCGTGAACGACGGCTGCGCCTCGAAGCTGACCCTGCGGTCGGCCGCGGGCCTGAACGGCGGCAGCGGGCGGCGGCGGCGGGGTCGAGGCGGGTGATCTCCCGGGCCAGGATCGCCCGCAGCCGGCCCGGGACCAGCCCCACAGGCTCGCGCCGGGCCGGGTCGGCGGGTCAGCTCGCGGACCACCCCGACCGGGGCGCCGGTCTCATCGACGTCATACGCCGGTTCGTCGGGGTCGAAGTCATCACCGTCCGGGGAGTCATCCGGGCCCAGCAGCCGGGCGATCAACCGCGCCGCCGGACCGCGTGGTCGCGGGCCGGCGTCCGCGCGTGGTCAGCTCGGGCAGCGCCCGGCAGATGACCATCGCCTGGGCCCGGTCCAGGCGGCCCTCGACCAGCGCCCGCCGCAGCGGCGGGTGCGCAGCCAGACACCGGGCCAGGTCGACCTCCCGGTCCGCGGCACACATCGAGACGCCCGGCACCGCACCGGGGCTCACGCGTTCTGGGTCGCGCACTGCCGGATCCTGCTCCAGCAGGCCGGTGCCGCTGACCCGCCGTCCGGGCCGAGGCCCTGCTGGCCGCCCTGACCGCCGACCAGCTCGGCCACTGGACCACCAAGGTCGGGCTGCACTCCTCGGCGGCTGACCGGCGCACTGACCCGCCTCGCCGAGACGCTCGCCATGCCGACCGGGAACGAAATCTGCAGGGACGGATCGGCCGGCAGTGCCAGGATCGGACCGTCTCACCGGGACACCCGCCCAATCACGGCACGCGGCGCGGGTTGGCAAGGGGCCCAAGGAGGAACTATGCGCTCGCTTCGCACTCGATCCGCGCTTTTCGCGGCTGCGGCTCTCGCCACAGTCGCCATCATCCCGGGAGGTGGGTCGGCCGCGGCCGGCTCGTTAGCCGCCTCTCACACCGGCGCCGCAACCGCGAAGGGCGGCGGCACGCACGATGTCCTGGCGAACCTGTTCGAGTGGAACTGGCCGTCCGTCGGCAAGGAGTGCACGGACGTCCTCGGCCCGGCCGGCTACGGCGGGGTCCAGGTCTCCCCGCCCCAGGACTCGGTCAAGCGGACCCATCTCGGTGACGGGCAGGACACGATCCTGCACCCGTGGTGGGAGGTCTACCAGGCGGTCGACTACAACCTGACCAGCCGGATGGGCAACGAGCAGCAGTTCAAGGACATGGTCACGACCTGTCGCGCGGCCGGGGTCAAGGTCTACGTCGACGCGGTCATCAACCACATGACCGGACAGGGCGACACGTCGTACGGCGGGGTGTCCTACACCCACGAGGAGTACCCGGGCGTCTACACGACGGCCAACTTCCACCAGAAGGGCACCGGCCCCAACGACTGCCCCTCGGCCAGTGGCGGGATCGAGGACTTCAACAGCCAGCAGCAGGTGTTCAAGTGCGAGCTGCTCGGCCTGGCCGACCTGCGCACCGACACGAACGCCGTCCGCAACACCTTGGCGGACTACCTCAACAAGCTGATCGGCTACGGCGTCTCCGGGTTCCGGGTCGACGCGGCCAAGCACATCGGCCAGGCCGACCTCACGGCGCTGTACAACCGGCTGCACCGGACCAAGGACGGCACGAAGCCGCTGTGGGCGCTCGAGGTCTTCGGTGGCGGACCGGGAACCCTTTCGCCGCAGGCGTTTACGACGGCCGGCACGGTCCTCGGGCTCGACGGTGTCAAGCAGATCCGCGACGCGTTCAAGAGCTACCCGGACGCTCACATCGGCAGCATCGCCACCCTCAAGGTGTACGGCGAGGGCTCCGGCCTGACCCCGAGTGCCAAGACGCTCGCGTTCGTGCAGAACCACGACACCGAGCGCAACGGCGACGCGCTGAGCTACAAGGACGGCGCGACCAACCTGATCGCCAACGAGTTCCTGCTGGCCTATGGCTACGGCACTCCGCAGGTCTACTCCGGGTTCGCCTGGAACATCGTGGACGACTCCCCGCCGGCCACGGACTGACGGCCTGATCACGGACACCGACTGCAGTGCGGCGACCTGGGTCTGCATCGTCAACAACCTGGGCGTCCGCAACATGGTCGGCTGGCACAACACGGTCGGCTCGGCCGCGCTGAAGAACTGGTGGGACAACGGCGGCAACCTGATCTCGTTCAGCCGCGGCAACAAGGGCTGGATCAGCATCAACAACGACCTGACCGCCCACAGCGCCACGTTCACGACCGGCCTCGCCGCCGGCACGTACTGTGACGTGATCCACGGCACCCTGACCGGCGGCGCCTGCTCCGGCCCGACGGTCACGGTGGACAACCACGGCAAGGCCACGGTCAACGTCCCGGCCAAGGACGCGGTGGCCTTCACGGTCGCGGACCTGGTGCACCACTAGGCCAGGTCGACGACCAGCGAACGACGTTGGGGGCCGGGCGTTTGTCGCCCGGCCCCTGACGCTCACGGCCCGCTCCGGCAACCGCGGCCAGGCTCAAGTCAGGGCCCTCCGGAGCCGATCTGGATATGTGATTCCGAAGTGGCGCACGGCCTGGGCGACCGGGTCGATCCGACGCCTGTTCTCCCTGTACGCCGCAGTGAGCCTCATCCCGGTGCTGCTGCTCGGCGGCGCCCTGCTGACCCTGCTCGACCGCCAGGAACACGAGCACGGCATCGCCGAGGCTCGGGCCCGCGCCGACCTGCTGGCCCGGACCAGCATCGCCCCGCTGCTCGAAGGCCAGGACCTACGCGAAGGCATCGGCCAGAAGACCGCCACGGCCCTGCAGCGAGCGGCCGGCCTGGCCGTCGCGGACCACCAGGTGGTCCGGATGCGGGTGCGCGACTTGAGCGCCCGGATCGTCTGGTCCGACGACGGTTCGGGCGACCAGTCCGGGATCACCCCGGACGACGAGGCGCTGGAGGCGGCGCATGGCGAGACGGTCGCCATCCTGACCTGGCTCAACAGCGACACCGAGGACGCCGGCCCGCGCGGGCCGCGCGTCGTCGAGATCTACCTGCCGCTCCAGGCCTGGAGCGGCGGCCCGCAGGTCGGCGTACTCGAGACCTACGTGCCCTACGCCCCGATCGCGGCCGACATCGCCCAGGGGCAGGAGTCCATCGCGCTCGCGCTGTCCGGCGGGTTGCTGCTGCTCTGGCTGAGCATGCTGGCGGTGTCGGCCTCGGTGACCCGGCGGCTGCGGCGGCAGTCTGTGGCCAACGCCTTCCTGGCCCGGCATGACAGCCTCACCGGTCTGCCCAACCGGGCGCACTTCGCCGAACGGGCCACGCGGGCGATCGAGTCGCTGACGAGCCAGCGCCCGGTGGCGATCGCCCTGATCGATCTCGACCGGTTCCGGGAGGTCAACGACACACTCGGCCACGAGATCGGGGACCAGCTGTTGCTGCTGCTCTCCCAGCGGCTGCACCTGTTCATCGGTCCCGAGGACACCCTCGCCCGGCTCGGCGGGGACGAGTTCGGGATCATCCTGCGCAGCGTCGGCGACGCGGACGAGGCGGCCGCGGTCCTTGGCCGGCTTCGCGCCGCGGTCAGCGAGCCGGTGCAGATCAACGGGGTTCCGTTGGCGGTGGAGGCGAGCGCCGGCTTCGCGCTGGCGCCGCACGACGGTGACGACATCGGCAGCCTGCTCCAACGGGCCGACGTCGCCATGTACGTCGCCAAGCGCCAGCACACCGGCATCGCGCGCTACCGGCCGGACCAGGACCAGTACGACTCGGCGACGCTGACCCTCGTCGCCCAGCTCGGTGCGGCGATCGCGGCCGACCAGCTGGTCCTGCACTTCCAGCCCAAGGGCAACCTGGCCGACGGTCAGGTGGTCGCCGTCGAGGCCCTCGTCCGCTGGCAGCACCCGACCCGCGGCCTGCTCTACCCCGACGCCTTCGTGACCGCCGCGGAGCAGACCGAGCTGATCGAGGACCTGACCCGCTGGGTCCTGCGGCGGGCCTGTTCGGTTCTGCCGCAGCTCGACCCGACCGGCCGGCTCGCGGTCGCCGTCAACGTCTCGGCCCGCAGCCTGGCCCGGCCCGAGTTCGCCGCGGACGTCCTGGAGATCCTGGCCGAGTCGCGGACCGCCCCGAGCCGGGTGTTCCTGGAGATCACCGAGACCGCCTTGATGGTGGACCCGGTGCGCGCAGTGCGGACCCTGAGCCAGCTGACCCGGGCCGGCGTGCGGATCTCGATCGACGACTTCGGCGCGGGACACACCAGCCTGGGCTACCTGGCCACGCTGCCGATCGCCGAGCTGAAGATCGACAAGGCCTTCGTACTCGCGATGCTGAGCGACGAGCGCAACACCGCGATCGTCCGGTCGGTGATCGAGCTCGGCCACAGCCTGGGCTTCACGGTCACCGCCGAGGGGGTCGAGACGACGCAGATCCTGAACCGGCTCGACGAGCTGGGCTGCGACACCGTCCAGGGCTATTTGCTGGCCCGCCCCGCGCCGGCGGCCGAGCTGGCCGACCGGATGGCCCAGGCCACCGCGGTGCTGGCCGACCGGCGGATCAGCGCGTCGACCTAGATCGACTGCGCCGCAACGTCTCCGCGCCCCGTCCGCGCCCTCGTCCGCGCCCTCAGCGACGCGATCGGCCCACGCCTGGCGCAGCGCCTGCGCGAACAGCTCGACCGGCTGGGCGCCGCTGATGCCGTAGCGCCGGTCGACGACCGTGAACGGTACGCCGTCGGCCCCGAACGCTCGAGCCTGCTCCACATCGGCCGCGACCTCATCGGCGTACGCCGAGCCGGACAGCACCTCGGCCACCCGCGCCGCATCGAGCCCGGCCTCCACCGCGATCCGCTGCAACGTCTCGGCGTCGTCGACCACCTCGCCGTTGGTGAAGTACGCGGTCATGAGGCGTTCCTTCAAGGCCCCCTGGAGCTGCGCGCCGCCGAGCTCGAGCGCGAGGTGAAGCAGCCGGTGCGCGTCGGCCGTGTTGGCCCGGACGGCGCGGTCGAGGTGATAGTCCAGGCCATCGCCGCGGGCGATCTCGCTGACCCGCGCGTTCATGGCCAGCCCGGCGTCGCGCCCCCCGCCGTAGCGCCGGCCGAGGTGGCTCGCGACATCCTCACCACCGCCGGGCTGGTCCGATCGGGGCGCGCCGGGGTCGAGCTGGAAGGCGCGCCAGACCACCTCGACCTCGTCACGGTGCTCGAAGCCGGCCAGCGCGGCCTCCAGGCGGCGCTTGCCGATGTAGCACCACGGGCAGACGACGTCGGACCAGACCTCGACGACGAGCGGCTGGTCCGGGGAAACGGCGGTCACGTAGAGGGCCAACCCGGGCCCGGGCCGGTCGATTCCGGCTCCTGGACCGAACCCTTGACAGAACGCGCTGCGGATGGACTCTATAACTTATCAGTTCTGAAAGAGAAAGGTTATGGATGAGCGAGGCCCAGCTCGACGCGGTGTTCGGGGCGCTGGCCGACCCGACCCGCCGGGCGATCCTGGCCCGCCTCACCAGCGGCGAGGCCAGCGTGGCCGAGCTGGCCGCGCCGTTCCCGATGTCGCAGCCGGCGGTCTCCCGGCACCTGCGGGTGCTGGAGGACGCGGGCCTGATCACCCGGACCCGGCAGGCGACCGCGCGGCTGAGCCACCTGCGGGCCGAGCCGCTGCGCGACGCCGTGGCCTGGCTCGGCACCTACCGGGACTACTGGAACGAGAGCTACGAGCGGCTCGACGAGCTGCTCGCATCAGTCGATGCACAACCAAAGACCTGATCTGAAAGCCCTGATCTGACAACGGAATTCGAGGAGGAACAACGATGGGCACCACCAACTACACCGTCGAGCCCGGCTCGCACGCCCTGCACCTCGAGCGGGTCTTCGACGCTCCGGCCGAACTGCTGTTGCGGGCCCACACCGACCCCGAGCTGCTCGCGCAGTGGCTCGGCCCGCGCCGGCTGCAGACCCGGGTCGAGCGGCTCGAGGCCCGCGACGGCGGCCGTTGGCGCTTCGTCCAGTGGGGCGAGGACGGCACCGAGCACTGGTTCCACGGCGTCTTCCACGGCGACCCCTCGGTCGACGGCGGCATCACCCAGACCTTCGAGTACGAGGGTGCGCCGGGCCAGGTGCTGCTCGAGCACCTGACCTTCGACGAGCAGGACGGCCGGACGACCCTGCGGGCGACGTCGGTCTTCACGACCGTCGAGGCCCGCGACGCGATGATCGCCTCGGGCATGGAAGGCGGGGTCGAGGACGGGTATGCCCGGCTCGACGAGCTGTTCGAGCGGATGGCCCCGGTCGCCTGACACCCGCTAGCCCGGCCACTCAGCCGCGGAAGGTCAGCTGACTGCAGCCGGCTCCGGCTCCGCGACGACGGCCGGACGCACGCCCGCCAGGTGCACCTCGGGGTGGCCTTCGACGTGCAGCTGGGGCAGGACCCGCTCGAAGGACCGCGGCATCCACCAGTTGCGCTTGCCGAGCAGGTGCATGACCGCCGGCACGAGCAGCATGCGGACGATCGTCGCGTCGATGAAGATCGCCGACGCCATGCCGATGCCGATGACCTTGAGCACCAGGTCGGGGCTCGGGACGAACGCGGCGAACACCGCCACCATGATCGCAGCCGCGGCCGTGATCACCCGGCCCGTGCCGGCCAGGCCCTCGACGATCGCGCGCCCGTTGTCGCCGGTGCGCAGCCACGTCTCGCGCATCCGGCTGACCAGGAACACCTCGTAGTCCATCGACAGCCCGAACAGGACCGCGAACATCAGCACCGGGACGAAGGCCGGCAGCGGGCTGGCCGTGTCGATCCCGACCAGGTGACCGGCCCAACCGCCTTGCAGGACAAGGGCAACCACGCCGTACGCCGCGGCAACGGACAGCAGGTTCATGACCGCCGCCTTGAGGGCGACCACGACGCTGCGGAACGAGACCAGCAACAGGATCATCGAGAGCAGCACCACGCCGCCGATCAGCAGCGGGATCCGCTTGGCGATGTTGCTCGTGCTGTCGATCGACGTCGCGGTGACGCCACCGACGTGCACGCTCAGACCACTGCCCTGGGTCGCGGAGGGGATCACGTTGTCCCGCAGGCGATGCACGAGCCCCTCGGTCTTGGTGGACTGAGGCCCGGTCGTCGGCATCACCGTGATGACCGCGGTGTCACCGGCCGGGTTGACCGTGGCCGGCGTGACCGCAGCGACGCCGGGAGTGGACCGCAGGGCGGTGTTCAGGCCGTCGAGCGACGATGCGCCGGCGCCGGCGGGGAGCTCGACCGCGATCAAGAGCGGGCCGTTGGCCCCCGGCCCGAAGGCCTTGGCCACAGTGTCGTAGGCCTGCCGGCTCGACGTACCGTCACGGTCGTTGCCCGCGTCGGGGAAGCCGAACCGCACACCCATGAAGGGGGCCGCCAAGGTCAGCAGCAGACCGACTCCGACGACGACCGCGCCGATGCGCTGTCGAGCCACGAAGCGGCTCCAGCCCAGCCAGCGCCGGCTCGGCTCGACG
This sequence comes from uncultured Actinomycetota bacterium, assembly GCA_963794535.1. GTDB lineage: Bacteria > Actinomycetota > Actinomycetes > Actinomycetales > CAVURS01 > CAVURS01. The sequence continues at coordinate 108,245 of CAWCEI010000010.1, forward strand.
TGACCGCCGACCGCGACCGCCGGGGCGTTGCGGCCCAGGAACGGCAGCCGCAGCCGGTCGACCCGCTTGCCCAGGTAGCCGAGCAGGGCGGGGAAGAGCGTGATGGCCGCGGCCATGACGACCAGGACCGAGACGATCGTGACGACCGCAGCGCCGCGCATGAACGACAGGCCCATGGCGAACAGCCCGAGCATGCTGATCACGACCGTGGTGCCGGCGACGATGACCGAGCGGCCGGCGGTGTCGAGGGTGGCGACCGTGGCCCGCTCGGGGTCGAGCCCGGCGGCGCGCCACTCGCGGAAGCGGGTGACCATCAGCAGGGCGTAGTCGATCCCGATGCCGATGCCCATCATCGTGGCCAGCGAGGTCGACCAGTCCGGCGCGTCGACGAACCAGATGACGACGCCGGTCAGCATGCTCGAGACGGCCAGGCCGCCCAGCGCCACCAGGATCGGCAGTCCAGCGGCCACGACGGAGCCGAACATCAACAGCAGGATGATCGCGGCCGCGGCGAGGCCGATGCCCTCGGAACCGATCGCGCCCTGCTCGGCCTGCTCGATCGACTGGCCGTTGAGGGAGACCTCGAGGCCGCTGGTCGATGCCTTCGACGGCGATGCTCAACAGGTGCTTGCTGTCGGCCTTCGGCATGTCGTTGGGGTTGGTGACGTCGAGCCGGGCGTGGGCCAGCAGAGTGTGGCCGTCCGGCGAGATGCTGCCGGGCGTGGTGTACGGGCTGGCGACGCCGGCGACGTGGTGGGCGGCGGAGATCTGGCCCAGGACGGCGGTGACGGCCGACTTGACCGCCGGCGAGGTCACGGCGGCGTCGGAGTGGATGACGACGTCGACCGTGTCACCCGACTGCGCCGGGAAGCGGCTCTCGAGCAGCTGCTGGGCCGCCTTGGAGTCCGAGCCGGGCGCGGAGTAGTCGGCCCGGAACTGGCCCCCGAGCACCGAGGACAGGGCCGACGCCAGGACCAGCACGCCCAACCAGGCGAGCACGACCCGCCCGCGGTGGCGGTAGGCGGCGCCGGCCACCCGGCCGAGCGGGCCTGGGCGCAGCGACGGGGGCCCGGACTGGCCGGGCTGCCCGGACTGGCCGGGCTGGTCGGAGCCGGCGTCGTCCTGCAGCCGGGCCTCGGTGGTGGTGCTCATCTGAGGATCCTTCTCGTCGTGGCGAGCTGCAGACGCAGCATCGGGTGATGGCAACTCAGTTGTGTTATGCCGCATAACTAACCCGATCCTGCTTCACTTGTCAAGTGACTTAACTTCTGTGAAGATGCTTCACGCAGCAAACTTCTGGAGGACTTCCGCCATGACCACCAGCACCCAGCTCCCCGCCTCGCGGCGCGAGCGTGCCCGCACCGCGACGATCGAGGAGATCAAGCAGACCGCCCTCGACCTGATGCGCGAGGCGCGCACCACCGACATCCGGTTCACCGATATCGCCAAGAGCATGGGGCTGACCCCGCCGGCGCTCTACCGCTACTTCGACGGCCGCGACGAGCTGCTCACCCAGCTGATCACCGACTCCTACGACGAGCTGGGCGAGCACATCCGCCGCTCGCTCGAGGGGCTCGACGAGAGCCGCGCTCTGGGACCGCTGGGTCGCCGCCGGCCAGGCCTACCGGGAGCTGGGCCGGCCCAGGCGCCGGAGCGGTTCGCGCTGATCCTGGGCATGCCGGTGCCGGGCTACTGTCGCCGACGAGGAGGGGCCCGACCACCGAGGCGGCCAAGCGGGCGATGTCGCAGCTGTCCGGCCTGTTCCTGGCCGCGCCAGGAGCGGGGCGAGCTCCGCCCGCCGCTGATCCGGGAGGTCGACCCGGCGCTCGCGGCGTGCGGCGATCGAGAAGCACCCGGAGGACGTCGAGGCCGGCCTGCCCGGCCGAGTCGTTCCAGGCGATGCTGCACGCCTGGGCCGGGCTGCACGGCTTCACCAGCCTGGAGGCCTACGGCCACCTGGACTGGATCGGCCGGAGGCGCGCGACGCGCTCTTCCGCACCCAGCTCGAGCTGATCGCGACCGCGGCCGGGCTGCCGACCGCGCTAGCCGTAGCCGCGGACCCAGTCCACGACGAACGGCTTCGGGTACGCCGCGCGGTGCCCGGTCGACGGAGCCCGGTCGGGAACGATCCGGTCCGGGAACTCGTAGATCGCCAGCATCAGCTGCATCGGGTAGTCCGGCGACTGCGTCGTCGACTTGACCACCTCGCCGTCCAGCAGGAAGTCGACCCCGTCGGCGGTCCAGGACGCGGCGTACGTGTGGAACGTCGGTCGCGTCGATCGGATACTCGTCGGCGGAGAACTCCTCGACCAGGTCCGGATCGTGAAAAGCCTTGATACCCATGCCGATTCGCGCGCTGTCCGGACCGACGTCCGAGCCGAAGATCTCGGCGATGCAGATCTCGCCGCACTCCTCCGGCCGCTCCTCATAGCCGCACATCCAGAGCGCGACCATCACCGCCGGGTCGGCGACCGCCCGGCAGCGCAGCTCGACGATAGCCGTGGTGCGGGAGGTAGGTGCGCCGGTTGTCCTGCTCCTCGCGGACGACCAGGTCGTCGCGGAAGTGCAGCTGGCCCTCGCCCGAGCCGAGCGGCCCGGCGTACAGGCCGGTCTGCAGGACCGAGGCGCGCAGCTCACCGTCCCACTCGGGGCACCACGGCGGCTGGTCCTCGACGATGTGCAGGGCCAGCCGTCCTCGTGCCGGCCGACGCCGGGCGGCGGTGCGCTCGCGCGAGCTCCAGTGCGGCAGGTAGTACGGCACCCAGCGCTCCGTCGTCGACCCGTCGCCCGCGGAAGTCCTCGTCAAACGCCAGCTCGAGCTCGGTCTCGTCCACCATGTCCGCCGACGCTAGCGCCGCCCTCGGACAAGCAATGAGGCAACGACGCGTCACGATCTGACGCGTAGTTGCCTCATTGCGGAGGAACCGGGGAAACGCGGGGTCAGCCGGCGGAGTTGTCGGACTCCTGGAGCTCGGTCGGGGCGCCGTGCACGGCCGGGATCTGACCCATCCGGCCGGCCTGGAAGTCCTCGAAGGCCTGCAGCACCTCGGCCTTCGTGTTCATCACGAACGGCCCGGCCCAGGCCATCGGCTCACGGATCGGCCGGCCGCCGAGGATCAGCACCTCGAGCTGCGGGCGTGTGGCTGTCCTGCTGGCCGGACGCCTGCACCGTCACGACGTCGCCGGCGCCGAGCACCGCGAGCTGGCCGGTGCGGATCGGCCGGCGGTCCGGGCCGACGATGCCCGGCGCCGGCCAGGACATAGACCAGGGCGTTGAAGTCCTTGCGCCACGGCAGGTCCAGCCGCGCGGTCGGCGCGAGCGAGGCGTGCACGAGGGTCATCGGCGAGTACGTCGACCCGGGGCCGGCATGCCCGTCGACCTCACCGGCGATGACCCGGACCAGCGCGCCGGCGTCCGGCGTACTCAGCAGGGAGACCTGCTTGGCCCGGATGTCCTGGTAGCGCGGCGGCGCCCACTTCTGCGCCTTGGGCAGGTTGACCCAGAGCTGGATGCCGTGGAACAGCCCGCCGCTGACGACCAGCGACTCCGGTGGCTTCTCGATGTGCAGGATCCCGCCACCGGCGGTCATCCACTGGGTGTCGCCGTTGGTGATGGTGCCGCCGCCGCCGTTGGAGTCCTGGTGGTCGAAGATCCCGTCCATGATGTAGGTGACGGTCTCGAAGCCGCGGTGCGGGTGCCACGACGTGCCCTTGGGCTCGCCCGGCGCATAGTCGACCTCGCCCATCTGGTCCATGTGGATGAACGGGTCCAGCGCGGCCAGGTCGACGCCGGCGAACGCCCGGCGGACCGGGAAGCCCTCGCCCTCGAAGCCACTGGGCGCCGAGCTGACAGAGACCACGGGACGCGGCAGCGACGCGGTCGGGTCCGGCGCGATCCGCGGCAGGACGGTCAGGTCGTCGACGGTGATGGCAGGCATGTGCTCAATCCTCCTCCGGCCGGAGCCCCAGGTCGGGACCCCGTTCTGTCCGGGCTAACGATTGTTGCACGTGCAACTATTCCGCGGACTAGGCCGCCCGCTCCAGGAACTCCGACCACGACGGGTGGCTGACCTCGCTGCCGCGCAGCGCCCAGGCCGGCCCGCGCGGCGCATGCGGGTGGACTCGCAAGGTCCAGCCCATCTCGTCCGGCGTACGGTCGCCCTTCACGCCGTTGCAGCGCAGGCAGCAGGCGACCAGGTTGGCCCAGGTGTCCGAGCCGCCGCGCGAGCGCGGGACGACGTGGTCGACGGTCGCAGCGGTCCGGCCGCAGTAGGCGCAGCGGTGCCCGTCACGGCGCAGCACCCCGCGCCGGGTGACCGGCACGCTGCGGCGGTAGGGGACCCGGACGTAGCGGGCCAGGAGGATCACCGAGGGGCGTTGCAGCTCCAGGTGCGCCGAGTGCAGGGGTTCGCCGGTGTCGGCGAGAATCGTGGCCTTGCCGGCCAGGACCAGGACCACGGCGCGCCGAAATGACACGACCGCGAGCGGCTCGAAGCCGGCGTTGAGCACCAGGGTTCGCACGACACGCCCCTTCCCACACAGCAGCGCGCCTGGCTGGCGCGCCCAGGCGCATGCTACGGGCGGGAAGTGTGCGCGGTCACGCGCATTGCCGGAAAGGGTCCGGAAGGGTTCGTACAGCGCAGCTGCGCGGCCCCCCGAGCGGGCCGCGCAACGGGCGGAGCCGGAAGGTCAGCCGACCCGGCCGTAGGTGGCGCTGGAGGAGTAGACGGCCCGCTTGCTGACGACGCCGCCGGTGTGCGGGGAGTCCCACATCATCCCGTTGCCGGCGTAGATGCCGACGTGGCCGGGGAAGAAGACCAGGTCGCCGGGAACGGCCTCGCTGGCCGAGATCCGGACGGTGGCCGCGCGCTGCTCGCTGGAGGTGCGGGGCAGGCTGACCCCGACCTGGGCCATGACGTAGCGGACGTAGCCCGAGCAGTCGAAGCCGGCCGGGGTGGTGCCGCCGTAGACGTAGGCGATGCCGGCGTAGCGGGCGGCGATCGCCATGACCGCTGCGCCGAACTGGGCCGAGCCGGGGGCGCCGGCCTTGACCGGCTTGATCGGGCCGTAGGTCACGACCCGCGAGGCGCCGATGACGTGCCGGCCGGTGCCGCGGGAGACCGCTGCCTGGCGCGACGCGGGGGCCAGCGCGTGGCCCGGGGCGCGCAGCGTGGTGCCGGCCGTCGACGCGACGGTCGTCGCGCTGAAGCTGCTGTCACCGAACGCCGGAGCGGCGGTCGAGCTGACGTCATGGGTCTGGGGTGCGCTGCCCTGATGGGTCGGGGTGGCATTGGCCTGCATGCCCAACGACGCAACCAGCCCACCGGAGACGGCGAGCACGGCCGACGCCTTGACGGCGGGCGTTGCGTTGGTCGAGACAGCTTGGCTCAGCGCGGTTAGCGGAGTCTTTGCGCGCATGGGCGCGCGGTGACGTCCGGCCACGGGGGTCGACACGTATAAAGCCTCTCCGGCGCCTTCGAGGTGAGCTGTCGGGTTCGGGTGGAGAGATTCACCCGGCCTCGTCCTTGGCCGCCTGGCCCACGATGGGCACTGACGGCCGCCGACTCGGCTTCACCCCAAGGATCGAAACTCACCGACGAGCCGAAGCCCGCCGAGAGAACCGACCCGAATTGGGTCCCCCGCCTCTGCCATGCGGTTGTTCGGTCCTCGGTCGCGGTGGCAGAGCTCGGCGTCCGCGTGAGGGCTCCCCTGGAGGGGTGGGAAGCGATAGCCAACGTACACAACCGCGGCTCAAATGTCACACCTAGGTCACGGTCAGGTTGTCGTGAACGACTTATTGCCCGCCGGACGGGTGAACGGGAGGTGGGCGGCGGGCTGTTCCGACGTTGTCAGGACCGAAATCCAGCAACGCTCGATGCCAGGAAGATCGCCGGTCAGGCGCTCCGAACGGGGCCGATTCGCCGGTTTCAGTCCAGGACGACGGCCGGAATCGCGACAAAAACGTGTGCCGCGATCTCAGCGTCGAGCTCGACGTCCGGCCGGCCGGCGTCGGTCAGCACCAGAACGCCGTGATCTCGGCTCTGCACCAGCACGGTGGCACCCGGGCGCAGTCCCGCCTGGTGCAAGAGGCTCAAAACGGCGTGGTCCAGCTGGGCCGGTTCACCCAGACGGCGTACGACGACCTCCACCGGGGCGGCGCCGACGGCACCGGCCAGCTCGGTCAGCGGGCGCAAGGTGCCGAGCGCGTCGAGGAAGTCCTCGGCCGCGGTGGTGGCCCCGAGCTCCTCGAGCCCGGGGATCGGCGTGCCGTAGGGCGACTCGGTCGGGTTGTGCAGCACCTCGAGCAGCTTGCGCTCGACCCGCTCGCTGATCACGTGCTCCCAGCGGCAGGCCTCCTCGTGCACGTACTCCCACTCCAGGCCGATGACGTCGACCAGCAGCCGCTCGGCCAGCCGGTGCTTGCGCATGACCCGCATGGCCTTGGACCGGCCGTCGGCGCTGAGCTCGAGGTGGCGGTCGCCGGAGACATGGAGCAGCCCGTCGCGCTCCATCCGGGCCACGGTCTGGGAGACGGTCGGCCCGCTGTGCCCGAGGCGCTCGGCGATCCGGGCTCGCAGGGGGACGATGCCCTCCTCCTGCAGCTCGTAGATCGTGCGGAGGTACATCTCGGTCGTGTCGATCAGGTCACTCACTGCGTGACTCTCCCTGCTGCCGGACTGCGATGACGTGCTGGGACTTCCTCGAAGGGATGCACTGACGCGAACGCCGAACGGCGACCCGGGTGTTCCAGCCCTAGCCTCCCACTCGTGCCGGACAGTGTGCTGTGGCTGCGCCGAGACCTGCGAACGGCCGACCATCCCGCGCTGCACGAGGCGGCGCGCGACGCCGGTGGGGGCGGCCGGGTCCTGCCGGTGTTCGTGGTCGACCCGGCGCTCTGGCGACCGGCCGGCGCGCCGCGCCAGGCCTGGCTGGTGCGCTCCCTCGCCGCGCTGTCCGAGGCGCTGGACGGCGCCTTGGTGATCCGCACCGGGGACCCGCGCGAGGTGCTCCCCCGGCTCGTGGCCGAGCTCGGGTCGACCCGCGTGCATGTCACGGCCGACGCGGGCCCCTATGGACGGCGGCGCGACGAGGAGGTGGCCGAGGCGCTCGAAGCAGCCGGGAGTGCACTGGTCCGGACCGGGACCCCGTACGCCGTGGGCCCCGGCTCGATCGTCAAGGCGGACGGCTCGGCGTACCAGGTCTTCACACCGTTCGCCCGCGCCTGGGCCGACCACGGCTGGCCGCAGCCGGCACCCGGCCGGCCGCCGGTGCGCTGGGCCCGGACGGTCGACAGCGAGCCCATCCCGGCTGAGCCCGACCTCGACGGGCTGCGACTGCCCGAGGTCGGCGAGGCGGCGGCGCTCGCCCGCTGGCACGAGTTCCTGGAGTCGGGCCTCGCGGACTACAAGGACCGGCGCGACCGGCCGGACCTCGCCGGGACCTCCGGGCTCTCCGCGCACCTGAAGTACGGCGAGATCCACCCACGGACCCTGCTCGCCGACCTGGCCCGGCGGCGCGGGACCGGCGCCCAGACCTTCCGGACCGAGCTGGCCTGGCGGGAGTTCTACGCCGACGTGCTCTGGCACCACCCGGACTCGGCGCGGGACTACCTGCGCCCGCAGCTGGCCGGGATGTCCTGGACCGAGCCGGGCCGAGCGGGGGCGCAGTTCGCCGCCTGGCAGGAGGGGCGGACCGGCTTCCCGTTCGTCGACGCCGGGATGCGCCAGCTGCGCGCCGAGGGCTGGATGCACAACCGGGTCCGGATGGTCGTGGCCAGCTTCCTGGTCAAGGACCTGCACATCGAGTGGCAGCACGGCGCCCGGCATTTCATGCGCTGGCTGCGCGACGGCGACCTGGCCTCCAACTCCCACGGCTGGCAGTGGGCGGCCGGCACGGGCACCGACGCCGCGCCGTACGTCCGGGTCTTCAACCCGACGACGCAGGGCCTGCGGTTCGACCCGACCGGTGACTACGTGCGGCGGTACCTGCCCGAGCTGCGGCACCTGGCCGGCGCCGGCGCGCACCAACCGTGGGCGGTGGCGGACGGCTATGCCGAGGACTACCCGGAGCGGATCGTCGACCACGCGGCGGAGCGGGCCGAGGCCCTGCGCCGGTTCGAGGCAGTCCGCCGCTAGGCCGCGCTAGGCCGGGATGTCGCGCCGGCGATACGCGGCCAGACCGACGAGAGCGAGCCCGGCCGCGAGCGCGACCAGCACGGCCAGCGGCACCAGGTCGGAGCCCGGCACCGAGGTGGCCGGCAGGTGCGGCAGGTGCGCGTACGGCGACAGGTCGCGCACCCAGCCGGGCAGGCCGAGCAGCTCGCCCAGCAGGCCGAGGACGACCGCGGCCGCGAAGACGACCCAGGTCACGCCGACCCACCGCGGCCGCAGACCGAGGACCGCGGCGGCGAGGCCGGCCACGAGCCAGGCGGCCGGGGCCTGGGCCAGGCCGGCGACCAGGTCACGGCCGACCTGCGGTCCGACCGCGCCGAGCTCGATGCCCCGCGTCAGTCCACAGGCCAGGCCCATCGCGCCCAGGATCACGATGCTGCCGCCGGCCGCCATGGCCAGCTGGCTGCCGAGCACCCGGCGCCGGCTCACGGCGCCGCCCAACAGCGGCTCGACCCGGCCGGCCTCCTCCTCGCCGCCCAGCCGGACCACCGTGAGGACGGCGTACGCCGACACCGCCACGCCGAGGAAGCCGAAGGCCGTCGACAGATAGCTGTCGGCCAGCCCCTGCCGGCCGCCGAGCTTGGCCAGCAGGTCCCGGACCCCGGAGTCGTCGCCGACCAGGGACCCGACACTCGAGGCCAGCCAGCCGACCAGCGCCCCCACGAGGACGCAGGCGAGGGACCAGGACAGCAGGGTGACCCGGTGCAGCCGCCAGGCCAGGCCGAACGGACCGGACAGCCCGGCGCCGGCCACCGCCGGGCCCGGCCGGCTGGCCAGCAGCGCGGCGCCCAGGTCCCGCCGCGAGCGCAGGCGGACGGCCGCCAAGGCCAGGGCGGTGGCCGCGGCCAGCGGGAGCAGCAGGACCCACCAGCGCGGCTGCGCGGCGTACGGCTCGAGGTGCTGGACCCACCCGATCGGCGACAGCCAGGACAGCCAGGACAGCCGTGGCTCACCGTCGGCGACGGCCCGCAGCCCGTACGCCGCACCGAGCACGCCGCCGGCCAGCCCGTTGGCCGCCCGACCCGTGCTGGCCAGCTGAGCGGTGACCGCGGCGACGCCGACGAAGACGAAACCCGTTGCGGTGAAAGACAATCCGGCAGCGATGCACCCGATCCCCCCGGCTCCTGACGACGCCAGACCGGCCGCCATGAGCACCCCGAGGGCGAGCGACGTGAGCGCGCCCAGGGCGAGTGCGGCCGCGAGCGGAGCCATCCGGCCGACCGCGCCCGCGCCGACGAGCTCGGCCCGGCCGACCTCCTCCTCGGCCCGGGTGTGCCGGACGACGGTCTGCAGGGCGAGCAGGCCGGTGAGCACCAGCAGGATCCCGCCCGGCTTCCACATCACGATGCCGCCGATCGTGTCCAGCTGCGCCGCCGGACCGTAGAACGCCAACGACGCCGGGGTGTCCGCGAGCTGTCTGGCCAACCGGTCGAGCGAGGCCTGGGTCGGGTAGAGCCCGGCCGTGCTCGCGGCCGACCCGGCCATGACTCCGGCCAGCGCCACCAGCCAGATGACGAGCCGGACCCGGTCGCGCCGGACGGCGACCTTGAGCAGAGCCGGCCAGCCGGTCACGCCGGGGCTTCGCTGTAGTGCCGCAGGAAGAGCTCTTCCAGCGTGGGCGGGCGTACCTCGAGCGAGGCGACGCCGGCCCGGGCCAGGGCGGCCAGCGTCGCGTCGAGCCCGGCCGGGTCGACCTGGCAGCGCAGCCGGGTGCCGTCGAGCCGCACCTCGTGCACGCCGGCCAGCTCGGCGAACCCGGCGGGTAGGTCGGCCGGCCGCTCCAGCTCGGCGGCGACGCTGGTCCGGGTCAGGTGCCGGAGCTCGCCCATGGTTCCGGTCTCGACCGCCCGGCCGGCCCGGATGATCGTCACCCGGTCGGCGAGCGCCTCGACCTCGCTGAGGATGTGGCTGCTCAGCAGGACCGTGCGGCCCAGCGTGCGCAGCTCACCGACGTACTCGCGGAAGACCTCCTCCATCAACGGGTCCAGGCCGGCGGTCGGTTCGTCGAACAGCACGAGCTCGGCGTCGCCGGCCAGCGCGGACAGGAGGGCCGCGACGAGGACGACCTTGCGCCGGTTGCCGGTCGAGTAGGTGCGGATCCGCCGGGTCGGGTCGAGCTCGAACCGGGACAGCAGCTCAGTGCGGCGGTCCGTACTGCCACCGCCACCACCGCTGCTGCTCCCGCTGCGACCGTGCAGCCGGCCGATCAGGTCCAGGGCCTCGCCGCCGGTCAGGGTCGGCCAGAGGTCGACGTCGCCGGGCACATAGGCCAGCCGCCGGTGCAGCTCGACCGCGTCGGCCCACGGGTCGCCGCCCAGCAGCCGGACCTCGCCGCCGTCGGCCCGGAGCAGGCCGAGCAGGACCCGGATCGCCGTGGACTTGCCCGCTCCGTTGGGGCCGAGGAAGCCGTGCACCTCACCGGTGCGCACCTCGAGGTCGAGGCCGTCCAGCGCCCGGACCGAGCCGAAGTTCTTGGTCACCCCGTGCAGCGAGAGCGCGGGTGTCGCCGTACTCATCCTTCGACGCTACCGACCCCGACCGGAGCTCGTCGGGTCGAGGGCGCGGGAGCGGGAATGGAGATCAATAGTTGAATGTTCAACCAGCCGTGACCATCACCGAGACCCAGCCCCTGACCGCCGACAGCACGTTGGACGTGCTCCCGGACGTGAGCGCCAACCTGTTGTTCCGCCAGGCCCAGACGGCCAACGCGTTCACCGACCAGGCGGTGACCGAGGCCGAGCTGCGGCAGATCTACGACCTGGTCAAGTGGGGCCCCACCGCCATGAACTCCCAGCCGCTGCGGATCGCGTGGGTCACCACCCCCGAGGCCCACGACCGGCTGGTCCCGCTGATGAGCCCGGGCAACCGGACCAAGACCGCGCAGGCCCCGGTCGTCGCGCTCGTGGCCGCTGACCTGGACTTCCACGAGAACCTGCCGACGACGTTCCCGCACGTGCCCGGCATGAAGGACAACTTCGCCGACGAGGACGCCCGCCGCGGGATGGCCCAGATGAACGCCGCTATCCAGCTCGGCTACCTGATCGTCGGCGTGCGCGCCGCCGGCCTGGCCGCCGGCCCGATGGGTGGCCTGGACCACGAGGCCGCGGCCGCCGAGTTCTTCCCGGGCGGGCGGCACGTCGTCCTGGCCGCGGTCAACATCGGGCACCCCGCGGACGACGCCTACCGGCCGCGCAACCCGCGCCTCGCCGTTCGAGCACGCCACCACCCTGCACTGACCCTCGCGCCCAGGCGCACTCCGGCACCAATCCATCGCCCACCCCGCGCCGAACCAACTCGGACGGGGTGTGGTCGGTGCGGCGGAGGGGCCGCATGTCGGCCGCCCTGCCACGATTGGGAGGTCCGAGTGATGGCCGTGAGCGGAGGTGAGCCCGTGGCGCCTGACCACCGACGGCTCAAGTCCGTCCCGGCGGCATCCTCTGCCCACGGCCACCGCTCGTCCCCCCAGTCCGACTCCTCGGCCCTGGCGCCCGACGCCACGGTCGACCAGATCCTCGCCCGCGTCGCCCGGGGTGACGAGCACGCCTTCGAGCGGCTGTACGACGCGGTCTGCAAGCCAGGTCCACGGCCTGGTCCGCCGGGTGCTCCGCGACCCGGCCCAGGCCGAAGAGGTCACCCAGGAGGTCTTTCTGGAGATCTGGCGGACGGCCACGCGCTACGACCCGACCCGCGGCAAGGCCATGAGCTGGGTCATGACGATGGCCCACGCCCGCGCCGTCGACCGGGTCCGCGTCGGCTCAGGCCTCCACCGACCGAGACATCAAGGTCGGCCAGCGGGACTACACCGCGGCGTACGACGAAGTGGCCGAGACGGTCGAGAGCCGGCTCGAGGCGGTCCAGGTGCGGCGCTGCCTCGGCGGCCTGACCGAGCTGCAGCGGGAGTCCGTCACCCTGGCGTACTACGGCGGCTACACCTACAACGAGGTGGCCGGCCTGCTCTCCGTGCCGCTGGGCACCGTGAAGACCCGGCTCCGCGACGGCTTGATCCGGATGCGCGACTGCATGGGGGTAGAGGCATGACCGTCGACCTGCACATGTTGACCGGCGCCTACGCGGCGCATGCGATCGAGCCCGGACGAGACGGTCGAGTTCGAGGAGCACCTGCGCGACTGCGCCTCCTGCCAGCAGGAGACCCGCGAGCTGATCGCGACCGTGGCCCGGATGGGCGAGGCGGAGTTCGACGCACCGCCGGCCGACCTGAAGTCCCGGATCATGGCCGAGGTCTCGCGCACCCGCCAGCTGCCGCCGCCGCCGGGCCGGCCGGTCCAGGGTGCGGACGTGGTCGACCTGGCCGCGCGCCGGCCGAACCGGCTCCTGCTCCTGGTCGCCGCGTCCGTGGCGGCGCTGGCGATCATCGGTGGCGGCATCGCCGGTGGGATCGCCTACCGCGCCGAACCAGCACAGCCACCAGGTCGACGCGGCGGCGGCCCGGATCGCCTCCGTGCTGTCCGCGCCGGACGCCCGCACCGTCGGGGCCAGCGGCCCGGACGGCGCCCATGGCACGGCCGTGGTCTCGGACCTCAAGCACGCCGCCGTCTTCTCGGCCTCCAGCTGGCCCAAGCCGGCGAGCGACAAGGTGTTCCAGCTCTGGGTCATCGACGCCTCGGGCGCCCGGTCGGCCGGTCTGCTGACCCGTCGTTCGGACGGCTCCCTGGCGCCGGTCTACACGACGAACGTGCCGGCCGCCGGTGCCAACTTCGGCGTGACGCTGGAGCCGGCCGGCGGTTCGAAGCAGCCGACGACGACGCCGGTGCTGCTCATGCCGCTGCACACCTGACCGTCGAATGTCGTTGCAGGACCGCTCCCGCCGTTTTATGGTCGGCGTACACGGGAGAGGAGGTGGTCCGCGAAGTGATTGACATACGGACGCGTGAGGTGGCTGCCAGCTAGCCAGCCGTCGAAGGACGGACAGACTTCCTGACCCGCCATCGCCGTGCAACGGCAAGCGAGCCTCAGGCAGTCACCGCAGCCCGTGGGTATGCCGCGCCCCGTCCAGCGCGGCTGGTCTTTTTGGCCGGCCCACGGGCTGTTCCCTGCCCGGATGCTGGCGCCGGCTGATCGTGGAAGGTCAGGCTCGCGTGGACGAGCCCGAACCTCCACGGTATTCAGCCGCGAGGCGGCAGGCGGGGCCACAGCGCCGCGGCTGCCCGGTCCAACCACGCGCCATCAGCACCGCCGCCACCTCGGCTGCCACGGCGCACGCCGAGCCGAACACCTCGCCCCAGCCGTACCGCAGGCTCGCGCGCCCAGACCTCGTCGCCGCGTTGTCCCGTTGCCGGTCGCGGAACGCGCCATCCTCGACGTGGCCCAGCCGCCCATCGAGCTCGATCCGTACGGCGAACTGGTCGAGGTCCACGTCGACCCAGCGCGTCGTACGGCCGGCCAACCGCCTCTGTCGCACGCCCGCTGGGAAGGCCATGAGCCCGCTCGACCGAGCGCAGATACTCCAGCTCCAGCGGCGACTGGGCTCCCAGGTCTACATCGGTCAGCATGGCCAGCAGCAGGCTTCGCCAGCGGTGGCGGCTCCGTGCCCGCAGGGCCAGGCCCAGCCGAGCCGGGCTGGTCAGCCGCCGCCCGACGGCCCGGGTGACCCAACCCGACACATCAACGGCTGACGCGCTCTCCTCACAGAGGTCGAGCACGGTCTCCTCGATCCGGGTCCGGCGCGGACTGCGGGTCGGATGTGCCCGCTGCTCCGTGGACCGCCCCCGGCGAATGACGATCGGCGGCTCGACGACCACTCTTCGCTGGGCCGGCACGAGAACGTGCAGCGCGGTGGCGGGCTCTGCGGCCAGACCGTCGAGGGCGGCCGCTGTCGCGCCGCACGCCACGGCTCCCGGGCCGGCCCGCAGCAGCGCAGCCATCACCCTCGTGCGGAACGGCATCGGGCCGGTGAACACGACGTACACGCCGGGGAACGGCCGCTGCCAACGCCCGGTCCGCAGCCGCGTCTCGATCCACGCCCTCGTTGCGCCCACAGCGAGGAGCTGGCTGCGGCTGACCACCCCGAACTGCTCCAGAGCCAGCGCCTCGACCAGCTGCGCAAGCGTCTGCGCCGCCTGGCTTCGCCCGAGCCCCCATCAACGTCAGCATGGGGTGCCGGCCGCTGGTCCATCCGCCATCTGTGGACAGCCGCGGCGGACGCAGCGATCGTGGAAGGTAGGGCCGGTCCAGACCAGCCGAGGGCTCCACGATGAGCGTCAGCCGCGGACCTGCCTGCTGCCGTCGCCGGAGTACTCGACCAGGTCGTGGTCCAGCCGGTGGTAGTCGCTGGCCTCCGCCACGAACCACGCCTCGGCCGTCGTGAGACCGGTCGGCCGGTCCAGCGCCCCCGCCGCGATCGACCACCACTGGGGGGCAGCGTCGATCCGCCAGAACAAGGTCGACCCGCAGACCGAGCAGAACCCGTAGTAGACGCCGGCCGCCGGTTCGTACCAGGTCAGCCGGCCGTCCGGATCGGACACCGTCAGGTCCGCGACCGCGGCCGACGTCGCGGCCAGGAAGTGCCCGGTGATCCGCCGGCACCGGTCGCAGTGGCAGTTCGTGACCGGCCGCAGCGGCCCGTCGACGACGAACCCGACCGCGTCGCAGGCGCACCGCCCGCGGGCCGGACCAGCGAACGGCCGGCGCCGGCTGGTCAGTCACGGCTGGAGCCGGGTGCGGGTCCAGGCCCGCTCGTCGTCCAGCAGCGACCCCTCGGCCGCCGAGTAGCGGACCCGGTCGTGCAGCCGCGAGGGCTGGCCCACCCAGAGCTCGACCTCGACCGGGCGCAGCCGGAAGCCACCCCAGTAGTCAGGCAGCGGCACGTCCGACCCGGAGCCGGTGTCCGGCCAGCGCGCCTCCTCCGCGACGACCGCGGCCTCGAGCTCGGCCCGCGAGCCGACCGGCTGGGACTGGTGTGAGGCCCGGGAGGCGACCTGCGAGCCCCGCGGGCGCGAGGCGAAGTACGCCGCACTCTCCGCCCGCGAGACCGGCTCGACCGGCCCGCGCAGCCGAACCTGGCGATACATCGGATGCCAGAGCAGGACGACCGACCCGTACGGCGACCCGGCCAGCTCGACCGCCTTGGTCGACCCGAGGTTCGTGTAGAACTCCGCGCCCTGCGCGTCGAGGCCCTTCAGCAACACGGTCCGCGCGTTCGGGTGCCCGGCGGCGTCGACCGTCGCCAGCACCATCGCCGCCGGCTCGGCGATCCGCTCGTCGGCCACGGCCGCGGCGTACCACTCGGCCAGGAGAGCCAGCGGGGCCGCCGGGAGGTCCGCGCCGAGCCCGGGGGCGTCGTAGACCTGGCGGTAGGTCGGGTCGACGATGAAGTCGCTCACGCGGGCACGGCGTGCCCGGCCAGCAGGGTGTGCGTCGCCGGGTCGTGCCGGGTCGGCCGAGCGTCCGGGTGCGCGCGCAGCCAGGCGAACCGCTCGCGGGACTCCTCGTCGTCGGCCCGGTAGACGACGATCCGGTTCTCCGGCGCACCGGTCACGGCCAGGCTGGTCGTCGTGGCCCGGATCTCGCCAACGGCCGCGTGCTGGAACACCTTGCGCATCGCGCCGGGCGCCGCGACCTGCTGGCGGGCCCACATCTGGGCGAACTTCGGGCTGACGGCCCGCAGGTCGGCGAGGAAGGTCTCCCAGTCCGGCTCGCCGACATGCCGGCCGTAACCGGAGCGGAGCATCGCGACCATCTGGGCCATGTGCTCCTCCGGCGCTGCGAGCGGACTGCAGCAGGCCGGCTTCGTGAAGACGCACCACAGCGTGTTGACCCGCGCGGTGTCGGTGACGAAGCCGGCGAACACAGCGGCGTAGCTGGCGTTCCAGCCGAGCAGGTCGAAGCGCGCGTTGGTCAGGGTGGCCGGCAGCGGGTCGAGGGCGTCGAGGATCTCCTGGATCTCGTCGCTGATGCCGACCGCCCCGAGCGAGTCCGGCGGCGGCAGCTCGGCCAGGTGGAACAGGTGGTTGCGCTCGGCGTCGGTCAGCCGCAGCGTCCGGCTGATCGCCTCGACGACCTGCTCGCTGGCGTTGATCGGCCGGCCCTGCTCGAGCCAGGTGTACCAGGTCACCCCGACCCCGGCGAGACCGGCGACCTCCTCGCGTCGCAGCCCCGGCGTACGGCGTCGGGGGCCTGGCGGGAGGCCGACCGCCTCGGGGGTGATCCGCTCCCGGCAGGCCCGCAGGAAGGCGGCCAGCTCGGTCCGGCGGGCACTCGCTTGGGCTGACTGCGACGACATGGAAGCCATCCTCGCTCGGCGGCGCGCCATATGCCAGGTGCTCTGGGTACCAGGATGAGCAGACTCTCACTACCCGGATCCAGACCGTTGCATGGTCATGGACATGACCCAGAGCCCCACCATCACCACCACGCCGGCCCAGCGCGCGGCACTGGAGCAGTCCGGCGCGGCGACTCGCGGCACCACGCGGCCCGGGCTGATCCTCGCCCTGGTCCTCGTCGGGCAGTTCATGGCGCTCCTCGACGTGGCCGTCGTCAACGTGGCCGCCCCCTCGATCGAGTCCGAGCTGGGCTCCAGCGGCGCGGCCCTCCAGCTGGTCGTGTCCGGCTACACGATCGCGTACGCCGTCCTGCTGATCACCGGCGCGCGGCTCGGTGAGCGGCTCGGCTTCACCCGGGTGTTCCTGACCGGGCTCGGGCTGTTCACGACGGCGTCGCTGGCCTGCGCCCTCGCCCCGACCACCTCGACGCTGATCGGCTTCCGGATCGTGCAGGGGGCCGGCTCGGCGCTGATGGTGCCGCAGGTGATCAGCCTGATCCAGCGGACGTTCGTCGGGCCGGCCCGGGTCAAGGCGCTCGGCGCCTACACCGCGGTGCTGTCGTCGGGCATGGTCGCCGGCCAGGTGCTGGGCGGCGTCCTCGTCTCCGCTGATGTCCTCGGGACCGGCTGGCGGGCGGTCTTCGCGGTCAACGTGCCGATCGGCGCCGTGCTGATGGTCGCCGGGGTCCGGCTGCTGCCGCGCCTGCCCGGGACACCGAGGGGCCTGGACCTGCCCGGCCTCCTGGCCCTGTCGGCGGCCGTCTTCCTGCTCGTCGTACCGCTCGTCCTCGGTCACCAGGAGCACTGGCCGCTGTGGGGTTGGCTGATGCTGGGGGCCAGCCTGGTCGCGACCGCGGCGTTCGTGCAGTTCGAGCGGCGGCTGTCGCGCCGCGGTGGGCACCCGCTGATCCGCGGACGGGTCCTGCGCTCGCCCGGGCTCGCAGTCGCCGCCGGCTCGATGCTGCTGGTCATGGCCGGCGTGGCCGGCTTCATGTTCAGCTTCACGCTCTACCTGCAGGGCGGGTTGGGCCAGAGCGCCCTGCGGGTCGGCCTGACCTTCGCGCCGATGGCCGCCGGCTTCGGGGTGGCCGGGCTGTACTGGCGCAAGCTGCCCCAGTCCTGGCACCACTTCCTGCCCGCCACCGGGCTGGTCCTGTGCTCCGCCGGGTACGCCGTCCTGGCCGCCGCGGTCTCCTCCGGCGGCGACGTGCCGCCCGCGCTCGAGCTGATGATGGTCGGGATGGGCCTGCTGGCCGGCTGCGCCTACGGCCAGCTGTTCGCCTCCGCGCTCAGCCGGGTGCGGGTCCAGGACGCGGCCGACGCCAGCGGCGTCATGGTCACGGTCCTGCAGCTCGGCCAGGTGCTGGGGGTCGCCGCGTTCGGCACCGTCTTCCTGAGCGCGCTGACCAGTCACCCGACTGCGGCAGACGGCGGGCACGCCGCGGCGCTGGCCGTGCTCGGGGTGGCCGGCGCCACAGCGGTTGCCGGTCTGGTCTCGCTGCTGCGGCCGCGCGTCGGGCAGGTGTGATTCACCACTCGCGTCGCGCCGTTCCGGGGAACCCGGCGTACTCTCCCCGCTGAGACGCCCCGATCGGGCTTCACCAGGCAAAGGAGCCCCACATGGCCGACAGCTCGAGTGGTTTCGTCCCGGGTCTGGAGGGCGTGGTCGCCTTCGAGACGGAGATCGCCGAGCCAGACCGCGAAGGCGGGGCTCTGCGCTACCGGGGCATCGACATCACCGAGCTGGCCGGCAAGGTCTCCTTCGGCAACGTGTGGGGGCTGCTGGTCGACAATGCCTTCGAGCCCGGGCTTCCGCCGGCCGAGCCGTTCCCGCTGCCGGTCCACACCGGAGACGTGCGGGTCGACGTGCAGAGCGCCTTGGCCCAGCTGGCGCCGGTATGGGGCTTCCGGCCGCTGCTCGACATCACCCCGGAGCAGGCGCGGGACAACCTGGCCCGGGCCTCGGTCATGGCGCTCAGCTTCGTGGCGCAGTCAGCCCGCGGGCAGGGCCAGCCGATGGTGCCGCAGTCGATGGTCGACAACGCGGAGACGATCGTCGAGCGGTTCATGATCCGCTGGCGCGGCGAGCCGGATCCGCGCCACGTCGAGGCCGTCGACGCCTACTGGACCTCCGCCGCCGAGCACGGGATGAACGCGTCCACCTTTACCGCGCGGGTCATCGCCTCGACCGGCGCCGACGTCGCCGCCTGCCTGTCCGGCGCGGTCGGCGCGATGAGCGGTCCGCTGCACGGCGGGGCCCCGTCGCGGGTGCTGCACATGATCGAGGGCGTCGAGCAGCTGGGCGACGCCTCGGCGTACGTCCGTGGGGTCCTGGACCGGGGCGAGCGGCTGATGGGCTTCGGGCACCGGGTCTACCGGGCCGAGGACCCGCGGGCCCGGGTGCTGCGGGCAGCGGCTCAGCGGCTGGGGGCACCCCGCTACGAGGTCGCGGTCGCGCTGGAGAAGGCGGCGCTGGACGAGCTGCACGCCCGGCGCCCGGACCGGGTCCTGGCCACCAACGTGGAGTTCTGGGCCGCGGTGATCCTCGACTTCGCCGAGGTGCCGGCGTCGATGTTCACGCCGATGTTCACCTGCGCGCGCACGGCCGGGTGGTCCGCCCACATCCTCGAGCAGATGGGCACCGGGCGTCTGGTCCGGCCGGCGGCGCGCTATGTCGGGCCGCCGCCGCGGTCGCCGCAGGACGTCGCAGGCTGGACCGAGGCCATTCACGAGAGCGCTCCCACCGCCTGAGAGCATTGGCCCCATGACCGGGGCTCCGCTGACGATTCCTGACCACCTCAAACCCGCCGACGGGCGGTTCGGCTCCGGGCCGAGCAAGGTCCGCCCGGCGCAGGTGGCAGCACTCACCGCCGTGGGGTCCACCCTGCTCGGCACCTCTCACCGTCAGGCCCCCGTGCGGGGTCTGGTTCGTCAGGTCCGGGAGGGTTTGGGTGCGTTGTTCTCCCTGCCCGACGGCTACGAGGTAGTCCTCGGAAACGGTGGCACCACAGCGTTTTGGGACGCGGCGGCGTTCGGTCTCATCCGCGAGCGGTCGCAGCACCTGGCCTTCGGCGAGTTCTCCAGCAAGTTCGCCTCGGTCGTGTCCGGCGCGCCCTTCCTGGGCGAGCCGACCATCGTGGCCGGCGACCCGGGCACGCTGCCGTCGGCCCACGCCGAGGACGGCGTGGACGCCTATGCCTGGCCGCACAACGAGACGTCGACCGGGGTCATGGCCTCTGTACGCCGCGTGCCGGGCGTCCAGCACAGCGCGGACGGCGGACCGCTCATGCTGGTCGACGCCACGAGTGGGGCCGGCGGGCTGCCGGTCGACATCAGCGAGGTCGACGTCTACTACTTCGCGCCGCAGAAGTGCTTCGCGTCGGACGGCGGGCTGTGGCTGGCCGTGATGTCCCCCGCGGCGTTGGACCGCGTGGAGCAGATCGCGATGGGCGGCCGCTGGGTGCCCGAGTTCCTCTCTCTCCCAACGGCTATCGCCAACTCGCGGCTCGACCAGACCTACAACACCCCGGCCCTCTCGACCCTCGTCCTGCTGGCCGACCAGGTCGAGTGGATCAACGACCAGGGCGGCCTCGACTGGGCCGTCAAGCGCACCGCGGACTCCTCGAGCCGGCTCTACGACTGGGCCGAGCGCACGTCGTACACGTCGCCGTACGTCGGGGATCCGGCCGCGCGCTCCCAGGTCGTCGGCACCATCGACTTCGACGACTCGGTCGACGCGCTGGCGGTCGCGAAGGTGTTGCGGGCCAACGGGATCGTCGACACGGAGCCCTACCGCAAGCTCGGCCGCAACCAGCTGCGCATCGCGATGTTCCCCGCGGTCGACCCGGACGATGTCGAGGCCCTCACCCGCTGCATCGAGTATCGTGGTGGAGGGTCAGGCCTGAAGCTCGACCGCGACCAGCTGACCCGCGCGGCGTACTCGTACTTCGCCCTCTGGGGCTGGTTCCTCTACTCCTTCGGGCCGATCGTGCCTCTGCTCCGGACCGAGCAGAAGACCTCGCGGGCCGTCGCCGGGCTGCACGGCACCGCCCTTGCGGCCGGGGCGCTTCTGTCGGCCGCGGTCTCCGTGTCCCTGGTCCGCCAACACGGCCGGCGGCGCGTGCTCCTGCTGTCCTGCGCGCTGGTCACCTGCGGAGTGGTGTTGCTGATCGCCCTGCGCGGTCCGACGGCGACCGTGCCGGCGGTGCTGCTGACGGGGTTCGGCGGCTCGCTCGGCCTCAACGCCGTCAACCCGGTGCTGACCGACCACCACGGCGAGCTCGGCCCCGGCGCGATCGGCGAGGCCAACGCAGTCGCCGTCGCGTTCGGGGTCGTCGCGCCGCTCGGAGTTGGCCTGTCGGTGGCCCTCGGGCTGACCTGGCGGGGGGCGACCGCTGTGACCCTCCCGCTGGCCGGGGTGGTGGCGGTGCTCCTCTGGCGAGCGCCGCGGTTGCCCGCGTTGGCGAGACCTGTTGCGCCCCAGGGGGTTTCGCAGGGAGTGCCCGGCCGCTCCTTCTGGTTGGCGTGGGCCGTGATGATCGCCTGTGTCGGGACCGAGTTCTGCTGCACCTTCTGGTCCGCCGACCAGCTCCGCACCCATGTCGGGCTCAGCGCCGGGGTCGCGAGCGCCTGCGTGAGCGCGCTGCTGGTCGGGATGACCATCGGCCGGTTGGCCTCCGTGCCGCTGACCCTGCGCTGGTCGGTCGACGCGCTGCTCTTCGCCGCCCTCGCTCTCGCCGTGGCCGGCTGGGTGGTCATGTGGACCGCCACCGTGCCCGTGACCGCCGTGCTCGGGCTGGGGCTGCTCGGGGTCGGGCTCTCGCTCCAGTTCCCGCTCAGCCTGGTCCGGGTCGTGCAGGCCTCCGGCGGCCGGCCGGACACCGCCAACGCCCTGGTCAGCGTGGGGACCGGGCTGGCCAGTGGGATCGCGCCGTTCGCGCTGGGTGCGCTGGCCGACCGGGTCGGGGCTCGGGACGGGTTCCTCCTGGTGCCTGCCCTGTTGCTCAGCGGGGCGGCGTTGCTCGCCCTCGGGCGCGGCGCAGGTGCCGGGCAACTCCGCCGATCGTGACGACCGCGAGCCCGATCAACAAGCCGCCGGCCAATCGGCCGTTGAAGCCACCGGAGCCGGTGGACGCCCCGGACCCCCCGGCGGCGCTCGAACCGCTCGAGCCGCCGGCCACTGACCCGGTTGACGAAGGCCCGGACCCGGACGCTGCTCCGGGTGCCGCCGGAACCGCCACCCGGAGCAGGTCCTCGTCCTTGCCCTCGGAGCCGACGACGATCGAGCGACCGCCGTCGATGGCCGCGACCGTCTCGCCCTGGTCCTGCAGCGGCCAGCCGAGCCGGGTCTGGGCCACGAGCGCCTTGCCGTCGTACGCCGGCGGTTCGTAGACCGTCGCCCCCTCGTAGTCCCGGATGACCAACCGCCCGTCCGGCAGCGCGACGCCGTCGGTGGGCAGCCCCTGCGAGACGCGGCCGACCAGCCGGGCCAGCGCGGGCTTCTCGACCGAGTGACCGGCGAGCGCCGTCTTCACCGCGGCCGGCGGGACCTCGAGCACCCGGCCGCCGAAGAGCTCCTTGGTCACGATGAGCAGGCGACCCGCGGGCGTCCAGATGAGCGTCTCCGCGTCGGTCGGGCCGCCGGGGTAGCGGACCCGCAGGTTCACCGGCGTGAGGGTCGTGTGCTTGGTCGGGTTCGGCTCGCGGAGCAGCCGCAGGACGACCGAGGTGCGCACCGCGTTGTTGTCCCCGATGTCGCCGATCCACAGCATCGGCCGCCCGCTGGAATCGCGACCGGACGTCATGGCCTCGCAGTCCCGGGCGTCGGTGCGCTCCTTGAGCAGCCCGACGGTGCGGCCGGTCTTGAGGGACACCGCGAAGGCCCGCGCGCTGTCCCCCGAGTCGTTGACCGTCCAGACGACGTCCGGGTCGGTGGGGCTCGTGGTCGAGGCCGCTCGACTCGACGATCCGCGGGTCGGTGATGGTGACGAGCTTGTCCCCGTCGGCCGGCCCCGACGCCGTACGCCGGGAGCACGAGGACTGAGCCGACAAATGCACCGATAGCCGAGCCGAGAAGGGCGACGCGGGCAGCCGCCGCCACCCCCCACCCGATCCGCCGCATCGCTCGATCATCCCCCGCGACCGCACCGGGCTGGGCCGTAACCCCCGCGCGCGGCCCTCGTTATCCGGGTGTCCAGGCACCTGCAGGGATCAGACCGGGGGACGAGGAGGAGCGATGGAGCCGGCCACTGAGTCGAGCGAAGCGACCCAGCTGAGGACCGTGCACCTTCGCTGGCGCGGGTTGGTTGCGGCCCTGCCTGCGTTAGCCCTCCTCGGCGGGGGTCTGGCACTGGCTGGCAGCGGCGCCCCGGCAGGCCCGACGCGTGGAGCGGGAGCGTCGGTCACTGGTGGGGCGACGCTGCCGGTCGTGCCTGACACGCCGTTCGCCATGCCCGGTACGGCGAACGGTGCCGGCGGCGACGCCCCCGGCCTCGACCTGCCCCCGACCGGACCCGGCTTCGGTCCGGGCTCCCCGGTCACGCTGGACTCCCAGGGCATCCCCGGTCCGGCGCTCGCGGCCTACCACCGGGCGGCCGGCGTCATCGGCAACGCCGACCCGGCCTGCCACATCGACTGGGCGCTGATCGCCGCGATCGGCCGGGTGGAGAGTGACCACGGCCGGTACGGCGGCAACGCGCTGGACGCCCAGGGCATCGCCCGGCCGGGCATCTACGGGATCCCGCTGGACGGCCGGTCCGGCACGGCGAAGATCCCGGACACGGACAACGGCGTCTATGACCACGACCGGGTGTGGGACCGCGCGGTCGGGCCCATGCAGTTCATCCCCGGCACCTGGCGCGCGGTCGGCGGCGACCTGGACGGCGACGGAGCCAAGAACCCGCAGGACATCAACGACGCGGCCGCGGCCACCGCGATCTACCTGTGCGCCGGCCCCGGCAACCTGAGCCGGTTCCCGGACGCCTACGCCGCCGTACGGCGGTACAACAACTCGGACAGCTATGCCCGCACGGTGCTGGCCATCGCGGACGCCTACCGGCGCGGCGTGACGATGCTGCCGCTCTCCGACCTGCCGGCGGCGTCGAGCACCGGCTCCGGATCGAATGGGCCCCACGCCAAGCCGGCCGCCGAAACCGACGAAATCGACTGCAGCGCAGGGCAATGGCTCGGGCCGTACGCCGACCGGTGCACCGACCGGCGGGTCCGGCGGCAACTCGGCCGGCAACGCGGGCGGCTCGGCCGGCGGGTCGGCGGGCAACCCGGGCGGCGCGGTCTCCTCGATCGTGGGCCAGGTGACGTCGGCGTTGCCTTCGTTGCCGTCGCTGCCCGGGCCGGTGTCCAGCGTCGTCTGCCCGATCACCACGGCCGGTGGCGGGCTGGGCCTGCCGCCCCTGCCGCTGCCCGGCTGCCCGACTCCGACCCCAGGCCGATGAGAGCCGTCCGATGACCGCGGTGCTGCTGCAGCGCTGGCTGCTGACCTGCCTAGCCCTGGGCCCGCGGACTGTGGAGGATCAGGCTCGCCCTGACCAGCCCAAGCCACCACGATGACCGGATCTGCGGCTAGTGGAGCAGGGCTCCGATCACGACGACGAGCACCAGCAGGGCCAACGCACCCGGGATGACCCAGCGGCGGACCCGCGGGCTCATGCCCGGCTCACGATCGACTCACAGCTCCATCATGCTGCCGGAGCCGGACGTGCGGGGTCGCATCGCGGCGGAACTGCACCCGCAGCCGGCGGCTGTGCAGGACCCAGAGCGCCGCCGCGGACGAGGCCGCGATCGCGATGAGGCCGCCGACGAGGATCGACCAGCGGGCCCCGAAGGTGCCGCCGATCCAGCCGATGATGGGCGCACCGATCGGGGTACCGCCCATGAAGATCGCCATGTAGAGCGCCATGACCCGCCCGCGCAGGGCCGGGTCGACGCTCATCTGCACGGTCGTGTTGGCGCTGGTCATCATCGTGATCGCGGACAGCCCGACCGGGATCAGCGAGATCGCGAAGAGCGGATAGGTCGGCATCTGGCTGGCGATCGTCGCGAACACCCCGAAGGCGAACGCCGAGCCCACGACATAGCGCAGCTGCGGCTTCTCCCGGCGGGCCGACAGCAGGGCGCCGGCCAGCGAGCCGATCGCCATGATCGAGCCGAGCAGGCCGTACTCCCCCGCGCCCTCGTGGAAGACGCTGGTCGCGACGAAGGCCGTCGTCATCTGGAAGTTCATCCCGAAGGTGCCGACCGAGAAGACGATCACCAGGATCAGGACGATGTCCGGGCGAGCCGCCACATAGCGCAAGCCGTCACGGAGCTGGCCCTTGGCCCGGACGGCCGCCGGTGTGATGCGCAGCTCGCGAGTTCGCATGCGGGACAACGAGATCAGTACGGCGCCGAAGCTCGCCGCGTTGATCATGAAGACCGGGCCGGTGCCGACCCAGGCGATCAGCAGGCCGGCGATGCCCGGTCCGACGATCCGGGCGGCGTTGAACGTCGCGCTGTTGAGGCCGACCGCGTTGGGCAGGTGCTCGCGCGGGACCATCTCGCTGACGAAGGTCTGCCGGGCCGGGTTGTCCAGCGCCGTCGTCGCGCCGAGCAGGAGCGCGAAGCCGTAGACCATCCAGAGCTGTACGACGCCAGTGAGGACGAGGGTCCCGAGGCCGAGGGCGAGCAGGCCCAGGGCGAGCTGGGTCCCCATCAGCAGCCGGCGCTTGGGCATCCGGTCGGCGATCAGCCCGCCGTACGGCATCAGCAGCAGGATCGGCAGGAACTGCAGCCCGGTCGTGATACCGACCGCCTCGGCCGAGTGGTCGGTGAGGATGGTCAGGACCAGCCAGTCCTGGGCGACGCGCTGCATCCAGGTGCCGATGTTCGACACGATCGCGCCGGAGAGCCAGAGCCGGTAGTTGCGTGAGTTCAGCGCCCGGAAGGTCGGGCTCATGACTCGGCCAGGCGCAGCGCGATGCGCGAGGCCTCGGCCAGGGTGGCGCGCTCGTCGGGGGTCAGTTCGGCCAGCCGCTGGGCCAGCCAGGCGGTGCGCTGCCGGCGCGTCTCCTGGACGACGCGCAGGCCCTGGTCGGTGACCGACATGAGGACCTGACGGCCGTCGACCGGGTGGTCGGTGCGCATGACGAGACCGGCGTCGACCAGGGAGCCGAGGATGCGGGTCATCGACGGCGGTTGGACCCGCTCGTGGTCGGCCAGCTCGCGCGGCGTACGGGGTCCGTGGGTCACCAGCGCACCGAGCACGGAGTACTGACCGGTGGAGATGTCGTCGTCGCTGCGCTGCTGGCGCAGGCGTCGAGCCAGCTTCATCACGGAGACTCGGAGGTCGGCCGCCAGGGTCGACGTGCTCTGGCTGACGGCTGCTGGCATATCGTTAGCATACCTCATTATCTTTGCTAACGAGTCGCGGCCAACGAGTCATCGCGTCGGATGCGGGCGAGTCTTAAGGGCAGCGCGACTAGTCGGACACGGCGAGGTGGAGCCGGCTGAAGAGCCGCTCGAGCACATCGTGGTCGCCGGTTTCGGCGACCGGTCCGGAGGTCGGCCGACCCCACAGGAACAGGTCGAGGTCGCCTGCCGCTCCGCTGATCGTCGCCGTCGCGTTCGGGTCGCCGTCGAGCGGGTCGACCTCGCGCAGCACGTGCCCGTCGTCCGGCAGCTCGATGACGAAGGCGTGGTCGCCGGCGTCGACGTAGACCTCGCCGGCCGACCCGACCCGGGAGGCCGAGTGCGCCAGTACGCCGGGATGGCCGGCGAACCAGGACAGGACCTCGTCGACGCCGTCCGTCGCGAGCACCGGGTCGATCGGCCCGATCGCCTGGCCGGCCGCCAGCTCGCCGTCGACGCGGTGCACCAGCGCCTCCTGAGCCATCCGCCGGAACCAGAAGCCCGTGCTGCTCTCCCCCGGGAACCAGGTGTAGGCCGGGTCGGCCGGCCCACGCTGCTCCAGCTCCTTGACCAGGTCGGCGACCTGCTCGTCGTGGTAGTCCAGGACCGCCGCGCCGACCGGGGGCTCGACCCGCTCCTCCGGGCTCGGGGGCCGGCCCAGGCGCAGGATCTGGATCTTGTGGGCATAGACGTCGGCGCAGTGCGCGACCAGGTCCTCGATGGTCCAGCCCGGGCAGGTCGGGACGTCGGCCGCGAGGTCGCTCTGCCGGGCGACGGCGGACAGCCGGCCAGCCTCCGCACGCAGGTGGTCGAGGTAGGAGTCGGGGCTCAGCCGGGTGTTCATCGCCTAGACCCTTGCATCCGCTCGGGGGGCCTGGGGCCAGCCGAACGCCCGTCTACGCTGGCCCGATGGACGAGCAGCCGGCCCCGGCGCAGCGACCAGCGCTCGAGCCGCTGCACGTCGACACCGCCCGCCTCGTCCTGGTCGGCACGGTCATCTGGGTGCTCGTCCTCGGCGCCACCCTCGTCATCCCGGGGCTGCACCGCGGTGACCACAGCTGGTGGCCGTGGGCCGCGCTTTCCGGGGCCCTGCTCGGACTGCTCGGGTTGGCGTACGTCCGGCGCGGCCGCGGCAACGCAGCGGCGCAGTAGCCCCGGTCCGACAGCCTTCGCTCAGTCGAAGGCGGCATCGGCCACGACGGCCGAGGTGGACCGGCCGTCGGCGAGGACCGCCGCGACGACGAACCGGCTGGGCCAGCTGCCAGCGGCCCAGGCCAGGGCGCGGGCCAGGCCGGCGGCCGCCACCGCGTGCGCATGACCGGCCTCGTCCACCCACCAGTCGACCGCTATGCCGTCGACCTCGAGCCGGGCGTGCCGACGCCAGCTGGCGGGGCCGCCGGCCAACACCTCGGCGACGGCAGCCGGCACAGCCTCATCGACCCCGAGGCTGGTCACCGCCCCCGCGACGCGCTCAGTGGCGAGGTCCAGGTCCAACAGGTCGGCCAGGTCGCCGCCCCGACCGACGGGAGCGATCACCAGTGCTTCAAAGTCGTTGCGTTGCAACCACATCGGTTGGTCGACGACGACAGCCCGCTTGATGTCGACGACCGCAACACCATCGGTGGTCAGGGCCCGCACCCGGTCCGGCCGGTCGACCGCGATGTCGTCCGGCAGGTCGGTCAGCCAGGCCCAGAGGGTGAGCAGCCCGCGCAGTCCCACCGGCCGGCTCGGCTCGGCGAGCCGAGCCAGAAGCAGTCCGGCGGCGTCCGGGGTCAGGTCGTCGACGCTCTGCACGACACCGAGCGCCCGCCGTACCTCGCCGTCCAGGCCGGCCACCCAGTCCGGTGCCGGGTCGAGCAGAGCGGCCAGCGCGGGGTCGCCGGCCGGGTCGCAGTGCTCGTCGAGCCCGAGCTCGCGGCGCAGCCACCAGGCGGTGTACGACGGGACGTCACGCCCACGGCCCTGGCGGTCGCGCAGCCGCACCCCGCGGACTAGCGCCGCCCGGCCGGCCGGTGAGTCCGTGATCGCCTGGACGGCGTCGCGCCCAGGCGTCGGGCCGGACCGCGTCGAGATCGCGGACCGCGAGCAGCTCTCCGCTGACGGCGCCATCAGCCCCGAGCATCGCCTCCGCCCAGTCCGCGAAGCCGGCCAGCTCGAGGACCAGGTCGTCCGGGTCGGCCAGGTCGACCTCGTCGGTGTGGAGGACGGCAAGACCATCGAGAACCCCTGCGGCACAAAGCGTCTGAGCGCCGTAGCCGGACACGAGCGAGTCCGCCACGATGCCGATCTCGTCGGGCTCGAGCAACCGCGAGGCCACCGAGCCGGGCAGGGCGAGCGCCCCGGCCGGCGACAGCTCGTCATCCGCATCGGGGAGAGCGAGGTCGCTCAGCCAGGGCAGGTCGCCGGGCTCGAGCTGCCCGGCTTCGACGGCGGCCCGCACCAGGTGCAGGACGGTCTCGGCGACGTCGTCCGGGTCCTCGGAGTCCGGGGAGGTGTCGACCAGCTCCCGGACGGCGCCGTCCTCGAGCAGCTCCCGCGGAGTCGCCTCGACGGCGCCGAGCCGGCCCAGGAGCGGATGCACGCCAGCGGGGTGGACCAGCCGCACGCCGGCCTCGGCCAGGCGCTCGAGGGTTTCGCCCGACATCCCGGCGGGCGGCAGCAGGACACCGCGAGCGCCGCGCACCACCCGGCCGTCGGCCAGCGGCACGGGCAGAACGGCCAGGGCCTCGCGCCCCTCAGGTGTCTCGCCGAGCGCGGCCAGGCCGGCGTACCGCTCCGCCCACCCGGCGGGCTCCTCGGCGTACGGCATCGCCTCGACGACGTCGGACAGGGCCAGCTGCTGGACTCCCAACAGCCGCAACGCCGTCCGGCCGGAGGCGGGAGCGTCGACGAGACCCGCGACGTACGCCGCGAGCGCCGGCACCGTCGCCGCGTCGACCCCGTCGACCGTCACCGCGTCGCGCGGGCGCAGCGGCTGGTCGTCCTCGGCCGAGCGCAGGATGGGCGCGGCCTTGAGGGCCTCGAGGGTGGCCAGCCGCAGTGCGCCGTCGACCGCCCCGGACCCCAGGCCGGTCGGCACCAGGTCGAGCACGTCGAACCCGTCGGCGGCGCGCTGGGTCAGCAGCTCGGCGTAGGCCCCGGCGGCTTCGGCGACGACGCGGTCGGCGAGTGGCCCAGGGGCGACGTGCCGTCGGGAGGGGTCGAGCGGGAAGCTGGCCAGCAGCAGAGCGGGCCACGACAGCGGCTCGTCGGTAGGGGTCGGTGCGTGGATGACCGGGGACACGGCGACGTCCGGCTGCCGGGGCAGCGCCCAGAGCACGCTCCACCAGGGGCGGTGCGCCTCCTCGGTCGGCCGGTCCGCGAACAGGTCGTGGCGCTCCCCGGGGCCGAACTCCCCGGACCGGGAGACGACGTCCCAGCGCGACTGGGCGTCGGTGAGCCGCCGGGACTGGCCGTCGACCTGGATCTCGACCTCGGCCAGCCCGGGCAGGGCGAGCAACAGGGCGTCGTCCACCGACTCGAGCAGACGTCGGGCCAGGTCGGCGGCGGCGTCGTCGCGCAGGGGCAGCAGGACCACGGTGGAGAAGCCCTGGGGCGGCTCGCCTTCAGCCTCGAACGGGAGCCGCAGGACGGGCACATGACCATCGCGGCGGCGCATCTCGTCGGCGAGCGCGGGCACGTCCAGGTCGGCGACCACCTGGGCGGTGTCGGCTCGGGAGAACCGAACAGAACCGTTGCGGGACAACAGGATCGGCTCATCGGTGACGGACAGGACAGCCGCGAAGCCGACCCCGAAGCGGCCGACCGACGCGGCCGCCCCGCTTGGCCGAGGCGCGCAGGGTCGCGAGGGCCCCGACTCCCGCGGCATCGAGCGGCGCACCGGTGTTGGCCGCCGCCAGGTAGGCGCCGTCCTCCGACATCGTCAGGCTCAGCCGCAGCCGGCCCGGCTCACCGACAGCGGCGGCGGCATCGGCGGCGTTCTGGGCCAGCTCGACGATCACCCGGTCGCGGTAGCCGCCGAGGCTGAAGTCCTCCTCGGCGTTGGCGTCCTCGCGGAAGCGGGCGGGCGAGGCCGCCCAGGCGGCCAGGACCCGTTCGCGAACGGCTGCGGTGCCGAACGGGTCGGGCCCGCTCACTGCGGGACGGGGTCTGGGACCTGCTCGACGTCGGACAGGAGCACGTCCGGCAGCAGCAGGGCGTCATAGCCCAGCTCGTCGAGGATCGGCAGCTCGGCCTGCGGCGGGTCGACCGCGACGCCGCCTTGGCTGTGCGCGCCGCAGCCGTGGTCCAGCGAGACGACCTGGCCGTCGGAGGGCGACCACTCGTTGCTGCAGACCCCGAAGACCGCGCGCAGGGTGCCGGCCATCGGCAGGAAGAAGCCGCAGCTCTGGCACGGCGCCGGCGCCTGCTCGGCGATCGGGGCGTGCGGGCCGTGCGCGCCGTCGTACCAGCGCTCGGCGGCCTCGGCCCGGCCCTCGGGCGACAGGACCCGCTCGCGGCCCAGGCCCAGCTCCCAGAACGCCAGCTGGTCGGCGTCGTCGTCGTCGGTGGCCTCGTAGCCCGGCTGGAGCCGGGGGTCCTCGGCGACGAACGGCAGCAGGTCGCCGGCACCGAGGTCACCGGGAGCGATCCGGTCCGACCAGGGCAGCCAGGCCGGGGCGAGCAGCGCGCCGATGCCGGGCAGGAGGTGGACCTCGTCGACCGTGGCGGTGCGGCTGCGCGGCGGCGCGGGCGACGGTGACCGCCCAGCGCCAGCCCCGGTAGGCCGGAGAGGTGCAGTCGAAGGAGTGGGTGCCGACCCGCTCGCCCTCGGGTTCGTAGCCCTGGTGCTCGCCGACGGTGCCCGGTTCGGCGATCTCCTCGGCGGCCTGCCGGGCGAGGTCGACGGCGGCGATCAGAGTCTCGTCGTCGGGAGCCATACGGCGATTGTCCCCTACGGCGCGGTGACCGCCCGCGACCAAGGCAGTATGTCCGGGTGGACCCGGAGCCGTTGGAGCCACCGACCCGCCCCGGCAAGGGCGAGCGGGCGGCGTCCGGTGCCCGGGCGGTCGGGACGGGGACGGCGCGGGTGGCCGGGGTCTCGGCCAAGGCCTCGCGGGCGACCTACCGCCGGATGATGCGGGCCACCCAGGCCCACGGTGCGGGCGAGTCGGGGCTGGCCAAGGTCATCCAGATGCACGGCGTCTCGGCCGCGGGGGACGCGCTCGTGCTGCTGTCGCTGGCCAACACGGTGTTCTTCTCGGTGCCGGTGGGGCAGGCCCGGGGCCGGGTCGCGCTCTACCTGCTGGTCACGATGGCGCCGTTCTCGCTGATGGCGCCGGTGATCGGGCCGCTGCTGGACCGGTTCCGCAGCGGCCGTCGCTACGCGCTGGCGGCGACGCTGGTCGGGCGGGCCTTCCTGGCCTGGGTCATGGCGGGGGCGGTTGCCGGCGGCAAGGAGGGCTTCGCGCTCTATCCCGCGGCGTTCGGCCATCTCGTGCTCAGCAAGGCCTACCAGGTGACCCGGGCGGCGGCGACGCCGCGCGTGCTGCCCAAGGCGCTGTCCCTGGTGACGGCCAACTCCCGGGTCATGCTCGGCGGCGTCGTGGCGGTCGCGATCGCCACGCCGATCGGCGGGCTGCTGCTCAAGCTGGCCGGGCCGGAGTGGTCGCTGCGGTTCGCCTTCGTGGTGTTCGCGGCCGGCATGGTCGCTGGCCCTGCGGCTGCCCGCGCAGGTCGACTCGGCCGAGGGCGAGCGCGGGGCGCGGCTGTCGCTCGGACACCGGGCCGGTGCCCGCGCGCTGGGGCCACCGCGGCGTACGACGTCGGCGACCGACGACACCGCACCGATCTCCGGTACGACGCGGCGACCGTCCGGCGCGAGCGCGACGAGCGACGAGAACGGGGGCCGGCGGGGGCGGATCGGCTCGTCGTGGGGCATCGGGCCGCGGGTCGTGCTCGGCCTGCGGGCGACGTCGGCGATCCGGGCGTTCACCGGCTTCCTGACCCTGTTCCTGGCGTTCGCCCTGCGCACCGACCCGATCTCGACGTCGATCCCGACGATCGGGGTGATCGGCCTGGTCGCCGGCGGGGCCGGGGTCGGCAACACGATCGGCACGTCACTGGGGGCACTGCTGCGCCGGATCACGCCCCGAGACGGTGTTGACGGCGATGCTCGGGGTCGCGGCCTTGGCTGCGATCTGCGGGACGATCTGGTACAGCCTGGTGCCGGTGATCGCGGTCGGGGTCGGGGCCGGCTTCGCCTCGGCGCTGGGCAAGCTGTCGCTGGACGCACTGGTCCAGCGCGAGGTGCCGGACGACGTGCGCTCGTCGGCCTTCGCGCGGTCCGAGACCGTGCTCCAGCTGGCCTGGGTCTGCGGCGGAGCGCTCGGGATCAGCCTGCCGATCCCGGGCGCCTACGGGCTCGGGCATCGCCGCGGTCGGCCTGACCGCGATGCTCGTGGTGACCCTGCACGGCGCGGGTGCACCGCCCGGCGTACGCCGATCCGGACCGAACCGCGCCTAAGCCGTCGGACGCGGCTCGGTCAGGCCTCGATGTCGTCGGCGACCGCGCGGAGCAGCGAGGCGACCTTGTGGGCCGACGCCTTGTCCGGGTGGCGGCCGCGGCGCAGCGAGTTGGAGACGCCGTCGAGCAGCTTGATGGTGTCCTCGAGGATCACCGTGAGGTCCTCCGGCTGCTTGCGCGCCCGGGCGGCGACCGAGGGCAGCGGGTCGAGGATCTTGACCGACAGCGCCTGGGTGCCGCGCTTGCCCTCGACGATGCCGTACTCGACCCGGGTGCCGCCCTTGAGCTCGGTGACACCCTCCGGCAGCGCGGACGCGTGCAGGAAGACGTCGGCACCCTCATCGCTGCTGAGGAAGCCGAACCCCTTCTCGGAGTTGTAGAACTTCACCTTGCCTGTG
Source organism: uncultured Actinomycetota bacterium (assembly GCA_963794535.1). Lineage (GTDB taxonomy): Bacteria > Actinomycetota > Actinomycetes > Actinomycetales > CAVURS01 > CAVURS01. Next base: position 140,999 of record CAWCEI010000010.1, read on the forward strand.
GGCACCGTTGACCTCTGCGGTTCGTCGTGACTGGATGTCGCCGTACTGGGGACCTGGCAAGGCTATCGGCCTGCGCAAGTTCGATTCAGCGGTAGAGCTCGGGCTGCGGGCAGGAGCTCGTTCATCGAGCCGGACCGGAAGCCCAGCGGGTCGAGCTCGGCAGCGGTGAAGCCGGCGGCCCGCACAGCGTCGAGCAGCTGTACGCCGGGTGCGGCCCGGCCAGCTCGGCCAAGGCGGCCCGGTCGACCTCGACCCGGGCCCGGTCGTCGCCGATGTCGCGGACCCGGATGTTGGCCACGGCGCAGGCCGGTCGTCGGCGAGCTCGGCCCGCACGGCCTGCTCGGCCCGGTCGATCCGGGCCAGCGCCTCGCGGGTCACCGGCACGCCGTAGGCCACCCGGCTGGAGAGGCAGGCGGCCGCCGGCTTGTCCCAGGTGCGACAGACCCCATCGCCGCGACGCCTCGCGGACCTGCGCCTTGGTGAGGCCGGCGTCGCGCAGTGGCGCCATGGCGCCGCGCTGGTCGGCGGCGGCGATGCCGGGGCGGAAGCCGGCGCGGGCGTCGTCGGCGTTGGTGCCGGTGACGACGGTCGGCGCCATCGGTGACGGCATCGAGGGCGCTCAGGACGTCGACGAGCTCGGACTTGCAGAAGTAGCAACGGTCCCCGGCGTTCGCGACGTAGCCGTCGCGGTCCAGCTCGTGGGTCGCCGGGCGTGAGGTGCCGCACCCCGAGGTCGTGCGGCGAACGCGCTGCGCGCGCTCGAGCTCGCCGGTGGCGAGGGAGGGCGAGACCGCGGTCGCCGCGACGACGCGGTCGCTGCCGACGGCCCGGACCGCGGCCGCCAGGACGAAGGCCGAGTCGGCGCCGCCGGAGAAGGCGACGACCAGCGGGCCACGGCGGCCGATCTCGCGCAGGCTCCGGTCGAGCGCGGCCAGCCGCAGGCCGAGGACGTGCTCGTCGAGCCAGCCCGGCAGCTCGGTGAGGGAGGCGAGGACGACGTCGGCGCCGGCGGTGGCGAGGTCCTCGGCGCTGGTCGGGCCGGTCGCCACGGCGACCGAGGCGGCGTCGGCGCCGATGGCGGCGACGACGTCGCCGGTGTGGTCGCCGACGTAGACCTGGGCGCCGATCTCGCGCAGGACCTCGCCCTTGCCCTCGGCGAAGCGGTCGCCGACGACGAGGTCGGCGGTGAGGCCGACGTGGTCGAGCACTGCGCGGACGGCGGGCTCGGCCTTGGCGCTGATGACGGCGGTGCGACCGCCGAGGGCGACGACGGCGGCGAGCGCCTCACGGGCGCCCGGGCAGCAGGGTCGTGATGGGTACGCCGAGCTCGGCGTAGCGCCGGCGGTAGCCGGCGACGGCGGGCAGCACGTGCTCCGGGCTCAGCCATTGGCCGCAGCGCGTCCTCGAGCGGGATGCCGATCGTCGGCCAGATGTCCTCGTCGGTGAGCTCGACTCCGAACTCGGCGGCGGCGGCCCGCATGGTCGCCGCGATCCCGGCCCGGGAGTCGACGAGCGTCATGTCCAGGTCGAAACCGACAACGAGATCCACCCGACCAGCCTAGGTGGGCGCGGCCCACGTTGCGGTTCGGGGGCCGCGGACCGGCACTATGGGGCGAGTGGGCACAGGGGCGACCACGACGGGGCAGGCGCGCGTCCGCGATCTCCTGGCCGGAGTGCCGCGATCGGGCCGGCTGCTGCTGCTCGGCGTGGCCATCGACGCCCTCGGGGTCGGGCTCACGCTCCCGTTCGCGGTCGTCTATCTGCGCGAGGTGCGCGGCATCCCGCTGACGACCGTCGGGCTGCTGTTGTCGCTGCCGCCGATCGTCGCGCTGGTGCTGCTCGGGCCGATCGGGCTGGCGATCGACCGGTACGGCGCGCGCCGGGTGCAGATGGTCGCGCTGACCTTCACGATGGTCGGCCAGGTCGCCCTCGTGGCGGTGCGCGGGCCGCTGTCCGCGGCGGTCGGCGCTGGCCCTGAGCGGCATCGGGCACGCGGCGTACTTCCCGGCGATCCAGTCGCTGGTCGCGACGGCCATCCCGGCCGAGCACCGGCAGCGGTTCTACGGCATGTCGTTCACGCTGCTCAACGCCGGCATCGGGCTGGGCGGTGTCGTCTCCGGGCTTGTTCGTGGACGTGCACCGGGCGTGGACCTTCGAGGCTGATCTACCTGGCGGACGCGGCGAGCTATCTGATCCCGTTGCTGCTGTTGGCCTTCGTCCTGCGCGGCATCGGCGGGCCGGTGACGCGCGACGCGGTCGATGAGCCGGAGCGGAGGCGCCACCGACGTACGCGGCAGTGTTGCGGGACAGGGTGTTTCGCCGGTTCCTGGCCGTGACCTTCGTGTCGGCGTTCATGGGCTATGCGCAGCTGGAGGCCGGCTGGACGGCGTTCGCGCGGATCGTCGGTGGGATCTCGACGGCCCAGATCGGATGGCCTTCGCGGCGAACACGGCGGTGATCGTGCTGTTGCAGCTGCCGGTCGTCAACCGGATCCAGGGCCGGCGCCGGACCCGGTTGTTGATGCTGCTGGCCGCTGATCTGGGCGACGGCCTGGGCGGTCGTCGGGGTCGCCGGCCTGGTCGGTGGGGCGCTCGCCGCGGTCCTGCTGATCGCCAGTGCCGGCGATCTTCGGCAGTCGGCGAGACGCTGCAGTCACCGGTCGTGCCCGCGGTGGTGAACGACCTCGCCAGTGAGCGGCTGCGCGGTCGCTACAACGCGACGAACTCGCTCGCGTTCCAGATCGCGGCGGTGTTGGGGCCGACGTCGGCCGGGCTGTTGATCGGGCACGGCCTGGCCGCGGCGTACATCGTGATGCTGCTCGTCGGGTGCGCCGTGCTGGTCGTGCTGCTGCTGGCCTGGAGCGGTCGAATCTCCCCTGCTGCCAACGGTGTCGGATGACCGAGCCGGTCACGTCGATCCCGCCTCGGGCCTGGCTCGGACCTGCTGGCGCAGTCCTGGCTCGACGTGTCGATGCTGCACTGGGTGGCCGACCCGGCCGTCGGTGCAGCGGCTGATCCCGGCCGGGACCCGGCCGGACCGAGCTGCCGGGACGACGTACGTCGGGCTGATCGGCTTCCGGATGCACCGGCTGGGTCTCGGGCCGCGGCCGGCGTTGCCGTACGTCGGCGACTTCCTCGAGACGAACGTCCGGCTGTACACCGTCGACGACGCGGGACGCCGTGGCGTGTTCTTCTGCAGTCTCGACGCGAGCCGCCTGGCCGCGGTGCTGGGCGGTCGGTACGCCGCGCAGGTGGGCTATGTCTGGTCGAAGATGCGGTTCCGGCGGGACGGCGACGTCGTGAAGTACTGGTGCCGTCGGCGGTGGCCGGATGCTCCGGCGTCGAGCCGGATGCAGGTGCGGGTCGGGCCGGTCGCTGGCGGCGCCGTCCGAGCTCGAGCTGTTCTTGACCGCGCGATGGGGGCTGCACACGAGCTGGTACGGCCGGTCGATGTACCTGCCCAACGTGCACGAGCAGTGGCCGCTGCACAGCGCGGAATGCGTTGACCTGGTTGAGGATCCGCGGGACGGGACTATTGGCCCGGGCGGGCTTCTCGGTGACCGGGCCGCCGGTCAGCGTGCTCTACTCGCCGGGCGTCTCGGTGCGGTTCGGGCCGCCTACTCTGCTGTGACGCCCCAGCGGGCGCGGTGCGACTGACCGGGCTCGAGGATGACCAGCCCGGCGCCGGTGTTGAAGGCGTCCGGGCCGCAGGTCATCGGCTCGACGGCCAGACCGGCCCGGGCCTTGCCGGGCGGGAGCGTGTCGCCGGTGAAGAGCTGGATCCAGCCGTAGGCCTCGTCGGCCCACAGGGTGACCACCCGGCCGGCGTCGGGGTCGGACATCCGCACCTGCCAGCGGCCGTCCTGGTCGCGCTGGACGTCGGTGAAGGCGGTGTCGAGGACGAGATCGCCCACGGGCCGGGGCTGTGCGGAAGTCGTAGGGCGTGCCCTCGACCGGGTTGCGGGTCGGCCGGGATGCCGCGGTCGTCGGGGCGCAGGTAGGTCGCGGCCGGCACCTCGATGGTGGCGCGCGTCGACGACGGTCGGCGCCGAGGGTGAGGTAGGGGTGGGCGCCCGTGCCGTACGGCGCGCTGACCGGGCCGATGTTGCGCGCGCTGGTGGTGACGGCGAGGCCGTCGTCGCCGAGCTCGACGAGGACCGTGACCGCGAGGGTGGTCGGCCAGCCGGGCTGGGGATGGATCGCGAGGGTGAGCGAGACGCTGCTCTCGGTCCGGGTGTCGACGCGCCAGTTGGCCCAGCGGGCCAGGCCGTGGATGGCGTTGCTGTTTCGCCGGCTCGGTGAGCGCGAGCTGCTGGCGTCTTGCCGGCGTGCTGGTAGCGGCCGTCGCGGATCCGGTTGGGCCAGGGGACGAGGTGCTGGCCGCGTCCGGCGCTGCAGACCTCGTCCGGACCGAACCCGTCGAGCACGGCCCGGCCGGCGACCTCGTAGTGCCGGATGGTCGCACCGACCTCGGTGACGACGGCGATCTGGTCGCCGTACCGGATCTCGAACTGCTCACCCGAAGGTCGCTCGCTCACGGCAGGTGAGCGTAGCGAGCGCGTCGGGGTGCCGACGGCGGTCGGGCGGTGGGACCGTGGCCGACATGGTCGAAGCAGGAGCGGGTGCGGCAGCGCCGCGGGGAGGCCCGGTTGCCGGCGGTTGTGGCGACGCTGCTGGCGATCGCGCTCTATGCATTGCTCCCGCAGGACCTGCTGGTCGGTCCGCGGCTGCTGATCCCCGGGCTCGAGGTGCTGTTGCTCGTGCCGCTGGTGGCGATCAACCCGCGCCGGCTGACCCGGGAGACCCGGGCATCGCGGGTCTTCAGCCTGGGCGTCGTGATCGTGATCGCGGTGACCAACATGGTCGCGCTGGTGTTGTTGTTGCACCGGCTGGGCAGTGCGTCGTTGCCGAAGGGGCCTGAGCTGCTGCTCGCGGCACTGCAGGTGTGGGGGACGAACGTCCTGGTGTTCGGGCTCATCTACTGGGAGCTGGACCGCGGCGGGCCGGTCGCGCGCAACTCGACGAAGCGGGAGCTGTTGAACCTGGCCGACTTCCGCTTCTCCCAGGACGAGAACCACGACACCGTCATCGAGGTGGCCCGATCGTCGAGCAAGACCTCGGACTGGGTGCCGACCCTGGTCGACTATCTGTATGTGTCGCTGACGAACTCGTCGGCGTTCAGCCCTACCGACACGATGCCGTTGCGGCCGCGGACAAAGCTGCTGATGGGCGTGCAGGCCACGGCGGCGCTGATCACGTCGGTGCTCGTCATTGCGCGAGGGGTCAGCCTGCTCGGGTGACGGCGGGCGCCGCTGCTGGACGGATTGCCCTGGTTGCCGCGGATTGCCATGTCTAGTACGGCGGTTCGGGTCTGGGGTCGGTGTACTGGTGGGGCCGGGAGGGGTAGGTGTTCCCGTCGCCGGTGCGGTAGGTGAGCTCGCCGTTGGCGTTGCCGGTGACGGTGATGATCCGGTCGGTCTTGGTCTGGTGGTCGCGTTTGCCAACCGCGGCGAGGTTGGCCGGGCTGGTCGGGCCGCCGTGGTCGGGGATGGGCGTGGTCGTAGGCCTCGACGTGGTCGAGCTCGAGGTGCCGGGCGCCACTGGTGGGGTGCCGGGAGGTGTTGCCGTCGCGGACTTTGACGTAGTCGGCCATCCGGGCCGGCGGGGCGTAGCGGGGTGAGACGTCCAGGGCGGTGCCGGTGGCCGGGTCGGTCAGGATCCGGCGCCAGGTCGCGTCGGTGTCGTGGGCCAGCTGCCGGGCCGCGACCGCGCTGATCGGGACGTCCCCGGCCGCAGTGCGCAGGGTCGCCGGAGCCTGGTCCAGGCCGAGCAGGGTGTCCGCGGCCACGACCACGTCGACCATCACCCGAGGCCGGGCGGGCTGCTTTGGGTGGGCGGGCTGGTTGGGGGCGGTGAGGGTGAGACCGAAGGCGCCGTCGGTCAGGGCGCCGGCGGCCAGGTCGTAGCGGAGCTGGTCCAGCGTCTCGGGGGCCCCGGCGCGGCGGGCGGTCCGGGCCCCAGCGTCGAGGTGGCCGTAGACCGCGGCGAGCTGGGCCTCGGGGCCGTGCAGGACCAGCTGCCCGGAGTAGTCCGCCGTCCCAGGCTGGTAGGCGACCCGCCGGCCCCGGGCCACCACCACCTCGCGGTCCTCGACCAGGTCCGGGGCGATCGCGGCGATCTCCCGGGCGATGATCGGCCGGAGCCGGTGCGCCGGGACACCCCAGAGCGGGACCGTCCCGTCCCGCAGCTCCCGGACCAGCGCCACCCCGGCCGGAGCACCTGACTCAGCGGCCGCGTCAGTGTCCGTGTCTGCGACCGCGCTCGGGTCCCCGACCAGGGAGGCGACCAGGGCGGCCCGAGGGGTCGGTGGCAGGGCGGCGGTCGTCTGGGTGATGGTCCGGGCCTGGCTGGCGTCGAGGCGCCCGGCCGTCAGCGCGTGGGCGAGGTCGGGCAGGTCGGCCAGCCCGAGCCCGAGGGCCAGCAGACGGTCCGCGGCCCCGGCCGAGATCCCCAGTGCGAGTGACAGGCAGGCCGAGGCGGCCCGGCCCGAGGCCTCGAAGACGTGCATCTCTTCGCTCAGGGCGCGCCGGGCTGGCTGGCCGTCGGGGCTGGTCCGGGCAGTCAGCTCGTGGTGGTCCAGGTCGTGCTCGGCCAGGAACTGCTCGTGCAGCCCGGCCACGGCCTGGGCCTGCAGGCTGGTGGCCCAGGCGATGACCCGCTCCGCGGTGACGGCGATGTCGACCAGCCGGCCCCGCGCGTCCTCACCGACCGCGCCCAGCACCGGACCACCCAGCTCATCGGCCCCGGCCTCCGCCAGCGACCGTGGCCAGGCGCAGTGCCGGCGCAGCCCACCTCCGGGTCGGGACTGCCAGGCTGTTCGATCATGTGTACGATTCTAGCCTAACCACCCGACAACGCGCAACCCGGACAACCCACCAAAACCCGTTACACCAGCAACTATTTTCGCGAGACCAGCGGTGAGCCGGAGCAACAGAGCCCGGCCCCGCGCCGACGCCGCCGTCGTACCAGGCCGCACTTGCTCTAGACCGGCAACCTCAAGCGTTACGAACAGCCGCCGCCGACTCCAACCCCAAAATCGAGACGGCACTCTCGCGCATCTCCACCTTGCGCACCTTCCCGGTCACTGTCATCGGGAAGCCGTCGACGATGTGCACGTAGCGCGGCACCTTGTAGTGGGCCAACCGCCCGGAGCAGAACTCCCGGACGGCCTCGATCGTCAGCGGCTCGGTGCCGGGCTTCATGACGACCCAGGCCATGAGCTCCTCGCCGTACTTCTCGTCGGGGACGCCGACGACGGAGACGTCGGCGATGTCCGGGTGGCCGTAGAGGAACTCCTCGACCTCGCGCGGGTAGACGTTCTCGCCGCCCCGGATCACCATGTCCTTGATCCGGCCGACGATGTTGAGGTAGCCGTCGCGGTCCATCGTCGCGAGGTCGCCGGTGTGCATCCATCGCGCGGCGTCGATGGCTTCAGCCGTCTTGTCCGGCTGTTCCCAGTAGCCGAGCATCACGGTGTGCCCACGGGTGCAGAGCTCGCCCGGCTCGCCCCGCGGCAGGGTCAACCCGGTCGCCGGGTCGACGACCTTCGACTCCAGGTGCGGCATGGTGCGGCCGACGGTCTCGGTGCGCCGGGCGAGGTCGTCGTCCGGGCGGGTCATGGTCGACACCGGCGAGGTCTCGGTCATCCCGTAACAGATGGCCACCTCGGACATGTGCATCTCCGCGACGACCCGCTTCATCACCTCGACCGGGCAGGGCGAACCGGCCATGATCCCGGTCCGCAGCGACGACAGGTCGAAGTCCGCGAACGACGGCAGCCCGAGCTCGGCGATGAACATCGTCGGCACGCCGTACAGCGACGTGCACCTCTCGTCCTGCACCGCGCGCAACGTCGACTCCGGCTCGAAGCTCGGTGCCGGGATGACGATGCAGGACCCGTGAGTCGTCGAGCCGAGGTTGCCCATCACCATGCCGAAGCAGTGGTAGAACGGCACCGGCAAGCAGACCCGGTCGGTCTCGTCATAGCCCACCAGCTCAGCCACGAAGAAGCCGTTGTTGAGAATGTTGTGGTGCGACAGCGTCGCACCCTTGGGGAATCCCGTTGTGCCAGAGGTGTATTGGATGTTGATCGGGTCATCCATCCCGAGCTCGGCCATCCGCGCGACCAGCGCCTCACGACCCAGACCCGAGCCACTCGCGACCAGCTCGTCCCAGCTCGGCTCACCGATGTAGACCACCGACTCGAGCGCCGCGCAGTCCCCGCGCACGCCCTCGACCATGTCGCGGTAGTCGGAGGTCTTGTGCGACACCGCCGACACGAGCAGGCGCATCCCGGACTGGTTCACCACGAAGGTCAGCTCGTGCCTGCGGTAGGCCGGGTTGACGTTGACCAGGATCGCGCCGACCTTGGCCGTCGCGTACTGCACCAGCACCCACTCGGCGCAGTTCGGCGACCAGATGCCGACCCGGTCGCCCTTGGCCACGCCCCGTGCCAACAGCCCCAAGGCCAGCCGGTCGACGTCGGCGTCGAGCTCGCGGTAGGTCCACCGCCGCCCCGTCGGCACGTCGACCAGTGCCTCGCGATCCGGGAAGCGCGCCACTGTGCGCTCGAGGTTGGCACCGATCGTGTCTCCCAGCAGCGGCACGTCGGAGACGGCGGACGTGTACGACGGCTCGGTGGTCACCAACTCATCCTGACCCCGACCCGGCGGACCGGCAATGGCTCAGCCGCGCAGCGTCGACAGCTCACTGGCGACCGCCTCGAGCACCGCCTCGTCGCCGACGTAGTGCTCGCGTCGCCCGCGGCCAGTGGGCGATGACATCCGTGAAGCCCAGCGCGCGAGCGCGGCCCACCGCATCCCGGAACGCCTCGACCGACGAGAGCGAGTAGGCCGCACCGGAGTCCAGGTTCAGATACCGGTCCAATGCCCTCGGGTCACGGCCGGCCGCGGCCACGGCGTCGTCGACCCGCGTCACGACCGTCTGGAGCCCGGCCCACCAGGCCTCAGGCCCATCCTCGGCGGCCGTCACCCCGGTCGTCGCCCAGCCGTCGCCCGGCCGATGGGCCAGTCCGACAGCGACCTTCACCGCGCGCGGCCCGTTCGCCGCGACGACGAACGGCGGCCGCGGTTGCTGCACCGGACCCGGGTACATCCGCGCCTCCACAGCGTCGTACGGCGGATGGCTCGCGGTCGTCACCGGTGTCGTGAGGAGCTCGTCGAGCATGGTCACGAAGGCGTCGAGCCGCTCCACCCGTTGCCCCGGCGTCGGCCGGGGTTGGCCGAGAACGTCTGCGTCCCAACCGTCCCCACCCGCACCGACGCCCAGGATCAGCCGCCCGCCGCTCACGTCGTCGATGGTCATCAGGTCCTTGGCGAACAGCACCGGATGGCGGTAGTTCGGCGACGTGACCCACGTGCCCAGCCGGATCCGCGTGGTGACCGCGGCGACAGCCGACAGCAGTGGCACCGTGCCGAACCACGGCTCGTCACGCAGGTCCTGCCACGAGAGATGGTCATAGGTCCAGGCGTGGTCGAAGCCCATGTCCTCGACCGCCCGCCAACGCGCCGACGCCTCGGGCCAACGCTGTTGGGGCAGCACCACGATCCCGATCCGCATGGTCACACCTTGCGGTACTTGGCCTCCACAAGTCCAAACGCACCGAAGGCCAACAGCCCCAGCGCCGCGAGACCGGTGAGCAGCCGGCCGAACGGCTGCTGCAACAGGGTGCGGAGGGCACCGTCGATGCCGCGGGCCTTCTGCGGGTCGAAGGTCCACGCCGCCGACACGACGAGGACACCGGCGAGCCCGACGACGGCACCGCGGGCGATCGTCCCGACCTGGCCCAACCGGCGTACCGCCCGGCTCGTCCCCTGCGGCAGCTGCTGCATGCGCTTCATGAACGACGCCTGGAAACCCTGCACCATCAACACGATTCCTACGATCACGACGGCCACACCGACGATGCCGATGAGCCAACGACCACCGGAGTGCCCCATGACCCGGGCCGTGAGCCCGGACTGCTGCGAACCCTGTGACTTGCGCGAGCCGACCAGGACGCTGACCGCGCTGACCGCGAGCCCGGCGTAGATCAGCGCACTGGCCAGCGAGCGCAGCCGCTTGCCCTTGCTGTCCTCCTCACCGACCGGGCCGGTGAAGACCTGGCTGAACTGCCACAGCGCGTACGCCGCGAGGCCGATGGCGAGCGCCGTGACCAGGACGCCGCCGAACGGCTTGCTCGCCAGGTCGGTGACCGCGCCCTTCTGGTCGGCATGCTGGCCGCGACCACGCAGCGCGAGTGACGCGGCGATCACGCCGACCAACAGGTAGATCACGCCACGGGCGGCGAGCCCGAGGTGCCCACCGGCCCGCCGGCCGACCGATGTGTCCGGATGTCCGAGCGCAGTCATCAGCAACCCTTCGTCTCATCCCCGCGCCCATCCGACCACCCTTGGCCTCGGTCCGCGACTTCAACGACGCTTGGCGATTTCCGGCTTCGACCGCGAACGGCCCTGCGGGCGTTCCCACGCCACTCTCATTGAGCTCGGGCGCTCACTCGATCCGGTTGCCGTCCGCGTCCCAGTGCTCGGCGACCTTCTTGCTCGGCTGCACCCGAGGCGGCTCACCGGGCATCTTCGGGTAGTCGGGCGGGAAGTTCAGCTCGCCCCCTGGCAGTGACGTCCCAGAGCGCGAGCAGCGGGTCCAGTGAGTAGCTGACGTCGTCCATGTCCGACCACGGGTCACCGTCAGCGAGGTAGTCCGGGACGGTGACGAGGTTGAAGTCCCGCGGGTCCGTGAGGCTCGCCAGCTGCTCCCACGTCATCGGCGTACTCACCGGGGCGCCCGGCCGCGGCCGCAGGCTCCACGCCGACGCGATCGTGCGGTCGCGCAGGTTCTGGTTGAAGTCCAGGAACATGCGCTCGCCGCGTTGTTCCTTCCACCACGCCGTCGTCACGCCGTCGTCGCGTCGCTCCAGCTCCCGGCCGAAGCCGATGGCCGCGTGCCGCACCTCGTCGAAGGTCCAGCTGGGCTGGATCCGGACGTAGATGTGGATGCCCCGGTTGCCGCTGGTCTTGGGATAGCCACGCAGACCGAGCTCCACCAACAGCTCCCGCGCGACGTCGGCGACCCGTTGCGCGTCGGCGAAGGTCGTGCCCGGCTGCGGGTCGAGGTCGAGGCGCATCTCGTCCGGGTGGTCGACGTCGGGGCGTCGTACCGGCCAGGGGTGGAATGTCAGCGTGCCCATCTGCGCCGCCCACACCAACGCGGCCGGCTCGCTGGGGCAGAGCTCGTTCGCCGTACGGCCGCTGGGGAAGGTGATCCCGACGGTCTCGATGTAGTCCGGAGCGCCCTTCGGCAGGCGCTTCTGGTAGAAGCCGTCGCCGTCATCGCCGTAGCCCGTCGACAGCCGCATCCCCTCGCGATAGCCGTCCGGCCAGCGCTCCATCGCGGTCGGCCGCTCCCCGATCGCTCGCATCAGCGTCTCGCCGAGAGCGGCGAAGAACTCGCACACCTGGAGCTTGTTGATCTCCGGCGTGCGCTCGGTCGCCTCGTAGATGACCCGGTCCGGGCTGGTCACCCGCACCTCACGTTCGCCTGCGGTGACGACAGCGGCGGGAGTCTGGCCATCGCTCCAACCTAAGCGCTGGCGGCGTTGTTGACGCCCCGCCATGCCCGAGGCCCCGGACGACTAGCGTTGGTCGGATGCCACCTCGCGCCCGCTCCTCCGAGCCGCGGAGCCTGGCCGACGACCTGAGGTCGCGGCCGGACGACGCGCTCGTCGAGCTGCTGCGGCTGCGCCCGGACCTGGCCACGCCCAGCCCGGCCGACGTGACCGCGCTGGCCGCCCGGGCCGCGACGAGGGCCAGCGTGCAGCGGGCGCTGGACCGGCTGGCCGTCGCGCAGCTGCAGGTCGTCGAGGTGCATGGCGGCGCTGCCCGAGCCGGTGGCCGAGGCCGACGCCGCCCGGCTGCTGGACCGCCCGGTCGCCCAGACCCGGGACGCCCTGGCCGAACTGCGCGAGCAGGGCCTGCTCTGGGGTGCGCCGGGCGCCTGGCGGCTGGTCCGCACGGCCAAGGACGTGCTCGGCGCGCACCCGGCCGGGCTGGGGCCACCGATCGTCGAGGCGTTGGACCGGCGATCCCCGCGCCGGATCGAGGTCCTGGCCGGCGACCTCGGGCTCGAGCCGAGCGGGCCCGACCGAACAGACCATCGCCGCGATCGCCGGCCACCTCAGCGACGGGGCCACGCTCGACGCGCTGCTGGCGCAGTCGCCGACCGGAGCGCGGGAGCTGTTGGCCCGGCTCACCTGGGGTCCGCCGGTCGGCGAGGTCACCGGCGCCGACCGCGAGGTCGACCGCAGCTCGACCCGCCCCCTGGACTGGCTGCTGGCCCACGGCCTGCTCGCCGTCGCGGACCCCGGTCACGTCGTCCTGCCCCGCGAGGTCGGCGATCCACCTGCGCGGCGGCCGGGTGCACGACCCCGCGACCCGCGAACCGCCGCCGCTCACCGGGCCGGCCCGGCCAGCCACGCTGGTGGACCGTACGGCCGGCAGCTCGGCGGTCGAGACGGTCCGGCTGACCGGCGAGCTGCTCGCCGCGTGGGGGCAGGACCCGCCCGCCCTGCTGCGGGCCGGCGGCCTCGCCGTGCGCGACCTCAAGCGGACGGCCCAGCAGCTGGACATCGACGACGCGACGGCCGCCGCACTCGTCGAAATCGCTTATGCCGCAGGGCTGCTCGCCTCCGACGGTGAGGTCGCCCCGGCGTTCGCGCCGACGCCGACGTACGACCTCTGGGCCACGGACGACCCGGCCTGGCGGTGGGCGGCCCTGGCCCGGGCCTGGCTCACGACGACCCGGACGCCGGCCCTCGTCGGCTCCAAGGACGATCGCGGCGCGACCCGCAACGCGCTGGCCGCCGACCTGGACCGGCCGATCATGCGCGAGCTGCGGCTGGCGGTCCTCGCCGAGCTGCTCGAGGCGCGTACGGCGGCACCGGGCAACGCCGTCGACGGCGACGCGCTTCTGGCGCGGCTGCGCTGGCGCCGGCCGCGTCGACGCTCGGTCCTGCTCGAGGACCTGGTCGACGCCGTACGCCGAGAGGCCGAGCTCCTCGGCGTCACCGGCCTCGGCGCGCTCAGCGGCCCGGGCGCCGAGCTGGCCATGATCGCCGCTGAGGGTCGGGCGCTGACGCCGGCCGACACCGAGACGCTGGCCGAGGCGATCCACCCGCTGCTGCCCGACCCGGTGGACCACGTGCTGCTGCAGGCCGACCTCACGGCGGTCGCGCCGGGCCCCCTGGTCCCGGAACTGGACCGGCTGATGTCGGTCTCGGCCGACGTCGAGTCCCGGGGCGGGGCAACGGTTTTCCGGTTCTCGGCGGCGAGCGTGCGGCGGGCGCTCGACCTCGGCTGGTCCTCGAGCGACCTGCTGCGCGAGCTCGGCTTCGGCCAGCCGGACGCCGGTGCCCCAGCCGCTGACCTACCTGGTCGAGGACGTCGCCCGCCGGCACGGCACGATCCGGGTCGGTGGGGCGTCGGCCTACCTGCGCGGCGGAGGACCCGAGCACCCTGGACGAGCTGATGGCCGACAAGCGCAACGCCTCGCTGCGCCTGCGCCGGCTGGCCCCCACCGTCGTCGCGGCCCAGGCCGAGCCGGCCGCACGGTGCTGCGCCAGCTGCGCGAACACGGGCTGGCCCCGCCCTGGAGTCGCCGGACGGTGCTCTCCTGCTGGCCCGCGCGTCAATGCCCGGCGTACGCCGCAGCGCCAGCCACCCCGCCCGACCGTCACCGACCCGCCCGCGCCGAGCGCCGGCGCTGCTCGAAGCAGTGGTCCGGTCGCTCCGCGAGGGTGACCGGGTCGGTGGCCGCCGACCGGGAGCACGCGGACACCCAGGCCGGCCCGCGGCTCGGGCCGACCGACCCGACCGTCACGCTGTCGGCGCTGCGCGCCGCGGCGGCCGACCGGGCCCGGGTCTGGATCGGCTACGTCGACGGCGACGGCCGGCCGGTCCGCCGGGTCGTCGAGCCGCTGGCGATCGACGGCGGGCGGGTGCGGGCCTACGACATCGGGTCGAGCGAGGTGCGGACCTTCTCGATCCACCGGATCACCGGCGTCGCCCCGATCGACGATGCCGGACGCGGGCTAGGCGAGTCAGCTCTCGCAGATCGGCCGGCGAGGTACGGCCGGCGAGGGCGCGTCACCACGCGGGACGGGCTGGGCCGTCCGAGCTCGACCGGCCAGCCAGACGCTGGTCGCGACCAGAGCCTCGAGGTCGACGCCGGTGCGGACGCCCAGCCCGTCGAGGGCCCACACCAGGTCCTCGGTGGCGAGGTTGCCGGTCGCACTCTTGGCGAACGGGCAGCCGCCCAGGCCGCCGGCCGCCGCGTCGACCGTGCGCACGCCCGGCCTGCAGGGCGGCCAGGGTGTTGGCGAGCGCCTGGCCATAGGTGTCGTGGAAGTGGACGGCCGTGCTGTCGACGCCGATTCCCTTGTCCTGCAACGCTTCCAGCAACGCGTGCACGTGCCCGGCGGTGCCGACGCCGATCGTGTCGCCGAGGCTGAGCTGGTCGGCCCCCAGCTGCCATCAGGCGGTCGGCCACGTCGACGACCTGGGCGATCGGGACGTCGCCCTCCCACGGGTCGCCGAAGCACATCGAGACGTAGGCCCGCACCCACAACCCGGCCGCGCGGGCCCGCTCGACCACCGGCGCGAACATCTCCATCGACTCGGCCACCGAACGGCCCAGGTTGGCCTGGGCGAAGCTCTCGGTCGCACTGGCGAAGATCGCGACCGAGCGTCACGCCGCGGTCCAGCGCCCGGTCCAGGCCGCGCAGGTTGGGCACGAGCACCGGCAGCCGCACTGCCGGCGGCGCCGGCGCCGAGCCGGTCGAGGACCTCCTCGGCGTCGGCCAGCTGCGGCACCCGGTCCGGCCGGACGAAGCTGGTCGTCTCGACGGTGCTCAGGCCGGCGGCCAACAGCCGGCGGATCAGCTCGACCTTGACCGGCGCCGGCACGACGGCGCGACTCGTTCTGCAGCCCGTCGCGGGGGCCGACCTCGTAGATCGTGACCTCCTCGGGCAGGCCGGCCAAAGGTTCGAGCTGCGGTCGGCGCATCCAACTATCATCGCCTTTCGCCGGGCATCCGGTTGGCCAGTCCGCCCCGCAGCGCGAGGAGCCCGATGAGCGAGCAGCCGCCCGAGCAGCACGCCCGAGCAGCCAGCCCGACGAGGCGGACCAGCGCCGACGCCAGCCGCACCGAGCGCGGGCGCTCGAACCGACCGGCGACCGAGGCCATCGAGCCTACGCCGCCCGCCTCCCCGCCGCCGCCCCCTCGAGCCAGCCGCTGGCAGCCGGCCCAGTCCTGGCAGCCGGACCAGTCACTGGCCAGCCCACGCCACCGCCGTACAGCGCACCGCCCCCGCAGCCGACCCAGCCACCCCAGCCGCCGGCACAGCCGTACGGCGCTCCCCCACCGCAGCCGACCCAGCCGGCCCAGCAGCCGCCGCCGCCGTACGGCGCACCGCCGCCCCAGCCGGCCAGCCGCCGTACGGCCAGCCGCCCGTACGGGCAACCGCCGTACGGGCAGCCGCCGTACGGGCAGGTGCCCTACGGCCAGCCAGCGCCGTACGGCCAACCGCACCCCGGCTACGGCATCCCGCCGTACGGCGGCTACCCGCAGCCCGCCGGGACGCCCGGGTCGTCGATCGCGCTGGTCGTGGTGTCCGGCGATCGCGACCTTCTGCTGCTTCGGGATCCCGTCGCTGATCATCGGGATCATCGCCCTGACCAAGGCCCGGACCGACATCGCCGAGGCCAAGCGGCTGACCAAGATCGGCTGGATCGTCTTCGGCGTCCTGGCCGGGGTCGGGCTGATCCTGACGATCATCGGCGCGGTCAATGACGGCTCGGACGGCTCGGGCGGTTTCAACATCGACACGATGGGTCCGGCCGGAACAACCCTCGCCTCGCTGGTGCTGAGGAGCACGTGACCGACGGACCGCTGATCGTTCAGAGCGACAAGACCCTGTTGCTCGAGGTCGACCATGCCGACGCCGAGGAGTGCCGGCGTGGCATCGCGCCCTTCGCCGAGCTCGAGCGCGCCCCCGAGCACGTCCACACCTACCGGCTGACCCCGCTCGGGCTGTGGAACGCCCGGGCCGCCGGCCACGACGCCGAGCAGGTCGTCGACGTCCTGCTGCGCTGGAGCCGCTATCCGGTGCCGCACGCCCTGCTGGTCGACGTCGCCGAGACGATGGACCGGTTCGGCCGGCTGCGGCTGGAGAAGGACCCGGTCCACGGCCTGGTGCTGCGGGCCGTCGACATCCCGGTGCTCGAGGAGGTCCTGCGGTCCAAGAAGGTCTCGCCGCTGGTCGGCACCCGGATCGACCGCGAGACGGTCGCGGTCCACCCGAGCGAGCGCGGTCACCTGAAGCAGATCCTGCTCAAGCTCGGCTGGCCGGCGGAGGACCTGGCCGGCTACGTCGACGGCGAGGCCCACCCGATCGCGCTGGCCGGGCACGACGGCGAGGGCAAGGCCGAGTGGTCGATGCGGCCCTACCAGTACGAGGCGATCGAGGGCTTCTGGCACGGCGGGTCCGGAGTCGTCGTCCTGCCCTGCGGCGCCGGCAAGACGATCGTCGGCGCGGGCGCCATGGCCCGGGCGCAGGCCACGACCCTGATCCTCGTCACCAACACAGTTGCCGCCCGGCAATGGAAGGACGAGCTGCTCCGGCGTACGACGCTGACCGAGGAGGAGATCGGCGAGTACTCGGGTCAGCGCAAGGAGATCCGGCCGGTCACGATCGCGACGTACCAAGTCCTGACCTTGCGCCGCAAGGGCGTCTATCCGCACCTCGAGCTGCTCGACGCCACGGACTGGGGGCTGATCGTCTACGACGAGGTGCACCTGCTGCCGGCGCCGATCTTCCGGATGACCGCCGACCTGCAGGCCCGCCGCCGGCTCGGCCTCACCGCGACGCTGGTCCGCGAGGACGGTCGCGAGGGCGACGTCTTCAGCCTGATCGGGCCCAAGCGGTACGACGCGCCGTGGAAGGACATCGAGGCTCAGGGCTACATCGCGCCGGCCGACTGCATCGAGGTGCGGGTCACGCTGCCCGAGCGCGAGCGGCTGATCTACGCGACCGCCGAGCCGGACGAGCGCTATCGCCTGGCTTCGACCAGCGACGTGAAAACCCCTGTCGTAGAAGCGATCGTGGCCCGTCACCCGGACGAGCCGACCCTCGTGATCGGGCAGTACCTCGACCAGCTCGACGACCTCGGCGAGCGGCTGGACGCCCCGGTCATCAAGGGCGACACGACAGTTGCCACCGGACAACGGTTGTTCGAGGCGTTCCGGACGGGCGAGATCCCGCTGCTCGTCGTGAGCAAGGTCGCGAACTTCTCGATCGACCTGCCCGAGGCGACCGTGGCGATCCAGGTGTCCGGCACGTTCGGCTCGCGGCAGGAGGAGGCCCAGCGGCTCGGTCGGGTGCTGCGGCCCAAGGGCGACGGCCGCACGGCGCGGTTCTACACGGTCGTGTCCCGCGACACGGTGGACGCGGACTTCGCCGCGCACCGCCAGCGGTTCCTGGCCGAGCAGGGCTACGCCTACCGGATCATCGACGCCGACGACCTGCGCAGCACCGACTCCCACGACGCCTGACCGATGAAGGGCCATCCGGCCGCAGGGGCGCCGCACCGTCCCTGAGCGAGACCGGCGGCGTCACCACGCTGGAGCTGTTCTTCGACCTGGTCTTCGTCTTCGCCGTCACCCAGCTCACCGGCGTGGTCCGGCACGGCCACGGCCCGGCCGACCTGGCTCGGGCCGGCGCTGATCCTGGTGGTCCTGTGGTGGATGTACGACGGGTTCGCCTGGCTGACCAACAACGTGTCGATCGCGTCGACCATGCGGCGGCTGTTCGTCCTGCTCGGCATGGCCGCGTTCCTGGTGATCGCCGTCGCCGTCCCGGAGGCGTTCGGCCACGACGGGGTCATCTTCGGCGCGGCGTACCTCGGTCTGGTCCTGATCCACGCCGGGATGTTCACCTTCGCCCAGTCCAGCGGCTCGGCCCGGGCGATCTGGGCGATCCTGCCGTTCAACCTGGGCTGCGCGCTGCTGGTGCTGGCCGCCGGGTGGTTCACCGGCTGGGCGGACTGGGTGCTGTGGTCGGCGGGGGCGCTGGTCCTGGTGTCCGCGATGCTGCGCCGGGCCGAGAGCGGCTTCGAGCTGCGGCCGGCCCACTTCGCCGAGCGGCACGGGCTGATCGTGATCATCGCCCTGGGCGAGTCCGTCGTCGGCATCGGCATCGGGGCCGAGGGGCGCCTGCACGAGCCGTCGGTCGTCGTGGCGGCGCTGCTCGCGCTCGCGCTGGCCGCGGCGATGTGGTGGCTCTACTTCGACCGGGACGACGAGGAGGGGGCGCAGCGCGCTCGGTGGGATGGCGGCCGAGGGGCGGGCCCGGCGGGCGCTGTTCGCCTACAGCCTGGGCGTCCTCGTGCTGGTGGCCGGCATCGTGGTCGCGGCGGCCGGGCTCGAGACCGCGGTCGCGCACCCGCACGGCCACCTCACGGCCTGGGCCGCCTGGACCCTGGCCTCCGGCGTCGGGATCTACCTGCTCGGCCTGGGCCTGTTCCGCCGGCTGCTCGGCCTGTCCGGCGCCGGGCTCCGGCCGGCCTTCGTCGTACCGGTCCTGGCCTGTGCCCTGCTCGGGACCGACGTCAACGGTTCGGCCGAGGTCGCCGCCATCACCGCCGTCCTCGTCGTGGCGGTCGTCCTCGACTCCCGCAGCGGGCCGGTACTCCCTGACACCCGGTAATTCGGGGTGATCGGGACCCCGATCACCGGGCTCCGGGGAGCAACGCCGCGCTCGGGGGGCACTCACATGGGGTTCACAGCGGTTGGGTACGAGGGGCCCAGGGCGGCACGGTTGACTCAGCCCATCGCACCACCCCCCGGACGAGGAGCAGCCCGATGACATTGGAGCTCGAGGACCGCGCCCGAGTCCGGGCCGAGCAGCCGTTCGACGTGCTCCACGTGACCCGGAGCTTCTACGCCGAGCCGACCATGTCCCAGCAGGTGGCCCAGCAGAGCGGCTGGCCGGTGCACGTCCGGGAGCTCCCGCTGGCCGAGGCCATCGTCCGCCTGGGCCGGCCCGACCTGGTCTGGGCCAGCAGCGCCGAACCCGAGGACATCGACCTGCTGCACACCGCCTTCCCGTACGCCGCGCTCATGGTGACGGTCGACCGGGAGGCGGCGCCGACGTACATCATCGACCTCTACGAGCGCGGGGCCGACCTGGTCGTGACCGACGAAGGCGTGCGGCACGCCGCAGCCGCCGCGACCAGCCTCCTGCGAAGGCGCAGCCGGTTCACAGGTAACGTCCAGCCAACGGAGCCAGCATGAGGCCCCGGAGGTGGTTACATGGCGCGCGCCGCCAACCCCGAGGCTCGGCTGCTCGTGGTCGAGGACGAACCGAACATCCGTGAGCTGCTCTCGACGAGCCTGAGGTTCGCCGGGTTCGAGGTGCACACGGCCGGCGACGGCGCCACGGCGCTCAAGCTGGCCGAGTCCGAGCGACCCGACCTGCTGGTGCTCGACGTGATGCTGCCCGACATGGACGGCTTCACCGTGACCCGGCGGCTGCGCGACCAGGGCCGGCAGGTGCCGGTCGTCTTCCTGACCGCCCGCGACGGCACCGAGGACAAGGTGACCGGGCTGACGGTCGGCGGCGACGACTACGTGACCAAGCCGTTCAGCCTGGAGGAGGTCGTCGCCCGGATCCGGGCCGTCCTGCGCCGCACCGGCGGCGGCTCCCCCGACGACGCCGGCCGGCTGGTCTTCGCCGACCTGAGCCTGGACGAGGACTCCCACGAGGTGCGCCGCGGCAAGCGCGACATCGAGCTCAGCCCGACCGAGTTCAAGCTGCTCCGCTACCTGATGCTCAACCCCAACCGGGTGCTGTCCAAGAGCCAGATCCTGGACCACGTCTGGGACTACGACTTCCGCGGTGAGAGCGGCATCGTCGAGTCCTACATCTCCTACCTGCGGCGCAAGGTCGACGTCGACGAGCCGGCCCTGATCCACACCAAGCGCGGCATCGGCTACGTCCTGCGGTTGCCACCGGAGCAGCCCTGAACCGGCCCTCGATAGCGACAGCGGCTACCCGTCGGCTCGGCCATCGGGTAGCCGCAGTTCCGTTGCGCGCCAAGCTGGTCGCCATCCTGGCCGGCGCTCGTGCTCGTGGCCCTCGCGATCACCGGGGCCGCATCGGTGGCGGTGCTGCGCAACCTGCTGGTCGGCCAGGTCGACGACCAGCTCACGACGACGGTGCGCTTCCTGACCCGGTCCGGCGGCGCGGAGCCGGGCAGCCGGCCGAGCGTCCCGACCTCGTTCGTCGGCCAGGCTGAACCTCGACAACGGTACGGCGCAGGACTACGGCCTCCAGTCCGAGGACAACGGCCTGCCGCCCTTCCCCAAGCTGACCCAGTCGCAGGCCAAGGCCAAGGGCGAGCACCCGTACACCGTCACGTCGGCCAACGGCACGCACTGGCGGATGGTCGTCGTGCCGGTGCGTCGAGGCCGACAACGACGCCCCCGGCAGCCTGGCCGTCGCGATCCCGCTCGACTCGGCGTCGACCGGCCGGTGCACCGCCTCGCCCTGATCGAGATCGGGGTCGGCATCGTCGTGCTCGCCTCCATGGTCGGGCTCGGTTTCGTCGTCGTACGCCGGTCGCTTCGCCCCCTGCGCGAGGTGGAGACGGTCGCCGGCGCTATCGCCGCGGGCGACCTGTCCCGCCGCGTGCCGGAGCGCCCGACGACGACCGAGGTCGGCAGCCTGTCGCGCAGCCTGAACGGGATGCTGGCCCAGATCGAGCACGCGTTCGGCCTGCGGGCCGCCTCGGAGGCGCGGATGCGGCAGTTCGTCGCGGACGCGAGCCACGAGCTGCGCACGCCACTGGCCGCGGTCCGGGGCTACGCCGAGCTCTACCGACAGGGCGCCGTCAGCGACCCGGACGACGTGGCGAGCGCCATGCGCCGGATCGAGGACGAGGCGGCCCGGATGGGGCTGCTGGTCGAGGACCTGCTGCTGTTGGCCCGGCTCGACGAGGAGCGCCCGTCGCGCACCGAGCCGGTCGACCTGACGGTGCTGGCTGCCGACGCCGTCCAGGACGCCCGGGCCATCGCGCCGGACCGCGCCGTCACCCTGCTCGGCCGGTCCGGTCGGCTCGAGCCGACCGAGATCGCCGGGGACGAGCGGCGGCTGCGCCAGGTCATCACCAACCTGACGGCCAACGCCGTGAGCCACACCCCGGCCGGCAGCCCGATCGAGATCGTGGTCGGGTCGACCGACGACCGGGGCGACGCCTCGAGGTCCGCGACCACGGGGCCGGCATCGACCCCGAGCAGGCCGGCCGGGTCTTCGAGCGGTTCTTCCGGGCCGACCCCTCGCGGGTGCGCGGCCGGGGCGGCGGCACCGGCCTCGGGCTGGCCATCGTGGCGGCGATCGTGGCCGCGCACGGCGGCCGGGTCGGGGTCACGGAGACCGCCGGGCGGTGGCGCGACCTTCGTGGTGCGAGCTGCCGGGCCGGGCCGCCGAGACGACACCGCTCCCAGCGAACTCCCAGTCATAGGTCAGCAGCAGCCAAGAGGAGTGCGATCTGGTGTACCCATCGCAAGGTCAGCCAAGTGAGGACGACATGACCCAGACCACGCCGGGGTGGCAGACGCCCACCCCGCCGCCTCCCGCCCCACCGAGGCTCCGCCGCCCGCTCCACCCACGTGGTACGGCGAGACGGCACCGCTCCCGACCACACCGCAGGCGACCCCACCGGCAACCGCCCCGGCGCCCGGTGGCCCGGGCGGCCCAGCGACCCGTTCGGCGGGTCCGGCTCCCCGACCCCGCCGGCCAAGCCGGCCCGGCCGCGCCGCTGGGTCGACCTGGTGGCGACCGCCGTGATCGCCGCCGTCGTCGCGGGCGGCACCACGGCCATCGTCCTCGGCACCGACGACGACAACGGCTCCAACGGCCTCGTCGACCAACTCGTCCTCCAGCGCCAGCTCGCCGGCGCCGCTCCAGCAGGCCAGCGGCACCGCACCGGACTGGACGGCCACCGCCGCGGCGGTCGAGCCCAGCGTCGTCGCGATCACGGTCGGCTCCGAGCAGAGCGGCGCCGAGGCCCAGGGCTCGGGGATCATCCTCGACACCAGCGGGCACGTGCTGACCAACAACCACGTCGCCACCGCGACCGACGGCCCGATCACCGTGACGCTCACCGACCAGCGCACCTACAACGCCAAGGTCGTCGGCACCGACCCGTCGACGGACCTCGCCGTGCTGTCGATCACCAACCCGCCCAAGGACCTCAAGGCGGCCTCCCTCGGTGACTCCGAGAAGCTCGCCGTCGGTCAGCCGGTCATGGCCGTCGGCAACCCGCTGGGTCTGGCCGACACCGTCACGACCGGCATCGTCAGCGCCCTCGACCGCCCGGTCACCACCCAGGCCTCGAACGGCCAGGGCGCGGACAGCAGCGGTGGCGACGCGGTCATCACCAACGCCATCCAGACCGACGCCGCGATCAACCCGGGCAACTCCGGTGGCGCGCTGGTCACGGCCAACGGCCAGGTCATCGGGATCAACTCCTCGATCGCCTCGCTCGGCAACAACAGCGCGTTCGGCGGGTCCAGTGAGGCCGGCAACATCGGGCTGGGCTTCGCGATCCCGATCAACGAGGCCAAGACGATCTCGCAGCAGCTGATCTCGACCGGGACGGTCAAGCACCCGTACCTCGGCGTGAGCCTGCAGGACGGCTCGGTCAACCTGGCCGGCGCGCAGCGCGCGGCCGCGGTCATCGCCAAGGTCTCCTCGGGCACCCCGGCCGCCTCAGCCGGCCTCAAGGCGGGCGACTCGGTGATCGCGATCGACAAGGACCCGGTCAACGGCTCCCTGTCCCTGACCGCTCAGGTGCGCGAGCGGGCGGTCGGCGACAAGGTCACCCTGACCCTGATCCGGGGCGGCAAGCAGATCAACGTGTCGGTCACCCTGGCGGCCCGGCCGGCCAGCGCCGGCTGAGCCTCAGCTCCGGCGCTCGACCGCTGTCCGGAAGGCACCGGCGGTCTGCACCGCGTCGGTGCCCTTGCCGGGCACGACCAGGACGCCGTACGCCGCGACATCGGTGAAGGCGCACAGGGTCTGGTTGCCCTTGGCCGCGCTGCCGCACGTCATCTGGCCGCCGAGGTGGCCGGCGTCGACCGGGCTGAGCGTGATGCCCATGGCCCGGACCGACTCGGCGACCCCGGCGAGGTAGTCCTGCTGGTCCTTGTCGGACATGGCGTAGGTGCCGGCCAGCACGAGCGCGGTCCGCGACTTGGTGGCGGCGTAGGCCGCGCCCTGCGCGGGCGTGGGCGTGTTGATCTGGCGGACCAGCTTGTCCACCTGCACCTGGAGGGCGCCGCCCTTCTTGCTCATCCCGACGATGCTGTCCGGGAGGACGACGTGGGTGGCCGCGACCTGACCGGCCCGGCGGTGCTCCTGGTAGGCCCGCCAGCCGACCGACCAGCCGAACGAGGCCAGGAGCCCGAGCACCGCGGCCAGCACGACGCCGACCACGATCTTCTGCGGGCGGGAGAAGCCCGGCGGCTTCTCCGGGACGTACACCGAGGCCAGGACCGCTGCCGGCTGGGCCGACACCGGAACCCCGCCGAAGGTCGGGTTGCCGGACGACGAGGCGTTCTTCGGGCGCGCGATGAAGTCGTACGCCGGGCTCGTCGTCGAGGCCGAGTCATGGAATGCGGTCCCCGGGGTCATGATGATTCGTGTCGTCTGGGTAGATCGGCCCCTTGAGCCATGGTTCGCAACGTCAGTCCGATGGCCGACCTCCTCCGGACTAGGCCAGATGGGCGAGGCGTCCACGTTGCGAGGCAAACGTGACGATCGCTGCGCGGACCGGCACAGTGTCCCTGTGAACCGCCACCAGTTCCTCGCCAAGCTGCATGAGCTCACCCGGCCCCGCACCTACCTCGAGATCGGGATCGAGTCCGGCTACAGCATGTCCCTGACCCGTGTGCCGAGCGTCGGGATCGACCCGGACTTCAACATCCGCGCGGAGATCCTGGCCGACGTGCACCTCGCCCGGACCACGAGCGATGAGTTCTTCGCCCGCAAGGAGCCGTTGGCCCATCTCCCGATCCCGGTGCTGGACCTGTCGTTCATCGACGGGATGCACCTGGCCGAGTACGTCCTGCGCGACTACCTGGCCGTGGAGCGGTTCACCACCCCGGCCAGCGTCGTCGTCTTCGACGACATGCTCCCCCGGTCGGTCGACGAGGCCGCCCGCCGGCGGCACACGAAGTACTGGACCGGCGACGTCTTCAAGGCCCTGGACGCCCTGCGCGAGCAGCGCCCGGACCTGCAGGTGATCGAGGTCGCCACGACCGGCACGGGCACGGGTCTGGTCCTGTTCCCGGACGCCTCGCGCAAGGGGATCCTGCCCGGGTACGACGAGTGGGTCAGCGCCGCGCTCAGCGACGACCCGCAGGAGGTGCCCGACGTCCTGCTCGACCGCAGCCGGGCCGTCGACCCGGAGTGGCTGCTGTCCTTCCCGGGCTGGAAGAAGCTCCCCGGCCTGCGCCGCGGGCGCGGGACCACGGGCGAGGCCGGGCAGAGCGCCGTACGGGAGGTCTTCGCCGACCTGGTGGGCCAGCTCAGCGGCTAGCGAACGAGCGAACGGGCTAGTGCAGGACGCTCTTGGCGACCTTCTTGACCGTCGTACGGACCTTGGCCGCGGCCGGGTCGGGCAGCACCTTGAGGCCCTTGTCGAGCGCCTTGCCGCCGGTCACCGCGACCCGGCGGGCCATCCCGGTCCGGTTGGCGTGAGAGGTCGGCACGGCCGACTTCTGGCCCTTCTCGCCCCACAGCAGGACGACCGGGCGCTGACCCTGGACCAACAGCCGGGCCGAGACCGGGACGAGGCCGTCGTCGCCCTTGACCCCGAGCTGGATCGTCCAGGTGCCGTCGCCCAGGTGTTTGGCCGGGACGCTGGCGACCACATCGGAGCCCTCGCCGGATGCCCGCACCGACGCCGTGCCGGTCACCGACTTCGAGCCGCGCTTGAGGTGCACCTCCAGTGGGCCCGTGCTGTTCGGCAGGTCCGAGCGGGCCAACAGCAGGTCGACGGTCGCGCCGGTCCGGCGGGCGTAGCTGCCGACCAGGTCGAGCGTGGCGGGCGGTGGGAGGGACTGCCCCATCTTTCAGGCTCCGTTCCGGGCTTGGTGGCGGTGGCGCGGCCAGGCTACCCGGGATGGCCGGCCTGGCTAACCTGGCGCGCGTGCTGACCAGCTGGACCGACCTGATCGGGCGGGTGACCCTGGCCGCTGACCAGGCCACTGACCAGGCTGCTGACCAGGTGGCGGCCCGGGCCGCCGGCCAGGACCTGCTGGACCGTTACGCCGAGCCGGCCCGGCACTATCACGACGGGCGACACCTGGCCGAGGTCCTGGCCGCGGTCGACCGGCTCGCGGCGCACGCCGAGCGGCCGGACGCCGTCCGGCTGGCCGCCTGGTTCCACGACGCGGTGTACCAACCCCAGGCCGCCGCCGGGGCCAACGAGGAGGCCAGCGCCGTCCTGGCCGAGACGGTGCTGACCGCCTTGGGGGTCGAGGCCGGGGTCGTCGGCGAGGTGGCCGAGCTCGTGCGGATGACGGCGAGCCACGAGGCCGTAGGGGCCGACGAGATCGTGCTGAGCGACGCCGACCTGGCCATCCTGGGCGCCGACCCGGCGCGCTATGCCGCCTACGCCGCCGACGTACGGCGGGAGTACGCGCACGTGCCGGATCCCGCCTTCCGGGCCGGCCGGGGGGCCATCCTGCGCGGCCTCGCCGGGCGGCCGCGGATCTACCTCACCCCGACCGGGTACGCCGCGTGGGAACAGCCGGCCCGGGCCAACCTGGCCGCCGAGCTGGCCCAGCTAGCGGACGGACCGCCGCCCGACGTGTCAGCGCCTGGACGGTGAATACGTCGTCGTGGTGCTGACTCTCGTCAGCGGTCGCGGCGGGGGATCCGCAGGCCACTGCGGATCAGCCGGCGGATCAGCTCGTGACCGTCGACCGGGGTCGCACCGGCGGCGACCACCTCGTCGTACCGCTCCTGCGGGATGTCGTAGTGGTCGCCGTCGAAGGCCCGCTCGGGGATGCCCAGGCGCGCGGCGAAGTCATGCAGCTCCGCGCGTGAGCTGTCGCTGACCAGGTGGCTCCACAGCCGGCCGTGGGCGGGCCAGCGGGGTGGGTCGACGAGCACGGTCACGACTCGGAGCGTAGGGGCTGCCTGTGGACAACGGGCCGGCCGACCCGGCCGGAGCGCCTAGCGTCGGCGGCCGAGACACCAACCAACCGCAGAAGGGACCGCTCCATGAGCAGCCAGTTCCAGGTCGACACCGACCGGATCACCGCAGCCTCCGGCGACATCAACCGGATCAGCGCGGACATCGACGCCCAGGTCAGCGCCATGATGGCCCGGCTGACCGGGCTCCAGGACGCCTGGACCGGGTCAGCGGCCAGCCGGTTCCAGGGCGTCGCGCACGAGTGGCGCGGCACCCAGGCCCGGGTCCGCGGGTCGCTGGACCACATCTCGCGGCTGCTGGCCCAGGCCGGCCAGCAGTATGCGGAGGCCGAGCAGCAGAACACCTCGATGTTCGCCTGAGCCAGCCAGTAAAGGTCGTAACAGCCGAACGGGGCCCCGGTTGACCCAGTGGAGTGGGTCGGCCGGGGCCCCGATCAGGGCTGGCTGTTCTTGCAGTTCTTTCTGGAAGTGCTGGGCTTGCCGGGTGGCGCTGGACTCAGAAGTCCATGCCGCCCATGTCGCCGCCGCCCGGAGCGGCCGCGGGGGCCCTCTCCGGCTTGTCGGCGATGACGGCCTCGGTGGTGAGGAACAGCGCGGCGATCGACGCGGCGTTCTGCAACGCCGACCGGGTCACCTTGGCCGGGTCGATGATCCCGGCCTTGATCATGTTCACGTACTCACCGGTGGCCGCGTCCAGACCCCAACCGGCCTCCAGGCCGCGGACCTTCTCGGCCACGACGCCGCCCTCGAGACCGGCGTTGATCGCGATCTGCTTGAGCGGAGCCTCGATGGCCACCTTGACGATGTTCGCGCCGGTGGCCTCGTCGCCCTCGACGTCGAGCTTCTCGAACGCCAGCTTGCCGGCCTGGACGAGGGCCACGCCGCCGCCGGCGACGATGCCCTCCTCGACGGCCGCCTTCGCGTTGCGGACGGCGTCCTCGATCCGGTGCTTGCGCTCCTTGAGCTCGACCTCGGTGGCCGCGCCGACCTTGATGACCGCAACGCCGCCGGCCAGCTTGGCCAGCCGCTCCTGCAGCTTCTCGCGGTCGTAGTCGGAGTCGCTCTTCTCGATCTCGTTGCGGATCTGGTTGACCCGGCCGGCGATCTGCTCCGGGTCGCCGGCGCCCTCGACGATCGTCGTCTCGTCCTTGGTGACGACGACCTTGCGGGCCCGGCCGAGCAGGTCGATGGTGGCGGTCTCGAGCTTGAGGCCGACCTCCTCGGAGATGACCTGGCCGCCGGTGAGGGTGGCGATGTCGGTCAGCATGGCCTTGCGGCGGTCACCGAAGCCCGGAGCCTTGACGGCGACGGACTTGAAGGTGCCCCGGACCTTGTTGACGATGAGCGTGGCCAGGGCCTCGCCCTCGACGTCCTCGGCGATGATCATCAGCGACTTGCCGGACTGCATGACCTTCTCCAGCAACGGGAGCAGGTCCTTGACCGAGCTGATCTTGGAGTTGGCGATGAGGATGTAGGGGTCCTCGAAGACCGCTTCCATGCGCTCGGCGTCGGTCCAGAAGTACGGCGAGATGTAGCCCTTGTCGAAGCGCATGCCCTCGGTGAGCTCGAGCTCGAGCCCGAAGGTGTTGCTCTCCTCGACGGTGATGACGCCTTCCTTGCCGACCTTGTCCATCGACTCGGCGATCAGCTCGCCGACCTCGGCGTCGCCACCGGCGGAGATCGAGGCGGTCGCCGCGATCTGCTCCTTGGTCTCGACGTCGACGGCCATGTTGAGCAGGTGCTCGGAGACGGCGGCGGTGGCCTTCTCGATGCCGCGCTTGAGCGCCATCGGGTTGGCGCCGGCGGCCACGTTGCGCAGGCCCTCGCGGACCAGCGCCTGGGCCAGCACGGTGGCGGTCGTCGTGCCGTCACCGGCGACGTCGTCGGTCTTCTTGGCGACCTCCTTGACGAGCTCCGCGCCGATCTTCTCGTACGGGTCCTCGAGCTCGATCTCCTTGGCGATGCTCACCCCATCGTTGGTGATGGTGGGAGCGCCCCACTTCTTCTCCAGGACGACGTTGCGGCCCTTGGGGCCGAGCGTCACCTTGACGGCGTCTGCGAGCTGGTTCATGCCGCGCTCGAGACCACGCCGCGCTTCCTCGTCGAACGCGATGATCTTGGCCATTCGGGTGGGTCCTCCGTGCAGGTCCGGGATGTGGCTGTGGTTGGCACTCACCAAGTGAGAGTGCTAACCCCCATCATGAGCACTCTCCCCCTCCGAGTGCAAATGCCGGTCCGGCCCGTTCGACCGGCCCGAGCCCCGGGGGAGGAGGCGTCAGCCGGAGTAGTCGCCGGCCAGGACGACGACGACGCCGGACGAGCCGTACGCCGTACTCAGCTTGACCGGGTATCCCCCGAGGTCCTTCGCGATCGCCTTCGCCGTGGCCCGCAGCGTGGGCCGGGTGTAGTAGACGGTGGTCGAGCCGCCGAAGCCGGTCTGGTTGCCGGCCGAGCTGGCCTTCCAGCCGGAACCGCCGAGCTTGCTCGCCGCGCCCTTGGCCAGCCCGGTCCGGCTGGTGGCGTTGTAGACCTTCACCCGCACGTCATGGTTCACGGTCTGAGCGGGTGGGGGCGGGCTCGAGGTGCTGGACGGGCTGGCCGTGCTGGTCGCGGACGGCGAGGTGGTCAACGGCGCGGTCGGGGCGTTCGGCTGCTGGTCCTGGTCGCTGCTGTCCGGGGTGTCCGAGGTGCTGCTCGACGTGGTGCCGAGCACGCTGTCCTTGAGCTGGTAGAACCCGAACACCAGGGCGACGACGGCGATGACGACGACGGCGGCCGGGACGATGTCGTGCCATAACGGCCGTCGAGGGCGATGGGCGCCGGAGCGCGGCGGGTGCGACGGACCGGGCCGAAGTGCACCCGGCGGCGGTCCCGAGGGACCCTGCGGGCGCTGGTTCACGGGCGGCTGGGACACGCCAGCAGGCTAACTGAGGTCAACCGGCGGACCGGTGGGTCAGAGCCGGATGCCCAGGCGTCGGGCCGACCGGGCGCGCTGGCGGGTGGCCCGCATCCGGCGCAGCCGCTTGACCAGCATCGGGTCGAAGGCGAGGGCGGCGGGCGAGTCGATCAGGGTGTTGAGCACCTGGTAGTACCGCGTCGCCGACATGTCGAACAGCTCGCGGACCGCCTGCTCCTTGGCTCCGGCGTACTTCCACCACTGCCGCTCGAACGCCAGGATCTCGCGGTCGCGGGTCGACAGCTCCGGGGCGTCGTCGTCGCCCGCGCTGCCGGCAACCTGCGCGGCGTCCATGAAAGCTCCTCCAGCTGAAACTCGACCGACGTCATCGTAGGGGGAAATGACAGCCGTGTCATTCGCCTCGCAGGGTGAGCCGTGAAGGGCCGCGGTCATGCCATCGTGTCCAGAATGGCGTTGATGTCCGACTTGGTGGTCCGCGGGTTGACGACGGCGAACCGGGTGACGGTCTCGCCCTCGTGCGTCGTCGGTACGACGAACGCGAAGTTGGCCGCCAGCAGCCGGTCGGACCAGACCTGGTACTGCTGCGGCGTCCAGCCGATCCGGCGGAACACCACGACCGACAGGTCGGGGGCGCGGAGCAGCTCGACGTACTTGCGCTTCTTGATCTCACTCGCCGCGTGCCGGGTGATGGTCAGGGTGCGCTCGACGGCCGCCGTGTACTTCGCGCTGCCGTTGGAGACGAGGGAGAACCAGAACGGCAACCCCCGGGCCCGCCGGGTCAGCCCGATGGCGTAGTCGGAGGGGTTCCAGTCGCTCGCGTCGGTGAGGACGTCGAGGTAGCCGGCCTTCTGGGTGTGCGCGGCCTTGGCCACCGCCGGGTCGCGGTAGATCAGCGCGCAGCAGTCGAACGGCGCGAAGAACCACTTGTGCGGGTCGACGGTGAACGAGTCGGCATGCTCGATGCCGGCGTACAGGTGCCGGATGCTCGGCGCGGCGAGGCCGGCGCCACCGTAGGCGCCGTCGACGTGGAACCAGACGCCGAGCTCGCGACAGACCTCGGCCACCGACGCCAGGTCGTCGACGATGCCGAAGTTGGTCGTGCCGGCCGTGGCCACGACCGCGAAAAGCCCTTCAGCACCAACGCTTTCGATGGTCTCGCGCAGGTTGGCCCCGGTCAGCCGGCCGTTGTCGTCGACCGGAACGCCGATGAAGTCGACGTCCATGACGTCGCACGCGCTCTTGACCGAGGAGTGGGTCTGGGACGTGCCCGCGACCTTCCAGCGCTGGGGCAGGTCGCCGGCGTGGGCGGTCTTCGCGGCGTGCCGGGCCGTGACCAGGGCCGACAGGTTGCCGACGGTGCCGCCGGGCACGAACACACCGCCGGCCCCCTCGGGCAGTCCGGCCAGGCCGGCGACCCAGCGCAGCGCCGCGTTCTCGGCGTAGACCGCTCCCGCCCCCTCGAGCCACGAGCCGCCGTAGAGGGCGGAGGCCCCGACGACGAGGTCGAACAGCGAGCTCGCCTCGGTCGGTGCGCACGGGATGAACGACAGGTAGCGCGGATGGTCGATCGAGATGCAGGCCGGAGCCAGCTCCTTGGCGAACAGGTCGAGCGCAGCCTGGCCACCGATGCCCGCCTCGCTCACCTGGAGGTCGGTGATCTGGTCCAGGTCCTCGACGCTCTTCGGCCCGTCGAGCGGCACCGGGTCGAGCTCGAGCCGGGCCAGGGCGTAGCCGAGGACCGCCTCGCCGAGGGCCGCTGTCTGTTTGTCGTAGTGGTGCACCTGCGGAGTGTAGGAGGGCGGGTGCCCCCGCCGTCACCCCCGCCGTCACCCCCGCCGTCACCCCAGGAAGGCCGTGATCGCCGCCCGGATCCCGGCCGGGTCGAGGCCGTGCGCCCGGTCGTGCTCGGCCATCGTCCCGTAGCGGCGCAGCTCGGCCCGGCCCACGCCGAGCCCGAGCACCCGGTGCGGGCGGTCCTGCAGCGCCTCGTTGACCCGGCCGACCGAGGTGCCGGCCAGGTAGGGCTCCACCAGGACAACGGTGTCCGAGCCGGTCAGCGAGCGCAGGCCCTCGCGGTCGAACGGGCGGACGGTCGGGGCGTAGGCGACGGTCAGGTCGAGGCCCCGGGTCGCCGCGAGGGTCCGCGACAGCATGGGGCCGACGGCGACGACGGCCGCCTTGGCCTCGTTGCTCCCCCGTCGTACGACGTGCAGCCGGGGCAGCCGGACATCGAAGGCCTCGGGGTTGCTCGCCTCGCCCAGCCGGACATAGACGGCGTCGCGCCGGCGCATGCCCTGGCGCAGCATCGTCTCCGCCTCGTCGGCGTGGCCGGGCACGTGCACGGTCCAGCCGTCGAGGGTGTCCAGCAGGGCGACGTCCCGCCGGCCGAAGTGGGTCTCGCCACCCTCGGGCCAGTCGTAGGAGCCGCCGCCACCGACGAGCAGGGCGCCGACGCCCTGGTGGCCGAGGTCGAGCTTGACCTGCTCGAACGGCCGCTCGATCAGGAACGGCGCGAAGGTGTGGACCAGCGGCCGGACTCCGGTGAGGGCCAGACCGCCGGCGACGCTGACCAGGAGCTGCTCCCGGATGCCGACGTCGACGATCCGGTGGGCCAGCCGGGCCTTGGCCTCGGGGTCGAGGTAGCCGGACCCGATCACGGCCAGCACCAGAGCCGACGACGGCTCGTCGTCGAGCAGCTCGGGCACGATCCGGTAGAACCGCTCCCGCATGGTCTCCGACCGGCGCTTGGTCTCGGTCATGGTCGTGCGGTCATCGTCGAGCTGGTCATGGTCGAGCTGGTCATCACTCCTCCTCCTCGTCGTCGTCGGGCTCGACGTGAGCGACGACGACGTGTGGGACTCCTTGGGCTGCAACGGGTTCCAGCGCCCGACCCAGCACGCGGCGCAGCGCGTCGCGGTTGTGCCCGTCGACGTCGGTCGACTGCCAGCCCTCGACCTCGAACCGGCTGGCGATGCCGCCGGGCCAGCCGAGCGCGGCCGACTCGTTGTCGATGACGACGGCCGTCAGGTTGCCCAGGCCAGCCCTGCCGGCGTACTGGATCGCCTCCAGGTTGCTGCCCTCGTCGAGCTCGCCGTCGCCGACGAGGACGACGACGCGCGGTGTGGTGCGGCCCTGGATGCCGAGCCCGACCGACATCCCGACGGCCAGGCCCAGGCCGTGGCCGAGCGACCCGGACGACACCTCGACGCCCGGCACGAGGGTGCGGTCCGGGTGCCCGCCGAGCCGCGACCCGTAGCCGAGCCAGGTGTCGAGCTCGGCCGGGTCGAGGAAGCCCTTGGCCGCGAGCACCGCGTAGTAGGCCATCGGCCCGTGGCCCTTGGACAGCACGAACCGGTCGCGGTCCGGGTCGTCGACCCGGTCCGGGCTCACGTCGAGGACCCCGTCGTACAGGGTCCACAGGACGTCGAGGGTGCTGAAGGCGGCCGCGTCGTGCTTCTCGTCGCCACTCATCCGCGAGATCAGCGGCAGGAGGTCGTCATATCCGGTCATGTCCTCAAGGCAACAATATGAAGTTAACTTGAAGTCAAGGGATACTGGCCGAATGACCTCGACACCGCTCCGTCGTGGGCACGCCCTGCCGCCGCACCTGACCATCGGCCAGCTCGCGACGCGCAGTGGGGTCGCGACGTCGGCGCTGCGTTACTACGAGTCCGAGGGGCTGCTGCACTCGGAGCGGACCGCCGGCAACCAGCGCCGCTACGCCCGGGTCGAGCTGCGCCGGGTCGCCTTCATCCGGGCGGCCCAGCAGGTCGGCCTCTCCCTGGAGGAGATCCGTACGGCGCTGGGCTCGCTGCCGGCTGAGCGCACCCCGACCAAGGCGGACTGGGAGCGGCTGTCGCGGAGCTGGCGGACCCGGCTGGACGAGCAGATCGCCGCGCTGGAAGGGCTGCGCGACCGGCTCAGCTCGTGCATCGGCTGCGGCTGCCTGTCGTTGAAGACCTGCGCCCTGTCCAACCCGGGCGACGTCATGGCGGCGCGCGGTGCCGGCGCCCAGCTGCTGCCGCCGAACCCGAGGCATGGCTAGGGTCCTGGGCATGTCGCCGAAGGCCCTGCCGGAGCTGGTCGACCCGGGCTGGGCGGAGGCGCTGGAGCCGGTCGCGGGGCAGATCACCGAGCTCGGCGGCTACCTGCGCGGTGAGGTGTCGGCCGGCCGCGGCTACCTGCCGGCCGGCGACAACGTGCTCCGCGCCTTCCACCGGCCGCTGGCCGACGTCAAGGTCCTGATCATGGGCCAGGACCCCTATCCGACCCCGGGCCACCCGGTCGGCCTGTCCTTCTCCGTCGCGCCGGACGTGCGCCCGCTGCCGCGCAGCCTGCAGAACATCTTCCGCGAGCTGCAGACCGACCTCGGCCTGCCCGCGCCGACATCCGGCGACCTCTCACCGTGGTCCGACCAAGGTGTCCTGATGCTCAACCGGGTGCTGACCGTCAAGCCCGGACTGCCCGGCAGCCATCGCGGCAAGGGCTGGGAAACCGTTACGGCCCAAGCGATCCAGGCCCTCGTCGCCCGACGCAAGCCGCTGGTCGCGCTGCTGTGGGGGCGCGACGCGCAGAGCATCCGCGACCTGCTCGGCGACACGCCACGCGTCGAGAGCGTTCACCCGAGCCCGATGTCCGCGGAGCGCGGCTTCTTCGGCTCGCGACCGTTCAGCCGGGTCAACCAGCTGCTGGTGGACCAGGGAGCGGAGCCGGTGGACTGGGCGCTGCCCTGACCGCTGCGGCCATGGCCTTCTCGAGCGTCGCCTCCATCGCGGCCAGGCGCTCGTCGAGATGGTCGCGCAGCTCGGTGACCGCGGCCCGGAGCTCGCCGTACGACGCCGAGCGGGCGTCCTGGGTCAGCTCCATGCGGATCGCACCGCCCGGCTCGAGGGAGGCCATCTCGACGTCCTCGACCCGGTCCGCGCCCTGACGGTGCAGGGCGGCCATGACCTCGGGCACCCGCAGGCCGACCCGGGCGATGGCGTGTTTGTCCGGCACGCCGTCGCGCACCAGGATCGTCGCCGACCCCTCCACGATCCGGGCCGAGCCGTCGGACGAGGTGGCGATCCGCTCCCAGAGGGCGTTGACCGCGATCAGCACCGCCGCGCCGATCAGCCCGCCGACCAGGCTGTTGTCCGGGCCGATCACGGCGTTCTGCACGACGTTCGAGAGCAGCAGCACGACCACCAGGTCGAACGTGTTGAGCTGGCTCAGCACCCGCTTGCCCGCGAAGCGCAGCAGGATGACCAGCCCGCCGTAGACGATGACGGTCCGCAGGACCTTCTCGATGACCGGGACGTCGAGGTGGGTGAGGTCGTTCCAGGTCGTCGTCCAGTTCACGGCTACCCCTCTGCGGTGGTCGTGCCGTTCGCGGCGACCTCGACGAACTCGATCAGCTCGGTCAGGCCGACCAGCTGGATCGACTCCTGGATGTTGCGGCGGGCCCCGGCCAGGGGCAGCCGCCGGCCGTTCTCCCGCTCGGCCGAGGCGATCCGGGCCAGGAAGCCCAGCCCGACCGAGTCGATGAAGGTCACCCGCGAGACGTCGACCCGCACCGGCGCGCCTCGGTCGATCGCGTCCCGCCCGGCGTACTCGAGGTCGTCGCCGAGGGCGAGGTCGACCTCGCCGGACAGCATGACCAGGGTGATCCCGTCGTCGAAGAAGACGGCGGCGTCGCCGGACCCGGGGCGTTCCGTCGGGTGCCAGCCATCGGCGGAAGTCGGGGTCACGCGCCTAGTCCAGCATCCTCCCCGGGCACCCACAAGGCACTTGACCCATTTGTGGCGCGTTCGGCGGACGATCCAGCCCGGTGAGCCGCCCGTCCGTCCCGCGTATGGTCGGACGGTGCCGCTCGACCGACTCCTCCCCTCCCCCGAAGCCGAGGAGCTGATCAAGCTCACCCGGCAGATCGCCGCCGACCGGCTGGCTCCCGCTGCGGCGGCGGCCGAGGAGGCCGGCACCTTCCCGCGGGACGCGTTCCGCCTGCTCGGCAGCAGCGGCCTGCTGTCCCTGCCCTACCCCGAGGAGTACGGCGGCGGGGCTCAGCCGTACGAGACCTACCTGCAGATGCTCGAGGAGCTGGGCTCGGCCTGGATGAGCGTGGCGGTGGGGGTCTCGGTGCACAGCCTGTCCTGCTACCCGCTGGCCGAGTTCGGCACGGTCGAGCAGCGCGCGGCGCTGTTGCCGCGGCTGCTGACCGGCGACCTGCTCGGGGCCTACTGCCTGTCCGAGGCCCAGGCGGGGTCGGACGTCTCGGCCATCGCCACCCGGGCCCGGCCCGACGGCGACGGCTGGCGGCTGTCCGGCACGAAGTCCTGGATCACCCACGGCGGGCACGCCGACTTCTACACGGTCTTCGCCCGCACGGACGACGACCCGACCCGCGGGCTGTCCTGCTTCCTCGTCGACGCGGGCGTCGACGGGCTGTCCTTCGGGGCGCCCGAGCGCAAGATGGGGCTGACCGCGTCGTCGACGACGCTGGTCAACCTCGACGACGTCCGGGTCAGCGGCGACCGGCTGGTCGGCGCGCCCGGGATGGGCATGCGGATCGCGTTGTCCGCCCTCGACTCCGGCCGGTTGGGCATAGCCGCCGCCGCGACCGGGCTGGCCCAGGCGGCCCTCGACGTCGCGGTGGCCTATGCGAAGCAGCGCGAGCAGTTCGGGAAGGCGATCGGCGAGTTCCAGGGCCTGCAGTTCCTGCTGGCCGACATGACCGCGGCGGTCGGGGCGGCTCGCGCGACCTACCTGCACGCCGCGCGGATGCGCGACCGCGGCATCCGCTTCACCCGGGCCGCCGCCTGCGCCAAGCTGATCGCCACCGACGCCGCGATGCGGGTCACGACCGATGCCGTGCAGGTGCTCGGGGGCGCCGGCTACACCAAGGACTTCCCGGTGGAGCGCTATCTGCGCGAGGCCAAGGTCACGCAGATCTTCGAGGGGACCAACCAGGTGCAGCGCCTCGTCATCGCCCGAAACCTGTTGCGGGACTGACTAACCGTCGCCGAGGCCGGTCGAGTGCCGGCCGTAGGCACGGCCAAGATCACGCACCTGCTCCTCGAGCCGCGGCACCGAACGGGCCGCCTCACGCGCCATCGCGCGGCGTACGACGTTGGTCGTCAGCAGGCCCCGGGCGTGGAAGACCGAGCCGACCGACGGCGGCACGAAGACCTTGGGCCGCCGGGCTTCGATGCCTTCGACCATGAGCCGGGCGCAGGTCTCGACGTCGATCTGCCGGCCCAGCGGACCGGGCATCCGCTCGATGCTCTGCCGGAAGAGCGGCAGGTCCTCCTTGGCGTCCCGGACGAGGTCGGTGTCGACCCAGATCGGGTGCGCCGTGCCGACCGTGACGCCCTGGTGGGCCACTTCGAGCCGGAAGGCGTCACCGAACGCCTCGACGCCGGCCTTCGACGCGCAGTACGCCGCGAGACCGGGGGCGACGGTGAACGACGCGACGGACGCGACGAGGAGGTAGTGGCCGCGGGCGTCGACGACATGGGGCAGCGTGGCGCTGACGGTGCGCATGACTCCGATCAGGTTGACCTCGACCGTGCGGGCCAACACATCAGGCGGGTTGGTCGCCACCGTGCCGGTGTTGGCGATGCCGGCATTGGCGACGACGACGTCGATGCCGCCGAGGTTCTCGACCGCCCCCATGACCGCCTTGTCCAGCGCGCTCTGGTCGGTGACGTCGGCCTCGGCCCAGTAGTGCTGCGGCCCGAGCTCGGTCGACAGCTCCTGCGAGATCGCCTGCAGCCGTTGCGGTTCCAGACCGACGAGGGCCAGCTGGCCGCCTCGTGCCGCAACCTCGCGGGCCACCGCCTCACCGATGCCCCGCGCCGCTCCCGTCACCAGGACGACCCGGCCGCGCAGTGGGCTCAGGCCGGAGGGCGTCCGGGCGCGGCGGCGCGGGCTCATGCCGCGACCCGGCGCGGGGTCAGCACGTAGTCGGCCGGCTCCAGCGTCCGCAGCCGCCGGCGGAACGGCATCGTGAACCCCGGCCAGAGCGTCGAGTTGCGACCGGTCTCGTCGAGGTACCAGCTGCGGCAGCCCCCGACGCTCCAGACGGTGCTCTGCATCCGCCGGTCGACCTCCCGGACGAACGCGGCCTGGGCGGCAGCACTGGGCTCGAGGGCGGCGGAGCCGGTGGCCCGCAGGTGCGCCAGCGCGGCGAGCAGGTGGGCGATGCCGGCCTCGGCCATGATCACGACCGACGTGTGGCCTTGGCCGCTGTTCGGCCCGACGAGGAGGAAGAGGTTGGGGAAGCCGTTGACCGTCACCGTGTTGTAGGCCTGCGGGCTGCCCTTCCAGTGCTCGGCCAGAGTCCGGCCGTCGCGGCCGACGATCCGGTCGGCGATCGGCTGGTCGGTGACGTGGAAGCCGGTGCCCAGGATGATCGTGTCGACCGGATGCTCGACCCCGTCAGCGCCGACCACCGCATGCGGCAGCACCCGCGCGACCGCGGTCGTCTCGACCCGGACGTTGTCGCTCTGGATGGCCGGCAGGTAGTCGGCGGAATACAGGATTCGCTTGCAGCCCAACGTGTAGTCCGGGGTGAGGGCCGTCCTCAGCTGCGGGTCCTTGACCTGCCGGCGCAGGTTCAGCTCGGCCGCTCGCTGCAGCCGCCGGGCAGCCCACGGATGCAGCAGGGCGAAGGCGAGCAGCTCGAGGCCGGCGTAGACACCGCCGCGAGCCATCCGCTGCACCAACGGGAACCGACGGTAGGTGTGCTGGGTCCCGCTGCGCAGCCGCGCGTTGGGGCGGGCGATGATCCAGGGCGCCGTCCGCTGGAACACCGTGAGCCGACTGACCTGCGGGACGATCTTCGGCACGAACTGGATCGCGCTGGCGCCGGTGCCGACGACGGCCACGTCACGACCGGTCAGGTCGATGTCGTGCCGCCACTGGGCCGAGTGGAAGACCGGGCCGGCGAAGGTGTCCAGGCCCGGCAGGTCCGGGATCCGTGGCTCGGACAACGCCCCGGTGGCGGCGACGAACACGTCAGAGGTCAGGTCACCGTCGCTGGTCCTGATCCGCCAGAGCTGGGCCGCGTCGTCCCAGGCCGCCTGCTCGAGCTCGACCCCCAACCGCAGGAAGGGACCCAGGTTGTACCGGTCCACACAGCCCTGCAGGTAGGTCCAGATCTCGGCCTGGCCGGAGAACGCGCGGCTCCACGACGGGTTGGGCGCGAACGAGAACGAGTAGAGCACCGAGGGCACGTCGCAGGCGCAGCCCGGGTAGCTGTTGTCCCGCCAGGTGCCCCCGATCTGGTCGGCCTTCTCCAGCACCACCAGGTCGCGCTCGCCGGACTGCAGCAGCCGGATGGCCGCGCCGATCCCGGCGAAGCCGGCTCCGGCGATGACGACGCGGTGGTGCCGAGCCGGGCCGGGCGCATCACTCATGGGCCAACTCTGCCGCAGGCGGATAGAGCGCCTCGGACCAGGTCGGGAACGCCCGCACGTGCTGGGTCAGGAACTCGACATCCAGCCGGGCGCGGACCGCGAGCGCCAGCTCGGCTCCCCAGGAGTCGGCCTCGGGCCCGACGCAGGCCGCGCCGACCAGCACGCCCGTGGCCGCGTCGACCACCAGCTCGACCCGGCCGCGCGGGTCCGTCGGCCCCACCGGCGTCGGCAGCCCGCGGAGCAGGGCGGCCCGCTCGACGTCGCCGACGTCGAAACCGGCCGTTTGGACGTCGATCCCCTGCTGCCGCGCACCCTCCGGGGTCAGCCCGACGCAGTAGACGGCCGGGTCGAGATAGACGGCGCGGGGGATCGCGCTGTAGTCGGCGTCATGACCACGACCGGTGATCTCGTCGGCCACGATCCGGGCCTGGTAGTTGGCGCTGTGCGTGTACGACGACTCGGCCGTCACGTCTCCGACGGCGAACAGGCCGTCGATCGGGCGCCCGGAGCCGTCGAGCACCCGGCACCGTCGGTCGATGACGACCGCGCCGGAGTCGGCGAGCTGGGCGCCCACGGCCTCGAGGCCGAGCCCGTCGGACCGGGGCGACCGGCCGCCGGCGACAAGCAGCCGGTCCGCCGTCAGCGACTCGCCACCGGCCAGCTCGACCCGGACGGCACGACCGCCGTCGACTGACTCGACCCGCTCGGTCCTGGTGCCGGCGAGCACCCGAACTCCGTTGTCCCGCAATACTTCTGCGACCATCTCGCCGACCCAGCCGGTCTCCCCCGGGAGCAGGCGGTCGGCCAGCTCGACCATCGTCACCACACCGCCGAGCAGGGCGAAGGCCTGCGCCAGCTCGCACCCGACGGCTCCGCCACCGAGGATGACCAGGCGCTCCGGTCGGTGGTCCGCCGACAGTGCTTGGTCGCTGGTCCACGTCGGCACCCCGTCGAGACCCTCGATCGGCGGCGCGGTCGGCGAGCTTCCGGTCCCCAGCACGACCGCGGCGGCCGTCACGACCTCGTCGTCCTGGCCGGCGCGGGAGATGACCACGCGGTGACCTCCCTCGGCAGTCCCGTCGAGCCGACCCCGGCCGCGTAGGACCGCGACCCCCTCGTCGGTCAGGCTGCGCTCGGCAGCCGTGTCGTCCCGCCCGCCCGCGGCTGCATCCCGGCGCACGACGGCCTCGGCCCAGGTCAGGCCCGCTCGGGCGGACAGCAGCAGCGACTTCGCCGGCACGCACGCGACGTACGGGCACTCACCGCCGAACCGGCCGGCCTCGACGGCCAGCACCGACCGGCCCTGCCGGGCGAGCTCGATCGCCGCGATCTTGCCGCCCGAGCCGGTCCCGAGCACCACGACGTCGTACGACGGGTCAGCGCTCATGACCGCGAGTCTGGTCGAGGCGGGACCGCTGCGCTCGGCGAGCGCCTACAGGGCCCGGGCGCACCGGCCGACAACCAGAGCATGGACAGCGAGTACTTCGCCGGACCGGTGCAGCACCGCGCGTTCGCCCCTGACGCCGCGGATGGCACCGCGCCGCCGCAGGGGCCGCCACCGGTCAACCCGGTCCGTCCGGGCCGCTTCGCCAAGACCGAGGTGTCGTTCGGGCTGGCCGGCCGGATCGTGCTGACCGTCCTGTTGCTGATCCCGCTGGCCGGCTTCATCTATCTGGCCACACACTTCTTCATCGGCATCGGCGGCATCGTCGTCTACGGCGGCGTCGTCGTGCCCTGGGCCCTGCGTGACCTGTGGCGGCACCCCAGCCATCGGTGAAAACGGCTGCCGCCCACCGAGTCGGTGCGGCTAGGTTCGGCCGGGTGAGCCAGCAAGGACGGGCCGAGAGCCAGGTGCGCCTGGCCCGGTCAACCGATGCGGCCGTGGCCGCCCAGCTGCTCTATGACTTCAACCGCGAGTTCGACAGCCCGACGCCCGAGCCGCCCGAGCTTGCCGAGCGGGTCCGTGACCTGGTGGCAGGCGGCGACACGGCGCTGTTGCTCGGGTCGCTCGGCGGGGCGGACGTGATCGAGGGGGTTGCGGTGCTGCGCTTCCGGCCGGCGCTGTGGAGTCCCGGTCTCGAGTGCTACCTGGCCGAGCTCTACGTCGTACCCGATCGGCGTGGGCACGGGCTGGGTCGCGCTCTGATGACGGGCGCGATCGGTCTGGCCCGCGCGCGGGGGGCCGACACGATGGACCTCGGCACCGGCGAGGACGACCTGGTCGCGCGGGCGCTGTACGAGAGCCTCGGTTTCACCCACCGCGAGGGTGGGCCGGACGGGCCGGTCAACTACGCCTACGAGCTCGACCTCAACGGCTGAGCTGTCAGCCGCGGACGATCTCGGCGAGCCCGTCCGGAGTGCGGTCCGGCACCACGGCCCAGACGTGCTTGCTCTCGTTGTCGGCGTACCACCCGACGTCGGCGGAGACGATCGCCACGACCTGGAGCCCGTGCCGGCGGACCTCGTCGCCCTGCGGGGGCTCGACCAAGGGGGCGGTGTCCGGGGCACCGTCGGAGACGTTGAGCAGCCAGCCGCGCGGCAGCCGGGCCAGGCTCACGGTCACCGGAGCCTGCGCATGACGCAACGCGTTGCCGCCCAGCTCGCTCACCACCAGGGCCAGCCGTTCCAGCACCCCCAGGAGCGAGGGCTCAGGCGTGTCGAGCGACGGATGGGCGTAGCGCCGGCGGGCCAGCTCCTCGACCGAGGCGCGCACCTTGGTCAGCTGCGGCGCCAGCTGCAACGGCCAAGATCCGCACCGTTCACCGAGGTTGGCCGGCGGTCCGGCAGTCAGCGGCAGCCGAGGTCGATGGTCGATCATCGACTGCTCCCTCCGCCGATCGGCATAGCCGTCACGCGAGCCTTGGCCCGCGCCGAGCCCCGAGTAAGGCTGCCAGTCCCAATGTCTCGCGGGCCGAGCAGTCCTGCCAGGTGAAATCGCCGGACGGCGCGCCGCGCTTGGGGTAGACACTGATGACATGAGCAAGGTTCTGGAGTCGATTGACCCACGTCTGGCGCGCTTCCTCCTGGCCCAGCCGGTGTTCTTCGTCGGGACGGCGCCGTTGGCGGGTGACGGGCGGGTCAACGTGTCCCCCAAGGGCATGGCCGGCACGTTCGCGGTCCTGGGTCCGCTCGAGGTCGCCTACCTCGACTACACCGGGTCCGGCGCCGAGACGATCGCCCACCTGCGCGAGAACGGCCGGATCGTGCTGATGTTCTGCGCGTTCGACGGCGCGCCCAACATCGTCCGGCTGCACGGCTCTGGCCGCGTCGTCCTGGCTGACGACCCGGAGTTCGCCCAGCTGCGCGGCGCCTTCGCCAAGGACCAGGACAAGGGCCAGCGCTCGATCGTCGTCGTCGACGTGGAGCGGGTCTCGGACAGCTGCGGCTACGCGGTGCCTCTGATGGACCTGCGCGAGGACCGCGACCTGCTCGACCGGCACCACGAGCGGCGGGACGAGGAGTACTTCGACAACTACTGGCGGACCAAGAACGCGACGAGCATCGATGGCCTGGAGGCGTTGCCGCTCGATCGCGCTCGGGTCAGCCCGTAGGTCAGAAGGCCTCGGCGCTGCCGGAGACCTGCAGCTTGCGGCGAGCCCGCTCGTAGAACGTCGTACGGCCCAGCCGGATCACCTGACCGGCGCCGGCCACCGTGCGGAAGACCAGGGTGTCGCCCGGCCCGGCGTGCCCACTCACGATCCCGTCGATCTCGATCGCCAGACGGCCGCTGGAGGCGAGCACGCGCAGCTCGAGATGCTCACTGCTGCTCAGCATGATGGCCCGGTTGAAGCTCGAGTGCGGGGCGGCAGGGATCACGAGCAGGCCGTCGACCGTCGGCGAGACGATCGGCCCACCCGCCGAGAACGCGTACGCCGTGGAGCCGGTCGGCGTCGCGATGATGACGGCGTCCGCGGCGTACCGGACGAAAGGTTGCGCATCGACAACTACTTCGACAGCAGCGACCTTGTCGCCCGGGATCCGAACCAGCGCAACGTCGTTGAAGGCCGTCAGGGTCGGGTCACAGACGCTGCAGGTCACCGCCATGCGTGGCTCGATCGTGTAGGCGTGGCTGTCGACCGCGGACAGGGCATCGTCGAGGTCACCCATGTCCACCTCGGCCAGGAAGCCCAACCGGCCGAAGTTGACTCCCAGGACGGGACGGCCGTGGACGCCGGCCAGGCGCAGCGCCCGCAACATCGTGCCGTCACCGCCGAGGCTGATCACCAGGCTCGACCGCTCGGCCAGCTGGTCCGGGTCGACGGCGATGGCGTCGCAGGCGATCCGGCTGACCTCGTCGGCCAGCGCGTAGACCGGGAGGTTGTGCGACTTCGCCCAGGCCACGACCTGCGCGATCGCCTGGTCGGGAGAGCGCTGCGGGTGCAGCACGACGCCGACACTGCTGAGCATGCCCACAGGCGGAACCTACGCGAGGTCCGCCTGTGGGAACACCCGCCGT
The DNA here is from genome assembly GCA_963794535.1 of uncultured Actinomycetota bacterium. Taxonomy (GTDB): domain Bacteria; phylum Actinomycetota; class Actinomycetes; order Actinomycetales; family CAVURS01; genus CAVURS01. Next base: position 184,126 of record CAWCEI010000010.1, read on the forward strand.
CAGCTCGTGTAGCCCAGCGAGAGGTCGCCGGAGCCGGTCGACACCGTCAGCACGCGGGTGGTGCCGCCCGCGGGCGGGGCCTGGTCGGAGGAGACCAGGTGGTTGGAGAAGTCGCCCGAGCCGGTGTGCTGGTGGACGGTGTAGATCTCGCTGTCCCGGGGCACGGCGAGGGAGAGGTCGCCCGAGCCGGTCGAGGCCTTGACCGTCGTCGGGTCCTGGGCGAACGTGATGCCGAGGTCGCCGGAGCCGGTGTCGAACGTGGTGTCGGCACTGACCACGTCGTCAGCGCTGACGTCGCCCGAGCCGGTGCTCGCCGAGATCGACGGCGACGTGACGGCGGACAGGTCGACGTCACCCGAGCCGGTCTTGAGCGACAGGCTGCTGGTCGAGAGGTCCTGGACGTCGAGATCGCCCGAGCCGGTCCGCACAGTGAGCGCGAGGTCGGTCGGCACGTGCACCACGTAGTGCACCGAGCAGAACGTCAGCCAGCCCAGCGCCGAGCCCCGGCAGTCACCGGGCAGGCGCAGCGTGTTGCCGGACAGGGTCGGCGAGCCGAGCTTGTGGCCGTGCGCCATCGAGGCGCTCCGCTCGACCGAGAGGGCACCGGTCTGACCGGCCACGACGGTGATGTCGGCCGAGTCGGAGGCCAGGACCAGGGTCGAGGAGCCGGTCGCGAAGGAGTAGTGGCTGGTCGCGTGGTCGCGGCCGACGGTCAGCTGGAACAGGTTGAGCGCGGCCACGATGATCAGCAGACCGGTGATGACGGCGCCGACCCGTAGCGCGGTGCGCGACGACGGCCGCGCGGCCGGGGGGACCGGCGGCTGGGTCGGGGGCGCGGGCGGCTGCATCGGGGGCGGGGGCAGCGGCGGCTGGGTCGGGGTGATGGTGGACATGGTCGAGCTCCTAGGTGGTGGTGGGGTCAACGGGGTCGGTGGAGTCGAGGTAGCGCAGGACCGCCAACACGCGTCGGTGGTCCTGCTCCGCCTGCGGCAGGTCGAGCTTGGTGAAGATGTTGGAGACGTGCTTCTCGACCGCGCCGTCGGTCACGACGAGATGGCTGGCGATCGCCGCGTTGGAACGGCCTTCGGCCATGAACCGCAACACTTCTCGTTCTCGTGGGGTCAGTCGCTCGAGCGGGTCGCGGCGGCGGCTGCGGGCCAACAGCTGGCCGACGACCTCGGGGTCCAGGGCCGTGCCGCCGGAGCCGACCCGGCGCAGCGCCTCGACGAACTCGCCGACGTCGGCGACGCGGTCCTTGAGCAGGTAGCCCACGCCTCGGGTGTCGCCGGCGATGAGGTCGACCGCGTAGGTCTCTTCGACGTACTGGGACAGGACGAGGACGGCGACGTCGGGCCACTGGCGGCGCAGCACGAGGGCCGCGCGGACGCCCTCGTCGGTCCAGGTCGGCGGCATCCGGACGTCGACGATGCACAGGTCGGGCTGATGCTCCTCGACGGCGCGCAGCAGCGCCTCGCCGTCCTCGACGGCGGCCACGACCTCGAAGCCGGCCTCGGTGAGCAGCCGCGAGATGCCCTCGCGGAGCAGGACGGCGTCCTCGGCGATCACGACTCGCATGGCAGCTCCACTCGCAGGACGGTCGGCCCTCCGGCCGGACTCGTGATGGTCAGGGAGCCGTCGACCGAGCGGGCCCGGTCGCGCAGCCCGGACAGGCCTGACCCCGGCTCGAGATGCGCACCCCCGACGCCGTTGTCGACGACCTCGAGGGTCAGCTGGTTGCCCGAGCGCAGTGCGGTGATCCGGGCCCGCGTGGCCTTGGCGTGCTTGGCGACGTTGGTCAGGGCCTCGCTCACGACGAAGTAGGCGACGGCCTCGACGGTCGGAGCCGGGCGCGGCTCGACGAGGACGGAGACGTCGACCGGCAGCGGCGCGCGCTCGGCCAGCGCGGACAGCGCCGCGTCGAGGCCGCGGTCGGTCAGAACGGCCGGGTGGATCCCGCGGGCCAGGTTGCGCAGGTCGACCAACGCGGCCTTGGTCTCGCCGTGAGCCTCCTCGACCAGCCGGCGGGCGTTGTCCGGGTCGACCTCGAACTGCTGGCCGGCCCGCCCCAGCGTCATGGCGACGGCGACGAGCCGCTGTTGGGCCCCGTCATGCAGGTCCCGCTCGATCCGGCGGCGCTCGGCGTCGACGGCGTCGACCAGCCCGGCGCGCGACTCGGTCAGCGTCTCGACCCGGGCGGTGAGCTCCTCCTCGCGGCTCTCGGCCAGCATCAGCCGGGCCACGGTCTGCTGGCCGTGGGCGACCCCGATCGCGACCCAGGAGGCGATCATCGCGGCGTACGCACCGGCGACGAGGTGAACGGCGACCGACGGGAGGAACGGAAGTCCCCAGGTCTGGGCCGGTCCCTGGGCGACGTCGGCCCAGCCGTACGCCGGGTAGGCGAGGAAGAGCAGGGCCGACCCCCAGCAGCCGACGACGAAGGCGTAGCCGACCCAGCCCAGGATGGGCAGGACGAGCATGCCGTAGAGCAGCTCCAGCCAGCTGCCGCCGCTGGTGAGGCGACGGCCGATCCGGGCCGGGATGCTGCCCGAGGAGTCGAGCTGCCGGACCGGCAACGGCCGGTCCAGGAAGACGGCGGACCGCCAGCCCTCGAACCGGGCCAGCTGGTGGGCGAGGGTCAGGACACCCCAGAGGACGACCGTGCCGATGAGGAGGGCGAAGACCAGGCCGATGCCGGTCCAGGTCAGGACCCAGAAGACGATGAAGCTGATCAGGCCCAACGGGCCGCTCAGTGTCGCGTAGATGGTGGCCCGCCAGGTGCGGGCCGAGACCGGGGCGGTCAGCACCCGTACGACGGCGCTGGTCAGGCGCGACGTGCCGCGCTGCGCCGGGAGCTGGTCCGAGGTCATGCCCCAACGCTAGGGGCGCGGGTGGCCCGCAACCAGGACGTCACCCGGCCTACCTGGGGTGGGGTTATCCCCCCGTCCATCGCCGGGCCTGCGCCAATCGGTTGGCGCACCTACGCCGAACGGGCGACTGGATCTGTAGAACCTCGGGGGGTCTGGTCGCGCAGTGCGACGGTATGGCTGTGCGCGGCGGGCAGCGCGCCTCATGACATCAGGGAGGTCGGAGCATGAACTTCTTGTTCGCCATTTTCGCGCGCGTTCGCTGAGCAAGACCGCGGCCCCAAGAGACCCCGTCAGGGGGTCCAATGGGGCCGCTGTCATGTGCCGATCCGTCAGTCCGAGGCGAGACCCGCGCTGCCGATGGCCGCGACACCCGCGGCCGAGCCGCTGCTGGTGAGCGAGCCGTCCGCCGCGATGGCGAAGGTCGCGACGGCCCCCGAGCCGAGCCGGACCGACAGCGACCGGCCGTTCGGCGCGACGGTGGCGTCGGTCGGGCCGGAGCCGGCGCCGGTGCTGGCCGCGGTCGCGTTGACCAGCGCGAGGGCGCCGTTGGAGGAGACGCGGTACGACGAGACCGACGCGCTGCCGGCGTTGACGACGTAGGCCCAGCGGCCGTTCGGCGTGGTGACCAGCCAGCACGGCGCGGCCTGCGTGTCAGACACCGCCGCGCTGACCACCGCCAGCTGGTTGCCGAGCCGGTAGGACGACGCCGAGCCGGCGGCCTCCGAGACCAGCGCGTGGTTGTTGTTGTCGAAGTCGAACCCGTACGGCGTCGCGCCCGCAGACGCGGTGGACGTCGCCGAGCCGGCCAGCCCGCCCTGGACCGGGAAGCTCTCGATCGCGTTGTTGGCCCGTTCGGTCACGTACAGGTGGTTGCCGTTGGGCTGGAACGAGATCTGCGCGGCGTCGGCGGTGCCGCCGGTCGTGCGCAGGCTGCGGGTCGAGCCGGCGAGCGGCTTGAGCTGGCCGGCCGCATTGACCCGGAAGCCGGCAATGGTGCTGCTGCCCTGGTTGAGGACGTAGACGAAGCTGCCGTGCGCCGTGACGCTGACCGGCAGGGTGCCGCCGGAGGGGGCCGTCGAGCGCCACCGCAGGCCGTTGCCGGTGATCGCGAGCGCGGACACGGTGTTGTCACCGGCGTTGACGACGAAGATCAGCTGGCCATCGCGGACCAGGCCGCCTTGCGAGTGCAGCGAGGCGCCGGCGCCCTTGCCGCCGGTGCTGACGACACCGTCGGCGACGAGATGGCCGTCGGCGTACCGGTCGAAGATCTGGACGCCGTTGCCGGCCGCCGCGTTCGTCGCTTCGTAGACGTGACCGACGACGCTGGCCGCCGGTGGTGGTGGCGCTGGCGGACGCTGCGCCGACGGTTGCGGTGGCGAGGGCCACAGTGGCGGCCAGGCCCAGGGTGCGGGCGAGGTTGAGCTTCACGGGAGTTCCTTTGATCGGAGGGGATCTGGTCGAGCTCCTCCGATCAAAGGCGTCACGCGTACGCCACGCCCAGCCCTGCCGCCGCTGCGTAAGCCTCTCGTCAGGTGCCCGTCAGGGCACCGAAAGGTTCCGAGGACGGCCCCACTCAGCAGATCCGCGGCAGCTGCTCGCCCAGCGGCGTGTCGACGACCCGGGTGCCGCCGAAGGTCGTGGTGGCCACGACCATGCCCGGGGTGCTCGGCGACGCACTCGCCGATGACGGCCGCGCCGCGACCCAGCGGATGCGCCCGCATGGCGGCCAGCACCGCCTCGGCCTGGCTCCCGCGGGACGAAGGCGACCAGCTTGCCCTCGTTGGCGACGTACATCGGGTCCAGGCCGAGCAGCGCGCAGGCGTTGGCGACGTCGGGCGGCACCGGGATCGACCGCTCGACCAGCCGGACGCCGACACCGGATGCCGGGGCGATCTCGTTGAGCGAGGTGGCCAGGCCGCCCCGGGTGGGGTCGCGCAGCACGTGGATGTCCTTGGTCACCGCCGAGCATGGCCGCGACCAGCGGATGCAGCGCCGCGCTGTCGGTCGTGATCTGCGGTGCCGAACTCCAGCCCCTCGCGGACGCTCATGATGGCGATGCCGTGCACGCCGATGTCGCCGCTGACGATCACGACGTCACCCGGCCGCCGCCCGCTGCGGGCGGATGTCGACGCCGTCCGGGATCAGCCCGACCCCGGCGGTGTTGACGTAGACCGGTCGCCGTGGCCGGCGTCGACCACCTTGGTGTCACCCGGTGACGATGGCCACCCCGGCGGCCCGGGCGGCGTCGCCCATGTCCTGGGCGATCCGGCCGACGACCGACAGGTCGGTGCCCTCCTCGAGGATGAAGCCGCAGGACAGGTGGCTCGGCACGGCGCCGCTCATCGCCAGGTCGTTGACCGTGCCGTTGACCGCGAGGTGCCCGATCGAGCCGCCGGGGAAGAACAGCGGCTGCACCACGAAGGTGTCGGTGGAGAAGGCCAGCCGGGCACCGCCGAGCTCGAAGACGCGCTGAGTCGCCGTTGCCGGCGCCCGGCTGGTCGCCGAAGGCCGGCACGAACAGGTGCTCGACCAGCTCGGCGCGACATCTGGCCGCCGCCGCCGTGGCCCATCACGACGGTTGGGCTGTCCCGCAACGGAACCGGGCAGATCCAGCCCTTCGAAGTCCAGGGCCGGCTCGGCCACGTCGTGCGACCGTGTCAGACAACGGAGGCCTCCTCTCGGACGGTGATCTCCACCGGGACCGGCGCCGGCGTCGAGCCGCCGGTAGAGGTAGTAGGCCGCGCAGGCGCCCTCGCTGGACACCATCGTCGCGCCGAGCGGGTTGCGCGGCGTGCACTCCTTGCCGAAGGCCGCGCACTCGTGCGGCTTGATGAAGCCCTGCAGCACCTCACCGCTGCGGCAGATCGACGACTCCTCGGTGTTGATGTCGCCCGACCTGAGAACCGGTGTTCGGCGTCGAACTCGCGGTACTTCGGCGCCAGCCGCCAGCCGCTGTCCGGGATGATGCCGATCCCGCGCCAGCCCCGGTCGGTGACCTCGAAGACGTCGGCCAGCAGGGCCCGGGCGGCCGGGTTGCCCTCGGCCGGCACGGCCCGCGCGTAGGCGTTCTCCAGCCGCGCCTCGCCGCGCTCGAGCTGGTGGACGGTGCGCCGGATGCCCTCCAGGATGTCCAGCGGCTCGAAGCCGGTGACGACGATCGGCACCTTGAACTCGCTCGACCAGCGGCGGGTACTCCTCGGTGCCCATCACGCTGCAGACGTGGCCGGCGGCGAGGAAGCCCTGCACCCGGCAGGTCGGCGAGGTCATGATCGCCTCGATCGCCGGCGGCACCCGCACGTGCGAGACCAGCATGCGAGAAGTTCGTGATGCCCAGCCGCTTGGCCTGGTAGACGGTCATCGCGTTCGGCGGCGCGGTGGTCTCGAAGCCGATGCCGAAGAACACGACCTCGCGGTCCGGGTTCTCCCGGGCGATCTTGAGCGCGTCCATCGGCGAGTAGACGACCCGGATGTCGCCGCCCTGGCTCTTGATCCGGAACAGGTCGCGGCCGCTGCCCGGCACCCGCAGCATGTCGCCGAACGAGCAGAAGATCACGTCCGGCCGGGAGGCGATCTCCAGCGCCTTGTCGATCAGCTCCAGCGGGGTCACGCAGACCGGGCAGCCCGGCCCGTGGATCATCTCGACCTGATCCGGGATCAGCTGGTCGATGCCGTGCCGGATGATCGAGTGGGTCTGGCCGCCGCACACCTCCATCAGCGCCCACGGCTGGGTGACGGTGGCGTGGATGTCGTCGAGCAGGCGCTTGGCCAGCTCGGGGTCGTTGAACTCGTCGATGTACTTCACGGTGTCGCCTCCTCGACCGCCGACTCCGGCTCGCTCGGCGGCTCGGGCCCACGGCGTCGCCGAACTCCAGGTCGAGCTCGCCCATCTGCTGGAACAGGGCCAGCGTCTCCAGCGCCGACTTCTCGTCCAGCCGCTGCAGGGCGAAACCGACGTGCACGATGGTGTAGTCGCCGACCTGGATGTCCGGCACGAACTCCAGGCAGACCTCCTTGACCACCCCGCCGAAGTCCACGTTGGCCATCCGGGTCTCGTCCTTGTCCCAGATCTCCAGCACCTTGCCGGGAACCGCTAGGCACATGGCGCTATCTCCTTCTCGCTCGATCTGCGGACCGCTGCGCGGCGACCACGAGCTGGCCGAGCGCGAGCCCGGCGTCGCTGGGCGGCACCAGATGGTGGCTGCAGCACCCGGAAGCCGTTGTCCTGCAGACGCTTCGACGCACAGGCTGGTCAGCAGCGCGTTGAGGAAGACCCCGCCGGACAGGGCGACCGTGTCCAGCCCGGTGCTCGCGCGCAGCCGCGGCCACGTCGACGACCAGGTCGGCGACGGCCAGGTGGAACCGCGCCGCGATCACCGCTGCCGGCACGCCGGCCAGCACGTCGGCGGCGACGGCCGCGAGGACCGGACCCGGGTCGAGCCGCATCGGTCGCCGTCGGTCGGTCGCACGAGGTCGAACCGGTACGGCGCGGCCGCAGTCCTCGACCGCGTCGCGGGCCAGGCCTCGAACCGCATCGCCGCCTCGGCCTCGTACGCCGACCCGGTGGCAGACCCCGGCCAGCGAGGACACCGCGTCGAACAGCCGGCCCATGCTGGAGGTCCGGCACGCTGCCCAGCCCGGTCTCGACCTGCCGGGCCAGGACCGCCCGCTCGGTCGGCGTAGCAGGCGCGGCACGCGGGGCAGCCGCGGGTCCCACGCCGACGCCGGCGGCAGTGCAGGTGGGACAGCGCCATCCGGCACGGGTTGCGCACGCCGGCATCGCCACCGGGCAGCCAGGCGTAGCGCAGATGGGCCGCCCGCTGGTAGCCGTCGTAGTCGGCGAGCAGGACCTCGCCGCCCCAGACCGCGCCGTCGTCGCCGTATCCGGTGCCGTCGAAGGCGAAGCCGATCACCGGCGCCGCGCCGTCGTGGCCGTTCTCGGCCATCGCCGAGGCGATGTGCGCGTGGTGGTGCTGCACCTGCCGCACCGTCGTACCGCGCTCGGCGCTCGGTCGGCCCAGCGACGCTGCGGTACGCCGGGATGCCGGTCGGCCACCACAGCTCCGGACGCACGCCGGTGATCGCGCCGCAGATGCCCGGTCGCGGTCTCGAAGGCCTGCAGCGTGGCCAGGTCGTCCATGTCGCCGACGTGGCCGGACAGCCAGGCGTAGCCGCCGTCGGCCACGCAGAAGGTGTTCTTCAGGTCGCCGCCGACGGCCAGCGCCGGCCGCACCGGCACCGGCAGCGCGACCGGCAGCGGGGCGTAGCCGCGGGAGCGGCGGACCGGGCAGCACCTGCTCGTCGACCGACCCGGACGACCGAGTCGTCGCAGGGCACCTGGATCGGCCGGTCGTTGCATCAGCCAGGCGTCGGCCAGCGCCGGCCAGCCGGTCGCAGGGCCGTCGCGTCGTCGGTGACGATCGGCTCGCCGGACAGGTTGCCGCTGGTCATGCACCAGCGCCCGCGGCCCGGGCGGGTCGCCGGGCAGGCCGAAGAGCAGGTGGTGGACCGGCGTGTAGGGCAGCATCAGCCCGAGGTCGGCCATGTCCGGGGGCGACCGTCCGGCGACAGCCGGCCGGCCGCGATCGGCACGCCCGCGGCAGCAGCACGCACCGGCCGGCGGGCATCGGTCAGCAGCGCCCGCTCGGCCGCGCGACAGGTCGGCGATCGCGGCTGCGCGGTCGTCGACGTCGGGCACCATGACCGCGAACGGCTTGTCGCCGCGGTCCTTGCGCTTGCGCAGGGTCGCGACCGCGGCGTCGTCGGCGGCGTCGCAGGCCAGGTGATAGCCGCCCAGTCCCTTGACCGCGACGATCGCGCCCGTCGGCCAGCAGCCGGCGGGCCTGCGCGCAGCGCGCCGTCGCCGACCAGGTCGGCTCGCCGGGGCCGGCGCAGCGTCAGCGTCGGCCCGCAGGCCGGGCAGGCGACGGTCTGGGCGTGGAACCGGCGGTCGGCCGGGTCGGCATACTCGCCGCGCAGTCGGCGCACAGCGGCAGGTCGGCCATCGTCGTCGCCGGCCGGTCGTAGGGCAGGTCGACGATGACGGTGAACCGCGGCCCGCAGTTGGTGCAGCTGATGAACGGGTGCCGGTAGCGGCGGTCGGCCGGGTCGGCCAGCTCGGCCAGGCAGTCGTCGCAGGTGGCGACGTCGGGCGAGACGAGGGTGCGGCCCGGCCCGCCGAGCGAGTCGGCGATGACGAAGTCGGTGCCACCGCGCGGGCGGATCGGCCTGCACGGCAACGGAAGTCGACGACGGCCAGCGGGGGCGCCTCGGCCCGGAGCCGGGCCGCGAACTCGAGCCAGCGCGGGTGCCGGCCCTCGACCTCGATCTGCACCCCGGCGGCGGTGTTGCCGACCGAGCCGGCCAGCGCCGAGGTCGCGGGCCAGGGCGTAGACGAACGGCCGGAAGCCGACGCCCTGCACGACCCCTTCGACGGTGATCGCGTGGCGCTCGGTCGAGGTGCTGACGGTGAAAGCCATCGGCACCTCCTCCGGCGAGCACGCACAAGCCCGTGCGGCGGGTCACGGTCTTCCGGGCTGATCCGCTCCCCACCGTAGGCACCGAAAGCGCTCCTGCCATACCTCGCCCTGATCATGCCGGGCGAGGTACGGTCGATCGCGGGTCCTCGACCTCGCGGAGGTGTCAGGACATGGGCCGATTCCACCGGCACGAGGACGGGACCGTCCACGACCACGACCACGCTTGAGCATGCCTTCGGTGACCACTCGGCGTACGACACCGGCACCGAGCGCATCCAGGTGCTCGAGCGGATCTTCGGCGAGAACGACCGCACCGCAGCCCAGAACCGGCACGACTTCGAGCGACACGGCATCGTCGCGATCAACCTGATGTCCTCGCCGGGCGCGGGCAAGACGATGCTGCTGCGCGAGACCCTGCGGCCGGCTGGCCGGTGTCGGTGCGGGTCGGCATCATCGAGGGCGACATCGAGACCAGCCTGGACGCCGACCGGCTGGCCGGCTTCGGGGCGGCGATCGCGCTGGTCAACACCGGCAACGGCTTCGGCGGCGAGTGCCACCTCGACGCCCCGATGGTGCGGTCGGCGCTGCCGCGGCTGCCGCTCGGACGAGCTCGACCTGGTGTTGATCGAGAACGTCGGCAACCTGGTCTGCCCGGCGGAGTTCGACGTCGGCGAGCACGCCAAGGCGATGATATTCTCCATCACCGAGGGCGAGGAGAAGCCGCTGAAGTACCCGGTGATGTTCCGCGCGGTCGACGTCGTGGTCATCAACAAGATCGACCTGGCTGCCGCACCTCGACTTCGACCTGGATCTGTTCCGCCGCAACCTGTCGCCAGGTCAACCCCGGCGTCCGCACCATCGAGCTCAGCGCCCGCACCGGCGCTGGGGTCGCGGAGTGGTGCGAGTGGGTGGTCGGGCGGGCTACATCTGCCGGATCTCCAGATAGCGCTTGAGGTCCGGGAACACCACGACGCCGCCGCGACGATCCCCGCCAGCAGGCCGAGCTTGATCAGCTTCTCGATCATTTGGACACCTCCTCCGCCGTGAGCCGCTGGCCCGCCGGTCCGATCCGACAGACCTGCTCGACGAGCGCGATCGCCTGGGGCACGGCGGCCTGCGACGACCGGGCGCAGCCCCAGTCCCTCGTCGACCGACTCGGGCTCGCACGCGACGACGAGGACCTTCGGCACCTGCCCGCCGAGCGAGCCGAGCATGCTCAGGATCGCACCGGGCTCGAGGCCGTGCGCGTCGACCAGTGGCGACTCGCCCTGGGCCACGGCGCCGGCCGACTCGACCACCTGGGCCTGGTCGACCTCGAGCAGCGAGACCGTCCCGGGCGGCTGGCCGTGCGGCGCCGCGTCGACCAGCACCAGCACGTCGTAGCCGTCGAGCAGCTGGTAGGCCAGGTGCACCCCGCGGATGCCGAAGTCGACCAGCTCGACGCCGTCCGGCAGCGGCGGCCGGCCATCCGGCCGGCGACCTCGACGCCGAAGCCGTCGTCGGTCAGGAAGATGTTGCCGACGCCCGGCGACGAGGGTCCTCATCGGGCCGCGTCCGTCGCCATCGGCGCGAGCGGCTCGACCTCGTCCGGCGCGAAGTAGAGGTAGCGCCCGTGCCAGCGGGTCAGCTCGGCCAGCTCCTCGTCATCATCGGGCGTCACGCCGAGATGCTGCTCCCCGTCGACGTCGAACAGCACGACCTCGACCGTCGCGGTGCGGCCGCGCAGGAACAGGTCCTGCGCATCGGTCCGCCGCGCACCCGGGCCGCAGCCGGACCCGGCTCCCGCGCGCGACCCGGACCCCGCCGATCACCAGGTGGTCGGTCTCGGGCGCGACCGAGGCGTCGGCGCCCGGGTCCCACCACGGCGCGCCGCCGGTGGCGAAGACGTCGGCTCTCCGCAGGCGTCGGGAGTGTCGGAACGTCGCCGGCTCGTCCTCGCCGGTCACCCGGCGCAGGTAGCGCAGGGCGCCGTGCAGCCGGTCGAGGTGCTCCTGCGGGAGCCCGTCCGCCTGGTCGATCACCGCGGCCGCACGCGGGTCGGTGGCCCGCGCCTCCGCCTTCTCGGCATCGGTCAGCGCCATCGTCCGCAGGGTCAGGATCTCGTCGATCTCGGTTGCGTCGTAGAGGTCACCGGCACTCTCCGGTGCGATCTCCGGGTGGTCCTCGAGGATGATCGGCGACGACAGGAGACCGAGTCGGGGTGCTCCGGCGGGCCGGCGAGGACCGGCCAGGTGCCGACGTTGGCGCAGGCCTCGACCGCCGGGCCGGGCCCACTCCGGCGGGTCGGTCATCGACAGGAAGTGGCCGGGCGACAGCGCGCACATGACGTGCACGGCCACCAGCGCCATGCCGCAGCGCCCCGTCGCGGTCGGCGGGCTCGACCGGCGGCGCGGTTCTCCACCCGCATGGTGAGCCGCAGCGCCCCGAACGGGCCGGGCACCTCGCGCGACCTCGGAGCAGGAGGACGCCCGTCGACGGCGCTCGGTCACGCGGCGTACGCCGTTCGGTCGTCGTCGTCTCGCCGTCGAACGCGAACGGCTCCGACGTGTGTCGCCGTCGCGCAGCTCGGCCACCCGCACGGCCAGGTCGAGCTGGCGCTCGACCGTCTCGTCCCACTCCGGCTGGTCGCCGCCGGTGCGGTGCTGCAGGTGCAGGAACCGCAGCTGCACCTGCAGCACGCGCGCTCGCCCTTGGGCTCGAAGACGATCTCGGTCTGGCTGGCCGAGCGCTCGGAGGAGTCGGTCTCGACGTACGCCGGCGGCATCAGCACGCCGAACTGCCAACGGGACTGGTTCTTGCGCGAGGACGCGCGGTACGGGATAGAGCACGTAGCCCTCGTAGAGCACGGCGTCGGCGACCTGCCGGGCCGCGTCGAACGGGCCGGGCGTACGCTCGACGGCGCTGTCACGGCGCCAGCTCCGCGGGCCGGGCTACCTCGTCGAGCAGCGTCGGTGATCGCCAGCTCCCAGGTCGGCAGGGCGCGGGCGTTCTTGTACGCGCCCAAGCGCCTCGAGGGTCGAGCGGCTGACCCGCAGCCAGCCACCGCCGGGGAAGAACGTGTCCATCATCGAGCGCCACTCGGCGACCGGCAGGCGGTAGGTCGCCTCCTTGTGCCACGGCACCTGGCCGACGCTGAAACCGTTGGCCCCCTTGGTGAACAGCGTCCCGCTGAACAGCAGGATCAGCGGGGCCTCGCCCTCCTCGAGAGCGTGGAAGTAGCTCGTCGAGGCGATCTCGAGGTCGTAGGTGAACGGCACCGGCAGGTCGACCTCGACGCTGCCGGTGAAGCTCGGGACCATCACCGAGGTGTTGGCCAGCTGGAGCGGCTTGAGGGTGTCGGCCCACCGGGTGCTGTCGCCGAACAGGTCGCCCAGCCGGTCGGCCTCGGCCGGCGGCGTAGCGGCGCTTCTGCGGCTCGATCCGGATCTGGCACGCGCAGGGCGATGGCGTGCACCCGCTCGCCGCGTGGTCTCGGCCACGCGCAGCCGGAAGGTCAGCGTCGGTCCGGCGGCGTACCGGTCGGAGCGGACGTCCACGCAGTCGAAGACCAGCTCAGCCACCGCGTCGGCCCCCTCGAGCTGTTCGCTGCGCGCGCCGCACGTCGTCGAAGAAGGCCGCGATGTCAGCCCGCGCCTCGGCCCCGCCGTCGAAGCCGGTCCAGTGCATCCGGACCCGGCCGACCAGCTCGTAGCACGCGTCGATCGGCACCAGGATAGCTCTCGTTGCCGTCGCCGACCCGCGGTGCACGATCAGGGCTTCGACATCGGGCTCCGAGCGCTGCAGCCAAAGGGTTCTCGGCGGCGATGGACTCCCAGGCCGCCAGGTCCAGCAGCGACTCGGTCGCTCCGGCCGGGCTCGGGTACTGCGCGACGATCCGGCCGAGCACCGAGTTGTAGAAGAAGAACGCCATCGCCACCGGCACCTGCAGCTCCTCCCAGCGCGCCTCGCTGAGCTGGAAGGTCGGGTCGGTCAGGTAGCGGTCGGGCACCGAGCGGAAGTTGCCCGCGACCGGCGCCCTCGCGGGTGAACAGCAGGTAGCACGGACGGCAGGTGCAGAGCAGGCTGCGGGAGTCGATGTTGACGACATGCGAGTGCTCGTCGGTGATGTCCTCGCCGCACATCTCGCAGCCCTCACCGCGCGGCTTGGGCTGGCTCAGGGCGAACGGCAGCGCCGGGCACCGCCGGCTGGGCCACGCCGCGCCGCGCGGCGGGCGACGAACCGGCCGCAGGCCGCCGGGCGCGCCACTCACACCGCCTGGGGCAGCAGCGCGATCCGGATGCCGGACACGTCGTCGAGCAGCGGGAGCGGCTCGAGCCGGCGCCCGGTCCCGTCGAGCGCGCGGCCGGCCAGCCGCACGTCGTACCGGCCCTGGCAGGTGACGCAGGTGAGGGTCTCGCCGATCGAGCACGGCGTCGCCCAGCGAGCCGCCGCAGGACGGGGCAGCTGTCGGTGTAGGCGTAGTAGGTGTCGCCCAGCCGGCAGATCAGCACCGGCCGCCCGTCCAGGTCGACCAGCGCCCGCTCGCCGGCCGCCGGCAGGTCGCGGGCCGACGGGTGCAGCCAGCGCGGACCGTCGACGTGCGGCGCCGTCGACTCCAGCCCGGGGCGAAGTCCGATCTGCAGCAGCCGTTCCGGTCGCTTGGTCTCGCCTTCGACCTCGATGCCGGACGACCTCCGGCGCGGCCTCCAGCAAGGCGTCCTCGATCGTCAGCCGCACGGTCACCGTCGAGGACGGGCAGCCGTTGCAGCTGCCGTCGAGCCGCAGATGCGCGACCCCGTCGTCGTCGACCCCGAGATAGGCGACGCCGCCGGCGTGCGAGCCCAGGTAGGGCCGCACCTCGTCCAGGGCCCGCTCGATCCGCTCGTCCACGCCGATCGGGTGCAGGCCGTGCAGGATCAGCTGGCTCTCCACCAGCGGGTCGGCGGCCAGGCTGCAGCAGCAGCTCGGGCTGGGCCTGCGCGACCGTCTCGACGATCTGCTCCAGGCCGGCGCCGTAGTAGCCGACCAGCGTGCGCACCAGCTCCTCACCGGTGGCCGCGGCCGGGGCGCCGCCCTGCCGCTGCAGCTGCTGCAGCAGCGCCTCGACCTGCTCACCGACATCGACGCCGCCCTGCGCCTGCGTGGCCCCCTCGGCCGGCCACGGCTCAGACCGCCAGGGTCTGCGGCATCACGCGCCGGGTTGTGCATCACCTGCGAGGGTCTTGCTCGGGCCGAGGTACATGTGCACGCCGCACGGCAGGCACGGGTCGAAGCTGCGGACCGCCCGCATGATGTCGATGCCCTTGAAGTTGTCCGGCGAGTTCTCCTCGAAGATCGGCGTGTTCTGTACGGCGTCCTCGTAGGGGCCAGGCGTGCCGTAGACGTCACGGACGCTGGCGTTCCACGGGCGTCGGCGGGTACGGGTGGTAGTTGGCGATCTTGCCCTTCTTGATCACCATGTGGTGGCTCAGCACGCCGCGCACGGCCTCGGTGAAGCCGCAGCTGAACGCCTCGTCCGGGACCTCGAACTTGGTCCAGGTCTTGGTGTGCCCGGCCCGGACCTCGGCCAGGGCCTGCTCGCAGAAGTAGAGAGCCGCGCCCGCGGCGTACGCCTGGAAGTAGGTCCGCGCGCGGTTGCGCTCCAGCGCGTTGCTCCACTGCGGGATCTTCCACTCGAACTGCACCTCGGGCTTGTTCATCGTCCTGGGCAGGTTGATCTGCGACGCTGTGCCCGGTGGACTTGACGTAGCCCATGTCGACCAGCCCGCCGAGCGCCGTCGCCCACAGCCGCGCGATCGGTCCGCCGCCGGTATCCGTTGCCAGATAGTCCTTTCCGTCGTACCAGCGCGGCGACATGACCCAGCTGTACTTGTCGTCGAAGTTGCGCTTCTGCGGCTGCGGGATCGTCGTCTGGTTCCACGGGTGGTTGCGGTCGACCGGGTTGCCGAGCGCGTCCTTCTCGACGAACATCGGCTCGCTCTCCCAGCTCTGGTAGAACGAGCTGCCGAGCAGGATCCGGATGCCGAGGTTGATCTCGACCAGGTCGTTGGTGATCAGCTTGCCGTCGACGACGACGCCCGGGCTGACGAACGCCTTGCGGCCCCAGTTGGTCATGTTCTCGTACTTGAAGTCGCAGTGCTTCGGGTCGTTGAGCGCGCCCCAGCAGATCAGCTGGGTCCGCCGCAGGCCGACGTTCTCATAGCCGGGCAGCGCCTCGTAGAAGAAGTCGAAGAGGTCGTCGTGCAGGGGCACGACGCGCTTCATGAACTCGACGTAGCGCATCAGCCGGGTGAGGTAGTCGGTGAACAGCTGGATCGTCGCCGTCGTGCCGACCCCGCCGGGGTAGAGCGTCGAGGGGTGGACGTGCCGGCCTTCCATCAGGCAGAACATCTCCCGGGTGTAGCGGCTGACCTGCAGCGCCTCGCGGTAGAAGTCGCCCTCGAGCGGGTTGAGCGCCCGCATGATGTCGCCGATGGTCTTGTAGCCGTGGTCGCCCGCGTGCGGGGCCTCGGTGCGGTTGGCCCGTTCCAGCACACCGGGATTGGTCTCCGCGACCATCTTCTCGCAGTAGTCCACCCCGACCAGGTTCTCCTGGAAGATGTTGTGGTCGAACATGTACTCGGCGGCCTCACCGAGGTTGATGATCCACTCGCCCAGGGCCGGCGGAGCAACGCCGTACGCCATGTTCTGGTTGTAGACCGAGCAGGTCGCGTGGTTGTCGCCGCAGATCCCGCAGATCCGGCTGGTGATGAAGTGCGCGTCCCGGGGGTCCTTGCCCTTCATGAAGATGCTGTAGCCGCGGAAGATCGACGACGTGCTGAAGCACTCCGCGACGACCTTCTGCTTGAAGTCGATCTTGGTGTAGATCCCGAGGCTGCCGACGATGCGGGTGATCGGGTCCCACGCCATGTCGGTGAGGTTGGCGCCCTCGGCGCGAACCCGGGCGCCCGAACGGGATGTCGTCGCAGTCATGTCAGGTCACATGCCCTTCCGGTAGCCGGTCTTGAGCTCGGGTCCGCGCACGCGCCACGACGGCTCCTTGTTCAGCGTGTTCTGGGTGTACTTGCGCATCCGCCGGACGACCGCGCCGTACGCCCGGCTGCCGGTGGACGAGACCTTGGCGCCCGGCGGCTCGTCCATGAACGGCATGAACTTGTCCGGGAAGCCGGGCATGGTGCAGCCGATGCAGATGCCGCCGACGTTCGGGCAGCCGCCGATCCCGTTGATCCAGCCGCGTTTCGGCACGTTGCAGTTGACGACGGGCCCCCAGCAGCCGAGCTTGACGATGCACTTGGGCGAGCCGTACTCGGTCGCGAAGTCACCCTGCTCGTAGTAGCCCGCGCGGTCGCAGCCCTCGTGCACCGTCGCGCCGAACAGCCACTGCGGCCGCAGCTCGGCGTCGAGCGGGATCATCGGCGCCTGGCCGGCGACCTGGTAGAGCAGGTAGAGGATCGTCTCGGACAGGTTGTCCGGGTGGATCGGGCAGCCGGGCACGCAGACGATCGGCAGGCCGGCCTTCGACTTCCAGTTCCAGCCCAGGTAGTCCGGAACGCCCATCGCCCCGGTCGGGTTGCCGGCCATGGCGTGGATCCCGCCGTACGTCGCGCACGTGCCGACCGCGATGATCGCGGTCGCCTTGGCCGACAGCCGGTCCAGCCATTCGTTGGTGGTGCGCGGCTGACCGGTCGCCGGGTCGTTGCCGAAGCCGCAGAAGTAGCCGCCGTTGTCCTTGTTCAGCTCCTCGTTCGGGATCGACCCCTCGACGACGAGGACGAACGGCTCCAGCTCGCCGCGGTCGGCCTTGTGCCACCACTCGATGAAGGTGTCCGCGCCCTGCTCGGGCCCGCACTCGAAGTCGATCAACGGCCAGTGCACCTGGATCTTCGGCAGACCGGGCAGCGCGCCCAGAACGATCTCCTCGATGCTGGGCTGGGTCGCCGCGGTCAGGGCGACCGAGTCGCCGTCACACCCGAGGCCGCCGTTCATCCAGAGGATGTGGACGACGCCCTCGTCCTGCTGATCGGCCTGCGCCCCGAGCTCTTCAGTCGCCGTCGACACCGAAGCGCACCTCCCCTGCCGGCGCAGACGGCCGATGGGTCAGCCTGCCACCGGCCTCGGGTTGTTTGGTCTGTCGGACTCTACGCCGGACGCGATTCGATGCGCAAGGGCGAAAGTCCCTCTCCTGCAACGCTTTTCAGCACTGATCGCGCGACTCCCGGAATCCGCGAATCCCGGATCTGGGCGGCTCGGCGTAGGCTCGATCGGCCAGACCAGGCGAGGACACCGGACCTTGAGGAGAGCGATGAAGTTTCTGGTGACCTGGAGCCTCGACCTGTCCCTGCTGTCCCGCGAGATGGCGGCCGCGATCGCCCGGACGCCGGCCTATGCCGCCGACCTCGAGCGCCAGGGCAAGGTCCTCGCGCGCTACCACATCGTGGGCTCGCACGGCGGGGTCTGGATCCTCGACGTCGACTCCCACGAGGAGCTCGAGCGGCTGCTCGGCGGGTCACCGGCGTACAACTTCTCGCACTACGACGTGAAGGCCCTGGCCCAGATGTCGGAGTGACCGCTGGCCCCGACGGCCCAGCCGGGCCGTGATTGACGGACCGGCGACCTGGGCAGAGACTGGCTGGCAGGCTGATCGGAGGCTCCGCCTGTGGCGTCGTCCGCGCACGACCTGAACCGCGAGCGCCATTGGACCTGCGCGCGTCGGCTGAGCGAGCGCCGGCACGAGCTCGGCCTGACCCAGAGCGAGGTGGTCGAGCGGCTGGCCGCCCTCGGCGTCACCTCGACCAACCGGACGCTCAGCGCCATGGAACACGGCCAAGGGGTCGACGTCGGTCGGTTGCCCGAGCTCGCGGTCGCGCTGGACTGCACGGTGACCTATCTGATCGGGCTCACCGAGCACCCCGAGCGGTGGGCCCCCGACGACCTCCGCGTGCCGGTGACCGTCGACGTCACGACGGCATTGGACTGCGAGCCGGTGAGCTGGATCCTGGGTCCGGATATCCCGGAACGCCGTCGGTCCGCGCCCGCGGAGCAACGCCGTGCATGAGCTCTCGCTGTGCGGGGCGATCGCCGAGATCGCCGAGCGCAGGTCCGAGGGCCGGAGCATCCAGGTCGATCCACCTGCGCGTGGGCGAGCTCCGTCAGGTCGTGCCGGAGACCCTTGCCTTCTGCTGGGAGATGGTGACCGCCCAGACCGACCTGGAGGGCTCGGTCCTGGAGATCGACCGCGTCGCAGCGACGGTGCGCTGCAACGACTGCGGGCACGACCGGACCCCTCGGTCAGGTCATCTCGCTCGCCTGTCCGGCCTGCGGCGGCATCGGCGTGGAGGTCCTCGCCGGTGAGGAGTTCGACATCACGGCGATGGACCTGGCCGTGGCGTGAGCCGCCGGCCACCTGCTGCGAACAGCAGTCACATGCTCCGAATTCGCTTGTAGCGCCTGAAGTCTGGGATCGACGCCAGCCCGACGATCAGGCCGCTGAGCACGATGAGCCCGACAACGATGACCGCCAGAATCCCGATGGTGCGCACGTTGGTGCCTCCTTGGGTTACGCCCCGCGGACACCGTACGCCGTTTCGCGGCTACCCCGTATTGAGGCAACGGCGCGTCAGATCTGACGCGCCGTTGCCTCAAACGGGGAGGTGCGGTGGGCCCGGTCACGGGCCGGTACGACGAGCGGACGCAGCGCGACAATCACCAGCGCGCACAGGATCGCGACTCCGGCGACGACGGCGTTGGCGGACCAGAGGGTCGCCGCGGCGCCGGCACCGATGACGGCGACCGACTGCACGGCGTACATGCCGGTCATCGCGAGCCCGAACGCCCGGCCGCGCGCCTCGGTCGGGACCGCCAGCGCGAAGGCGGTGTTGGCGGTGACCTGGAACGAGCTGCCCAGACCGGCGAGGACGAAGAGCACGGCGGTGCCGGCCAGCCCCGGGCCGGGCCAGACACAGGATCAGCGGCACCGCGCCGAGCGAATGCCATCGGCCACATCAGGGCCCGTCGCTGCTGGTCGGTCATCAGCCGCCCGACGGCGACTGCGCCGACGACGTGGCCGGTCGCGACCGACGCCATCAGCAGCCCGACCGCCGGCGGCGCCGTAGCCCGAGCAGGTGGGCGTAGGCGGTGGCGATCCCTTCGGGCACAACGATGTACGCCGCGCCGGCCATGCCGAGCAGGAGCGGGCCGTAGCGCCGCCGGTCGGCAGCGACGACCCGAAGTCCAGCCACCGCGTCCCCGAGCAACCCGGTGGACTGGACCTCGGCCATCGCTGCCGGCCGCGGCCGGAGCCGCGCCGACAGGATGAGAGCCGAGACGGCGAAGCTCAGCGCGTCGAGCGCGAGCGCGCCGTTCGGCGTGATCGCGGCGACGAGCACGCCGCCGGCGGCGAAGCCGGCCAGCATGCTCGCGTTGGTCACGGTCGAGCGGATCGAGATGGCCAGCGCGTACCGCTCGCCGTCGAGCGATCTGCGGCAGCGTCGAGGAGACCGCCGCGTCGAACGGCGGCGCCAGGAAGGCCGCCACCAGGACGAGCAGCGCCGACCAGCGCCGAGCGGCAGGCCCGGCACCGCGGCCAGCCCGATCAGGCCGGCCCGGAACAGGTCACAACCGACCAGCACCCGGCGGGCCGGCAGCCGGTCGGCCGAGCACCGAGAGCAGCGGGCCGCCGACGGCCCAGGGCAGGTAGACCGTCGCGTAGCCGAGCGCGGCCAGCAACGGCGAGCCGCTGCGCTCGTAGAGCAGGACGGCGATCGCCACGGCGGCGACCTGGTCGCCGAGCAGCGAGCACAGCTCGGCGGTGAACACGCCGGCGTACTCGCGCACCGCGAAGACGTCGCGATACCGGGCCGGCCGCCCGGCCAGGTCGGTCGGGCGGTCTCTCGCCAGCCCACCTGCCCGGTGGCCGCCTCGGCTGCGGGTCCCAGTCCGCGGAACGACGAAGGCCCGGCGGCGGTATCCCGCAAACCGGGCACTTCGACCAGTTCGAGCTGGTCGACTGCTCCGGTGGAGCAGCTCGTCGGAGATCGTCATGTCAGACGGTCCACTTCACCCGAGTCCACTTGACGCGCACTGTCATCACCTCTTCCGCTGTCGTCGCTCTGGTGGTCCGACCGGTCACCGCGGTGCTCCCTGGCTACGACCAAGAGACTGTCCGGCGCGGCCATACAAGACCGCTGAACGCGTTCTGAACGACCGGCCGGCGCGCCGTACTCTTGCGAGGGTGCCGATCGCGCCGGAGCCGCACCGGGTCGAGATCCGCCTGCTGGGCCCGCTGGAGGCCGTGGTCGACGGACGCTCGGTGCCGCTCGGCGGCCCGCAGGCGCGCGCCCTGCTGAGCCTGTTGGCCGTCTCCGTCGGGCACGCCGGTGAGCCTGGAGCGGCTGATCGACGGCATGTGGGGCGAGGCCGACCAGCCCGCCGGGTGCGGCGAACACGCGTGCAGGTCTACATCTCCCGGCTGCGCGCGGGCCATCGCGCCCGAGGGCGGCGGCGCCGGTCATCCGGTCAGCGGCCGGCGGCTACCTGCTCGACCTGCCGGCCGACGCGGTCGATATCAACCGGTTCGAGCGGCTGGCGGCGCTGGGTCACGACCAGCTGGCCGGGGCGACGCCGGCGGCGGCCGGGCGCGCCCTGGCCGAGGCGGTGGCGACTCTGGCGCGGGCCGGCCCTGCCCGACCTGGACGGGGACGCGGTCACCGCGTTGCGGGCCCGGCTGGACCGGCGGCTGGTCACCGCCCAGGCCGAGCACGCCGACGCCCAGATCGCGCTCGGCCACGCCGAGCAGGCCGTCGCCGAGCTCGAGTCGCTGGTCCAGCTGCACCCGCTCGACGAGGGCCTGGTCGGTGCGGCTGATGACCGCGCTCTACCACTCCGGGCGGCAGGCGGACGCGCTCGCGGCGTACGCCGACGGCCAGCGACCCGGCTGGCCGACGAGCTCGGCGTCGACCCGGGCAGCCTGCTGCGCGAGGTCCACGACGGCGTCCTGCGCCAGACCCTCGACCCGATCGCGCCGGGCCCCGAGACCAGTTGGCCGAGCCGGCCCAGCCGCCGAGCCCGGCTGCCGACGGCGCCGCGCCACGCCCTCGCGCCGGCCGAGCGACCGGCCCGTACGGCGGCGGCCGTCGCGGCCCGGGAGCGGCTGCGCAGCCCGCGCGGGGAGCTGATCGGGCGCCGGGCCGAGATCCAGCAGGCGCTGGACCGGCTGGCCGACCCCGCCGTACGCGTGGTCACCATCCTCGGTCCCGGCGGGATCGGCAAGACCCGGCTGGCGCTGGCCCTGGCGGCGGAGCTCGACGAGCGCACCGGACCGTCGTCGTGCCGCTGGCCGCGGTCACCGACGAGGGCGAGCTGCTCGCCTCGATCGTGCAGGCCCTCGGCGCCGAGCCGGAGTGGCCGGGCCAGGACCTGGTCGAGCTGATCACCGAGGAGCTCGCCGGACCAGCGGCGTCGTCCTGGTCCTGGACAACATCGAGCAGCTGGTCAACGAGGGCCCGGCCCGACCGACGTCCTGGTCGAGCTGCTGGACCGGCTGCCCGAGCCTGCGCCTGGTCGTGACCAGCCGGATCGCGCTGCGGCTGCACGACGAGCACCAGATCCCGCTCGGGCCGCTCGGCGTACCGGGTCCGGACGCGTCCGACCCCGGAGCTGGTGCGGGCGAGCGAGTCGGTGCAGCTGTTCCTGGACCGGGCCCGGGCGGTCTCGCCGGACTTCGCGGTGACGGCGGACAACGCCGAGGCCGTGGCCGAGCTGTGCCGGATGCTCGACGGCCAGCCGCTCGCGCTCGAGCTGGCGGCCGCGCGCACCCGGGTGCTGCCGCCGCAGGACATGGTCCAGCGCACCGGCCGGCTGCTGCAGCTGCTGACCGGCGGCGGCCGTGACCTGCCCGACCGCCAGCGCAGCATGCGGGCCGCGCTGGACGGCAGCCACCAGCTGCTCGACGAGGTCGAGGCCGGCGTGTTCGCCCAGCTGTCGGTGTTCGTCGGGGGCTGGACCGTGGCCGCGGCCGAGCAGGTCTGCGAGTGCCGACCGAGGACGTCGTCGACGTGCTGACCCGGCTGGTCGACCGGAGCCTGGTCGTCGCCGACGGCTCGGGCCGGCTGACCATGCTGGAGACGGTGCGCGAGTACGCCGCGGAGCGGCTGGCCGAGGCCGGGCGCCGGACGTCCGAGCTGGCAGGTCCGGCGCCGGCACACGCCGCGTACTTCGCCGAGTTCGCCGCCGACGTGGGCGAGCGGTTCTCGGACTCGCCGACGCCGGAGCACGCGGGTCCAGCTCGACGCCGAGGCCGGCAACCTGACGCGCGCGCCCTGACCCAGGCGGCGGCCGAGGCCGACGACGACCGACTTCGGCCAGCTGGTCGTCGGGACCCTGAACTACTGGTTCTACACCGGCCGGGTGGCCCAGGGTGAGCGCTGGCTGGCGCCTGACCGACGCGTCGCAGCTGCCGCTCGACCTGCGGGCCCGGGTGCTGCGGGTGATCGGCAACGTCGCGCTGGTCAAGGGCGACCTGGCCCGGGCCGTCGAGCCGCTCGACGGCGCCGTCGCGGCGGCCCGCGAGGTCGGCGACCCGCTGCTGCTGGCCCGGGTCCTGTCGATCCGCAGCCTGGCCTTCCGGCACGCCGGCAAGATGACCCGGGCGCTCGGAGTACGTCGACGAGGCGCTGCGGGTCGAGCCGCAGCGCGCTCGCGAGGCCGACCGGCGACCCCGGCGCTGTCGCCGGCTGCTCGGCATGCTGCAGAACGAGCGCGGCGAGATCCTCGACCACCTCGGGTCGGCCGGCGAGGCGCGCGCGCTGTTCGAGGCCTACCGCCAGCAGGCGCTCGCTCGACAACGACCAGAGCCACCTGGCCTGGGCCCTGATCAACCTGTCGCTCAGCGAGCTCGACCGCGGCCAGGACGCCGCTGGCCCGCGAGCTGATGCAGTGCCGCGCTGCGGGCGGCCGACGAGGGGGGCTCGACGCCGATCCAGGGTGACACCCAGATGGCCGCCGGCCTGGTCGAGGCTGCTGATCGGCGACCCGGCGACCGCGGTCCGGCTCGAGGTCGAGGCCGCGCGCAAGCTGCACGGCTCGGGCCTGCTGCTGACCCTGCCCGACACGGTCAGCCTGCTCGGCGTCGGCCCTGCTGCGCAGCCGGGCAGCCGGTCGAGGCCGCCCGGATGCTGGCCGCCGGCGCGGCCTGGCGGGCCGAGCGCGGCCTGGTCATCGTCTCCCGGATCACCCGGCGGGCGATCGAGCGACGCCGAGGCCGAGCTGGCCGCAGCTCGCGCAGCCAGGCCGAAGGCACCGAGCTCGGCCTCGCCCTCGACGACGAGGCGGCGCGCGGGGCGGGCGCGCCGTTCGGCTGGATCGAGGCGCTCGACCTGCCGGCTCGGTCGACGCGCCGGGCCCCGCCCAGATCCACCTGGTGGACCTCGGCCAGCGGGCGGCGCGGCGCGGCAACCAGCTCCTGACCTGGATGTTTCCCCCCGCAACAAAATTGGTATTCAAGATTTTCACCCAGTTGGCCGATGACTTTGGCGTCGGTCGCTCACCCATCCGGGTGAGTCACGAGTGCATCGGGACCGGCAACCCCCCGTCAGTCACTCCACCTCAGGGAAAGACACCTCATGAACCGCTCCAAGCGCCGCCTCGTCCGCGCCGATCGCCCCCGTCGCCGGCCTGCTGGCCGCCGGCCTGCTCGTCTGGCAGGGCAGCACCGCCGCCTTCACCGCGACCACCAACAACACCGCCGACTCCTGGGCCACCGGCAAGCTGAAGCTGCAGAACAACGGCGGCGGCACGACCTACGCCGACACGACGGCCAACCTGTTCGCCGAGACCGCCATCAAGCCCGGCGTCAGCGGCGTCAAGTGCATCACCGTCGAGTCGACCGGCTCGCTGGCCGGCACGCTGAAGATGTACCGCGGCGCCATCACCGGCACCAACAGCGCCAACCTCGCCGACGGCCCTGACCTTCAGGTCGACGCGGCGGCGGTCAGCGCGAGCACCAACATCGCCGCCAACTGCACCGGCTGGACCGGCGGCACGACCGGCGCGGCGTACAACGGCACGCTGTCCGGCTTCGCCACGGCGTACACCGGCGCGCGTCTCCACGGCGCTGCCGGCGGCACCGAGCGGGTCGCCTACCGGATCGGCTGGTCGCTGCCGTCCTCGGTCATCGACAACACGCTGCAGAGCTCGTCGGCGGTCGCCGACCTGCAGTGGGAAGCCCAGTAGCGCCCAGCCCGACCTTCGACGGTCACGGTCCCGGTCGGCGTCGCCGGCCGGGACCGGCGCATCACGACCGTTGACCGGCACGCACCTGTCCCGCCACGTACGACGACCCGAGAGCGAGCCGTGTCGTGAGCACCGCACCCGAGTGGTTCGACCCGGTCACCGGGCAACCCCTCGCCGGGACGACGGCGACCGCCGCGGCCGAGCGGGCCGAGCGCGCCGAGCGCGCCGCCCGGGCCGACGCCGCGACGACCGCCGCCCGGGCCGCCCGCGCTCGCTGGCCGCGAGCGCGGCCGGCGCCGCCGGCGCCCTGCTGGTCCCGCCGTACCGTCCCGCGACCTCGACTCGACGTCGAGCCGAGGTCGAGCTCGACTCGCGCCGGCCCGCTGCCGCAGCCGCCGCGCAGCGAGCGGTACAGCGGACTGCGCCTGACCGCCGGGCATCCTCGGCCGGATGGTGCTCGCCTTCGTGACCGGCTGCCTCGTCGATCACGCTGCTGCCGCTGCTGCTCGGCTGGCACCCGTACGTCGTGAAGTCCGGCTCGATGGAGCCGCGGATCAAGGTCGGCGACGTCGTGCTGGCCTCGCCCGACCACGACCCGCAAGACCCTGCTCGGCCACGTCACCGTCTTCCAGGACCCGGCGCTGCCCGACAACGTCAAGAGCCACCGGGTCATCGCCATCAACCCCGACGGCACGATGACGACCAAGGGCGACGCGAACCCGACGGCCGACCCGGTGCCGGTCCACGTCGACCAGGTGCGGGGCATCGGCCGGCTGCTGGTGCGCTGGGCCGGGCTCCCGCTGATCTGGGCGATGACCGGTCAGTTCCTGCTACCTCGCGCCTGTTCCTGGCTCGTGCTCCTCGCCTGCGGCCGGTGGCCGTCGCGCGCGACCACGAGGACGACGACGAGCTCGATGACGAGCCCGACGACCGACAGGCACGAGGCCCCGAGGATCGGCGCCGCGGCGAGCGGCGGACGACGAGCATCGCGCCCGTCGGTCGGCCCGGCGGTCGACCGGCTCGCGCACGGCCCGGCTGGAGCGCCAGGCTCGCGCTCGCCGGCGCGCCGTACGGTCGCGATCCGCGCCGCTGTCGGCGTCGTCGGCGCGGGCGCGCTGCTCGTGCCCGGCACGTCGGCGGCGTTCAGCGCCACGACCAGGACCACCGGCGTCGGCTGGGCCGTCCCGGCGTACAGCTACACCGACGAGCGTCAACTCCTACGGTCCCTACCTCTACTGGAAGCTCGGCGACACCGGCGGCACGGCCGCCGACGCCTCGCGGCAACGGCCGCACCGGCACCTACGCCGGGCACCTACACCCGCGGCGTCGTCGGCGGCACCCCGGACACCTCGCCCAACACCGCGGTCACCGCCACGACGAGCACCGCCTGCGTCACCACCACCTCGACGACGGCATCACCGGGCCGAGCGTCTTCACCGAGGTCATCTGGTTCAAGACCACGGCCGGCTACACCGGCGGCGGCAAGCTGATCGGCTTCGAGACCCCGCGCACCGGCGTGGGCGTCGCCGGCTCGGGCGGCAACTACGACCGGCACATCTACCTGGACGGCGCGGGCAAGGTCTGGTTCGGCGTCTACAACGGCGGCGACCAGAGCCGTCTCGAGCCCCGCGTCGTACAACGACGGCAGCTGGCACATGGCCGCCGCGACGATCAGCTCGGCCGGCATGCGGCTGTACGTCGACGGCGTCCTGCGCGGCACGCAACAGCAACACCGGTGGCCGAGACGAGCACCGGCTGGTGGCGGGTCGGCTGCGGCAACCTGTCCGGCTGGGGCGCCGAGTGGACCGGGGCGAACAACCCGGGCACGAACAGCGCCGTGACGGTCAACACGCCGTTCCTGGGCTCGCTGGACGAGGCGACGGTCTACTCCGGCACCGCGCTGGCCGCCAGCGACATCGCGTACCTGTACTGGACCCGCTGAGCACCCGGGTAGGCCATTCGGGACCGAAAAGGGTTAGGATACTCCCCCGAACAGCCGATAGGGCGAAGGGCAGCCGAAACCGACGGCAGTCGCAGGGGCAGGGACAGACTGGAGACACCGTGACCACGGGTCAGCACACCCCCGTCGTCCGCATCGCGCGGCAGAGCATCGTCGACCGGCACCGCGTGCTGCAGGCCTACGAGCTGCTCTTCCGCGGCACCATCGACGCGGAGCGCGGCTTCGACGGCACCGAGGCGAGCGCGACCTCGCTGGTGACCGCCATGCTCGACATCGGCTGGGACACGCCTGCGCGGCGGCCACCCGCTCTACCTCAACGTCGACGAGGGCTTCCTGCTCTCCCGGCTGGTCCACGTCGCGCCGCCCGAGAGCACCGTCGTCGAGCTGGTCGGCGGCGTCGTCGACAGCCCCGAGGTGCACGCCGCCGTCGAGGAGCTCAAGAGCCTCGGCTTCCGGATCGCCATCGACGACTTCATGGGCCAGGACGACGTCGAGCAGCTGCTCAACCTGGCCGACGTCGTCAAGGTCGACCGGCTGGACATCGCCACCGACGAGCTGACCGCGCTGGTCGAGCTGATCCACGCCCGCGACGCCCTGGCCCTGGCCGAGCGGGTCGAGGACGAGGAGACCTTCCAGCGTTGTCTCGCAGCGGGTTTCGACCTGTTCGAGGGCTACCTGTTCGACCGCCCGCAGCCGCAGGCCGGTGGCGTCAACGCCAGCCACGCGGTCGCGCTGCAGCTGGCCGCGCGTCCTGCACGAGGACTCCCCGGACCCGGCCGAGATCGAGCGCCTGCTGCGCGCCGACGTCGGCCTGAGCTACCGCGTCCTGCGGCTGGCCAACAGCGCGGCGTCCGGCCTGTCCCGCGAGGTCAGCTCGCTGCGCCAGGCGATCGTGCTGGTCGGCCCGCGCGCGCTGGCCGGCTGGGTCAGCCTGATGATGCTGTCCGACAGCGGCCAGAGCACCGCGGCCATCGACAACGTCCTGATCGCCTCGCGGATGTGCGAGCTGCTCGTCACCGCCGAGGGCGGCGAGCCGGCTCCGGCGTTCCTCGTCGGCCTGCTCGACGGCGTCGCCCCGATCCTCGGCGTGAGCAAGGAGGAGGTCCTCGACACCGTCTCGGCCGCGCCGGCGATCCGGGCCGCCGTCCTGACCGGTGAGGGCCCGCTGGGGCTCGCGCTGCGGCGTACCCAGCGCTACCTGTCCGGGGCACCGTTCGGCCAGGACGAGTCGTGGCCGGCGTACCTCGAGGCTCTGGGCTGGCTCAACTCGCTCCCCCGCGGCGTCTGCCGCCGCCTGACCCGCCAGCTCCGGCCCCGCATTGTCTCGCCGTTGCATCACCGGCAATCGGGTCGGGTGTCTGAGCGGTCGGGCGCTAGGCGCCGGGGGCCTGGCGGCGCTTGGCGGCCTGGGCCAGCAGGGCGCTGAGCTCCTCCTGCGGGCCGGCGGCCGCGGCGCGGTTGGCCTCGACCAGCTCGCGGTAGAGCTCCTCGCGGTAGATCCGCACGGACGAGGGCGCCTCGACGCCGATGCGTACGACGTCGCCCCTGACCTCGATCACCTTCACGATGACGTCGTCGCCGATGACGATGCTCTCGCCGACGTTGCGGGTCAGTACCAGCACCGCGCCAGCATAGGTGCACGCCGGTCAGGTCCGGCGGCAGCGCGCCCGGACGGCGTCGGTCGAGCTGAGCCGCGGCTCAGCGTCGTCGCGCCGGCGCGCCGTGGGCTCGCGCCGGACGGCGTCGTCGCCCGGCCGTCGGGCGCCATGGGTCGCTGCGGCGCCATGACCCGGCGCAGGACGGCCGTGCCGACGGCCACCAGGGCGAACGCCGCGAGCAGCCGGAGCATGGCCGCGCCGAGGCCCAGCGAGCCGTTGGCGGCCTCCCAGAGCGCCGGCGCGGACAGGAGCAGGGCGACGACCAGGCCGGCGGGGTCAGCATCGGTGACCCGCGCGGGTCGTCCGCTGCTCGCGCCGCGTCGTGAGGGTGTCCATCAGCAGGCCGATCCAGCTGCCCGGCGTCGCGACCCGGCCGTCGATCCAGCTGACCGGCGATCGGCACCTCGAAGATCGCGGCCGGCCGCTCGGCCCGCGCCACGCCGTCGAGCGCGATGGCGTCGACCGCGACGCCGGCCTCGTCCAGGGCGTCGAGGGCGGTCAGGCCCGATGCCGAGCTCCTCCCCGGCGTCGGCGGCGACCAGCGACGTACTGCGGCTCGAGGGTGGCGACCAGCTGGGCGACCCGGGCGGCCGAGTGCATGCCCTGGCCCGGGTCGACGAGCAGCAGGGTCGACGCCGTGCGTCTGCCGCGAGGTCCGGACCAGGTCGACGGCGGCCGCGTGGCTGCGGACGGTGCGGTCGGCCGGGAGCTCGTCGCCGGCCGATGCGCCGACGGCGAAGACCGCGTCGCGGTCGAGGCCGCTCTCGGCGACCAGGCCGTCGACGGCGCCGCGCGCGGCGGTCCAGGCGCCGACGACGACGACGAGGGCACCGCCGCGGGTGGCGGACGGGCGAAGCGTCGGCAGCTTGGGCTCGGCCAGGGTGCCGACGACGTCCCACAGGGCGAGCAGCGGCTCCGGGCTGGACAGGTGCTCGAGCAGCTGCGGCGGGACGCCGAGGCCGGCGAGCTGCTCGCCGGGTCGGGGCCAGGTCGACCGGCGGCTTCTTGGCCGACGCGCTGGCCTTCACGGCCTTGGCGATCTCGGCCGGGATCGGCGGGACCGGCGGGACCGTCGAGCCGGCGAGACGAACGGGCGGGCCGGCGACGCCGAGTCGACTGGTCCAGCGGGTCGATCGGTCGATCTGGTCGATCGGGTTCAGCTGGTCGAGCAGGTCGGCCTCGGCGACGGTCGCGGCCGGCTCGGCCGGCTGGACCCGTGGTCGCGGGATCCCGTACGCCGCGAACGGCTCGAACGGCGGCTCCGGGTCGCGCTGCTGCTCGGCCAGGCTCTGGGTGAGCGAGTCGAGCACGTCGGAGAAGGCGTTGCCCTCGGTGGAGACCGGTCGGTGCCACCCGGGCCGGCGAGCGGCGGGCGTCGACACCGAGGCGGCGTCGTCAGCTGCGGAAACCGTTGCGGCCTGGTCGTTCTGGACTCGCGGTCGAGGTGCGGTCGGGTCGCGGCGGGTGCCGTCGTCGCACTGTCGACCTGGCGGCAGCCCGATCAGCGCGCCGGTCGCCGTCCTCGGCGGCACTGAGCAGCGCATCGATCCCGTAGCTGCCCGAGCTCGCCGGTCGGCGGTAGCGGCAGCATCGGCCGCGTCATCGGCGCGGCGTCGACGGCGCCGGCCGAGCAGCTGCGTCGTCGTCGACCTCGACGGTCACCTCGTAGCGGCGCTTGGCGAAGAACCCGGCGAACCCGCCGGTCCGGACCAGCTCGGCCTGGACGATCTTGGCGTCCGGCCCGTGGCTGTCCCGCAGCTGGCTCAGGACGGACTCGATGTCCGCACCCTCAAGCAACAAGTGCGTCGGCATTGGCAATCACTCCCAGGGTCTCGATCCGCAGGCTGGGGTCGATCTCGGCGTACGACAGGACGGCGAGGCGTGGTGCGCTGGTGCGCATCAGCCGGCTCAGGGGGGCGCGCAGCGGAGCGGCGCAGACCAGGACCGGCGAGTGGCCGAGGTCCTCGGCGGCGCGCAGCCGGGCCGCGGCCGAGTCGACCAGGCGCTCGACGGTGCCGGGGGGCAGGGCCAGGCCGGCGCCCATCTCGCCCGGGCGCACCGACTCGACCAGCTGCTGCTCGAGCGATCGGGTCGAGGGTGAGGACCTGGAGCTGGCCGGACCGGGCGTGGACGGCGGCGAGGGCCGGGCCGAGGGCGAGCCGGGCCGCCTCGACCAGGCCGTCGAGGTCGGTGGAAACCTTGGCGCGCAACGACAGCGCCTCGAAGATCCGGACCAGGTCGCGGATCGGCACCTGCTCGTCGAGCAGGGCCTGCAGGACCCGCTGGATCTCGCCGGTGGTGAGCAGCGCGGGCGTGAGCTCCTCGACGACGACCGGGTGGGTGCGCTTGAGGTGGTCGAGCAGCGCGCGGACGTCCTCGCGGCCGAGCAGCCGGCTGGCGTGCTGGCGGACGACCTCGCCGAGGTGCGTGATGAGGACCGAGGAGCGGTCGACGACGGTCGCGCCGTACAGCTCGGCCTGCTGGCGCAGCTCGGTCGGCACCCACTTGGCGGCCAGCCCGAAGACCGGCTCGCGGGTGTCCTGACCGGGCAGGGCGGCGAGGTCGTCGCCGATGGCCAGGATGTGCCCGGCGGGCAGCCGGCCCTGGGCGACCTCGACACCGCTGATCCGGACCGAGTACGACGCGGGCGGCAGGTCGAGGCTGTCGCGGGTCCGGACCGGCGGCATGACCAGGCCGAACTCGTCGGCGACCTTGCGGCGCAGGGCGCGCACCCGGTCGAGCAGGTCGCCGCCGCGCGGAGGTGTCGACCAGGTCGACCAGGTCGGCGGCCAGGACGATCTCGAGCACGTCGACGGACAGCGAGGAGAGCACGGCTTCGGGGGTGTCCATCGCGCGGCGGCGGCGCCGCGTCGACGGCCGGCGCGGCGTCGCGGGCCTTGGCCGACCGCGACACCCGCTGGGCGATGAGCAGCAGGCCGGAGCCGACGACGAGGAACGGCAGCTTGGGCAGGCCGGGGATCAGGGCCATGGCGATGGCGGCCGCGCCACCGACGTACAGGGCCCGCGGCTGGGCGGCGAGCTGGTTGGCGACGTCCGTGCCCATGTCGTCCTGGGTCGTGGCCCGGGTGACGATCAGACCGGTCGACACGGACAGCAGGAGGGCGGGGATCTGGGAGACCAGGCCGTCGCCGATGGTCAGCAGGCTGTAGCTCTGCAGGGCCTCCTGCGGGCTCATGCCGCGCTGGACCATGCCGATCGCGAAGCCGCCGACCAGGTTGATCAGGGTGATGACGATGGCGGCGATCGCGTCGCCCTTGACGAACTTGCTGCCACCGTCCATCGCGCCGTAGAAGTCGGCCTCGGCGGCGACCTCGGCCCGGCGGCGGCGGGCCTCGTGCTCGTCGATCAGGCCCGAGTTGAGGTCGGCGTCGATCGCCATCTGCTTGCCGGGCATCGCGTCGAGGGTGAACCGCGCGCCGACCTCGGCGACCCGGCCGGCACCGTTGGTGATGACGGCGAACTGGATGACGATCAGGATCAGGAAGATGACCAGGCCGATGACGATCGACCCGCCGACGACGAAGTGGCCGAACGACTCGATCACCTTGCCGGCGTAGCCGTCGCGCAGCACCAGCCGGGTCGCGGCGACGTTGAGCCCGAGCCGCAGCAGCGTGGCGACCAGCAGCAGGGAGGGGAAGACCGAGAAGTCCAGCGGCTTGCTGGACCGAGATCGCGACGAGCAGGACGACGATCGCCAGGGTGATGTTGAAGGCGATCAGCAGGTCGAGCAGGAAGGCCGGCAGCGGCACGACGAGGAGGAGGACGACGGAGACGACACCGACCGGCACGGCCAGATGGGAAATGCGGCGGGCAGGCACCGGCCGGGCTCCCTCACAGGACGTGGCCGGTCCGTGGCCGCATGGTCGCCGTCATGGCAATGTACGATACGTCATTGGACGCGTCTCGTCGACCGTCGGCGCGCATTCCTCTGCGGCACCCTCTCCTTCGGCAGGATCGCGCGCGGAACTTGACCTCGCGGCCGACCGCTGCGTCGGTCAGCGGGCAGAGGGCCGGCGGGCGGTGCAGGCCGGCGGCCGAGCCACGGCGCTTGAGCGACATGACCAGGGCCAGCACCCGGGCGACGGCCTGGAACAGCTCGGCCGGCACCTCCTGGCCGATCTCGCAGGACTTGTGCAGCGCCCGCGCCAGCGGCACGTCCTCGACCATCGGCACCCGGTGCTCGGTGGCGCGCTCGCGGATCTTGGCGGCGACGGCTCCGGCGCCCTTGGCGACGACCCGCGGGGCGCCGCGCATCGGCTCGTACTTCAGCGCCACGGCGACGTGGGTCGGGTTGACCAGGACGACGTCAGCCGTGGCGATGTCGGCCATCATCCGGTTGCGGGACATCCGGATCTGGCGCGACCGGATGGCCGACCGGATGTGCGGGTCACCCTCGCTCTGCTTGTGCTCCTGCTTGACCTCGTGCTTGGTCATCCGGATCGACTTCTCGGTCCGGCGGCGGGCCACGACGTAGTCGGCCAGGCCGATCGCGACGCCGGCGACGGCGGCCAACCGGATCATCGTGACGATGGCGGCCGACGTCGACCCGAGGACGGCGCTCAGCGGCAGACCGCCGGACAGCGCCAGGTGCGGGAGCATCCGGCGTACGGCGAGCCACAGCACCAGCCCGCACGACGCCGTCTTGAGGACGGACTTGGCGGCCTCCCAGAGGGTCTGCATCCCGAACAGCCGCTTGAGGCCCTTGAGCGGGTTGAGGTGCTTGAAGTCCGGCTTGAGCCGCTTGGGGGCGAAGTTGAGGCCGCCCTGCGCCGACCGCCGCCACGATCGCGACGAGCGCGCCGGCGATGCAGCGAGCGGGGCGAGCACCCCGGCCAGCCGCTGAGCCCGTCGCCGAGCACTCGGCGCGCGGTGGCCGCCGTCGGGTCCTGGAAGCCGGCCGTCGACTCGGTCATCAGACTGGCGGAACAGGTTGGTGGCATTGCGCATCGAGTGCGGCAGCAGCATCGCGATCACCAACAGCGACAGCCACGCCCCGATGTCCGGGGAGCGTGGCATCCGGCCTTCGCGGCGGGCTTCCTTGCGCTTCCGCGGTGTGGCCTTCTCGGTCTTGTCGTCGGCCGCCACGTCAGCGCCTCATGACGTGACCGAGGGCCGACATCATGTCGCCGATCAGGCCGTGCACGACGCTGGGCATCGTCACCAGGGCGGCGCCCACGACGGCCATGCGTGATCAGGATCTTGAGCGGGAAGCCGAGCGAGAAGGCGTTGAGCGCGGGGGCCGCGCGGGTCAGCAGACCCAGCCCGATGTCGGCCAGCAGGAGCACCGCGAGGATCGGCCCGGCGATCTGGGCCGCGGCCAGCAGCAGCCCGGACGTCGCCCCGGTCAGGGTCTCGGACATGGTGCCGAAGGCGATGCCGCCGTCGAGCGGGATCAGCTTGTACGACGCCATGAACCCTTGCAGCACAACCAGATAGCCGCCGGACGCCAGGAGCAGCGTCAGCGCCGTCATCTGGTAGAGCTTGCCCATCACCGAGTTGCCGCTCTGCATCAGCGGGTCGTAGGAGAAGCCGAGCGAGAAGCCGCCGGAGACGTCGATCAGGTCACCGGCGGTCTGTACGGCGGCGAAGATCAGGTAGCACAGGAAGCCCAGGGCGGCGCCGGTCAGCACCTGCCAGACCAACGCCGTGATGACCGCCGCGGTGTCGGTGCTCGGCAGGGTGAGGTCGCGAGCGGCCGAGCAGCGGCAGCGCCAAGCGCGACCGACAGCAGGGCCTTGATCGGGCCGGGAACGGCGCGCGAGGCGAACGGCGGCGCGATCACGAGCCAGGCGGCCGCGCGGGCCGAGCCCAGCAGCAGCACCAGCAGGACCTGGGCCGGCACGTCGACGCTCACCGGCTCAGCCGGTCTGCAGGATGGTGGGCATCTGGCGTGTAGAGCTGGACCGTGAAGCTGACCAGCTCGTGCAGCATCCAGTTGCCGCACAACAGGATCGCGACCCCGACGCCGATCGCCTTGGGCACGAAGCTCAGCGTCACCTCCTGGATCTGGGTGACCGACTGGAAGAGCGAGATCGCCGAAGCCGATGAACAGCGCCGTCAGCAGGATCGGCGCACAGAGCTTCAGCCCGACCAGCATGGCCGACAGCGCGAGGTGGATGACCGTGGAGTCAGACATGGCCGGCCTACCGATAGCTCGGGACGAGGGCATGGACGACCAGACCCCAGCCGTCGACGAGGACGAAGAGCAACAGCTTGAACGGCAGGGAGACGCTGACCGGCGGCAGCATCATCATGCCCATCGACATCAGCGACGACGACACGACGAGGTCGATGATCAGGAACGGGATGAAGATCAGGAAGCCCATGACGAAGGCCGACCGCAGCTCGGAGAGGACGAACGCCGGGATCAGCGTGGTCAGCGAGACGTCGTCCCGGGTGGCCGGGGTCTTCTCGCCCGAGTCCTTGGTCATCAGGGCGAGCTCCTCGCCCCGGGTCTGCTTCAACATGAACTCGCGCAACGGCTTCACGCCGTCGTTGAAGGCCTGCGACTGGGTCTTGTCGCCCTTGAGGTAGGGCTGCACGCCTTCGGTGTTCACCTGGGCGAGCACCGGCCCCATGACGAAGATGCTGAGGAACAGCGCCAGCCCGGCGAGGACCTGGGTCGGCGGCGTCGAGCCCAGCCCGAGGGCGTTGCGGGTCAGGCCGAGCACCACGAAGATCTTGGTGAAGCTGGTCATCATCAGCAGCAGCGCCGGCGCCACGGACAGCGCCGTGATGGCCAGGATGACGGTGATCGACGAGCTCGGCTTGCCGTTGGTGCCGGGCACGGTCACGGTCACGGTGCCGTTGGGGTCGGCGGCCGTTGCCCTTGGTCGGGCCCTTGGGCGGCGCCGGCTTGGCGACGAGCAGCCGGCCGAGCGGCGAGACTGCGCCGAGGCGGTCGACGGCGACGGTGCGCCGGCGCGACTGAGCCGGCGTGCGGACATCGTTGCGGCGGAGGAGGATCCGGCGGAGATGAGGAGCGTCGCAGCGGCCAGCAGCGAAGCCGGCCGCTGCACGACGCATCATTTTCGGACCGTGAGGTCGCGCACCGACTCCACGGTGCGACGCCACGTCTCAGGGGACAGCGCCGAACCGGCGAGCTTGCCCTGTTTGGACTCGCGCCGGGTCGGCGTCGAGTCGATGACCACGCGGCGTACGACGACTGCCGTCGCCGACCGGGCTGTCGGCCGCCGGAACATCCGGTTCCTCAGCGACGAGGTCGGAGACGGGGCTCTCCGACAGGAGGGTGACCGACTGCTCGGTCACCCCGACGACAGCGCCCGCTCGCCGAGCGCACCACCGCGACCGAGGCCTTCGAGCCCACGGTGACCCGGCTGATCACCGTCATCTCCGGCCCTCCGGCGCGCGGTCGTCCCCGCCGCGCGAACCGGGCCACCACGAAGAGCAGGCACAGGACGACCGCGAGGGAGATGACCATGCGAATGGCCACACCCATCGTGCCCATCAGCGATCGGCCTCCACTGCGGAGGCGACGATCTCGGTCACGCGCAGCGCGAACTCCTCGTCGATCACGACGACCTCACCGCGGGCGATCAGCCGGCCGTTGACCAGCAGGTCGACCGGGCTGCCGGCCATCCGGTCCAGCTCGACGATCGAGCCGGGCTCGAGGTCGAGCAGCGCGCGCACCGTCATCCGGGCCCGGCCCAGCTCGGCGGTCACGTCCATCTCGACGTCCATCAGCAGGTCGTACGACGCGCGGCCGCCCGGCCTTGGGCTCGACCCGGTCGGTGACCGAGATCGCCAGCGCGGCGTGCACGGCACCGTCGGCCGTCATCGGGAAGACGACGAGGCCCGGGTCCTTGGCGAAGGCCTGGGCGATGTCGACCTCGGTGACCGCGCCGAGCGCGACCGGGCCGGCGCTGGAGGCGGCGGCCTCGAGGACACCGCGGGCGGCGTCGGCGCAGCGACAGGGCGCCGATCCCGCTGGCCTGCAGCGTCTGCGCCATCTCGGCGTCGACCACGACGATGACGGTGCCGTGGCTCGTGCCACTGAACGGTCGCGGCGAAGGCCGTGCCGCCGGCGGGCAGGAGCGAGACCGGCCGCGGCGGCCGGGACCGGCTCGGCCGGCTCGAGCGGGGCCGGCGACCAGAGGGCAGCGGCGGCGGCCTGAGCAGCGGCCGAGGAGCCGGGAGTCAAGGGCGACAGAGGTGTTCATGCGATGGACTTCCTCGAGGAGACGACAAGACAAGCGACACGAGCACCTTGCTGGCCCAAAGTGGCTGAGCCGCAGACGGACTCACCGGCGACCAGGTCGAGCGGTTTGCTGACGGGGTGGGGGAACCGGACGACGTCCCCGACGGCGAGGCCCATGATCGCTCCGGAGGTCATCCGGGTCGGCGTGAGCCGCGCGGCCACCTCGATGGCGACCTCCTGCACCGAGTTGGTGATGGCCTTGCGGGTCTGGGCGCGGGCGGCCGACTCGGCCGTGCGGTCGGTCCCGGCCTCGGCGGCCTTCGGCGTCACGGCCGGCATCGGCAGGGCCAGGCTGGCCTGACCCTCGGCGTTGCCGACCCGCACGGTGAAGCCGGCGACGGCCAGCAGGTCGGAAGCGGCTGCGGCCTGGACGAACTGCGGGTTGCTCTCGAGCGCGGTCAGCCGCGGAGTCAGCGTCACGAGGCCGGTGAGGGCGTAGCGCAGCTCGGACAGGACGCGGTCGAACAGGTCGCGGACGAGCTCGGTCTCGATCTCGGTCAGCGTGCGGTCGGGCTGCTCGCCACCGGCGCCGCCGAGCATGTGGTCGATGCACACCAGCGAAAGGTCGAGCGGCCACTGCAGGATGCCGGCGCCGGCGAACGGCTCGGGCGCGAACATCGCCATGGTCGTCGGCGAGGGCAGCGCCGCTCACGTACTCGTCGTACGTCCGCTGCTCGACTCGCACCGGCTCGATGCTGACGAGGACGCGCAGCGAGGAGCTGAGCAACGTGCTCCACTGCCGGGCGAACGTGTCGTAGGCAACCTCCAGCGCGCGGGCATGCTCGCGGGAGAGCTTGGTCGGGCGACGGAAGTCATACGGCACCGGGGTGCTGCGACGTCGGGTGGGCGCCGAGCCGGAAGGCGACGTCGAAGTCGAGGTCGCCGAGCCACCTGGGGACGCGGACGTCCCGGAGGTCGCGGACGCACCAGAAGTCTCTGGCGCGGGGCTGGCATTCGGCGGCACGTTCACTCTATCGGCAGATACTCCGCGGCCTTGAAGTCACCGATCGTGAGCGTTATTGCGGCGCTAACCGGTCATTGCATGACGAAGTCGGTGAAGTAGACATCCATGACCTCGTCCGGATAGGCCTTCTCGACCTTCGCCAGGTAGGCCTTCTTGGCCGCCTCGCGCTTGGCCGGCACGGCCAGGTCCTCCATCGTCATCCCGCTGAACTGGCTGATCGCGAGGTCCGTCGCCTGGCTGCCGTCGAAGTCAGCGGCGGCCTTCTTGGTCTCCTGCAGGGCGATGCCCAGCTTGAGGAAGTGGCCGCCGGCCAGGTTCAGGCTGACCGAGTCGAGCTTCAGGACGGCGCCCTTGACCGGCTTGGCCGGGCCGGTGGCCTTGGCCTTGCCCAGCGTCATCTTGTAGCCCACGCCGCCGACGAGCAGCACGACGACCAGGATGATGATCAGCTTCTTCTTGCTCTTCTTCTTCTTCTCGGGGATGACCTCGGCGCTCCCCGGGGCGTCCTTCGCACCGGCGCGCACGGGGCTCAGCGTGGTGGCCATGATGCGTTCCTCTCGTTGTGTCGTGTCTTGGGACATCTCAGTCACCGGGTCCGATGTTCGTCAGGCTCTTGGCCAGTCCAGGGAGGAGGGCCCGTACGGCGGCGGGCTGCTGCGAGACCACCACGAGGTCGACCCGGCGGTTGTAGCTGACGCTGCGCGGGTCGGAGGCCGGGTAGAGCGGGCGGGAGGAGCCGAAACCCGTTGCGGACAGCCGTTGCGGGGAGATGTTGTCGGTGCCGATCAGGTAGCGCACGACCGCACTGGCCCGCGCGCCGGACAGCTCCCAGTTGCTCGGGTAGATCGCACTGCTGATGGCCAGGTTGTTGGCGTTGCCCTCGACCGCGATGTCGTTGCTGAGCGGAGCCAGCACCGGGCCGACCGACTGCAGGACCAGGCGGCCCTTGGGCCGCAGGTCGGCGCTCGCGCTCTCGAAGAACACGTCGTCGGCCACGATCGCGACGGTCAGGCCGCGGTCGGTGACCCGGAAGCGCACCTTGTCCTGCAGGCCGGTCGGCGCGAGCGACTTGCGGATCGCCCGCTCGATCGCACCGAACTTCTGCATCTCGGCCTGGGCCGCCTTGACCGACGCGCGGCGTCGAGCCGCCGCTGGTCGAGTTGGCGCCCTTGCCGGTCTGGTAGGCCCGGTTGTTCTGGTCGGTCGTGGTGTTCTGCTTGATGCCGAGGCCGACGTCCAGGCCGAAGGCCGCCGGCACGACGCCGTCGTTCTGCGTGATGCCCGTGCCACCGGTGACCGGGACGTTCTCCGTCGCGCCGAAGCCCGACGTCAGGCCGGTCTTCAGCGCGGCGAACTTGCGCTGGTCGACCTGGCTGATCGCGAACAGCACGATGAACAGCACCATCAGCAGGGTCATCATGTCGGCGTACGAGACGAGCCAGCGCTCGTGGTTCTCGTGCTCCTCGTCGTGCTCCGCGTGCTTCTTGCGCTTGTGCCCGCTGCCGCCGCTCATGCCGCTTCCTTCTGAGCTGCACCGGGCGGCAGGAGGCTGTCCAGACGCTGCTGTACGACGCGCGGGTTGGTGCCGGACTGGATCGCCAGGATCCCCTCGACGACGAGCTCCATCTGCTGGCACTCCAGCTCACTGACCCGCTTGAGCCGGCTGGCCAGAGGCAGCCACATGACGTTGGCGCTCATGACCCCCCAGAGGGTGGCGACGAACGCGCCGGCGATGAGGTGGCCCAGCTCGGCCGGCTTGCTGAGGTTCTCCAACACGTGGACCAGGCCGATGACCGTGCCGATGATGCCGATCGTCGGGGCGTAGCCACCCATGTCGGCGAAGAACTTCGCCCCCTGCTTGTCGGCCTTGCGCTTGGCGGCGATCTGGCCCTCGAGGATGTCCCGCAGCTCCTCGGGGTCGGCGCCGTCGATGGCGGTCTGCAGGCCGTCCCGCAGGAACTGGTCGTCGATCCCCTTGGCCGCCTCCTCCAGCGAGAGCAGGCCCTCGCGGCGCGCGCGCTCGGCGAGGCCGACGATGGTCTCGATGGTGCCCTGGCTGTCCTGGGCCTTGGAGGTGAAGGCCTTCATCAGGGTCCCGACGACGCTGATGCTGTCCTTCAGCATGCCGCCGGCCATGCCGGCACCGATGGTGCCGACGAAGACCAGCAGCAGGGGCGCCGGCAGGAACAGGGCCGCCGGGCTGCCGCCCTCCATGACCATGGAGCCGAAGACGGCTCCGAAGGCGACGACGATCCCGACGATCGCCGCGGGATCCATCAGTGGCTCCCGCGGCGCAGCGGAACCACTGGCGGGGCGGCCGGGTGCTGCTGGCGTCGTTGTCGGTCTCGTCGGAGTAGTCCGCGACGAGGTGCAGCTGGGTGGTCTCCTGCGCACCGCTGACGACGGCGACGCGGTAGGCGAGCATCCGCTCGGCCACGACGTCGAGACTCTCGGCCACGAGGTACTTGGCACCGTCGACCAGGGTCACGACCGTGTCGTGGCTGGCCTCGACTCGTTGCACGAGGTCAGGGTTCAGCGCGAAGCGCTCTCCCGACAGCTTGGTGAGGATGATCACGGTTAACCGTCCTTGGTAGTGACTGCGTTTGCCCGTCCGTGGGCACGCCTTCCCATCGGCCACCGCCGCCGACCCCTGAGCGGTTGGCCCCCTCCGTCAATGCGCCGTACGAGTGATCCCACCCCCCTTCTGCTTGGCCGTCGACTCCGGGTTTGGCGGTCAGGTCCGGAGTTTTGAGGTCCCAGACCGGCGGAAAACTCCGGAGTCGACGGCCAAACCCGGACCTGACGGCCAAGCACAGGGACGCGGCGGAGCGGGGTGCCCGGATGGCTCCGGACACCCCGCTCCTGGGGTCGTGCGTGGTTCGTGCGTGGGTCGTGCGTGGGTCGTGCTGTGGGGTCGTGCTGTGGGTCTTGCCGGCGGGTTCGCCGTACGGGCTAGCGCTTGATGTTGACCAGGTCCTGCAGGATCTCGTCGCTGGCCGTGATGACCCGGGAGTTCGCCTGGAAACCGCGCTGGGCGATGATCAGGTTGCTGAACTCCTGGGCGAGGTCGACGTTGGACATCTCCAGGACGCCGGCCGAGATGGCGCCGCGCGAGCCGCTGCCGGCCGTGCCGATCTGGGCCAGGCCCGAGTTGATCGTCGCGCCGTAGGTGCTGTCGCCGTCCTTGGTCAGACCGTTGGGGTTGTTGAAGGTCGCGACCGCGATCTGGGCCAGGACCTCCTTGACGCCGTTGGAGAAGACACCGGACAGCGTGCCGTCCTGGCCGATGGCGAACGCCTGCAGCGTGCCGGCCGACTGGCCGTTCTGGGTGTCCGCCGCGATGGTGTCCATCGTCGCGTAGCCGGTCAGGCCACCGAGGTTCACCGCGACCCCGCCGTAGTTCAGGGTCAGCGGAGCCGGCCTGCGTGCCGGTCGGCGTACCGGTGAAGTCCACGCGTGCCGGTGACGGGCGCGTTGATCCCGTCATCGAGCGAGACACCCCAGTGGGTGGCGTCGACCTTCGTGTACGTCGCGGAGAGCGAGCGCGCGTTGCCCTGGGCGTCGTACACGTCGAGCTTCGCCGTGCGGACCGAGCCGACCGCGACGTCCGACGGCAGGTTGCCGACGAAGCTCGCGACGGTGGTCGTGGACCGGCGGCACCGTCGTGCCGAGCGGCAGCGTGATCTTGCTCAGCGGGCCCTTGGTGTCGACGTTGCCGTTGAGCGCGGTCCAGCCCTGGACCATCCCACCGTCGACGTTGACCAGGTTGCCGGCGGCGTCGAAGCCGAACGAGCCGTTGCGGGTGTAGGTGTCCGCGCCGCCCTTGTTGACGACGAAGAAGCCGTCGCCCTGGAGCATCAGGTCGGTCGAGCGACCGGTGCTCTCGGCCGCGCCCTGGGTGAAGCTGGTGGTGATGCCGGCCAGGCGAACACCGAGGCCGACCTGCGCCGGGTTGGAGCCGCCGAGGCGGTTCTGCGGGGCGGAGGCGCCCTGCAGCATCTGGCTGAGGGTGTCCTCGAACATGGCCGAGGAGGTCTTGTAGCCGATGGTGTTGACGTTGGCGATGTTGTTGCCGACGACGTCCATCATCGTCTGGTTGGCACGCATGCCGCTGATGCTGGAGAACAGGGACCTGAGCATGATGTCTTCTTCTTTCTGTTGAGCCGCAGGGGAAGCGGGTGATGCGGGGTATGGGGGTTGGCGGGAGCTAGCGGGGAGTGCCGACGGTGGTGATGCTGGACAGCGGGATGTCCTTGTCACCGATCCGGACGGTCGGCTCGGCCTGCGACGCCACGCCGAAGCTGGCCGAGAGCACGGTCCCGGAGCCGGTCGTGCCGTCGGTGAGGGTGTACTGCGCGGTCTTGCCGACCAGGCCGCTCGCGGCCAGGCCTTGCTGGAGGGCGAGCACGGACTCCATCGCCGTGCTCATCTCGGTCATCTTCTGGACCTGGGTGAACTGCGCCGTCTGAGCCATGAACTCCGAGCTGTCGACGGGCTTGCTCGGGTCCTGGTACTTCAGCTGCGCGACGAGCAGCTTGAGGAACGCGTCCTGGTCCAGGTTGGCGCCGGTCGAGCGCACGGTCGCTGCCGGCCGCGCTGCCGGTCTGGACCGACGGGGTGGTCGACGTCGTGACGGGCGTCGTCGGGATCGGCGTGTAGCCGGTCGGGATCGTGGTGCCGGTCATGGTGTCTTCTCTCGGACTGACGGTGCGGAGGTCAGACGTGCAGGTCGAGGGTGCGGGCGGACGGGATGCCGGACCGGCGCGCCGGGCTGGTGCCGACGTCCGGCCGATGTCGGCCGGCCGGGGTGCGCCGGGTCGCCGGTCGCCCCGGTGACCGTCGGTGCGAGCCGCCGGGCCGACCGTTGGCGCCGGTGTCCGGGCGACCCACCGGCCAGGGCCCTGGCCGAGCTGCTGCCCGGACAGGCCGGAGTCGTGGTCGACGCTGACTCCGGTCGCGGTCAGGCCGGAGCCGGCGAGCGCGTCGTGCAGGCGCGGGCCGGCCTCGGTGACCGCCTCGGCGGCCGCGACCGTGCTCGTCGTGACGCTCAGGTGGACGTCGGTGCCGGTCAGCCGGGCGACGATCCGCACCGGGCCGAGCTCGTCCGGGTGCAGCCGCACGGTCATGACGTGCACGCCGTCCTCGCGACCCTGCAGGGTGCGCAGGCTGGCGGCCAGCTGGCTGGCGACGCTGGTCTGCGGCGCGGTCGTGGTCGGGGCCGGCGCCGAGGCGGCGTTGGCCGATGCGGTGGCCGAGACACCGGAAACCGTTGGTACGACGGTGCTCTGGCGCCGCATGGCCGTCTTGGCCCCGGCGTTGGCCGCCGCTGCCGGGTCGGCGGTCGGGGCGTCGCGGTGGTCATGGCTGGCGTTGAGGAGGTCAGCCGCCGCGTCGCTGGTGAGCGTCGCCGCCTCGGTGTCGCTCGCCGGTCGCGGCAGTCGGTGGCCGCCCGCGGTGTCCGGTCCGAGACCGCTCTTCGCCGGGTCGGTCGACGACCCGGGTGCCCTCGCCCGTCGGTGCACCGACGTGGCCGGTGCTGCCGGTGGCCGGTCCGCCGTTCGCCGTCACAGCGCCGGCGACGACACCGGCACTCGTCGACCGGCCCCCCGCTCGAGCAGGGACCGATGACGGCGGCCGGCGGCCGTCGGCCGCTGTGGCCGGAGCCGATCGGTGGTCGACGCAGCGGTCGTGGCGGTCGCCGCCGCCGTGGCTGTCGTGGCGGCCGTCGGCCCGGTCGGCTGCGACCGTCGTCGCCGGACGCGGCGGCACCGGTCGCGGCCGGTCGCTGCCGGCAGCGGTCGGGTCCGCGAGCCGGGGTCGTCGTCGCGGTCGGCGTGCCGTCGGGTCGGTCGGCCGACGTCCTTCGCGTCCGTCGGCCGCGTCCGTGCGGTCGGTCGTCATGGTCGCGGGCGGTCGCTCCGGGCCGCCGCGGACCGGGTCGGGCGCGAGTCGGCGTCGTCGCGGCCGGCCTGCCGCAGGTGCGCGGCGAACTCCGCTCCGACCCGGGCACCGACGGCCGCTGCGCGACGGCAGCGTCGCGTCGGCAGCGACCGCGCTCGCGGTCAGCGTCCATCGACACACTGCTCTGGCTCATCAGCTCTCCATCCGGGACAGCACGCGCTGCACGTAGGTCTGGGTCTCGGCGTACGGCGGCACGCCGCCGTACTTCTTCACGGCACCGGCACCGGCGTTGTACGCCGCGAGCGCGAGCTTGACCGAGCCGAACTGGTCGACCAGGCCGGACAGCATCCGGCGGCGCCGTCGACGGCCTGGGCCGGGTCCATCGGGTCGACGCCGAGGCCGCGCGCCGTCGCCGGGCATCAGCTGCATCAGGCCGCGGGCACCGGCCGGGCTGACCGCGTTGGCGCGGAAGCTCGACTCCACCGACGCGACGGCGCGCAGCAGGCCGGTGCGGCAGGTCGTACTTGCGCGTGGCCCGCTCGAAGAGCGCGTCGTACCGGTGGCTGGCATCGCTGGAAGTGCTCTGCCGCAACGAGATCGGCCGCACCGAGCTGAGCCGCCGACGCGTCCAGGTTGGTGCCGCTGGGCACGACCCGGCGGATCCGGGTCGGCGTCTCGTAGACGTCGGCGATCTTGACGTGGTCGCCCGTGTGCGGCGCGTGCAGCATCTTGCCGTTGCCGACGTAGATCGCCGATGTGGTGCGAGCCGAAGACCAGCAGGTCGCCCGGCTTGGCGTCCTTGAGCGAGCCGACCTCCTGGCCGACGTTGCGCTGGTCGCGCACCGTGCGCGGGCACGCTGACGCCGAGGTCCTTCATGACCCGCTGGACCAGGCCCGAGCAGTCCAGGCCGGTCGCCGGGTCGGTGCCGCCCCACTTGTAGGGGACGCCGAGGTACTTCTTGGCGTCCGCGACGACGGCGGTGCCGGTCGACGCCCGCCGAGTCGGTGCCGCGTGCCGGTGGTCGACCCGAGGGAGCGCGAGCCGGCCAGCGCTCGTGGCGAGCCGGTCAGAGCCCGCGGAGCCGGTCGGGGTCCGT
The DNA here is from genome assembly GCA_963794535.1 of uncultured Actinomycetota bacterium. Lineage (GTDB taxonomy): Bacteria > Actinomycetota > Actinomycetes > Actinomycetales > CAVURS01 > CAVURS01. The sequence continues at coordinate 228,496 of CAWCEI010000010.1, forward strand.
CGGTCGCAGTCGAAGGCGCCGCCGGCCGCGTCCATGGCTGGTCGACAGGTCGGCGTCCTGGGCCGACAGCACGCGACGAGAAGGCCGCGGCGCTGGACGAGCGTCGGCGGGACGCCGTTGGCCAGAGCGTTGATCGTGTTCTGCAGGGCCGAGATCCGGCTCTCGACGACGTCGATGCCGCTCATTCGTCCTCACCCCGCATCGCGCGGGTCGCCGACCGGTCGTCCTGCTCGCGCTGCTCGCGGGCCCGCTGGTCGGCTCGGGCCAGCTCCTGCTGGCGCTGCTCGAGCCGCTCGAGCCCGCGAGCCGCGGCCCGGGCCTGCGACCACTCGGCCGAGGCCTCCTGGACGCTGACGGACGCCAGCCGGACGAGCTCGCGGCTGTCCCGGACCGCCAGGGCGGCGGACTGCTGGGCGGCGGCCATCGCGAGCCAGGTCGATGGCCTCGCCCGGTCGGGCAGCTGCAGCGACTGCGAGCACCTCGGCCCGGCGGTGCGCCTCGAGCCGCGGCCTGCCTGCTGGGACGTCGTTGGCCCGCACGAGACCGCCCTTGGCGAGGTCGTGCTGGAGCTGGCGCAGCCGCAGCAGCCGGGCCAGGGTGCGGCCGTTCATCGGGCCCACCCCTCGACGCCGAGCTGGCCGACGATGGCGCCGAGGCCGGCCCACGCGTCGTCGGGGCTGGTCAGCTCGTGCCGGCCCTGCTGCAGGAAGGCCTCGATCTGCGGCCACAGCACGCGGGCCGCGTCGACCTCGGGGTCGGCGCCGGGCACGTAGGCCCCGACCTCGATCAGCTCCTTGGCGTCGCGGTGGGCGGCGAGCAGCCGGCGCAGGGCCTGGGCACCGGCCCGCTGGCGCTCGTCGGTGACGACGGGCGCGACCCGGGAGACCGACTCGAGCACGTCGATGCTCGGGAAGTGGCCGGCCGTCGCGAGCCGGCGGTCCAGGGTCACGTGACCGTCGAGGATGGAGCGGGCCGCGTCGGCGATCGGCTCGTTGTGGTCGTCGCCCTCGACCAGCACGGTGTAGATGCCGGTGATCGACGCGGTGGCGCCCGGGCCGCTGCGCTCCAGCAGCTTGGGCAGCAGGGCGAAGGTCGACGGCGGGTAGCCCCGCGATGCCGGCGGCTCGCCGGCCGACAGGCCGACCTCACGCTGGGCCATGGCCACGCGGGTCAGCGAGTCCATGAGCAGCAGCACGTCCTGGCCCTGGTCGCGGAACCACTCGGCGATCCGGGTCGCGACGAACGCACTGCGCAGCCGTACGACGGGGGGCGCGTCGGAGGTCGCCACGACGGCGACGGCGCGGGACATGCCCTCGGGCCGAGGTCGTCCTCGAGGAACTCGCGCACCTCGCGGCCACGCTCACCGACGAGGGACAGCACGATGACCGGGGCGGTCGTGCCCTTGGCCACCATCGACAGCAGCGTGGACTTGCCGACGCCGGAGCCGGCGAAGAGGCCCGAGCCGCTGGCCACGACCGGCGGGGACGAGAGCGTCGAGCGCGCGCACGCCGAGGCCCAGCGGCTGCCGGATCCGTTGCCGCTCAAGGGGTCCCGGCGCCTCGTTGTCGACATCGACCAGCGCGCCGGCCAGGTCGGGACCGCCGTCGATCGGCTGGCCCAGGCCGTCGAGCACGCGGCCGAGCAGGTCAGGCCCGACCCGCACCTGGAGGGCGTGGCCGAGGGCGACGACCGGGTCGCCGACGCGCAGTCCGCGGAGCGGGCCGAGCGGCATGCAGGCGAGCGAGGACCGGCTCGACCGAGACGACCTCGGCCACGAGGTCACCGGCGCCGAGCCGGACCAGCTCGCCGACCGCGGCCGAGAGGCCTTCGACGTGGACGACGAGGCCGACGACGGCTCGGACCCGACCGGAGACAACCGGTCGGGCCGCAAGGACCGCGCTCTGCAGCCGGGTCGCCACGAGCGAGCTCATCCGCGGGCCACCGCCCGGGCCCGGGCGAGCGCGCTGGCAGACGCGGGCGTCGACGGTCGCACCGTCCTGCTCGGCGACGGCGTCGCCGACGGCGAGGGTGGGGTCGGCGACCAGCTCGACCAGATGACCCTCGTGGGCGGTCGTCGGTGTCGATCGCCTGCAGGTCGAGCGGGTTCATCCGCACGACGCACGGGAGTGCCGGGCGCGAGCGGCGCCAGGGCGCGGCGCAGCGCGAGCCGGGCGGTCTCGGGCCGGGCGCTCGCCGACAGCTCGCGGCCGATGATGGCCTCGGCCAGGTCGAGCGCAGCGTCGACGACGAGGTCGGCCAGGTCGTCGAGCACCGGCGTCGTACGACGGGTCCAGTCCTCGACCGCGGCCGTGACCGCAGCGTCGGCGCGAGCCCGGGTGGCCTGCGCGGAGCCGGGCGTCCTCGGCCGTCGAGCCGAGCAGCTCTGCGTCGGCCTCGGCGGCCGCCGCGCGGCGGCCCTCGGCCCAGCCGGCGGCGTAGCCGGACGCCCGGGCGGCGGCCCGGACGTCCTCGGCCTCGGCGGCCAGGCCCAGCCGGGCGGGCTGGAAGGCGACGACGACGTCAGCCGACGAGCTCATCGTCACCACCACCCCGACGCAGCACGATCTCGCCCGACTGCTCGAGCGTCCGGATGATCTGCACGACGGCGGCCTGGGCCTCCTGCACGGCCGAAAGCCGCTGCGGCCCAAGGAGGTCGATCTCCTCGATGAGGTTGTCGCGCGCCCGCTCGGAGACGTTGTCAGCACCTTGTCCTGGACGGTGCTCGAGACGCCCTTGAGGGCGATCGCGAGGACGGCGGTGTCGACCTGGCGCAGGACGAGCTGCACGCCCTTGTCCTCGAGCGTGGTGATGTCGTCGAAGACGAAGAGCCGGCTGCGGATCTCCTCGGCCAGAGCCGGGTCCTGCTTCTCCAGGCTCTCCAGGATGGTCCGCTCGGTCGCCGGGTCGGCCCGGTTGATGATGTCGACGAGCGGCTGCACGCCACCGACCCGCGCCGAGGCACTGCTCGGCTGCAGCAGCGACGAGGCCCGGCGGCGCAGGACGTCGGCGACCAGGCGCACCTGGTCCGGGGCGGCGCTCTCCATCGTCCCGATCCGCTGCGCCACAGCGACCTGGGTCTCGGGGTCGAGCCCGGACAGGATGGCCGACGCCTGGTCGGTGCGCATGTAGGCCAGCACGAGCGCGATGGTCTGCGGGTGCTCGTCGGCGAGGAAGGTCAGCAGCAGCTTGGGGTCGGCCTCGGCGAGGAACGCGAACGGCGCGCTGACACTCGCCTCGGCCAGCCGGCCGAGGATCTGGGACGCGTGGTCGCGGCCCATCGACGCCTCGAGGATGCTCTGGGCGGCGCCGACGCCGCCCATCGAGGCGGTGCCGGTGGTCATCAGGCCCTGGAACTCGCTGAGGACGTTCTCGGCCGTGTCGGAGTCGACCGAGCGCAGCCGGACGATCTCGGTCGTGATCTCCTCGACCTCGCTGGGCGAGAGCCGGTTCATGACCTGGGCGGCGCCTTCGCGGCCGAGCTGCAGCAGCAGGACGGCCGCCTTGCGCGGGCCGGTGATCGACGGACTCGGCGGTGACGCATGGTCAGCCCCTCCGGTCAGCGAGCCAGCCGCGGAGCAGCTCCGCGACCTCGTCGGGCTGACGCTCGACCAGGGCGTGCACGGCCTGGCGGCGCTCGGTCAGCTCCGGGTTGGCACCGCTCAGGTCCGGACCGGCCGGCAGCGCCGACATGCCGCCCGACGCGAGCCACCGGCACCGGCGCCGATCGCCAGCGGCATCCGCTGGGCGTTCTCGAACATCTCGAGCTCGAGCAGCTCGCGCTCGGTCGTCGGGCCGCTTGCGGCTCATCAGGAAGGCGAGGCCCAGGACGAGCAGGACCAGGAGCACGACGGCCGCGGTCTTGATCATCGCGAAGAACTGGTCGCGGCTCTTGGCCGACGCGGCCGCGGCGAGCTGCTTCTTGGCCGTGGCGGCCGCCGTGGTGTCGAACGCCATGCTCGTCACCGCGATGGTGTCGCCGCGGGTGGTGTCGACGCCGGCCGCCGCCGAGAGCGACTGCTGCAGGCTGGTCAGGTTGACGTTCTTGACGGCCGAGTCGACGACGATCGAGACCGACTGCTTCACGACCTTGCCGGGCGTCGACTTCCGCTGCTCGGTGATCTTGCCGTAGGGGTTGTCCGCCGTCTCGGACGCCTTCACGTAGTTGTTGCCCGAGCCGGTGCCCGCCGTCGCCGTACCCGGTCGGCACGGCGATGTTGTCCGGACCGAGGACGCCGGTCGAGCGAGGCGCCGTTGGCGTTCGCGTAGGTCTCGCTGCTCTTGCTGTAGGACAGCGGCGGCGCGGTCGGGTTGGGCGCGACCATCGTCTCGGTCGTGGTGTTGGTGTTGTCCAGGTCGAGCTGCGCGGTGACCTTGGCCACCGCGTGGCCCGGGCCGAGCACCTTGTCGAGCATGGCCTGCAGGTTGGTCTCGACGTCGGCCTCGTACTGGTCGGTCTGGCTGGTGCGCTGCGAGCCGGCCAGGTCCGCGGACGCGGCGCCGGTGCTGTCGCCGGCGGCCGAGAGCAGGTTGCCCTGGCCGTCGACGACGGTGACCTGCGTGGCGTCCATGCCCTCGATGCTCGAGGAGACCAGGTGGACGATGCTCTGCACCTGGCCGCTGGCTGAGCTGCACGCCGGCGCCGGTGTTGACGAGCACCGAGGCGCTGGGCTTCTGGGCGTCGCTGAGGAAGACGTCCTGCTGCGGGATGGCCAGGTGGACGATCGCGGTCTGGACGCCGTCGATCGCCTCGATCGTGTTGTCCAGCTCGCCTTCCATCGCGCGCTGGTAGGCGACCTGCTGCTGGAACTGCGAGGCGGTGACGCCCTGCTGGTCGAGCAGCGAGTAGCCGGTGTTCTTGGCCGACGGGCAGGCCGGCGCTCGACATCTTGAGCCGCTCGGCGTACACGTCCTTCTGCGGGACCATGATCGTCTGGCCACCGTCGGTCAGCTCGTACTTCACGCCGGCGCTGTTGAGCTTGTCGACGATCGCCGACGCGTCGCTGGCCGCCAGGTTGCTGAACAGCGGCGAGTAGCTCGGGGCCGACGCCCAGCTGGAGAAGGCGAAGCCGCCGAGCAGCAGGCCCGACAAGGACCAGGGCCGGACAGGACCTTCTGCCCGGTCGTGAAGCCCGAGACACTGCGGGTGAGCCGCCGCGCGACGAGCGTGAACTGGGTGGGCATCAGATCTGCATCCTCATGACCTCGTTGAACGCGTCAACTGCCTTGTTGCGCAACGCGACCGTGAGCTGGGTGGCCAGCTGGGCCTGGGTCGTCGCGATCATCAGGTCGTGAGCGTTCGTCAGTGTGCCGGTCGCTGCCTGGACCGAAAGGTTGTCTGCGGTGGCCTGGGTCGACTGGAGGCTGTCCAGGCCCTGGCTGAGGATGTTGCGTGAACGACGTGCCCGAGGGGGCAGCCGCTCCGGGCGCGGCGGTCGAGCCGGCGGCCGAGACGCCAGTGACCCCGCTGACGCCGGTCATGCCGGTCAGGCGCTGACGCCGCCGACGCCGCCGATCGCGCCGATGCCGCTCATGCGTTGCGCCCGAGCTGGAGCGCGGCGCTGTAGGCGTCGCGGGCGCGGTCGATGACGGACAGGTTCGCCTGGTAGCCGCGCTGGGCCATGATCAGCTGGGTCATCTGCGAGGACAGGTCGATGTCCGGGTAGCGCACGTAGCCCTTCTTGTCGGCCAGCGGGTTGCCCGGCTCGTAGACCAGCCGGCCCTCGGCGCTGCCGTAGGCGACACCGGACACCTGCGCGCCCTGGCCGGAGTCGCCGCCCTCGATCGAGCTGGCCGACGATGTAGCGGGCCTGGAAGGCGGACTGGTCGGTGCGGCTGGACCGTGTTGAGGTTGGCGATGTTGTCGGAGACCGCGTCCAGCCACTTGCGGTAGACGGTGAGGCCGGTGCCGGCGATGCCGAGGCTCTGGAAGATGGTCATCAGCCCATCGCCGTCTTCATGACGGAGAACTGCGAGTCCATCGCCTTGCAGCGCCAGCTGGTAGCGCAGGCCGGTGTCGACGTCGGACAGCGTCTCGGTGTCGAGGTTGACGTTGTTGCCGTCTTCGCGGGTCGGTTCGAGGGAGTCGGCCACCGTCGCCTGGACGTTGCCGTCGCCGCCGTTGTCGACGTTGTCGGCCAGGGCGGACTCGAACGCCACGCGCTTGGCGTGGAAGTTCGGCGTCTCGATGTTGGCGATGTTGTCGGCAGTGACCCGCTGGCGCAGCGCGAGGTTGTCGAGCGCGCTGGTCAGCGACACTGTCGTGACGTTGTCGAACACGGATCGCTCCAGGGGCAGAGCGGCTGGGGGGCCGCGCTGGAGGCCAGTCCTTGGCCGAAGACGAGCGATCCGTCGCTCCCAGATGTCTTCGGCAGCGTCATGGCGGACTGTAGTCGATTCGGGCCGAATAGTTGACCCGATCGCAACCGGATGGCCCGATTGGCCGGCCGAGCAGACGGATTAGGCCATCCGGGCGAGCCCGACGTCCGCGGCCGGGCTCGAGCACGAATGCCCGGTTTGCTGGCTACATCAGGTGGTCGACGTACACCGGCGCGGCGTGATGTCCGTTTGGTGACAGCCGGTGAGCGAGCTCGCTCTCGCGCCGGGTGGCGCCGAGGGCCAGGACGATCTTGCGGGCCACCTCGAGCTGCCGGGCGTTGACCTGCATCGCGCGCTCGTAGAGCGACTCGGGCAGCGGGCCGAAGCCGGCCGGCGCGATCCAGCGTTGCTCGCTGGCGACGGTGGCCTCGGCGATGCTGACCGAGCTGGTCCGAGCAGCTGCTCGGCCTCGTCGACGTCGAGCTCGAGCCGGTCCAGGGCGTCGATCCAGGCCGCGGTCCAGTCCTCCGGCTCCGGCACGTCAGCCGACCAGCCGGGTGTCGCGTCAGCCGACAGCGTCGCCGGCGACGTGGTGGCCGAGGTCTCCAGAGCGCTGCGTGCCACGACTCGCGCAGCGGCTCGACGACGGCCTGGCAGCCGCGCAGCCGGGTCAGGTCGGCGAAGATGTTGACCCGCACCAGCTCCGAGCCGAGCCAGGTGTACAGCGCGGCGAGGCCCTGGCTGCCCGCTCCAGCCGGCCGAGTGGTCCAGGCTCGCGGCGAGCTCGGTGCACGATGTCCTGGGCGTGCAGCAGCAGGCGTGTGCGCGCTCGACCGGTCGCCGGCCTCGATGCGCCTCGCCGGCCCGGGCCAGGTCGAGCGCCAGCCGGTCGTAGAGCATGACCAGCAGGCGGCCCGGCGAGGCGGTCGTGATCGAGTCCTGCACGTAGCGCGCGGTCGACATCGACGTGAAGCTCATGAGCTGCTCTGCGTACGCGGTGAGGCTGGCGATCTGGCCGGACAGCCACGAGGACTGGCTCTGCAGCTTCTGCAGCGCCACCTCCATCGCGGTGTACGTCGTCTGCAGGTTGGTCTGCTTCTGCGCCAACCGGATGTCCCAGTTCGGCGATGTCGTCGGTCAGGCCCTTGATGATGCTGTTCTTGCTCGCGATGGTGCTGGTGATCGATCCCGGTGCACCGGGTCGGATGCATGGTCGCCACGGCGGCGAGCCGCTGGGCGAGACCATCGCCGGGGTCACCCCGTTGACCGGCGCAAGCACCGCGCGGGTGCCGTCCGGGTCGGCGTTGTACGCCGCGGTGAAGACCGACTTGTCGAAGGTCAGCGTTCCGGTGCTGGTGCTCTGGATGCCGTACTTCGCGGCCGACTTCGCCGCCGATGGCGCTGGTGACGGCCTGGATCACGCGCGAGGTCAGGTTCTTGACCGACGTGTCGGTCGGGAAGGCACCGGCGCCGGTGCGCGTGCCGTCGGAGTTCAGGGTGCCCTGTGCGGTGTGCGGCGGCGATGGCGGCCAGCACCGCGTTGGCCGCGTCGACGAGCGACGGACACCGAGGTGGCCACGGCGTCCTGGTCGTTGGCGACGCTGACGGTCGAGGTGACGCCGGCCTTGGCGACGGTGAAGGTCAGCCCGGGCGAGACCTCCTTGAACGTGTTGCGTCGCCGACGTGACGTCGAAGCCCGGCGGTGGCCGACCCGACGTGGATGCTGGCGTTCTGACCCGGCTGGACGACGCTGGTGCCGCCGAGGCCGCCCAGGCCCGGTGACCGTGAAGGCTGACGCGTCGCCGGTGGTGGCGCTGGACAGCTGCAGCTTGTACTGGCCCGGGGAGGTCTGCACGGCAGCCGCTCGCACGCCCGGCGCCGGCCGCGTTGACGGCGTTGACGACCGACTGCAGCGAGCCGTCGGTCGGGCGTGATGGTGGTCGGCGTGCCGTCGTTCGCGACCAGCTGGAACGAGCCGCCGGTCAGCGTGAAGGTCGAGGTGTCGGTCAGCGACGAGGTCGAGTTCGCGGTGAGCAGCGAGTGGCGCTGTCGCGAGCTGGTTGACCGTGAAGGTGAGGGAGCCGCCGAGCGCGCCGGCAGTGGCGGAGGCGGCGACCGAGGTGTCACTCGAGGTCGCGGCGCGGGCGCCCCAGGTCGCGTTGTCCTGCAACGTCTTCGCGGCGGACAGCAGCGCCTGGAACTTGGTGTTGAGACCCTGGTACGCCGTGACGGCGGTCTGGGTGCTGGTGAGCTTGGTCTTCAGGTTCGTCTGCGGCTGCGCTTCGATCTGCATCAGCTGGCTGATGATCGTGCTGGTGTCGAGCCCGCTCACCAGACCGCTCACGCTCGTCGTCGACGTGGCCATGCTCTCCACCTCCTTCTCACTCGTCGTACGGGTGGTGCGGTCGTTCTGCTACTGCTTGGAACTGCTGATCCCGGGCCGGGAGACCCGGCCCGGGATCAGCAGGACTATGGCGCTTCTCGCTCAGCCCTTGAGCAGGGACAGAACGTTCTGCGGGACAGCGTTGGCCTGCGCGAGCATCGCCGTGCCGGCCTGAACCAGGATCTGGTTCTTCGTGAAGTTGGTCATCTCCGAGGCCATGTCCGTGTCGCGGATCTGGCTCTCCGACGCGGACAGGTTCTCCACCGCGACGTTGAGGTTGTTGACCGTGTGCTCGAACCGGTTCTGGTACGCACCCAGCGTCGCCCGAGCGGTGGAGACCGTCTTGATGGCGGCGTCGACGGCCGTGATGGCAGCCGACGGGCCCGTGGTCAGGTCCAGCGCCGAGGTGGCGAGGGTGGTCGAGTCGAACTTCGACGCCAGGGTGACGGTGATCTTCTCGCCGGCGTTCGCGCCGACCTGGAAGTCGCCGGCGTAGGTGCCGTCGAGCAGCGCCTTGCCACCGAACTTGGTGCTGGACGAGATGCGGTCCAGCTCAGCGTTCAGCTGGGTGAGCTCGGTCTGAGCCGCACCCTGCGCGGTCGCGTCCTGCGAGCCGGTGTTGCTGGCCTGCACGGCGAGGTCACGCATGCGCTGCAGGATGGCGGTGGTCTCGTTCAGCGCGCCGTCGGCGGTCTGAACGACGTTGATGCCGTCCTGGGCGTTGCGAACGGCGACCTTCAGGCCACCGATCTGCGAGCGCAGGCCCTCGGAGATGGACAGGCCGGCAGCGTCGTCCGCGGCGCGGTTGATCCGGAAGCCGCTGGACAGCTTCTCGAGGGACTTGGACATCTGGTTGTCCGAAACCGAGAGGTTCCGGTACGAGTTCATTGCCGCGATGTTCTGGTTGATGCGAAGACTCATGATGTGCTCCTCCGTGAACTGTGTACTGACGCCCGTCCGTGGGCTGCCGGACATACTCATCGTCATCTGCGGCGTGGGGCTGAGGGATTTGCGCTGCGGCAAACGGGTGATGCTCATGCCATCGCCGAGACGTAGCTGGTGCGCTCGACCGGCGCGGCGTCGAACCGGCCGGCGACGCCGGACAGTGCGGCGACCCGCGCGTAGTACTCCTCGCGGCGGCGGGCCGCGACGCCCGGCTCCGGCAGCCGGCCGGCGGGCTCGGCGCCCTCGAGGTGACGGTTCAGGCCCTCGCGCAGCAGCTCGAGCGCCTGGGCCCGCATCTGGGAGATGCGCGACTCGCTGACGCCCATCTCGGCCGCGATCTCGGTCATCGGCTTCTCGCCGAGGAAGTAGTCGGTGACGACCTGGCGCAGCCGCTCGGGCAGGGCCTGGACGGCGGCGTGCAGGACGTGGGCGCGCTCGCCGGCGATGACCCGGTCCTCCTGACCCAGGTCCTCCGACGGGAGGTTGGTGGCGAGGTCGACGTCGCTGTCGCCGACCAGCGCGTTCAGGCTGAGGACCGCGGCCCGCTGGACCCGCTCGCGGGTGCGGACCAGGTCGTGGCCGTCCTCGCCGAGGTGGTCGGCCAGCTCGGCCGGGCTGGGCCGGCGGCCCAGCTGCTGGGTCAGGGTGTCCTCGGCGCCAGTCAGGCGGCGCTCGGCCCGGCGGGTGCCGCGGCTGGCCCAGTCGGCCGAGCGCAGCTCGTCGACGACGGCGCCGCGGACCCGGATCCGCGCGTACTGCGCGAACGACGTCCCGACCGCCGGGTCGTAGCTGCGGGCGCAGCGGACCAGGGCCTCGATAGCCGGCCGACTCCAGGTCCTCGCGGCGGACGTGCGCGGGCAGGCGGGTGATCAGCTCGGTCACGATGTAGCCGACGAGCGGCATGGTCTGGCGGACCAGCTCGTCCTCTGTCGGTTTTGGCCCGGTTGCGTCCGGACTGGCCCGTCTCGTCACCCACGGTGATAGCGGCGACGATGCGAAGCGACTCGCCGCACGGGGGCGAGGGAACTGGGCCATGCATGGTTGCTCGGCGTAACGACGCGCCATCTGAAGCGGCGCACCCCGAAAAGGCCGGGAAAACAGGGGAGAAGTTCTCAGGATGCGCGAGCGGCCCGCCGATCAAGAGCACAGGTGAACCGCTGGCCCAGCCGGGCCGGCGACGTCGATCGAGGAGGACAGATGAGCTGGGAGGAGCTCTCCGCGCTGCTGTGGAAGGAGCGCGAGCTGCTCGAGCTGTTGCTCTTCAAGATCGAGGAGGAGCAGCTCGTCCTCGCGAGCGCCCGGACCCGCTGGCTGGCCCACGCCACCCGTGAGGTCGAGGTCGTCCTGGCCGAGATCCGCCAGCAGGAGCTCCAGCGCGCGCTCGTCGTCGAGGCGCTCGGCGCCGCCACCGGCTGCGGGTCGCAGCCCAGCCTGACCACGCTCGCCGCGCACGCCCCCGAGCCCTGGCCGGACCTGCTGCGCGCCCACCGGCAGGCCTTCCTGGCCCTCACCGCCGAGATCAGCACCATGGCCGAGGCCAACCGCGACCTGCTCGCCGCCGGCGCCAAGGCCACCCGCGAGGCGCTGTTCGGCCTCGAGCAGTCGGTCGGCACCTACGGCCCGCAGGGCCGCATGACCGGCGCGGCCGGTCCGCGCGTCGTCGACCAGGCGCTGTGAGCCGGCGATGAGCAGCACCTTCAGCGGTCTGTCCACCGCGATGAACGCCTTGATGGCCCAGCGCCAGGCGCTGGACGTCGCCGGCCAGAACATCGCCAACGTCAACACCCCCGGCTACACCCGGCAGCGAGCCGACCTCACCTCGGTCGTCTCCGCCGGCCGCGGCGGCCTGTACGCCGTGGCGCAGGAGCCCGGCTGGGGCGTCATGGTCACCGACGTGGCCCGCCTCGCCGACGCCCTCGTCGATGCGCGCCAGCGCACGGCGCACGCCGGCCAGGCCAACCTCAACGACGTCGTCGACGACCATGTCGACCATCGAGCAGGTCATGAACGAGCCGAGCACCACCGGCCTGTCCAGCCAGCTCACCGCCTTCTGGTCGGCCTGGCACGACGTGGCCAACAACCCCGGCGACACCTCGACCCGCGCCGCGCTGCTCGCCAAGGCCCAGACCGTGGCCGGCACGCTGAACACCTCGGCCCAGCAGCTCACGTCGTACTGGTCGACCCAGCGCGACCAGGCCGCAGGCGCTGGTCAACGACGTCAACACCACGGCCGCGTCGGTCGCCGAGCTGAACCAGCGGATCAGCACCGCCAAGCTCTCCGGCGGCCAGGTCAACGAGCTGAGCGACCAGCGCGACCAGCTGGTGCTGCACCTGTCCGAGCTGACCGGCGCGACGTCGCGGCCCGAACGCCGACGGCAGCGTCGACGTCATGGTCGGCGGCAGCCCGCTGGTCCACGGCCCGCACGCCGAGCAGCTGACCAGCTGGCCGGCGCCACCGCGATCGGCCAGGTCGCGTCGACCCCGGTGTCGTTCACCTGGGCCGGCGGCGGCGCGGCCAGCGTCAGCGGCGGCCGGCTGGCCGCGTCACTGCAGGCGCTCAACACCGCGATCCCCGGCGTACTCGCGTCGTACGACAGCGTCGCCGCCACCCTCGCCAGCTCGGTCAACGCGATCCACGCGACCGGCAGGACCTCGACGGCAACGCCGCCGGCGCGTTCTTCACCTCGACCGGAACCGTCACTGCCGCAACGATTTCCGTCGCCATCACCGACCCGCGCAAGGTGGCGTCGGCGGTCCCGGCCGGCACGGCGAACCTGGACGGCTCGCTCGCCGACCAGATCGCCCAGCTGGCCACCTCGACGACCGGCGCGGACACCGCGTGGAAGACCGCGGTCGCTCAGGTCGGCGTCGACTAGCAACCGGGCGGCGACCCAGGCCACGACGGCGGCGACCGTCGTACAGAACGCCGACGCCGACCGCGACTCGGCCTCCGGGGTGAGCCTGGACGAGGAGCTCACCGGGATGCTGACCTACCAGCGGGCCTACGAGGGCGCGGCGCGGCTGCTGACCGCGCTGGACCAGAACCTCGACACGCTGATCAACCGCACCGGTGTTGCAGGGAGAGGCTGACCATGCGCGTCACGAACAGCTCGATCACGTCGATGTCGCTGGCCAACCTGCAGACCAGCCTCCAGCGCGGGGCCGACGCTGCAGGCGCAGCTGTCGTCCGGCAAGCGGATCAACAAGGCCTCCGACGACCCGAGCGGCACGATCAGCGCGCTGTCGCTGCAGGGCGAGATCGACCGCAACAACCAGTACGACCGCAACGCCTCCGACGGCAACGGCTGGCTCAGCACCGTCGACACGACACTCACCTCGGTCAACGACCTGCTGTCCCGGGCGCGCGACCTCGTCGTACAGGCCTCGTCGACCGGCAGCGGCGACGCCAACTCGCAGCCGGCCATCGCGACCGAGCTCACCCAGATCCGGGCCTCGGTCGCTGCAGATGGCCAACTCGAGCTATCTCGGCCGGCCGATCTTCGGCGGCACGACCGCCGGCACGTCGGCGTTCGCAGGCCGGCTCGACGTCGACCATCGGCGGGCAGCCGGACATCTCGTACGTCGGTGACTCCGGCACCGTGCAGCGGCGGATCTCCGACGGCATCGACGGTCCGGGTCGACTCCGACGCGACGCGCGGCCTTCGGGACCGGCGCCGGCTCGGTCTTCAACGTCCTGGCCACGGTGATCGACCACCTGCAGAACAACCCGGCCGCGCTGAGCAACGACATCACCGCGATCGACGCGTCGGCCGGCAACATCCGCATGTCCCTCACCGACGTCGGTGTGCGCCAGCAGCGGGTCCAGGACGGCGCAGAGCGCGGTCGGCGCCCGGGTCCATGGACCTGACCTCGCGGCTGACCGACGTCGAGGACGTCGACATGCCGTCGACGATCGTGGCGCTGCAGACACAGCAGGTCGCCTACCAGGCAGCTCTCGGGGCAACGGCCAAGGTCGTGCAACCATCACTCCTGGACTTCTTGAGGTGAGCGTTGCCGCGACCGCTGGGTCGTCGCGCGCCCACCGGGCGCAGTTTGACGATGGAGGCGCAGTGAGTGACGAGGACCTACCGGTCATCTCGTTCGTCGAGGACGTCCCCGGACTGCCGGGCCTGGCTCGCTGCGTGCTGGTGGCGCTGGACGAGGACGCCTCGGTCTTCGCGCTCCGCTCGGTCGTCGACCCGGACCTGCGGCTGCTCGTGGTCGCGCCCGGTGCGTTCTTCCCGGACTACAGCACCGAGGTCGCGGACGAGATCGTCGAGGTGCTGGAGCTCGAGGGCGACGACCAGCCCCTGGTGCTGCTCGTGGTCAACCCCGGGCGCCGGCCTGGCCGACGCCACGGCCAACCTGGCCGCACCGATCCTGGTCAACCCGCGCACCCGCCGCGCCGTACAGGCCCTGCAGGCCGACGCCGACCTCCCCCTGCGCGCCCCCCTCCTCGCCACCGCCTCCTGACCCCCACCCGCTTGGGCTTGGCCGTCGGGTCCGGGTTTGGCCGTCGACTCCGGAGTAAACGGGTCCGAGACGGGCCGGAAAACCCGGACTGGACCGCCAAACCCGGAGTCGACGGCCAAACGAAAGCGGGGGGTTAGGCGACGCGGAGGGCGTCGATGCCGCGGAAGCAGTCGCGGCCCGAGGTCTTGGCGGCGTACATCGCCTGGTCGGCCAGCTCGAGCAGCTCGGCCACGCTGGTGGAGCCGGTGTTGGTCGCATAGCCGGCCGAGAAGGTGATCTCCGGGTGCACCTCGGCCCAGCGCCGACGCAGCCGGACGAGGACGTCGACCGCCTGGTGTGAGTCGGTCTCGGCCAGGACAGCACGAACTCCTCGCCGCCGTAGCGCGCCGCGTAGTCGTCGCCACGCAGCGCCCCGAGCAGCACGTGCCCGAAGTCCCGCAGCACGACGTCGCCGGCCGCGTGCCCGAGGCTGTCGTTGAGCCGCTTGAAGTGGTCCAGGTCGCACATGACGAGGGTGTCGCCGACCGTGGTCCGGGCCAGCCGGGCCTCCAGGTCGCGGCGGTTGGCCAGCCGGGTCAGCTCGTCGGTGCGCGAGGCGACATCGAGCATCTCGGCGACCAGGTGCTGCTGGTACATCAGGTGCGACAGCAGCTCGGCCAGCAGGGTCCAGACGGCCGTCGCCACGGTCAGCCGGATCGCGACCGAGGCGTCCCAGGACTGGATGGTCAGGACGTACGACGGCAGCGCGATCGGCAGCAGCCAGAACGCGGTGTGCCGGCGCTCGCAGATGCCGACGTAGGCGAAGCAGAGCACGAACAGGCCGGCGAAACACTGGCCGATCTCCGTGCGGGTGAACTGCCGAGGGACGCCAGGGCGATCATGACCGCGGCCGGGAAGACCAGGGTCGCCCGGTCCGACCAGCGCTGCCAAGGAAGGAACAGACTCAGCCCGAGGATCCCGGACATCGCGGCGCTGACGGCCAGCAGGACCGTGATGTCGCGCCGGCTCGGGTGCAGCAGCGGCATCGCGGCCGAGACCAGCAGGCCGGTCGCCAACAGCAGCCCGCGCCCGTAGCGGACCGCCTCCGAGCCGGTCAGCGCCCGGGTGGGCAGGCGGGAGTGCCACCACGACTGCTTGGCCGGCTGGAGATAGCTCTGCATGAGGACGCCTCACTGGTAGTCGGATGCCGAAGTGATCCCCCTCACTCTCCATCGGCACGATGGCGCGCTGATTGAGCGCTTGTGATCACCTGTTTGGCCCAGTTGGGCGGCTGGGCCCAGCCGGTCGGCTCAGCCGGCCCGCTCGACCCGTACGGCGAAACAGCCCGGTCCGGCGTTGTGCACGTGCAGGTAGGCCACCGCCGGGTCGCCGAACAGCTGCCGGCTGGCCGGCTCGACGTCGGCCCCGGCGATGACGGCGGTCGCGATCTGCCGGTGCTCCGCGTCGAACCCGCGCAGCGACAGCTCGCGGCGGCGCAGCTGCTCCGGCGCCCGGACCAGGTCCTGCGGGTCGACCGCGCAGTCCCGGGCGTGGACGAAGATCGGACCCGGCTGGCGATAGGCGCTCGTGCCCAGGAACGGGTCGTAGGACAGCAGCACCAGCTGCTCGCCCGGCTCCGCGTCCCGCAGGCAGCGGCGGCACGGATAGGCGTTCGGCGCGTCGGCCACGACCCGGCTGGCTGCGGTCGGCCGGCAGCGCGTCGAGGTCGGGCAGCGGGGCGGGCAGGGGGCAGAACCGCAGCGCGGTCGTCGAGGTGTCCATGCCCGTTGAACGCCGGCCGGGGCGACCCTGTGAGGGCGGCCGCCCGGCGTGCGCCTAGGCGGCGGTCAGTGCGGCGACGGCCGCGACGACGACCGGGCTGTACGCCGACGGGTCGTCGCCGACGAGCTGGGCCAGCTGGGCCCGCATCCGCGGGTCCCAGAACGACCGGATGTGGGCGGCGATCACCTGGGCCCGCTCGGCCTCGGGCAGGTGCGGGAGGTTGCGGGCGATGTCGTCGACCATGCGGACGACGCTGGGTTGCTGCGTCACCCGCTGGCCACGGGCTCGCCGACCACGTCCGCCGCCGACCCGTGGGTCAGCTCCTGCTCACCCTCGAGCGAGACGGACAGCGCGACCTGGACGGCGGTCACCTTGTACTCCGGGCAGTTGGTCGCCCAGTCCGAGTTCTCGGTCGTGACGACGTTGGCGCCGCTGACCGGGTGGTGGAACGTCGTGTAGACGACACCCACCGGCATCCGGTCGGCCAGCCGGGCGTGCATCGTCGTCTTGCCGACCCGGCTGGCCAGGGTGACCAGGTCGCCGTCGCGGATGCCGCGGTCCTCGGCGTCGTGCGGGTGGATCTCCAGCACGTCCTCGGCGTGCCAGGCGACGTTCGCCGTACGCCGGGTCTGCGCGCCCACGTTGTACTGCGACAGGATCCGGCCGGTCGTCAGGATCAGCGGGAACTTGCGGGTGCTCCGCTCGGTCGTCGCGACGTACGGCGTCTCGACGAAATGCCCTCTGCCCCGGGCGAACTCGTGCTCGTGCATGGTCTCCGTGCCGAGCGGGTTGTCGGCGTTGCACGGCCACTGCACGCTGCCGACCTTGTCGAGCAGCTCGAAGCTGACGCCGGTGAAGGTCGGGGTCGTCGCGGCGATCTCGTCCATGATCTGGCTCGAGCTCTCGTAGTGCATCGGCGAGCCCATCGCCGCCGCGATCTCGGCGACGATCTGCCACTCGTGCTTGCCGGTGCGCGGGGCCATCACCGGGCGGACCCGGTTGATCCGGCGCTCGGCGTTGGTGAACGTGCCGTCCTTCTCCAGGAACGACGTGCCGGGCAGCAGCACGTGGGCGTGCTTGGCCGTCTCGTTGATGAACAGGTCCTGCACGACGAGCAGCTCGAGCGCGTCGAGGGCCGCCGTCACGTGCTGGGTGTTCGGGTCGGACTGGGCGATGTCCTCGCCCTGCACGAACAGCGCCTTGAACGAGCCGTCGAGCGAGGAGTCGAACATGTTCGGGATCCGCAGGCCCGGCTCCGGGTCGAGCGCCCGGCCCCAGAGCTGCTCGTAGATGCCCCGCACCGACGCGTCGGAGATGTGCCGGTAGCCGGGCAGCTCGTGCGGGAACGAGCCCATGTCGCAGGAGCCCTGCACGTTGTTCTGGCCGCGCAGCGGGTTGACCCCGACGCCGCGGCGGCCGATGTTGCCGGTGGCCATCGCCAGGTTGGCCATGCCCATGACCATCGTCGAGCCCTGGCTGTGCTCGGTCACGCCGAGGCCGTAGTAGATCGCCGAGTTGGGGCCCGCGGCGTACAGCCGGGCGGCCGCGCGCAGGTCCTCGGCCGGCACGCCGGTGATCTCCTCGACCGCCTCCGGGCTGTTCTCGGGCTGGGCGACGAACTCGGCCCAGTCGGCGTAGCCCTCGCAGCGCTCGGCGACGAACGCCTCGTCGGCCAGGCCCTCGGTGACGACGACGTGGGCCATCGCGTTGACGACGGCGACGTTGGTGCCGGGCGCGAGCTGCAGGTGGTACTGCGCCTCGACGTGCGGCGTGCGCACCAGGTCGATCCGGCGCGGGTCGATGACGATCAGCTTGGCGCCGGCCCGCAGCCGCTGCTTCATCCGCGACGCGAAGACCGGGTGGCCGTCGGTCGGGTTGGCGCCGATCACGACCATGACGTCGGCGTCGTCGACGGACTTGAAGTCCTGGGTGCCGGCGGACGTGCCGAAGGTCTGCTTCAGGCCATAGCCGGTCGGCGAGTGGCAGACCCGGGCGCAGGTGTCGACGTTGTTGTTGCCGAAGGCATCTCGCACCATCCGCTGGACGACGTAGACCTCTTCGTTGGTGGTGCGCGAGGAGGAGATCGCCCCGACGGAGCCGACGCCGTGCTGCGGCCTGGATCTCGCGGAACCGGCGGGCGACGAAGCCGATCGCCTCGTCCCACTCGACCTCGCGCCAGTCGTCGGTGATCGCCTCGCGCATCATCGGCTTGAGCACGCGGTCCGGGTGGCTGGCGTAGCCGAAGGCGAACCGGCCCTTGACGCAGGAGTGGCCCTCGTTGGCGCCGCCGTCCTTGTACGGCACCATCCGGACGACCTCGGAGCCCTGGATCTCGGCCTTGAACGAGCAGCCGACCCCGCAGTAGGCGCAGGTCGTGATGACCGAGCGGGTCGGCATGCCGAGCTGGACGACGGTCTTCTCCTGCAGCGTCGAGGTCGGGCAGGCCTGCACGCAGGCGCCGCAGGACACGCACTCGGAGTCCATGAAGCTCACGCCGGCGCCGGAGGAGACCTTGGAGTCGAAGCCGCGGCCGGCGATGGTCAGCGCGAAGGTGCCCTGCACCTCGCTGCAGGCCCGCACGCAGCGCGAGCAGACGATGCACTTGCTGGCGTCGAAGTCGAAGTACGGGTTGCTGGAGTCGGTCGGGGCGTCGAGGTGGTTGTCGCCGGCGTAGCCGTAGCGGACGTCGCGCAGGCCGACGACGCCGGCCATGTCCTGCAGCTCGCAGTCGCCGTTGGCCGGGCAGGTCAGGCAGTCCAGCGGGTGGTCGGAGATGTAGAGCTCCATCACGCCGCGGCGGAGCTTGTCGAGCTTGGGGCTGGCGTGGTGACCTTCATCCCGGCGGCGCACGGCGTGGTGCAGGAGGCCGGCGTGCCCTTGGCGCCGTCGATCTCGACCAGGCAGAGCCGGCACGAGCCGAACGGCTCGAGGCTGTCGGTGGCGCAGAGCTTGGGGACGTCGATGCCGGCCAGCGCGGCCGCCCGCATCACCGACGTGCCCTCGGGCACGTTGACGGGTGGCCGTCGATCTCGACCTCGACCGTCGGCGCGCCGGCCCGGGCGGGTGTGCCCAGGTCCGGCTCTTTGAGCAGGCTCATGTCGCGACCTCCGTCGGGATCGAGCTGGGGTGGTGTGCGGGCCGGGTGCCGGTCGACGAGCTCGACCGGGCGGCGCGTCGGCGGCGCGACCCCGGGCTTGGCGAAGTCCGCGCCGAAGTGGCGCAGCGCGCTGCGGACGGGCATCGGGGTCAGCCCGCCCATCGCGCACAGCGAACCGTCGACCATGAGGTCGCAAAGGTCTTCCAGCACAACGAGGTTGGCCTCGCGGTTCGTCGTCGGCGATGATCCGGTCGATCACCTCGACGCCGCGCACCGAGCCGATCCGGCAGGGCGTGCACTTGCCGCACGACTCCTCGGCGCAGAACTCCATCGCGAACCGCGCCTGCCGCGCCATGTCGACGGTGTCGTCGAAGGCGACGATGCCGCCGTGCCCGACCATCGCGCCGGCCGCCGCGAACGCCTCGTAGTCCATCGCCAGGTCGAGCTGCTCGACCGGCAGGTAGGCGCCGAGCGGGCCACCGACCTGCACCGCGCGCAGCGGCCGACCGGAGGCCGTGCCGCCGCCGTAGCCGTTGACCAGCTCGCCCAGCGTGATCCCGAAGGCGGTCTCGACGATGCCGCCGTGCGCCAGGTTGCCGCCGAGCTGGAAGACCTGGGTGCCCCGCGAGCGGCCCACTCCCAGTGCGGCGTACGCCGCTCCGCCGTCGGCCAGGATCATCGGCACGGTCCCGAGGGTCAGGACGTTGTTGACCACGGTCGGCCGGCCGAACAGCCCGACCAGCGCGGGGATCGGCGGCTTGGCCCGGATCACCCCGCGCTTGCCCTCGAGGCTCTCCAGCATCGAGGTCTCCTCGCCGCAGATGTAGGCGCCGGCGCCCGACCCGGACGTGCAGGTCGAAGCTCAGGTCCGAGCCGAGCACCGAGGCGCCGAGCCAGCCCTCGTCGTACGCCGCCTCGATCGCGGCCCGCAGCGTGGCCACCGCCGCCGGGTACTCCGAGCGGAGGTAGACGTAGCCCTCGGTCGCGCCGACGGCATGCGCGGCGATCAGCATCCCCTCGATCAGCGCGAACGGGTCGCCCTCGATCAGCATCCGGTCGGCGAACGTGCCGCTGTCGCCCTCGTCGGCGTTGCAGCAGATGTACTTGCGCGTCGGCGCTCGCCTGCAGCACGGTTCGCCACTTGATCCCGGCCGGGAAGCCGGCGCCGCCGCGGCCGCGCAGGCCCGACTCGGTGACCTCCTCGACGACCTGCTCCGGGGTCAGCTCCAGCGCCCGGCGCAGCCCGGCCAGGCCGCCGTGCGCCACGTAGTCCGTCGGGCGACAGCGGGTCGGTCACGCCGACCCGAGCGAAGGTCACCCGCTGCTGTCGCCGCCAGCCACTCGATCTGGTCGGTGCGGCCGAGCCGCAGCGCGTGGTCACCGCCCTCGAGCAGGCCGCTGTCGAGCAGGCTGAGCACGTCGCTCGGCTGGACCGGGCCGTAGGCCACGCGGCCCTCGGCTGTCTCGACCTCGACCAGCGGCTCGAGCCAGAGCATCCCGCGAGAACCGTTGCGCACCAACCGAACTCGGTCACCCAGGAGCTCGGTGAGCTCGACGGCGACCTCGTCCGCGCCGACCGAGCGGGCGGCCGAGTCGCACGGGACGTAGATCGTGACCGGAGCCGTCAGCCATGACCCTGCCCTGCGGTCAGCAGGGCGTCGAGCCGCGCCGCGTCGACCCGGCCGAACAGCTGGCCGTCGACCTCCACCGTGGGCCCGAGGGCGCAGTTGCCGAAGCAGAAGACCTGGTCCAGCGTCGTCTCGCCGTCGCTCGTCGTGCTGCCCACGTCGACCCCGAGCCTGGTGGTGGCCCGCGAGACGAGGGCCTCGCAGCCGAGCGACTGGCAGGCCTCGGCGCGGCAGATCCGGACCGTGCGCCGCCCGGCCGGCTCCTCGCGGAAGTCCTTGTAGAAGGTGACGACGCCGTAGACGTCGGCCGGCGAGATGTTCAGCTCCTGGCGACCACCGGCACCGCCGAGCGCGGGATGTGGCCCAGGGCGTCCTGCACGTCATGAAGGATCTCGATGAGCGGCCCGCGGTCGCCGCGGTGGTGCTCGACCGCGCGGCGTACGGCGTCCAGGATCTCCGGCGGTGCCGTCACGCCGCCGGACACGTCCCGACCGTTGGCCCGGGCGTCCCTCATCGCACTCCACTCGTCATCGCCGGTGTCTCGCCTGACGCGATCCCGCAGCGCCAGCCGCACTCCCTGAAATCTACACTCCCGACCGCCCCGGACGGCAGTGAACCCACGCTGACCTGCGCAAACAGGCCCGATTCTGACCGAACAGTCAGGACGCCGAGTCGGGCCGGCGCCGGTCACGGACAGCACGACCGAGTAGAGCGTCGTGTTGGCCGCGATGAACATCCGGTTGCGCTTGGCGCCGCCGAAGGTGATGTTGGCCGTCGATCTCCGGGACCCGGATCTTGCCGATCAGGGTGCCGTCCGGCGCGAAGCAGTTGACGCCGTCCTCGAAGGCGCCGACCCAGATCCGGCCCTCGTCGTCGAGCCGGATGTTGTCGTTGCCGGCCGGGCACTCGACGACAGACCTCGCCCTCGCCCAACGTGCCGTCAGCGCGCACGGCGAACGCCTTGATCTGCTTGGCCCGGCTGTCCGAGACCAGCAGCCGCTGCTCGTCCGGGGTGAAGACCAGCCCGTTCGGGCCCGAGCAGCCCCTCGGCCACGAGCCGGACCTCGCCGACTGCCCGGGTCGATCCGGTAGACGTTGCAGGCGCCGATCTCGCTCTCGCCGCGATGACCCTCGTAGTCACTGGTGATCCCGAAGTCCGGGTCGGAGAACCAGATCGACCCGTCGGACTTCACCGTCGCGTCGTTCGGGCTGTTGAGCCGCTTGCCCTCGAACCGGTCGGCCAGGACCGTGATCGACCCGTCGTGCTCGGTCCGGGTCACCCGGCGGTTGCCCTGCTCGCAGCTGACCAGGCGACCGTCGCGGTCGAGCGTGTTGCCGTTGACGTAGCCCGCCGGCGACCGGAAGACGCCGACCGACTCGGTGGCCTCGTCCCAGCGCAGCAGCCGGTCGTTGGGGATGTCGCTCCAGATCAGCTGGCGCCAGGCCGGGACGTAGATCGGCCCCTCGGCCCACCGGCACCGGTCATAGAGCACCTCGAGCTGGCCATCCCCGTTGGCGCACGGCCGGAACCGCTCGTCGAGCACCTCGTAGATCCCGGACCCGGTCATTGCCGTCCTCTCGCCGTGCCACCCAGAGCAGAGGCCAGTCTGTCCTGGGCCGACCCTGCGCAGCCAGGGGCTACTCGGCGATCAGCCGGTTCATCAGCGAACGCCCAGCTCGCACAACGGTGTCGCGGTCGTGGGTGATCACGAACTCGAAGCGGCGGTCCGCCTCCGGTCCGACGTCCCCGATGTCGCGGGCGATGAAGGCGGCGGCGTAGTGCGCCCCGACCAGGACCACGGTCCACTCACCGGTCAGCGGGTCCTCGAGGGACAGCGTGGCGCCGCGCACTCCGGGCGCCGGCGCACCGGGCAGGCCGACGCCCAGGACGCCGACGATCGGGCAGGTCGCGGCCAGCTCGCTGTAGCGGAAGGCCGTGGCCGGGGTGAACCGCTCCGCCGTCTGGAACGCCGACAACAGCACCGGCGGGTCCATCGAGCTCATCGCCCGGTCCTCCAGCCGTCGACACAGCGGCTCGAGGAAGCTCTTGGTCGCGGTCCGCGTGGGCAGCCGCGCGCCGGCGAGGTCGAACGGCGTCTCGGGCACCCCGTCGCAGGCCCGGGGGAAGACCAGCGGTGTCCCGAGGCTGGTCGGCTCCAGCCGTCCGGGATAGCCGAGCAGCCAGCCCTGGCCGAGCGTCGCGCCGAGCGAGAGGGCCTGCTCGCGGTGCGCCTCGGTCTCGATCCCCTCGGCGAGCAGGGTCGCGCCGGTCCGCTCGACGTGGGCCATCACGGCGGTGATCGTCCGGGCCTGCTCGCGCGACGGCGTGCTCTGGATCAGGTTGAGGTCGAGCTTGATCACGTCGGGCGCGATGAAGGGGAGCAGCGCCAGCGAGTCAGGGTGCGCGCCGACGTCGTCCAGCGCCACGCCCCAGCCGCGCTCGCGGGCCCACCGGGCCAGCCACAGGACGTTCGCCGGCCCGTCCATCAGCGACCGCTCGGTCAGCTCGATGACGACGCGCAGGTCGCGCTCGGCCCAGCGCAGGACGGCATCGAAGCCCGCCGGGGCCGACCCCGAGCGCAGGCTGGTCGGCTCGACGTTGACGAAGAGCGTGTGTCGCGAGTCGAGCCCGGCGGCCCGGGCGCCCTCGAACGCGGCCAGCCGGCAGGACCAGTCGAGCTCGGCCAGATAGCCGCCCTCGCGAGCCTCCTGGAAGACCCGGCTCACGTCGGACATCGCCGGGTCGGCCCAGCGGGCCAGGGCTTCGTAGCCCATCACGCGGCCGGTCTGCAGTTCGACGATCGGTTGGTACGCCGACACAACACCCTCGAGCGATGCCGGACCGGACGGGAGCAACTGCTCAGCCATTACTGGCATAACGCCATCCCAAACCCAGGGATGACGCACTCTCCCCGCCTCACGACCGGCAAAGCTTGCCGACCGTTGGCCTCAGGTTACTCGCAGTAATCAGATCCTGCCGCCGATCGCTTCCATTCGGCCTAACGGCGCCTAGCGGCCAGGCAGCAGGCTCTCCACCAGGCTCTGCCGGAGCCAGCCCTCGAACTTCTTGCGCGACCAGCCCGATTCGTCCCGCAACAGCCGGTGTACGTCGGGCGAGGTCAGGGTCCACAGGATCGCGGCCGCGTCCTTGGCCGACAGACCCTCGCGCAACGGTCCGTTGGCGGCGACCCAGCTGACCACCGCCCGCATAGCGTCCTTGCGTTGTCTCAGCTGCAGGTCGGCCCGCAGCTCGGCCGCGCCCTCGTCGACCGCGGCGGCGCTGCGCAGCATGTCGTCCACCGGCCGCACCCGCTCCAGCTGGTCGGTGATCCCGGTCGCGAACATCGCCAGCTGCCGGCGCTGGTCCGGCTCGGCCCGCACTGCCGCGGGACCGGCTCGCTCGAGCAGCGGGACCGGCTCGTCGTCCCCGCCGATGACCTGGTCGAGCACCTCGTGCAACAGGGCGCTCTTCGACCCGAGGGTGCTGTAGATCGTGTCCGCCGAGACGCCTGCCCGCTCGGCGACCGCAGCGATCGTCGTCGCGACATAGCCGCGCTCGACAAAGAGCTCGCGCGCGCTGGCGACCACCCGGCGCCGCGTCTCACGGGCCTGGGCCTGGCGCAGCGGAGAGCTGTACGTCCGTGGAGGTTTGACAGTCCTCTCCTTCCGTCCTAGTCTCACTAGATCCAATCAAGTGTGACTAGATCGAATTCGCAACCATACCCGGGACGGCGAGCGTCCCTGACAACGGAGGATCCCATGACCGACCACAGCGATCAGGTGGCACTGCTGCAACGGATGTTCGACGAGGGCTTCGCCACCGGCAACGGCGACGTCGTCGACGAGCTCTGCTCACCCGACCTGGTCGAGCACCAGTTCAGCCTGGCCGGCCGCGGGGGCACCGCGATCGACAACATCAAGGCCGCCATGCGCGACGTCCACTCGACCGTCCCCGACATCACGTTCACCATCGAGGACTCGGTCGGGCAGGGCGACCAGATCTGGGTCCGGGTCCGCGGTCGCGGCACCGCGACCGGCCCGTTCTTCGGCCCCCCGAGCAACCGGCCGGTCGAGTTCACCGTCTTCGACCTCGCCCGCATCGTCGACGGCCGGATCGTCGAGCACTGGGGCTGCCCCGACCGGTTCGCCCTGCTCGCCCAGACCGGCGTCCTCGAGCGGCTCGCCCCCACGGCCTGAGCCGGCGTACCCCGTTCATCCAGCCCCATCCATCCCAGCAACACTTGCCCTAAGGAAAGTGATTTTCATGGCACGCATCCTGCTCGCCACCACACCGGTGCCGGGCCACGTCAACCCGGTCGCCGTTCTTGCCCGCGAGCTCGTCGCCCGCGGCAACGAGGTGGTCTGGTACACCGGCGCCGGCTTCAAGAGCCAGGTCGAGGCGACCGGAGCCCGGCACCAGCCGATCACCCACGACAACGACTGGAGCCTGGTCAACCCGCACGACCGGGTGCCCGAGCTGCGCGCGAAGACCGGCCTGGACCAGGTGCGGACGGCGTTCCGCAAGCTGTTCATCGACTCCGCGCCGGGCGCGCTGGCCGACCTCGAGGCGATCGTCGACGACTTCCCGGCTGACGTGGTCGTGGCCAACGGCCTGGTCTTCGCCGACCGCTGGCTGCACGAGCGCGGCGGCCCGCCGAACGCCAACATCGGCACGACGATGTACGGCCTCTACAGCAAGGACACGGCGCCGTTCGGGCCGGCGCTGGCGCCCAACGCGAGCCCGCTCGGTCACGTGCGCAACCGGGTCATGAACGCGATGCACCGGCGCGTGGCCTTCGGACCGGTCAACCGTCATCTCGACCGGGCCCGGGCCAGCGTCGGTCTCCCGCCGGGCCGGCAGTCGGTGCTCGACTCGTTCCTGTCGCCGTACCTCTATCTCCAGGACTGCGCGGAGTCGTTCGAGTACCCGCGCAGCGACCTGCCCGCGCAGGTGCACTTCACCGGCCCGCTGCTCCCGGCCGCCCCGGCCGACTTCACACCGCCGGTCTGGTGGGACGAGCTGACGTCGGGCCGGCCGGTGGTCCTGGTCACCCAGGGGACGATCCGCAACGAGGACGACCTGCTGTTCGGCCCGGCCCTGGAGGGACTGGCCGGCGACGACGTCCTGGTCATCGCGACCACGGCCGGCGGCGCGAGCCTGCCCGGCCCGATCCCGGCCAACGTGCGGGTCGAGTCGTTCGTCCCGTACGCCGCGCTGATGCCGCACGTCTCGGCGTACGTCACGAACGGTGGGTACGGCGGGGTGCAGATGGCCCTGTCGCACGGCGTGCCGATCGTCGTGTCGCGGCGCGACCGAGGACAAGCCGGAGGTGGGGGCGCGGGTCGCCTGGTCCGGCGCCGGCATCCGGGTGGCCGACAAGACCCCGACGGCGGCCGGGATCAGGGACGCCGTACGCCGCGTGCTCTCTGACGGTGAGTATCGGCGCCAGGCGCAGCGGATCGCGTCGGACATCGCCACGTACCAGCCGGCGCGGATGGCGGCCGAGCTCGTCGAGCAGCTCGCGGCCACCGGTCAGCCCGTCCTGCGCGGGAATGTGTCCATAACGGCCAGATCGCCCGCCTGACCTACCCGTTTTGGTGGTCCGCTCACCGTATGTGCGGCATGATCACGGCCCGTGTGGGTAGGCCGTTCGCGCCGCAAGCATCGCCGGACCAGGTGGTTCGCCGGTCAGCTGGCGATCCTGCTCGCCGTCATCAGCACCGTGTCCGCCGTCTCGGTGGTCGTCGCCCTCCAGCCCGCGACGGCCGCCCAGACGTCGTGCCCGGCCGGGATCGCCCTCGGCAACGGCGACTTCGAGGCTCCGACGGTCGACCCCGGTGCGGGCAGCGACATCTCGGACACGAACCCGGCGGCGGTGTGGAAGACGACCGCATCGGACACCCAGATCGAGTACTGGGCCAACGGCGGCAGCTCCCCGGGAGCCAACGGCGGCCTCGACATCACGGCCCAGTCCGGCACCCAGTGGGTCGAGCTCAACGCCAACCAGCCCTCCACGCTCTATCAGGACCTCGCCACCGTGCCCGGTCAGGTGATGCATTGGTCGCTCTGGCACCGGGCCCGCTATGTCGGCGTGGCCAACGGTCAGGATGTGATGCGCGTCCTGATCGGTCCGACGGCAGCGCAGACGCAGCAGGGCGGCGACATCAGCGACGGGCCCAACGGCTGGGGCAACTCGACCGGCAGCTACGTCGTCCCGGCGGGTCAGACGACGACCCGGTTCGCGTTCCAGGCGGTCTCGTCCGCCAACGGCAGCCCGACGTTCGGCAACTTCCTCGACGACATCGAGTTCTCCAGCTCCCCGTGCCTGTCGGTCACGAAGTCGGTCACCAACGTGACCCCGGGCAGCGGTGGCCTGACCCGGCCCGGCGACACGTTGCGCTACACCGTGACCGCGACCAACGCCGGTGGCGACGACGCCAACAACTCGACCCTGACCGATGCGATCCCGGCCAACACGACGTACGTCCCAGGATCCCTGGTCGTCGCCGGGTCAGCGGTGAGCGATGCCACCGACGGTGACACCGGCGAGGTCAGCGGAGGCACCGTGACCGGCCGGGTCGGGGCGTCGGCGACCGGTGCGGTCGGCGGAAACATCTCCCGGAACACTTCCAGCGCAATGACTTTCGACGTGAAGGTGGATGCGGGCACGGCGGTCGGGACGGACATCACCAACAGTGCTTCCGCGACCTACCAATGGAACCCGTCGCCGACGGTCCTCACGGCAACGTCCAACACGACGACCAACACGGTCGACATCCCCGGCATCGCGATGGTCAAGTCGATCACTGGTACGACGGACGTCGACGGCGACGGCAAGCTGGCCGCCGGCGACCAGGTCGACTACGCCTTCGACGTCAGCAACACCGGGTCCACCACGCTGACGTCGGTCGGCGTCGACGACAGCAAGGCGTCGGTGTCCTGCCCGTCGACGACCCTGGCCTCTGGCGCCGCCGAGACCTGCACCGCGACCTACACAGTGACGCAGGCCGATGTCGACAACAGTCCGTTGGTCAACACCGCCACGGCGACCGGCACCCCGCCGAGCGGCGCCGCCCCCATCACCTCCACGCCATCCAGCGCAACGCAGGCCCTCGACCAGACAGCTGCCCTGACCATCGTCAAGAGCGGTGCGACGGTCGACACGAACGGCAACGGTGCGCTCGATGTGGGCGACCAGGTGGCCTACAGCTATCTGGTCACGAACACCGGGCTCGTCTCGCTCGACCCGATCACCATCGACGACCCGCAGTCGGGTCTGTCGGCGGTCAGCTGCCCGGGCGCACCGCTCGCACCGGGCGGGTCCGCGACCTGCACCGCCACCTACCCGATCACGCAGGCCGACCTCGACGCCGGCTCGGTCAGCGACACGGCAACAGCATCAGGCCAGCCGCCGACCGGCGCGCCAGTGATCTCGAGTCCCTCGACCGCCAACGTCACGTTGGCGGCCGCACCCGAGCTCACGCTCACCAAGTCGGCGGCGGTGACCGACCGCAACAGTGACTTCCAGATCGACCTCGGCGACACGATCAGCTGGTCGTTCAAGGTCGAGAACACCGGCAACGTGACGATCCACGGGATCGCGGTCTCCGACGCCACGGCCGGTGCGGTCACCTGTCCGGCCACCGTCTTGGCGCCCGGGGACAACGTCATCTGCACCGCCGACGCCGACCACACGATCGACCAGGCCGACGTGGATGCGGGCGTCGTCTCCAACACTGCCAGCGGGTCCGGGCTGGACCCCGACGACGCCGTCGTACCGTCCAACTCGTCGAGCACCGACACCCCGGTGGCGCAGGGCTCCGGGCTCACGGCCACCAAGCTGGCCACGGTGACCGACGTCGACCACGACGGCAAGACGGACCTGGGCGACACCATCAGCTACTCGGTGCAGGTCCACAACAGCGGACATGTGACGCTGCACACCGTCAGCATCACGGACGCGCTGGCCGGCCCGATGTCTTGTCCCGCAACGCCTTTGGCCCCCGGGAACGACGTGACCTGCACGGCCGTGACGCCGTACACCATCACTCAGGCCGACGTCGACGCCGGGCACGTGGACAACACGGCAACGGCGCATGCCCTCGCCCCGGGCGGCGCGACGGTTGACGCGCCCTCGTCGAGTGTGAGCACCCCCGTCGACGCCACGTCGTCCCTGCTGCTCGTCAAGCACGCGGCCATCGCGGACACCCAGGCGGACGGCCACCGCGGCGTCGGCGACACGATCACCTGGACGTTCACGCTGACCAACTCGGGCACGCGCAGCGTCACCGGAGTGTCGGTCGACGACCCGACCGCCGGCTCGGTGACGTGCCTGGCCACATCGCTCGCCCCGGGCGCCTCGACGACGTGCACTGCTGACGCCAGCCACGTCGTGACCCAGGCCGACGTCGACGCCGGCGTCGTCTCGAACACGGCGAGCGCCGAGGCGACCAGCTCGCTCGGGGATCCGGTGACCTCCAACTCCTCGTCGACCGACACCGCCCTGGACCAGATCTCCGGCTTGACCCTGACCAAGCGCGGCCAGCCGACCGACGTCAACGGTGACGGGCTGATCGGGGTGGGCGACACGATCGCCTGGACCTTCAGCGTGACCAACACCGGGCTGGTCACCCTCACCAACGTCAGCGTGACCGACTCCACGGCCGGCCCCGTGACCTGCCAGGCGACGACCTTGGCGCCGGGCGATACGACGACCTGCGCCGCCGACCAGCCGTACACGATCACCGCCGCCGATGCCGCCGCCGGCGGCGTACACAACCAGGCCACGGTGAATGCGGACTGCGGCTGCGGCACGGCGGTGTTGGGCGTCAAGGCCGCTGCCGTGGTGGCGGCTGACCCCCGCACGGTCCCGAGCGCGGTCCCGGAAGTTGGCGGGTCCGGACTGCCCTTCACCGGAGCCCGGGACGTGCCTCAGCTGATCGCGCTGGGCCTCCTGGCGACACTGCTCGGGACGTTCCTGCTGCTGGTCGGCGCCCGCCGCCGCACCTGACCGGCTCGCGTTTTCACCACCAGTAGTTGGGCTGCGCGACGTACGGCTCCTCGATCGCCTGACGCTCGTCCTCGGTGAGCTGTACGTCGAGCGCTCCGACAGCGTCCTGAAGGTGGTTGGCCTTCGTGGCACCGACGATCGGGCACGACACCACGGGCTTCGACAGCACCCAGGCCAGCGCGATCTGGGCCATCGGGACGCCCCGGGCCTCAGCAATCCGGTGCACGGCGTCGACGACCGGCTTGTCGGCGTCCAGGTCAAAGGACTTGGCCACCGCGTCCGTGGCCGACCGGGCGGTCTGCTCACCCCACGGCCGCGTCGCTCGTCCCTTGGCCAGCGGTGAGTACGGCGTAAGGCCGACGCCCTGGTCCAGGCAGAGCGGGATCATGTCCCGCTCCTCCTCACGCTTCAGGACGTTGTACTGGTCCTGCATGGCGGAGAACGGTGTCCAGCCGTTGAGCGCGGCGGCGGTCTGCAGCTTGGCGAACTGCCAGGCCCACATGGAGGACGCGCCCAGGTAGCGCACCTTGCCGGCCTTGACGACGTCGTGCAGCGTCTCCATCGTCTCCTCGACCGGCACCTGCTCGTCGAACCGGTGGATGTAGTAGACGTCGACATAGTCCGTGCCCAGTCGTCGCAGCGACGCGTCCAGCTGCTCGAGGATGGCCTTGCGGGACAGGCCGCTGCCGCCGGGGCCGTCGTGCATCTTCCCGAACACCTTGGTGGCGAGCACGATGTCCTCGCGACGCGAGAACGTCCGGATCGCCCGGCCGACGAACTCTTCCGACGTGCCGCCCTGATAGGCGTTGGCGGTGTCCCAGAACGTGACGCCCAGCTCGACGGCTTGCCGGAAGAACGGCGCGGCCGCATCCTCGTCCAGCGTCCACTGGTGCATCCCGGCCTCGGCCCGGCCGTAGCTCATGCAGCCCAGGCCGATCCGGCTGACCGTCAGACCCGATCGCCCTAGTTGCGTGTACTGCACGGCACCGACCTCCTCTGCTGCACCTTCGCCTTCAGACCGTAGTCGCCAACCGCCTCGATGAACGAGAGCCCTCTGCCGGCCGTATTGGCTGCAGACAAGCCGGAACGGACCCCGCCTCGACACCGCTGAGGTTGTGACAGTCCGTTACCTCTCCGCACGGCCTGTCGGATCGCGGCTGACGCTGCCGCGGCCCATGATGGAGAGGCTGTCCCCTGACGAAGGCGAACAGGCAATGAGACCCGCGATCGGGCGCGACGTATCGAAGGCCGACGTCCTCGAGCACGACATGGACCGGTTGCTGACCCGCGCCTGGGCGGTGGCGGAGGACGCCGTCCTGGCTGGTCAGGATGACGAGTGGGCCCCCGTGGTCGCCGAGCTGATCGAGCGCGGACTGGCCGTCCCCGACGCCAGGCTCGGGTTCCGGATCACCAGCGAGGGACGGGCGCGGGCCAGGGGTGAGCACCATCCGCACGAGCGCCGGGTCGCCTGGCTGACCTCGGGAGACGGGGCCCCGGGCAACCGCTACTGGCTGGAGATCACCAAGGGCGTGGACAGCAAGCTGCGGGCCGGCGTCACGTTGGACGCCGTGAGCCAGGACGGCAGCGCGCGACTGTGCCTACGGGCCGCGAAGGCCCGGGCGCTGGCCGAGGCGCTGATCCGAGCCGCCGACGAGGCCGACGCCTTGGCCCGGGAGTCGTCCGCCACCGAGTCTTCTGCCCGCAGCTGAGCCGCCTGTCGGAGTCGAACCGACGACCCTCGCTTTACAAGAGCGACGCTCTGGCCAACTGAGCTAAGGCGGCGTACGGCGGGATCTGGGCCCCGCCGCGACCGGGCGATCATATCGACGCCACGGCACCGGCCGACTGTCTGAGCCGAAGGACAGGATGGGCGGATGGCGACCCCGATCCAGATCACCTTCGACTGCACCGACGCGTCCCTGATGGCCCGGTTCTGGCGCGAAGCCCTGCACTACGTCGAGATGGCACCGCCCGACGGGTCGGCGACCTGGGTCGACTACTTCCGCCAGCGCGGGCTGCCCGAGGACGAGCTGGCCGAGATCGAGGAGGACGGGCTACGACAAGATCGTCGACCCCGACGGCGTCGGGCCGAGGATCTGGTTCCAGCCGGTGCCCGAGGGCAAGGTCGTCAAGAACCGGCTGCACCTCGACCTCGACCTGACCGGTCGCACCCAGCCGCTGCCCGAGCGCAAGGTCATGGTCGACGCGGAGGTCGAGCGGCTGCAGGCGCTCGGGTGCCACGATCTTCCGGGTCCTCAGCAGCGACGACGAGAGCTTCGACTACTACGCCGTGGTGATGCAGGACCCGGAGGGCAACGAGTTCTGCGTCTCCTGACCGGTCGACGCTAATTCCCACACGTGTTCTAATGAGGTCCATGCGGTGGAAGACAGCCGACGCCGACGCGGACCCACAAGGTGCGCTGCTCGCCGTCCAGGACGTCGTCGGGCCGGAGCCCGGGACCGGGCGGATGTCCGGGCTCGAGTTCCTGCCGGTCACGTCCCGGCGGATCCTCAACGAGGTGCCGGCCAGCTCGCCGATGCCGTTCCGCTGGACGATCAACGCCTACCGCGGCTGCAGCCACGCCTGCACCTACTGCTTCGCCCGGCCCGACCCACGAGTACCTCGGCCTCGACGCGGGCGCGGACTTCGACCGCAAGATCGTCGTCAAGATCAACGCCGTCGAGCGCCTGCGGGTGGAGCTGGCCCACCCGTCGTGGCAGCACGAGCACGTGGCGATGGGCACCAACACCGACCCCTACCAACGGGCCGAGGGCAAGTACCGCCTGACCCGCGGCATCATCGGCGAGCTGGCGCGGTCCGGCACGCCGTTCTCGATCCTGACCAAGTCGGCGATGGTCACCCGCGACCTCGACGTGCTGACCGAGGCGGCGACCCAGGTCGAGCTCAGCGTCATGTTCTCGATCGGCACGCTCGACCCGACCGTGTGGCGGGCCACCGAGCCGGGAGCGCCGCACCCACGTCGCCGGCTCGACGCCATGCGCGCGATGGCCGACGGCAGGCATCCGCACCGGTGCCCTGATCGGGCCGGTCCTGCCCGGTCTGTCCGACCGCCGCGACCAGCTCACCGAGACGGTCGACGCGATCCTGGACGCCGGCGG
The DNA here is from genome assembly GCA_963794535.1 of uncultured Actinomycetota bacterium. GTDB lineage: Bacteria > Actinomycetota > Actinomycetes > Actinomycetales > CAVURS01 > CAVURS01. The sequence continues at coordinate 261,229 of CAWCEI010000010.1, forward strand.
GTCGGTCATCGGCGCCCGGCCGCTCTACCTCCGCGGCGCGACGCGGGCGCACTTCCTGACCTGGCTCGAGCAGTACGACGCGGGTCTGCATGCGCGCTACGAGCAGGCCTACCGCAGCCGGGTCGAGCTGCCGGCAGGCCTACGAGACGTGGGTGCAGGACGCCGTACGGCGGGCGGTCGAGGCGCACCCCTCCCACGGCGAGCCGATCGCCGAGCGGTCATCCTTTCGGCGGATGCACCAACCGAAAGCCACCGCTGGGGACACAAAGCGTGGGACAGTCACGGTGAATGCAGCAACGACCGAACGCCCCCGGCTCGGCCAGATCGTCCGTCACCTCGCGCTGAGCCTGCTGATGGCGACGGTCATCCCCAGCCGCTCTTCTACGGCTGCCTGGTCGCCGGTGACATCTGGGCCGCGCTGATCGCGGCGCTGGCCTGGTGCTACGGCGCGATGGCCTGGCGGATCCGCACCAAGCGACCCCGCTAGGCCCTGCTCTGGATCACGGCGATCGGCTTGACCGCCAAGACCGCCCTGTCCTCGCGACCGGCAGCACCTTGATCTACTTCCTCCAGCCGGCGATCACCGACCTGCTTCATCGGCGCGCTGTTCCTGGTGTCGCTGGCCAGCGCCCGGCCCCTGGTCGCCCGGTTGGCCGCCGACTTCTACCCGATGAGCCAGGACGTGGCGGCCCGGCCGCAAGCGTGCAGCAGCTGTTCTGGCGGCTCACCCTGTTCTGGGCCGTGCTCTGCCTGGGCCGGGCGGTGGCCACGCTGTGGCTGCTGGCGTCGACGTCGGTGGTGACCTTCGTGGCGGCCAAGAGCATCCTGACCGTCAGCATCGCCGTGCTCGGGCGCCGCCACGACCGTCGTCATCGCCAGCCGGGTCGCCCGCCGCGAAGGCCTGCTCAGGGCAGCGTGATCCCGAGGGGCAGGTGGGCCAGCGGCCAGAAGTCCGGGCTGCCGTTGACATAGGCGACGTACGCCGCCGCCGCACCGCCGGCCAGGCTGAGCGCGACGAGCGCGCTGGTCCCCACCGTCCCTCGGGCGCGAGCCCACGGGTCAGCCCACGCGCGCCGCGGCGGACGGACGCGCCGCCCGGCCCCCACCAGGCACGAGCAGCCCGACGAACATGCCCACCGCTGCCGCCACCTGCGCCGCCGCGACCTGCTTGGTCCGGTCCCCGGGCAGCGACGGACCCATGGCCAGCCCGGCGCAGAACGCCGCGCTCACGCCCAGCACCACGGGCAGGACCAGCGCCGGCACGCTGGCCAGGGCACGCTCGCACCAGGTGCCACGGCGCGCTCAGCGACCGCGACGACCCCGTCGCTGCCGCGCGGCGCCGAACTCCTGCCGCCGCCGGGTCGCCGCGTCGACCGAGCGGTCGGCGGTCCGGGCCAGCACCAGCAGGGCGACGGCGACCAGCGCGGTCGACGGTGGGATAGCCCGACGCCGACACCGACCAGCCCGAGCCAGGACCGCGAACAACGTGCCGGTACGCCGCGGCTTCGGCGGCTGGGCCGGCGCCGGCCCCCGGATCCGGGCGGCCGGAAGAGGTCGAGCGGGTCGGCCGCCGGCGGCGGCCGCGGACGGCGGGCACGGGCGGCGGGCGGAGGCGGCGGACGGGCGGGGCGGCGTGACGGCGGCGCGGCGTACGGCTTCGTCGTCGGGGTCTGCACCGCCCGGGTCGGCCCGGGCAGCGTCCGCGTCGGCGGCAGCGACGGGCACGGGCACGGTGGCGAGGCCGCCCGCGGCGTACCGCTCCAGCGCCGCCAGCAGGTCACCGGCCGCCGGCCGCGCGCGCCGGGTCGGCCGACAGAGCGGCCAGCAACAACGGCCGGAGCCGCTCGTCGACCCCGGACAGGTCGGCCGCCCCCCGGCGGACCCGGTCGATCACGACGTCGGTCGGCCCACGCCCGAACGGCGGCTCGCCGCTCGCCGCGAAGGCCAGGGTTGCGGCCCAGCCCCACCAGTCGGTCGCCGCGGTGACGGCACTGCCCTCGACCAGCTCCGGCGGGAGGTAGCCCGGCGTACCCATCACCAGACCGGTCATCGTCAGCCGCACGTCGTCGGCGACGTGCGCGATCCCGAAGTCGATCACGACCGGGTCGCCGTCCAGGATCAGCACGTTGCCGGGCTTGAGGTCGCGATGCACGACGCCCGGCGGCATGGATCGCCTCGAGCGCGGAGGACAGGCCGCGACCGAGCCGGACCAGGTGAGCGGCCGGCATCGGGCCGCGCTCGCGCACCTCGGCGTCGAGCGTCGGCCCGGGCACATAGCGGGTCACGACGTAGGGCTGGTCGCCGTCGACGTCGGCGTCGAGCACCTCGGCGACCATCGGGTGCCGCACCCGGCCCAGCGTCGCGACCTCGCGGCCGAGCCGGACCCGGGCGTCCGGGTCATAGGCGATGTGGGCGCGCAGCACCTTGATCGCGACCGCCCGGCCGTGCGCGTCGAGGCCGAGGTGGACGACGCCCATGCCGCCCTCACCCAGGCGCTGGACCAGGCGATAGGCCCCGATCGTGACCCCCAGGCTCACGGCCGGGCGCTCGGACTGGGGCGCGGTCGCCGCCGCCGCGGCAGAGCCGCCGGGCGGGGTGTCCGTCACATCCCCCCAGGTCATAGCCCGAAGGGTACGTCGCGGCGGAAACTCAGCGGTGGATGTAGTCGACCAGCTGGTCGCGCTCGACCTGGAGCTCGTCGATCCGGTGCTTGACCACGTCGCCGATGCTGATGATGGCGACCAGCTCGCCGCCGGAGACGATCGGCAGGTGCCGGACCCGGGCCTGGGTCATCACCCGGGCCGTGTCCTCGATGTTGTCCTCGGGCGCAGCCGTCTTGACGTCGGCGGTCATGATGTCGCGCGACCGTCTGCTCCAGCACGGCGGCGCCGTCCCGGTGCAGTCGTCGTACGACGTCGCGCTCGCTCACGATCCCCGCGATGGTCTTGCCGTCGTTCGAGACGACGAGAGCACCGATCCCGTGCTCGTCCAGCCGGTCGATCAGGGTCTTGACGGTCTGCTCGGGGGAAATGGTCACGACGAGGTCACCCTTGCTGCGGATCACATCGGAGATGCGCATCCTGGCCTCGCTCTCCCGGCCCGGTCAGCAGCGGTCGGTCCGCCGTGCGTGGCCGTGCTTCGACCGTAGTGCCATCGAAGTCTCAACGGGAGGGGTAAGCCGACCCCAGATAGGCTCGCCCCATCGACCATCACACGCATGACCTCGTCGTCGTAGCCAACCGGCTGCCGGTCGACAAGGTGACAACTCCCGACGGGCAGGTCGAGTGGAAGCCCAGCCCGGGCGGCCTGGTGACCGCGATGGAGCCGGTCATGAAGGGCCGCGAGGGCGCGTGGGTCGGCTGGACCGGCGAGCCGGGCGGCCACCCGCCGGAGCCGTTCGCGGCCAACGACATGTGGCTGCAGCCGATCGCGCTGTCCGAGGCCGAGGTCGAGGACCACTACGAAGGCTTCTCCAACGACACCCTGTGGCCGATCTACCACGACGTGATCGTTCCGGCCCGGTTCCGGCGGCGCTGGTACGACGGCTACCGCCGGGTCAACCACCGGTTCGCCGAGGTGGCGGCGTCGGTCGCAGCCCCGAAGGCGACGGTCTGGGTGCACGACTACCAGCTCCAGCTCGTCCCGGCGATGCTGCGCACGCTGCGCCCGGACGTGCGGATCGGCTGGTTCAACCACATCCCGTTCCCGCCGGTCGAGCTGTTCGCCCAGATCCCGTGGCGGCGCGAGCTGCTCGAGGGGCTGTTGGGCGCCGACCTGCTCGGCTTCCAGCGCGCCTCCGACGCGCAGAACTTCCTGCGCGTCGTACGCCGCCTGCTCGACCTCCCGGTCAAGGGCGACCATGTGACGGTGCAGGGCCCTGGCAGCGGGCTCAAGCGCCAGGTCCGGGCCGCCGCCTTCCCGATCTCGGTCGACGCCCACGGGCTGGAGGAGCTGGCCCGCACCCCGGCCGTCGTCGAGCGGGCCCGGCAGATCCGCGAGGACCTCGGCAACCCGGCTCACGTGCTGCTCGGCATCGACCGGCTGGACTACACCAAGGGGATCCGGCACCGGCTCAAGGCTTTCCAGGAGCTGCTGTCCGACGGCGCCCTCAGCCCGCCGGACACCGTCCTCGTGCAGGTCGCGACCCCGAGCCGGGAGCGGGTCGACGCCTACCGCGAGCTGCGGGACCAGGTCGAGGTCACCGTCGGCCGGATCAACGGCGAGGAGGCCCGGATCGGGATGCCGGCGGTGCACTACCTGCACCACAGCTATCCCAAGGACGAGATGGCGGCGCTCTACCTGGCCGGTGACGTGATGCTCGTGACCCCGCTGCGCGACGGGATGAACCTGGTGGCCAAGGAGTACGTCTCCTGCCGCCACGACGACGGCGGCGCCCTGGTGCTGTCCGAGTTCACCGGAGCGGCCGAGGACCTGCGGCAGGCGTTCCTGTGCAACCCGCACGACATCTCCGGCCTCAAGGCGGCGATCCTGGCCGCCCTGCGGGCCGACCCGCGCGACGCCCGGCGCCGGATGCGGGCCATGCGCCGGCAGGTCTTCCGGCACGATGTGCAGCGGTGGGCCCGCGACTACCTCGAGGCCCTGGACGCGTGATCCCGCCCGAGCTCGCGGCGGCCGTCCGCGCCCTGGCGGCCCGGCCGCGCCTGCTGGTCGGGCTGGACTTCGACGGGGTCCTCGCCCCGATCGTCGAGCATCGCGACCAGGCCCGTCCGGTGGCCGGCGCGATGGACTCCGTACGCCGCCTGACCCGGCTCCCCGGCGTCGAGGTGGCCCTCGTGTCCGGCCGGGCCCTCGACAGCCTGCGCGAGGTCAGCGGGGTCAGCGGGGATGACGACGTCACGCTGGTCGGCAGCCATGGCGCCGAGGCCGCGGTGCGCTCGGCTCTGCGCGAGCGGGCCGGCGGGGCCGGGCCGGCCGAGGCGATGACCCCGGCCGCGCGGGATCGGCTGGACCGGGTCATCGAGGCCCTGCGCCAGATCACGGCCGACGCCGGGCCGGGCTCCGGACTCGACGTCGAGCTGAAGCCGACCGGCGCGGTCCTGCACGTCCGCCGGGCCGCCCCCGACGTCGCTCGACGAGGCCGAGCGCCGGGCGATGGCCGGCCCGGCGACCTGGCCCGGTGTGCACACGACGCGGGGCAAGTCGGTCGTCGAGATGGCCGTGACCGAGACGTCGAAAGGCGTTGCGCTGCAATGGCTTCGGGGCCTGACCGAGGCCGACGCGGTCTTCTACGCCGGCGACGACGTGACCGACGAGACGGCGTTCGCGGTGCTCGGGCCGGACGATGTGACGGTCAAGGTCGGCCCGGGCGACAGCCACGCGGCGTACCGGCTCGAGACCCCGGACGACGTGGCCGAGCTGCTTCAGCTGTTGGTGGCCGAGCGCTCCCAGCGCTGAACGCCGACCGGCCGGACCCGCGTCGTCGAGCCCCGCACGACCAGCTCGGGGCGGAAGACGTACTCCGTGCGCGGCGCCGGCTGGCCGTTGATCTCGTCGATCAGGGCGCGCACCGCGGCCTCGGCCATCGCCTGCACCGACTGGTGCACCGTCGTCAGGGGCGGGTCGGTGAAGGCCACGAAGGCCGAGTCGTCATAGCCCACGACCGACACGTCGTCGGGCACCTCGAGCCCGAGCGAGCGCACGCCGCGGATCGCGCCGAGGGCCATCAGGTCCGAGCCGCAGACGATCGCCGTACAGCCGCGTTCGACCAGGCGCAGAGCCGCCGCCTGACCGCCCTCGACCGAGAAGATCGACTGCTCGACCCAGCTGTCCAGCTCCTCCGCCGGCGCCAGGTCGCGCATCGCCGCGCCGGAAGCCGGCGATCTTGCGGACCGCTGGGACGAACCGCTCCGGCCCGACCGCGAGCCCGATCCGCCGATGGCCCAGGGCGCGCAGGTGCTGGACGGCCAGCTCGGCAGCGGCGGCGTCGTCGGTCGAGATGTACGGCGCGTCGATGTCCTTGGCGTAGCCGTTGACCAGCACGATCGGCAGCCGCCGCTCGACCAGTGCCTGGTACGACGAGTGGTCGGCCAGGGTGTCGGCGTGCTCACCGGAGATGAAGATGATCCCCGAGACCCCGTGCTCGCAGAGCATCGAGACGAAGTCCTCCTCGTGGATGCCGCCGGGGGTCTGCGTGCACAGGACCGGGGTGTAGCCGTTGGAGGCCAGCGCCGTGTCGATGACCTGGGCGAACGCCGGGAAGATCGGGTTGACCAGCTCGGGCACGACCAGCCCGATCAGGCCGGCGCTGCGGCGTCGGAGCCGGGCCGGCCGTTCGTAGCCGAGCACGTCGAGGGCGGTGAGCACGGCGTCTCGGGTGTCGGAAGCGACCCCCGGCTTGTCGTTGAGGACGCGGCTGACCGTGGCCTCGCTGACACCGGCCTGGTCGCGATGTCGGACAGGCGTGGTCTCACCGGCCCAGGGTCTCAGATGAGCGGCCGACCGGCTGGTGAGACAGGGGTCTATGCGGGTGCCGGATTGTTACGGCAATATGACGCGCACAACTGAAGACAAGCGTCGCGACATGGGTCGAGGCGTTGCACTCCTCCACAACGGATCGTCCGGCACGTACCTGCCGGTGGAAGGATTTGTGATGGCGACTGTCACTTTCGACAAGGCGACCCGGGTCTACCCCGGCGCTGACACCCCCTCGGTCGACAAGCTCGACCTCGAGATCGGCGACGGCGAGTTCCTCGTCCTGGTCGGCCCCTCCGGCTGCGGCAAGAGCACCTCGCTGCGCATGCTGGCCGGCCTGGAAGACGTCAACGGCGGCCGGATCCTGATCGGTGACCGCGACGTCACCGACCTGTCCCCCAAGGACCGGGACATCGCGATGGTGTTCCAGAACTACGCGCTCTACCCGCACATGACGGTCGCCGACAACATGGGCTTCGCGCTCAAGATCGCCGGCACGGACAAGGCGGAGATCCGCAAGCGGGTCGAAGAGGCCGCGCAGATCCTCGACCTCGCGCCGTACCTCGACCGCAAGCCCAAGGCCCTCTCCGGTGGCCAGCGGCAGCGCGTCGCGATGGGCCGGGCCATCGTCCGGCACCCGCAGGTCTTCCTGATGGACGAGCCGCTGTCGAACCTCGACGCCAAGCTCCGGGTCCAGACCCGCACCCAGATCGCCTCGCTGCAGCGCCGCCTCGGCGTCACGACGGTCTACGTCACCCACGACCAGGTCGAGGCCATGACGATGGGCGACCGGGTCGCCGTGCTCTCGGCCGGCATCCTCCAGCAGGTCGACACCCCGCGCCGGATGTACGACCACCCGGACAACATCTTCGTGGCCGGCTTCATCGGCTCGCCCGCGATGAACCTGCTGAAGACCAAGGCGGTCGACGGTGGCGTCACCCTCGGCAACGGGGTCTACCCGGTGCCGCGTGAGGTGCTCGCGCAGGCCAAGGGCGGCAACATCACCCTCGGCGTGCGGCCCGAGGACCTCGAGACCTCCGACAAGGGCATCCGGTCGATCGTCGAGCTGGTCGAGGAGCTCGGCGCCGACGCCAACGTGCACGGCACGCTGCGCTCCGGCGAGACCGACACCCCGATCGTCGCCCGGGTCGACGGCCGCAGCCCGCCGGAGAAGGGCGCGACGGTCAACTTCACGCCCAAGCAGGGCCACGTCCACCTGTTCGACACGGACACCGGCCTGCGGATCGGCGACTGAGCTCCGCCGGATCGCATGACCGCTCGACCACACCAGCAACGAATCGGAACCGGCCGGGCCACGTGGCCCGGCCGGTTTCGCTTTGCCCCCTAGGGTTGACTCGTGCCCCTCCAGATCACCGCAGCGCGCCCGGACCCGGCGCTGCTCGACCTGCCCTGGGAGGTCCCGCTGGAGGACTGGCCGGACGAGCAGCTGGCGGCGCTGCCGCGAGGCATCTCCCGGCACGTCGTCCGGTTCGTGCGGATGTCCGGCCGGGTCATCGCGATCAAGGAGATCGACGAGAAGCTGGGCCGGCGCGAGTACGGCCTGCTGCGGCTGCTCAACCGGCTCGACCAGCCGGCGGTGGAGCCGCTCGCCGTGATCTCCGGGCGGGTCGACCGCGACGGCCAGCCGCTGGAGAGCGCGCTGATCACCCAGCACCTGCAGTTCTCGCTGCCCTACCGCGCGCTGTTCAGCCAGACCCTGCGGCCGGACACGGCCCGGCGGCTGGTCGACGCGCTGGCCGCGCTGCTGGTCCGGCTGCACCTGACCGGCTTCTTCTGGGGCGACGTCTCGCTGTCCAACACGCTGTTCCGGCGCGATGCCGGGGCCTTCGCGGCGTACCTCGTGGATGCCGAGACCGGCGACCTGCACGACCAGCTGAGCGACGGGCAGCGCGAGTACGACGTCGACCTGGCCCGGACCAACATCGCCGGCGAGCTGATGGACCTGGAGGCCGGCGGCCTGCTCGAGGACGGCTCCGACCCGGTCGAGACGGCCGACCAGATCGTCGACCGCTACCACTCGCTGTGGGCCGAGCTGACCGGCGCGGAGTCGTTCGACAGCGGCGAGCGCTGGCGGGTGGACGCGCGGATCCGCAAGCTCAACGAGCTCGGCTTCGACGTCGACGAGCTGGCCATCACGACCGACATCGACGGCACGACGGTGCAGATCCAGCCCAAGGTCGTCGACGCCGGGCACCACTCGCGGCGGCTGCTGCGGCTGACCGGGCTGGACGTCGAGGAGAACCAGGCCCGGCGGCTGCTCAACGACCTCGACTCCTACCGGGCCGCGAGCGACCGGCAGGGCGAGGAGGAGGAGATCGTCGCGCACGACTGGCTGGCCCGGGTGTTCCAGCCGCTGGTGCGGGCCGTGCCGCGCGACCTCGGCGGCAAGCTCGACCCGGCCGAGGTGTTCCACGAGGTGCTGGAGCACCGGTGGTACCTGTCCGAGCAGGGCCTGCGCGACGTCTCGCTGACCGATGCCCTGCGCGACTACCTCGAGAACGTGCTCCCGCTCAAGCCCGACGAGGTCGCCATCCTGGGCATGGACACCGAACAGCTCCCCGTCGTCGCCGACTAGCCCCGAGTTAGGTGCTCCCCGAAAGCCGGTTTGCTCCCCGAAAGCCGGCTCGCGAGCGTCGGGACGGGCCCTTCGGGCGGCTTTCGAGGAGTAAACCGGCTCCGGGGGAGCACGGCGGGTGGTCAGTGGGTGGCGCGGCGGCGGGCTACCTCGTAGAGCGCGACCCCGGCGGCGACACCCGCGTTGAGCGACTCGGTCGCCGACGACATCGGGATGCTCACGACGAGGTCGCAGGTCTCGCGCACCAGCCGGGACAGGCCCTTGCCCTCCGACCCGACGACGAGGACCAGCGGCTCGTGCACCATCTCCAGCAGCGGCAGGTCGAGCTCGCCGCCCGCATCGAGCCCGACGACGAAGCAGCCGGCCTCCTGGTAGGCCTCAAGAGCCCGGGTCAGGTTGCCCGCCCGCGCCACCGGGACCCGGGCCGCTGCGCCGGCCGAGACCTTCCAGGCCGACGCGGTCAGCCCGGCCGAGCGCCGCTCCGGCACCAGCACGCCGTGGGCCCCGAACGCACCGGCGGACCGTACGACGGCACCCAGGTTGCGCGGGTCGGTCACCCCGTCCAGCGCCACGATGAGCGCCGCCTCGCCGGCCTCGGCCGCCGCGGCGAGCAGGTCGTCCGGATGCGCATACTCGTACGCCGGCACCTGGATCGCCAAGCCCTGGTGCACGCCGCCGTCACTGAGCCGGTCGAGCTCGGCCCGCTGCACCTCGATCAATGGAAGTGACTGTGCCACAGCGGCTTTCAGCGCCTCGCGCACGCGGTCATCGCTGTCGATCCGGCTCGCGACGTACATCGTGGTGACCGGGATGCCGGCCCGGATCGCCTCGACGACGGAGTTGCGCCCGAAGACCCACTCGCTCGTCGCCGCCCGGTTGCCCTTGCCCCCCGTACGCCGCGTGCCCTTGCCGGCGAACCGGGCCGAGTCGCTCGCGCGCTTGGCCGATGCCGCCGCCTTGCGGGCCGCCGGGTGCTTCGGCCGCTCGATGGCCTTGGGCGTAGGACCCTTGCCCTGCAAGCGTTTTGGCTTCTGACCGCCGGATCCGGCGGTCTGTCCCTTCTTCGACCCGGCCTTGCGGATCGCCCCACGGCGTTGCGAGTTGCCCGGCATCAGCTGTCCTCATCGTCTGGGTCGGAACGTCGGGCCAGGGCCCAGCGCGACCCGGCCGCGGTGTCTTCGATCTCGATGCCAGCCGCAGTCAGCCGGTCCCGAATGCCATCTGCCGCAACGAAATCGCGCCGCGCCCGGGCCGCCTGCCGCTCCACGAGCTCGGCCTCGACCAGCGCGCCGAGCGCGTCGGTCGCCTTGGTGTCCGCGGCAGACGCGCCGAGCCAGTGCGGGTCCAGCGGGTTGATCCCGAGCACGTCGGTCATCTGCACGACCGCGGCGTAGGACTGCCATGCCGTCTCGGAGTCGTTCTCATCCAGCGCCACGTTGCCCGCCCGCACGGTGTCATGGATCACGGCGAGCGCCCCGGACACGTTCAGGTCGTCGTCCATCGCAGCCGCAAATGCCTCTGGCACACCGAAACCCATCGTCCAAGATCCTGGCTCAGGAGCCGCTCGCGCAGGAAGCTCTCGATCCGCTCGACGGCGGTCTCGGCCTCGCGCAGCGACCCCTCGTGGTACTCGATGTTGGACCGGTAGTGCGCCGCGCCCAGGTAGTACCGCAGCGCGATCGGCCGGGTCCGCTGCAGCACCTCGGACACGATCAGCGAGTTGCCGAGCGACTTGCTCATCTTCTCGTTCGCGATGGTGACCCAGCCGTTGTGCATCCAGTACCGCGCGAACCCCAGCCCGGCCGCCCGCGACTGCGCCTGCTCGTTCTCGTGGTGCGGGAAGCGCAGGTCGATGCCCCCGCCGTGGATGTCGAACTCGTCGCCCAGATAGCGCCGGACCATCGCCGAGCACTCCAGGTGCCACCCCGGCCGGCCCAGCCCGTACGGCGTCGGCCAGGCCGCCGTCGCCGGCTCGCCCGGCTTGTGGCCCTTCCAGAGCGCGAAGTCGCGCGGGTCGCGCTTGCCCCGGGGGTCAGCGTCCTCGGCCGGTGCCATGTCGTCGATCGACTGGTGGGTCAGCTCGCCGTACGCCGGCCAGGCCTTCACGTCGAAGTAGACGTCACCGCTGCCGTCCTCGGCCGCATAGGCGTGCCCGCCGTCGACCAGCTCGCCCATCAGCTCGACCATCTCGGTCGCGTGCCCGGTGGCCCGCGGCTCGTAGGTCGGCCGGCGGACCCCCAACGCGTCGTACGCCGCGCGCGAACTCCTGCTCGAAGCGGTAGGCCCAGGCCCACCACGGCACCCCGGCCTCGGCCGACTTGGCCAGGATCTTGTCGTCGATGTCGGTGACGTTGCGGACGAACGTCACGTCGTAGCCGTGCCCCGCCTCCAGCCAGCGCCAGAGGATGTCGAACGCGACGCCGCTGCGGATGTGGCCGATGTGCGGTGACGCCTGCACGGTCGCGCCGCAGAGGTAGATGCCGGCCCGCCCGGGCTCGATCGGCTCGAAGTCGCGCACCGCTCGGGTCGCGGTGTCGTACAGGCGCAGGCTCACCGGCCCAAGGCTAGCGGCGCCGGGCAACGTAGTTCACAACGACGCCGGCCACCCAAAGGGCCGGTACGCCGAGGGACAGGACCAGTTCCTTCGGCCGCAGTCCCGCTGTCACGCTGAGGACCACGACTCCGGCCGCGTTGACCAGCGCGGCGAGCAGCCACAGGTCGAACCGGGTCCGTTCGCCGGATTGCAGCAGACCGACACCCACGATCATCAGGGCCAGGGCAACGAGTCCGGAACACAGGACCACCCGCCGGTCCAGACGGGCCGCGCTCCTGAGATGACGCCAGAGCCGGCCGCCGAGGGTCGACCTGGACCGGATCGACGAGCCAGCTGGCCCCGATGACCATGAGCAGGTCCCAGAACGCACCCACGAGCTGACCGTCACTGCCGGAGTAGCCGATCATCGGGAGCGCACTGACGTAGACCGCGAAGAACCCGGCCGTCTGGGCGGTCGCAATGACACCCAAGGCGGCCGCAACGACATTCCGCCCGGCGTCCGGCGCCCGTGGATCCAGTTGAGCGGCCCGGGCGATCTGATCCACGGCGGCCAGCGGGCTGTCCGTTAGGGCAGCCAACCGGCCGAGGTCGGTGAGCGCGGCCGAGGACTGCGGATCCAGGCGCAACGCCTCGGCAAAGGCGCGCTTCGCGGTGGCGACATCCTTCGCCTCCATCGCCACCCGACCGAGGACCAGGTGGCACTCGGGCTCGGTCGGGGCTAGCTGCACCGCGCGGCGCGCAGCGCCCAGCGCCTGCTTCCCCTTCGATGCGGCCGAGGCCGCCGACGCCAAGACGGCGTATGACGGCCAGCTCATCGGCCCAAGGCGACGGCGCGCTCGGCCGATGCCACGGCCATGTCGTAGCGACCCAGCTCGAGCAAGGCCAGGGCATGGAGCCGCAAGGCCTGCTCGCTGTTCGGGTCCTCGCCTGCCGCCCGCCCCGAGATCTCCTCGGCCCGGGCCCAGTCCCCAGCGGCGAGCTCGGCGTGGGCGGTCACGCACAGGACGTCGACATCATTCGGGTCCCGGGCGAGGAGGGCATAAAGCAGGACCCGGGCCTCGTCATATCGCCACAGCTCGACCAGCTGTTCGGCGCGGGCCAGGGTCACCGGCGGCACGCTACCGGCGATGGGCCTAGCGGCCGGTCAGCGCACGACCACGCGCTCCGGGGTGAGCCGGACGATGACCCGGCCCTCGACCACGCCGGTGAACGGCCCGTCGTCGTACTTGTCCGCCAGCTCGTGGATCAGCGAGCCGCCCGGGTCGTCGACGAGCGTGACCCGACCACGGAGCTCCACGTACCGGCCGAGGTCCTGCTCGTCGAGAACCAGCACGGCCGCGCGCGGGTCGCGCGTCCAGTTGCGGGCCTTGCGCCGCCCGGCCAACGTCGAGAAGAGGACGTCGTCGCCGTCGCGCTTGACCCAGATCACGGTCAGCTGCGGCGAGCCGTCCTCCTCCAACGAGGCAACGACCGCGTGAGCGGTCCCGTCGAGCAGTTCGCGGGCAAAGTCGGGCAGGGCGACAGTCATGACAGCGCCAACCCGGTACGCCGCCCGGCTATGCCCGGCGCAGCTTGTGGCCGCGGATCCCGATCAGCACCCGACAGCCGATCAGCGCTGCACCGCCGGTGAGGCCCGGGACCAGCCGCCACCCCGGCGGCAGCACGCACATCAGGGCCAGCGCGGCCATGCCCAGGACCAGCAGCCCGACCATCGCGCTGAGCAGCCGGTCGCGGTGCGGCAGCAGCCGCAGGTAGCCACCGAGCCGGCCGTGCAGAGCGGGCCGGATGCCGCGCAGCTGCCACACAGACAAGCCGACCAGCGCGGCCAGGCAGGCGAGCCCCGACCAGACGGCCGCCGACCCGTCCAGCTCGAGCGCCGCACGGCCAAGGGTGAACAGCACGATCCACACCCAGAAGAACAGCCGGGCCACGCCCGACGTCAGCGCGACGTCGATGTTGTGGACGGCGACGTCGAGCCGGATGTCGCTCGCCGCGGCCTGGGCGAAGTGGCTGGCCGCGCCGAAATGGTCCTTGCGCAGCAGCTGCAGCCGGCCCAGGTCGTTGCGGGCAACAGCGTGCTCGGGGTCGAGCCGTAGCGCCTCGCGCAGGGCCCGCTCGGCCGTTGCCTGGTCGCGGGTCTCCACGGCGACCCGGCCCATCATCGCGTGGGTGTCGGCGTCGAGCGGCCCGAGCTCGACGGCCTGCCGAGCCGCCTCCCAGGCCGCCCCGGACTGCCCCGGGATGGCGAGGCAGACATGGGCCAGCGTGTGGTGGGTCTGCCAAAGACTCGGTCCCTTGGCGACCGCGCTGCGGGCCGCGTCGAACGCCTCGTGCTTGCGGTCGAGCCGGACCAGCGCGAGGGCCAGCAGGCGCATCGGCCACTCGGCGTACGGCGCAGCGGCAGCGGCTCGCGCGGCCAGCTCGCGGGCCCGGTCCGGGCCGGTCCAGCGACAGCTCGGCCCGGGCGGCGAGGCACAGCGCCTCGATGTCCTCCGGATCCGCAGCCAGCACGGACCCGAGCGCCTGCAGCGCCTCCGCCGGGCGGTGGGTCTCGAGCAGCTGCTCGGCGCGGAGCCGCGCGCCCCATGAATCCCCCGACCACTGTCCGGCTGAGCTCCCGGTCGAGTCGGCCGGGCTCACAGCCGTTTGACCTTCTTCAGGTAGTCGCGCAGCTCGGCGTACGTCCCGTCCTCGTCGGCGAACAGGACGACGTTGCGGGCGGTCTCGAGCCAGCCGCCGATGGACGGCCGCACCTCGCGCAGCGCGGCCTCGACGTCGGCCATGCCGATCATCCGCACGGTGCCGCTGCGCGAGCTCTCGATCAGCGCGCGCTCGGACGCCGTCTCGCACACGTGCGCGATGTCGGCGCCGGAGAAGCCGTCGGTGGCCTTGGCCAGCCGGCGCAGGTCGATGCCCTCGACCGGGCGGCTGCGCAGGTGGTAGCGGAAGACCGCCTCGCGGGCCTCGGCGTCCGGGGGCAGGACGAGCAGCGTCCGGTCCAGCCGGCCAGGGCGGCGCAGCGCCGGGTCGACGTCCCACGGCTGGTTGGTGGCGGCCAGCACGAAGACGCCCTCGTTCTGTCCGGCCACGCCGTCCAGCTCGGTCAGCAGCTGGACGACCGCGCCGCGCATCGCGCTGTTGCGGGTCGAGCTGCGCTTCTGCCCGAGGGCGTCGATCTCGTCGAGGAAGAGCACGCACGGCGCCTCGCGCCGGACCAGCCCGAACAGCTCGGCGATGTTGCGCTCGGAGTTGCCGATGTACATGTCGAGGATGTCGGCCAGGCCGACGCTGACGAACCGCGCGCCCAGCTCGCCGGCGACCGCCCGGGCGATGAACGTCTTGCCGCACCCCGGCGGGCCATAGAGCAGCAGCCCGCCGCGCAGGCTCTTGCCATAGAGCTGGCGGAGCTCGGGGTTGCGCATCGGCGCGAGGAACGCGGCCTCGAGCCGGTCCTTGACCTGCTGCATGCCGCCGACGTCGGCCAGCGTGATGCCGGCGCTCTCGACCTCCCACGCGGACGTGACCGGCTCGGCCTCCGCGTCGTCGCCGGTCACGAACATCGGCGCCGCGATGTCACCGACCTCGTGCTCGGCGGCGGTCCAGTCGAAGCCGCCCGAGGCCGGCGCGGACGCCACCTCCGGGTTCGCCTCCGGGTTCGGATCCGGGTCCGAGTCCGGTACGACGGCCGCTGGCTCACCCATCGCGCGCAGCAGGAGGGTCCGGGCGGCGGCCAGGTCGGGCTCCTGGGCCAGCACCGTCGCGCACTCAGCGACCGCGGCTTGGGCCTGCCCGTCGGCCAGCAACAGCTCGGCCAGGTGCAGCCGGAGCCGGGCGTCGTCGGGAGCTGCTTGGACCGCGCGCCGCATGCTGTCGATGAGGGCGTCGGTCACGCGCCAAAACTACGCGACGCGGCTGGGGGGCCGCCCAGCATTCCCCCGACCGGCGCAGCCCCCTAGGTTTGGCCGGACAACGGCGACCCGCCGACAGACGGACAGCGGAGGACGGCAATGGCGCAGACGGTTCAGGGTGTCGTGGCGATGGCCAAGGGGGCGCCGGTCGAGCTGGTCGACGTCATCGTGCCGGACCCCGGCCCGGGCGAGGCGGTCGTCGCCGTACAGGCCTGCGGCGTCTGCCACACCGACCTGCACTACCGCGAGGGCGGCATCAACGACGACTTCCCGTTCCTGCTCGGGCACGAGGCCGCGGGCGTCGTCGAGTCCGTCGGCGAGGGCGTGACCGAGGTCGCGCCGGGGGACTTCGTGATCCTCAACTGGCGGGCTGTCTGCGGTCAGTGCCGGGCCTGTCAGCGGGGCAAGCCGTGGTACTGCTTCAACACCCACAACGCGACCCAGAAGATGACGCTGGCCGACGGCACGCCCCTGTCGCCCGCCCTGGGCATCGGCGCCTTCGCGGCGAAAACCCTGGTCGCAGCAGGGCAATGCACCAAGGTCGACCCCTCGGTGAAGCCCGAGGTCGCCGGACTCCTGGGCTGCGGCGTCATGGCCGGGCTCGGTGCGGCGATGAACACCGGCAACGTCGGACGCGGTGACACAGTCGCCGTGATCGGCTGCGGTGGCGTCGGGTCAGCGGCCGTCGCCGGCGCTCGCCTGGCCGGCGCCCGGCGGATCATCGCGGTCGACATCGACGAGCGAAAGCTCAACCGGGCCAAGGGACTCGGCGCCACCGACGTCGTACCGGTCAAGGGCAAGTCCGAGGACGAGGTCGTCGCCGCGATCCAGGAGCTGACCGGCGGCTTCGGCGCCGACGTCGTGATCGACGCCGTCGGCCGGCCCGAGACCTGGCGGCAGGCGTTCTATGCCCGCGACCTGGCCGGCACCGTCGTCCTGGTCGGCGTGCCGACACCGGACATGCGGCTGGACATGCCGCTGCTCGACTTCTTCGGGCGCGGCGGCTCGCTCAAGAGCAGCTGGTACGGCGACTGTCTGCCCTCGCGTGACTTCCCGATGCTCGTCGACCTGCACCTGCAGGGCCGGCTGCCGCTCGAGGACTTCGTCACCGAGACGATCGGCCTGGGTGACGTCGAGGCCGCGTTCACGAAGATGCATGACGGCGACGTCCTGCGCTCCGTGGTCCTGCTGTGACGTTGCGGGTCGACCACGGCGTCACGTCCGGGACGTTCAGCCTCGACGGCCAGACCTTTGACGTCGACAACAACGTCTGGGTCATCGGCGACGACCGCGAGTGCATCGTCATCGACGCCCCGCATGACGCGGATGCCATCGCCCGGCTGGTCGGCGACCGCACCCTGCTGGCCATCGCCTGCACCCACGCCCACGACGACCACGTGCGCGTCGCCCCCGAGCTGGCCGACCGGCTGCACGCGCCGATCCTGCTGCACCCGGCCGACCTCCCGCTGTGGCGGCTGACCCATCCCGACCGTGACCCCGACGGCGACCTCGCCGACGGTACGACGCTGAAGGTCGGCGGATCCCAGGTCGAGGTGTTGCACACGCCCGGCCATGCGCCCGGGGCGGTGTGCTTCCTGGTGGCCGACCTGGGCGTCGTGTTCACCGGGGACACGCTCTTCGCCGGCGGGCCAGGGGCGACCGGGCGGTCCTACTCGGACTTCCCGACGATCGTGGCGTCGATCCGCGACCGGCTGCTCACCCTGCCGGGCGACACTGTCGTCCACACCGGTCACGGCGACAGTACGACGATCGGCGCCGAGGCCCCGCACCTGCAGGAGTGGCTCGACCGCGGCCACTGAGCCGACCGAGCCAGCGAGCACCTGATGAGCGCGACCTCCCCCGACTTCGCCCGAGCCGTCGAGCGGCTCGGGACCATGGAAGGTGACGCCCTGGTCGCGCGGCTCGAGACGCACCTGCCGGACGCCCTGCCGGCCCTGCGGGTGCTCTATGGCAACCGGCTCGAGCCGGGCCGGTTCGAGCTGCTGGTCGGCGACCTGCTGGACCTCGTCGGCCGGGCCGCCGCGGACCGCGCCGAGCCGTTGCGCCGGCTGGACCGTCGCCGCGAGATCGACCCCGAATGGTTCCAGAGCCAGGCCATGATCGGCTACGTCGCCTATGCCGACCGGTTCGCGAAAACCCTTGCGGGAGTGCGTGATCGGCTGGACTACCTGGCTGAGCTGGGGATCACGTACCTGCACCTGATGCCGTTGCTGAAGGCCCGCGAGGGCGACAACGACGGCGGCTATGCGGTGGAGGACTACGGCTCGGTCGACGAGCGGCTCGGCTCGATGGGCGACCTCGAGTCCCTGGCCACCGCGCTGCACGAGCGCGGGATGAGCCTGTGCGTCGACCTCGTCCTCAACCACACGGCGGCCGAGCACGAGTGGGCCCGCGCGGCGGCGGCGGGCGACCCGGCGTACCGCGACTTCTACCTGATCTACCCGGACCGGACCGAGCCGGACGCGTTCGAGCGCACCCTGCCGGAGGTGTTCCCGGACAACGCGCCGGGAAACTTCACCGATGTGCCCGGCGTCGGTGTGGTGTGGACGACCTTCAACCGCTACCAGTGGGACCTCAACTGGGCCAACCCGCGCGTGTTCGCGGCGATGCTCGGGGTGCTGCTCGACCTGTCGAACCGCGGCATCGACGTGTTGCGGCTGGACGCCGCGCCGTTCCTGTGGAAGCGCCTGGGCACCAACTGCCAGAACCAGCCCGAGGCGCACCTGATCGTCCAGGCCCTGCGCGCGCTGGTCCGAATCGCCGCTCCCGCAGTCGCTTTCAAGGCCGAGGCCATCGTCGCGCCGGATGACCTTGTGCAGTACCTCGGGGCCCACGAGCACTACCGGCCCGAGTGCGACCTGGCCTATCACAACCAGCTCATGGTCATGCTCTGGTCGTCGCTGGCGACTCGCGATGCCCGCCTCGCGACGATCGCCCTGCGCCGGCTTCGGCCCGCACCACCGGAGTCGGGCTGGGTGACCTACGTCCGCTGCCATGACGACATCGGCTGGGCCGTGTCCGACGAGGACGCCTGGTCCGTGGGCTGGAACCCGTTCGAGCACCGGCGCTTCCTCGCCTCGTTCTTCGCCGGCCGCACCGAGGGCAGCTTCGCGCGCGGAGCGTTGTTCCAGGACAACCCGGCGACCGGAGACGCCCGTACGTCGGGCAGCACGGCCGCACTCTGCGGGCTCGAGCTGGCGGTGCTCGAGGGCGACGAAGCGGCGATCACGGCCGGCGTACGGCGACTGCTCCTGCTCTACTCGGTCATCTACTCCTTCGGCGGGATCCCGCTGGTCTATATGGGCGACGAGCTTGGGCTGGTCGGCGACGAGGAGTGGGCCAGCCTGCCCTCCCAGGCCGGGGACAACCGCTGGATGCACCGCCCGCACATGGACTGGTCGCTCGCCCAGCGACGCTTCGACCTGACGACGGTCGAGGGGCGGGTCTTCTCCGGCGTGCAGGAGCTGGGGGCCACCCGCCGTACGGTCACGGCGTTCGCGCTCGGCGGCGCGACCCAGGTGCTGGACACGCCCGACGCACGGCTGCTCGGCTACCTGCGCAGCCACCCCCGCGGCGATGCGGTGCTGGTCGTGGCCAACGTCGGCGACCAGGCGGTCACGGTGAGCCGGGAGTGGGTCGCGAGCGTTCTCTGGGCGGCCGGCGCCGGCCGCCCGGGCGGGGTCGAGCGGGCGATCTACCCACGGGTCCTGCACGCGTCGAAGGACGTGGCGCTGGACGACCAGCGGCTCCGCCTGGACGGGGGCGGATTTGCATGGCTGACCCCTGGTCCGCGCGGACCATCGCCGGCCTGATTACGGACCGTTTACCACCCGTCGACGGAGTGCTAACTTCCGACGCACAGCTCGGGGTCATCTGAAGGGGTGCACATGATGAACCGTCGTCAGCTCGTCATCTTTGCCGGGGCCGGCCTGCTCGCCGCCGTTGCCGCCCTGCCCGCCGGGTCGGCCGTCGCTGCGGCTCCCTACCGGATCGCCGTTACGTTCGACGCCAGCGGAGTTCCGGCCTGGCTGCACGTCGACGGAGTCGGGACCGCACCGACCGCATCGCTCGCCACCAGCGGCACCGGCACCGTGACTCGCACGACCTGGGTCGGCGCCTCGATCCCGGCCGACGTCCTGTCGGTCCCGGGCGTGGTCGCGACCGACACCCACGTCGGCGTCTTCCCGGCGTACGCCACGTCGGGCACGAACTTCGCCGCCGTCAAGGTGACGCCGGGGGCCGGGGCGTTCGGCGCCAACGACGTTCTCGCGCCGGGGACGCAGAACCTGACCTTCGGAGCGGACGTGAAGTTCGACCCGGCCCTACCGGCGGACGCCCGCACCGAGGACAACGGCAACAACGTGATCCAGCGCGGTCTCTCGCAGGGCGACCAGTACAAGGTCCAGATCGACGGCAAGGGGACGCCGAAGGTCTTCAAGGCGAGCTGCTTCACCCGCGACTTCGGCCAGACCGCGTCCTCGGTCGTCAACAACACGGTGCTGACCGCGGGCAACTGGTACCGGCTGCGCTGCACGCGGACCACGGTCTTCGGCCAAGGACTTCCTCACGCTCACCGTGGAGAACGTCACCGCCGGCACGATGCCGGTCACCGCGACCAACCCGGGCGTCGTCCTGTCCAACCTGGACTACCCGGATGCGACCGGCACCAAGCCCTACCCGGTCTCGATCGGCGCCAAGGTCAAGGGCGACGGGACGCTGGACTCGAGCGCGAGCGACCAGTTCAACGGCCGGATCGACAACGGCTACATCGCCATCGGCTAGCCGCGCCGCCCACGCGAACAACTCACCGTGGAGGGGACGGGCTAGGCCGGGACGACGAGGGCGGTGGCGATCGCGGCGAGGCCTTCGCCGCGGCCGGTGAGGCCCAGCCCGTCGGTCGAGGTCGCGGACACGGACACGGGGGCCCCGCACGCCCCGGACAGGGCCGCCTCGGCCTCCGCCCGGCGCGGGCCGAGTCGCGGTGCGTTGCCGATGACCTGTACGGCGATGTTGCCGATCTCGAACCCGGCCGCCCGGACCCGCGCGGCCGCCTCGGCCAGCAGGGTCTGGCCCGAGGCTCCGGCGTACTCGGCCCGCCCGGTGCCGAAGTGCGCGCCCAGGTCGCCGATGCCCGCGGCCGAGAACAGGGCGTCGCAGCAGGCGTGCGCCGCGACGTCGGCGTCGGAGTCACCCGCCAGGGCCCGCTCCCCCGGCCAGGCCAGCCCGGCCAGCATCAGCGGCCGGTGCACGTCGTCCGCCGGCCGGCACAGCGACGTATGGATGCACATCGACGCCCACCCCGATCCGGGGGTGGGCGTCGATGGTCGTGCTCAGCTCTGGGTGCGGCTGCGGGTCCGGACCAGCGTCAGCTGGCCAGAACCTCGTCGAGGATGGCCTCGGCCTTGTCCTCGTTGGTCTTCTCGGCGAGGGCGAGCTCGGAGACCAGGATCTGCCGGGCCTTGGCCAGCATCCGCTTCTCTCCGGCCGACAGGCCGCGGTCGTGCTCGCGGCGCCACAGGTCGCGGACGACCTCGGCCACCTTGATGACGTCGCCGGAGGCGAGCTTCTCGAGGTTGGCCTTGTAACGACGCGACCAGTTGGTCGGCTCCTCGGTGTACGGCGCGCGGAGCACTTCGAAAACCTTCTCCAGGCCTTCGGCACCGACGACGTCGCGGACCCCGACGAGATCACAGTTGTCTGCGGGGACCTCGATGGTCAGATCACCTTGGGCGACCTTGAGAACGAGGTAGAGCCTGTCCTGGCCTTGAATGGTGCGACTCTTGATCTCTTCGATCAGAGCCGCTCCGTGGTGCGGGTAAACGACTGTCTCGCCGACCTTGAAAACCATGTGCTCTTTTCCCCTTTCGCGGTCTCCAGGATAACACGCGAGAACGCTCGCGCGCACCGTCAGACTTCGCGTTTGCGCAGGTCAGAGGCCCAATGGCGCAACCAAAGGGTCTTGACAGGACGGCCCGGGGCATGCATCAGGAGAGGTCCGGTGGAGTGCCCGCTACGCTGTGCCAGCGGCGTACGCCGTCCGATGAACGACCGTCCCGGAGACCCATGAGCAGAGGGAGAAGCCGGACCGTGAAGCGCCCTTCTCGTCGAGTCGCCGCCGCCACCACCGCCCTCGCCGCCGCGCTGGGCACCGTGCTGCTGAGCGGGTGCAGCCACTTCTCGCCGGTGCAGTCCGTGGTGCCCTACACCCCCTCGGACGGGGTGATCGCCAACCTCGACAGCCTGGCGGTCCGCAACCTGTTGATCGTCTCCGCCGGCGCGGGCCAGCCGGGCGTGCTGTCCGGCGCCCTGGTCAACTCCGGGACCAGCGAGGTGCAGGTCACGTTCACCGCGATCGGTGGCACCGCGTCGTCGGTGCCGGTCCCGGTCGCGCCGGGCACCCTGGTCCGGCTCGGTGAGGGCGACGGCGCCGTACACATCCAGTTCGCGAGCGTCACGGCGGCTCCCGGCGCGATCGAGAAGGTCTCCGTGGCGACGCCCGAGACCGGCCCGTCCGTGCTCGACGTGCCCGTGCTCAACCCGGCGCTGGAGTACTCCACGATCACGCCGACGCCGGAGCCCACCGCGACCGACAACGGTGACCGCGACGCCGAGCGACACCGCGACCGCTCCCTAGGGTCGGCTCAGGCTCGACGGCGGCTCAGGGCTCGAACTTGTAGCCCAGCCCGCGCACGGTCACCAGGTGCCGCGGTGCGCCCGGGTCGGTCTCGACCTTGGAGCGCAGCCGCTTGACGTGGACGTCCAGGGTCTTGGTGTCGCCGACGTAGTCGCTGCCCCAGACCCGGTCGATCAGCTGGTGCCGGGTCAGGACCCGGCCGGTGTTGCGCAGCAGCAGCTCGAGCAGCTCGAACTCCTTGAGCGGCAGCGACACGTGCTCGCCGGAGACCGTCACCACGTGCCGGTCGACGTCCATCCGGACCGGACCGGCCTCCAGCGTCGCGGGCGAGAGGTCCTCGGACTCCTGACCGCGGCGCAGAACGGCGCGCACCCGGGCCAGCAGCTCGCGGCTCGAGTACGGCTTGGTGACGTAGTCGTCGGCCCCGATCTCCAGGCCTACGACCTTGTCGATCTCGCTGTCCTTGGCGGTCAGCATGATCACCGGGACGCTGCTGCGGGCTCGGAGCTGGCGGCAGACCTCGGTGCCGGACAGGCCCGGCAGCATCAGGTCGAGCAGCACCAGGTCGGCGCCGGCCCGGTCGAACTCCTCGAGCGCGGCCGGCCCGGTCTCGGCGATGCCGACCTCGTAGCCCTCCTTGCGCAACAGGTAGGACAGCGGGTCGCTGAACGACTGCTCGTCCTCGACCACGAGGATCCGGGTCACTGCTCGTCCTCTCTCGACTCGCGGCTCGTGACCGGCAGGTTGCCGGCATCGGGCAGCCGCATGGTGAACGTCGCTCCGGAGCCTTCCTGGCTCCAGACCGTGACGTCACCACCGTGGTTCGCGCAGACGTGCTTGACGATGGCCAGGCCCAGGCCGGTGCCGCCCGTGGCCCGCGACCGGGCCGGGTCGACCCGGTAGAACCGCTCGAAGATCCGGGCCTGCTCGGCGTCGGCGATCCCGACGCCCTGGTCGCTGACCGAGATCTCGATCAGCCCGTCGATCCGGCGTACGCCGATGGCCACCCGGGTGTGGTCCGGCGAGTAGGCGATGGCGTTGTCGACCAGGTTGCGGATCGCGGTCGTCAGCAGCTCGGGGTCGCCGTAGACCTTGGCCCCGGCGTCCGGTGAGACCGCCAGCGTGATGTCGTGGGCCGTCGCGACCAGGCGGCAGCGGTCGACCGCCTCGGTTACAACAGTGTCGACGGCGACGAGCTCGGGGTCGTGGAGCGTGTCCGCGACCTGGAGCCGGGAGAGGTCGACGATCTCCTTGACCAGCTGGGTCAGCCGGACCGACTCCCCCTGCATGCGCGTGGCGAACCGGCGTACGGCCTCGGGGTCGTCACTGGCGTCCAGGACCGCCTCGGCGAGCAGCGCCATCCCGCCGACCGGGGTCTTCAGCTCGTGACTCACGTTGGCGACGAAGTCCCGCCGCACCTCCTCGACCCGCCGGGCCTGGGTGCGGTCCTCGACCAGCAGCAGCACGTGGGCACTGCCCAGCGGCGCGACGCGGGCGCCCACGATCAGCCGGCCGCGCCCCAACGGACCGCGGGCCAGCTCGAGCTCGCTCTCCCGGATGACCCCGTCGCGGCGCACGGCTCGGGCCAGGTCGACCAGCTGGCTGTGGGTGATCTCGTGGCCGCGGACCAGGCCGTAGGAGTAGGCCGAGGGGCTGGCCTTGACGACGGCGTCGGCAGTGTCGACGACGATCGCACTGGAGCGCAGCACGGCCAGGACGTCGAGTACGCCGGGGGGAAGGGCCGGCTGCGGCGTCGGGGGCTGAGCCCGCTGGGACCGCTCGGACAGGCGCACCGACAGCACTGCCCCGGCGCCGAGGGCAATGCCGACGACGCCGGCCAAGCCGGCGGCTAGCGTCGCGTCCACAGCGCCAGGGTACGCACGGATTCGGCCCCCGCCGGGCCGTCTACGCGCCCGGCGAGGGGCCCTTCGCCTGATGTTCACCTGGGGTCCGGGGCGCGTTCATGCCTCGCTGAGAGGCTCCGACCGAGTCAGACTGGCCTTCAGCCTGCCCACCGAACCCGCCGAGAGGAACCTGGCGCACATGCGCGACGCCTTCCACGAGGAGCTCGACCGGATCTCCGACCAGCTCGTCGAGATGACCCGCCTGGCCGGATCGGCCATCGCGCGGGCCACCACGGCACTGCTGGACGCCGACCTGGCCCTGGCCGAGAGCGTGATCTCGGCGGATGACCAGATCGACGCGATCCAGCGCGGCCTGGACGAGGCCTCGATCGACCTGTTGGCCCGGCAGCAGCCGGTCGCCACCGACCTGCGGATCGTCGTCACCGGCATGCGGATGAGCGCCGACCTCGAGCGGATGGGCGACCTGGCCCGGCACGTGGCGAAGGTCGCCCGGCTGCGCTACCCCGACTCGGCCATCCCGCCCGTGCTGCGGTCGACGGTGCTCGAGATGGGCCAGGTCGCGGAGCGCATCGTCGCCAAGGCCGGGTCGGTCATCGCCAGCAAGGACGTCGAGACCGCCATCGCCCTGGAGAAGGACGACGACGACATGGACCGCCTGCACCGGACGATCTTCACGACGCTGCTCGGCGACCACTGGTCCTATGGCATCGAGTCGGCCGTCGACGTCACGCTGGTCGGCCGCTACTACGAGCGGTTCGCCGACCACGCCGTCTCGGTCGCCTCCCGCGTCGTCTACCTGGTGACCGGCGAGTGGCAGGACGACTACGTCACCAACGGCTCCGAGGCCGTCAGCTCCTAGCGGCCCTGGTTGGCGACGGCCGCGATCGCGTCCTTGGCCGCTTCGGGGTCGAGGTACTGGCCCCCCCGGCTCCGTCGGCCGCAGGTCCGCGTCGAGCCGGTAGACCAGGGGGATCCCGGTCGGGATGTTGAGGCCGGCGATGTCCGCCTCGGAGATGCCGTCGAGGTGCTTCACCAGGGCCCGCAGGCTGTTGCCGTGCGCGGCCACCAGGACGACCTTGCCGGCCCGCAGGTCCGGGACGATCGCCGACTCCCAGTAGGGCAGCATCCGGGCGACGACATCGGCCAGGCACTCGGTGTTCGGCCGCTCGTCGGGGGTCAGGTCGGCGTACCGGACGTCGTGCGCCTGGGAGAACTCGCTGTCGTCGTCCAGCGGCGGGGGCGGCACGTCGTACGACCGGCGCCAGAGCATGAACTGCTCCTCGCCGTACGCCTCGAGGGTCGCCTTCTTGTCCTTGCCCTGCAGCGCGCCGTAGTGCCGCTCGTTGAGCCGCCAGCTGCGCGCGACCGGGATCCAGTGCCGCTCGGCCGCATCGAGCGCGAGGTTGGCCGTCGTGATGGCCCGCCGCAGCAAAGACGTGTGGACGAGGTCCGGGCAGCACCCCGGCCTCGACCAGCAGCCGGCCGCCGCGCTCGGCCTCGTCGCGACCCTTGGCGGACAGCGCGACATCGACCCAGCCGGTGAACAGGTTCAGTGCGTTCCACTCGCTCTCGCCGTGCCGGAGCAGGACCAGGGTGTACGGCGCGGCAGGTGTCGGCGAGCTCATGGCGGGAATCCTAGGACCCGGTGATGTTGGAGCTCGTGGCTCAGGGCTCCAGCAGGTGCCGGAACGCCTCCAGGTTGCGGGTCGACTCCCCGCGGGACATGCGCCAGGCCCACTCCCGCTTCATCGAGCTGAGGAAGCCGAGGGCCAGCAGCTCGTTGAACGAGTTGTCCGAGGCCTCGAGGATCGCGCCGAGCAGCGCGTCCAGTGTCGTGTCGTCGACGGCGGCCAGCGGCAGCCGCCCGACGAGGTAGACATCGCCGTCGCGGTCGACGGCGAAGGCGATCCCGGGCAGCCGCGCGTTGCGCTCCAGCAACCACCGGTAGACCTGCTCGTGCTGTTCATCGGCGTGCCGCACGACGAACGCCGACGCCGACAGGGAGTGGTCGCCGACGAGCAGGGACACGGCCGTCTTGAGCTTGCGCTCGCCGGGCAGCGTCGCGACGAACTCGCCCGGCCGCGCGCCCGGCTCGTGGTCGATGCCGGCCCGGGTGAGGTAGCCGGCCAGGGCCTGCTCGGCGGCCGCTCGGTTTCGCGGCGCGGTCAGTCGTCATGGACCTGCTCGTAGTCGGCCCGGGCGTCCCGGTAGACCTCGAGCAGCGAGTCGACGGTCGCGTCCCAGCTGAACTTGGCGGCGTGGGCGATCGCCCCGCGGGACAGGCGTTCCCGGCCCGGCCGGTCGTCGAGCAGGTCGCCGACGACCTTGGCCCAGTGACCCGGCTCGTGGTCGTCGACCAGGACGCCGGAGATGCCGTCGGCGACGGCGGTCCGCAGGCCACCGACGCCGGCGGCCACCACCGGCGTACCGCAGGCCTGGGCCTCGACCGCCACCAGACCGAAGCTCTCGCTGTACGACGGGACGGCGACGAGGTCGGCCGCGGCGTACCAACCGGCCAGCTCGCTGCGGGTGACCGGCGGCGCGAACCGCACGATGTCGGCCAGCCCGAGGTCAATTGCCAAGCGCTGCAACGACTCTGGCGCTCGCAGGCCCGGTGCCGCTCGGGCCGCCGAGGACGGCGACGACGAGGCGGCTGCGCAGGTCCGGGCGCTCGCGGAGGAGCTCGGCCGCGGCCCGGAGCAGGAGGTCCGGAGCCTTCAGCGGCTGGATGCGACCGACGAAGAGCAGCATCAGCGCGTCGGCCGGGATGCCCCGATCTGCCCGCGCCGCAACGCGATCCGCGGGTTTGAAGACATCGAGGTCGACCCCGGGAGGAACGACGACGACCTTGCGGGGGTCTGCGTCGTACAGGTCGATCAGGGCCTTGGCCTCGTCGTCGGTGTTGGCGACCAGGCGGTCGGCCGCCTCGACGACCTGGGCCTCGCCGATCTCGCGGCCCGGCGGCTCCGGGCTGTCGCCGGTGGCGAGCGCGTGGTTCTTGACCCGGGCCATGGTGTGCATCGAGTGCACCAGCGGCACCTGCCACCGCTCGGCGGCGAGCCAGCCGACCTGACCGGAGAGCCAGTAGTGCGAGTGGACCAGGTCGTACCAGCCGAGCGGCCGGCGGGCCTCGGTGCGCATCACGCCGGCGGTGAAGGCGCAGAGCTGGCCGGGGAGGTCGTCCTTGCCGAGACCTTCGTA
Organism: uncultured Actinomycetota bacterium; assembly: GCA_963794535.1. Taxonomy (GTDB): domain Bacteria; phylum Actinomycetota; class Actinomycetes; order Actinomycetales; family CAVURS01; genus CAVURS01. The sequence continues at coordinate 288,440 of CAWCEI010000010.1, forward strand.
CGGCCCGGCGGTGACGTGCCGGACCGTCACCCCGGGGAAGAGCTCGACGGCCGGGTCCAGGTCGCCGCTCGTCCCCCGGGTGAAGATCTCGATCGCGACTCCGCGGGCCGCCAGCCGCCGCGCCGTCTCGACGACGTAGACGTTGAGCCCGCCCGCGTCGCCCGTGCCCGGCTGCTCCAACGGCGACGTGTGCACGCTGAGCATCGCCACCCGCCGCGGCAGGTCGCTCGTGGGACTCACCGGGCCATCCTCGCCGATGACCACGCCGTACGCTCAGCCGGTGCCATCGAGGACCCCGCCGGGCCGGCCCGTCGGCAACGTCACCCGCGGCACGACGAACCCGAACCGGCTGCGGCGGATCGACCGATGGCTGGTGGCGGCGTGCGCCCGTCAGCTGCGCGCGGCGGCGGACCCGCTGGTCGTCGACCTGGGCTTCGGCGCCTCACCCGTCACGACCCTGGAGCTGGCCACGCGGCTGCGCGCCGTGCGCCCCGACGTCGAGGTCGTCGGCCTGGAGATCGACCCGGCCCGGGTGGCCGCGGCCGCGCCGTACGCGGGGCCGGGGGTGCGGTTCGCCCTGGGAGGTTTCGAGCTGGGTGGTCTCGAGCTGGGCGGTCGGCGGCCGGTCATCGTCCGAGCGGCCAACGTGCTGCGGCAGTACGACGAGGCGGAGGTGCTCCGGCGCCTGGAGCGACGATGGCCTCGGGCCTGGCGCCGGGCGGGTTGATCGTCGACGCGACCTGCGACGAGCTGGGCCGGCGCGCGGCTTGGCTGACGGTGACCGGATCGCCTGTGCCGCAGGCGGTTTCGCTGACCCTGTCGATGCGGCTGGCGTCGGTCGAACGGCCCTCGGACGTCGCCGAGCGGCTGCCGAAGTCGCTGATCCACCGCAACGTGCCGGGCGAGCCGGTGCACGAGTGGCTGGCCGCCCTGGACCGGGCCTGGGACCGGGCGGCCGCGCTCGCGTCGTACGGCCGGCGGCAGCGGTTCGCGGCCGCGGTCGCCGCGGTGCGGGCGGACGGCTGGCCGGTGCTCGGGCCGGCCAGCCGCTGGCGACTCGGCGAGGTCACCGTCGCCTGGCCCCCGACGCCCGTCCTGGTCCAACCGCCCGGCTGACGCCGCAGGTGGCCTGCCGCGGGTGGACCGTCGCGTCGGCGCCGGGGTCGGTCCGTGCCCGGACTGGCCCTGCTGGTCGTGCCGGACTGGCCGCCGGGGCCGCCCTGGCCGAAGCCGGGGCCGCCCTGGCCCGGCCCGAACTGGCCGTTCTGGCCGGCCGGGGTCTGGGTGCCACCGGTGCTGTGCCCGACCGCGACCCCGCGGCCCCGCCGACGACCAGGCCGGCGGCCGCCAGAGCGCCGCGACCTTGGTCTTGACCATGTCCGGCAGCCAGCGCCGGGCCGGCTGATGGGCTCGGCGGTCCCGGTCGCAGCCGGCGGGACCGGCGCCGGCGGGGGCGCGCCCCACACCGACTCCAGGCCGGTGTCGTCCGTGCGGGTCGTATCGGTCGTACTCATGACGCTGCCTCCGCGAGGTCCGGCGGCTGGCTGCCGCGTGTTCCCTCACTGTCAGGCGGCGGCCTAGCCCCGCCCTGCGGACCGGCTGTGCCTGCGCTATGACTGCAACCGCTATGACTCCTGCAGCAGCGGGGGCAGGCCGGCGGCCGGCTTCAGGTGCTGACCCAGCCAGACCAGGACCTGCGGCAGCTGCGAGCTCCAGGTCGGCCAGTTGTGCCCACCGCCCTGCGTCACCAGCCGGGTCACGACCATCGGCGGCCGCGCCGACGGCCGCGAAGGCCCGGGCGTCCGGCACCGTGGTCCGGTCACCGGTGGCGGCCGTCAGGAGGACGGAGACCGGCGGCGGCGGCAGGTGGGTCGCCTTCCAGATCAGGTCGCGCATCCGCCGGTGGGCCAGGCTCCCGCCGTCGAGGTTGCCGGTCGTGACGTCCGTGATCGCGTGGAAGTAGCCGCCGAAGCTGATCGCCGTCGGGAACGACCGCGGGTGGTCCATCGCCAGCTTGGTCGAGCAGTAGCCGCCGGTGGAGTCACCCATCAGCGCCCAGCTGACTCCTGGTGCCGCCGCGCGCAACAGGTGCGTGACGTCGTCCGGCAGGTCCGTGGCGAGGAACGTCTCGGCCTGCGGCCCGCGCGGGACGTTGGTGCACTCGGTGTCCCGCGTCGGCGACGGGTCCGGCGTCAGGGCCACGAAGACGAACGGCGTGACCGTGTGGTCGTCGATGGCGGCCTGGGCCCGGTCCAGGAAGTCGCTCTTCCACCAGGACACCGGGTTGCCCGGATAGCCGGACAGGCTCACGACGACCGGGAAGGCATAGTGCCGGTACGCCGGGTCGTCGTACTGCTGCGGCAGCCAGACCCGCAACCGCCCGTTGGCCTGGTGCGAGACCGCGCCGCTCAGGTCGCCCTCGAGGCTGGAACCCGCTCCCCACGCCGCACTGCGCGGGTCGCGCCACAGGTCCCCCCAGGGCGTGTGCACGGGATGGTTCAGGGCGACCACCGCAGCGTCCGGGGCCCGGGTGGAGACCCAGCCCGTGAGCGGCCGGCTGTCCCCCTGCAGGGCCGTGACACCCTCGGACCCGAACAGCGACGGCAGGGTCGGATAGAAGTCGAACTGCGCGTTGACCAGGCCTGAGACCAGCGCAACTCCGGTCAGCTGGACGAGCAGCAGCGTCCCGGCCCGCGCCGCGCCGCGCTGCCAGCCCGGACCGGCCAGCCGCGGCCAGAGGAACCAGGCGGCCCCCACCGATCCGACGGCGAGCAGGCCGAGCGTCGTCAGGAAGAAGGCCGAAGTCAGGCTCATGTCCGCCGCCCCTCGCAGGCCGTGGTGGGACGACCCACCGCTGGGTCGGACGACCGAGCCGGCACAGGTGTTCCGGGCCGCGCGATCCTCTACCGGATCTCCACGTCCGTGGACGGTCCGGGCGGGCCGGCCAGCTCCCTCGCGAAGGCCTGCGCCGCGCGGGCACCGAACAGCACGAACCGGACCAGCTCGACGGCGTCGCTCCGCACCGGCCCAGCGCCGTACGGCGGCAACGGCGATCGACGCCACCTCGGCCACGTCCCAGCCGTAGGCGCCGGCACTCACCGCCGGGAAGGCGACCGAACGAGCACCGACCTGTACGGCGACGTCGAGGCTGGCGGTGAAGCACGAGGCGAGCAGAGCCGGGTCGACCTGGCCCGCGGTGCCGGTTCGGCCCCACCGTGTGGATCACCCAACGGGCCGGCAGGTCACCGGCCCCGGTCGCGACCGCCTGGCCGACCGGAAGCCCGTCGCGGATGCGTCGTCCGCCGGAGCCGGCGGCACTCCTCGAGCAGCCGCGGCCCGGCCGCCGCATGGATCGCGCCGTCGACGCCGCCACCGCCGAGCAGGGAGGAGTTGGCCGCGTTGACGATGGCGTCGACGTCCTGGCGGGTCAGGTCACCCTCGACCGACTCGAGCTGCGTCGCTAGGGCGACTCGGCCAGCTCGGTCCTCGGCCGGCTCGGCCGGACGGGCGTAGTCGTCGTGCAGCCGCACGATGTCGGACTCGTCGAAGTCGCCGAAGGCGATCTCGAGCAGCCGCCCGGGCGCCTGGCCCTGGTTGGCCATCCGGTGTTCGGCGCCGGCCGGCACCCACACCCGCTCACCGACCTGCGCGTCCCACTCGTGGCCGTCGACCTCGACGTGGATCGGGCAGTCGAGCACCTGCCACATCTCGTCGCGGTGGCCGTGGGTCTGCAGGCTGAGCCGGTGTCCCGGCTGGACGGTGATGATCTTCACCGTCACCCGCTCGTTCTCGACGAACTGCTGGAACTGCCCCCAGGGACGCTCCGCGACGAAGATGTCGTCGGCGCGGGAGCGTCGTTGCTCAGCCATCCGGCGATTATGCCGTCCCGACCGAGAAGCCGGCCACCAGATCTCGCAGCCGGCTCGCGGTCGCGCCACAGCACCCCGCCGGGTTCGAGCACCTCGAGCCGAGCCGACGGCAGCGGTCTCGGCCAGCCGCTCGGCGGCGGCGACCGGATGGATCGGGTCGTCCCGCTGGGCGATGACGAGAGCCGGCGCCGACACCAGGCGCAGCGGCTCGACCCCACCGGGCAGCGGCACCTGGTCCGGCATCTGGCGCAGCGCGGTGGCGACCGGCGTACCGGCCAGCTCGTCGGCGTGGCGACGGGCCCACAGCCGTACGGCGGGCTGCTCCTGCACGGCGGCCGGCTGCCAGGCGACGAGCATCCGGGCCAGCCCTTCGACGTCACGGCGCTCGACGAGGTCAGCCATCTGCGCGCCGTGCTCGGACGGGCTGCGGCGCTCCAGCGCCGCCGGGAGCACGAAGACCAGCCGCTCGAACCGGTCCGGGGTCGCTGCGACCAGGGACATCAGGGCGTGCGAGCCCATGCTCAGCCCGAGCGCCCGGGTCGCACCGGCGTGGTCGGCGACGAGGCGCAGCTCGTCGGCGAGCGCGGCGTAGGTCCAGGGCGAGGTCGCCGGGTCGGGCGCCGTCGAGCCGCCGTGGCCCCGGAAGCTGAGGAAGACCCGGGTGCCCGGGACGCCTGACGCCAGCGGTCGGGTCTGGGCGATCGAGGCCGCCGAGCCCGTGGGCGAACACCGTGACAGGAACGCCGGAACCCGTTGTCAGCCAGTCGATCTGGCCGTTCGGGCCGGCGAGCGGCTCGGTCACCAGGGGCCGTAGGGACCCATGTGTGAGCCGCCCGAACCGCCGCGTCCGGAGGCCGCCTGGAGGGCCGGCCGGACATCGGCGAGGTAGACCGCTGCGGCGACGAAGGCGACGATGCCGATCAGGCCGAGCGGGTTCCAGAACACGACGAAGCCGACGGCCATCGCGACGCCCAGGATGAGCAGCCACTTCTGCTTGGTCAGCTTGCCGGCGGCCGTGTAGGCGTCGGGTCGGTGCCGGAGCGCGTCGACGAAGGCGTAGACCTCCGTGATGAAAGCGGCCAGGCCAAGCACCAGGACGATGAGGTTCTGGAGCGCGAAGACGCTGCCACCGAAGACACCCGACATGGGGACCAGGGTACGGGGGTCAGGCGTCAGCAGGATCGTCACCGGTCCGTCGGCGACCAGGTCGATGGCCATGTCGGCCCCGAACGACCCCGTCGCGACCTCCACCCCGAGGCCGCGCAGTGCCGCGACGACCTCGTCGACCAGCGGCTCCGCGACCGGGCCGGGCGCCGCGGCGGACCAGCTCGGGCGACGGCCCTTGCCGGTGTCGGCGTACAGGGTGAACTGGCTGACCACCAGCACCGGCGCAGCGTCGTCGAGGACCGATCGCTCGTCGCGCAGGATCCGCAGCCCGGCCAGCTTGCGGGCGATGGCCTGCGCCTGCGCCGGCCCGTCGTCGTGGGTGACGCCGACGAGCGCGAACAGGCCCGGGCCGGTCGATCGCTCCGACCACGTGCGCCGTCGACGGAGACGGCGGCTCGGGTGACCCGCTGGACGACGGCGCGCATCTGTCCCTCGATCCCGGTGTCAGCGGGCCGAGCCGGAGCCGGCGGCGTACGGCGCGAGGTCGACCGGCTCGATCCGGCCGACCGGCCGGCCGTGGCCAAGGACGCGCGCCTCGTCGAGCAGCTCGTCCAGGACCGGCGCGTCGACGCCGAGCAGCTTGAGGGCGGCGGCCAGGACCGGCGTCCGGGCCCGCTCGGAGCCGTCGGCGATCTTGAGCGCCACGGCCCGGCCGTCCGGCAGGGCTACGGCGTAGACGCCTTCGGCACCGTCCTTGGCCACCAGCCCGGGCACGCCCTTGATCAGCCGGGTGACGTCGCGGCCGGTGCCCCCGACGTAGTCCGGGAACGCGCGGTTGGCCTCGGCCACAAGGCCTTCGGGGGTGTCCGGACGGGCCGTGGCCAGCCGGGCCAGCGCACGGGCCAGACCGGTCAGGCTGAGGGCGAGAACGGGCGCGCCGCAGCCGTCGACGCCGGTCGGTCCGAGCGGCTCCGCGGCCAGCTCAGTCAGCGTCTCGGCGATCAGCACCTGGAGCGGGTGGGCCGGGTCGAGGTAGGTCGCGGTGTCCCAGCCGGCGGCGACGCAGGTGGCCAGCATCGCGGCGTGCTTGCCGGAGCAGTTCTGGGCCAGGGCGGTCGGGCCGTGGCCGGTGCCGAGCCAGGCCGCCCGCTCGGTCGGGTCGAGCGGCAGGTCGGGGGTGTTCTGCAGGTCGGCGTCGGTCAGGCCGGCGGTGAGCAGGATCCGGCGGACGCCGGCCAGATGGAAGGACTCGCCGCTGTGGCTGGCCTGGGCCAGGGCGAGCAGCTCGCCCGGCACCGCGGTCACGGGGTCGAGGCCGGCCCGCAGCATGGCCACGGCCTGCATCGGCTTGTTCGACGAGCGGGGGAAGACCGGGCCGGTCGACATCACCGGCGGCGTACGCCACGCTGGCCGGATCCGTCGAGCGCGACCAGCGCGCCGTGGTGGACCGACTCGACGAAGCCGCTGCGGACGACCCGGGCCAGCGGTACGACGTGGTGCACGGCCTCAGTCAGCACCAGGTGACGCTATACCGGCAGCTGGCCAGCCCCAGCGGACCCGGCAGTCGTCGGCCGAGTGGGGCTGAGCTCGCTGGCTGACGGCTGGTGCTGGGGGTCAGCGGGCGGTGGTCTTGCGGGCCGTGGTCTTGCGGGCGGCGGTCTTGCGGGCCGTGTCTTGCGGGCCGTCGTCTTGCGGGCCGTCGTCTTGCGGGCCGTCGTCTTGCGCGGCCGTCGTCTTGCGGGCGGCCGTCTTGCGCGGCGTACCGGTCGCCTGGGCGGCCGAGGAGGTGGCCTTGGCCGCCTTGGTGGCGGTCTTGCGGGCCGAGGTGGTGGTGGCCTTGGTGGCCTGCTTGACGTGGCGGTGCGGGTGCGCGCCGTGGTGACGGTGCGCTTGCCGGCCGAGCGGGTGCTCTTGGTGGCCTTCTTGGCCGCCGGCTTGGCCGCCTTGACCTCGGTCTCGGCCTCGCGGACGACCGAGCCGACCAGCCCGGCCGCCTCGCGACGACCGGCGGTCAGCGTGGCCTTGGCGGCGACGAGGGTCTCGTCACTGGCCTTGCGCACCGTGGTGACGGCAGCCTTGCCGAGGGTCAGCGTGGAGCGGCCCTGGGCGAGCAGGTCCTTGGTCGCCGAGCGACGGCGAACCTTGGTCACGAGCGACTTCCCGCGGGTGGCGAGCTCGCTGTAGGTCTCCTCGGCCTTGCCCGCGGCCTCGAGGGACTTGGTGATGGCGAGGTCGGGCAGGTTCGGCGCGTCGGCCTGGAGCTTGGCCGGGGACAGCTCGGCCCGCAGCGCCTCGGCGCCGGCGCGGCCTTGCCCTGGGCCTTGGCCGCCCGGGCGGTCAGGTCGGCCTGCGCGGTGCGCAGCGCGCCCACGGCGAGGTCGGTCACGCCGACGACGGCCATGACGGGAGTGCTCTTGCGGATATCGGTGACGACCTTCATGGTCAGTTCTCCTTCTGGTTGGTGGTCTGTGACGACGGTGCGGACGGCCGACTTCTTCGCCGCCGCGGCCCGCGCCTGGGTGGTCTTCGCCGCGCGCTTGGTCGCGCGCGCGGTGTCTTCGGGGTGGCGCTCGTGCGCCTTTGCGGCCTTCTTCGCCGTCTTCTTGGCGGCCTTCTTGGCTGCCTTGCGCACGGTCTTCGCCACGGCCGACGCCCTCGGTTGCGGGCTCGGAAACCGTTGCCGTCCGGGCGTTCTCGGCCCGGAACGACTCATAGATGTCGAGCAGGACGCGCTTCTGCCGCTCGGTCAGGCCGACCTCGGCGAGGACCGCCGTCTCCAACGGCATCTGGTCTTCACGCTCCTCGAGGATGCCGGCCCGGACGTAGAGCGACTCGGCCGAGATCCGCAGGCCCTTGGCCAGCTGGCCGAGGATCTCGGCACTGGGCTTCTTCAGGCCCCGCTCGATCTGGCTGAGGTAGGGGTTGCTGACGCCAGCCAGCTCGGAGAGCTGGCGCACCGACAGCCGGGCCGACTCGCGCTGCTCACGCAAGTAGGTCCCGAGGTCGTGCACGGACAACGAAGGCATGCCTCCATAGTGCTTGCTGCAGTTAGCAGATGCAAGCTGGGGGCAGCGTGAGGCCCCTCACACCCGACGTACGGCGGGGTAGGCGTGCGGGAGCGAGTCGCCCACCGAGAGCTCGCCCTCGCGGAACCGCCGGGCGACCTCCTGGGTCAGTGCGTCCGACACGTGCTGGACCCGCTGGCGGCTGAGGCTGAGCTGCTGCTCGAGCCCGGAATCCGCTCGATCGCGTCGGCCAGCTCCTCGTCCACAGGTGCGAGCCGTCGGAGATGTGCGGGTCGGCGACGACCAGCTCGGCGGCCCGGCGGTGCTCGCCGACCCGGCTCGGCTCGATGTCCAGATGACGGCCCAGCCCGTGGTCGCGGCGCGGCCCGTCGTCGCCCATCGCCGCCACGATGTCGCGGACGATCTGCTCGTCGGTGCGCTCACCGGGCTCGCTGACCTGCTCGTCACCGGTCCGGCGGCGCTGCTCGGAGCGGAGCAGGTCGAGCCGGCCCTGCAGCAGCCGGCGCGCATAGGAGAGGTCGACCTCCTCCTGCTCGGCCACGTGCCGCCGCTCGCGCAGGTCGTCCGGGCTCAGGCCCGGCCACGTCGTCGGTGTAGCCCGGGGCTAGCACCCGGTCGATCGGGCGGCGCCCGCCGTCCTGCGGCTGCGTCGTCATGCGGTGACCTCGTCCTTCTGTGCCTGGGCGTGCTGTTCCTGACCCTGCTGGCCCGGCGGCGCTGCGCCGACCCGGCGTTCCTTGATGGCGAGCAGGCTACGCGCCTCGGCGGTCGAGAGCGGCGGGCGCTGCATCGTTCGGGTGAGATCGGCGGCCCGCTCGACCAGCTGGGCGTTGTCCCGGACCGGCACCCGACGGGCGAACGTCAGGTTGTCCTCCATTCCGACCCGCAGGTGCCCGCCCATCGACAGCGCCGCGGCCATGATCGACAGGTGGGTGCGCCCGATGCCGGTGGCTGACCACGACGTGACCTCGGGCGGAAGGGCCTGTACGCCGGCCACGAGGGCCGCCGTCGTACCGGGCATGCCGCCGGGCACTCCGGTGACGAAGTCGACGTGGACCCGACCGCCGTACGGGAGGCCGTAGGTGTCGATCAACCGGCGCATCGAGGCGACATGGCCGAGGTCGAACAGCTCGAACTCGGGGACGACCTCGCGCTCCTGGGCCTGCTGGTAGAGCTGCTCCATGAACGGGTAGGGGTTGGCGAAGACGTCGTTGCCGAAGTTCGTCGTGCCGCAGGTCAGCGAGCAGGAGTCCGGCTCGGCGTCGAGCACCTTGAGCCGCTGCTCGAGCGGGTCGTGGACGCTGCCGCCGGTCGAGAGCTGCACGATCAGGGAGGTCTGCTCGCGCAGGGCCTGCACCGTGTCGCGCAGGCGGACCGGGTCGAGCGTCGGCTGGTGCTCGGCGTCGCGGATGTGCACGTGGATGAGTGAGGCCCCCAGCGCCTCGCACGCCTTGGCCTCGGCGACCAGCTCGTCGAGCGTCGTCGGCAGCTGCGGACAGTCCGCCTTGGCGGTCTCGGCGCCGGTCGGGGCGACGGTGATCGGCAGCGTGCCCATGCAGCGAGCCTAAGGGGCGACGACGAGCTCCTGGGCGGCGGCGATGTCGCCGACCCGCAGGTCAGCCTCGGGCGCCGTGTTGCGTTTGACCAGCGCGAGCGCGATCGGGCCCAGCTCGTGATGCCGGGCCGCCGTCGTCACGAAGCCCACCTGCCGGTCGTCCAGCAGCACGTCGGCGCCCTGCTCCGGCAGGCCGTGACCGCTGCCGTCGAGATGCAGCAGGACCAGGCGGCGCGGGCGGCCGGCCGAGGTTGTGCACCCGGGCCACCGTCTCCTGGCCGCGGTAGCAGCCCTTGGCCAGGTGCACCGCCGTCCGCATCCAGTCGACCTCGTGCGGGATCGTCCGGTGGTCGCTCTCGTGGCCCAGCCGCGGACGCCAGGCGGCGACCCGGAGCGCCTCGAACGCCCAGGTGCCGGCGAGGTCACGGCCCTCGGCGTACGTCGTCAGGTCGGCGCGGGGCAAGACCACCTCGCGCAGCGCCCAGCCCGGGGTGGTCCAGGTCGCTGACGACGGAGTACGCCGCGCCACCCTGGGCCAGCAGCGGCCAGGGGTCGACCCAGGCGACCGGTTCGCCCGGCTCGGACTCGGCGGCGGCTCGGCTCGCCGACGACGGCGAAGTCCGCGGTGACGTCGGCGACCTCGACCCGCAGCATGAACCGCATCGAGCTCAGCCAGGCGACCAGAGCCGCGGCCGCGCCCGGCTCGGTCGTGATCCAGGTCGTGGTACCGTCGTCGACCAGATGCAGGTTGTGCTCGACGTGGCCGTGCGGCGACAGGATCAGGGCCTCGGTGCTGGTGTACGGCGCGAGGTCGCTCAGGTGCTGGGTGGTCAGGGAGTGCAGCCAGCTCAGCCGATCCGGGCCGGTGACCGTGACGACGCCGCGGTGCGAGAGGTCGACCAGGCCGATGCCCTGGGCCAGCCGGCGCTGCTCGAGCAGGGGGTCGCCGTAGTGCCAGGCCACGCCCGCGTCGGCTCCGTCAGCGGCGACGGCGCCCGGGCGGCTCAGCAGCGGGCTGGCCGGCGGCGCGGTCTGGGGCCGGTCCGGCTGAGTCGGTGCTCACGATGAGTCCAGCGTCCCACGGCCCGGGATGCTTCCCGCCCGCTCCTACCAGGCGCGTGGGGTGCGGGGTCGGCCCGCAGTCAGGCGGCGGGGACGGACGCCGCGCCCTTGAGGACGGCGTTGTCGGCCGCGACCAGCGAGGCCAGCTCGGCGCTCAGCGTGTCGAGGCCCTGGCTGAACTCGTCGACCCCGGACCGGACCGGCCCGAACAGGCCGGACGGGTCGACGGCGTGGATCTGGTCCCGCGCCCGGGTCACCCCGGCCTGGGCCGTCGCCAGCGGGGCCTTCAGCCGGCGCGCGGCGGCGAGCAGCTGGGCCGGGAGTGAGGCCGCCGGCCCGGTTGCGCAGAGTGTGTACGTCGGCCGCGGCCGCCGCGATCGACGGCAGCGCATCGGTGCTCAGGGTGTGGCCGGCGAGAGCCACGGCGTGGACGGCGGACAGGTCATCGCCGAAGACCGGCGCATGCCGGTAGGCCCGCCAGACCCGGTCGTCGGTCAGCCGGGCGGCATCGCCGGTCTCGTTCTGCAGCTTGACGACCGTCGCATGGGCCGGTGCGCTGCTGCCCTGCTCGAGCTGGGTCTGCAGCCGCGCCACCAGGTCGGCCGAGTTCTGCAGGTGATCCTTGGCCAGCCAGCCGCGCACCCCGACCCAGGCGGTGAGGCAGACGACGACGAGCACGAGCAGGGAGACGATGCGCAGGGCGGCTCGCACGCGTCAGCCGACCTGCTTCAGCTGGGCCGAGGCGTGCGAGGTCAACGGGTTGCCGACGGCGGCCATGTCCATGGCCCAGAGCAGGTCACCGGCGACCAGCCCGTAGATCCGGGTCGCGGCGGAGTACTCCTTGGCCGTCTCGGTGCGGGCCACCACGTCGGTCGCCAGGTTGATCTGGGCGCCGTCGACCGTCCCGACGTAGATCTCGACGTAGCCGGTCGGGTGGGCGAGCAGGAACTCCACGCTGTGCCTGTGCCGTCGGCCGCCGGGCCGCCGACCCGCCAGAAGCCGGCCTCGGTCGCGAGCGGGCGGACCTGCGCCCCCTCGTCGTCGAGCAGCCAGGTCCGGCTGTTCCAGCGCAGGAACGGGCGGCCGTCCTGGGTGACCTCGAGCTCCTGGCCGAAGTTGACGGACTCCATCGTCGGGTAGCCCACGACGCCGGCTCCCTCCCAGCGCCCGAGCAGCCAGGTCAGGGGCACCAGGGCCGGTGCGCTGGGTCG
>CAWCEI010000011.1:0-563200 GCA_963794535.1 uncultured Actinomycetota bacterium
ACGCGTCAGCCGACCCGCTTCAGCTGGGCCGAGGCGTGCGATGTCAACGGGTGGCCGACCGCGGCCATGTCCATGGCCCAGAGCAGGTCGCCGGCGACCAGGCCGTAGATCCGGGTCGCGGCGGAGTACTCCTTGGCCGTCTCGGTGCGGGCGACGACGTCGGTCGCCAGGTTGATCTGGGCGCCGTCGACCGTGCCCGACGTAGATCTCGACGTAGCCGGTCGGGTGGGCGAGCAGGAACTCCACGCTGTGCCCGTCGCCGTCCGCCGCCGGGCCGGCGACCCGCCAGAAGCCGGCCTCGGTCGCGAGCGGGCGGACCTGCGCCCCCTCGTCGTCGAGCAGCCAGGTGCGGCTGTTCCAGCGCAGGAACGGGCGGCCGTCCTGGGTGACCTCGAGCTCCTGGCCGAAGTTGACCGAGTCCATCGTCGGGTAGCCGACCACGCCGGCTCCCTCCCAGCGGCCCGAGCAGCCAGGTCAGGGGCAGCAGCGCCGGGGCGAGGTCGCTGGGGATCTCCATCTGCGGATGGTAGCCAGCGGGACTGATCTCGCGGCTCGATAGCCGCTCAGCCGATGAAGAGGCGGGCGAGCACGTAGGTCACGATGCCGCTGGCCAGGATCGGCGCCATCGCCACCGAGACGGCGGCCGGCACGAAGGTCAGCACCGGCCGGGCCATGAACAGCCGCCGCAGGCTGATCGTCGCGATGGCGAAGCCGAGGCCCGACCACGGCGCCGAACGCGACCGGCGTGTGCGTCGCGAGCCCGGCCGCGAGGGCACGCGGCGGCCGTCGACCCGACGAGGGCGAACGGCGGTGAGCAGCCGCTCGGGCAGCGGCACCAGCTCGACCGCGGCCACCGCGGCGACCGCGGCGGCAGAGCGCCAGGACCGCGTCGGCTCCGCCCTCGGTGCGCGGCAGGCCGACGGTCGCCGCGCCGCAGGCGAGCAGGGCAACGGCCATCAGCTCACCGGACAGGGACTCGACCAGGCGCGGGCGTCCGTCGCGGCGGAGCAGCTGGTGCAGGAAGCACGCCACGACGCCGCCGGCCGCGGCCAAAGCCAGCCAGTCCAGGAACGGGTCGTCCCGGGTGAACCCGACCGCGCCCATGGCGAGGACCGCGCTGAGGCCGAGGGCAGCGATGGTGCCCCGCGGGGCCGGCAGGTCCAGCAGCACCGGCCAGCCCCAGATCAGCAGGGCCGGACACGACCAGCAGCGCGCCGGCCAGGGGCAACGACCCGGCGTACGCCGAGATCGCCAGCAGCCCGGCGCAGGCCAGCGCCGCGAGCGGGGGCCACCACCGGTCGACGACCGGTGCGGGTGGCGCGGCCGGCTCCAGGTTCGGCTCGGTCATCTGCTCAGCCACCGGCAAAGGGTGGCAGAACCTCGACCGTCTCGCCGTCACTGAGCACGCGCGAGGGGGCCGAGATCAGCCCGTCGACCAGCAGCGAGCTGACGCTGAGCACCTCGGGCGAGCGCGGGGGTGCGACTGGGCCAGCGCGTGCACCAGGTCGTCGAGGGCGTCGGCATCGCAGCCGGCTCCTCGTCGCGGCCGGCCGCCTCCCGGGCGCCCGGCCCAGTAGCGAACGGTGACCTGCGCCATCTCTTCCCTCCGTCGGCTGTGGCGAAAGTCGTCATCTGATCGACGCCTGCCGTGCACTATTCTCCTGCCATCGGCCATCGTCGCCCGATCCCACCACCCCGGAAACCCTGCCGGAAGGTCCCAGATCGTGGCCCAGCTCCTGCTTCTGACCAATGCGCTCGAGCCGAGCGCCCAGGTGCTGCCGGCCCTCGCCCTGCTCGGGCACCACGTGCGCGTGCTGCCGGCGGAGGCCTCGGCGCTGGTCGAGACACCACCGGCCGACGCGGTGCTGGTCGACGGGCGCCGTGAGCTGGCCCAGACCCGATCGCTGTGCCGCCTGCTCCGTACGACGGGGGTCTCGGCGCCGCTGATGGTGATCCTCACCGAGGGCGGGCTGGCCGGGGTCAGCTGCCGAGTGGGGCGTGGACGACGTGCTGCTCGACACGAGCGGGCCGGCCGAGGTCGAGGCCCGGCTGCGGCTGGCCGTCGGCCGGATCAAGGCCGAGGAGGAGGACGACCTGCCGCCGGAGATCCGGGCCGGCGACGTCGTCATCGACGAGACGGCGTACAGCGCGCGGGTCCGCGGTCGGGTCCTCGACCTGACCTACAAGGAGTTCGAGCTGCTCAAGCACCTGGCCCAGCACCCGGGCCGGGTCTACACCCGGGCCCAGCTGCTGCAGGAGGTCTGGGGCTACGACTACTACGGGGGCACGCGCACCGTCGACGTCCACGTCCGCCGGCTGCGGGCCAAGCTCGGGCCGGAGCACGAGGCGCTGATCGGCACGGTGCGCAACGTCGGCTACCGGTTCGTGCCGCCGTCGCGGCCGCGCGAGGACGCCGTGGAGATCTCTCCGGTCGACGCCTAGGCGTTTTGTTCCGGCGTTCGCGGCAGATATTGATCGGGCCTGAGCACACCCGTTCGGCCTAATTTTTCAATTCCCGATATTTGCGTGACCAAGCGAATACGTTCTGTCTCGCCCTACCTCGAGACAAAGGAGTCCGCTGGATGCGCACCTTGACGAAGACCCCTCGCCGCGCTGCCCGAACCGTCGCCGCGACCGTGGCCACGACGGCGATGGCGAGCCTCGGGCTGATGGCCCCGATGACGGCGGCCCATGCCACGACGACCATCGACACGATCACCCAGTCCTCGAACCGGATCAACTTCAGCGAGACGCGGTCGGTGGGGCACAACGAGTTCACCGGTGACGGGCTGCTGTGTGCGTACGGAGGGGAACAGCAGCGACCGACAAGGCGGCGGGCTACTGGGCGTGCAACTTCCCACTGGACAGCATCACGAGCGTCTCGTCGGACATCTACTTCCATGACCTCGCGCACCCGGCCGTCCCGGGCAGCCAGTCGGTCATCGACTTCAACCATGACGGTACGCCGGATGGCATCCTCGTCGGAGAACCGGTGTACGGCAACGACTTCTGGCTCTCGAACGGCTCGGCGCAGTTCGTCAAGGACGGCGCTCCGCAGACGGCGGTGGCTTCGGATCGCCGTGGTACGGCACCCTCGCCGAGTGGGCGACGGCCTTCCCCGATGCGACGTACACCGGCCTGTGGCTACTCGCTCGGGTCGGGCGTCCAGGGCGACGTCGAGATCAAGTCGATGACCTTCGGCGACACGCAGTACCGCTTCACCAACATCACGCCGCCGCCGACCCAGGTCGCGCCGGTGGGGCACGTCAGCGAGACCCACGCCTGCCGGACCATCACGGTCAGCGAGAGCGTCGACGCGCTCGGCGCGAACCAGGTCGCGCAGCCGGCGACGGTCGCCTTCCGGATCCTGGACAACGGCAAGCAGGTGCAGAGCGTGAGCCTGGCCCCGGGTCAGTCGGCGCAGTACAGCAACACCTACCCGAAGAACAGCAAGCACCGGATCAAGGTTCTGCAGAACGGCGTACAAAAGTTCCTGGTGAAGGTGGTCACCAAGTGCTGAACTAACTAGTCAGCAATTCCGAAGGCCGCCCGGAAATACCACCGGGCGGCCTTCGGCTGCATTCTTCGGTCATTTTTGGTCCGGCTGCACTACCGGGTGTGGTCCGACTGCCCGGAGCCCGCGTCCCAGGCGAACTAGTCAGCCGGCGACGCGGAAGGTGCGCCGGAAGGCCTGCGGCGTCGTGCCCCGCACCAGCGCGAAGTGATGCCGCAGGGTCGCCGCGTTGCCGAAGCCGGACAGCTGGGCCACCCGGTCGATCGGCTCGTCGCTGGACTCGAGCAGCTGCTGGGCGCGCAGGACCCGCTGACCGACCAGCCAGCGGTGCGGCGTCGTGCCGGTCTCGGCCCGGAACCGGCGGGCGAAGGTGCGCGGCGACATCAACGCCCGGCCGGCGAGGTCGTCGACCGTGAGCTCGTCGTCCAGGTGCTCGCTCATCCAGGCGAGCGTGTCGGCCAGGGAGCCGTCGGAGCTGCTCGGCACCGGCAGGTCGACGTACTGCGCCTGGCCGCCGTCGCGGTGCGGCGGGACGACCATGCGCCGGGCGAGCGCGTTGGCGACCTCGCTGCCCTGGACCTCGCGCACGAGGTGCAGGCACAGGTCGATGCCGGCCGCGGTGCCGGCGCTGGTGAGGACCCGGTCGTCGCCGACGTACAGGACATCGGGCTCGATCCGGGCGAGCGGGAACTGCCGGCCGAGCTCGCGGCTGTAGCGCCAGTGGGTCGTGCAGCGGCGCCCGTCGAGCAGCCCGGCCTGGCCCAGGGCGAAGGCCCCGGAGCAGACGCTGAGGATCAGGGCCCCGCGGGCGTGGGCCCGCTGGAGCGCCTCGAGGATCGGGTCCGGGAGCCGCCCGGCGTCGGTCTGCGCGGTGCGGAAGGCCGGCATGGCGACCAGGTCGGCGCTCTCCAGCCGGTCCAGGCCGTGCTCGACGACGAGGTCGAAGCCGCTGCCGGTGCGCACCGGGCCGGGCCGGACCCCGGCGAGCGCGAAGTCATGCGACGGGAAGCCGTCGGCGCTGCGGTCGGTGCCGAACACCTCGCACAGGACGCCCAGCTCGAAGGCGGCGACGCCGTCCGGGACGACGACGGCGACGTTGTCGAGCCGGGCGTCGGACGGGATCCCGGTGCTCTTGCCGGCCGCCGAGCGGCCGTTGAGCGGGCGCTTGCGGTCATGCTGGGCATCGTGCCACGAAGTTGGCAGGAAATCGAGGTACTACGTCATTCCTGTCACTCGATTCCTCACCCGCTGCGGGCGCACCATTGAGTCAGCACACCGGGACACACCATCCGGATCACCGGGCCGGACCGAGAACGGGAAGGAAAGACACATGTTCGCTCTGCTGGCACTGGCCGCATTCATCGTGTTCATCGAGGTCGCGGCGCTCCGCGGCTGGGGCACCGACTCCCGGGACGGCCGGGACTGGACGATCGGCTCGCCCTCGCGCGGGCGGCACGGCGTCGTGCACCCGCCGGCCTCCTGGCTCAAGTGAGCTGCGAGCACCCCGGCGACATACTGCCTCCATGGACCGCGCCGGGCAGCCCAGGGTCGAGCCGGCCGCAGCCCGGCGACCGGACCGAGATCGACGCGGTTGGTGCGCGCGGCGACCGCTGCTGACGGCGTCGGGCCGTTGTCCGAGCACGCCCGGCTGCACTCGGCCCGCGGCGGCGGGACCAACCTCGTGGTCCGCGACGGCGAGGCCGGCTGGCCGGGTTCGCCCACCTCGACGCCGGCCACCGACGCTGAGCCGGCGGCGGCCGAGCTGGTGGTCGACCCGGAGCGCGCGCCGCCGCGGCCTCGGGCTGGCCCTCGCCGAAGCGCTGGCCAGGCAGCGGCGGGCCCGGCTGGGCTGCGGGTCTGGGCGCACGGCCGACTGCCCGGGCGCCGTGGCGCTGGCGGAGCGGCTCGGCGCGGACGAGGTGCGTGAGCTGCGGATGATGCGCCGGGACCTCGCCGGCCCGGACCTCGGAGCTGCCCGCTCGATGCCGGCCTGCCCGGCGACCTGCGGCTGCGGGCGTTCCGGGTGGGGCGCGGACGAGGACGAGTGGCTGCGGGTCAACGCCCTGGCCTTCGCCCACCACCCCGAACAGGGCGGCTGGACGATCGAGGACCTGCGCGACCGCGAGGGCACGGACTGGTTCGACCCGGACGGCTTCCTGCTGGCCGAGGTGGTGGACCGAGCCGGGCACGCATCGCCGGCTACCACTGGACGAAGCAGCATCAGCGGGCCGGGCAGTCGCCCTTGGGTGAGGTCTACGTGGTCGGTCTGGACCCGGCGTACCAGGGTCGGGGGCTCGGACCGGTGCTGACCCTGGCCGGGCTGCGCTACCTGCGCGGACGGGGCCTGGACGAGGTGATCCTGTACGTCGACGGCGACAACGCGCCCGGCCATCGCGACGTACGGCAGGCTGGGCTTCGAGACCGGCGACCGTCGACGTGATGTACGCCGTGCCCGGAAGCCGTGTCGAACCTCGCGAAGAGCCTGACCGAATCCGGTCTCCCGCTGTTCACCTACCGGTGTCACCATGAGGTGCATGAGTCCCTGTCTGTCACAGCCGCCGAGACCGAGCAGGACACCAGCTCCGGTTCGGGCCACGACGAGGTCGAGCCGTCCGCGGACGAGCTGAGCGCGTTCACCGACTCCGTCGTCGTGGCGCCCCGGCCGCGGGCGGCCAACGGCCAGTTCGTCGCCCTGACCACCGGGGAGGACGAGCTCCCGGCCGACCGCTTCCTGGACCGCGAGATCAGCTGGCTGCAGTTCAACGAGCGGGTGCTCGGGCTGGCGATGGACCCGACGGTCCCGCTGCTGGAGCGGGCCCGGTTCCTGGCGATCTTCGGCAGCAACCTGGACGAGTTCTTCATGGTCCGGGTGGCCGGGCTCAAGCGCCGGATCGCGACCGGGCTGGCCCAGCGGTCGGCCTCCGGCCTCGAGCCGCGCGAGGTGCTCGAGGAGATCTCGGTCGTCGCCCACGAGCTGATGAACCGGCAGTCCCGGATCTTCATGGGCGACGTGCGGCCCGCGCTCGCCGAGGCCGGCATCACGCTGGTGCGCTGGGACGAGCTGTCGCCGGCGGAGCAGGAGATGCTCGGCGTGATGTTCCGCGAGCAGGTCTTCCCGGTGCTGACGCCGCTGGCCGTCGACCCGGCCCACCCGTTCCCCTACATCTCCGGGCTGTCGCTCAACCTGGCCGTCGTCGTCGTCAACCCGAAGACCGAGATCGAGCAGTTCGCCCGGGTCAAGGTGCCGCCGCTGCTGCCGCGGTTCGTCGCGATCGAGGAGCAGGGCACGGCGGTCAGCGCCGTCGACCCGAGCAGCGCGGACCCCTACAAGTCCCGGTTCGTGCCGCTCGAGGACCTGATCGCCGCGCACCTCGAGCACCTCTTCCCGGGCATGGAGGTGCGCCAGCACCACACCTTCCGGGTGACCCGCAACGAGGACCTCGAGGTCGAGGAGGACGACGCCGAGAACCTGCTCCACGCGCTGGAGAAGGAGCTGACCCGCCGCCGGTTCGGGCCGCCGGTGCGGCTCGAGGTCGCCGAGGACATGGACGACCACGTCCTGGACCTGCTGGTCCGCGAGCTCGGCATCAACGAGTCGGAGGTCTACACGCTGCCGGCGCCGCTCGACCTGACCGGGCTCAACGCGATCGCCGATCTGGACCGCTCGGAGCTGCGCTATCCGGCGTTCGTCCCGAAGACGCACCGCGCCTTGAATGTCGTCGAAACCGCCCACGCCCCAGACATTTTCGCCGCCGTACGAGCTCGGGATGTCGTGCTGCACCATCCGTACGACTCGTTCTCGACCTCGGTGCAGGCGTTCGTCGACCAGGCGGCCGCGGACCCCCGAGTCCTGGCGATCAAGCAGACGCTCTATCGCACGAGTGGCGACAGCCCGATCGTCGACGCCCTCGTCGACGCGGCCGAGGCCGGCAAGCAGGTCCTGGCGATCGTCGAGATCAAGGCCCGGTTCGACGAACAGGCCAACATCTCCTGGGCCCGCAAGCTGGAGCAGGCCGGGGTCCACGTCGTCTACGGGATCGTCGGGCTCAAGACCCACGCCAAGCTCTGCCTCGTCGTCC
Source organism: uncultured Actinomycetota bacterium (assembly GCA_963794535.1). Lineage (GTDB taxonomy): Bacteria > Actinomycetota > Actinomycetes > Actinomycetales > CAVURS01 > CAVURS01. The sequence goes on from CAWCEI010000011.1 coordinate 7,594, forward strand.
GGCAGGAGAGCGACGGCCTGAAGCGCTACTGCCACATCGGGACCGGCAACTACAACCCCAAGACGGCGCGGCTCTACGAGGACGTCGGGCTGCTGACCTGCGACCCGCTGGTCGGCGAGGACCTGACCCGGCTGTTCAACCAGCTGTCCGGCTACGCGCCGCGGACCCGGTACAAGACGCTGCTCGTCGCGCCGCGCTCGCTGCGCAACGGGTTGATCGAGCTGGTCCAGGAACGAGCAGGCCCATCACGAGGCCGGTCGGCCGGCGCACATCCGGCTGAAGATGAACTCGATCGTCGACGAGAAGCTGATCGACGCGCTCTATCGCGCCTCTCAGGCCGGCGTGCCGATCGACCTGGTGGTGCGCGGGATCTGCGCCATCCGGCCAGGCGTCCCCGGCATGTCGGAGACGATCCGGGTGCGGTCGGTGCTGGGGCGGTTCCTCGAGCACTCGCGGATCTTCCACTTCGAGGGCGGCGGCGAGCCGGTCTGCCTCATCGGCAGCGCCGACATGATGCACCGGAACCTGGACCGCCGGGTCGAGAGCCTGGTGCGGATCCTCGACGAGGGCCACGCCGAGTGGCTGCGCGGGCTCGTCGAGCAGGGCGCCAGCGACGAGACCTCGTCCTGGCACCTGGAGGCCGACGGCTCGTGGACCCGGCACAACGTCAACGCCGAGGGTGAGCCGCTCGTCGACGCGCAGCAGGCGTTGATCGACAAGGCCAACCGCCAGCACCGCAAGGCCCGACGCCGCCGATGAGCCAGACGCTCCCCGACGTTCTGGCGGTCGCGCCGCCGGCCACCCCGGCCGCCGGCGCAGTGCCATGGCGCCGCCGCAAGGGCGTCCTGCAGGTCGCGATGGTGCATCGACCGCGGTACGACGACTGGTCCTGGGCCAAGGGCAAGCTCGACACCGGCGAGGACTGGCCGGTGGCCGCGGTGCGTGAGGTGGCCGAGGAGACCGGCTTCGTCGTACATCTCGGTCGGCCGCTGCCGACGTCGACCTACCCGATCGGCTCGTTGAGCGGGCTGGCGACCAAGGAGGTCCGCTACTGGGCGGCCGAGGTGGTCGGTGGCTCGGGCAAGCTGCTCAACGAGATCGACGAGGTCGCGTGGCTCGCGCCGGACGAGGCGGCTCTGCGCCTGGACTACGCGCGGGACCAGGAGCAGCTCCGCTCGCTGGTGCAGGCGGACGAGCGAGAGGAGCTGACGACCTGGCCGCTCGCCATCGTCCGGCACGCCAAGGCCAGCCCGCGTGGGGCGTGGGAGGGTGCGGACCCGTTGCGCCCGCTGGAGACTCGCGGTCGCGACCGGGCGACGGCGATCGCACCGATCCTCGCGGCGTACGGCGTCAAGCGGTTGATCAGCTCGCCCTCGATCCGGTGCGTGGACACGTTGCGGCCGTACGCCGCGCAGGCCCGCATCACCATGCGGAGCAAGGCCGGGCTGTCCGAGGAGGGCTTCGCCCTGGACCCGAGCCGGGCGCCGTTTCACGTCGAGCGGATGGTGCAGCGCGGGACGCCGGTGGCGGTCTGCGGTCACGGGCCGGTACTGCCCGCGATGCTTGACGTGCTGGCGGCGCGCTCGTCCGGCCTGGCGGCCGACCAGCTGCATGAGGCCGCCGACCTGGGCCTGGCCAAGGGTGAGCTGCTGCTCGCGCATCTGAGCGGGAGCGGCGAGCAGGCCCGCGTGGTCGCGGTCGAGCGCCACGCGCCGGGTGACTGACGGCTTGTCGGTTGCGGCTGGCGTCGTCGAGGTGCGCTGGGCGGCGACTGGGGACTGGGCCCGCGGCGCGGGGCCTGAGGCGTGGCTTGACGAGGTCGAGGCGCAACGGCGGGCGGAGCTGCGATGGCCGGCTGACCGATTGCGCTTCACGCTCTCCCGGCACCTGCTCAAGTCGCTGGTCGGCGAGGTGGCCGGGATGCCGGCCGAGTCAGTCCGGCTGGACTATGCCTGCGGGCGGTGTGGCCGGCCGCACGGTAGGCCGGTCGTTGTCGGACCGTCCTCAGCGGTGCAGTGGAACGTGAGCATCGCGCACGCCGGCGACCGGGTGGTGGTCGCGGCGAGCGATGCGGGGCCGGTCGGGGTGGATGTCGAACCCGTTGCGGCCGTTGACTTCGAAGGTTTCGACGCGGTGGCGTTGAGTGCTGTCGAGCGGGCTCGCGTCGCCGGGCTCGATCCTGGCTTGCGCGCCGCGGCTCGGGCCGAGCTCTGGGTGCGCAAGGAGGCGCAGCTCAAGGCCACGGGTGAGGGGCTGCGGACCGACCCGGCGCTTGTCCAAGGTGGGGCCTGGGTCGGCGGGATCTGGGCCTTGGACGTGGGGCCGGGCTATGCGGCGGCCGTGGCGACCGAATCGCGAGGCCGCGCCGCGCGACCCGACTCCGTCGGTGAGTGTTATGCCCGATTTTGGACCGGCGCCGCGAGGAGCGGGAGCGCCGGCTCGTAGAGCCAGGTCCGGAGCAGCGTGGTGACCTGGCCGTAGCGGTTGGCGTGGTCCTCGAACTCGGCGGTCGTGACCGTGCCGAACCGATGCTCGGCCACCCACTCCCGCAACAGGGTGAAGAACGCCTCGTCGCCGACCTTCAACCGCACTGCGTGCAGCGTCAGGGCACCCCGCTTGTAGAGCCGGTCGTCGAACATGTTGTCCGCGCCCGGCTCGGCGACCAGCAGATCCTGCGCCAACGACGCCAGCCGCTTGTGCTGGCGCCGGGCGTGCTCGTCGGCGCTGACCCCGCCGCTGCGCTCGGACCACAGCCACTCGGCATAGCAGGCGAAACCCTCGTGCAGCCAGATGTCAGCCCAGTGCCCCAGCGTCAGGCTGTTGCCGAACCACTGGTGCGCGAGCTCGTGCGCGACCAGTCGCTCCGCGCCTCGTTCCCCGTCGACGTGGTTGGCCCCGAACACCGAAACCCCCTGCGCCTCAAGGGGTATCTCCAGCTCGTCGTCCGTCACGACGACTGTGTAGGCGTCGAACGGGTAGGGCCCGAACAGGTCACTGAAGACATCGACCATCTCGGGCTGGCGCGCGAAGTCCAGGCCTGCGTCGCGCCGAAGTCGTTGCGGCACAACGAGATGCTGGGGCACCGGCGACGCGGCGAGCTCGTCGATCTCATAGCGCCCGATCTGCACGGTGGCCAGATAGGTCGCCATCGGCTGCTCCTGCGCGTAGACCCACGTCGTACGGCTCGCACCCATTCGCCGGTCGACGAGCAGCCCGTTGGCGATCACGACGTACGACGACTCGGCGGTGACCGTCAGCCGGTAGGTCGCCTTGTTGCCGGGCCGGTCGTTGCAGGGGAACCACGATGGCGCACCGCTGGGCTGCCCGGCCACGATGACGCCGTCGGACAGCTCCTCCCAGCCGACCTCGCCCCAGGTGCTGCGCTGCGGGCCAGGCTGGCCGGCGTACCGGATCGAGAGGGTGAGCCGCCCGCCAGGAAGGACCGGCTCGGCCAGCTGCACCACGAGCTTGCGCCCGCGGTTCGCGAACTTGCGGGGCCGCACGCCGTCGACCAGGACCTTGCTGACTCCCAGGCCGGCAAGGTCCAGCGACACCGCGTCGAGCCGGGCCCGGGCGAGGACGACCAGCTCGGCCCGCGCATCCAGGTGGTTGCTCGCGACGCGGTAGTCGAGCTCGACCTCATAGGACTCGACGTCATAGGACTCGTCGCCGTGACCCGGCAGGTAGGGGTCGCTGCCCCCTCGCGACCCGATCACGTCCAGGGCGCAATGGGGTTGCCGGTCCACCGCGTGGCCGCCGGCACAGCGTCGCCGCGCAGGACGAGCGAGAGCGGGCCGACCGTCGCCACCGTCCCGAGCGCAGCCGCCGGCAGGATCACGCTGTGCGGCCCGAGCGTCGCGCCGTCATCGAGCCGCACGGTGTCCATGCTCATGATCCGATCATGAAACAGGTGGGTTTGCAGCACGCACCCCCGGTTGACGCTCACCGCGTCGCCGAGCCGGACCAGGTCGGGCTCGGGCAACCAGTAGGTCTCACACCAGACCCCGGACCCGATCCGAGCGCCGAGCGCACGGAGCCAGACCACGAACAATGGCGTCGTCAGCTGACCCCGGACGAACCACGGCACAGCCACGAGCTCCACGAACATGTCGGCCAGCTCGTTGCGCCAGACGAACGAGCTCCACAGCGGGTGTTCGACCGCGCGATGCCGACCGACCAGAAGCCACTTCGCGATGACGGCCGACAGAGCCGCGGCGAGGCCGGCAGCGATGAACAACGGCCCGGCGAGCAACAGCGCGACCAGGCCGCCGAGCCGGTCACAGGTGTCGATGAGCAGGACGGCGAAGGCCAGCCCGAGGCCGACCGAGACCGCTGCCGGGAGGAGCCGGCACACCTCGACCAAGGCCCGCTCCGCCTTGACCGCCCGCGACGGCGCGAAGGTGCGGCTCTCGTCGCCGCTGGCGGCACTGCGGCGTAGCTCGACCGGCGGGCTGCCCAGCCATGAGGTCCCGGCCTTGGCCCGCTCCGGGGCGGCCGACAGGACCGCGACCAGGCTGTTCTTCGGCACGACCCGACCCGGACCGGTCATGCCCGAGTTGCCGAGGAAGGACCGCTTGCCGATCTTGGCCCGCTCGATCCGCATCCAGCCGCCGGACAGCTCGTAGGAGCCGATCAGGGTGTCGTCGGCGAGGAAGGCGTCGTCGCCGACCGTGGTCATCGCCGGGAGCATCAGCACGGTCGACGCCTCGACCCCGCGGCCGACCGTGGCACCGAGGGCCCGCATCCACGGGGGGGTCAACAGGCTGGCGTAGAGCGGGTAGAGATAGGTCCGGGCGTCGTCCATCAACCGCTCGGTGGCCCAGACCTGCCAGCCGATCCGGCTGCGCACCGGATGGTGCCCCTCACGCAGTCGCAGTCCGAGCAGCCGTACGACGCCGAGGGTGATCAGCGCGTGGACGACGAAGGCCAGCGCCGTGGCCGGGATGGCGAGTAGCAGTGCGGCCTCCAGTGCGTCGGCGGCATCGCCGCTCCGTCGCAGGGGCGACCACAGAACGGCCAGGCCCGCGGCGGCGGAGACCAGCGGCAGGAAGGACAGCAGGCTCGCCGTGAGGCCGTAGATCGGCACCCATCGCAGCCGCCGGGCCGGTCGTCGGCGCGGCCAGTCCCGGTGCGCCACACCGAGTCTCGTGGCCGGTGACCCGGCCCAGAGCTCGCCCGGCGGCACCGACCCGGCGATCGCGCTGCCCGGCGCGACCTCCGCATCCTGGCCGACCCGGGCTCCGGGCAGCAGGATGCTGCGGGAGCCGACGCTGGCCCCGGCCCCGACCCGCACGCGGCCGATCCGCACGATGTCGCCGTCGATCCAGTGGCCGCTCAGGTCGACCTCCGGCTCGACCGACGCGCCCTTGCCCAGGGTCATCAGCCCGGTCACCGGGGGGAGGGTGTGCATCGTGACCCCACGCCCGACCTTGGCCCCCAAAAGCTTTGCGTAGTAAGGGATCCATGGTGCACAGGACAGGTTCGTCGCACCGAAGGTGTCGACGGCGAGCTCGGCGGCCCAGAGGCGCAGATGCACCGACCCGCCGCGTGGGTACTTGCCGGACCGGACCCCCCGCAACAGGAGCCGGGCGAACGCGACGCTCAGGCCGATCCGGCCGACGGGGCTGATCAGGAGCAGCCAGCCGAAGCCGAGCCACCACCAGGAGAACCCCGGCAGCCAGTCCGGGCCGTTCCCCACCCGCAGCAGCTCGGCGACCAGGCCGACCCAGACCAGCCAGCGCGCCCCGGTGACCCAGGTGAAGCCGAACGCCACCAGCTGCTGCACGAGCTGAGCCCGCGCGGGCACCGGCCGGACGCTGCGCACCGGCTCGGTGGACGCGCCGACCGGAACCAGCTCCTCGAGCCGGTCGGCCAGCTGCCCGAGCTGGGGGTAGTCGTAGACATCGGCCACGGTCACCTGCGGGTAGCGCTCCCGGATCGCCGCCACGAGCTGGGCCGCAGCCAGACTGCCGCCGCCGTCGGTGAAGAAGTCGGCTGCGCCGTTCTCGGCCGGTGTGCCGAGCACGCGGGCCCAGAGCGTCGCCAGCCAGAGAGCGGTGCCGTGCAGGGCCGGCGAGGGCGCGTCGCCGACCGGCGGCACCGACGCGAGCGGCCAGGGCAGGGCGTCGCGGTCGACCTTGCCCGACGTACGGGTCGGGATGTCGTCGACGACGGCCAGCAGCGGGATGAGCGGGGCCGGGAGCGTGCGGCCCAACGCCGTACGGGCCGCTTGCCGGTCCAGCTCGACGCCCGAGCGCAGGGTGAGGTAGCCGACCAGGATCTTGGTGCCGGCCGGTGTGGTCCGCACCGCGGCCGCGGCCCCGCCGACACCGTCGAGCCCGAGCAGGGCGGCGTCGACCTCGCCGAGCTCGATCCGGCGGCCGCCGACCTTGACCTGGTCGTCGGCGCGACCGACGAAGACCAGGCCCTCGGGCTCGGCCCGGACCAGGTCGCCGCTGCGGTAGGCCCGCTCCCAGCCAAGTGTCGGCATCGGCGCAAACCGTTGGGCGCTCAGGGTTTCGTCGAGATAGCGGGCCAGGCCCGACGCCACCGATGATGAGCTCACCGACCTCGCCGTCCGGCACCCGGTTGCCCTCGCGGTCGACGACGGCGAGGTCCCACCCGTCGAGGGGCCGGCCGATCCGCACCGGGCCTCCGGCGACCAGCCGGGCGCCGCACGCGACCACGGTCGCCTCGGTCGGCCCATACGTGTTCCACACCTCGCGCTCACCGACAGCCAGCCGATCGGCGAGCTCGGGCGGGCAGGCCTCACCGCCGAAGATCAGCAGCCGTACGGCATCGAGGGATGCGTCCGGCCACAGCGAGGCAAGCGTGGGAACCGTTGACACGACAGTGATCCCGCGGTCGACGAGCCAGGGCGCGAGGTCCATCCCACTGCGCACCAGCGCTCGCGGGGCCGGGACCAGACACGCGCCGTGCCGCCAGGCGAGCCACATCTCCTCGCAGGACGCGTCGAAGGCGACGGACAGCCCGGCCAGGACGCGGTCGCCCGGGCCGAGCGGGTCGGCCCGCAGGAACAGCCGGGCCTCGGCGTCGACGAACGCGGCCGCCGAACGGTGAGTGACCGCAACGCCTTTGGGCGCGCCCGTCGAGCCGGAGGTGAAGATGATCCAGGCGTCGTCGCCGGTTCCGGGCCCGGCGAGCTCCGGGGCCGGGCTGCGAACCCGGCCGTGGTCCGGTGTCGCGCCCTGGCCGGTCCGCCGCAGGTCGAGGCCTTCGCCGATGACGACGCTGACCCCGGCCGACCGGAAGACCAGGTTGGCCCGTTCGCGCGGGTCGTCGGCGTCGACCGGCACGTAGGCCGCTCCGGCCGCGAGGACACCGAGGATCGCGACGTAGAGGTCGGTCGAGCCGGACGGCATCCGGATCCCGACGCGGTCACCCCGCCCGACGCCGGCCGCCTCGAGCCGGCGCGCCACGTCGCCCGACGCGCTCATCAGATCGGCGTAGGTCAGGACGACGTGGCCGTCGTCGACGGCCGGTTCGTCGGGATGCGTGGCCGCTGTGTAGCGCAGGATCTCGACCAGCGTGCGCTCCGGAGGCGCCAGGCGGCTGCGCTCCAGGGTGTTCATGCCATGGTCAGCTCAGCCAGTTCCGCAGGGACGGGCGGGCGGCCGCCTTCCAGGCTCGACCGATCGAGGCGTCCACGGCGTCCTGATGCGCGCTCTCCCGGGCGTGCAGACGGCCGTAGGTGAACGCGGCTCCGGGCGCCGCCTCCTGGGCCAGCTGGTGCAGCCGGGCCTGCATCGCAACACTGTCGTGCCGTTCGCCGAGGACGGTCTGGAGCTGCTCCATCGCGGCCGCAAAGGTCTTGGCCTCCTGGCCGAACGCCGGAGTCACCGCCTCGGCCGCGTAGCGGGCTCGCTTGGCCCGCTTGCGTGCCTTGTGCAGCTGCTCGTCGCGCTCGTCACCGCTGGGTAGCCCCTTCGCCCCGAGGACGGCCTTGCGCACGTCGGCGTAGGCCCGGGCCACCGGACGCCGCAGCTCCTTGCGGGCGCTGCGCATCCCCTTGGCCGTCAAGGGCGGATGTTCGAGCAGCTCCTCGAGAGCAGCGACCAGCAGCTGGTAGCGCTCGCTGTCGAGCGCGGCGACGACACCCGCGAACGCGACTCGGTGTTGACGGGCCATCTCCCGGTCGACCGTCTGCGCGGCGCGCCGGCTGGACAGGTGCCGTGCCTGCTCCGTGCCGACCGACTCGAGCAACCGGGCCCGGAGCACCTCGGCGTCACGGGCGGCGCCGAGCTCGTCGGCCAGCCACTTGAGCTCGACCTCCAACGGCTCGATCCGGTCGGCCTCGAACAGGTCCGCGAAGATCTCCAGGCCACTGCGCATCCGCCGGGTCGCGACCCGCATGGTGTGCAGGCTGTCCGGCCGGTCCAGCCGGACCGCGACGTCCTGCGCGCGGAGCCGCTCGAGCTCACGATCCAGGTAGGTGACGAGGACGTCCCCGGCGCTGGACTTCGGGGACAGCCCGTCGCGCTGTCGCTTCAACGACCTGCGCCGGCGGGCTCCGTTGCGGTCCGGCGTGAGACCGAGCCCCTGGGCCAGCTTCGACGCGGAGTCGGAGCGCTGCGCCCCGAAGGTCTGGAGCTGCCGGCCGATCCGCTTGAGCAGCGGCCGGTCACCTCCGGTCAGCTCGACCTCGATCTCCCGCCAGGCAACGGTATTCGCGGCCTCCCCGACCAAGGCAGTCGCCGTGACCCGGTCGTCCGCCAGGTCAGCCAGCGGCTGGCCGGCAGCGACCAGATGCTGCTCGGTGCGGGTCGTCCTGAGCTCCAGGACCGGCCCGAGGGGCCGGTCTCTCGTCAGGATCCAGACCAGGCGTCGCAGCCGGATCGGCACGGTGCTGCTGGACCGGCCAAGTGGCGCCCGCACCTCACGCCGGACACCGTCGCCGATCGGCACCTTGAGATGCCAGCCGTCGTCGTTGCCTCCCGTACGACGGCGCAACGTGAGGCCGGCGTGGAAGAGGCTGAGGTCGGCCGTGTCGTAGTAGGTCGCCTCGAGAGCGAGCTCCTCCGTGCCGCCGAGCTCCACGTCCACGACATCACCGAAGCCACCGAGCAGCTCAGGCACGGAGGGCAGCACGAAGTCGTCTGCCACGGCGTACTTGGTCTCGGTCTCGTCGTACGTCGGTGTCATCGGTCGGTCACCTTTGATGGCTCGGGAGCCCCTGAAGCGCCTGACCATAGTTGGTCAAGGTGAACAAACGATCGGCCCCGTCTCGCGCTGCCGCGAGACGGGGCCGACTGCGCTTCCTAGCAGTGCGGCAGGTTGAACTGGCCGCAGAGGTAGCGCACCGACTGGACCGAGCCGTCGTCCTTCAGGATCACCTGCTTGCCGTTCGGGTGCTTGAACGAGAACATCCCGCCGAGCGACCCGGAGCGCCGGTCGAACGAGGAGTCACCGATCCGTCCGGTGAGCCAGTTGTCCTCGACGAACTTCAGGATCGAGGCCTGCTCGGTGGGCTTGTGGTCGACGTAGTTCGCCTTCGACCACGGGGACAGGACGAGCAGTGGCAGCCGCGGTCCTGGGCCGCATCGGTCCTCGTAGCCGCCCGCGATCCCGCTGTCCACGATGGCCGACGTGCACATGGCGCTGTCGACGTTGGGGTCGTTCGATGCGTTCAGCACCGGCGAGGCGACGTGGTCGTACCAGCCGTCGGAGTCGTCGTAGGCGATCACGATGGCCGTCGAGTCCCAGAACTTCGACTTCTGGATCGCGTTGATCTCGTTGACCAGGAAGGTCTGCTCGTCGAGCGGGTCGGAGTAGCCCGCGTGTCCGTCCTGGTACTCGGCCGCCTTGAGGAAGCTGACCGCCGGCAGGTTGCCCGCCGTCAGAGCCGCGCCGAAGTCGGTCAGGTCGTAGTTGTGGTTCGCGTTGTCGGTGTGGCCGATCGCTGGCGACCGACGTCGGCGGCAGGTGGTGCGGGTTCGACGTCGAGGCGTAGTACTCGAACGGCGAGTGGTGCGGGCTGTAGTCGGCGGACGATGCGCCCCCGACGTTCGTGTGCGTCGCCCCGCAGACCGCGTGGGTGCCGGTCCCGGCGTACGCCGTGGTCGGCCGGAAGCCACCCTGGAACCAGCCCCAGGTCACGCCGCGCGCGTTCAGCAGGTCACCGACGTTCTTGCCGGTCAGGGCGGCCAGGTTGTTCGACGACGTGCGGTTCTTGTTGGAGCAGTCGTCGTACGCCGGGTCCGGGTCGTTGATCACGGTGCCGACGCCGTTCGCGTCCGGTGAGACCACGGCGTACGAGTCGCTCACGGTCGCACCGGTGTTCGGGTCGACGGCGTGCACCCCATGGGTCTGGCCGGAGATCAGGTTGAGTGCCCCGGGTGTCGACGGGCCGAAGACCGAGCCGAACGAGTTGTCGGACATGGCGTAGTTGTTCGCGTAGTTCCACAGTCCGGTGACCGTGTTGCCGTCGTAGTAGTCCATCGTCAGGCCGGGTGCCCCGAACAGGCCGGTGCAGGTGTCGACGCTGACGTTCTGGACGAACTGGTCCATCGCGCCGCCGTTCTCGGCCTTCTGCTCCGGACCATAGTTGTGGTTCTGGTCGCAGGTCAGGGCCTGGGCCGGGCCGAGCCGCGCCGGCTTGTAGAGGTTGGGGTTCGACGTGATCAAACCGGCTCGCTGCAACGTGTTCGCCTTCGGCGGGTGCCCGGCAGCGACGAACTTCGTGCCGTCCTGGTTCGTCGCCTTGGGGTAGGTCGCGAAGTAGTGGTCGAACGAGACGTTCTCGTCGAACAGCACGACGAGGTGCTTGATCGGCGTCGTGGTGATCTTGGAGCGGTCGGGCGCGCTGGCGGCCGACGACGTGCCGGACTGGGTCGCGGCAACGAGCGCAGTCGCGGCAACGCCGGCCAACAAGACCGATCCGGCTCGTCGCCCGGCGCGGGCCGAGATTCGTCGTGGGGTCAGGGTGGGCACAAGGAGTCCTCTCCGTGCAGGCCGTGGCGCGACACCCCGCGCCGGGACTCAATCTGTCGGGCCTGGGCGACCGGGCTCGGACGTCGAGGGGACGGTCAGGTGAATGTCGGGTCAGTGAACAGTCAAGAACGGCAACCTGGTTCGTCATTCAGGCGAACAGCGCGCTGCCGTACCAGTCGTTGACGTCCCGTACGCCAGGCAGGGCGAAGAAGTAGCCGCCACCCACGGGGCTGACATAGTCGACCAGCGGCTCGCCGGCCAGCCGCTTCTGCACCGCCACGAACTGACGATCGAGGTCCTGCTGAAAGCAGGTGAACACCAGGCCGGTGTCCAGGTTGCCGTTCGCGTCGATTCCCTTGTCGTAGGTGAAGCCGCGGCGCAGGATCCGACTGCTCTCCGAGCCTGTCGTGCGCGGGTTGGCCAGCCGGATGTGCGCGTCGAGCGGGATGGTGGCCCCGAGCGGGTCGTCGTCGTACGCCGGATGGTCCTTCTCGTTCTGCCCCGACAGCGGAGCGCCGGTGTCCTTGCGCCGGCCGAACATCCGCTCCTGCTCCTCGAGCCCGACCCGGTCCCAGAACTCCACCAGCATCCGGATGACCCGCACGACGTGGTAGCTGCCGCCGACCGCCGATGCCGGCTCGCCGGAGCCGTGGTCGACCCAGACCAGCGCGTCCATCGCGTGCGGGTCGGTGACGTCTGGGTTCTCGATCCCGTCCTTGAAGCCGAACAGGTTGCGCGGGGCCCCGGTCGGCCGCGGCACACCGCTGAACCCGTCGACCCGCCACCGGAGCTGCATCCCTCCCCTGCTGTGCCGGGTCAGGTCGCGCAGCGCGTGCAGCGCCGTGTCCTGATGATCCGCGCCGATGGTGAGCAGCAGGTCGCCATCGCAGATCGACCGGTCGAGGTCGTCGTCGGCGAACGTGTCCATCGCGCGAAGTCTCAGCGGCCGGTGGGAGCCCAGACCGAACCGGCGGTCGTACGCCGATGCGCCGAGGCCCACGGTGACCGTCAGCCCGTCGGCCGGAACGACGGGGCCGAGCACGCCCGAGTCAGCCGGCGGTCCCGAGATGCCGAGGTTGGGCGGTGGCCCGCCGGCGGTGAGGAACCGGGCCCGGTCGGTCAGGGTGTGCAGGAGGTCGGCCAGCTCGGTCCGGCTGCTCGCCGTGAGGTCGAATGCGGCGTGCACCGAGTGCGCGGCCGGCGGCGTGATGATGCCGGCCTGGTGCGCGCCGGCTGAACGGCACCACGCGGTCCGGAGCCGCCGGCAGCGCGGACCCGGCCGCGGTCGCGACATCGAGGCCCGCGACGGAGGCGGCGCCGACCGCACCCCCCGCCGTGAGCGCGGCCAAGGCGCCCAGGATCCGTCGCCGGTCGATGTCGGTCATGGTGTTCTCCGCGGCTCGCAGATCGAGGCGATGGGGGCGAGCAGCTCGGTCAGCTGGCTCAGGTCAGAGTCCACGCGCTCGCGATTCGCGCGCGAAAGCGACTGCAGCGCAGTCCAACCCGTGGCCGGGTGGAATCGGTCGAGGTCGGCCTCGGCTCGGCTGAGAGCGGTCATCGTGGCGCCGAGCCCGGCGTAGCGCGACCGCAGCAACGGCGTCAGGAAGCCAACGACCGTGCGAGTGCCGTCGAGGTTGGCCCGGACCGTGGCGAGCGAGCTGTGGCTGCCGAAGTCGGTGCGTCCGGTGAGCTCGAGCTGCACGGCGTTCTCGGTGATCTCGTGGGCCCGGATCGACACCTCGAGCGGGTCGATCTGGGCCGTGCCGAAGGCTGTGCGCAGGGCGGCCAGATCCGACCGGAGCCTCGCCGCGTCGTGGCTCAGCTGGCTCCCCGATGCGCCGTGCCACAGGTCGAGCTCGACCCGGTGGAAACCGGTGAAGTTCTTGTCCCGCACCCCATCGGACAGCCCGGACGGCAGCCCGTTGACCGCACCGTCCGCATCGCCGAACGCGCCGTACGCCGCACCCAGCCGCTCGTAGTCGAGGTGGGCGACCAGCCAGTCCCGCTCGGCCGCCCGCCGGTCCCCACGGCGTACGTCGGCCGCCAGCCGGGCCACCTCACTCATCAGCCGCGGCAGCCGGCCCGTGACGTACGCCGTGTAGGCCCGCGTCGGGCCGAGCAGGTCGGCCTGCGTGACCGGGCGGACCGGGAGCGGCAGATGCGTCCCCGGGGCAGGGAGCCGCGCACATCGACAGTGCGACCGGTGACCACGTCCTCGTCCTCGAGCGCGCAGCGGAAGGCGTACCGGCCCGGTCCGAGCTCGACCGACAGAGCCGCCGTGCGGCCGGCCCCGAGGGGCTCGATCGAGGCGTAGACCCCGCCGGTCGCCGGGTCGACGAGAGTGACCTCGGCTGCTCGGCTGTCCGTGTCGTGGACGTCGAAGGCCTGCCAGCCGGACGCGCCGCCGGACCAGCCCTGGCCGCAGTGGGAGAGGGAGATCTGGACGGCGACCGGCTGCTGGCTGGCCGCCGCAGGGGCGGTGTGCTGACCGGAGCAGGCCGTCGTACCGAGCACGACAACGACGGCAACGACAGACGTCAGGGCAAGAGTGAGCCGGGACCGCACTCGGTCACGGTAGATCGCCCGTCCACCGGGTCAGGACCGATAAGACCGGGTGAAAGCCGTTGTTTACCAAGCGTTCTACGCGATGTTGCCCACGACAGCGATCGTCAGGACTGCACCAGGGTCGGTCAGGGAAGGGCAAAGGCCAGCAGGTCCTCGCGAGCGTTGCGCTCGACGAAGATCGGCACGAAGTCGCGGATCGGACTGCCGTCGAAGCGGTGGTACTCGGCCTGGACCGTCTGCTCGATCTGGTCCTCGGGCACCGCGGGGAAGCGCTCGTGGAGGCGCTGGGCCACCTGGACGATGGCCACCTCTTCCCGCTTGGACGGCTCAATCGTGGCCAAACTGCCAGCAAATGCCATGTCGACTCCAGTTAAGGGAAGTGGGCGACACGTCGTCGGGTCGGTTGGGCCATCGCACCCCGGAACGGCGGCCGATGTCAATACCGCCGGACCGTTTGCGTCCACTGACGGACCGGTGACGTTCATGCCCCGTTCACCCACGACCCCGGAGCGCGTCATCTGACCTTCCTAGCGTCCGACCTCGGTGGGCACAGTGCCCGCCTCATCGACCCCTGCATGAGAGGGACTACTCGTGAAGATCCACCGGTACGGGCGCCTGACCGGCGTTGCGCTCCTCGGCGCGCTCGCACTGACGGCGTGCGGCTCTGACAGCAACGGCGGCACGACCGCCGGCGGCGGAGGGGCCAGCTCGGCCTCGTGCCCCAGCGGCACCATCGCCGCCGAAGGCTCGACCGCCCAGAAGAACGCCATCGAGCAGGTCACCACGTCCTACCAGGACCAGTGCTCCGGCGTCACCATCAACTACAACCCCACCGGCTCCGGCGCCGGCGTCAAGCAGTTCATCGCCGGCCAGGTCGACTTCGCCGGCTCCGACTCGGCCCTGTCGAGCGAGGTCAAGGACGGCGTCGTCGAGCAGGACGCGGCCGACAAGACCTGCGGGTCGCCGGCCTGGAACCTGCCGATGGTCGTCGGCCCGATCGCCGTCGCCTACAACGTCAAGGGCCTCGACAAGCTGGTCCTGACCCCCGAGGTGACCGCCAAGATCTTCAACGGCGTCATCACCAAGTGGAACGACCCGGCCATCGCGGCGATCAACAGCGGCGCCTCGCTCCCGGCGAAGGACATCAAGGTGTTCTTCCGCTCGGACGAGTCCGGCACGACGCAGAACTTCACCAACTACCTGCAACACCGCGGCGCCCGACGCGTGGCCGGCCGACCCGGCCAAGGTCTGGTCCGGCAAGGGTGAGGGCAAGCCGAAGTCCGACGGCGTCTCCGCGGCGGTCAAGTCGACCGACGGCGGCATCGCCTACGTCGAGTGGAGCTACGCCAGCAGAACAGCCTGGGCATGGCGCAGATCGACAACGGCGGCGGGCCGGTCGAGCTGACCGCCGAGAACGTCGGCAAGGCCATCGAGGCCGCACAGGTCGTCGGCACGGGCAACAACCTGAAGCTGAAGATCGACTACACCACCAAGGCCGCGGGTGCCTACCCGATCGACCTGGTGACCTACGAGATCGTCTGCTCCAAGGCCAAGGACGCCACCAAGGGCGCTGCGGTCAAGGCGTTCCTGACCTACTTCGCCAGCACGGACGGTCCAGTCCACGCTGACCAAGGTCGGCTCGGCTCCGCTCCCGGCGGCGGTGCAGGCCAAGGTCGCCGCCGCCGTCGCAGCCCTGAGCTGACCGGCGTACCGGGACCGACTGGATGAGCAGCATCACTGGGGTCTCGGCCGTTGACACGGTCGGGGACGGCCCGGCCGGAGATGGCGGTGCCGACCGGGCCAGTACCGGCCGGCTCGGCGACCGCATCTTCGGCGGGGCCGCCACGGGGGCGGGGATCTCTCGTCATCGTCCTCGTGGCCCTGGTGGCTGCGTTCCTCCTCACCCAGGCGATCCCCTCCCTGGCCAAGGACCACGTCAACTTCCTGACCAGCCGGGTCTGGGACGTCGACGGCATCACGTTGCGGTTCGGGATCGCCGACCTGTTGTGGGTCACGGTGATCTCGTCCGTCGTCGCCATGGTCATCGCGGTGCCGCTCGGGGTCGGGGTCGCCCTGTTCCTCACGCAGTACGCACCGAAGCGGCTGGCCGCGCCGATGGGCTATCTCATCGACCTGCTCGCCGCCGTGCCGTCGATCGTCTACGGCCTCTGGGCCGCAAGGATCTTCGGCCAGCACCTCGACGGCGTGCAGTCGCTGATGTCGACGTTGCTGGGATGGTTCCCGTTGTTCGGCAAGACCTCGATCACGCCGGCCAGCACCATCTTCGTGGCCTCGGTCGTTCTGGCGATCATGGTGCTGCCGATCGTGACGGCGCTGTCCCGGGACGTCTTCGACCAGACGCCGGCGACGCACAAGGAAGGCGCCCTGGCTCTGGGCGCCACCAAGTGGGAGATGATCCGCACCTCGGTGCTGCCGTTCGGCCGGCCCGGCGTCATCTCGGCCGCCATGCTCGGCCTGGGCCGCGCGCTCGGCGAGACCATCGCGGTCTCGATCATCCTGTCGGTCGTCGCGCCGGGCTCGCCGTTCTCCTGGTCGCTCTTC
The DNA here is from genome assembly GCA_963794535.1 of uncultured Actinomycetota bacterium. Classification (GTDB taxonomy): domain Bacteria; phylum Actinomycetota; class Actinomycetes; order Actinomycetales; family CAVURS01; genus CAVURS01. The sequence continues at coordinate 23,671 of CAWCEI010000011.1, forward strand.
AACGGTGGCGAGACCTTCGCGGCGAAGATCGCCAACAACGCCCAGGAGTTCGACAACCCGCAGAAGGCCGGGGCGTTCATCGCCGCCGGCCTGGTGCTGTTCGTCCTGACCTTCGTGGTCAACGCGATCGCCCGGATCGTCATCGAGCGCAGGAAGGCGTTCAGCGAGTGACCACCATCAGCCCCCGACGCTCCGACGGCCGACCCGGTCTGCCCTCGCTCGAGACCGGGCGCTCCACCTCGCGGACGGTCCGCAACATCGTTGCCGGCCGTCCTGGTCACGGCGTCCTTCCTCATCGCGCTGATCCCGCTCGTCTGGATCCTCGGGACGGTCGTCGTCAAGGGCGGCGGGCTGATCCTGCACGCCGACTGGTGGACCCACTCGCAGCGCGGGGTCACCAGCTTCACCGGCGGCGGCGGCGCCTACCACGCGATCATCGGCACCCTGATCGAGGCGCTCACGACCTCGGTGATCGCCGTGCCGATCGCGGTGATGACGGCGATCTACCTGGTGGAGTACGGCCGGGGCCGGCTGGCCAAGGCGCGTCAGCTTCATGGTCGACATCCTCACCGGGGTGCCGTCGATCGTCGCGGCGCTGTTCATCTACACCCTGTGGGTGACGACGTTCGGCTTCCAGCGGGTGGCCTTCGCCGTGTCGCTTGTCGTTGGTGCTGTTGATGATCCCGGTCGTCGTCCGATCCACCGAGGAGATGCTCAAGCTGGTGCCGAACGAGCTGCGCGAGGCGTCGTACGCGCTTGGGTGTCCCGAAGTGGAAGACGATCGTGAAGATCGTCCTGCCGACGGCCTTCTCCGGCATCATCACCGGCGTCATGCTCGGCCTGGCCCGCGTCATGGGCGAGACGGCGCCGCTGCTGATCCTCGGGCCCTACACCAAGTCGATCGCGACCAACCTCTTCAGCGGCTACATCCCGACCCTGCCGACCATGATCAACCAGGACCGGAGCGAGGCGAGTCCCGTTGCGGTGGAGCGGGTTTGGGCCGCCGCGCTCACGCTGATCCTGCTCGTCCTCGTCCTCAACCTCGCCGCCCGGCTGATCGCCCGGTTCGGCTCCGTCAAGAAGTAAGGGACCTCGCCACTCATGGCCAAGCGCATCGACGTCAAGGACCTCAACGTCTACTACGGCGGCTTCAAGGCGGTCGAAGGCGTCACGATGACCGTCGAGCCGCGGTCGGTGACGGCGTTCATCGGGCCGTCCGGGTGCGGCAAGTCGACCTTCCTGCGCACGCTCAACCGGATGCACGAGGTCACGCCCGGCGGTCGGGTCGAGGGCTCGGTGCGGCTCGACGACCAGGACCTCTACGCCAGCAACGTCGACCCGGTGACCGTGCGCCGTACGGTCGGGATGGTCTTCCAGCGGCCCAACCCGTTCCCGACCATGACGATCTTCGACAACGTCGCGGCCGGGTCTGCGGCTCAACGGCGTACGGAGCAAGAGCAAGCTGGCCGAGGTCGTCGAGAAGTCGCTGCGCGGCGCCAACCTCTGGAACGAGGTCAAGGACCGGCTGGGCAAGCCCGGCGCCGGCCTGTCCGGCGGCCAGCAGCAGCGGCTGTGCATCGCGCGGGCGATCGCGGTCGAGCCGCAGGTGCTGCTGATGGACGAGCCATGCTCGGCGCTGGACCCGATCTCGACGCTGGCCATCGAGGACCTGGTCTCGCAGCTGAAGTCGCGGTTCACCATCGTGATCGTCACGCACAACATGCAGCAGGCCTCGCGGGTGTCGGACCGGACGGCGTTCTTCAACCTCGCCGCGCAGGGCAAGCCCGGCCACCTGATCGAGATGGACGACACCCAGCGGATCTTCAGCAACCCGACCGAGCAGGCCACCGAGGACTACATCTCCGGCCGCTTCGGCTAACCCCGGCCGCATCTCGGGTGCTCCCCCAACGCCGGTTTGCTCCCCCAAAGCCGCTGCCGAGGCCCTAGAGCGCCACCAGAAGCGGCTTTCGGGGAGCACCCGGGACTGGAGACCGACGAGGACCGCTTTATCCACAGACCGGGTCAGACCTCCCGTCGTCCACAACCGGTGCCGATCGGCCAGCGTGAAGCCCGGCTCACGCCGATGCTGCCGCCCATGCATCCGGACGCCGCGCCGCCAGCTGTCTTCACCGACGCCGAGCGCCATCGCCATCGGCTACACGCGGCACCAGATCGACCAACCGGCTCCGCACCGGGCGATGGGTGGCCCTGCGACGCGGCGTCTACTGCCACCGCGAGACGTTGGAGGCGGCGGCGACCCGCGACCGCGTTCATGCTCCACGCGACGGCCGCCCGCATGGCCCACCCGTCGGCCGCCCTCGTCGACAGCCATATCACGCGCCGCAGCTCGCTGGGCTCTACCCATGCCGCTGCCGAAGACCAAGGCGCTGGCCTGGCCCAAGGCGGCCCTCACCGACGGCTGACGTCGCCCACTCCACCCGCGTTGACGACGAGGTCGTCATCCAGGTCGCCACCCTCTGGCCAGGCGATGTTCGGCAGCGACCGATGGGCCTCTCACGGCTCCGGCGCGAACAGCGGCCGACTGCTTGCGCCACTATGCGCGCCGAGATCGCCGTGCCGATCGCCGACGCGGCCATCCACGGCCGGACTGACGACCGCCCGGGCGATCGCGGAGGTGCTCGCCCGCCAGGCCACCTGGCCGTACGCCGCGCGGGCCAGCCACTCGCTGCCTCTCGTCGACGGCCGACGCGAGACCTGGTTGGAGTCGGTGTCCGCGGTGCGGCTCTGGGCCGGCGGGGTTGACCTGGCACAGCCGCAGGTCGAGATCTTCGACGCCGCTGGCCGGTTCGTGGCTCGGGTCGACTTCCTCTGGCCGGGGGAGGCAACGGTCGGCGAGGCCGATGGCGCAGGGAAGTACGCGATGACCGACTGGCCCGACCTCGCCGCGGCCGGGCCGGACGAGCTTCGGGAGGCCCAGCTGGACGCCGTCCGGCGGGTGGTTCGGCAAGAAAAGACGCGCGAGGATGCCCTGCGCGACCTCGGCCTGGAAGTCGTGCGCTGGAACACCGCGGAGATCCTCGGCCGCACGGGCGACGTCGTACGCCGGGTTGCGTCGGGCGCGGGCCCGAGGCGATGCCCGACGGTTCACCGGTCGCGTCCGCGCTCGCCGTGCCGCCTGACCCGCATCCCGCCTGCAAGCTGTGCGTGGGCGTCCGTCCGACCACACCCCGTGCTCCTCGAAAGCCGCTCCCGAGACGGTGCTAGCCCTTCGGGAGCGGCTTTCGGAGAGCAAACCGGCTTTCGGGGAGCACCGAAAGCGGGTGGGGCGGGTCAGGTGATGAGGGTGGCGACGCCGTAGGCCAGGGCGGCGGCGGCGCCGGCTCCGGGGAAGGTCAGCACCCAGGCGCCGACGATGTTGCCGGCCACGCCCCAGCGGACCGCGCGCAGCCGCTTGGTCGCCCCGACGCCCATGATCGCCGAGGTGATGGTGTGCGTCGTCGAGATCGGTACGCCGAACTTCAGGCCCGCCACGTAGAGGATCGACCGCCGCGCTGGACTCCGCCGCGAAACCCTGCGGCGGGTCGAGGTGGATGATCTTGCGGCCCAGCGTGCGCATGATCCGCCAACCACCGGAGTAGGTGCCGAGCGAGATCACGGCCGCCGTCAGCAGCTTGACCCAGAGCGGCACGTGGTCGTCGTCCTGGTAGCCGCCGACGTTCAAGCGCCAGCACGACGACGCCCATCGTCTTCGCGGCGTCCTGGATGCCGTGTCCCAGCGCCATCGCGATCGCCGAGCCGCTCTGGGCATAGCGGAAGCCGCGCGAGACCCGCCCCGGGTTGGCCCGCCGGAACAGCCACAGGATCGTGGTCATCACGAGGTAGCCCAGGATGATGCCGGCGATCGGCGAGATCACCATCGGGATGATGACCTTGTCGAGCACGCCCTTCCACTGCACGGTCGCGCTCGCCGCGATGGCCGCGCCGCCCAGCCCACCGATCAGGGCGTGCGACGACGACGACGGCAGGCCCTTCCACCAGGTCAGCAGGTTCCAGCCGATCGCGCCGATCAGCGCGGCGGCGACGATGGTCAGTCCGCGGTGCCCGTCGGGGGCCTCGATGATCCCGCTACCAACGGTTTTGGCGACCTTGTTGCCGATGAACGACCCGACGAAGTTGGCGATCGCCGCGATGAAGCAGGGCGATCCGCGGGGTCAGGGCGCGGGTCGAGACCGAGGTCGCGATCGCGTTGGCGGCGTCGTGAAAACCGTTGGTGTAGTTGAAGGCCATCGCCAGCGTGATGACGATGGCGATCGGCAGCCAGTCCACGGTCGGTCAGGACTCCTTGACCGCGATGCTCTCGACCGTGTGCGCGACCTTCTCGAAGGCGTCGGCGGCGGCCTCGAGCTCGTCGACGACCTCCTTGAGCTTCATGATCGCGGTCGCCTTGAGGTCGCCGTTGAACAGCTCGGCCAGCAGCCGGCGGTAGAGCTGGTCGGCCTGGTTCTCGAGCCGGTTGATCTCGATCCAGTACTCCGACAGGTCCTTCATCGACGCGCAGCCGTGGCATCGCCTCGACGGTCAGCTCGGCCATCCGGGCCAGCACCTCGACCTGGGCCGGAGACGCCGGCGGGCAGCTCGTCGATCCGGTAGAGCACGATCAGGTCGACCGCCGCCTCCATCAGGTCCATGCAGTCGTCCAGCGTCGACGCCAGCGCGTAGATGTCCTCGCGGTCGAACGGGGTGATGAACGAGGAGTTGACCTTGCGCATGATCTCGTGGGTCGACTCGTCCGCCGCGTGCTCGGCCTCGCGCATCTTCTGGGCGAGCGCCTCGCGCTCCGCGCGCGGTGCACCCATGACCTCGGTGAGCAGCTGCGACCCGACCACGAGGTGCTGGGCGGAGGTCAGGAACAGGTCGTAGAAGCTCGTGTCCTGGGGGGTGAGGCGAAATCGCACGAGGGCTCCGTGGTGGTGGCGCGGACGAGCGGATGACGGGACCGAGAGAGACGAGTAGGCGCCCGGCCCGGAGGGAATGCTAGGCGTAGACGCGGCCCGAAGGGCAATCAGCCCGGCTCGCACACCCAGGATCCGGTCGATCTCCGCGAGCGACAGCGGGCCTTCACTGGCTGACGCCGCGACGACCAGGTCGGCCACCAGCTCGATCTCGTCCCGCAGGTCGGTGTCCTGCAGCTCGTCGTCCGGCCCGGCAGCCGGCTGGGCAGCCGACAGCGCGTCGTCGGGCTCGCCCCGATCCTGCGTGCGCTCGAGCTCTTGATCGGGCATTCCAACCCCACACCCCACCCGGGAACGCCGGAGCGGACTCCTGCGCCCGCCGTGCGCCCCAGGCCAGCCGAGCGCTGACCCAGCGTACGGGGTGACCACGCTCCGTGTGCGCCGATCGGCCGTTCCGGCACCCGTTCGGCAGTACGCCGCGGTCCTGAGCAGGAGCCCGGGCTCGCTCCGTCCACTGTTCGGGCCCCTGGTCGCCACGACGGCCTGGGACCGGTCATCATTGGCTCATGGCGGCCCCCCGTCCCCCTGTGTACGCCGAGCCGGACCGCCTGGTCGTCAGACCGCGAGCCCGGTCGGTCGACACCGGACCCGCCGGTCGTGCTCCGCCCGTCCTGGTCGAGCACCACCTCGAGATCGTCGAGGCCGGGTCGTTCGCCCGCGCGGTCTGCAGCGGCTGCTGCTGGACCGGACCGGCCCGGCGGTCCCGGGCGGTCGCCGCGGCCGACGCCGAGCGCACACCCGGCCGACCGCACCGTCTAGCCCGAGCGTCGACGTACGAGGTCCGAGCCCGCGGTCGAGACGAGCCTCGAGGTCGACGAGCTCGCGGCTCGGTCGGCGAGCGGCAGCTCGCCCGGCCGGGCGATGTCCCCGGTCGCGCAGGACCGTCCGCTCGATGCTGACCGAGGTCAGCCCGAGCCCGCCGACGGTCACCTCGTCGTAGGCGAGCAGCCGGCCCCGGTCCGTCGCCGGACTTGCCGAAGTAGAGCAGGCTCGCGGTCAGCGGCACGGCGTCGCCGGACTCGGCCTTGATCAGGCCGTCGTTGGTGATCAGCGCGCCGCCGGTCGTGCCCTCGACCAGGATCTTGGTGCCGCCCTCGGTGCGCACCTCGCGCTTGTGCAGGTGGCCGGCGAGGACCAGCGGCACGACGCCGTCGAGCGGCGTGGCCGCCGTCGGGTCGTGGACCAGGGCGACGTCGACGGGGTCGGTCGGGTGCGCCTCGTCGTACGTCCCGGATGGTCTGACGCGAGCTGCGTGTCGGCCGCGACGGCGAGCCGGCGGTCCGGGGCGGCCGGTCCCTCGACGGGTGTGAAACGAGGGTCGCCGATGCCGGCGAACGTCAGTCCCGCAACGACTTTCACGTCGTTGTCGAGGACGACGGCGTTCGGCTGGGCGGCGACCGAGGCACTGGGTCGAGCTCGAGTCGTGGTTGCCCCGGATGAAGACGTAGGGGACCTTCAGCTCGCCGATCCGGTTGAGCTGCGTGCCCTCGAGGGCGGTGCCGTTGGTGGTGATGTCGCCCGGTGTCGACGACCAGGTCGGCGCCGAACTGCTTGACCAGCCGAGCGGTCAGGTCGAAGCCCAGCGGGTTGTCGTGGATGTCGGAGATGTGCAGGACGGTGGTGACCTCGCCCTTGGCCACGCCGTCGGCCGGTGCCGGGCAGCCGGGACCCGAGGGCATAGAGCGAGGTCACCGAGTCGACGAAGTCGGCCAGGCCGGAGCGGTAGGACTCCAGCCGCTGGACCAGGCCCTGGGTCTGCCCCACGACGTACGGCGCCCGGGTCAGCAGGCCGGTGAACTTCGGCTGGGCCAGCGAGTCCTGGTCGAAGGTCGAGCACCGAGCCCGCCGCCGACCACGAGCACGACGACGAGCGCGATCGCGCCGGACTCCAGCGACGCCGCGCACGCGTGCGCAGCGCCGAGCGCCGCCGAGCAGCGAGGGCACCGAGCAGCGCGAACCCGCCGGTGAACAGCCCGGCCCGGATGACGGCGGCCCGCATCCGGTCCGGGCGCCTTCTGCTCCAGGTCGCGCAGGCTGGCGCTGGAGCTCAGCACCTCCTGGGCCTGGTCGACGTCGACGGTCTCGATGCTGGTCCGGACGGCCACGGGCGCGGCGTGCGTGTCGAACTCGGACCGAGCCGAACGGCGCCAGCTGCGACCTGGGTGCCGGGATGCAGGCTCGGCCGGACGTCGACCCGGACGGTCAGCGGGCCGACCCGAGCGTGCGAGGACGGCGCCAGCAGGGCCCCCACGAAGGCGCCGACGCAGGGCCAGCGCCACGACCAGCGCGCCGTCGAGGACTCGACGGGTGCGCTGGTCCATCACTTCATCATGCCGTGCGGTGGCAGGAGCCGGGACGGGGAGCGGGCGCCGGGCCGGGAGCGCCTCACGGCGCACGGCCGCTCGAAGCGGCGTATTTGGAACCCGGGGCTACCGCGGCCCGGCGCCCGGAGTGCCCCGTGGGGCACCACGAGTGTGACAAACCTCGGGCCGGGCCCGCCATGTTCCCGGCCCGGATCCGTGGACTTCGGCGCCGGGATCCACGCGAATGGCGCAGTCCGCGGCGGTCCGGGTCGGCGGCCGCGTACGCCGGACCCGATCGGCCGGTCAGGTGAGCTCGCCGGCCCGCCAGAGCCGGGCCGACGCCTCGAGGTCCTCGGCGGTGCCGAGCAGGGCGGCCGCACTGCGGGTGAGGGCGGCTGCGGCCAGCTGCGTCGGTGGCCTCCAGCGCGGCCGCCCGGTGCGCCCGGCCGGTCGAGGAGACCCGGCAGAACGCCGCCGCCCGCTCCAGCGCGACCGCCAGGTCGCCCTGGAAGACACCGGTCAGCACCGCATCGGCGAGCGCCGAAACCTGTTGCGGCCCAGTCGGATCCGCGACTCCAGCCACCACGTGGGCGACCTGGGCGACCGGCTGGCCCTCGGCGTAGTCGCGGGCGTTGCCGACGGGGTCGCGCCGGACGCCCTCGCGCAGGACATAGAGCCGCCACAGCGCGCCGGGCAGGGAGCGGGCCGGGCGGTCGGCCCACAGGTCGGCCAGCGTGCTCAGGCCCTGGTCCTCGACCAGGCCGACCAGCCGGGCGGTCAGCGCCGGGTCGCCGGCGCCCCGGCCCGCGTCGACGATCGCGGCGGCCGTGGTGTGCGCCGCCTCGGCCTCCGCCGCCGGGGTCGTACCCGCCGCTGATCGCGTCGAACGCCGCCCAGCTCAGGAAGGCCGGCCGGCGCGGCGGTCGCGCCGAGCCGCCGGAGCGCCGTCGGAGGCGGCCATGCTGATCCTGCCGCTGTCCCCCGGTCCGGCGTCAGCCGGTCGGGGTGCCGCTCGGCCCCACCGGCCCGGTCGAGGTCGGGGTGCCGGTCGGGACGTCGAGGTCGGGCTCGGCGGGTCGCGGTCGTCGGTCGGCGTGCCGTGCGTGGCCGTCGAGGTGGGCGACGGGGTGCTGGCCGGCGTCGTCGAGGTCGGGGTGGGCGTGGGCTTGGGGGCCTTGGGCTTCGAGCTGTCGGCTTGACCAGGTGCGAGATGGTCGTGCCGCCCGAGCCGCCGGAGATCGGCCGGCCGATGACCAGCTCGACGACCTCGATCGCCGCGATGGCCAGGACGAACGCGACGACGGTGAGGGCCACGGCGGCCTTCCAGCTCAGCCAGCGCGGGATCCGCCCGCCGGGCGCCGGCAGCGGACCGGACTGCGGCCGACCTCGACCGGCTCGGCCGGCCTGCTCCGGGGCCTCGCGGCCGGACTCGGCGTACGGCGGTTGGTCTCCGTCGCCGTCGGGGTCCTCGATGACCGGGACGTCGCCCGGGCCGGGGGCTCGGCCGCGCCGGGCCGGGGCCGGGTGACGACGGTCAGCACCTTGGTCTCACCGAGCCGGTCGCCGGCCCGCTTGAACGAGTGCGAGTAGACCGCGCCGCCGACGCTGGCCACGATGCTGCCGAGGGCGGCGCCGATGACCGTGCCGCCGACGCCGAGGAAGGAGGCGACGACGGCGGCCGACACCGCCGCGAGGGCGCTGCCCGCGACCTGGGCCGCGCTGATGTCGGGGCCTCTGCGTGTGGCGGCGAGCGGGGTCGGGCAGATGGCTCGGATGGCTGCTCTGCGGGTTCATCGTCCCGGACCGGGGAGCGTTCCCCAACTCGCGGCCGGCGTGAGCGAGGTCACGCCGCCGCCCCGGCCGAGGTCACGACGACGACTGCCGTCGGTGCCCGGCCGGTCGGGGCGGCCGTCGAGGTGCACCTGCACCGCCGGTGGAGCTGCACCAGGCGGCGCACGATCGCCAGGCCCAGCCCGGTGCCGCCGTCGTCGCGCGAGCGGGCCTCGTCGAGCCGGGTGAACCGCTCGAAGGCGCGCTCCCGGTCGGCCTCGGCGATCCCCGGCCCGTCGTCGGTCACGGTCACCGCGACCGCGCCCGGCTCCGGCTCGGACGGCGATCTCGACACCGGCTGCTGAGCGTGCCGGGCCGCGTTGTCGACCAGGTTGACCAGCACCCGGGTGACCGCGTCGTCGTCGGCCAGATCGGCGGACGCCAGCGAGAGCGGCGGACCCTTCTGCGGCGACGGCTCGGGTTCGAGCGTGACCGGCACCCGCCAGGGCTGGGCCGCGACCTGCGCGGCCGCGGCCTCAGGTCCACCTGGCCGCCGACGTCGTCGACGGGCGCGCCGTCGCGTCGTCGGCCCGGGCCAGCAGCAGCAGGTCGTCGACCAGCCGGGAGAGCCGGTCGGTGTCGGCCAGCACGCCCTCGGCGGTCTGGTCCCACGGCTCGGAGTCCGGGTGGTGCCGCGGGCCACCTCGAGCTGGGTGCGGATCGCGGCGAGCGGGCTGCGCAGCTCGTGGGCCGCGTCGGCGACGAAGGCCCGCTGGGCGGCGCTCGGCCGACTCCAGCCGGTCGAGCATGCCGTTGAGGGTGACGGCGAGCCGGCGCACCTCGTCCTGGGCCGAGCGGCACCGGCAGCCGGCGCCCGTCGGCCGACCCGGCCGCCGCGATCTCCTCGGCGCCGGCCCGCAGCCGGGACACCGGCTGCAGGGACCGGCCGACGAGCAGCCAGCAGACCAGCGCGAACGCCGCCAGCAGCACCGGCGCGCCGACGACCGTGGCGACGCGCGAGCGCCCGCACGCTGCCGGTCGCCTCGGCCTCGCTGACGGCGACCAGGACGGTCGCGCTCTGGTCGGTGCCGCTCGGGTAGCCGACGACCCGCAGCGAGTCGGGCGTGCCCAGCCGGGCCCCGGCGATGACCCGCACCCCACCGCGCCCGGATGTGCCGGACGTCGGCCGGCCCGACGATGGCGGTGAGCCGGTCGGCGCCCGCCGAGACGGCGATGACCCGGCCCGGCGGCGTCGACGATCTGTACGCCGGCCGTGCCGGCACCGATCGGGATCGGGTCGGGCAGCCGGCCGCTGCGGGCCAGGGCGGCGACGTCCTTGGCCTGCTGGCGGGCCGACTCGTCCAGGGACTGCAGCACCGAGTGCCGGACCACGAGGAGCAGCAGACCCGCCGCGACGGCCAGCGTGATCGCGACGACGCCCGTGGCGAGCAGGGTGAGCCGGGCCCGCAGGCCGAGCCGGCCGGACTGCAGTGGCGTCGCCCTCACGGCCCCGCTCACTCCGCCGTCGGCGGCGAGCCGGTAGCCCACGCCGCGGACGGTCTGCAGACCGCCGCCTTGCCGTACGGCGCGTCGATCTTGCGCCGCAGGTATCCGACGTAGACCTCGACCACGTTGGGGTCGACGTCCTCGTTGGTGTCCCAGACATGCGCGACGATCTCGGCCTTGGGCACGACCTCGCCGCGACGCCGCAGCAACAGCTCGAGGACGGCGAACTCCCTTGGCGTCAAAGCGATTTCGTCGTCGCCGCGGGTGACCCGGCGCGCGGCCGGGTCGAGCGCGAGGGTGCCGGCCGTCAGCACGGCCGGCCGCTCGGGAGCGCCGCGGCGCAGCAGCGCGCGCAGCCGGGCGAGCAGGACGACGTAGGAGAACGGCTTGGTCAGGTAGTCGTCCGCGCCGACGTCCAGGCCGTCGGCCTCGTCGTACTCGCCGTCCTTGGCGGTCAGCATCAGGACCGGCACCCAGTTGTGCTCGGCCCGCAGGGTCTGGCAGATCCGGTAGCCGTTGAGCTTGGGCAGCATGACGTCGAGGATCACCGCGTCGTAGCCGCCCTCGCGGGCCAGGTGCAGGCCGTCCTCGCCGTCGTGCGCGAGGTCGACGCCGAAGCCCTCGGCCCGCAGCCCACGCTGCAGCGCCTGGGCCAGCCGCACCTCGTCCTCGACCACGAGCACCCGCACGGGGACAGCCTGCCCTGTCCGCGGACCGATCCGGCTGAGAGCGGCCTCAGGCATCCTCAGCGTCCTCACAGGGTCGATGTTGCACAGTTCCTGGCATGAGCACTGCACCTGCGACGTCGCCCGTCCCCGCCACTCCCCCCACCCGCCGGTTCAGCCGGCGCGCCCGCTGGGGGGTTCCTGCTGTCGCCGTCGTCGCCGTCGCCGGCGGCCATCGGCGTGCCGCTCGTGTCGGCCGACGCCTCGCCGAACCTCCCGGCCCAGCACCGCCGGCCAGCTGCTCGCCGACTGTCGGCTCGACCCAGGCCCGGCCGTTCTCCGGCACCGTCGTCGAGACCGCCCGGCTCGGCCTGCCGGCCGTGCCCGGGCAGGCGGCGACGACCAGCCCGCTCGCCCTGCTCGACCGGCTCGCACACCGTGCGGGTCTGGTACGGCGGGGCGCAGCAGACCCGGCTGGCCCTCGTCGGCGACCTGGCCGAGTCCGACCTGGTGCGCAACGGCACCGACCTGTGGCTCTGGTCGAGCAAGGACCAGACCGCCCAGCACATCAAGCTGCCGGCCGAGATCGCCAAGACCGACCCGCGCCGAGGCGGCCGCGCCCAGGCGATGAAGAGCCTCACCCCGGCCCAGGCGGCGGCCCAGGCGCTCGCCGCGATCGACCCGACGACCGCGGTGACGGTCGACGGCACGGCCCGGGTGGCCGGGCGCGCGGCGTACGAGCTGGTCCTGAAGCCCAAGGACACCCGCACCCTGGTGACCTCGGTGCGGCTGGCGATCGACGCGAAGACCCATGTGCCGCTGCGGGTCCAGGTCTTCGGCAGCAACCGCGACGACCCGGCGTTCGAGACCGGCTTCACGACGGTGACCTTCACCAAGCCGCCGGCGTCGGTGTTCAAGTTCACCGCGCCGCCGGACACCAAGGTGACCGAACAAGGACCTGTCCCAGGCCGACGCCCGGAGTCCCACGCGGTCGCGCCGGGCAACGGCAAGAAGTCGTTGCTGGACAACGGCTCTGACGCCCACGGTCATCGGCAAGGGCTGGACCTCGATCGTCCAGATGGCCGGCGTCGACCTCACCGGCTCCGACGACCAAGGGCGAGTCGGCCCAGGCGCTGCTCCGCTCGCTCAAGCCGGTGACCGGCGCCTACGGGACCGGGCGGGTGCTCAAGACCTCGCTGCTCTCGGTGCTGCTGCTGGACAACGGCACGGCGTACGTCGGGGCGGTGCCGCCGGCGATGCTGGAGGAGGCCGCGACCACGGCCGCCGCCGCCCGCGACCAAGTGAGCGACCGGGCGTGATCACCAGCGCCGGGCTGACCAAACGGTTCAGCGGCGGGCAGGTCGCGGTCGACAACGTCGACCTCGACGTGCCGGCCGGGGCGATCTACGGCTTCCTCGGGCCGAACGGGTCGGGCAAGACGACGACGATCCGGATGCTGCTCGGCCTGATCGCGCCGACCGGCGGGCACGCACGCCCTGCTCGGCGTGCCGATGCCGGGCGGCGCGGCCGGCGTGCTGCCCCAGGTCGGCGCGCTGGTCGAGGGCCCGGCGTTCCACCCCTACCTGTCCGGCCGCGACAACCTGATGCGGCTGGACGCGGCGGACCGGTCGGTGCCCGGCGGCCAGGCCCGCGCAGCGGGTCGGGGAGGCCCTGGAGCGGGTCGGGCTCTCCGCGGCGGCGCGCAAGCGCTACCGCGCCTACTCCCTCGGCATGCGGCAGCGGCTCGGTCTGGCCGGTGCGCTGCTGCGGCCGCGCGAGCTGTTCGTCCTCGACGAGCCGACGAACGGCCTTGACCCGCAAGGGCACCCGGGAGGTGCGGACCCTGGTGCGCGAGGTCGCGTCGGAGGGCGCGACGGTCTTCGTGTCCTCGCACCTGCTGAGCGAGATCGAGCAGATGTGCACGCACGTCGGCGTGATGAGCCACGGCCGCCTGGTCTTCCAGGGCTCGCTGGACGACCTCGGGCTCGGCGTCGGTCACCCGGGTGCGGGTGCAGACCACGCCAGCCGGCCGAGGCGATCCGGGTGCTCGGCGAGGTCGGGCTGACCTCGCCGGTCGCGGTCGACGGGCACGACGGCACGGGTACAGGTCGTCGCCGACCTCGGCGGCGGTCGACAGCGCGGCGGTGACCGCGGCGCTGGTCCGGGCCGGAGTGCCGGTGCACCAGCTGGTCGTCGAGCGGCCGGACCTCGAGGAGCTCTTCGTCGGGCTGACCGGGGAGGGCTTCGATGTCGACGAGTGAGCTCGACGCGACGGAGCAGCCGCGTCCGAGCCCCGACGCCGCCGGCCCGGTGCCGCGACGCCGGGCCGACGCGACCGGCGTACGCCGCGCCTGCCGGCCGACGCGCGGGATCGTCGCGGTTCGTGCGGTCCGAGCTGCGGCTGATCTTCCGCCGGCGACGCAACATCGCGCTGCTGGCGGTGCTGTCCCTGGCGCCGATCCTGCTCGGCATCGCGGTGCGGGTGTCGGCGCCGAGCAACGGAGACGGGCCGGCCGTTCATCGGCCAGATCACCGAGAACGGGCTGTTCCTGGCCTTCACGTCGCTCGTCGTGACCCTGCCGCTGTTCCTGCCGCTCGCGGTCTCGGTCGTGTCGGGCGAGGCGGTGGCCGGGCGAGGCGGCGACCGGTTCGCTGCGCAACCTGCTCGTCGTGCCGGTCGGGCGGACCCGGCTGTTGGTGGTCGAAGTACGTCGGGATCGCGGCCTTCGCCGTCGCGGCGGCGCTGACCGTGTTCGTGGTCGGCACCGTCGTCGGGCTGATCCTGTTCGCCCACGGGCCGGTGACGCTGATCTCGGGTGACGTGATCTCGTTCGGGCTCCGGGCTGTGGCGGGCCTTGCTGGTCACGGCCTACGTCGCGGCCATGCTGCTCGGGGTCGGCGCGATCGGGCTGTTCATCTCGACGCTGACCGAGGTGCCGATGGGCGCGATGGCGGCGACGTCGGTGCTGGTCATCGCCGCCGAGATCGCCGACGCCGTGCCGCAGATCTCGGCCATCCACCCGTACCTGTTCACCCACTACTGGCTGGCGTTCGGTGACCTGCTGCGGACGCCGATCGTCGGCCACGACATCTCGCGGGGGCTGCTGTCCCAGCTGGCGTATCTGGCGATCTTCGGCTCGCTGGCCTGGGCCCGGTTCACGACGAAGGACATCACCTCCTGAGTCAGGGGCCCCGGGCGGCGGGCGGCGGGTGGCGCGGGGTCTACGCGGCGTCCCACCTCCCGACCTACTGACTGTGCTCTGACAGCGGCAGCGAGCCAGCCGCCATCCCGCGCCGCAGCTGGCTCGGAACTGCTGGCAGAGCACAGTCCGGGAAACGGGGTCGCCGACCGCGATGTCGAGACAACAACCGTCTCGGGATTTGGACGATAAGTGACCACCAGGCGGACACGCCGTACCGTTTTCGAGCATGAGCCGAGAGACGTCGCTGGTCGACGCTGACTGGGTCGCCGAGCACCTCGATGACCCGTCCGTCGTGCTCGTCGAGGTCGACGAGGACACCGCCGCCTATGCCCGCGGGCACATCGCCGGCGCGGTCCGGGTGGACTGGCGCGACGACCTGCAGGACCCGGTCCGGCGCGACTTCGTCGACCGGGCCCAGTTCGAGGCCCTGATGGCCGCGCGCGGCATCGGCAACGACCACACCGTCGTGCTCTACGGCGGCAACAACAACTGGTTCGCGGCCTACGCCTACTGGTACTTCGCGCTCTACGGCCACGCCGACGTCCGGCTGCTCGACGGCGGCCGCAAGAAGTGGGAGCTCGACGGCCGCGAGCTGGTCGCCGACGTGCCCGAGCGACCCGCGACGTCGTACACGGCGCAACGAGCTCGACCGCTCGATCCGCGCCATGCGCGACGAGGTGCTCGCCTCGCTCGGCGAGCGCAACCTGGTCGACGTCCGGTCGCCGGACGAGTTCTCCGGCCGCCTGCTGGCGCCGGCCCACCTGCCGCAGGAGCAGTCGCAGCGCGCCGGCCACATCCCGACCGCGCGAAACATCCCGTGGAGCAAGGCCGCCCGCGACGACGGCACCTTCCGCGGCGACGACGAGCTGCGCGACCTGTACGCCGACGAGGGCGTCGACTTCGACCGCGACACCATCGCCTACTGCCGCATCGGCGAGCGGTCCGCGCACACCTGGTTCGTCCTGCACGAGATCCTCGAGCAGCCGAACGTGAAGAACTACGACGGCTCCTGGACCGAGTGGGGCTCGCTGGTCGGCGTGCCGATCGCGCTCGGCGAGGAGCCGGGGGTCTTGGCATGAGCTGCGCAGCCCCTGAGGGTGGCTACGCTCTGCCCGTGACGACCTCCGGGATGACTGGCGACTCGCCGGCCGGCACCGAGTCGGTGATCCAGGGCCGCGTCGAGCGAGCCGGAGAGCCGGTGCGCTCGTACGTCCGGCTGCTGGACGGCGGCGGCGAGTTCACCGCCGAGCTGCCGACCGACGACGGCGGCCGGTTCCGGTTCTTCGCGGCACCGGGCGACTGGACCCTGCGGACTCTCGCCCCGAAGTCCGAGCCGTTCGACACGCCTGTCACGGCAGCGCAGGGCCAGATCGTCGAGGTCGTCATCGACCTTCCGGTCTAACCACCACATCTACGATCAATTCGGGCTGAACCGCGGAACAGCTCGGTCCGGTCCGAGCACGGCCGTCCAGGCGACTCTGCGTAACCTTCAGCACGTCCCGCCGTTGGTCGATAGAGAGCATGCGCGGTCCGGGGGCAGCCCCCACATCCGCCGCGCTCTCGCGATCATCCGGAGGTGACGGCTTGTCCACCGACACGGCCGCGCCTGCCCGGAGCGACCAAGGGACCGGCGGCAACGCACCGGCCCGACGCCGTACGGCGGGCCAGCGCCTGGCGCTGCGGATCGCCGACCGCTCGGCCGGACCGGCCATCATTGCTTTCGGCGTCCTCATCGTCGTGCTGCTCGTGCACGGGCTCGGCGCGGTCGGCTTCCAGGCCGCCGACGACCTGGCCCAGCTGGCCGCAGCCGGATCCGCGGCCGCCGCCGCGATGTCGACGGCCGTCTGCTCGACCGGCCGGCTGCGCTGGTCCTGGTTCTGCACGGGCTTCGGGTGCCTGGCCTGGGCGCTGGGCGAGAGCGTCTGGTGCTACTACGAGCTGCTCGGCGGGCGCGAGACGCCGTTCCCCTCGATCGCCGACGTCGGCTTCCTGCTCTTCCCGGTCGGCGTCGTGGCCGGCCTCTACCTCTTCCCCACCAAGTCCGGCGGCCGGTTGCAGTGGGGCCTGGACGCGCTGATCGCGGCGACCGCACTGCTGACCGTCTCGTGGGCGACGACGCTGCACACCGTGGCCGAGTCGGCGGGCGACAGCTCGCGGCTCGCCCTGGCCGTCTCGCTGGCCTATCCGCTCGGCGACGTCGTGGTGATCGCGATGGTCGTCCTGACGGTGGTCCAGCGATCGGCGTACGCGAAGACACTGGCTCTGCTGGGCTTCGGGCTCACCGCGATGGCGGTCGCGGACAGCGGCTTCGTCTACCTGACCTCGACCGGCAACTACACGCACCGGCGACCCGATCGACGCGGGCTGGATCGCCGCCTTCCTGATGATCATGATCGCCGCGGCCAGTGCACCCCGCGGCCGGGCCAACCACGCGACGGTCGTCGAGCGGCGCCCGCGCGGGACGTCGATCCTGCCCTACCTGCCGGTCGCGATCTCCACGCTCACCATCTGCATCCAGAGCGTCCGCGGCAACCCGCCGGACGCGTTCGAGCTGGTGCTGACCACCATCGCGATCGGGCTGCTGCTGTCGCGCCAGTACGCCACGGTGGTCGAGAACCGGCGGCTCGTCGTGGCCGTCGCCGCCCGGGAGAACGAGCTGCAGCAGCACGCTTTTCACGACCAGCTGACCGGGCTGGCCAACCGCCGGCTGTTCGCCGACCGGGTCAAGCACGCGCTCGACCTGCACGCCGTCGAGCGGGCGGGCGTTCGCCGTGCTGTTCTGCGACCTGGACGACTTCAAGGGCGTCAACGACACCCTCGGGCCATGCCGCGGGCGACCTGCTGCTCGTGCAGGTGGCCGAGCGGTTGCGGGCCGAGGTCCGCCCGGCGGACACCCTGGCCCGGCTGGGTGGTGACGAGTTCGCCGTACTGGTCGAGGAGGGTGACGACCCCACCGCGCTCGGCCGAGCGGCTGGTCGCCGCTCTGCACGGCGCCGTTCGTCGTCGACGACATGCGCCTCGACGCGCGGGTCAGCGATCGGCGTCACCGTCGTGCACCCGGGCGCACCGCCGCCCTCGTTGCGCACCCTGCTCAGCCAGGCCGACGTCGCGATGTACGCCGCGAAGCGGGCCGGCAAGGGCAAGGTCGAGCGCTATCGCAGCGGCATGACGCTGCCGGAGACCGAGGACCTGATGCTGAGCGAGCCGCTGCGGCTCGCCCTGGAGGCCGGCGACGTCAAGGCCTACTTCCAGCCGGTCATGGACCTGGCCAACGGCGGTGTGCGTGGCTTCGAGGCGCTGGTGCGGTGGAACTACCAGGGTCGGGCCGGTGCCGCCGCCGCAGCTGGTCGCGGTGGCCGTGCGATCCGGGCTGGTGCGCGACCTGACGGCGTGCATGCTGGAGCAGGCCTGCGCCCAGCTGGCCGCCTGGAGCTATGACCTCGGGCACGACTGGCTGCAGGTCGCGGTCAACGTGCCGCCGCTGCAGGTCGTCGACCTCGAGCTGCCGGGTCAGGTCGCGGATGCCATTGCGCGGCATGGACTTTCGGCCCACCAGCTCGTGGTCGAGATCACCGAGGACGGCCTGCTCACCGACCTCGACGCGGCCCGCCGGGTGACCAGCGAGCTGCGCGCGGCCGGCGTCTCGCTGGCCCTGGACGACTTCGGCACCGGCTACTCCTCGCTGGCCCACCTGCACGAGATCCCGCTGACGACGCTGAAGGTCGACCGGGCGTTCGTCGTCGGGCTCAACGAGGACCCGCGGGTCGAGCGGTTCATGCGCGCCGTCCTGCGGCTCGGCGAGGACCTGCAGCTCGGCGTCGTCGTCGAGGGCGTCGAGACCAGCGAGCAGGCCGACACGTTGCGCCGGCTCGGCTGCCGGATGGCCCAGGGCTACTACTTCGCCCGGCCGGCTCCGGCCGACGCCGCTCGACTCGTTCATGGCCCGCCGCCGGACCAGCTCGCCCGATCCTCAGCGGCCGAGGGCGTAGGCCAGGATGCCGCTGGCGGTGAAGTCGTCGGCCGGCTCGTCGCTCGGCCAGGCCGCGACGTCGTCCAGGAAGGTCGACCCCTGGCCGTCGAACGCGGCGAACCGGTCGACCCATCGGCCGGGCAGGCGGCTGCACCGTCCGGCACGCCGAGGTCCTCGAACTGGTCAGAGCCGTTGGGGCCGTTGACGACCGCGCCGACCGCCACGTGCGCGCCGCCGGTCAGGCTGCCGGCCAGGTTGGCCACCTGGTGCTGCGGGCACTGCGGGAAGGTCTGGCCCTCGCCGATCACGAACGACGTCCCCCAGGCGTTGGCCCCGAAGACCCAGCCGCGCTGGCGGGAGGCGAAGTCGTCGTACCGGTGGGAGCCGGTGAGGCGCTGCGTAGAGCTCGGCCGTCGCGACCAGGCCCAGCTCGTGGCTGACCGCGTCGTAGTTCGTCACGATCGCCGCCGAGCCGAACGGGTCGTCGTCGGCCCGAGCCGACGGCGTCGTCCAGCTGCGCCGTCAGATCGCGCCGATCAGCTTGGCCCGCACCGCCTGTGCGGTCGGACCCGGACTGGCCGGTCGAGCTCACGCGACCAGCTCGGCGTGGGCGACGGCACTGGTGTCATAGAGGTTGAGCGAGTCGTGGTCGGAGCTCGGCGAGATAGGCCTCGGCCCAGTGCCTCGGCCTGAGCCAGCCACGCGTCAGCCCGGGGGTCGTGCAGCAGCCGCGCCGCGCGGGCCGTCTCCACGGCGCCGAGCTCGAGGTCGTCGGTCCACGACGTCTCCGGATAGAACGCGAACGGATAGACCGTGCTGAGCTGGCCGACGTTCGTCGTCTTGGCGTGCGCCAGCAGGTCTGCGGCCTGGGCCAGATCGCGCCGGGCCGCAGCCGGGTCGCGCGCCGGCCTCGACCTGGGCCGCCAGGGCGAACGCCGCCGCCGTGCGGCCGGCCAGGTTAGGGCTGATCGGCTCGCCCGGCTGGTTGCCCGCGAACACCGGCCGGTGCGAGACGTAGTAGGTCAGCGAGCCCGGCGCCGGGTCGGCGGCGTCGTCAGCCTCGGGCAGCCGCCAGACATCGTGGTCGCCCCAGATGCCGAGCCGTTCGCTGCCCGACCCGATGCCGACCTGCGTGTAGAGCACGCCGGTCTTCGGGTGCCACATCTTGTCCAGCCAGGCCAGCCCGTGCGCGGTCTCGGCATCGAGGGCCGCTCCACCGGAAGCGCTGTCCCGCTGGGCCACCAGGGCCAGTCCAGCGTGTACGACGCGGTCATGGGTGAACTTCAGGTAGTCGCCGGCGTCGAACCAGCCGCCCTCGACATCGACCGGCTGCGCGGCCCGCGATCGGCTCGCAGCGGCCGGGCCAGCTCGTCGGTGTCCGGGCCGGTGAACTTGGGCGGCTGGTAGACCGTGGCCGTCCGGTCCAGCAGGTGGCTGGGCTGGCGGTCCAGCCGGCCGGGCACGACGTCGGCGCCGTCTCGCTGGAGGGTGAGGAACGACGTGCCGTCCTGGGTCAGCCGGGTCGACACGTCGGCGGGGCGGCCGACCGGCATCGGGGCGAGGTCGCCGTGACCGGGCCGCTGATCCGGACTGCGGTAGGTGCCCGGCGTACGCGATCGACGCCGAGGTCGATCGGCTGCACGGCGGCGTACGCCGCGTTCCAGCCGCCGGCGTTGGCGCCGACCGCGCCGGACCGGACCACGTGGGCCGCGGCGTCGACCAGCTGGAACCGCTCGTCCGCGCAACGCTTTCGGCGCCATGACGTAGGCGTGCAACGGCACGCCGGTGACCGCACCCGCCTGCGGCACCCGGATCAGCGACCGCGCGCGGCTGTTGGCGCGCCGCCTGCTCCGGAGGTCGGAGCACGACGGCGATCGAGGCCGGGATGGCCAGCGCCGCAACGGAACCGACGAGGACGCGGCGCCGGGCGTGGCGCCGGGCGGCGCGGTCATCGCCGGGTCCAGGAGACCTCGAAGCCGACCACCGCCGGGTCACCAGCTGGCCAGGGCACCGTCCAGGTCCAGGGCGGGATCTGGGTCGCGTAGCAGGCCATGGCCGCCACCTTTCGACGTCGGGCGTCGGGATCGAGCTGGTGGACCGTCTTGGTCAGGCCGGCCGGTGCGTCGAGTCGTCCGCGGCGAGCCAGGCCTCGACGTCGGGCTCGGGCCAGCCGGCGGCCAAGGCTGTAGGGGAGGTCGGCGTAGTGGTGCACCGTGGCGCCGGGGTCCGCCGCAGCGACAGCGGCGTCTCGGGTGGCCAGGTGGTCGAGGTGGCCACCGATCGCCAGCCGGCGCCCAGACCTCGGCGGCTCCGGCGAGCGTGCGGTCGCAGGGCAGCGACGAGTGCTCGTCGCGTCGGGTCGCTCGGCCGCGTCCGGCGACGTGCTGCGCGTCCGGGAAGTCCAGCCGGCGTCGTCGGCTGCACGCCGAGGGTCGCCAGGGCGCGGTCGTCCTCGACGCAGCCGCTCGCGCACCCGCGACACCAGCATCCGTTGCACCGGTGAGCAGGTCCCAGTCGGCGGGCGGCGTCCCCTCCGGCGGGGCTCCGGCGAAGACCGTGACCAGCGTGCGCGCCGGGGCGCATCAGCTGGACAGCGGCCGACAGCACGGCGTCGTCCAGGTGGGGCGGAGACGACGACCAGCCGTGCGCGCGGCTCCGCCCAGCTGCCGCGCCTCGTCAGGCCCCGGCCTCGACCGGCTGCGCCGCGATAGGTGCTGCCCCACGACCGAACCCGGGCTCTGGCTTCGGCGTCTGCCGCCGACCTCCTCGAGGGCCAACAGGGCGGCGCCGACGACGGGAGCCACGTCGACGTGGCGGACCGAGGCGCGCGCGGCCACGGCCTGGATGCCCTCCCGAACGGCGTCGTCGAGCAGCGGCAGGCCGGCGACGAGCAGGCCGCCGCCGAGGACGACGGGCGGGTCGGTGTCCTGCAGCCCCAGCCGGAGGATGGCCGCGCGGGCGATCCGACGATCTCGGTCGCCAGGCTGCAGGATGATCGCCGACGCCTCGGCGTCACCGCCGCGGACAGCGTCGAAGACGACCGGCGGCAGCTCGACCACCCGCCCGGCGGCGATCTCACCGACGTGGATCGCGGTCATCAAGGCGACCGGGTCCGGTTGGCCGAAGTACGCCGGAACGCTATGCGCCAGAACGGTTTCCGGTCCGCGACCATCGACCGACCGCACGGCCGCCCCGAGTGCGGCCAGCCCGACGTCGTAGCCGCCGCCCCAGTCGCCGGAGATGGCACCCAGCGCCGGGAAGCGGGCGACCGCAGCCGTCGGGGCCGATGCCGACACAGTTGATGCCGGCCCCGCAGACCACGGCGACGCCCCACGGCCGATCGGTGCCGGAGCGCAGCAACGCGAAGGCGTCGTTGCGCACCACGGCCTGGCCGACCCAACCCCGCGCCGTCACGGCATCGTAGCAGGTCCTGCTCCTCGTGCGGGAGGTCGGCGCCCGCCAGGGCGAAGACGCCGGCGAGCCGGCTTCGGGGCGCGACCGCTGGCGCCGACGACGCCGGCCGCCGTCATCGTCGTGGCCGATCAGCGTCGTCCAGGCAGTCCATCGAGCCCTGCAGGCCCACGTGGATCGGCGCCGATGTCGGGCCCGCGGACCGCCGACAGCACCTGGCCGGATGTCGTCGAGCAGCACGACGTCGGTCTTCGAGTTGCCCCCGTCGACCGCGAGCAGCAGCCCGGTCACCGCCGGACCATCGCATAGGGCAGCACGTCGGCGAGCTCGCTGGGCCGGATCCCATTGCCCGACCAGCGGATGCGCCAGCAGGGCCCGCCGGATGTCGGCCGGCTCGCCGCGTGATCGCGGCCCGGACCGCCAGCCGCTCGTAGCCGCGACGTGCTGCACCAGACCGAGCAGCTCGGGGGCCAGCGGCGGCTGCGGCACGGGATGCGCGCCGTCGCGGTCGACCCGGGCCGGCACCTCGACCAGGTCGTCGTCGGCCAGGCCGGCGAGCGTGCCCGGCGTTGGGGACGTCCACCTCGTGCACCGCGCCGTCGCCGGTGACCAGCGAGGTCAGCAGGGCGACGGCGGCCTCGCTGTAGTACGCGCCGCCGCGCTGCTCGAGCAGCTTGGGCTTGGTCACCAGCTCGGGGTCGCGGTAGAGCTCGAGCAGCTCCTTCTCGATCCGTTGCACCGCCTGGGCTCTGGGCTCCCCGGTGCGCTGCTCGTCGACGACCGCGTCATGGAAGTAGAAGTACCGCAGGTAGTACGACGGCAGCGCCCCGAGCTCGCGGATCAGCTCGGCCGGCAGCTCGAGCTGCTCGGCACACGCGTCGAGGTGGCGGTCCAGCAGCTCCGGCAGCCGGTCCTCGCCGTCGACCATGACCCGCCGGATCCAGGTCAGGTGGTTGAGGCCGACCTGGTCGACCAGCACCTGTCCGGGCTCGACCCCCAGCAGCCCGGCCGTGAAGCGCTGCAGCCCGATCGCGACGTTGCAGAGCCCGATCGCGCGGTGGCCGGCGTCGCGCAGGGCCCGGGTCACGATGCCGACCGGGTTGGCGAAGTCGACGATCCACGCGCCCGGCGCCGCCCGGCGCTCGATCTCGGCCGCGAGGTCCAGGACCACGGGCACTGTGCGCAGCGCCTTGGCCAGCCCGCCGGCGCCGGTCGTCTCCTGGCCCAGACAGCCACACCGCAGGGGCACGGTCTCGTCGTGCAGCCGGGCCTCCTGACCGCCGACCCGGAGCTGGATCAGGACGGCGTCGGCGCCGTCCAGGGCCGCCGCCTGGTCACCGGTGAGCGTGAGCCGGCCGCTCCAGTCGCCATGGTCGAGGATCCGCTGGGCGAAGGCACCGACGACCGCCAGCCGGTCGCTGTCCGGGTCCAGCAGCGCCAGCTCGGTGACCGGCAGGTCGGCGGTCCGCGACGCGATGCCCGAGACCAGCTCGGGCGTGTACGTCGAGCCGCCCCCGACGACGACGACCTTCATCACTTGACTCCCGTGAGCGTGACGCCCTGGACGAAGGCCTTCTGGGCCGCGAAGAACAGCACGATGACCGGCAGCATGAAGAGCACGGTCGCCGCCATCGTGAGGTTCCACTGCACATGGTGCTGGCCCCGCAGGTTGGACAGGGCCACCGACACGGTCCAGGCCTTGGAGTTCTCACCGGCGTACAGGAGTGGTCCGAAGAAGTCGTTCCAGGCGTAGAGGAAGCTGAACAGAGCGATCGCCGCGATGGCCGGTTTGGCCAGCGGCACAACGATCTTGAGCAGGATCCGCCACTCACCCGCGCCGTCGACGCGAGCCGCGTCGACGTACTCCTGCGGGATGGTCAGCAGGAACTGCCGGAGCAGGAAGATCGAGAACGCGTCACCGAAGAAGCTCGGGATGATCAGCGGCGCCAGCGTCCCGACCAGGTGCAGCTTGGCGAACATGATGTAGAGCGGCACCGCGGTGACCTGGGCCGGCAGCATCATCGTGGCGAGCACCAGGATGAAGGCCGTGCCGCGACCGCGCCACTGCAGCCGGGACAGGGCGTAGGCCACCGGGACGCTGGAGATCGACGACGCCGACCGTCGACAGCCCGGCGTAGATCACCGTGTTGATGCGTCGCCCGCACCAGCCGGCCTGCGAGAAGACGTCGATGAAGTTCTGCGGGTGCAACGGCGACGGCCAGAGCCTCGGTCCGGCCGCCTGGCCGGTCGTCATGAACGCGGTCAGGAGCGACGAACGCCAGCGGCGCCAGGAACATGATGGCCAGCACGATCAGGATGCTGCGCTCGGCGATGACGGTCAGCACGCTCTCCCGCCGGGCCCGGCGGGTGCGCTGCTGCGGCTCGGGCGCGGTCTCGGCCGGCGCGGCGCCGTCGATGAGGGCGGTCATCAGCGCACCGCCGGCAGGTAGACCCAGCGCCGAGAGACCAACAGCAGCAAGGCCGTGACCGCCAGCGCGACGACGAACATCACGACGGCCATCGCCGAGGCGTAGCCCATCGCGAAGTACTGGAAACCCTGTTGGTAGAGCCAGACCGGGAAGAACAGGGTCGATCCCTGCGGGTAGCCCAGCGCACTGCCGACGCCGGCCCCGGCGTCGCCACCGCCGGCCGCCGTCGCCGCGACATAGCCCTGGGTGAAGTACTGCAGGCCGTCGATGATCCCGGTGATGGCCGCGAACAGCAGGACCGGGCTCACGGTCGGCAGCGTGATGAAGCGCATCCGCTGCCAGGCGCCGACGCCGTCGAGGTCAGCCGCCTCGTAGAGCTCGGCCGGCACGTCGAGCAGCGCCGCGATGAAGATGACCATGATCGAGCCGATGCCCCACATGGCCAGGATCGTCAGCGACGGCTTGGCCCAGTGCGGGTCGTCGAACCAGAGCGGCTGCGGCAGGTGCAGGAACTTCAGGATCTGGTTCACCGGGCCGGTGCTGGCGTTGAAGATGTAGACGAACCCGAGGGCCGCGGCCACCGGCGGGGCGAGCGTCGGCAGATAGAAGATCGTCCGCCAGATGCCCGCCCCGTGGCGCACCTTGCTCACCAGGTGCGCCACCCAGAACGCGAAGACCAGCGTGATCGGCACCTGGATCAGGATCATCCAGAGCGTGTTCCGTACGCCGGGCAGGAAGTTCGCGTCCTTGCTCATGTACCGGTAGTTGGCCAGGCCGATCCACTTGGCCGGGGACAACAGGTCGTAGTGCTCGAAGGACAGCACCACCGTCGTGACGAGCGGGTAGCCGAAGAAGACCACCATCCCGATGAGCCAGGGGCTCATCATCGACAGGATGGTGAGCCTCCTCCGCCAGGCGACGGTCACGGCGCGCCGCCTCCCGTGGCCTGCTGGACCTGGGCGTCGACCTGCTTGTCGACCGAGGCCAGGCCCTTGGCCAGGTCGCCGCCGTTGCCGGCCTGGTACTTGTCCACGAAGGCCGTCAGCAGGTCCTGGTCGGCGCTGCCACCGGCGCTGGACGGCGTCGTCGCGGTCTGCGGGAAGGCGAAGATCTTCAGGAAGGTCGCGAACTTCTCGTTGGACTGGTCAGGTCGGGTCGGTCAGGGCGCAGTTGATCGTCGGCACGTTGCCGATCTGCTGCGCCAGCGGCACCTGGGCCGCCGGGTCGATGCGACAGCCACTTGATCAGCTGCCAGGCGGCCTCGCGGTTGCGCCCGGTCGACGTCTTCGGGATGCCGAGCGAGTTGCCGGTGACATAGCCCGCGCCGTACAGGTTCGGCTGGGCGTCGTCGACCGGCATCGGAGCGGTGGCGTAGTTGAGCTTGGGGTGCTCGCGGTGGATGAACGCGGTGCGGTACTCGCCGTCGATGTTCATCGCCAGCTTGCCGGTCTCGAACATGTTGGTGGCAGCGAACTCCGAGTCGCCCGCGCCCGAGGTGAAGCGGCGCAGCTTGTCGTAGCCGATCGCGTCGACGAACTTCTTCTGGAAGGTGAGCATCGTCGCCCAGTTGGGGTCGGCGGCGAAGTTGCTCTTGCCGTCGGCGGTCGCCCAGGTCGCGTTGAAGAGCGGAGCGACGTGCGCCGGCGCCATCTCGTAGAAGCCCCACAGCGGCACGAAGCCCGCGACCTTGATGCTGCCGTCGGAGTTGTACTTGGTCAGCTTGACGGCCATGTCCAGCAGCTCGCTCATCGTCTTGGGCGGCTCGGTGTAGCCGGCCGCCTGCAGCATGTCGGTGTTGTAGTAGAGGCCGTAGGCGTCGGCCAGCGCGGGCATCGCGCACCGGATGTTGTCGAACTGCGTGTAGGTCTGGGAGACCTTGGGGATCTGGCTCAGGTCGACCTTGTCCCGCTTGATGTAGGGCGCCAGGTCGATCCAGGCCTTGCTGCCGCAGTAGGTGCCGATCTTGTCCGCCGTGAACGACAGCGCGACATCGGGCGCGTTGCCGGCCCGGATCGACTTGATGATCTTGTCGTCGTCGACGCCGCCGACGTTCTTCACCGTGATCCACGGGTAGGTGGCGTGGAACGTGTCCAGCGTCTTGCCGAGGATGCCGAGCTCCGGCTCGGTGAAGCCGCTCCACATGGTGATGGTCACCGGCGTGTGGTCGGCGGCCGCCGAGGTCGGGGCGGTCGACGACACCGCCGCTGCTCCCGCTGCAGGCGGCGAGGGCGGCCGCGGCGACGGCTGCGGCGGCGATGAGGGGAACGAACCTGGACTTCACGGTGCCTCCTGTGCGGCAGCGACCCGGCCTCGGTGATGGCCGGTGATGGTGCCCAGGACGGTTTCCTGGGCGGTGGCGACGGCGTCGACAACGGCGCCGTCGAGGACCGCGTGGTCGCCCAGCTCGCTGGCGACGACGGTGGGTCGCAGCGGAGTGAGCTGACGAAGTGCCTTGTGCAGCAAGGGAAGGAGCAGGTCGGCCCCGCCGACGCCGAGGCCGCCGCCGAGGACGACGAGGCCCGGGTCGACGATCGCGCAGACCGTCGCGATGCCGGCGGCGAGCAGCTCGGCCTGCTCGGTGAGGGCGTCCAGGGCGCGGCTGTCACCTGCCCGGCCGGCCTCGACGACCTGCTGGGCCGTGCGGACCTTGAGGCCGCGCGCCTTGGCCGATCGGACCAGGCCGTCGGCTGCGACCCGCTCCTCGTAGGGACCCTGCTTGCCGGCGCGCACGGGGGCGGCCGCGCCGCCTCCCGGCAGCGGCAGGTAGCCGACCTCGCCGGCCGATCCCGTTGCGCCGGAGCGCAGCCGGCCGTCGAGCACGAGGGCGAGGCCGACGCCGGTGCCGACGGACAGGTAGACGAAGTCGGCGTTCTCCCGCCCGCGGCCCAGGGCCAGCTCGGCGGTCGCGGCCAGGTTGACGTCGTTCTCGACGTTGATGTCGACACCGACGGCCCGGTGCAGGCGGGCCAGCACCTGCGGGCTCTGCAGGCCGGGCATCCGAGGGGCGAGCCGCACGCGGTTGCCTTCGGGCACAAGGACGCCCGGCACGCCGAGCGTCGCGGCGACGAGACGACCGGCCGGCGACTCCGGACTCTTGCAGTGGTGGCCGCGACCAGTGCCGTGAGCTGGTCACCGAGCGCACGCGGCACTCGTGCCCTTGGTCGGCTCGATGACCGTGGCCCGCTCCCGACCGGCCAGGTCGCAGATCCGGGACCGGATCCAGCGGCGGCCGACATCGAGGGCGAGCGAGCTGCCGACGTCGGGCGCGAGGTCGTAGAGCAGGGCGGTCGCACCGCGACCGCCCTGGGTGCGGCCGACCTCGCGGACCAGGCCCGCGCTCTCGAGCCGGGCCAGGGCGATCGAGACGGTCGGCTTGGACAGTCCGGTGTCGCGGGCGAGCTGGGCCCGGGAGATCGCGCCGCTGGCCACGATGGCGTCGGCGAGCCGGCGGGCGTTGAGCGCACCCAGGTCGGTCGTCGTCACCAGCTCGGTGGCCATGAGGGGTCGACCGCTCTCGTTCGATTAGGTTAGGAAGCCTTACGAACGAAAGGTAGGACCCGGTTGGATGGTCGTCAAGCCCGTTCGGGGGATTGGCCGCTACCAATTCGGCCGGCCGACGGCGGCAGCAGGTGGTCGGCCCGCGCGGGTGGGTCGGAGAAGGCCAGCGCCGCCTCCTCCACCGCACGGTCGCCCTCGGTCAGCCGGCCGGAGTGCTGGCGCAGGTGCTCCTCCCACGAGGGCACGCTGAACAGCTCGACGAAGCGGGTCGGCACGTCACCGTCGCGGTAGAGGTCCCAGCGGGTGGCCCCCGTACGGCGCCGGGATCGGCGCAGGGCCTCCATGGCGACCAGGTAGTCGGCCTCGCGGTCGGGGGTGACGAAGTACTCGATGACGACGGCGATCGGACCGGCGTCCGGCTGCGGCTCGATCGACATGCGCGGTGCGCCCCAGTAGCTCGCCGGCTCACTGGCCTGATGACCCGGCTGGGCCACTCGCCAGACGAACCCGGCCAGGGCGCCGGCCAGGACGAGGGCGGCCGCGACCAGCAACGTCGGGTCGACGCCGGTGGCGTTGGCCGCCAGTCCCCAGATCACCCCGCCGACGGCCTGCGACCCCATGAAGACGACGACATAGATGGCCAGGCCTCGCGCTCGCACCCACGCCGGCAGGAAGAACTGGAGCTCGGCGTTGAGGGTCGAGATCATCGAGGTCCAGGCCAGCCCCGCGAAGACCAGCGCGACGAGGGCGGCAACGAAGCCGGGCGCGGCGACGACGATGGCCGAGGCCGCGGCGTACAGGACTCCGGCGGCACCGAGGATCCCGTTGCTGGACAGTCGGTTTCGCACCCGGCCCAGTCCCAGGGCGCCGACGACGGCGCCGACACCAAGAGCGCCGAACAGGGCGCCGTAGCCGTCGGCGCCGAGGCCGAGGTCGTCCTTGGCGACGATGGGCAACAAAGCCCAGAGCGCGGAGGCGGGTGCGATGAAAAGCAAGGCCCGCAACAGGATTCGCCGTACGACGAGCTCGTGCCAGACGTATCGACCGCCCGCGTTGAGGGCGGGGACGAAGCGTTCCCGCGGATGGTTCGACGGTCGAGCGCGGACGCCGCCACAGCAGAAGCGGGATGGCGAGAAAGACCACGGAGACCGCGTTGATGGCGAAGACCAAGGTGACGCCGGACCAGGCGATGATGACGCCGGCCGCCGCCGGACCGGCCGAACGCGCGAGGTTGACGCCGACGATCTCGAGCCGGGTTGCCGCGCCGAGTTCGTTACGGGGAACAAGCTCGGGGACGATGGCCAACCACGTGGGCAGCTGGATGGCCGCTCCGACGCCCAGCGCGAAGGTGAACGTCAGCAGCAGGGCGGGTGGCATCTGGTCGGCGGCGGTGAGTACGACGAGGGCCAGCCCGACGACCAGGAAGTAGCCCTGGATGGAGAACATCAGCCAGCGCCGGTCGAACGAGTCCGCGAGGACGCCGGCCGGCAGAGCCAGCAGCATCACCGGGAGTGTGTTGGCGACCTGGACGAGGGCGACCAGCGTGGCCGCGTTGGGCTGGTCCACGAGCAGCCACTGCGCGCCGACGGTCTGCATCCAGGTGCCGATCAGGCTGGCGAGGACGCCGAGCCAGATCCAGCGGAACGCGGAGTGCCGGAACGGCGCCAGCGCCGTCGACTCAGCCTCCACGTGCCCAGCGTCCCACTCCGGGTCGGCCCTACCCGTCAGCGGCGCCGTCGATAGCGGGTCGACGGAGACGTGGGGCAGGATCCGGTCGAGCCAGGGTGGCAGCCACCAGTTCCGGGCTCCGAACAGATGCATCGCGGCGGGGACGAGGACGGTCCGCAGTAGCAGGGCGTCGAGCAGGATGGCGGTGGCCAGGCCTAGGCCGAACTCGCCAATGGGTCGGCGTCCTTCGAGGACGAAGGCGAGGAAGACGAACACCATGATCGCTGCGGCGGCCGTGATGACTCGGCCGGTGAACGCCTGGCCGGCGCGCACGGCTTGCTGGTTGTCCCGGGTCCGGACCCATTCTTCGTGGATCCGGCTGACCAGGAACACCTGGTAGTCCATCGAGAGCCCGAACAGGATCGCGATCAGCATCACGGGCAGGAAGGACTCGATCGGTCCGGCCGGTCCGAGCCCGATCGACTCCGATCCCCAGCCCCATTGGAAGACGGCAACGACGACCCCGAACGCGGCCCCCGCCGCCAACAGGTTCATCACGGCAGCGGTCAGCGGGATGAGCAGGCTCCGGAACGCCAGAAGCAGGAGCAGGAACCCGAACAGGACGACCACGCCGAGGAACAGCGGCAGCTTGGTCGACAACACATCGGCGAAGTCTTCGAAGACGGCGGTCTGGCCGCCGACATAGGCGCGCAGAGTGGTCCCGCGCTCGGCCGTAGGCACCAGGTCGCTGCGCAGGTGGGTGATCAACGACTGCGTGGCGTGGGACTGCGGCGAGGTCGTCGGGATGACATCCAGGACGCTGACTGATCTCGGACTCTGACGTGCGGGCTCTGGACGACCGAGGCAACGCCCGCCGTCGACTTGACGGAGCTGGCAAGCCGTTCGAACGCCGCTCGCGCAGCCGGATCGGGCGTTTGCCCGACGACGAGGAGCGGGCCGTTGTGAC
Source organism: uncultured Actinomycetota bacterium (assembly GCA_963794535.1). GTDB lineage: Bacteria > Actinomycetota > Actinomycetes > Actinomycetales > CAVURS01 > CAVURS01. The sequence goes on from CAWCEI010000011.1 coordinate 54,034, forward strand.
CGGCGCCGAACCCGTCGGCGACGAGGTCGTACGCCTTCCGGGTGGTGGAGCCGGCTGGGTCGTTGCCTTGGTCCGATGAGCCCAGCCGGATGGCGAAGGACGGAACGACCAGGGCGACCATCACCGCGAGCGCGCCAACGCTGAGCAGCAGGGGCCGGCGTTGGACGTAGGCCGCCCACGTGGCCCACCGTCCCGAGGCTTCCGAGCCGGAGGTTGGTCCGTCGACCAGTCGGCGTCGTTCCCGGCGACCCAGGATTCGCATTCCGAGTACGCCGAACAGGGCCGGCAGCAACGTGGTGGCCGCGGCCACGGCCAGCGCCACGGTGATCGCGGCCGCGACGCCGACGCCGGTGAGGAAGTTGACGTTGAGCAGGATCAGCCCCAGCATCGCGACCGCGACGGTCGCACCGGCGAAGATGACGGCCCGACCTGACGTGTTCACTGCCCGCACTGCCGCCTGCTCGGGTGAGAGTCCCTCGCGCAGACCACTGCGATGTCGGGTGACCACGAACAGGGCGTAGTCGACGGCGACGCCGATCCCGATGAGCGCGGACACGCTCGGCGTGAACGAGTTGATAGACATCACATGGCTCAGCAGCCCGATGATCTCGATGCCGGCGCCGACCGCGACGACCGCCGCGACCAGCGGGATCAGGGTCGCCAACACGGACCCGAAGGCCAGGAACAAGACGATGGCGGCTGCCGCTAGGCCGATGCCGACGGTGCCGGACAGCGGGCTGCCCTTCAGCGTCTGGAACCCTCCGCCACCGAACTCCACCTGCAGGTCCGGACCACGCAGGCTGGCGAGTGTGTTGACCAGCGGGGTGATGTCCGCCTTGGTCAACGACTGATCGGGCTTGGTGAAGCTCACGACCGCATAGGCGATGCGCTTGTCCGCGCTGATCTGTCCTGCGCCGTCCGTCGTGTAAGGGCTGCGGATCGTCGCCGTCAGCGGGAGCGTCGATGCCTTCTGGAGGGCGGCCGTGACCTTCTGCTGGACGGCCGGGTCGGTCACCAGGGTCGAGTCGAGGGTGTGTACGACGATCGTGTCGTCGCCTGAGGATGGGCGTTGCGCGCTGCTGGCCAGCAGCTGCTGCGCGTGCGTTGACCCAGTACCGGGGAGCGAGAAGCCCTCGTCGTACGCCTTCCCGGCCTGCTTGGAAACGACCACTAGCGCCACGAAGGTGGCCAGCCATCCGAGCAGGACGACGTAGCGATGTCGGAAGCACCAACGGGCAAGGCGGGTCATGGCACACTCTCTCTAGTAAGTCAGTTGGCTAACTGACTTTAGGTGAGCGACCCGCCCCTGTCGATAGACTGAGTGAGATGACTGACTCAACGCCGGCACCCGTTCAGCCACGCGGCCGCGGCGCCGAGAAGCGCGCCCGGTTGGTCGCGGCTGCTCGGCGGACCCTGCACGAGCAGGGCGTCGAGCGCACCACTCTGGCCGACATCGCCAAAGCCGCCGACGTTCCGCTGGGCAACGTCTACTACTACTTCAAGACCAAGGACGATCTCGTCTCGGCAGTCCTGGACGCCTACGACGGCGACTTCCCGATGCTCGAGCAGATCATGAGCAAACATCGGACCCCCAAGGGCCGACTGAAGACCCTCGTCCGGACCTGGACCTCGGCCAAAGAGCGCCTCGCCCTCTACGGCTGCCCGATCGGGTCCCTGTGCTCCGAACTCGACAAGCGCGACGACGACCTGACCAAGAGGTCAGCCGAGGTCTTCGCCAAGCTCATCACCGTCGCGCAGGAGCAGTTCGAGCAACTCGGCCGACGCGATGCCCGAGAGCTCGCCATCGCCCTCGTAGCCTCCTACGAGGGGATCGCGCTCATCGCCAACACGCTTCGCGACCCGGAGCTGATCGCGTCCGAAGCCCGTCGACTCGAACGCTGGATCGACACCATCTCGTAGGCCACCCCGGGTGACGTGGACCGTAGCGGTTGTCACTCCGAGCCGCTGCCGAACGGATAGGTCAGAGGCCCGCCCCACTCCGGGTCTGCCGTACCCTCGACAGGCACGACGGGCCTCTAGCTCAACTGGCAGAGCAGCGGACTTTTAATCCGCGGGTTGTGGGTTCGATCCCCACGGGGCCCACCAAGGTCGAATTTTGGTCGGCGCGTTTATGAGTGCCCCGAAACGGCTCGGGCTCAACCGACGCGGAAGATCAGGATCACCAAGACCTGGACGACGCCCAGGACCACGGTGACCAGCGCGACGATCTTGAGTACGCGGCTGAAGACCTTCACGACCCGGGGCGAGACCTCCCGGGGTGGGTCCGGGATCCGCTTGCCGCTCGCCTCGCGCGATGCTTGAACGGCACCGAACACCACGCCGACGAGAATCCCGACCCCCGCGAAGGCGCAGTAGACCAGGAACACGGCGATGAAGCTCCGCGTCAAGACCGCGGTGACGGTGCAGATCAGGATGCTCAGGCTGACTATCGTGATCGCGGTGATCCACGTCTCGCGGACTCGACGCCGGGCCTCTTCAGCACTCAGCTCTGCCACAGCCCGGAAGCCTAGGCGCGGCCCGAGGGGCGCGCCTGCCGACAGGCCCCGCCGGCAGCAAACCTGTTGCGGCGTAACGGCTGATGGCTCATTCTGGCGGACTGTCCACGAGTAATATTTGGGTCATGAACAGCCTCGAAACCGCTGCCTCAGATGAGGCGGCCGCTCGGCGCTGCGCTGGTCCAGCCGGTCCGTGACCTGCCCAGCTTCGTGACCCGGCATCTAGCACCGACGCTGCGGGAGCAGATCGCCGGCAGGACCGGGCGCTAGGTCAGCCTTCGGGGCTCTCGGCCACCGGAGCGATCTGCCGGGCCCGGATCCACGCCAACATCTGGGTGGCGTGCTCGTTGGCCGCCTCTTCCACCCGGTCGAGGTCCAGCACCTCGTCGTCGGACTCGGACTGGGCGCGGGAGTTGCACGACGCGCACAGCGCCGTCCCTTCGAACATCGTCACGGCGGGGACGGGCAGGTCGGTGTTCTCCAGGCACCACGAGCACAGCCCGAACGGCGGCAGGGCAGCGGTCATGCCGTGAAGGTAGCCCCGTTCCCTCGCGCGAAGTGGACATGTCCAGGGGTGCGCTTCAAGTCGCGGCATCGGGCATGGCGAGTGCAGAGTGCCCTCAACGGTCTGGCGATGACGCTCGGCCACGACAGATAGGGGTGAGTGATGTCCGATCCGGGGCTTCCTGACAGCGCACCACAGCCGCCCGACGAAGAGCCGCCACTCGGCGACCCGGGCGCGGTTCCCGACCCGCCGGCCCGTCCCGACGAGGGCGACCCGGCGATGGACCTCAGCGGCGTACCGAAGGTGGACGAAGAGTCATGATCGCCCTCGGTCTGATCCTGCTCATCATCGGGCTGATCGTCGGCGCGCTCAAAGTGCTCGTCGTCATCGGCGCAATCCTGCTCGTCGTCGGCCTGATCCTCGCGCTGCTCGGTGCAGCCGGCCGCGAAATCGGGGGCCGGCGCCATTGGTACTAAAGGGACGTCGTGATGAGTGAGCGATATCGACCGGAGCCGGAGACCCGGCCCGTCGTGAACGACCAGGAGCCGACCGGAGAACAAGGGATCAGCTCGGACCGGCCCGGTGTCGACCCCGGTGGCTATCCGGGACCGCGGGTCGTCGACCAGCAGGAGGACGACGACGCCGAGGCCGACGACGACGCTTGATCGGAGCGCAGAGCAGTCACTGCGACGATGGGTCCGTGACCGACGCCGCGGAGCCGCCGCCTGAACATGAGGGCGACGTGGCTGCTAACGCCACGTATTGGGGCCGTTACAAAGGGCGTTGGCGGCAGTGCTTCGTCGTCCTCTTCGTGATCGGCTTCGTCGTCATCTGCGCCGAGCGCCTCCACGAGGTGCACAACGTCACGAACGCCCTGGCCTTGGTGCTCGACGCCCTCGTCGGCGGCGTGGGAGACGGCCTGTTGCTCGGCTCGGTCATCTGCTTCGTCGTGGCGATCCCGAAGAGTCGCGACCACGTGACCTGACCGATTTGCCTGCGGCCCAAGGCAAATCCCGGTGAAATCGGGTCGTCCAACCTGGTGCGCTCGGCCCACAACGCTGCTAACTTGCCCAGCAACTGACAGCCGGGGCTGGCGTGCTGGGGAGGGCTCCATGCGGCGATCTCGCGCACTGGCTTTGCTGGTTCTGGCCGGTCTGGCCGGAGCGGCCACTGTGGTCTCCGGCACGACAGCCGAGGCCGGAACGACTGTCCGGGCGGCCAAGCCCAAGCCGCCCCCACCGGCGTACACCCCGCTCTCGCCGAGCCCTTGCGGCACGATGTCGGTCAATGACGGCCAGGCCCACCAGATCAAGCACGTCGTCTGGCTGATGTTCGAGAACAAAGCCCGCGCAACGGTTTTCGGCGACCCGACCAAGGATCCCTACCTCGGCGGACTGGCCCTCGCCTGCGGTCAGGCCAGCAACTACCAGTCGACGCCGGACACCCCGGCGAAGATCGCGATGGCGAGCGGCAAGGACTGGGGCCTGGCCAACGACGGGGCCGTCGTGCCCGGGCCCGACCTCTACAGCCAGCTCGGCACCGACTGGAAGCAGTACATGGGCAGCATGCCGAGCAACTGCTACCAGACCAACACCAAGGACAAGCTCTACCTGGCGGATCACAACGCAGCGGTCTTCTTCACGGACGCAGCGGCGGCCTGCGCAACGCAGGACGTGCCGCTGCCCGCGAGCCCGGCCGCCCTTGACCTCTCGCACAAGTTCACCCTCATCGAGGCGAACGTCCCCCAGTCGATGCACGGCTGCTCCATCGCGGCCTGCGGCGCCGACAAGTGGGCCCAGCTCGCGATCGGCGACACCTGGGCCAAGACCTGGGTCGCCGGCCTGTTCACCAACACGCAGTACCTCGCCGGTGACACCGTGGTCTTCATCGTCTGGGACCAGGGCGGCACCGCGACCGGCTCGAACACAGCCTTCATCGCCGTCTCGCCCTACACGACGCCCGGCCAGGTCTCGACGACGCTGTACACCCACTACTCGCTGCTGCGCGGCACGGAGGACCTGCTCGGACTCCCTGCCCTCGAGCACGCCGGTGATGCCACCACGAACTCGGTCGCCAACGACTTCGGCCTGCCCTATCCGGCCGTCGTGCCTCCGCCGCCTCCGCCGCCGACGCCGTAACGCCGCCCGACCCGTACCGGCCGACTGGTCGAAACCCCCGCCGAGGCCCCGAAAGGGGGAGAAACGGCGGGTTAGACCAGTTCGCCGGGACAACACCCGGCCCCCGAGGCCGCGCCGCACAGCGCGCAGCCGCCCGGTCCGCGCTAGCGTCCCGAACAGCTCGCGTGAGGAGGTCGGACATGGCCAACCAGATCACCTGCACTGCGCGGTCCAACCCGCCCGCCCCCGCCCACGGCCACATCCTGTCCGTCGGCCTGATCGACGGCCGCCAGCAGTCGGTCGAGACGGTGCGGTTCCGGATGAGCCAGGGCGACACCTACTACACCTACGGCGCCGGGAAGTCCGCGACCGTGCGGCCCTATGACTGCTACTGCGGCGTCAAGACCATCACGTCCGGCATGGACGCGGTTGTCGGCAACAACCTCAACAGCCTGCCCGCCTGCTGATCCGCCGGCCGGCCCGATGCCCCGGACGGGCTCACCCGAAGGGCCCAACCCTTCACGCTTGCGGCCCAATTCAGGTCACCCGGATGGCCCCAACACTCATGACTAGTGCGTAATCTGCCGACTCCACAGGAGAGCTGACAACGAGCCCGTAGAGAGAGGATCAGCCCATGGACGGTGACCTCGCCGCAGTTTTTCGCGGTGGACCCTTCGACGGACGGCTGGACACCATCCCGGCGACGCCGCAGCCGCGCTACTACGACACGCGGGACGGCGGTTGGGTGCTCTACGTGCTGACCGACGACGTCGACGGCGACCGCCGCGTGCTCCGCTACGAGCACGGTTCCGAGGACGCGGCCTAGACCCCGCCGCACACCCGCCTACACCCCGCCTACACCCCGGCGGCGGTCACGATCGCGTCGGTGGCGAAGCCGGCCAGCAGCCCGACCAGCAGCCCGTACGACACGAGGTCCGAACGGCGGGCCCGGGCCGCGATGCCCAGCAGCTGGGCGATGACGTAGATGATCGAGCCGGCCGCCAGGGTCAGGAACGCCACGCTGACCGCCTCACTGGTGAAGCCGTGGCCGACCCAGGTGCCGATGAAGGTCGGCCCACCGCCGATCGCGGCCATCGCCAGCAGGAATCCCCAGGAGGGTCGGTTGTCCGGCCGGTTGGTCATGCCGTCGGCGTCCTCGACCTGCTCGGCGGCCAGCGGCGCCACGATCCCGAAGCCCTCGGTCGCGTTGTGCAGCGCGAAGCCGATGACCAGCAAGGTCGCGAGCGCGATGTCGTTGCTCGCGGCGGACTGCCCGATCGCCAGCCCCTCGGCGAAGTTGTGCAGCCCGATCCCGATCGCGATCAGCAACGCGAGCCGGCGACCGGCCGACCAGGTGGCCACCCCCCGGGTCATCGTCGCCACCGAACCGCCCGCCGAGTCCCCCGAGTCCCCCGAGCCGACCGACCGCAGCCGCACCGGTCCCACCGGCCCCGCCGGCGCCGCCGTGACTCGCTGCCTGCGCGGCCATCGTCCGCCCGTGCGCCGCGGACATCTGCCGGTCGTAGGCCACCAGGGCGAGCAGCCCGACGGACACCCCGGCGACGAACAACGCGCCGTACCCGAAGACCGGTCCCCAGCCGCCGGTGCCCTCGTGGGTCGCCGACAGCGCCTCGTCGATCGGCTCCCACGCCGCCGAGAACACGTCCCAGACCAGGAAGAGGAGTACGCCGACGGCAGTGGCGTTCAGGAACAGCCGCAGGCTGGGCATCGGCCGGCGCAACCGTCCCACCGGCAAGCCGATGATGATGGTCACGCCGGCGATGAACCCCAGCAACAACGTCTTGGACAAGCTCATGGCAAGCGCTCCTCGAGGCAGGAAGTAAGGTTAGCCTGCCCTAATACCGCCCAGGAGCGCTAGTCGTTCAGCCGACCGTGAGTACGACGTTGTCGATCCGGCCGTTGAACTGGTCCGTCGACGGAACGAGCTGGATCCCGCCGTGGTCGTTGAGCTTGCCGCCGATAGCCACCGGGATGGTCCGCGTCATGCCGAGGCTGCCCAGCGGCGGACACGGTGGACGTCGCGGTCCGATAGAGCACCCACGCGTGGCGGCTGTTCCAGTACGCGTAGACCCGCAGGCTGAGGACGCCGGAGACCGAGCGGTTGCAGATCCCGCGGTACCACCTGATGTTCGTGGTCTGGAGCGGGATGTTGATGGCCGGCGTCTCGGACAGCGCCCCGTTGGGCGTGATCCGGACGAAGCACCGTGCCTTGTGCTCGTCGACGCTGAGCTTCCACTGCTTCTGCGGGCTCAGGCCGCGCTGGACGATGTTGTCGCCGTCGATGGCCTCGGTGCCGACGAAGTCGTCGAGCGAGAAGTCGGCCTGCCAGGTGAAGTTGCCCGTGCCCGGGTTGAGCGGGTCGACGGTGGAGGTGTTGTTGCGCAACGAGACGATCGCGAAGGGCGGGCTCGCGTTGGCCGGCGTGTACGCCGGGAAGTCGATCGAGTTGCCGTATCCGGGTGGGCCCGGCTCCGACACGGCCCGGCCGCCGTTGAGCGTGACGACCCTGGCGGTCAGGTACTTCGAGTACGCCCCACCGACCAAGAGGTTGGTGACGGTCTGCCCGGCCGGCGGCGAGTTGAAGTTCAGGCTGCCCCGGTTGACCGCCGTCGCTTGGGCCGGCAGGACCGAGGCGGCGACGGCCAGCCCCGTGGTTGCGACGACTGCAGCGACAACGGTCGCGAGTCGACGGTGCGGAAACATCATGGAAAGCCCTCCATCGAAGTGCCCCGAGCAGATCCCCCCTGCGCCGGACACCGTACGTCAACGAAGCGGCATGGCGCGCGGTCACGTCACGGTCCGGATAGCGTCGTGGCAGCGAACCAGGCCGGGGATCGGCAGGGAGTGACCGAGCAGTGAGCAGGGAGTGACCATGGACCGCGACGACGACCTGATCGCCGACTGGACCGAGCTGCTGACCACCAACGGCGAAGCCCCGCCCCCGCCGCTCGTGGCCCGCTGCGCCGCCACCTTCGGCCCGTCGCCGGATGCCGTGCTGTGCCAGGCCATCCACGACCACGGCACCCGGTGGAAGGTCGCCGTACGGCAGGGCGGCCTGTTCGGCGTCGCAGAGGCGAGGTCGGCCCACCCGCACTGGGACAGCCAGGCCTATGTGCACCAGCTCGGGCACGACGACGGCGCGACGTACGACTGCTGGGCCGTCTCGGTCCGCGAGATCACGTCGGTCGGCACGCTCCCGCACGAGGACGACGGGCAGCACTGGCGCGCAGTGTCGAATGACGAGGGCGGCGGGCTGCTGACCTCGTGGCGGATCTACCTGCGGGACGGGCCGCACGTTGACCTCCCGTTCGGCGACCTGCCGACCGACCTCACGGTGCACGAGCGGGCAGAGGAGATCGCGGTCTCGCTGCTCAAGACGCTGTCGCTCTGAACGCCGTCGGTCTGACGCCGTCGGTCAGAGTCGGGCCGGCGCCCGACACCAGGCCCCCTTGGACACTGGTGCCGGGCGCGACCTCACGAGGACAGCGTCCCCGCCGGGTCCCCCAGCCAACGTCGCCAGGGTGCGGCACCACCCGAACAAGACCCTGAACGTCCGCTTAACCCTGTCGTGAGGCGAGGCTGGCCCCTACGGTTGCGAGCGTGGCAGTCTCGCGGCCGGACCGGCGGATCGACATCCGCCTGCTCGGGCCGCTGGAGGTGCTGGTCGACGGTGTCCCCGTGCCGCTCGGCGGCCCGCAACCCCGGGTCATCCTCACCACGCTCGCGCTCTCGGTCGGCTCGCCGGTGGCGGCCGAGCGCCTGATCGACCTGGTCTGGGGCGCCGACCCGCCGGCGGCCGCGGCCAACACCGTGCAGGTCTACGCCTCGCGGCTGCGTCGCGCACTGCAGCCGGAAGGGGCCGCCGCGCCGCTGCGGTCCGGCCCCGGCGGCTACGTCCTCGATCTGCCCGAGGATGCGGTCGACGTGATGCGCTTCGAGCGCTGGTCCGCCGAGGGCCACGAGCGGCTGCAGGCCGGTGACCCGGCCGGCGCCGCGGAGCTGCTGACCCGCGCGCTGGCCCTGTGGCCCGGGCCGAACCCTGGGGACTGGGGTGGCACGGGCGCCGTGACCGGGCTCGGCGACGCGGGCCGGTCCGGGCTGCTCGCCCGCCTCGAGGCCCGCCGGCTCTCGACCCTGATGGACCGGCTGGACGCCGAGGTCGCGCTCGGCCACGCGGCCCAGACCGTGCCCGAGCTGACCGAGCTGGTCCGCCAGCATCCGCTCGACGAGGGGCTCGTGGCCCGGCTGATGACCGCGCTCTATCTCAGCGGGCGGCAGGCGGACGCGCTGGCGGCGTACACGAGAGCAGTTCGCCAGCTGGCCCACGAGCTGGGGGTCGACCCCGGCCCGGAGCTGACGGCGGCGCACGGCCGGGTGCTCCGGCACGAGATCGACCAGCCGGCCCCGATTGCGGCGGGCGGCGAGGCGGCTCCGACGACGACGGCAGCCACGCCGACCGCGACTGATCTCGGTCCGGCCCGGCTGCGGCGCGGGCGGGGCGAGCTGATCGGCCGCGACGCCGAGCTGACCGCGGCCCTGCGGCTGCTGGCCGACCCGTCGGTGCGGGTCGTGACCCTGCTCGGCTCCGGCGGCATCGGCAAGACCCGGATCGCGCTCGCGGTCGCCGACGCGCTCAACCAGCCGGACCCCGCCGAGCAGCCGGACCCAGCCGGGCCGCCGGACCAGCCCTGGGTGGTGACCGTCTCCCTGGCGACCGTGACCGACGAGGCCGAGCTGCTGACCTCGATCGGTAGTGCGCTCGGCGCCCGGCCGCAGGGGGCCGGCGACACCGCGCTCGACGTGGTGGTGCGCGGCCTGACCGAGCGCCGGAGTGGTTCGGCCGGCCCACCTGTCCTAGGGCCACCAGTCCTGGTCCTCGACAACCTGGAACAGCTGGTCGAGCGCCCCGGTGCCGTCGACGCGCTGAGCGCGATCCTGGACCGGGTGCCCGAGCTGCGGCTGCTCTGCACCAGCCGGGCTGCCCTGCGGCTGCAGGAGGAGCACCCGCTGGTCATCGGCCCGTTGGGCCTGCCGGCCGAGCGGGAGCGCGATGCGGTCGCCGTACGACGTTCGGACGCTGTCCGGCTCTTCGTCGAGCGCGCCGCCGCTCTGGACCCGGCGTTCGCGCTGACCGACGACAACGCGGAGGCGGTTGCCCAGGTCTGCCGCCTGCTCGACGGCCAGCCGCTGGCGCTCGAGCTGGCGGCGGCGCGGGCCCGGCTGCTGCCGCCGGAGGAGATGGTGCACCGCAGCGGCCGGCTGCTCCACCTGCTCACCGGCGGTGACCGCGACCTGCCCGAACGCCAGCGCAGCATGCGGGCAGCGCTGGACTGGAGCGCGAACCTGCTCGACGACGACGAGGCCGCGCTGTTCGCCCAGCTCTCCGTCTTCTCCGGTGGCTGGACCATCGCGGCCGGCGAGGCGGTCTGCCCGGTGGGCGAGGAACCGTTCGACCTCATGGCCCGCCTGGTCGACAAGAACCTCGTCGTCGCCGATGGCAGCGGCCGGCTGTCGATGTTGGAGACGGTGCGCGAGTACGCCGCGGAGCGGTTGGCCGCTGGACCGGCAGATGTCGCCCGGGCGGTCCGGGACCGGCACGCCCGGTTCTACGCCGGGCTGGCGAGTGAGCTCGGGCCGATGTGCCGGAGCTCGCCGGACGCGACGACGCGGGCCCGGCTCGACGCCGAGGCGGGCAACATGTCGGCCGCCTTGGAGCACACGGCCGCGGTCGACGACGCCGAGGTGCTCGCCGAGCTCGTCGTCGGGCTGCTCGACTACTGGTTCTTCTCGGGCCGGATCGAGCTCGGCGAGCGGTGGCTGCGGACCACGCGGGCGACCGCCCTGCCGCTCCCGCTCAAGACCCAGCTGCTCGGGCTGGCCGGCAGCATCGCCTTCGTCCAGGGCGACCTCGACGGCGCGCTGGCCGGCTTCAACGACTCCCTCGAGGCCGCCATGGCGGCGGGCAACCGCGGACTGATCGCCCGCTGTCTCAAGGCGATCGGGATCGTCGAGCGTCACTCCGGCCGGCTGGCATCCGCCCTGGACTTCACCGACCGGGCGATCGAGGAGGCGCGGGCCGGGCTCGAGAGCGGCAGCCCCGGTCAGCCGGTCGAGCAGCTGGTCTTCCCCCTGGAGAACGAGCGCGGCGAGATCCTCGACGGCATGGGCCACCACGGCGAGGCTCGGGCCTATTTCGAGGCCTACCGCCAGCTCTCGGTCGCCGAGGGCGACCACAGCAACCTGGCGTGGGCGTTGGCCAACCTCGCGCTCAACGCCGCTCTGGCGGCCGGTGGTGAGGGGGCCTTGGACTACGCGGCGCAGGCCCTGGTCGCGGCCGACGCCGGTGGGTCCGTCGTCGGTCCGCGGCGACGTCCGCAACCTGGCCGGCCTGGTCGAGCTGCACCTCGGCGACCCGGCGCGCGCGCGCGACCTGCTGGTCGAGGGGCTCGGGTCTGGTCGCCGCCGCGGGGCAGCTGCTGAGCCTCCCGGACGGCGTGAGCGTGCTCGGCGCGGCCATGCTGCGGCTCGGCGACGCACCCGCAGCGGCCCGGCTCCTCGCGGCGGGCGATGCCTGGCGGCAGGCCCGGGGCATGGCCATCGTCGGGCTGCTGGCCGAGCGGACCATCATCGCGGCGACCGAGGACCTCGCCGCCTTGCCGCGGACGCGCGAGATCGAGGCGGCCGAGAGCTACGGGCTGACAGTTCGGTTCGGCTGGCTCGACGCGCTGCAGCTGCCGGCCGGGCCCGGGCTACCCGACCGACGCGGCGACCGCCCGGCCGACGGTGCGGCCGGAGAACATGCAGCCGCCGAGGAAGGTCCCCTCGAGCGCGCGGTAGCCGTGCATCCCGCCGCCGCCGAAGCCCGCGACCTCGCCCGCGGCGTACAGGCCGGGCAGCGGCGTCGCCGACGGCGGTCATCGCCCGCCCGGACAGGTCGGTCTCGATGCCGCCGAGGGTCTTGCGGGTCAGCACGTGCAGCCGTACGGCGATGAGCGGTCCGGCCGCCGGGTCGAGCAGCGGGTGCGGCTTGACGGTGCGGATCAGCTTGTCGCCGACGAACCGCCGCGAGGCGTAGATCGCCGCCAGCTGCGGGTCCTTGCCGAGCCCGGTCGCGACCTGCTGATCCCGTTGCCGCACAGTGGTTTCCAGCGCGTCGGGGTCGATCAGCGGCTGACCCGACGAGGTCGTTCATGGCCGCGCGCCAGGCTCGCGGATGTCGGCCCGCTCGACGAAGTCGACGCCGCGGTCGAGGAAGGCCTGCACCGGGCCGGGCACGTCGACCCGGGCCCGGCTCAGCACCTGGCGGACGTCGCGGCCGGTGAGGTCCGGGTTCTGCTCCGACCCGGACAGCGCGAACTCCTTGCCGATGATCCGCTTGTTGAGCAGGAACCACGAGTGGCCGTGCCCGGAGCGCGTCACGTGCTCCAGCGCGCCGAGCGCGTCGAAGCCCGGGTACAGCGGCGGCGGCAGCCGGCGGCCGGTCGCGTCCAGCCACAGCGGCGACGGCCCGGACAGGATCCGGATGCCGTGCCGGTCCCAGACCGGCGAGTGGTTGACGATGCCCTCGGGGTAGTGCCACATCCGGTCCGGGTTGATCACCCGCGCCCCGGCTCCCTCGGCGACCCCGATCATCAGCCCGTCGACGTGGGCCGGCACGCCGGACAGCAGCTCGGCCGGCGGCTGCGCCCATCCGGGCCGGCCAGCTGCGCCGGACCAGGTCGTGGTTGGCGCCGATGCCGCCCGAGGTGACGATGACGGCCTGGGCGCGCAGCGAGAAGTCGCCGACGACGACGCCGCGAGCTGGCCACCCCGCGCGCCGCGCCGCTCGGCTCGAGCACCTCGCCGTCGACCCCGTCGACGACCCCGTCGGTCTGGCTCAGCCCGGTCACCCGATGCCGGAACCGCAGCTCGACCAGCCCGCGCGCCTGAGCCGCGCGCACCCGGCGCAGGAACGGCTCGACGACGCCCGGGCCCGGTGCCCCACGTGACGTGGAACCGCGGCACCGAGTTGCCGTGGCCGCCCGGGAAGTAGCCGCCCCGCTCGGCCCACTGCACGAGCGGGAACAGCCGCAGGCCCTGCTCGTGCAGCCACGCGCGCTTCTCGCCCGCGGCGAAGTCGACGTACGCCTCGGCCCACTGCCGCGGCCAGAAGTCCTCGTCGCGGTCGAAGCCGGCCGAGCCCATCCAGTCCTGCAGCGCGAGCTCGTGCGAGTCGTGCACCCGCAGCCGGCGCTGCTCGGGGCTGTTGACGAGGAACAGGCCGCCGAAGGACCAGTGCGCCTGGCCGCCGAGCGAGGCCTCGGGCTCCTGGTCGAGCATGATGACCCGACGCCCGGCGTCGGCCAGCTCGGCGGCGGCCACGAGCCCGGCCAGCCCGGCTCCGACAACGACGACGTCGCGTCCGCAGGCATGCAGCCTCGACCTTATGCGGTTGTGCTGGCACGCAGCGGCCGGGAGGATCGGCGCCATGCCACTCGGCTCCCCTGCGCCGGGCTCGACTCGCCGATCCTCGCCAACGCCACGCGCTGACGCTGCGCGCGTTCTACCTGCCGCTGGCCGTGCTCGTCGCGTTCGCCCTCGTGGCGCAGCTCTTCGTGACCATCACCCGGCACGACCTGACGACGGCACCCGGCTGATCCGGATGCTCAGCTTCTTCACCGATCCAGAGCAACATCCTGGTCTGCGCGACGAGCTGGGGCCTGGTGCTGCGGCCGCAGCGGGCCGGGCTGCTCTGGCGGGTGCTGCGGATCGACGCCATCGCCGGCATCGCCGTGACGGGCCTCGTCTACTCGATCGCCCTGTCCGGCCTCCAGCAACTGCACGGCTGGGCTCGCTTCTGCGACAACGTCTTTCACTACATCGTGCCGATCGCCGACGGTGCTGCGGCTGGCTGGTCCTCGGGCCGCGCGGCCGGGTCGACCGGCAGCCGGTGCTGCTCGGGCTGATCTGGCCGGTGCTGTGGTTCGGCTACACGTTGATCCACGGCGCGGTCAGCGACTGGTACCCCTACCACTTCATCGACGTCGGCGAGCTCGGCTATCCGCAGGCACTGCTCAACGCGTTCGTCGTCACGGTCCTGCTCGGCCTCGTGCTCGGCGCTGATCTGGTTGGTCGACCAGCGGGCCAACTCGCTCACCGGCCGCGGCGTACGGCAACGAGTGCGTCGGCCAGCGGCTCGACGTCAAGCGCCGGGTTAGCGCCGGCCAGCTCGGCCCGCGCGCGTCGGCCGGGAACGCGTCGACGCCGGCAACCGCACCGCAGATCGGCCCCGGCCATCGCGGCGATCGTGTCGCTGTCGCCGCCGAGGCTCGCGGCCGCGCAGGACGACCGGCCACGGGTCGTCGTCGGTCATCAGCGAGGCGAGCGCGAACGCCGCGGGCACCGCCTCCTGGGTCGCCACACTCGTGCCGACCAGGCGGCTCACGAGCTCGAGCACCTCGGCCGAGCTGCCCGCCCGGCGACGAGCGTCGACCGCCCAGCCGATCCGGGCGGCGACGTCGGCGCCCGGCGACATACCCGCCGTACGCCGCGCCGAGCCGGGCCGCGTCGGCCGCCAGCTCGAGCGCCGCCGGCAGGCCGAGGCCCGCGACGCCGGCACTGACCGCCGCCGCGACGGCTGAGGCCCCGGCGATGGCCAGGCCGGTGTCGTGGGTGACCAGGCTGACCTCGTGCGACCCGGGCGACCAGGTCCGGCAGGTCGGCCGGCGCCGTCGACCCGGCAGCAGATGCCGACGCGGCGCGATCCGCATCGCCGCGCCGTTCGTGTCGCCGTCGCGGCCGCTCTCCGTCGGGCGAGACCCCCTCGGCGACCCGGGCGAGCGCGCGCCGGGTCGACGGGCCGAGCAGGTCGAGCGAGCCCGGCGGCCCGCATCCGGTCCTCCCAGGCGAGCAGCCGTCGGGCCAGCTCGAGCGGGTCGAGCCGGCCGCCGCCCTCGACGAGAAGCCGGCCGACGATGACCGCCTGGTCGGTGTCGTCGGTGACCCGGCCGGCGGCCATCCCGTGGCTGATCGGGTTGTCGTCGGGGGCCGGCTCGAACCGGTCGAGACCGGCCGTACCGGCTCTGCACCAGCGCGAACGGCAGGCCCTGGGTCGGCATCCCGAGCGCGTCGCCGATCGGCCAGGCCGAGCGAGCGCGCGCCGCGGGCCCGAAGCCTGTCGTCGTCACGCCGGTCAAGGCGTCAGGGCGACATCGGCAGGGCGTCGAGCGACCGCCCGGCGCCATCGCCTCGTCACCGGTGATCCGTCACCGGGGTCTGCGTCGGCGCCGGCCCGGCCGTTGGCCCGGGCGACCAGGTCGGCCAGTCCAGCTCGACGCGGCGACCGGCTCCGGCGGCTCGGAGCGCCCTTCGGCGCGATGGCCGCTCGGCCGTCCGCCCGACCACGACCGTGCGGTCGAACGGCAGGCCGCCGGTGACCTTCAGCAGCAGACGACTGGCCGGCCCGGCGCCGGCCTCCTTGGCCCAGTACATCGGCAGCATCCCAGGATCGCGTCGCGGCCGACCTGCGCGCCCGGGGCCGTCCTCGTTGCCCGGCCGGCCGGTCGCGCACGCGGATGTCCTGCTCGTGGACCCAGAGGTCGAAGACGCGGATCGGCAGGGACGCTCGACGGCGGGCACCGGGTTGCCCATGACGCCCGGACGTCATCGCCGACCGTCGGCGGATTTGCCTGCAGCGCAGCCCTTCTGGCCTCGATGGCGGCCTTCAGCTCGGCGACCAGCTCGTCCGGCGGCAGGCCGCGCAGGGCGTGGACGCCGCGCTCCATGTGGGCGCCGACCGGGTTGCGGATGTGCGCCGCGTCCGGGCGCCTCCGGCGGGCAGCTCGCCGCCGGCCAGCAGCCGCTCGAGCGAGGCGACGTGGGCGAGCTGGTCGTGCACGTCCCAGCCCGGGCAGCGGGTCGGCAGCGCGAACTCCGTCCGGCTCAGCGACTCGGCCAGCTCGATGATCGAGGCCCAGGTGTGCGTCCATGCGCCGCCAGGACCGGGCCGGGTGAGGTCGCCGCGCATCGCTCATGGACGGGAGGGTACGGCGCGGCTGGTAGTCTTGACCCGTCCCCGTGGGCCCAGTCGGTCGAGATGCTGCTGGAACTCGCTCAGACCTCCCGCGAGGACTCCCTCGCGAATATGTGCTCTGGGTTGACGGTGCTGCACGTCTCGATGCCGATGACCTGGCTCGACGATGCACCGCCGTTGCAGGGCAAACCCGCCCGCCAGCACCACTGCGGCGCTCCGACTGACTCCGCCGACGACTGCGCCGGCGTACTCATGAAATGAGCAGTCTGTGTCCTCCCACACCCACCCGGGCGTTCGCCCGGGCGTGACCTTTGCCTCCCTCGGCCTGCCCGACGCGCTGGTCCAGCGGCTGCGCCGCGACGGCATCAACGAGCCGTTCGCCATCCAGGCCGCCGCCATCCCGGACGCCCTCGCCGGCCGCGACGTCCTCGGCCGCGGCCAGACCGGCTCCGGCAAGACCCTGGCCTTCGGCCTGCCGATGCTGGCCCGGCTCGAGGGCCGCACCGCCAAGCCGCGCAAGCCGCTGGCCATCGTGCTGGTGCCGACCCGCGAGCTGGCCATGCAGGTGCACGACGCCCTGATGCCGCTCGCCCACGTCGTCGGCGTCCGCACCCGGCTGATCGCCGGCGGCATGCCCTACGCCAAGCAGATCAGCGGCCTCGAGCGCGGCGCCGAGCTGGTCATCGCGACGCCGGGCCGGCTGTCCGACCTGGTCGAGCGCGGGTCCTGCGACCTGCGCGAGGTCGAGGTCGCGGTCCTCGACGAGGCCGACCACATGGCCGAGATGGGCTTCCTGCCGGCCATCACCGAGCTGCTCGACATGATCCCGGTCGGCGGCCAGCGGCTGCTGTTCTCGGCCACCCTGGACCGGGGCGTCGACGGCGTCGTCGCGAAGTACCTGATCGACCCGGTCACCCACGCGACCGAGTCCGGCGCCGGCGTCGGTCACGACGATGGACCACCACGTGCTGCACGTCGAGCCCAACCACAAGGCCGTCGTCACCGCCGAGATCGCCACCCGCGAGGGCCGCACCGTCGTCTTCGTCCGGACCAAGCTCGGCGCGGACCGCGTTGCCGGGCAGCTGCGGCAGCCGGCGTCGCGGCGGCGGCGCTGCACGGCGGGCTGGCCCAGGGCGCGCGCAACGCGGTGCTCAACGCGTTCAAGGAGGGCACCCTGCCCGTCCTCGTCGCGACCGACGTCGCCGCCCGCGGCATCCACGTCGACGACATCGGGCTGGTGCTGCAGGTCGACCCGCCCCAGGACCACAAGGACTACCTGCACCGCGCCGGTCGCACGGCTCGGGCCGGTGGCCGCGGCACCGTCGTGACCCTTGCCCTGCCGCACCAGCGGCGGGCCGTCGAGCGGCTGACCGCCGCAGGCCGGCGTCGAGGTGCAGCGCCACCCCGACCCGGCCCGGCGACGAGGCCCTGCAGCGCGCGACCGGAGCCCGGCGCCCCGAGGGCGCTCCCGTCACCGACGAGGACGTCCGCCGGATCACCGCCGCCCCCCGCGAGCGCGGCGGTCGGCCGGGCCGTTCCGGCGGACCGCGTCGTGACGGTGGGCCTCGTCGCAGGGCGGTCCCCGTCGTGAGGGCGGTCCTCGTCGTCGAGGGCGGTCCTCGTCGTGAGGGCGGCTTCGCGCGAGGGCGGCCCCCGTCGTACCGAGGGCGGCCCGCGCTGCGTACCGAGGGCGGCCCCCGTCGTACCGAGGGCGGCCCCCGTCGTACCGAGGGCGGCCCCCGTCGCGAAGGCGGCTACGCCGGTCGGCAAGGCCCCAGGGCGCCGGCGGCAAGCGGTTCGGCAGCAAGCCCAGCCGCACCCGCTGAGGCTCAGCCTCTGACCAACGCGAAGGATCCTCCGTGCCCAGGCGCGGAGGATCCTTCGCGTTGTCTAGCGAGCCAGGCGGATGTACGACGCGGCCAGCCAAGCCTCGTAGCGGTCCAGGTCCCAGGCCCAGAACCTGGCCGATCAGTCAGGAACGTCTCGGCTCGCGCCGAACAGCGTCGTCGTGTCGGCCAGCCAGCTCGACGTCGAGCGCCGTCGGGCAGCAGCCCGTCGCGCGCCATCGCCGCCCAGCAACTCCTGGAGCGTCTGCCAGGTTGCCGACCCGGCCGCCCTGCCAGGACATGCTCGATCACCGGCTCGAGTCGCGCGCGGCCTCGCAGGGCCACCGCGAACAGCGCCCCCGGTCCGCTCCATGATCAGCCGGCCGAGGTGCGCGAAGTCCGCGATCCGCTCGGCCGCGGTCGGCGCCGTCATCGCCGCGCTCCTCGGCGAAGGCCCGCGCCCGAGGCCGACGGCCGGCCCGGTGTCGCCGGTGACCGCGGCGTCGACCACCCGCTTGAACAGCGCGACCTTGGTGCCGAACCGCACGTAGACCGTCCGCTCGCCCACCTCGGCCCGCCCGCGCGACCGCCGCGAGCGTCGTCGCCGCGTAGCCCTGCCGCTCGGAACAGCTCAGCCGCCGCGGCGAGGATCCGCTGCTCGGTCTCGCCACCAGGTCGGTGCGCAGCGCTCGGCCGTCGCGCCGACGGGTCGGCCCTCTGACGTTCTTCGCGTCACACGATGCAGTCTAACTGCATTCGATGCAGTCCCACTGCAAGGAGTGTCTCGATGAACCCACAGGACGCTGCCCCGGCTGGACGGCATCCACCACGTCAAGCTGCCCGGTGCGCGACCTCGAGCCGCCACGGCCGACGTGGTACGCCAGCCGGCTCGGCTACCAGCGACGCGCTCGAGTTCATCGAGCAGGGCCGGCTGATGGGTCTCGAGGATGGAGCACCCGGCCGGCGGCCCGACGCTCAGCCTTGCGGCTCGACCCCGAGCGCGCGGCCGAGCGGCCGCCGGATTCGACTACTTCTCCATCGGAGTCCCGGACCAGGCCGATGCTCGAGCGCCTGGCCGACCGGCTCAGCGCCCTCGGCGAGCAGCACGCCGGCGTCCACTTCGCCACGATCGGCTGGATCCTGCCGATGCTGCACGACCCGGACGGGCACGAGGTGCGGTTCTACACGACCGACCACCACACCGACTACAGCGACGAGGTGCTGGTGATCGAGGACCCGCGCGAGACGGCCGAGCGCCGCGGAGCGGGAGCGGGCCGGATGATCGGCGAGCGGCACCTGGTCGAGGCGCTCGCCCGGAGCCCGCTGCGCTGGCTCGGGCCCGTGACCGGTCAGTGCGTGAGCAGCGAGTGGGCGTTCGCCCGGTTCGAGCGACGGGCCACCAGCCGGACCAGTCGGGGGTCGGCTCCGAGCGGCTCGGCCACGGCCGCGCCGGCCTCGAGCGCCGTACGGCGCACTGGCCTCCGGCAGCCGGCCCGGCGCCAGGAACAGCCCACTGACCGCGACCCGCTCCGCGCCCTGAGCCCGCAGCCGCGGCGACCGCGACGTCGACCCGGGGGCCGGCGCCGGTCGCGTACGCCGACGTCACCGGCCGGCCGCAGCCGCATCGACCCACCGCGCGGCCAGCGCCTCGATCGCGCCTTGCGGGACAACGGATCCGACGACCCGGCCGACGCCAGCACCAGCCGCGTCGTACGCGTCGCTCGCCGCGCTCGGCGCAGGCGCGCCTCTAGCGCGTCGAGCAGCAGGTCCGGCTCGCCGGCGTCCGGCTCGGCGCCCAGCGGCTCGGCGATCGTGACGACCAGGTCGGGCCGGCCGGCCCGCACCTCGGCGACGGCGGCCGGCAGGTCGACCCGCAGGTGGTAGCCGGGGGCGAACAGCAGCGGTACGACGACGACCTCCGTCGCGCCCCTCGGCGGCCAGGCCGGGCAGGGCCGTCGCCGACCGACGGCTCGGTGAAGTCCAGGTGGGCCACGGCGACGCGCTGCCCGGCAGCGCCGCCCGCGAGCTCGGGTCGCACCGCGTCGGCCAGCGCTCGCACGACGCCGGCCGCGCGCGGGTCCCGGCTGCCGTGCGCGACCAGCAGCACGGCCGCCCGCGAGCTGTCAGCGCCAGCAGGTCGGACCCGCCGCTGACACTCGGCGGGTCAGCTGTGGATGCCGCACTCGGTCTTGCCCTGTCCGGACCAGCGACCCGAGCGCGGGTCCTCGCCCGGCGCGACCCGCCGGGTGCACGGCTCGCAGCCGATCGACGGGTAGCCCTGGGCGATCAGCGGGTGCTGCGGCAGGCCGTGCAGCACCTGGTACGCCGCGACGTCCTCGTCGGTCCAGCGGGCGATCGGGTTGACCTTGACCTTGCCGTGCGTGGCGTCCCAGCCGACGACCGGGGCGTTGGCCCGCGACGGCGCCTCGACCCGGCGCAGCCCGCTGACCCACGCGTCGTAGCCCTCGAGCGCCGTCGGCCAGCGGGTCGACCTTGCGCAGGAAGCAGCACAGGTCGGGGTCGCGCTCGTGCAGCCGCGGCCCGAACTCGGCGTCCTGCTCGGCGACGCTCTGCCGCGGCGTCACGTTGACGACGGTGACCGGCAGCAGCCGGGAGACCTGGTCGCGCGTCTGCAGCGTCTCGGCGAAGTGGTAGCCGGTGTCGAGGAACAGCACGTCGACGCCGGGCAGCGCCGAGCCGACCAGGTGCGACAGCGTCGTGTCCTGCATCGACGCGGCGACGGCCAGGCGGTGGCCGAACATCGCCACCGCCCAGCGCACGATCTCCTCGGCGGGCGCGAACTCCAGCTCGCGCCCGGCGCGCTCGGCGAGCGACTCCAGGTCGATGTCGACGGTGGCAAAGCAGGTCACGACGAGCTCCCCGGGGGAGTGGCGGATCCAGCACGGGCAACAGCGGTGGTCGAGCGGTGGTGTCGACCGGCGAGATGCCGATCAGCCGGACGGCGAAGACGCGGCGACAGGAGGCGCAGAGCCACGACGCCGTGGCTGTCCTCGGTCGGCCGGAGGTCCTCCTCGGCGCAGTACGGACAGTGGAGTACGGCGGAGTGGCGCGCTCATGCCAGCGCCTCCTCGTCGGCCCGGGCGACCCAGGTGGCGAACCGCTCGCCGGCCTCGCGGTCGGCGACGAACCGGCGGACGACCCGCTCGACGTACGCCGGCAGGCCGTCGGCCGTGACCTTGAGGCCGCGCACCTTGCGGCCGAAGCCGGCGTCGAGCCCGATGCCGCCGCCGAGGTGCACCTGGAAGCCCTCGACCTGCTGCGCCGTCGACGGTGACGATCTGGCCCTTGAGCCCGATGTCGGCCGTCTGGATCCGGGCGCAGGAGTTGGGGCAGCCGTTGACGTGCAACGTGATCGGTACGTCGATCTGGTCGACGACGTCGGCCAGCCGGGTCTCGAGCTCGGTCACCGTCGCCGGCCGCCAGGCCCTTGGTCTCGACGATGGCCAGCTTGCAGTACTCGATCCCGGTGCAGGCCATCGTGTTTCGGCGGAAGACGACTGGGCCGCGCGCTGAGCCCGATCTCGTCGAGCGCAGCGATCAGCGGCTCGACCTGGTCGGCCTCGACGTCGAGGACGAGCAGCTTCTGGTGCGGCGTGGTGCGGACCCGGCTGCGAGCCGTGGGCCTCGACGACGTCGGCGATCCGCTGCAGCTGGCCGCCGGAGACGCGGCCGACGGTCGGCGCGACGCCGACGTAGAACCGGCCGTCCTTCTGCTCGTGCACACCGACGCCGTCGCCGGGGTCGGCCGACAGCTCGGGCGCCGGGCCGTCCGGGCAGGGCGCGGCCGAGGTAGTCCTTCTCGAGCACCTCGCGGAACTTCTCGACGCCCCAGTCGGCGACCAGGAACTTCAGCCGCGCGCGGTGCCGCAGCCGGCGGTAGCCGAAGTCGCGGAAGACCGACACGACGCCGGCCCAGACGTCCGGAACCTCTTCGGCCGCAACGAAAACGCCGAGCCGCTCGGCCAGCCGAGGGTTGGTCGACAGTCCGCCGCCGACCCAGAGGTCGAAGCCCGGGCCGAGCTCGGGGTGCTCGACGCCGACGAACGAGATGTCGTTGAGCTCGTGCACGACGTCGTTGCCGCCGCGGCCGCTGATCGCCGTCTTGAACTTGCGCGGCAGGTTGGAGAACTCCGGCGACGCCGATCCAGCGCGACTTGATCGCCTCGATCGGGCCCGAGCGGGTCGATGATCTCGTCGGCGGCGATGCCGGCGACCGGGCTGCCGAGGATGACCCGCGGGCAGTCGCCGCAGGCCTCGGTCGTGTCCAGCCCGACGGCCTCGAGCGCCCGCCAGATCGCCGGCACGTCCTCGATCCGGATCCAGTGCAGCTGGATGTTCTGCCGGTCGGTCAGGTCGGCCGAGCCCCGCGCGTACGCCGCGGAGATGTCGCCGATGACCCGCAGCTGCTGCGGTCGTGAGCGCGCCGCCGTCGATCCGGACCCGGAGCATGAAGTACTCGTCGTCCAGCTCGTGCGGCTCGAGCACGGCCGTGCGGCCGCCGTCGATGCCGGGCTTGCGCTGGGTGTAGAGGCCGAACCAGCGCATCCGGCCGCGCAGGTCGGCCGGGTCGATGCTCTGGAAGCCGCGGTGGGCGTAGATGTTCTCGATCCGGGCCCGGACGTTGAGCGGGTCGTCGTCCTTCTTGACCTGCTCGTTGGCGTTGAGCGGCTCGCGGTAGCCCAGGGCCCACTGCCCGTTGCCGGTCCGGCCCGGCGTCGAGTGCGCGCGCGGGCCAC
The DNA here is from genome assembly GCA_963794535.1 of uncultured Actinomycetota bacterium. Lineage (GTDB taxonomy): Bacteria > Actinomycetota > Actinomycetes > Actinomycetales > CAVURS01 > CAVURS01. The sequence continues at coordinate 76,787 of CAWCEI010000011.1, forward strand.
TCGCCGTACGGGTGGGTCCGGCTGGGCTGGTCATCGGGCGTCCTTTGCTGGCGGCGGAGGGTGCCGCTGGGCGCGAGGCGCTGACCTGGGAGAAGCACCAGGCCGGGCGACTCACGCGCCCGGCGGGTTACTGCTGCGGGGCTGTGGTCAGACCGGCAGACACATCATGCTGCGCGTACGCCCGAGGTCGACGTGGCGTCGACCAACGAGGAACGGCAGGACATGGGTCACATCCGTAAGGGTAGGTGACCGTCCACGCAGGGTCGACCAGTGTCCAGTCCGTGAGATTGATGTCCACCCGTCGGACTCGTGCCGGGCGTGCGGGCGGCCGCGGCTTGGGCGAGACTGGGCCCATGATCGAGCCGGTCGACGCCCTGCGGCGCATCGCCTTCCTCCTCGAGCGCTCCGGCGCGGACACCTACCGGGTGCAGGCCTTCCGCGGGCGCGGCGACCGCGCTGCTCACGACCGGCGAGGACGAGGTACGGCGCCGGGCGGCCGACGGCACGCTCACCTCGATCGCCGGCGTCGGGGCCAAGACCGCGGCCGTCGTGAGCGAGGCGCTGGACGGTGCGACCCCGGCGTACCTCGCCGGTCTGGAGAAGGACGCCGGGCCGCTGGCGACCGGCGGGGAGTCGATGCGGGCGGCGCTGCGCGGTGACCTGCACTCGCACTCGACCTGGAGCGACGGCGGCAGCCCGATCGAGGAGATGGCGGTGACGGCGGTCGAGCTCGGGCACGACTACCTGGCGCTGACCGACCACTCGCCCCGGCTCAAGGTGGCCAACGGGCTCACGGCGGCTCGGCTGCGCGAGCAGCTCAAGCTGGTCGCGGCGGTCGACGAACGGCTCGGGGACTTCCGGCTGCTGTCCGGCATCGAGGTCGACATCCTCGACGACGGCGCCCTGGACCAGGAGCCGGAGATGCTGGACCGGCTCGACGTCGTCGTCGCCTCGGTGCACAGCAAGCTGGCGATGGACTCCCGGGCGATGACCCGCCGGCTGCTCGCGGCCGTGACCGAGTCGCGGATGAACATCCTGGGCCACTGCACCGGCCGGCTCGATCACCCCGCGCTCGCACACCGGCAAGGTGCGCGCACAGAGCCAGTGGGACCGGGCCGCGGTCCTGGCCGCCTGTGCCGAACACGAGGTCGCGGTCGAGATCAACTGCAGCCCGCATCGGCTCGACCCGCCGCGCGAGCTGATGCGCATGGCGCTCGACGCCGGCTGCCTCTTCTCGATCGACACCGACGCGCACGCGCCGGGCCAGCTGGACTGGCAGGACTACGGCTGCGCCCGCGCCGTCGAGGTCGGCGTACCGCCGGAGCGGGTGGTCGACACCTGGCCGGTCGAGCGGCTGCTCGAGTGGAGCCGGGCCAAGGTCGACTGATGTCGTCGTACGCCGATGCCCTGACCTGGCTGGACGAGCAGCTGACGGCCCTGGGCGTCCGGCGGTTGGCCGAGCCCGAGCTGGCCAAGGAGCGGCCGTGGGCGACGGTCTTCAGCGCCCGCACCGATGGCGGTCTCGTCTGGCTCAAGCTGTCGGGGGCCGGCACGCGGTTCGAGGTCGGGCTGTACGAGCTGATGCACCGGATCGCTCCCGAGCACGTGCTGGAGCCGCTGGCCCTCGACGTCTCGCGAGCCTGGATCATCCTGCCGGACGGCGGTCCGCTGCTGGCCGACCAGACCGACGAGGCACGGCTCCCGGGTCAGCTGGCCGAGGTCTTCCCGCAGTACGCCGAGCTGCAGCTCGCGGTCGCCGGGCACAGCGACGAGCTGTTGGCAGCAGGCGTGGCCGACATGCGCGCAGCCGTTATGCCGCAACGGTTCGAGGAGGCGCTGGAGTTCGTCGGGCCGTACCTCCAGCGGCGGGGGACGGCGGACGAGCGCGCGGCGTACGGGCAGTTGCTCGAGCTGCGAGGGTCGGTCGCTGACTGGTGCCGGCGACTGGGTGAGGCACCGGGTGTGGCAACGCTGGACCACAACGACCTGCACCCGTGGAACGTGTTCTATGTCGAGGGCCGGCCGTCGAAGTTCTACGACTGGGGCGATGCGGTGCTGGCGCATCCGTTCGCCAGCATGCTGGTCGGGCTCGGGGTGCTGAAGCGGCTGCACCGGATGGCCGACGACGACCCGCGGCTGCTGCTGGTGCGGGATGCGTATCTCGAGCCGTTCGCCACGCTGGGGTCCCGGGCCGAGCTGGTCGAGACGCTGGAGCTGGCCTGCTCGCGTGGCGCAGATCGCCCGGGCCCTGGTGTGGGCCCGGGCCGTCGGGGAGATGGGGGCCGAGGCGCCGGACACCTACCAGACCGCGCCGATGCAGCACCTGGCCAACCTGCTCGACTCGTCCTATCTCGGCCGCCACTGACTGTTGCTCCCACCCGGCCGCTGTGCTCCAGTTCGGCCGGTTCCAGCCCGACATTTCGGGCGCCGGAACCGGCCGAACTGGAGTTTGACGGCTGGGTGGGAGCACGAGGGGTTACTTGACCTCGCGCCGGTTGGCGACGAAGAGGCCGACGGCGACCGGCAGCACGATCCAGGCCCCGATCGAGGTCACGGTCTGCGGCACGACGCCGGCCAGGTGGAACGAGCTGATGTTGTCGAAGGTGCCGAACACATCGAGCCACTTGGCGTGGTCGTGCAGCAGACCGGGAGCAAGCAGCGCCCAGGCCGTCGGGGCGACGTAGTAGACCAGCACGGCAACGGCGGTGACCGATGCCGCCAGACCGAAGCCGGCCGCCATCAGCACGTTGAGCCCGTCGGTGAGCGCCGAGCCCGTGATGTTGCGCAGTGCGTGGTCGTACGACGCGCCGTCGCCTCCGATGACGCCGCCCAGGGCCGTGGCGGCGAAGGCGATGCCGACGATCACGGTCACGACGGCCATGGCCAGCGTGATCGCGGCGACCAGCTTGGCGAGCAGCACCGGGATCCGGCGGGGCGACAACGTGAAGGTGGTCAGCGCGGTCCGCTGGGTCCACTCCGACGTCATGGCCAGGATGCCGACGACCGGCAGGATCAGGTCGACCGGCACAAGGGCCAGGTCGAGCACGTCCGTGAAGGCCAGCCGACCTGACGGGAGATGGGTCAGCCCCCACGTCAGGCCGGCCATCGACAGGGCGACGATGCCGATGAGCAGCCAGCGGCCGCTACGGGTGTCGACCATCTTGCGGAGCTCGATCCGGACCAGCCGGAGGAAGCTCTGCTTCGGGCCGAAGTCGATTGCGGGATAAGCGGACTCAGTCGGTACGACGGGAGTCGCGCGGTCCAAGGTGATGGTGCTCATGCTGCGTTCTCGCTTCCGGAATTGGTGTTCGAGGTGAGGTCGAAGAACAGCTGTTCGAGGCCGTCGGTGCCGGACTCGCGGAGCTCGGTGAGGATCAGGCCGCTGGCGGCCGCGGCGCGGCCGACGGCTTCGGTGGAGCCGACGACCTTCCAGCCGCCGTCGTGGCCCGGGTGGACCTCGAGGCCGGCCCGCGGTCAGGGTCGACCCCAGTGCGGCGTCATCCAGGCCACGGGCGAAGACGCCTGCGCCGCCGAGCAGCTCGTCGAGCGTGCCCTGGGCAACGATGTGACCGCCGCCGATGACGACGAGGCGGTCGGCCGTGGCCTCGACCTCGCGCAGCAGGTGGCTGGACAGCAGGACCGTGCCACCGCGAGAGGCGAAGTCCTGCAACAGGATTCGCATCCAGCGGATGCCCTCGGGGTCGAGCCCGTTGGCCGGCTCGTCGAGGACGAGTGCGGCCGGGTCGCCCAGCAGGGCGGTGCCGATGCCGAGCCGCTGACGCATGCCGAGCGAGTACTGCCGGACCAGGCGCCCCTCCGCGCCGGTGAGGCCCACTCGCTCGAGCATGTCGTCAGCGGCTCGGTTGTCCACACCCAGTGCGGACGCAGCGAGACGCAGCGTCTCGCGGCCGGTCCGGCCGGGGTGCTGGGCGGCGGCGTCGAGCATGACGCCGATGACGCGGCCGGGGTTCGGCAGCGCGCCGTACTGGCGACCAGCGATCGTCGCCGTGCCGGAGGTGGGCCGGGTGAGCCCGGTGAGCATGCGCAGGGTCGTGGACTTCCCGGCGCCGTTAGGTCCCAGGAACCCGGTGATGGTGCCGGGTGCGCAGGAGAAGGTGGCATCGCTGACAGCGGTGGTGCCGCCGTAGCGCTTGACGAGGTGGTCGACGTTGATCATGGCTAGAGCCTGGCGTCGGCGCCCGGTCCCCAGCATCGGCCGAGAGGCCAGATCGACCCCCTACCAAAGTCGCTGTCCGCGGCCGTCGGCCGCGACCTTCGGGCGGCGCGCCGGACGCCCGCGCGCACCTACGCTGCTGGCATGCTGACCCGCGCGCGTGCCCGGCTCACCGCCTGGCGCGCCCGGTTCGGGCCACGGACGGCCGACGTACGGCGTGCTCGCTGGTCGCTGGCGGGGTCGGCATCGGCCAGCTGGCGACCGACCCGGACGGAGCTTCCCGATCGGGCGACGCCGCCATCCTGGGTCGTCATCGTCGCGGCGCTCGGGCTGCTGTGGTGGCGGCGCCGCTGGCCGGTCGCCGTGACGCTGATCGGCTGCGCGGCGTTCGCGCTGTCAGCAACCTGGCGCTGGCCGCGCTGTTCGGCCTGACCACGTGGCCGTCCGGCGCCGGGACCGGATCCTCGCGCTGGTCACCGCGGCTCGCCTACCTGGTCTTCGTGCTGCAGCCGGTGCTCAACCAGGACAAGCAACATCTGGTCAGCCAGGCGCTCGGCATGCTTCTTCCTGGTCGGCCTGTTCGTGGTGCTCGGCGCGTACGTCGGGGCCCGGCGCGACCTCGTCGCCTCGCTGCGGGACCGGGCGCAGCGGGCCGAGTCGGAGCGCGAGCTGCGGGCCGAGCAGGCCAAGCTCGGCGAGCGGGCCCGGATCGCCCAGGAGATGCACGACGTGCTGGCCCACAAGGTCTCGCTGATCGCCCTGCACGCCGGCGGCGCTCGAGCTCAACCCGGACGCCGGCGCCGGAGCAGGTCGAGCGGTCGGCGGTGCTGATCCGGCTCACCGCCCGCGCAGGCCCTCGAGGACCTGCGCGGCGTGCTCGGCGTGCTGCGGGCGGACGACAGCGCCGACGGCGCCCATCTCGCGCCGCAGCCGAAACTGTCCGACGTACGCCGCCTGGTCGACGCCTCGCGCGCGGCCGGTGTGGCGGTGCAGCTGCTGGGTGATGGCGATGCCCGTGGCCTTCTGTCGACCCGGGCGGTCCGAACGACGAAACCGACTCTGCGGCAACGGTTCCCGAGCAGCTCGGGCGCACGGCGTACCGCGTCGTGCAGGAGGGACTGACCAACGTGCACAAGCACGCCCGAGGCGCTGCTGCGACGGTGCGGCTGGCCGGCTCGCGCGGTGAGGCGCTGCGGGTGTCGGTGTCGAACCTGCGCCCGGTGGCGGCCGGGTCGTTGCTGCCCGGTTCGGGCGCGGGGCTGGTCGGGCTGCGCGAGCGGGTCGAGCTGGCCGGGCGGCACCCTGACGTCCGGGCCGGAGGCCGACGGGCGGCTGGCTGCTGTCGGCGACGCTGCCGTGGCCGGTCAACGGCGACCAGGGCGTCGAGATCGGGGCAGCGCGATGACGATCCGGGTGCTGCTGGTCGATGACGAGGCGTTGGTGCGCGGCGGCCTGCGGATGATCCTGGAGTCGGCGGACGATCTCGAGGTCGTGGGCGAGGCGGGCGACGGGTCCGAGGCGGTCGAGGCGGTGCAGCGGCACCGGCCGGACGTCGTGCTGATGGACGTGCGGATGCCCGGGCTCGACGGGCTGTCGGCGGCCGGGCCAGGTGCTGCAGCTGGCCGATCCGCCGCGGGTGGTGATGCTGACGACGTTCGGGCTGGACTCCTATGTGTTCGCGGCGCTGGAGGCGGGGGCTAGCGGCTTCCTGCTCAAGGACACTCCCCCGCGGGACCTGATCGCGGCCGTGCGGGTCGTGGCGGCGGGCGAGGCGATGCTGTCGCCGTCCGTGACCCGCCGGTTGATCGGGCACTTCGCCGACGGGCGCGGGACGTCCCGGCGCGACGCGGCCGTCGCGCGGATCGGCACGCTGACCGACCGCGAGACCGAGGTCCTGCTCGCCGTCGGGCGCGGGCCTGTCCAACGCCGAGATCGGGCGCGAGCTGTTCCTGTCCGAGGCCACCGTCAAGGCGCACGTCTCGCGGCGTGCTGACCAAGCTGGACGTCGCCAACCGGGTGCAGGTCGCGATCCTCGCCCATGAGGCCGGCCTGCTCGACTAGCCGAGCTGCGGCCCGCTAGCCCCAGCCGAGGTCGTGCAGCCGCTGGTCGTCGATGCCGAAGTGGTGCGCGATCTCGTGCACGACGGTGATCGCTACCTCGTCCACGACCTCGCTCGGCGGATCTCGCACATCCGCAGCGTCGGGCCGCGGAAGATGGTGATCCGGTCCGGCAGGGCGCCGGCCGCCCACCAGGAGCCCCGCTCGGTCAGCGGCGTGCCCTCGTAGAGCCCGAGCAGCTCGCGCTCCTCGTCCGGCCGGCGGCTCGTCCTCGACGAGCACGACGACGTTGTCCATCTGGGCTGCGAGCTCGGGCGGGATCGTGTCCAGGGCGTCCGCGACGGCACCCTCGAACTCCTCGCGCGTCATCTCGACCACGCCCCCAGTGTCGCCTGCCGCCGAGTTTGCCTGGATTCCGGACCGCCCGACTGTCCCAAGCGACCCACAGGTCCATCCTGGGCGGCTGGAGCGCCACGGGAACAGTCCAGTCGGTACGCACTCCAGGCGTCGGCACGACAGGCTGAGCGCCCCGGCCGAACCGCTTTGGAGTTCCCCGGCGCGGCCCCCTATGCTGGGCCGGTCCTCGACGGGTCGGACGTCAGGCGACGTCACGGCGTCCCCATCGTCTAGCGGCCTAGGACTCCGCCCTTTCAAGGCGGCAGCGCGGGTTCGAATCCCGTTGGGGGCACGCACGGAGCAGCACGGCCAGCACCATGCACGAGCACGACAGCAGCAGCCAGCGCCAACGTCGTTGGCCCCGTAGCGCAGTTGGTTAGCGCGCCGCCCTGTCACGGCGGAGGTCGCGGGTTCGAGTCCCGTCGGGGTCGCCACCCGTTCCGGTCCAGCCGGAGCGGAGCACGGCCAGGTAGCTCAGTTGGTACGAGCGTCCGACTGAAAATCGGAAGGTCGGCGGTTCGACCCCGCCCCTGGCCACCAGCGAAAACAGCCCCTGACCTGCATCGATGCCAAGAAGGCCACTGCCGAGCTGAAGGCCTGGTCGGCGGCGGTCAGGGGACGATCGCGTAGCCGGTGTCCAGCCCTTGGGCGATTGCGGTCACACCTGTGAGGCCGGCCACCTTTGCCGGCGTGGAGCGGTCAGTGGTGGAGCCGTTGCCGGGGTGAGCTCCCCAGGTCCAGACCGTTCCGTCGGACTCCAACGCCATCTCGCTCTGCGCGCCGGTGGAGATGGAGGTGACGTTCGACAGCCCGCTGACCGTGACGGGGACGTTGCTCGAGAACAGGACGTTTGGGTCCTGACCGTTGCCGAGGTTCCCCCGCTCGTTCATCCCCCATGACCGGACGGTGCCGTCGGTGAGCCGCACGAGCACTGTCTCACCGGGTCCCGCGGAGACCTGGGTGACAGTGGACAGGCCGCTGACCAGGACCGGGTCCGGATGAGCGTCGCTGTCTGCTGCGGTGCCATCGCCGAGCTCGCCGAACAGGTTGGCACCCCAGGCGTAGACGTGGCCGTCGGAGGTCAGCGCATAGCTGTCGACGTTGCCGGCCGAGATGGCGACGATGTCGGTCAACGTGGCCGGTGCGATCTGCACTGGTGTCGTGATCACGGATTTCCCGGTGCCGAGCTCGCCGTAGAACTCCGAGCCCCAGCCCCACACCGTGCCGTCCGACTTAAGGGCGAGGGCGTACGCCGGCCCAGCCGCAATGGCGGTGACGTCGGTCAGGTCCGACACCTGATGGGTTGCGGTGAAGGAGGAGTCCGTCGTCCCGTCCCCCAGTTGCCCGCCGTCGCCCATACCCCATGACCACACGTTGCCGTAGGACTTCAGCGCGTAGCTCGTGCCCGAGCCGGCGGCCACCGCGGTGACATCAGCCAGCTCCGGCACCATCACAGGGATGGCACAGCCCGGGTGCCCTTGGTCGTCGCCCATCGCCTGACCGGTGCCGAGCTCGCCGTAGCCGTTGACCCCCCAGGCTTCGACCGTGGTGTCGCTGCGGATGGCCAGCACATGCTGTCCGGCGGCGATCCCGGTGACGTCCGAGACGCCGACCGCCGTTACCGGTGTCACGCTCGTGCCGAAGCTGCCGTTGCCGAGGGCGCCGTACTGGTCGCCACCGAATGCGTGCACACGGTCGGTTGGTGTCGTGGGTGCGGTCGCGTCCGCGGCGAGGAAGTACCCGGAGGCATCGGCGATCAGGCCCGTCGAGCCGCCACTGCCGTTGTAGTAGGAGATCTGCCCGCAGGTGCCCACGCGCGTGATCGCCGCGTTGGCCCGGGTCGTGGCCTTGGCGTAGTTCATCGTCGAGACAGCATCGCGCGCGACATCAAGCGGGTACGCGGTGATGTACCCGCCGGTCTGCTCGCCGGTCGTCGTGACGTTGGTCGCGACTGCCGAGACGTTGTCCAGCGGGACGCCACCGATGTGCCCACTGCCCGTACCGCCGGTGTACAGGACCTGGACTGACGCGGTGTTGCCGCCGAATAGAGGGCCGAACTGAACGCCAGTCTTGGACCGAGTGTCCAAGTAGCGCGTCGGCGTGATGGGCACGAACGCGCCGCCCATGGTCGGGGCGCCGGCCAGGTAGTAGCCGGCGACGTCCGCGATGAGGTCGATCGAGCGGCTCGAGCCGTTGTACAACGACACCTTGCCGGTACTGCTCACCGCAGTTGTGACCATGTTGGGGACGGTCGCCCCCGCGACGAAGTTCAGGTTCGACGCCGTCGGTCGGGTCGAGCCAGTCGGGTAGGCCGTGACATACCCCGTGGAGGCGGCCCGGGTGGCGGTCAAGGTCAGGACGACGGCTCTCACCCCGCTCGCGGGCACCAGGCCATGACCGCCGACGGTCAGTGTCAGCGTGCCGGCCGCCGGCACCGGAGCCTTGTTTGCGCCCAGCCCGATCCGCGTGTCGAGCACTCTGGCCGGAGCGAGGGTCTGGAAGGCGCCGGGGTCCGCCGCCGTGCCGCTGAGGTAGTAGCCGGCGATGTCGACCACAATGTCCACCGTGCCGGCTGAGCCGTTGTAGATCGAGATCTTGCCGTCCTGCACCCGGACCGTCGCGAGGTTGGCCACGGTCTGGCCTTTGAGGAAGTTGACGTTGGACACGGTTGGCCGCGTCGTGTTCGCGGGGTAGGCCGTGAGGTATCCGCTGCTCTGGGTGTGGGTCACCGTCACGTTGACCACCGCAGCTCCGACGCCGTTGGGCGGGATCTCGTAGCTCGTCCCCGCCACTTCCACGTTGACGCTGTGCTGAGGCTGCACCGGACCCAGCGCCCCGATGTTGCCGCGGGTGTCCAACAACCGGATCGAGTGCACCGCCCGGAAGCCGCCTGGCATCTGGACCGGCGCCGGAACTGCCTGGCTCGAAGAGGTCCTGGCGGTGTGCTGAGTGGCCGCGGAGCTGTTCGTTGCCCCGGTCACCGAGACCACCGAGAAGGTGGCACACGTCAGGATGAGGAGGATTTTGAGGGCGCGGTGCTGCATCAACCAGTCCTTGAACGGGGGTCGCGCGCGTCCCGCGCGGATGGTGAAGATACGTGATCCTCGGCATCCCCGCAGCGCGACTCCACCCCCGAGAAGCCACGTCTTCGTCAAGTTCTAGTAAGGAAACCGGCCCGTCCCCTCCAACCTGTCCACGGGCACGGTGCCTGGCCTAGGATTCCCCGGGTTCGCCGTACCCGATCGGGAGAAGGTTCGTGCCTCAAGGCCGTCACCGCGGAGGGGCCGTCCCGCAACCCCTGCCCAAGGTCGCGGCTCCGCGTCTCCGGCGCGGTGTCCGCCTTCCCTTCGCTTCGGTCGGTGTCGGCGCGGTCTTGCTGGGTACGACGGCCGTGGTCGCCAATGCTTGGGCGGGCGTGCAGTCCGGCGCGGCGACCCACGTCGTGACCGCCGCACTCGGTCAGCACGACGCGGCGCGAGCCGCTGACGCCCTCCAGATCGGGGCGGGGTCGAGGACCGAGGAGAGAACCAGCCGGAGCCGGAGCGGATCGCCGGCGGCAACGACGACGACTCCCTCGTCTCCGGGCCTGACCGTCCCCGCGGGCGCGGGACCAGGGCGCGCGCCCGCCCCGATGAGCGACTCGAAGCTGCGAGCGGGGTCAGCCGTTGCAGGTGTGTCCGGTGCACCGTGCCCGATCAGCTCGAGCATCGAGACCCACCTGACCGCAAACGCCACGGGCCGTCTATCGCGCCGTGTGCGCCGCCTTCGGCCATACGGTGTCGTCGTTCGGTGGCTACCGCGCCGGGGAGCCCCGGCGACCACGGCACCGGCCGGGCCGTGGACATCATGGTGTCGGGCGACCCGGGACTGGCCATCGCCCGCTACGTCCAGGCTCATGCTCAAGCGCTGCACGTCACGTACGTCATCTACCAGCAGAAGATCTGGCTCGCCGGCGACCCCACCAGCCAGTGGACGCCGATGGAGGATCGCGGCAGCCGGACGGCCAACCACTACGACCACGTGCACGTCAGCGTCTCGTAGCGAGCCTTGCCGGTGCCTACCGTGGTCTTGAGCGTGTACTCAGGCCGCCCGTAGGTCCTCGAGAGACACGCCGTCGACGGTCAGGTCAACGTCGTTGTCGGCGGCGAGCGGCGCGATCGCCTGGCGGCCACTGGCTGAACACGCACCCTGGCTCCGGGGGCCCGGGCATCGCACCCGTCAGATGCCCCGGTCATCGTCGAACTGCTCCATCGCGACGACGGCTTCGTGCAGGCCGGTCAGCCCTACCTCGTACCGCTGGACGTCTGTCGGGTCAGAGGCAAGGGGATCGGTCGGGTCGAAGGTCGCGAACGGGAGCGGCGCTTCGATGGGGACGGCCTGTTCCGCCATCGCCAGCTCGGCGTCGATGTTCTGCTCGACGGACTCGAGGTCGCGGCGACTCATCTGCGTTCCACCCTCCGGTCGGCACACTTTCGGCTTCGACGGGTAAGACCGGGTGGCGGCGTCGCGTGTGACACGGTCCATAGCTGGCAGCCGGCAATCTGTCACAGAGCGCCTGACCGCTTGGTCTTGAGATACGGGACGTGGCCGGAGTCCCCCGCGCATTCCGTGCGCCGGATACAACCAGGGTGAACAGGAGAGCCATGATCTGGCCCACGATGCTCAACGGGGTACGACGTCGCCTGGCGGCGAAGGTCGTTCCGGTCCACTGGACCTTCCTGTTGGGCATCGTGTCGGCCGCGTGCTTCGCGGTGCTCACCGTCACGGGGATCTTCCTGTTGCTCTACTACAACCCCTCGAACGACCAGGTCGTCTATCACGGCAGCTATGCACCGCTGCGCGGCGTCCAGATGTCGAAGGCGCTCGACTCGACGTTGCACATCTCCTTCGAGGTGCGGGCCGGCCTGCTGATGCGCCAGGCCCACCACTGGGCAGCACTGTTGCTGCCGGCCACTCTGATGCTCCAGATGCTGAGCATCTTCTTCACCGGTGGCTTCCGGCGCCCACGTCGGCGGTCCTGGCTGCTGCTGTGCGGAATCTTCATCGTCACGCTGGCGGGTGGCTGGAGTGGCTACGGGCTGCCTGATGACCTACTCGCGGGCACCGGGCAACGGATCGTCGAAGGGCTCACGATCGGCATCCCGGTCATCGGACCCCGCGTTACCCGGTTGCTCTTCGGCGGCGAGTTCCCGAGCCAGATCGTCTCCCACCTGTACTGGATCCACGTCCTCCTCGTGCCCCTGGCCCTGTTGCCCCTGATCGCGTTGCGGCTACGAGGAATTCACCAACGAGGGCCGGCCCAGTTCGCTGGGCCGGGCCGCACCGAGGACAACATCGTCGGCCGCCCATGGCCCACTGCAGCGGTGCGAGCTGCCGGTCTGGCCTTCATCACCGTCGGGATCATCTTCACGATGGCTGCGACGGTGACGGTGGCCCCGATCTGGCTCAACGGTCCGGCCTCGCCGTCGGATGCCTCGGACGGTAGCCAGCCGGACTGGTTCACCGGCTTCCTGGACGGCGCTCTGCGACTCGTGCCGCCCCACTGGGAGGTCACCGGCCTCGGTGGCACGTGGCCGCTGGCCCTACTCGTTCCCCAGCTGCTCGTCGGCCTGTTCTTGGCCATCATCGTGGCCTACCCCTACCTCGAGGAGCGGCTCACCGGTGACCGGCGAGACCACAACATCCTGGACCGGCCGCGGGATGCTCCGCGCCGCACCGGAATTGGGGTCGCGGGTCTGGCTTTCTACGGGACGTTGTGGGCGGCCGCCGGGAGCGACGTGATCGCCACCCATCTCCAGATCCCTTTCGAGACACAGGTTTACGTCCTGCGCGTCAGTCTCGTGGCCGCCCCGATCCTCGGCTACGTCGTGACCTACTGGATCTGTCTGGGGCTGCAGGATCGTGATCGGGACGTCATCGAACATGGCGCAGAGACCGGACAACTGCTCCGGACGCCGGAGGGGGGCTACCTCGAGGTGCACCGACCGGTCTCGGTCGATGGTTCGGACGGGTCTGTCACGGCCGACCCTGCTGCCCGGTCACAGCAGGTGAGCTGAGGTCCAGCGCCTCGGACAACGAGACAAGGGAGCACGCAGATGAAGGTCGTCGTGGTTGGTGGCACCGGACTGATCGGATCGAAGGTGGTGGCAGATCTGGCCGAGCAAGGCCATGAGGTGGTGGCCGCGTCTCCCGACACGGGCGTCAACACGATCACCGGCGAGGGGCTCGACGCGGTTATCGAAGGGGCCCAGGTCGTCATCGACGTCTCGAACTCACCGTCATTCGAAGACAGCGCGGTCTTGGACTTCTTCACCACCGCGACGACCAACTTGATGAAGGCGGAGTCCGCCGCCGGAGTCGAGCACCACGTGGCCCTGTCGATCGTCAACAACGACATGATCCCCGACAGCGGGTACATGCGCGCTAAGACTGCGCAGGAGCGGATCATCCGCGAGTCGGGCCTGCCCTACTCCATCGTTCGGGCGACTCAGTTCTTCGAGTTCAGCAAGAGCATCGCGCAAGGCTCGACCGTCGACGGCGTGGTGCGGTTGCCCGACGTCCGGTACCAGCCGATGGCTGCGGCTGACGTAGCTCTCGCCGTGTCGCGGGTCGCCGTCGGCCGCCCGCTGAACGGCACGACGGACATCGCCGGCCCGAGATCGTACGGATTTGCCGGGTTCATCGCGCGGACGCTCGCCGATCGAGGCGACCCCCTGACGGTCACCGTCGACCCGCAGGCGCCGTACTTCGGTGCCGTCCTGAGCGAGTCGATGCTGGTGCCGGACGAGAATGCCCGGTTGGGGACGACGACCTATGAGGAGTGGCTGGCGACGCAGCCGCTGGACTAGCTCGGACGGGCCAGGAGACACTTAGTGGGTGCCTGGACGTGGTTGGCAGATCATCGGCCGTCGCAGTCGGCTGACCGGCGTCACCTAGGCGGTGGCCCCCCACAGCGAGCCCCAGCTGGTAGGTCGGTCCGCCGAGCGTCGATCGTTGGACCGACTCCTCGACGCTGCCCGCCACAACGAAGGCTCGGTCCTGGTGATCCGCGGGGAGGCCGGCGTCGGCAAGAGCACGCTGCTCACCTACTGCTCGGGGCACGCCTCGGGATTCCAGGTACGACGGGCGGTCGGGGTCGAGTCGGAGATGGAGCTCACTTTCGCGGCCCTGCACCAGCTGTGTGCACCTCTGCTGGACCGGCTCGACGGGCTCCCGCCGCACCAGCAGGCGGCGCTCGAGGTCGCGCTGGGTCTGAGCGAGGGCGACGCCCCCGACCGGTTTCTCGTCGCGCTTGCGACCCTGAGCCTGCTGTCGGAGGCAGCGGCGCATCAGCCCTTGTTGTGCCTCGTCGACGACGCGCAGTGGCTCGACGGTGCATCCCGGCAGGTCCTCGGGTTCATTGCCCGCCGCCTGCTGGCCGAACCGATAGCGATGGTGTTCGCCGTGCGGACCCCCGCCCCGGAAGGCGAGCTGGGTGGCCTGCCCGAGCTGCTCCTCGACGGGCTGGCGGACGACGAGGCACGCACTCTGCTCGAGACCGTCATGCCAGGGCGGCTCGACGGCGGCGTTCGAGACCGCCTGCTGGCTGAGGCGCGCGGGAACCCGCTCGCCCTGTTGGAGTTTCCCCGCAGGACGAGTCCCAACCAGTTGCCCGGCCGTCTGGGGCTGGCTCAGCCCAGGGAGGTCCCCGGCCGGATCGAGGAAGCTTTCGTCCAGCGCATCGACGGCCTCGCCGACGATGCTCGGCTGCTGATCCTGGTTGCGGCGGCGGAACCGGCCGGTGACTCGGTGCTCCTGTGGCGCGCCGCCCACCAGCTCGGCATCGACGGCTCGGCGGCTGCGGTGGCCGAGAGCGCCGGCCTGTTGACGATCGAGGAGCACGTGCGGTTCCGGCATCCGTTGGTGCGCTCCGCGGCGTACCGGTCAGCATCTGCGGACCAACGGCGCACGGTCCATCTCGCGCTGGCTCAGGCCACCGATCGGCGATCCGACCCGGATCGGCGCGCCTGGCATCTGGCAGCCGCCGCGTCGGAGCCGGACGAACGTATCGCCGGGGAGCTCGAGCGCTCGGCGGGTCGAGCCCGGGCCCGTGGCGGGCTCCCGGCAGCGGCCGCGTTCCTGCGGCGTTCGGTCGTGCTGACAAAGGACCCGACCAAACGCTTCGAACGCGCGCTGGCCGCTGCCCGGGCCAGCTTGCACGCCGGTGAGTTCGATGCGGCATTGGAGGTGCTGGCAATCGCGGACCGCAGCACGGTCGACGAGCTGGAGCGGGCTCGCGTCGACCTCTTGCGCGGCCAGGTGGTGTTGGCATCCGACTCCCCGCGGGGGGCCCAGCAGATGCTGCTGGACGCCGCCAAGCGGCTGGAACCGATGGACGCGGAGCTAGCCCTCGAGGCCTTCCTGGATGCCTGGAACGCCGCCCTGCTCGCCGGCAGCTTGACCGACACCACCATGCGCGACGTCTCGTCCGCTGTGGAGTCCACCTTCCGCTCGACCAGCACGCCCCACGCTGCCGAGCTACTCCTGACCGGGATGTCGACGCTGGTGACGCAGGGGCGCGCGGTCGCCGCGCCCACGCTGCGCCTCGCGGTCACCGCATTCCAGGCCGAGCCCCTCTCCATGGAGAGAGGGATGGGTTGGGGCGTCATCACGTCCTGCGCTGCGGTCGACCTGTGGGACTTCGCCAGCTGGCAGGCCATCATCGACCGCCAGATCCAGGTTGCCCGCGACGCCGGCGCTCTGGCATCGCTCGCGATCATCCTCAACGGCAAGGGCATCGTGCTCGCCTGGGCCGGGGACCTGGACGGCTGCCGAGCGGGTGGCCGGTGAAGCGGATGTCCTCACCGCAGCGACCGGCACCCAGATGGTGTCGCCGTACGGGGGGATGCTCCTTGCGGCCGTGCGAGGGCGAGAGGCCGCGTCGTTCGCGGTCCTCCAAACGGCCGGGCGGCATGCCTTCGACAAGCATGAGGGTCACGCAGTGCAGTGGTCGCATTTTGCGACGGCGATGCTGTGCAACGGTCTCGGCCGGTACGAGGAGGCGATCGAGGCAGCGCAGCGAGCGTGGGACGCGTGGCCGGACTGGTTCAGCGCCGTATGGGGGATGGTCGAGCTCGTTGAGGCCGCGGCCCGGCTGGGTCGACCCGACCTGGGCGCGGAGCCACTACAGCGGGTCCTGGCCAGCACCGCGGTGAGCGGCTCGGAGTGGGCGCTCGGGATCGCCGCTCGCTCGCGAGCGCTGCTCAGCGAAGGGGCCGAGGCGGAGAGTCTCTATCGGCAGGCGATCACGCACCTCGAAGCCACCCCGCTCCGACCCGAGCTGGCGCGCGCGCACCTGGTGTACGGCGAATGGCTCCGCCGCGAGAACCGACGGGCCGACGCGCGCGAGGAACTGCAGCTGGCGCACTCGATGTTGTTGAGCATGGGCGCCGAAGGGTTCGCTGAACGCGCCCGCCACGAGCTGAACGCCACCGGCGGCAAGGCGCAGAAGCGAACGGAGCAGAGGCGCGACGCGCTCACCCCGCAGGAAGCGCACATCGCCCGGCTCGCTGCTGACGGCCACACGAACGTCCAGATCGGCCAGGAGCTCTACCTGAGTCGGCACACCATCGAGTGGCACCTGAAGAAGGTCTTCCACAAGCTCGAGATCAGCTCTCGCTTCGAGCTGCGGGACGCACTCGCCATCGAGGCCCACTGAGTCCCTGGTCTCGACCACGGACTCGACCACGGATCTCCGGGGCGCGCTCCGCTGCGCGCCGGACGGAGGCTTCGGGCAGCGCGTCATCTCGTGCCCGCACCACGTCGAAGAGGCCTCACCATGTTGCAGCCGGAGCTCGAACAGGGCGTGGCGACCTTCCTCGCCGAACGCACTCGCCTGGTCCGAATCGCCTACCGGATCGTTGGCGACGCGGACGCAGCCGACGACGTCGTACAGGAGGTCTGGCTTCGCTGGCAGCGTTGCAACCGCGCGGCGATCGAGAGTCCGGCTGCCTTCCTCACGACAGCGACCAAGCATCTCGCCATCAACCTGGTTCAGTCGGCCGTGCGTCGGCGCGAGACGCCGACCGACTCCCCATTGGACGAGGTTGTCGATCGCGAACAGGACCCGACCAGGCGGGCGGAGCTGACTCAGGACGTCGAGCAGGCATTCCGACTGCTCGTGGCCCAGCTGACGCCGCCCGAGCGGGCCGCGTACCTGCTGCGCAAGGGCTTCGACTACCCGTACGGCGAGATTGCTGACGTACTTCGGACGACGGAGTCGAATGCCCGACAGCTCGTCTGCCGAGCCCAGGGTGGTCTGTCCCGGCGCCGCTCCGACCGGGTCGACCCCGACTCACATCAGCGACTGGTCCGAGCCTTCATGGCGGCATCGCGGACGGGGAGCCTCGCCGAGCTCGAGCGGCTCCTGACCGACGGCGGCCGCCCGACGCCCGCGTCAGCTCTCGCGGACGACCTGGGAGACCTTCTTGTCCGGTCGGAGTCCTCGCCAAGCCGGGTGCCGTAGTCGTCCGTCGCGCGTCCACTCGCTGAACCGCACCTCACCGACGACCGTCGGTTTGACCCAGATGGCACCGATGGCGTCCCGGCGAGGCACCGGCTCGGCGTACGGCGACGTGCTGCTCCGCAACGGTTCGAGCAGCTCGGCCAGCTCGCGCAGGGACCGGTCGGTGAAGCCGGTCCCGACCTTGCCGGCGTACCGCAGCTGCTCGCCTTCAGGCAGGCCGAGCAGCAACGAGCCGATCGAACCCTCGCGCCGGCCTTCGCCGGGCTGCCAGCCGCCGATCACGACTTCTTGGGTGCGCAGGTTCTTGACCTTGAGCCAGCCGTTGAACCGCCGACCGGGGTAGTACGCCGAGCCGAGCTGTTTGGCCAGGACGCCCTCGAGCTGCTGCTCACGCGCGGCCGCCAGGATCGAGGCGCCGTCCTCGGTCCAGTGCGGCGGGGTCTTCCAGTGCCGGCCGTCGATCGCCAGGCCCTCCAGCAGCGAGCGCCGCTCGGTGTAGGGCAGGGCGAGCGTCGAGCGTCCCTCCAGCCGCAGCAGGTCGAAGGCCATGAACGTCACTGGAGCGGTCTCGGCCAGCCGCTCGGCCCGCTGGGCGTCGCCGACATGCATGCGGGCCTGGAGCTGCTCGAAGCTGGGCCGACCGGACCGGTCCAGGGCCACGATCTCACCGTCGAGGACCGTTCCCGCCGGCAGAGCCGCGGCCAGCTCGACCAGCTCGGGGTAGGAGCCGATCATGTCGATGTCGTTGCGGGACATGGCCTTGAGGCGCTCGCCGTCGGCGTACAGGACAGCCCGTACGCCGTCCCACTTCATCTCGTAGGCCCAGCTGCCGTCTTCGGGTGGGAGACGGTCGGCCAGGACGGCGAGCATGGGGGCGATCAGTCCGCTGGCACCGATCTCGGCCCTGGCCACGCCCTCAGGCTACGACCGCTGTTCTTGCCGTACCGCTGAGCAGCGGTTCGGTTCAGCCGGTCCCTCCGGATGCCGATAGGAGTGACTGTGGGCGCCGTGGGGGTGATAGCGCGGGAGAACGGGTATGGGTGAGTTAGCCAGTCTTCGCCCCCCTATGCCCAGGACCCGGGACCGCGCAGCCGTCCTTGCTCGGGTCGCGGAGCTGGAGACCGAGGTCTACCGGACCCTCTTCGGTCGCGACGACGAGGCGTTGGCGCTGGCCGATCGGGCACTCGAGCTGGGTCTGCCGGACGCCGCTGCGCGGGCCCGCCTGCTGCAGAGCGACATTCTCAGTCGTCGGGGCGCCGCGGACGAGGCGCTTCAGATCCAGCTCGCTGTGCATGCCCGCGCCACCGCCGAAGGGGACGACCTCCTCGCGGCCCGGGCGAGCCTGTACCTGACCTCGACCGCCGATCGGCTCGGTGCGCGAACGGACAGCCTGCGCTGGGCGGAGGCAGCTCAGGTGCTGCCGGCCGACGCGCCGCACGGCTGGCGGGCCGAAGCATTGATGGTGCTCGTGCTCTTCACGGTCAGCCATGTCGGGTTCGACCACGCCTTGCTCGAGCACGCGCTCGAGCAGGTGCGCGCGGTTGGCGACCCGATCCTGACGTCGGTGACCTTGGCGAACTTCGGCGAGGTCGCCGCCGAGTGCGAGGATCTCGTCCTCGCCCAGCGGCTCGTCGCTGAGGCCCAAACGCTGTTGCGCCGGCACCCATCGGCCGCGGCCTCGCTCACCTGGGAGTCCATCGCCCGGGTCCAGATGTCGGCCGGTGACCTGAACGCCGCCGACCGCTCGCTGCAGACGGCCTTCCGTCTGGGAGCCTCGCTGGGCTGGTGCGACGTGAACGGCGCGCCCCACTTGACCCTGGCCGAGCTGCGGCTGGCGCAGGATCGGGCCGATGAGGCGCTGTCCGCGCTCAGCCATCCGGACCGCGAGACTGCCGTCGCCGAGGCGTCATGGGTCGCGACGCGTGAGCTCGAGGTGCGCGCGAAGATCCTGGCCGCCCTCGGCCGGTGGCAGGAGGCGTACGTCGCGATGGTGGACTACGTCGCCGCCTACCAATGGGTGCGATCGGCTGAGGCCGAGCGTACGGCGGTGCAGAGCCAGTCGGCCCAGATCGCGGAGGAGGAGCGCCGACGAGCCCACAAGTTCGAACAGCTGGCGTTGCGCGACTCCTTGACGGGTCTGCCGAACCGCCGCTACGCGGACGACCGGCTGTCCGCCCTGACCGGACTCGTCCCCGAGATCCACGGCACGCCCCATCCGGCGCGGCTGTCGGTGGCCATCGTGGACATCGACCACTTCAAGCGCGTCAACGACACCTACTCCCACGACGTCGGCGACCTGGTGCTGGTTCGGATCGCCGGCCTGCTGCTCGACGAGGAGCTCGGCGTGGGCGACGGGTGCGACATCCCCGCCGACGGTTTCGCGCCGTTCGCCGCCCGGTTGGGTGGTGAGGAGTTCGTCGTCGTATTCCCCGACTGGCAGCACGCGGCGGCGTCCGCATGGTGCGAGCAGCTCCTCAACCGGCTGCGGCACATATCGTTCGAGGACATCGCGCCCGGTCTGCACATCCGCGCCAGCATCGGGCTGGTGACGCTGGACTCACCGACCGACAAAGCGACCTTGTTGCGGACGGCGGACGCCTGCCTCTACGAGGCCAAGCACGCGGGCCGCGACCGGCTGGTCGCAACGACCTAGCCGAAGGTGAAGACGTAGGCGCCGGCGCCGGATCCGTCGAAGGTGATCTCCAGGGTGCGGTCGGCGATCCCGTTCTGCTGCCTGATCAGCTGGTACATCCGCCCGGCTTCGAGCGTGACCTCTCCCGTCACCGTCCACGTCGACCCCGTGGGCCGCTCCGGGCGGGTGTCCGTCGAGGGTGACGCGGAATGGGATGGAGCCGACGGCCTCAGGTGACAGGACGAGGTGAGCGTCCCGGGCGTGGAAGCGGAAGGCGAGAGATGCCCCCGGGCCCCGGCTGACGACGCGCCCCGGCTCCATGGTCCAGTCGCCGCCGATGGACCACGCGTTCGGCGACAGTTCGGACGGATGGCGGTAGGTGGTCGGCTGGTCCCGCACCGGACCGCCGACGGAGGCGAAGTGCGCAGTCCGCTCGTAGCCGAGGTAGGTCTCCGGGCTGCGCAGATTCGCCCAGTCGGCCTCCGCCTCGACGCCAACACCCTTGATGGACAAGGGTTCTCGGCTGATCCCGAGCAACCGTTGCAGGACAGTCTCGGACTCGTCGTACCGGCCCTCCCCGAAGTACTCATCGCGGATCACACCGTCCTTGTCGGCGAAGTAGAGCGCCGGCCAGTAGTGGTTGGCGAACGACGTCCAGACCGCGTAGTCGTTGTCCACCACTACGGGATAGTCGATCCCTCGGTCGGCGAGAGCCTGCCGAACCAGGGTGACGTCGTGCTCGAACTCGAACTCCGGGGTGTGGACACCGATGACGACCAAACCGTCCGGACGGTAGGCCTGCCACCAGGCCCGGACGTACGGCTCGGTGCGCAACCAGTTGATGCAGGTCAGGGTCCAGAAGTCGACCAGGACGACGTGCCCGCGCAGCTTGTCCGGGTCGAGCGGCTCACTGTTCAGCCACGTCGTCGCGCCCTCGAAGCCCGGGAGATGGACGCCGGTCGTCATCGCAGCCTCCTTGCGCGGTCACCGTGCCAGCAGCGCCAGCGCACTCTGCCGACGGCGACGTGTCAACCCCCGCCGTCCGCTGATCGCGAACGCGCGGCATCCCGCGCCCGCGCCGGTCGTTGCACCCGCATGAGTGATCTGGAGGCCGAGGCGCTCGACGCGTACTCGAGGACCGTCGTACATGTCGCCGACACCGTGCTGCCCAGCGTGGCCAGCCTGCATGTCCGCACCCGCCGCGGGTCGGGCTCGGGTAGTGCGAGCGTGCTGACGGCGGACGGCTTCCTGCTGACCAGCGCGCATGTCGTCGCCGGGGCCGACACGGCTGAGGCGAGCTTCGCCGACGGGACCGAGATGACGGCCGATGTGGTCGGGCGTGACGTCCTGTCCGACCTGGCGGTGCTCCACGCGCGCGCGGCCACTCCCCCGCCGGTCGAGCTGGGCGACGCCGCCGCCCTGCGGGTCGGTCAGCTCGTGGTCGCCCTCGGCAACCCGCTCGGCCTGGCCGGCAGCGTCACCGCCGGCATCGTCTCGGCCTTGGGCCGGTCGTTGCCCACCCAAGCCGGCCGGATCATCGACGAGGTCATCCAGACCGACGCCGCGCTGAACCCCGGCAACAGCGGCGGCGTCCTCGCCGACAGCCGCGGCCGGATGATCGGCGTCAACACCGCGGTGGCCGGCATCGGCGTTGGCCTGGCGGTGCCGATCAACGACACGACGCGTCAGCTGGTCACGACGTTGATGACCCAGGGTCGGGTCCGCCGGGCCTGGCTCGGCATCGCCGGCACGGAGGTCCGGCTGGCGCCGCCGGTGGCAGCCAAGGTCGGCTCGCGGACCGGACTGCAGGTCGCCCAGGTCGTCGATGGCAGCCCGGCCGCGACGGCCGGCTTGCGACGCGGCGACATCGTCATCGAGGTCGACGGCACCAAGGTCGTCACCACGACGACCGTCCAGAAGCTCATGGTCGAGGGCGCGATCGACCGCCGGATCGAGATCACGGTCTGGCGCAACGGGGCCCTCGTCGACGTCATCGCCTACCCGCGCGAGCTCCACGACGCCTGACCGGCGCGGCGCGGGTTAGGCCGCGGGCGTCGGCGCGCCGTCGCGGCCGATGGCCCTGGCTGCCTGGCGTCGCTCGACCCATTCGGTCAATGACGTGGCCTCCATGGGGCGGCCGAGGTAGTAGCCCTGGATGACGTCGGCGCCCAGGTCCTGCAGCGTGATCAGCGTCTGATGGTCCTCGACGCCCTCGGCGACGACGGTCATGCCGAGGTTGTGGCCGAGGTCGATGGCGCTCTGGACCAGCATCGTGTCGTCGGGGCTGGTGGTCATGTGACCGACGAAGGACTGGTCGACCTTGAGTTCGTCGACGGGCAGGATCTTCAGGTAGGCCATCGAGGAGTAGCCGGTGCCGAAGTCGTCCACGGAGAGCCGGACACCCAGCTGCTCGCAAGTCATTCATGACCTGCAGGGCCCGGTCCGGATCCGTCATGATCGTGCTCTCGGTCAGCTCCAGACAGAGGTGGTCACCAGGCACGCCGGCCTGGGCCAGCTGTGCGGCGATGCCGGCGGGAAATTCGAGGTTCAGCAGGGAGCGGGCGCTGACGTTGACCGCTATCGGGAGCCGGACGCCCTTGTCCAGCCACTCCTTGGAGAAGGCGAGTGCCTTCTCGACGACGATGGTGGTCAAGCGCTGGATCAGGGTGGTGCCTTCGGCCAGAGCAATGAACTCTGATGGGGGCAACAGGCCGCGGCTGGGATGGTTCCAACGCACCAGTGCCTCCACGCCCAGCAGGTCGCCGTCGTTGGCGCCGATCTTGGGCTGGTAGTGCAGCACCAGCTCGTCGCAGTTCATGGCTTCGCGGAGCTCACCGAGCAGCGCTAGCCGCCCAGGGGAGGCATCTTCGGTCTCGGGCAGGTAGTGCGCGAAGCCGCTGTGGTGAGCTTTCGCCTCGTACATGGCGATGTCCGCGTGCCGCAGGAGCTCCCCCGCGTGTTCGCCGGCATCCTGCTTCTCGGAGGGTTTGGTCGCGCCGTCCAGGTAGGCGATGCCGATGCTGGCCTCGATGCTGACGGTGACGCCGTCGATGCGAGAACGCCGGCTCGAGCGCCGTACCGATCCGTTCAGCGACCTGGGTGCTCACCGCTCGGCCGCCGTCGGTCAGCAGAACGGCGAACTCGTCCCCGCCCAAGCGGGCGACGGTGTCGCCCGGGCGGAGCACCTCGGCGATCCGGTGCGCCGTCTGGATGAGCAGCTCATCACCGTGGTGGTGGCCCAGGGTGTCGTTGATCTCCTTGAACCGATCGAGGTCGATCATCATCACGACCGGTTGGGCCCCCTCGCGGTCGGCCGCCGATGACTGCCTGGGTGGCGCGGTTCGCAAACAGCAGCCGGTTCGGCAGCCCGGTCAGCGCATCGTGCAGTGCTTGATCCTCGACGTTGCGCCGGTAGCCCCGCGTCACCAACAGGAGGCCGAACAAGAGCAGCAGCACCAGCCCGAGCACGATGGGAGTGCCCACCTTCAGCGTGACGGCGTGGGCGCGGGCCGCCTTCAGCTGCGCCGCCGAGCTCTGGTGCTGAGCCTCTTCAAGCGTGCGGAGATCGGTGATGATGTTCGCCAGGATCGTCTGGGTACTCCTGAGCAGCTCGCCAAGGGCAGCGTCCTTGTCGCCGGTGTCGAGCGAGGTGATGACGTTGCCCGCTATCGATGTGTAGAGCTGTTGCTGGTTGACCAGATCCCTGATGGCGAGCCCGTCGTACTTGGCCTGGATGGTGTCGAGCAGGGTCGTGAGCTGGTGAGCGGTCGCGATGTACGCGGCGCGGACATCCTTGTTGCCGAGGCTGAGGTACTCGTTCAGCTGCCCGTCCTGGCGGGACGCGTCGAATAGCGCCTCCTGATAAAGGTCCGAGGCGCTGACGCTGCTGTCCGCCTTGGCGGTCTCACTACCGACGGCACGACTGGCGGCGACCGCCACGAGGCAGATCAGGATCAGGACGAGGCTCAGCGCGATGCTCGAGCGTCGGCTCGCAGCAGGTCCCGGACGCCAGGCAGCCACCGCCCGGATCGCCTTCGGCCACGTCGTCAGCATGGGTCGCCAACGTCGCTCAACGTACGGCGCAAAGCCATGTTCTCCTTCGTGGTGGCGGAGCGTGTCTTTGAGTCATCGGTACCTGGCAGGCCCGACACGAGAGGACTTAGGTCCCGACTTCGGTGACCCTGTCCCCGCGATGGCCTGCGTCAGCCGGCGCCGAAGCAGATGAACCCGCTCGCCTCGTGTGCGGCACAAGCCTCGGCCAGCGCGGCCGCCGCTCCGAGCCCACCCGAGATCGCCCGGTGGAAGTCGGTCATCACCTCCATCGCGAGGTCGTCCCCGACCCGGGCCACACTCGCGATGACCGTGCCAGTTCCGTTGCCCAGCAACGCCGCCGCCATGCCGAGCGTCTCGTCGCCGGGCCGGACGTCCGACCGGCCGAGGTCGCAGCAGGACAGCACGACCATCGGGGGCGTCGGCGCCTGCCGCAGGTCGTAGCCGAACAGCGGGCCCCCGGCGAGGTCGAGGCTCGAGAACAGCGCGCTCTCGGTCTGGTGCCGACCATGGGCGGCCAGGTGGGCGATGTCGGCGTCGACCAGACCGGCCAGGGTCGCCGCCGCGGTCGCCGCCTCGCCCGTGAGGACCTGGACCTCGGAGTGGATCCGCCCGATCGCGGCCACCTCGGCCTCGCCCCGTCGAGTGCCCGGACCGGCGACCAGCAGCACCCGCCCACGGGCAACCGACGCGGCCAACCGCAGCCGGGCCGCGTGCCACGCGCTCGCCGAGGGGCTGACGGTCACCGCCCGTCCGCGGCAGGCAGGCAGCACCGACCAGGGCGCGGTGAACAACGAACCCGTTGGTACGACGACGAGGTCGCGGTCACCGACGAGGGACAGCAAGGGGTCCAGGACCAGGGCGCTCAGGATCTCGGCGTCGTGCCGCGTTGCCCCGTGGATGGCCGTCGCCAGCCGGGCCGGCAGGCTCCGACCGGCCTGGGTGTCCAGGTCGGCCCGCAGCCGGGTCGCGGCCTCGGCTGCCGCGGCGTACGGGCCGAGGTCGGCCAGCGACGCATCGCCATCGGTGACGACAACCGCCCGCAGCCGCGGGCCGTCGCGCAGATAGCAGACCATCGCCGCCCCGCCGAGCGCCGAGCGCACGACGCCGAGCGGCACCGGCTCGCTCGGGACCTCCGAGCCGGGGCCTCCCGGCTCGGACCAGGACTCCTCCTGCATCGCCCGCTCCAGTGCCGCGACCCGAGCCCCCAGCCCGGCGACGCTCTGCCCGGTCAGCTCGGCCGTGCGCAGCAGGTGCCGGGCCTGCCGCAGCTCGGCCAACGCGGCGCTCGCCCGCGGGTGGGCCGGCCCGCGCACCGGCGGGATCAGCAGCGCCTGGGCCCGGGCCCGCTCGGCCCACCGGAAGACCGACGACACCGAGCCGGCGTCGAGCGCTGCCTCGAGCCCGGCCCGGGCCAGGTCCTGACCGTGCACCGAGGCGCCGGTCTGGAGGTCGAGGCTGCCGAACCGGCTGCGGTAGCGGTGCAGCGAAGCCATCCCGGCGTACCGGTGCCGTCGAGCCAGACCATCCTGGCCGCGGGCCGCGGCCAGCTCGGCGCCCGCGAGGCGCCAGAGCAGGCGGGTGTCCAGCCGGTCCAACCGCCCTGGCGCCGACGCACCGGCCATCACCTGCCCGGCTCGGGACAGCCGGCCGGCCCGGACCAGCGAACGCACGGCGACGAGGGAGGCGACCCGACCGTCTTCCGAGAGGCCGAGGCGGCGCAACCGGGTGGCCAGAGCAACGGCCCGTACGGCGAGGGCGCGCTCGCCGGCCGCGTCCGCGGGACGGACCGCACGCAGCTCGAGCAACGCGGCCAGCGCTGCCCGCCGGGCGTTGTGCCGGCCTCGGAACCGGGCCCGCGCCTGCGCGGCCCACTCCGCGGCGGCGGTCGGCCGGTCCGCGAGCAGGGCCGCCTCGGCTCGAGCCAGCAGGGCATCGGCGTGGGTGTAGCTGAGCCGCTGGTCGTCGGCATGCTCGACCGCGAACGCCAGCTCGCGGTCGGCGTCGGTGAACAGTCCCGCCGCGAGTAGGGCCCGGGCGCGTTCGACCGCGAGCGCCGGCAGTCGACCCGGTGCGAGCTCCGCATAGACGGTCCGGGCGTCGGTGAACGCCCGCAGGGCCGACGGCAGGTCGCCGGCCAGGACGTCGAGGCAGCCGAGGTTGACCGCGCTGAGCGCGGCGTGCAGCCGCAAGCCCTCACGGTCGGCGATCTGCGCGCAGCGCCGCAGGTCGGCCCGAGCCGAGCCGACGCGCCCCGCCTCCAGGTGGAGCAGGCTCCGGTTGTTGAGCGCCCGGACAAGGTCGAGCGGCTGGCCGGCCTCGTCGAGCACCTCGACCGCCGCGTCGTACTGGGTCAGCGCCTCGTCAACGCGCCCGGCCCGCATCAGCATCAAACCGCGCTGCGCCAACAGGATCGCCCGGGTGGACGGCGCCAAGCCCTCGAGCAACGGCTCCGCCGCGTCGAGCAGCCGGAAGCCCGTGTCGACGCGTCCGCGCTCGGACTCGGCCCAGCCCAGGCTGATCAGCAGCCGGGCCCGCAGCTCGGCGACGTCCGCGCGGTCCACCCACGGCGACCGCTCGACCAGCCGAAGCCCGGCCCGGAGCTCGCGCACCGCTGCGGCCGGGCGGCCGTCGTCGCTGGCCGCCTTGCCGGCTTCGAGCCGCGCAGTGCCCTGGTCGGTCAGGGTCGCCGGATCCATCTCACAGGATCCGTCTCACAAGGCGAACGACGGAGTCACCACCGAGGTCCCACCCGCATCGGGCGGACCGACGACCAGCTGGGCATAGCCGTGCGGCACCGCGTCGAAGACGAATCCCCCTGCAGCGTCACAGGTCACCTCGCGGGAGGGCGTCGCGTCGGCGAAGCGCAGCTCGACCCGCAACGGCGCCGCGGGCGCCAGCCAGCCGTCGAGCCGGACCAGGCCGTCGCTCGCCTCGACGACGGTCAGCAGGATCGCCCGGCTGTCCGCCTCGAAGGCGAGGGTATGGGTGGTCTCGGTGCCCCGGTGCTCGGCGCCGACCAATGCGCCCTCGACCAGCCGCGCCACCTCACGGTCGATGTCGTCGAGCTGGATCGAGAAGATCACCCGGTCGTCCAGGTCGGCCGGCGGCGGGTCGACCTGGCCAACGACCCGGTCGAGCCGGTCGAGGATCGCGTCGTCGAGGTCGTCCAGCTGCTCATCGCCGGAGACGTCGTCAGGCAGATCAGTCATCACGCGCTCCAGGTCGGGTCGGCCAGCAGCAGCTGGCGCAGCTTGGCCAGACAACGGCCCCGGGTCGGGCCGATGCTGCCGTGCGGCATGCCGAGCGCCTCGGCGATGGCTCCGTAGTCCGGCCGGCCCACCTGCGCCACGACCGTGAGCAGCTGGCGGCAGCGCAGCGGCAGCTGCTCGACGTTGCGCCACAAAGCCGCGTCACGCTCGTCGACCAGGATCTGCTCGGCGGGGCCAATTCCCTTGTCGGGCAACGCTTCCATGACGTCCGACTCCTCGTGCCGATCGCGCCGCCCGCGCTCACGCACCCGCCACGACTCGCGACGGGTCGTCGTGACGAGCCACGCTGTCAGGGCGTTGGGCGAGCGGATCTCGTGCAACCGTCGCAGGAGCTCCAGCCAGGCGGTCTGCACCACGTCGGTCGCCTCCTCAGCGCTTAGCCCCTGGCTTCGCGCGACCCGCCACAGCAGCGGGTTCAGCTCGCGCACGATGTCCTCCACCGCCGTACGGTCGCCGGCTTGGGCCTGCTCCAGGGACGCGCCGACCCGGCTCGCCCGCTCGCTGCGGGCAAGGCTCGGCTCGTTCGTGGATGCGGTCAGGTCAGGGCTCCCGTTGCGGCTTCGGGATCGGCTCGGGCAGGGGCGGCACGGAGGCGGCCCCGGAGGCCAGCTCGCCGGCGTACTGGGCCGCCGCGAAGGACGTCCCGCTCCACCAGGCATAGAAGTCACGCTGGTAGGGCGGCAGTGCCTGCGAGCGCTGCCGACCTCGACGCTTCCGACTCGAGGGCGCCGGGCGCGAGCTGCAGCGGCATCGCACCGAAGATGTTCGTGCCGTACCGCCATGCGGTGACCCAGGGTCCGAAGCTGCTGAACGCCGAGCGGTCCGCCGGTGCCGTGGCGAGGGAGCCGACGGCGGTCACGTGACAGCTCCGACTCGGCCGCGAACGCGGCGGGGTAGCGCAACCGATCCTGCCCGTCATTGCCGGCCGCGACCACGACCTGCGGTGGCTCGGACAGCCCGGCCAGCTCGGCCAGCGCGGCCCGTAGCGCAGCCACGTCCGCATCGTCGGACATGGCCTCGCGCCCGAAGGCCAACAGGACGACCGCCAGGCGCTGCGAGGCGACGCGAAGGTGCCCGCCCGCGTCGAGCGCCGACGAGCCGATGCAGCGCGGCGATGATCCGGTCATCACTGGCGTGCCCGTGAATGTCCATGACGGGCAACGAAAGCAGCGCCGCAGCCGGCGCGGCCTGACGAACGAGTCCGGCGAGGAACGTCGCGTGCCCGGCATGGCTGCCGTAGAACTTGGCCTTGTCGTCGTCGACATCCGGCTCCTCCGAGTCCAGGCCGCCGTTGCCCCACTCCGCATCCGGCTTCCACACCTCGTTGCCGGCCGCGTCCTGGAGCCAGGCGTGCGGACGCATGACGGTGTCCAGGATGGCCACGACCGGTTGCGGGGTTGCTCGTCCGACGGCTCGGGCGTCGGGACCTCGGGGCGAGGTAGGACGGCGCCGGCACCCAGGCGCCCACGCCGTGCCCACTCACCTTGCCCAGGGCGCTGTACACGGGTTTCGGGACGGCGTGCCGGTCGTCGGTGGCGGCGTCGTACGTCGTCGGGCGTCGGAGCATCCGATCCAGTCATCGTGCCCTCCAGTGGAGCTGATGTCGGACGGCGGAGGAGACCGCCGACATCACAGTGCGTTCCGGTGCCGCCCAGATACATCAGAGGTCGACCGCGCCGCGATCGGCTCCCGGCGCGATCCCGAGCCTAGCCATGTATCTGCGCCGCGGCCCAGGTCCCCTGACAACCCAGCAACACCAAAGGAATTCACCGAACTCTTCAGGAAAGGGGAGCGTCATGACCACCGCGCCAGCACTCATCCAGCCAGGACACCGCGCGCCAGATCCTCGACCACCTCGGTTGGAAGGTCGGCAGCGATGCTCGGTTCGACCAGGCGCTGAAGAACTTCCAGCTCGGCTGGCGGCTCGGCCCCCGGCTCGAGCGTGACCGGACACGTCGACCAGCGGACCAGCGTCGCGCTGGAGATGTCGCAGGCCCGGCACCACGCCGGCGGCCGGACGCGTCGGAGCACTACTCGTTCGCGCGACTTCGCGTGCAACTGCGGCCAGACCAAGCCCAGCTGCGAGGGGATCAAGGTGATCCGGCCGCTGCTCGTCTCGCTGGACCGGTACGTCGAACACGTTCCACCCGGCCAATCCGGCGGCATCGTCGACGGCTACCGGTGCCCGGACCACAACGCGGATGTCGGCGCGGACCGCAACTCACAGCACCTGTTCGGTGCCGCCGCGGACGTCCAGCCAGCTGGTGCGGACGCCACGCGCTCGTCGAGGCTCGGCTGTTCTCCGGCATCGGCACGCGACCCGGCCAACGGACTGGTGGACCACGTCGACCGGCGAGACCGTTCGGGGCACAACTTCAGCAACGGCACGCCGACGCACCCGAAGCTCGTTCCCGGACGACCCGCACTAACGACCGACGCGGTCGGCGGTGGCCGTCGCCTTCGGGGCGGCGGCCACTGCCGCGTCGCACGCGACGACGACGCGGTCGCGACCCTGCGCCTTGGCTTCGTACAGCGCTCGGTCGGCCCGGGTGATCAACGCGTCGCTGGACTCGCCCGGCAACCAGGCGGCCAGGCCGCCGCTGAAGGTCAGCCCGACCGGGGTCACCGCGCGCAGGTCGGCCAGAACCGCGGCCGCGGTCTCGGCGTCGGTCGCCGGCAGGACGACGACGAACTCCTCGCCGCCGTACCGCGCGAGCAGGTCCGAACCGCGCAGCCGCCGCTGCCAGGCCTGGGCGGTCGCGGCGAGCAGCCGGTCGCCCTCGACGTGCCCGAACAGGTCGTTGAACTGCTTGAAGTGGTCCAGGTCGAGCACCGCGAGCGCCAGGGCGGTGCCGGAGCGCCCGGCCTGCTCGCAGCTGCGGTTGAGCTCGGTCATCAGGGCCCGTCGGTTGGCCAGGCCGGTCAGCTCGTCGGCGAGGGCCAGCTCGCGCAGCAGCGCCGCCTGTTGCGCCACCTGGGCCAGCAGACCGGACATCCGCAGGACGACAAGGACGAAGAGCAGCGCAGAGCCGAGGGCGACGGCCAGGCCGTCGTCCACGTGACCGCGCAGCGCCTCGACGGCGAGGACGGTGGGCGACGTCAGCGCGGCCGCGGTGAGGGCGAGCAGGAGCGGCGGCCGCAGCCGGGCTGAGAGGGCACCGGACTCGGGCTGGCTGTCCCGCGCCGCCGGGTGCATGACGGCAAGGGCGACCAGCCCGTACGCCGCGAGCACCAGCATCTGGAGGCCCTTGTCCCCCCACGGGCCCGGGGTCCAGCCGGCCTTGTTGACCAGCCCCCAGGTCGTGTCGACGGTCAGGAACAGGGCCACCGCCGCGAAGACGAGCCGGTACGCCGCGGACTGCAGCGAGGTCACGAACAACAGCCGCGTCACCATCGCGAGGACCGCGAGGTCGGCCAAGGGGTAGGCGACGCTGACGGCGCGGCCGGCGAGACTGAGGTCGGCCTGGCTGGCCATCGGATGGATCAGCAGGATCCAGGACAGCAGCCCGGCGCCGGCCACGATGATGCTGCTGTCCAGCAGCGAGGCGCGCAGCGAGTCACCGGGGACCCGGCGGACCAGCAGGGCCAGCCCGACGCCCAGGCCCGGGTAGAGGCTGAGATAGCAGACATCGGCCAGCGACGGGAACGCGTCCGAGTGCAGCACCTGGGCGAGGAACGTCTCGACCGGCGTACCGAGGGCGTTGGCGGCGACTCCCGCGGCCATCCAGCGCCACGGGCCTGGGTGACGGGCTCGTCGAGCGGCCTGCAACGCGGCGGCGGCCGCGGCGAGGCCGATCAGGGCGAAGGCGGCCGTCTGGGGCCACGACCCGTCGGGCAGGGCGGCGAAGGCGAGGACGGCCAACCCGAAGCCGATGGCGAACGCCCTCCAGCCGACCTCGCGCCGAGGCGCCGGGGTCGACGACGACGCTCGGACTATCAACGACTTCCTTCCGCCCGCGGTTCGCCGGATCGACGAGGTGCCCACCGAGGTCCAGCTGTTTTGCAGACCACTCGTTGACGTCGGCAGGAAATGACGTCACCTTGAGGCCGTCCGCTGGCTCAGAGCGGCTCGAGGAAGACCAGCGGGATCTCGCGGTCGGTTTTCTCCTGGTACGCCGCATAGCCCCGGTAGCCGGCAACAACCTGAGGCCAAAGTCGTTGCCGCTCTTCGGAGCTCGCGATCCGGGCTCGTCTGGGCTCGGGCTCCTGGCCGTCCAGGCGCACCAGCACGTCCGGGTTGTCCCGCAGGTTGAGGAACCAAGCCGGCGCGTGGTCGTCACCGCCGCGCGAGGCCACGACGACCAGGACCGGGCCCTCCTGGACCGGCGAGGTGAGCCACACCTTGCGCGGCTCGCCGGACCGGCGACCGGTCGTCGTCAGCTCGAGGGCCGGCATGTTCGCCACGGTCCAGCCGAGCCGGCCCCGGCTGAGGCCGAGCAGGACCCGGTGCACGGCGTTCATCGTCTTGAGCGTCAGGTCGCTCGGCATCGTCGCGGACCTACCGACCCAGACCGCGCTCGGCGGTGCGGAAGACCAGGCGCATCACGCCGTCGAACCCGCGGTCGGGCAGGACCCGACGGGCCAGCAGCATCGGTCGGGCGCCCAGCCCCACGACGTACCGGGTCCGAGGCCGGCGCGCGGTCGCGGCCTTGACGACCGCCTCGGCGACGACGCTGGGGTCCGAGCCGCGCGGCTGGTCGCCGGATGCGGCGTCGAGGGCGGCGGCGACCTGGCCGGCCTGCCGGGCGTACGGGCCCTCGGCCGAGCGCTGTCGGAGGTTGGCGCCGGAGATGCCGGCCCACTCGGTCTTGATCGCCCCGGGCTCGATCACCACGACGTCGACCCCGAACGGCGCGAGCTCCAGGCGCAACGAGTCGCTCAGCCCCTCGACCGCGAACTTCGTTGCGTGGTACCAGGATCCGAGCGGCTCGTAGATCTTGCCGCCCATCGAGGAGATGTTGATGATCCGGCCGCTGCGGCGGCTGCGCATCTGCGGCAGGACGAGCTGGGTCAGCCGGGCGAGACCGAAGACGTTGACGTCGAACTGGCGTCGCGCCTCGTCCATCGGCACCTCCTCGAGCGCGCCGTAGGACCCGTAGCCCGCGTTGTTGACCAGCACATCGACCTGTCCGGAGTCCGCCATGACTCCCTCGACGAACGCCACCATCGACGCGTCGTCCGTGACGTCGAGCGGCCGGACCTGGATCCCGACCGCGGCCAGACCGTCCATCCGGTCGACCCGCCGGGCCGCGGCGAAGACCCGGAACCCCTGTACGTGCAGAGCCCGGGCGACCGACTCCCCGATCCCCGACGAGGCTCCAGTGACGATCGCGACGCGCGGCGGCATGCTGGGTCCTCGTCTCCGGGCCGGGGCGGCCCCACCTGAGAGGCTATGCCGATGGACCGGGAAGCCACGCTGGGAAAGGCCGTCGAGCTGGCCGCGGCCGTCGACACGCTGGCCGCGCTCGCGGCGTACGTCCGGCTCGAGACCGAGGACCTGCCGGCGGACCCGCAGGTGCACGACCTCCTCCGTCGGATCGCGGCCACGGTCACCGGCGGCGATGTCGACGCCGACGCCGACGCCGGCTCGAGTGGCTCAGTGGAGCTCGCGCCGGTGGTTGGCCTGGCCCGGACCGTGTTCCGGCTCGGCGCCGAGCTGGTCGACAACCCCGGCCGCAGCGGGAGCTGGGACCAGGTCGACCCTCCCCTGCTGCAATCGATGGGCCGGCTGTCGATGGGCATCAGTGATGCGGTCCGCGCCGCCGAGGACCGGCTCGAGAGCCTGGCCGCGGCGCTGGCCCAGCCCGGCGCCCGACTCCTCGACGTAGGCACCGGCACCGGCTGGCTGGCGATCGCGCTGGCCCGATCGCATCCCTCGCTGGGCGTCGTCGGCCTCGACGTGTTCGAGCCCGCCCTGCGCCTCGCCGAGCAGAACGTCGAGTCCGAGGGGCTGACCGAAAGAGTCACCCTGCAGCTGGCCGATGCGACGACGCTGGAGGCGCCCGCGTCGTACGACGCCATCTGGCTGCCAATGCCCTTCCTGCCCAAGGAGATCGTGCCCGCCGTCATCGCCACGGCGGTCACGAACCTGAAGCCCGGCGGCTGGCTGTTGCCCGGAACCTTTACCGGCCCTATGGATCCCCTGTCCGAACTCTTGACCGACCTGCGAACCGTGCGCTCCGGTGGCTACCCGTGGCGGGGCGAGGAGCTGTTGGCCGAACTGCGCGCGGCCGGTCTGGGCGAGGTGACCGAGGTGCCACGCACGTGGTCCGCACCGGTCCGGCTGTACGCCGCGCGCCGTACCGACTGAGCCCCTCGCGAGGTGCACCATCGGGTGAACGGCCAGCCCGCACCCGAGGAGACGCCATGACAACGAGCCCGCCCGCGACCGACCGCCCGCAACACCCGGTCGTCGAGAGGCAGCTCGCCAAGCGAGCCGCGAACACCCAGCTGCGGATCGCCGACGCCATCACCGCCTTCGCCGGGCTCGATGAAGTTCGTCTATCTGCACGCCCTGATCTTCGCCGTGTGGATGGTGGTGTTCGAGAAGAGCCCGTGGCCGACGCTGACCCTCGTCGTGTCGCTCGAGGCGATCTTCCTGTCGACCTTCGTGATGATCGGGCAGAACCGGCAGGCCGCGTTCCAGCAGGAGAAGGCCAACCACGACTTCAACGAGCAGGAGCTCGAGCTCAAGACCAACACCCAGCTGACCCGCGAGATCCACGCTCTGACGACCGAGCTGCACCGCCGGCTGGTCGACGGCCCGAAGGCCTAGGAGTTGTCCTCGACGTAGCCCTGGGGGTCCTTGTCCCGGTCGTCGACACCCTGACCGAGCGGGTGCTCGTAGTGGAACCGGATCCACTCCATCGCCAGCCGGTGCTTGAGCGCAGCGGTCGCGTTCTTGCGGAAGTCGGGCAGCCCCTCGCGCTCCTCCTCCTCCAGATGCTCGCCGTTCTCCTTGCGAGCGCGGGCCACCGCCTCGAGCCACTGGGCACTGCCGACCTCGTGCCGTCGGCTCTCGGCGACGGCATCGCGGATCTCGTTGTGGTCGCCGATCGCGTCGAGGGTCTCGTCCTCGGGGTCGTCGCCCTTCTTGAGCAGCGCCGGATAGAAGATCCGCTCCTCGGCGTCGGCATGGGCGTCGAGCCGGGTCGCGAGTGGCTCCCAGATCGCGGTCATCTCCTCGACGGTCTTGGCCTCGTCGAGATAGAAGAACCGCCGGCGGAACCACTCGTGGTCCTCGAAGATCAGGTCGGTGATGTCGGCCATGCTGAGAGGATCGCGCACATGACTGATCCGGACCACCGCAGCGTCACCCTCGACCGGCTCGAGGAGGGGATCTACCTCGCCCGCAACGCCCGTGGCCACGAGCTGCGCTTCGGCAGCAAGGACCCCGACGGCTTCACCCCGGTCGAGCTGTTCCTTGCCTCGATCGCCGCCTGCACGGCCGTGGACGTCGACGTCGTGACCGGGCGGCGTTCGCCGGCCGACCAGTTCGAGGCCCGGATGGACGCCCGGTATGTCCGCGACGAGGCCGGCAACCGGCTCGAGGACCTGGTCCTGACCTTCCAGGTCCGCTTCCCCGAGGGTGCGGCCGGGGATGCCGCGCGCGAGATCCTGCCCAAAGTGGTCAAGACGTCGCACGACAAGACCTGCACGGTGTCGCGGACCATCGAGATCGGTACGCCGATCAGCGTCGTCGTCGACTGAGCCGTCGACAAGGCGAAGGATCGTCCGGGTCATGGCACGGACGATCCTTCGCGTTGTCGCTTAGGTTGGTCGCATGGCGAGCGGGGCGGCGAAGTCACCGGCGATCGAGGTCGAGGTCGGTGACCGCGACGTCCGGGTGACCAACCCGGACCGGGTCTACTTCCCGGCCCGGGGCGAGACCAAGCTCGACCTGGTCAACTACTACCTCTCGGTCGGCGACGGGATCGTCAACGCGCTGCGCGAGCGGCCGTGCATGATGCACCGCTTCCCCACCGGGGTCAGCGGCGAGAAGGTGCACCAGAAGCGGCTCCCCCACGGCGCCCCGCCCTGGGTCGAGACGGTGCGGGTGAAGTTCCCCCGCTACAACCGCACCGCCGACGAGCTCTGCGTCACCGAGCTGGGCTCAGTGATCTGGGCGGTCCAGATGTCGACGGTGGAGTTCCATCCCTGGAACAGCCGGCGGGCCGACACCGAGATGCCGGACGAGTGGCGGATCGACCTCGACCCGATGCCGGACTGCGGTTTCGACCGGGTACGCCGGGTGGCTCACGTCGCGCACGAGGTGCTGGACGACCTCGGCGCGGTCGGCTGGCCGAAAACCTCTGGTGGCAAAGGGATGCACATCTACGTGCGGATCCACCCGGCGTACGGGTTCAAGGAGGTGCGGCGGGCGGCGCTGGCCTTCGCGCGCGAGGTCGAGCGTCGCGCGCCGGACGACGTGACGACGACCTGGTGGCGCAAGGACCGTGACCCCGCAATGCTTTTCGTGGACTACAACCAGAACGCCCGGGACCACACGATCGCCTCGGCGTACAGCGTCCGGGGCAACCCGGAGGGCACCGTCTCCACCCCGATCGAGTGGAGCGAGATCGACGACGTGCTGCCCGGCGACTTCACCATCGCCACCGTCCCGGCCCGGTACGCCGAGAAGGGTGACCTGCACGCCGGGATCGACGACGCGGTGTTCGACCTGGCCGCGCTGATCGAGTGGGCCGACCGCGACGAGCGCGACGGCGCAGCCGGTCCGGTCGACCCGGAGGAAGCCGAGCCGGCCGACTCCTGACCCGGCCTGACCCGGCCTATCCCCGCCGGCCCGGCTCAGTTGGCGTGCGTGCTGTCCGTCCGGAACTCGGTGTAGGTGTAGGGGTTGTCCAGGATCTTGGTGTCCGGGATCTCCGGCTGCATGCCGGCCGCCCACGCCTCCTCGCCCATGTCCGAGCGGAGATGCTCGATCGTCGACTCGACGGCACTGCGCGCCCGGGCCAGGTCGACGTCGACCAGCTGACCGGCCCGCTTCACGACCCGGCCGTTGACCACGACGGTGTCGACGTCGCCCCGCTGGGCCTGCAGGACCACGTGGCCGTAGGGATGCAGGATCGGGAACATCGCCGGTGAGCGGTCGTTCTTGATCAGCACCAGGTCGGCCTTCTTGCCGACCTCGAGGCTGCCGATCTTGTCGTCCAGACCGAGCGCGCGGGCGCCGCCGCGGGTCGCCCACTCCACCACCTGCTCGGCCCGCAGCTTGTGGTTGGTGATCGTCTCGTTCTGCGCATGCGCCTCGAGGTGGTCGCGGGAGCGGTCGGCGCCGAGGGTGGCCCGCATGGCCGAGAACAGGTCGCCGCTCTGCCACACGCTGGTGTCCATCGACATGGACACCGGGATGTCGTGCGAGCGCAGCACCCAGGTGGGCGGGTAGCCCTGGCCGCAGCTCTGCTCGCTCTCCGTCGACACGGACACCGAGCCGCCGGTGGCCGCGATCTGGTGGTAGGAGTCGGTGCCGAGCGAGGCGGCGTGCACGTAGATGTTGCGCGGGGTCATGAAGCCGCCCTCGTACATCAGCCGGATGCCGTCGTCGTTCGTGGCGCCCCAGACGCCGGCGTGGGTCGTGACCGGTACGTCGAGCTCCCGGGCCACCTCGAAGGCAGCCCGCTCCGGGAAGGCCGGGTCACCGGTCACGTCGAAGGCCATCTGGAAGCCGAGCAGGTCGCTGCGGTGCATCCGCCGCTCGACGAAGTCGCGGAACTCCGGCGCCGCCGACCACTCCCACGGACCGGCCTGGATGTTGCCGTAGGCCAACACGAACCGACCCGGCACCGACTCCAGCGCGTCGACCGCCGCGTCGGCGTGCTGGGCCGTCTGCAGTCCGTGCGACCAGTCGACCGTCGTCGTGACGCCGGAGTCGAGGGCCTCGATCGCGGCGAGCAGGTTGCCGGCGTACACGTCCTCGGGACGGAAGGCGCGACCGTGCTCGAGGTAGTACCAGACGAAGTACTGGGTGAGCGTCCAGTCGGCGCCGTAGCCCCGCATCGCGGTCTGCCACATGTGCCGGTGGGTGTCGACCAGGCCCGGCATGACGATGCCGCCGGTGGCGTCGATCTCGACCGTGCCGTCCGGCCCGGTCAGCCCGGTGCCGACCGCCTCGATCTGGTCGCCGACCACGAGGACATCGCCCCCGGCCAGCACCGAGTGCTGGTCGTCCATCGTGAGGACCAGGCCGCCCTTGAACAGGACCGGCCGGCCCGGCTCGATCGACTCGACACCCGCGCTCTGGCCCATGTCGTCACCTGCTCCCTCGTCCGGACAGTCGTCCGTAGAGCGGTCGCTCGGCCGCTGGCGTCACTCTGCGACGGCCCGGCGTGGCCTGTCAAGGGTGCCGCCGCCGGGGGTATGGTGCGAGCAATCGGGCCTCCGGAGGACATCCGCCGGCCGTCGGATCGGGGCGCGGAGGGAGGGTGCGATGGCCCGCCGTGACGGCGACCCGGACTTCGTCGAGGCGATCGCGCGCGGCCTCGACGTGATCCGCTCCTTCGAGCCCGGCGCCCGACGATGTCGCTCAGCGAGGTCGCCGCCGTCGCCGACCTGGCCCGGCCCACCGCCCGCCGGATCCTGCGCACGCTCGAGGTGCTCGGCTATGTGCGCCGCTCCGTCGAGGGCGTCGACGGCTACACGTTGACCCCGCGGGTGCTCGAGCTCGGCCACACCTACGTCCAGTCGCTCGGGCTCTGGGACATCGCCCGGCCGCACCTGCGCGGGCTGGTCCGCCGGACCCACGAGTCGAGCTCGATCGCCCAGCTGGACGGCTCGGACATCGTCTACGTCGCGCGGGTCGCGGTGCCGAAAATCATTGCCCTTGCAGTGGATATCGGCACTCGCTTCCCCGCGCCGCAGACCTCGCTGGGCAAGGTGCTCCTCGCCGGTCTCACCCCCGAAGAGCTCGACCGCACCCTGGCCGAGCCCAGCCGCTCGGACGTGCGGCCGCGCTGGCAGCCGGAGCGGGCCGAGCTCGACGCGGTCCTGCGTGATGTCCGAGCCCGCGGCTGGGCGTTGACCGACGAGCAGCTGGCCGCCGGCATCCGTTCGGTGGCGGCGCCGTTGCGCGACGGACAGGGGCGGGTCTTCGCCGCCATCAACGTCACCGTGCATGCCGCCGAGACGTCGGTGGAGACGCTGCAGGGCGACTACCTGCCCCTGCTGATCGAGGTCGCCGGCGAGATCAGCGCCGACTTCGCCCGCTATCAGGCCGTGTCCCGCGAGACGCTGTCCCCGGCCGGCTGATGACACCGGAGAGCGCAACAGCCAGCTCAACAGGCAGCGCAACGGACAGTGGTCCGCTGGACGGTCTCCTGGTGGCCGACTTCTCCCGGGTGCTCGCCGGCCCCTACGCCACGATGCTGCTCGGCGACCTGGGCGCCGACGTGGTCAAGGTCGAGAGCCCGAGCGGCGACGACACCCGCACCTGGCGCCGCCGGTCCGCGACGGAGTGGCCGACCTACTACCTGGCGATCAACCGCAACAAGCGCTCGATCGCCCTCGACTTCACGGCCGCGGCCGACCGGCGGTCGCCCAGGAGCTGGCCCGGCGGGCCGACGTCGTGATCGAGAACTTCAAGCCCGGCGGGCTGGCCAAGTACGGCCTGGACTACGACACCGTCGCAGCGACGAACCCCGGGGTGGTCTACGCCTCGATCACCGGCTTCGGGGCCGGGCCAGGGCGCGGCGCTGCCCGGCTACGACCTGATGGTGCAGGCCATGTCCGGGCTGATGAGCCTGACCGGCGACCCGGACGGGCCGCCGTACCGAGCCGGGATCTCGGTCTTCGACGTCATGTCCGGGCTGCAGGCCACCATCGGCATCCTCGCCGCGCTCCGTCATCGCGAGCGCACCGGCCTCGGCCAGCGGGTCGAGGTCGACCTGATGTCGGCCGCGCTGTCCGGCCTGGTCAACCACACCAGCGCGTACGTCGCGGGCGGCACCGTGCCGCACCGGATGGGCAACGCCCACCCGAGCCTGTTCCCGTACGAACCGCTGCCGACCGCCGACGGCGAGCTGTCGTCATCGCCGGCAACGACGGCCAGTTCGCCCGGCTGTGCAGCGTGCTCGGCGTCGAGGAGCTCGTCGGCGACCCGCGCTTCGCCCGCAACCAGGACCGCACGGCCAACCGTGAGGCCCTGCGGCCGCTGCTGGTCGCGGCGCTCGCCCGACGCACCCGACAGGAGTGGTACGACGCGCTGATCGCGGCCGGCGTGCCGTGCGCCCCGATCAACAGCATCGCCGAGGGGGTGCAGTTCGCGACCGACCTCGGGCTCGAGCCGGTGGCGGTCGTCGGGTCGGGCGCAGCGGCGGTCCCGACGATCCGCAACCCGATTCGCTTCTCCCGCACCCCGACCCGGCACGAGCTGCCGCCGCCGGAGCTCGACGAACACGGCGCCGAGCTGCGGGCCTGGCTGACCGAACCGGAGGACGTGATGGCGGACGACGACACCAGCGAACGGCCGACGTACCCCACCTCGCTCGGCGTCTCCGACGCCACGAGCATCCGGCTGCTCGGCCACGACCTGGCCGGCGACCTGATGGGCCAGGTCGGCTTCGGCGAGCTCGCGCTCTGGATGCTGGCCCGGCGCCGCCCGACCGCCGGCCAGGTGCGGGTCTTCGAGTCGGTCCTGGTCGCGCTGGCCGACCACGGCTTCACCCCGACCGCGATCGCCGCCCGGGTGACCTACCTGTCCGCCCCCGACTCGCTGCAGGGCGCACTGGCCGCCGGGCTGCTCGGCGGCGGGTCGCGCTTCCTCGGCGTCACCGAGGACTGCGCCCGGTTCCTGGCCGACGAGCTCGCCGGCTTGACCGAGCTGCCGGCCGACGACGCCGGGTGGGACGCGGTCGCCCTCGGCGCGGTCCAAAAGGCCCGCGCCGCAGGCCGGTTCGTCCCCGGCCTCGGCCATCCGGTGCACAAGGAGCTCGACCCGCGCACGCCGGCGCTGATCCGGATCGCGACCGAGGAGGGCACGCGCGGGCCGCACCTGCAGCTGTTCGAGGCGATCGGCCGGGTGCACCCGCAGGTGCTCGGCCGCACCTTGCCGCTCAACGGCGC
This sequence comes from uncultured Actinomycetota bacterium, assembly GCA_963794535.1. GTDB lineage: Bacteria > Actinomycetota > Actinomycetes > Actinomycetales > CAVURS01 > CAVURS01. Next base: position 116,950 of record CAWCEI010000011.1, read on the forward strand.
CGGCGTCTGCGGGGCCGCGCTGGCCGACCTCGGCCTGCCGGTCGACCTGCTGCGCGGGGTGTCGCTGCTGGCCCGCTCGGCCGGGCTGCTCGGCCAGCTGGCCGAGGAGCGAGCCCGGCCGGCTGGCGATGGACATCTACCGCGACGTCGAGCGGCACGCCGTGGAGGTGCCGCTGGACTGGACCGACGAAGGGAGCACCCCCAACCATGGCTGAGCTCGTCGCCGTGATCGCCTCGACCCACCACCCGTTCTACTACCGGGCCAGCACCTCGACCGGCGCCGACCGGCCGCCGTTCGCCGACGAGTGGGTGGCCAAGATCGAGCGGTTCCGCGAGACGCTCACCGCCGCCCGGCCCGACGTGCTGGTCATGGTCGGCAGCGACCACTTCCACCAGCTGTGGCTGGACAACATGCCGCAGTTCCTCGTCGGCAAAGCGCCCATGTACGACGCCAACTGGTACAACGAGGAGCGCGAGTTCGGGCTGCCGCGGTTCCGGCTGGCCGGCGACGAGGCGTTCTCGGCGCACATCCTGCGCGGCGGCCTGGACGCCGGCTTCGACCTCGCGTTCAGCAACGAGCTGCGGATCGACCACAGCATCACCTGCCCGATCATCACGCTGCGGCCCGCAGGCCGACCTGCCGATCGTGCCGATCTACACCAACATCTTCGCGCCGCCGCTGCCCCGGCCCGAGCGGTTCGTCCAGCTCGGCCGGACCATCCGCGAGCTGGTCGAGTCGATGCCCGGCGACCAGCGGGTCGCGGTCATCGGCACCGGTCACCTCTCGCTCGAGCTGGGCGGCCCGCGCCAGTTCGGGCCGCACGGGCCGGACCCCGAGTTCGACGCCAAGGCGGTCGAGTGGATCGCGACCGGCGACCTCGAGACCTGTTGCGCCGAGGTGACTTTGGACAGCCTGCACGCTCCGGGCAACGCCACCCACGGCTTCATGGACTTCATGCTGATGATGGGCGTCGCGGGCGACGGCGCGAGGGCCGACTACGTCGACAACCTCGACCTGTTCCACACGATGGAGGCGTACTTCACCTGGTACCCGAACGGCGCTCCGACGGGAGGCGACGGCATGAGCAAGTACCTGCTGAACAAGTTCCTCTACACCGTCGACCGCGACCCCGAGCTGGTCGAGCGCTATCGCGACGACCCGGCCGGCACGGTGACCTGGTGGGAGGCGCGAGAAGGCCAACGAGATCCTCAACTGCCCGGCCGCCGAGCGGTCCACCTGGCTCGCGCTTCACCGACGACCGAGCGCGCGGCCCTGGCCAGCCACGACTACCCCGCGCTGTTCGAGCTGGGCGCGCACCCGTTCCTCACGCTGACCCTGTTCATCGCGATGTTCGAGCGCGACCACGACCAGCCGCTCGGCTTCCAGCTGGAGTACGCGCGAGCGGCTCGCGGCGTACTCGCTGCCCTACCCGGACATCGCGACCTGACATGCGCGCCGCCGTCATCCACACCCTCGGCGAGGCACCGTCGTACGCCGAGCATCCCGACCCGACGCCCGGCCCGGGCCAGTCACTGGTGCGCCGTGACGGCCGCGCCGATCGTGCCGCTGGACCAGCTCTGCGCGAGCGGCACGTCGTACTTCGGGGCGCCCGCCGACGCCGTACGTGCCTGGGGTGCAAGGGGTTGGCGTCGTACGGCGAGTCGGACCGGCTGGCCCCGGGGACGCGGGTCTGGTTCGCCACGTCCGCCGGGATGAGCGCCGGTGACGGCAGCGTGGCCGAGCTGTGCGTCGTGCCGGACGACGACCTGGTCGCCATCCCGGTACGACATCGATGACCGCGGCGGTGGCCGCGCTCGGGCTCTCGGCCGTTGCGGCCTGGTCGATCCTGAACGGTCCCGGCACGCTGGCCATCGGCGACCGGGTGCTCGTCCTCGGCGGCGGCAGTGTGGTCGGCCAGGTCGCGATCCAGCTGGCCCACCGGTACGGCGCCCGACCGGGTCGTCGCCGCGGCCCGATCGGCGCGCGCCCGCGAGTGCGCCACGCAGGCCGGGGCGGATGCGGTGGTCGCCCTGCCGGACGGAGGCGATCCGCGCGACCCGGCCGCGGTGACGGCACTGGCCGAGGCCATGGCAGCGGCCGGCGAGGGGCCCTACAACGTGGTGGTCGACCCCCTGTGCGGGCTCCCCGCCACTGCCGCCGCGAGGCTGCTCGCGAACCACGGGCATCTGGTCAACCTGGGCAGCAGTGCCGGTCCGGACGCCGTCTGGGACTCGGCCCTGCTGCGCAGCCGCTCGGCCGCAGTGATCGGCTACACCAACAACGCGTTGAGCGTGGAGCAGCGGCGGGCCGCGCTCGAGGGCGTCCTCGGCCACGCGGCCGCCGGCACCATCTCGGTCCGGCACGAGGCGGTGCCGCTGAGCGAGGTCGGCGCGGCCTGGGCCCGTCAGGCAGGCGGGCGACACCGACGGCCGCATCGTCGTCACGACCTAGGGTCGACCCATGCCGCCACCGCTGCACACCGAGCGACTGGTCCTGCGCGACTGGAGCGCCGGACGACGTCGACTTCGTGTTCGACGCCTACTCCCGGTGGGAGGTCCAGCAGTACCTCGGCGACCGGCCGCGCGTCATGGTCGACCGGGACGGAGGCCGTGGCGGCGATCGAGCGCTGGCAGGCGGCCTCCGGCCCGGTGCTCGGGCTGTGGGCGGTCGAGCGGAGCGAAGACAGCGCTCTCCTGGGCAACGTCCTGCTCAAGGACATCCCGGCGTCGGGGCCGACCGAGCCCCTGGAGCCGTCGGGTGACATCGAGATCGGCTGGCACTTTCATCCGGCTGCGTGGGGCCACGGCTACGCAACCGAGGCTGCCGGTGCGGTGCTGGCTCACGCGTTCGACAGCGGCATCGAGCGGGTCGTTGCGGTGACCTACCCGGAAAACCGTTGCGTCACAACGGGTCTGCCGCCGGATCGGCCTGGAGCACCTCGGTCAGACCGACCGCTACTACAACTCCACCCTGGAGCTGTTCGAGACGACGCGGCCGTGATGCTCCTGCCAGCGCTCATTCGGTCGCGTCGACCAGGTCCAGCATGAACCGCGCAGCGGCGGCCCGCTCGGCCGCGATCCGATGCAGCTCGGGTGTGGGCTCGGCCTCGAGATGCTCGAACGGAATTGCCGACAGGCCCGGAGTAGAACAGCATCAGCAGCGCGTGCGAGCGGCGTACGACTGTGGGGTCGACGTCGCAGCCTTCGTCCTGCAGCCCCTCGATGTAGGCCGGCGTACAGGCCTGTTCGACCGGCCAGAGACAGCTGGCCGGTCGACGTCCGATCTGAACGTCGCCGACCAGGAGCTGGCTCAGGTCGAAGCCCAGCGGTTGAGTGGTCCAGAAGCCATAGTCGATCAGGACCAGGTCATCCGAATCCGGTTGCACCAGAAGGTTGTTGGTGCAGGCGTCCCCGTGGGCCGTGCCGAGCGGCACCCGCTCGATCTCCTCGAGGAAGTCCGGCACCCGGTCGCCGGCGGCCAGCATCCGCTGGCGCAGGGCCGGGTCGAAGGCCGTCGCCACCAAGGGGTGCTGCCAGATCTCGTCGCTGCGCAGGAGGGGCAGGACCTGGAGGGTGAGCCGTCCCTCGACGTACACCCGAGTCGAGTAGGTGCGCGCCCGCTCGCCGATGCTGGCCAGCTCGCGGACCGCTGGGCTGCCGGCCAGCCGGCCGAGCAGGTACGCCGCGCGGGCGAGCTGGTCGACCGACCACTCGCGCTGGATGTTCGGGACCGCCTCGAGCCAGACCACGCCCGACTTCTCGTCGAGGTCACGGACCGCCACCGCCCGGGGCATGGCGAGGCCGGCCGGCAGACGTTCGGCGAGGTCGGAGCGGTAGATCAACGGCTCGGTTCGCCACGGCACGCTGGCCTCTGCCATCTCGTGGTGCTCCGGCGGAACATTCACGAACAGTGGCGAACGGCTCCAGGACTGCACGTGCTTGACGAAGAACCGGAACGGTAGGACGCCGTCGGGGGTCCGGGCCGTGCCGCTGACCCAGTAGCGGCCGGCCGTGGTGATGGCGTCGAGGTCGTAGGGCACGACCTCGGCCGACGAGTCGACCAGCTCGACGGTCGACGGGTCCTGACCGAGCCAGCGGGCGACGATCTCGGCCAGATCGGCATCGGACACGTCGGCCGGCCCGAGGACACTGCGGTCACTCATGGCGGCTCGCCTCCGACCTTGGACAGGAAAGTGTGTTTACTAGTTCCGGAATGGTAAAGTAGGTTTATGACTTCGGTCAACCAGGTTGCCGCATCGGAAGAGCAGCACGTGCCCATGCTGATGGGGCTGCTGCTCAACGAGGTCCGAGCGACCTTCGCCGCCGAGGAGTGGGGTGGGCTGAGGCAGTCGCACTTCCGGGTGATGACGTCGGTTCCGGCCGAGGGGATCAGCATCACCGAGCTCGGCGAGCGGGTCGGCATGTCCAAGCAAGGCTGCGGGCAGTTCGTCAGCCGGCTCGTGGAAACGGGCCACCTCAAGGTGGCGACCGACCCGGGCGACCGGCGTACCCGGATCGTCCTGCGCACCCCGCTCGGCCACCGCACCGTCCGCCGGGTCTCCGACCGCATCGCCCGGATCGAGGCCGCCTGGGCCGAGCGCGTCGGCAGCCGGCGCTACGCCACCTTCCGCCGCGTGCTCGAGGAACTGACCCTCGACTAGCGCCCGACGACTGATATCGACTGAAGCGCCCGGACTCCGCTGGACCGGTTATTGATGCAACTACGCGTCAAATATGACGCGCCGTTGCATCAATGCGGGCTGCGGCGCGGGCCGGGCGAAACCCGTTGGTGCACGCCGTCGCGCGGCTCCCTACCCTGAGCCTCGGGATGACTGCTCCCGCAATGACCCGGAGGTGCACCATGAGCCGCAACCCGGACGCCCAGGCGTCCTTTTGAGCCGATGAGCAAGCGCCGCAGGGGGTTCCCTCTAGCGAGAGCCGGGTCAAGCGCGGCGACCGGGTCGTCGGCGCCGGCAAGGAGCTGACCGAGAAGCTCGGCGGCAACGACCCGTGCCCGTGCGGGTCCGGCCGCCGATACCGACGGTGCTGCCGCGCCGGAGGGAGCTTTCGACGAAAGCCGCGGCGACTACTACGTCCGCGACTGATGTCTAGGCCGGCTGCGCACCGCCGCCGGGGCCTGCGCCCGACATTGAGGCAACTACGCGTCATATTTGACGCGTAGTTGCCTCAATGCGGGACGCGCGCGGGTGAAGCAGGTCCGGAGGGCGCCGGCGAGGGTGGCGAAGACGCCGGGGCGGAGAGCGTGCCGGCGGGCAGGGCCAGCTCGGACTCGGCGTACGCCGCGCTCCAGCGGGTGACCGACTCCCGGTCGATCGACGCCCGGTGCGCGACGGCCTGCAACGACAACCCGTCCAGCAGCGACACGATCCGCCAGGCCGTCGCGTCCGGGTCGGCGCAGGCCATGACCCCTGAACCCACGCCCTCCTCGATGGCGTCGACCAGCAGCTGCTGCCAGGCCACGTTGAGCCGGTGCGAGACGGCCCGGACCGCCGGCCGGCGCGGCGCCTCGGCCCAGGCGTCCAGCCACATCTGGAAGGCCCAGTCCTCGTCGGCCCGCGCGTAGTTGGCGAAGAACAGCGCCAGCCGCTCGCACGGCGCCGACCCCCGCCGCCATCCCGGCCCGGGTCGACTCGAGGTCCTGGCCGGCGACCTGCTCGAACGCCGCCGCCAGCAGGTCGTCCATCGACGCGACGTAGTGGTGGATCAGCCCGCTCGACGTGCCCATCTCGTCGGCGACGTCGCGCACCGTCGTGCCGGCCATGCCCTTGCGGGCCATCACGACGAGCGCGGCGTCGATGATCGCCTCGCGCCGCTGATCGGGAGTCATCCGGGCCACGCGCGCACCCTAGGCCGCTATTGCGCACCTGTCCAATAACTGGCTAGGTTGTCGGCCATGATCAAGACCACGCCGTTCCACGAGCGGTTGAGCGAGCTCAACACCACCGGTCTGTACTCGCACTGGTCCGGCTACCTGTCGGCGCTGCGCTACGACACGTCGGCCAAGCACGAGTACTTCGGGATCCGCAACAGCGCCGGCTTCTTCGACACCTCGCCGCTCTACAAGTACTGGATCCGCGGCAAGGACGCCGAGCAGTTCCTCGCCGGCGTGATGACGCGCGACATCCGCACCTGCCGGCCCGGCCGCGCGCAGTACACCGTGTGGTGCGACGACGACGGCTACGTGCTCGAGGACGGCGTGCTCTTCCGCCACTCGCGACAACGAGTTCCTGCTGACCTGCGCCGAGCCCAACGTCGGCTACCTGCGCGACCTGGTCGGCAGGCTCCAGGTTGAGATCGAGGACGTCAGCGACGAGTACGGGATCCTCGCCGTCCAGGGCCCGCGGTCGCGCGAGATCCTCGCGCAGGTCGCCCCGGAGGTCGACGACCTGCGCGTTCTTCGGGCTGGTCAACACCAAGATCGGCAAGGCGCCGGTGACCATCTCGCGCACCGGCTACACCGGCGACCTCGGCTACGAGGTCATGGTCCCGCGCCGACGACGCCATCGCGGTCCTCGACGCGGTCGATCGAGGCCGGAAGCGCCTACGGCATGCGGGCCTTCGGCGAGGAGGCCCTGCTGATGGCCCGCATCGAGGCCGGCCTGGTCCTCATCAACGTCGAGTTCTCCTCGAGCCGGTTCGCCTACAACGACCACCAGCGGGTCACGGCCAAGGAGCTCGGCTTCGGCTGGATGCTCAAGGGCATCGACGACGAGGACCGGCCGTTCATCGGCCGCGACGCGATCCGCCGCGAGATCAAGGACAAGACCTCGCGCTGGGCGACCGTCGGCCTGACGCTCGACTGGGCCGACTACAACCGGCTCTACAACGAGGCCGGCCTGATCCCGCCGAAGGACGAGACCCCGCTCGACTACGAGTCGATGTTGTACGACGACAAGGGTGAGCGGATCGGCTACGCCACCAGCCTGATGTACTCCCCCGTCCTGCAACGGCACATCGCGCTGGCCCGGGTCCGCCCCGAAGCACGCGGCCGTCGGCTCGCGGGTCAACCTCGAGCTGACCATCAACCACCAGTACCAGACGGTCGCAGCCGACGTGGCCAAGCTGCCCTTGTTCAACCCCCCACGGAAGACGGCGAGCGCCTGACATGGCAACCGACACCAAGCCCCGCAACACCAAGCCCACCAGCAAGAAGTACGACGCGATCATCGTCGGCGGCGGCCACAACGGCCTGGTCAACGGCGCCTACCTGGCCAAGGCCGGCCTGAAGACGCTGATCCTCGAGCGCCGGCACCTGGTCGGTGGCGCCGCCATCACCGAGGAGCTCGTGCCGGGCTTCCACTTCACGACGTTCTCCTACGCGCTGAGCCTGCTGCGGCCGGACATCATCCAGGAGCTCGAGCTGGTCAAGCACGGCTTCATGCCGATCCTGATGCCGTAGCTCGTTCGCCCCGATGGAGAACGGCGACTACCTGCTGCTCGGCCAGGACCGCGACGAGAACATCAAGGAGATCATGCGGCACTCGGCGCACGACGCCGACGCGATGGACCGCTACGAGCACGACATCGAGCGGGTCTGCCAGGTCGATCAAGCCGCTGTTCGACCGGGTGCCGCCGAACATCTTCGGCAAGTCGCCGGAGGACCTCGACGACATCGCCTGGCTGGTCTCGCACCTGCGCGACGTCGCCGCAGAAGGTCATGCACGACGCGGTCCGGCTGCTGACCGGCAGCGCGGCGGACTTCCTCGACGACTACTTCGAGAGCGACATCCTCAAGGGCTACATCGCCTCCTCGGGGATCATCGGCACCAAGGTCGGCCCGATGTCCCAGGGCTCCGGGCTGGTCCTGCTGTTCCACTCCCTCGGCGAGCACGACGGCCACTTCGGCTCGTGGGCGTTCCACAAGGGCGGCAACGGCGGCTTCACCCAGGTGCTGGCCCGCGCGGCCCAGGCCTACGGCGCCGAGATCCTGCTCGACGCCGACGTCGACACGCGTCATCACCAAGGAGGGCCGCGCCGTCGGCGTCGCCCTCAAGGACGGCACCGAGCTCTCGGCCAAGACCGTCGTCAGCGCGCTGGACCCGCGGCGTACCTTCACCCAGCTGGTCGAGCCCCGCGAGCTGCCCAGCGACCTGGTCGAGAACATCAACCGGATGAAGTTCCAGGGCACCTCGGCCAAGGTCAACTTCGCCCTCGACGGCCCGCCGCGCTACCCGGCGCTCGGCGACCGCACCGACCAGTACCGCGGCTTCACCAACATCGGGCCGTCGATCGAGTACCTCGAGCGGGCCTTCGACGACGCGAAGTACGGCTGGTACAGCCAGCGGCCCTACATCGACTGCGCGCATCCAGTCGACCGTCGACCCCGACATGGCGCCGCCCGGCAAGCACGTCATGTCGTGCTTCGTGCAGTACGCGCCGTACCACCTCAAGGGCAGCGACTGGGACACCGAGCGGCAGAAGTTCGGCGACACGGTGCAGGCGACCCTCGAGTCGTTCTTCCCCGGCTTCGGCGACCTGGTGCATCCACCGCGAGGTCGTCACGCCGCTGGACATCGAGCGGGTCGTCGGCCTGACCGAGGGCAACATCTTCGCCGGCGAGTTCTTCGCCCCGCAGATGTACTTCTTCCGGCCGGCCCCGGGCTACAGCCAGTACCGGACGCCGATCGACGGCTACTACCAGTGCGGCTCGGGGACCCACCCCGGCGGCTGCGTCATGGGCGCGCCCGGCAAGCTGGCCAGCCAGCAGATCCTCAAGGACCTGGCCGGCAAGAAGAAGTAGCGACTATGTCAGGACATAGGCCTTGTGATTGAGTTCACAAGGCCTATGTCTCGTTCCGGGGGATCGACCTGCCGATCCGACTGTTGAATAGGACTGGGGGAAAGATCCGCCAACGGATCCGCGCAACGGGGCGCCCTCCCACACGACCGAGCACGACTCACCCTGAGAAAAACCGATGGAGAGATCGACATGAAGCTGGACTCGACGCCCGCCGCGGACATCCGCGCGCTGGAGCTGTCGTACACCGAGCGGGTCAACATGGCCGTGGCGGAGGACCGCACGACCTGGTGGCCGAGCTCGCCGCCGAGTTCGAGGTCGAGCTGGAGCGCCTGCAGCAGGCCGCCTGACCCACGTCACCAGACCGGCGCACAGACACTTGAGGGCGGGAACCCGTTGGGGTTCCCGCCCTCGAGCGTCAGGGGAGGTAAAGCTTCTTCAGCCGTCCGAACGCTGCTGCGGAACTCCCGCGAGCAGCTGACGGACCTCGGCCTCACGGTATCGGCGGTGTCCGCCGAGCGTTCGGATCGAGGTGAGCTTGCCCGCCTTGGCCCAGCGGGTGACCGTCTTCGGGTCAACTCGGAAGAGAGCCGCGACCTCCGCCGGCGTGAGCAACGGCTCGGCGTCAGGGCTACGGGTGGCCATGGGGTCTCCTCGTCGGTCTTGCTTACAGGGGCAATCACGTGCATCCGTGGACGGGCCATCGCCGACCGGCCAACCACGGTCGTCGATCGATGTTGCTGACCACCAAACTCGGACGAGTCCGAGATTAACGCTTGCTCGCCTCCGCATCACGGAGTCCATCGGTAACTCGCCCGAAGGCTGATGATTCCGACACCATTGCACGAATCCGGGTAGGAACCACCGTCTTGAGTGTCGCTGTCACCACGAGGCGTGTCCAGGGACTCGCCGTACGCTATCCCAGGCCGGTGACACCCGGCACCTGGGCAAGTCGGCGGATCGGCCGAGCGCGCAGGTCATCTGCCGCCCGGACATATCCTGATTAGTCCGGTCCGGCCCACTCGACCCGACCCGACCCGAGGACCGAAACCGTTGCCCGCCAATGTCTTCGACCGCCCCACCTCCGACGTGTTCGGCCACGAACAGGTGGCGTTCTGTCACGACGAGGCCTCCGGGCTGCGCGCCATCGTCGCGATCCACAACACCGCCCTCGGCCCGGCCCTGGGCGGAACGCGCTTCTACCCCTACCCCAGCGACGACGACGCGTTGGCAGACGTGCTCGAGCTGTCCCGGGCCATGGCCTACAAGAACTCGCTGGCCGGGCTCGACCACGGCGGCGGCAAAGCGGTCATCATCGGCGACCCGGCCGTCCTCAAGACGCCGGACCTGCTGCGCGCCTATGGCCGTTTCGTCCAGTCGCTCAGCGGTCGCTACGTCACAGCGTGCGACGTCGGCACGTACGTCGCGGACATGGACATCGTCGCCACCGAGTGCGACTTCGTGACCGGGCGCAGCGAGTCGGCGGGAGGGGCCGGCGACTCCTCGGTGCTGACCGCGTTCGGGGTCTACCAGGGCATGCGGGCCGGCGCCCAGCACCTTTGGGGCGCACCGACTCTGGCCGGGCGCACCGTCGGCATCGCCGGCGTCGGCAAGGTCGGCCGGCTGCTCGCCGAGCACGCGGTCACCGACGGCGCGACGGTGATCATCACGGACGTCAACGACGACGCCGTACGCCGGGTGCTGGCCGCCCATCCGGAGGTCGAAGCCGTCGGGTCGACGTCCGAGCTGCTCGCCCGCCGGCTCGACGTCTACGCGCCGTGCGCCCTCGGCCACGCGCTCACCGCTGATGTGGTCGGCTGCTCTGGACGCCGCGCTGGTCTGTGGCGGGGCCAACAACCAGCTGGCCACGCCGGAGGTCGCCGAGCTGCTCCGCGAGCGCGGAACGCTCTATCTGCCCGACTTCATGGTCAACGCGGGTGGGGTCATCCAGGTCGCCGACGAGCGGCATGGCTTCGACTTCGCCCGGGCCAAGGCCCGGACGGAGCGGATCTTCCAGACCACGCTCGATGTCCTGGCCGAGGCCGAGGCCGGCCAGGTGCCGCCCTCGGTGGCCGCCGACCGGTTGGCCGAGCGGCGGATGGCCACCGAGGGGACACCCGACCGGATCTGGCTGCCCCGCTAGGTGTCGAGGCCGCCCGACTGACCGGCCGAGGTCGCGGTTCCGCCCCACTTCAGACCGCTGGAGTCAGATCGGCCGGCCCAACGGGCGATCCCGCCGGCCAGGACCAGCAGGACACCCGCGCCGGCCAGCAACAAGGGCGCGCCGCCGGTCTGGGCCAGGGACTGGGTTCCCGCCGCTGCCGTTCCGGCCAGACCGGCCAGGCTCGCGCTCAGCCGCTCACCCAGCACCGTGCTGGTCCCGGTCCCGGCGGGCCCGACTGGTGTCGGGTCGGCCGGTGTGCCGGTGTGGTCGGTTCGGTCGGTGTGGTGGGTGTCGTCGACGTTGTCGCGGGCGGCGTGGTGCTCGCGGCGCCAAGGACGCCGATCGCGTTGCCGCCAACGGTGACCGGCACTGTCACCGGTGCGACCACCTGGTTGCCCGAGCCGACCGAACCATCGCCGGTCGTGGTCGGCCCGTTGGTCCCGGTCGACTGGCTCGTCCGGTCGTCCCGGTCGGCTGGCTCGTCCCGGTCGACGGGCTTGCCGCCGCGTGACCGAGGACGGCTAGTGCGTTGCCCCGCAACAGGATCGGGACCTGGATCGGCGCGACGACCTGGTTGCCCGAACCGATCGAGTGCCGCCCGCTCGTCGTGGCTGAGTGGTGCGTGGACGGGCTGTGCGTCGTACCCGTTGGGGTGGTCGAGGGCTTCGTCGAGTGACCGGCCGAAGTGGCCAAGGCTCGACCGAGCACCGCGATCGCGTTGCCGTTGACGGTGATCGGCACCTGGACCGGTACGACGATCTGGTTGCCGGACAGCAGGCCGTCATGCCCGCTGGTGGTTTCGTCGGCGTGCGCCACTCCGGCGCCTACCGCGATCAGCCCGCCGGCGAGGACGCCGGCGCGCAGCAATCTGGACAGAGTGAGGTTCATTGCTAGCTCCTGACAGGGAATGGAAGAGCGGCAGAGGCCGCTCAGGGGCCGCACCGGCGACGAGGCCGGCCGGGCCCGGTCAGGCTGGGCGCGGAATCGGGCGCAGAACCCGAGATGCCGGCACGCGCCGGTCGACGGGACTGCGTCGACGACCGGAGCCGAGGGAGGCCAGCCAGAGCAGCCCGGCGGCAGCGGCGGCGAGGGACCAGCCGGCCGCGGCGGCCCCGGCTCCCGGTGGGAGGAGGCCGTGCTCCGGCGCCGGGCCGGGCGGCGGCGGCGGCGAGGCCGGGACGGGTCGTCCCTGGCCGTCAGCGCGCGCCGTGTCCCCGGTGCTCCGGCTCGTCGCGACCGGGCCGAGGGCTGCACCGTAGGGCTCGGCTGTGCCCGGCGCGATCCGCCCGTACGACGCAGGCTGCGGACCGGCGGGGGCGCGGGTCTGACCGGGGCCTGCGGCGGGCGGCAGGCCCAGCACCGGCAGGTCCGGCAGGTTCAGGACGGGCGGGTTCAGCACCGGCAGGCCCGGCAGGTTCAGCACCGGCAGCACGGGCAGGTTCAGGACCGGCAGGACCGGCAGATCCCAGGCCCGCAGGTCCGCGGTCAGCCGCGTCGTCACCTGCGCCAGCCCCGCATTGATGCAACTACGCGTCACATGTGACGCGTAGTTGCATCGTTGCGGGCGGAACCCTAGGCGACCCGCGCCGGCCGGGCGGCCGAGGCTTCGTCCGCGGCCCAGGCAGCAGGGTGCTGACCGTTCGGGGGACCGCTTTGACGCGAGGCCTTGGGCCGTCGGCGGGCCGGACCTCGTTCGCCGCCGCCTGCAGCCGTCGATTGCACCGTCGAAACCACCGTCGATTGCACCGTCTTGAGCGTCGCCGACAGCGCCGGGGTGAGCCCCCCGAGGGTTCGCCCCGGCGCAGTTTCGGACGCTCGAGCAGTGGTGGCTCCGGCCAGGACGGTCCAGCCGACCGCGACAGCGGCCACGCAGACCAGCAGGCGCACGAGGCGGGCCAGCTGAAGCCGGCTCACCTGCCCGCCCTGGTCCACCATGGCGATCCCCTCCCGCCCGGGCACCAAATGTGACCGGGTGATCGCTCCACGTTAGATCTGTGCTCAGCGAACGATGACCGCCAAATGGGTGAACGCCTGGGCCCGGGCCTGGATAACGAGTCCGGGGCCGGGGCGACGAACGGGCTGAAGAGCATGTAGCGTGGGGACCACGAATAACACCACTCCCGGGGCCGCCTTTGCGTGCCGCCCCGGACGACGCATGAGGGGGTCGACGCCATGGGGCGCGGCCGTGCCAAGGCCAAGCAGACGAAGGTCGCCCGGGAGTTGAAGTACTACACCCCCGACACGAACCTCGACGCTCTGCAGCGCGAGCTCCACGGAGCTCCGCCCGCCAATGTCAGGACCGCTGGGGAGGCGGGCTCTGACTCCGAGGATGACGAGGACGACTACGGCGCCTGGGCGTCGGGCTCACAGCACTAGTCGTACCTAGGCGTACGTTCCGACCAAGGCGACGGCTCCTCCGTCGACGCCCTTGGCCCCACGTGACGGCTGGTCCAGCGGCAGGTCGTCGTCACGCACGCGTCCAGCCGGCCAGGCCATGACGTCGCGCTCCGCCAGCCGCCGTACGACGCCGTCGACGCTCGCCTCCGGTACGACGGCCACCATGCCGACGCCCATGTTCAGCGTGCGCTCGAGGTCCTCGGCCGGCACGGCGCCGAGCCGTTGGACCAGCCCGAAGATCGGCGCCGGGCGCCAGGTCGACCGGTCGACATCGGCGATCAGCCCGGGCGGCAGCACCCGGGCCAGGTTCGCCGCCAGCCCGCCGCCGGTCACGTGGCTGAGCGCATGCAGCTCGAGACCGGACCGGACCAGGTCCAGGACGTCCGCGGCGTAGACCTTGGTCGGCGTCAACAGCTCCGCCCCCAAGGTCCGGCCCAGCTCCTCGACCTCCCGGTCCAGGCTCCAGCCGGCCGCGCGGACGACGCCGCGCACCAGCGAGTAGCCGTTGGAGTGCAGGCCGCTCGACGCCATGGCCACGACGACGTCGCCGGCCACGACCCGCTGCGGGCCGAGGATCCGGTCCCGCTCCACGACGCCAGTCGCCGCGCCCGCCACGTCGTACTCGTCCGGCGCCAGCAGTCCCGGGTGCTCGGCCGTCTCGCCACCGACCAGGGCGCAGCCGGCCACGACGCAGGCTTCGGCGATGCCCTTGACGATCGACGCGATCCGCTCCGGCACGACGTGCCCGCAGGCGATGTAGTCGGTCATGAACAGCGGCTCCGCGCCGCACACGACGATGTCGTCCACGACCATGCCGACCAGGTCGAAGCCGATGGTGTCGTGAATGTCCAACTGTTGTGCGATGGCAACTTTGGTGCCGACGCCGTCAGTGCTCGTGGCCAGGACCGGATGGGCGTACGACGTGAGCCGCTGGGCGTCGTACAGTCCGGCGAACCCGCCGATGCCGCCGAGGATCTCGGGGCCCTGGGTCTTGGCGACCCAGCCCTTCATCAGCGCGACGGCGCGGTCACCCGCCTCAGTGTCGACGCCGGCCGCCGCGTAGGTCAGACCCTCCGGCGACCCGCTCACGGGCGGCTCAACGCGTCGGCCGCCCCGGCGGACGCCGACGTCGTGACGCCTTCGACATCGGCGAGCGGCAGCGTCGCGGTCTCGGCCCGGGCCACCGGCAGAGCGGAGCCCAGCCCGGGCAACGTCTCCAGGACGTGCTTGCCGAGCCGGTCGACGTCGGGGAGGGCGATCGGGTAGATGCCGGTGAAGCAGGCCGTGCACAGCTTGTCGGCCGGGCGCTCGGTGGCGGCGACCATGCCGGCCTCGCTCAGGTGGCCCAGGCTGTCGGCGCCGATGCTGGCCCGGACCTCCTCGACCGAGAGACCGGTCGCGATCAGCTCGGCCCGGCTGGCGAAGTCGATGCCGTAGAAGCAGGGCCAGGTCACCGGCGGCGACGAGATCCGCACGTGCACCTCGGCCGCACCGGCCTCACGCAGCATCCGGACCAGGGCGCGCTGGGTGTTGCCGCGCACGATGGTGTCGTCGACGACGATCAGCCGCTTGCCGCGGATCACCTCGCGCAGCGGGTTGAGCTTGAGCCGGATGCCGAGCTGGCGGATGGTCTGGCTCGGCTCGATGAAGGTCCGGCCGACGTAGGAGTTCTTGACCAGGCCCTGGCCGTAGGGGATGCCCGGACTCCTGGGCGTAGCCGATCGCGGCCGGGGTGCCGGACTCGGGCGTCGGGATCACCAGGTCGGCGTCGACCGGATGCTGCTGGGCGAGCAGCCGGCCCATCTCGACCCGGGCCTCGTGCACGACGCGGCCGCCGATGGTGGTGTCGGGCCGGGCGAGATAGACGTACTCGAACACGCAGCCCTTGGGGTCCGCGGCGGCGAACCGGGTGCTGCGCAAGCCGTCGGCGTCGATGGCGATCAGCTCGCCCGGCTCGACCTCGCGGATGACGCTGGCGCCGACGATGTCGAGGGCGGCCGTCTCGCTGGCGACGACCCAGCCCCGCTCGAGCCGGCCGAGCACCAGCGGCCGGATGCCGTGCCGGTCCCGCGCGGCGTACAGCGTGTGCTCGTCCATGAAGACGAGGGAGAAGGCGCCGCGCAGCTCGGGCAGGACGTCGAGCGCGGTGGCCTCGAGGCTGCGGTCCGGGTCGCCCGCGAGCAGCGCCGTCACGAGCGAGGTGTCGGTCGTGCTGGTGCCCAGGTCGCGGAGCGCCTTGTCGCCGTACCGCTCGCGGACCAGGTCGCGCAGGCTGACCGAGTTGGTGAGATTTCCGTTGTGCGCCAAGGCAACCGTGCCGCCGGCCGTCGCGCCGAGCGTGGGCTGGGCGTTCTCCCAGGTCGAGCCGCCGGTCGTCGAGTATCGGCAGTGCCCGACCGCCAGGTGGCCGCGCAGGGTGCTCAGCGCCGACTCGTCGAAGACCTGGGAGACCAGCCCCATGTCCTTGTAGACCAGGATGCTCCTGCCATCGCTGGTGGCGATCCCAGCCGACTCCTGACCGCGGTGCTGCAGCGCGTAGAGCCCGAAGTAGGTGAGCTTGGCGACCTCTTCGCCGGGGGCCCAGACGCCGAAGACGCCACAGGCGTCTTGCGGGCCTTTCTCCCCGGGGAGCAGATCGTGGGACAGTCGGCCGTCGCCGCGAGTCGTCACGCGCTCAGGGTACCTGGGATCGCCCTCGACCTGGTCGCCCGACTCACCCCGACCGGGCCGGGCGACGGGTGGCCGCGGCGGTCCAGCAGCGACGGCCAGCCCGGCGCCGAGCAGGGCCCCGACCAGCCCGAGGGTGGCCGCGACATAGCCGACCACGGTGTTGAGCGAGAACTGGCTGGAGTCGTTGTCCCGCACGGACTGGATGACCGACAGCAGGATGCCGAGCGCGATCCCGAGGATCGCCCCGGTCACGAGGAAGCTGCCGTAGCGCGGCGCCCGGCGGCGGCGGCCGTAGCGGACCGTGGCCTCGGCCTCGGTTGCCGTCTCGGCCTCAGGCGCGCCGCTCTCGGGTCGGTCGGGCGAGCTCACCCGCCGACCGTACCTGCGTCAGCGGCAGGTACGCGCTCAGGTCGGCGCGGTTGCCGCTGGCGAGGACCCGGCCCGACCCCAGCGCCTCCGGCCACGACACGACGCCGGTCGCGAGGTCGAGCCAGGTGCGCGCATCGGTCTCGACGACGTTGGGCGGCGTGCCGCGTTTGTGGCTCTGGCCCTCGACGCACTGGACCACGCCGTACGGCGGGACGCGCACCTCGACGCTTCCACCGGGCGCCTGCTCGGCCAGCACCTCGAGGGTCCAGCGCACGGCCGTCGCGAGGTCGACCGTGGCCGAGTCGGGTTCGGCCCGCCAGGCGGCGAGCGCGGCGCGACCGGCGACGGCGTCGGTACGGCGACGGCTACCGGGCACGGTCGAGGTCGCCAGGTCGACCGCAGACGATCGGGAAGACGTCGCGCAGGTCGGCCACGACGTGGTCGGCGCCGGCCGCGTGCAGGGTCGCCGCGGGCGTGACCGAGCCGCTGAACCCGACCACCGGCATGCCGGCGGCGACCGCCGCCTGCACGCCGTAGCTGCTGTCCTCGACGACGAGGCATTGCTCGGGGCGGACGCCCATCTGCTCGGCGGCGTACAGGAACAGCAGCGGGCGACGGCTTGCCCTCGGCGACCTCGGTCGCGCTGTAGATCCGCCCGGCGAACCGGTCGTAGAGCCCGGTGTGCCCGAGCGTGAACCGCATCCGCTCGTGGGTGCCGCTGGAGGCGACGCAGGTCGCGGACCCGACTGCCGTCGAGCGCGTTGAGCAGCTCGACCACATGCGTGATCGGAGTGAGGTGGGCCTCGAACGCCTCGCGGTACCAGGGGTCGAACGTCTCGAACTCCCCCGCCGCCAGCTCGCGGCCGAGCTCACGCTCGATCTCGGCCCGCCAGAACGTCTCGGTCCGGCCGACGAAGCGGTCGACGACCTCGTCCTGGGTCATCGGCAGGCCGAGCTGGGCGAGCACTCGCAGGTCGACGCCGACCGACAGCCGCTCGGTGTCGACCAGGACACCGTCGCAGTCGAAGATGACCAGCTGGGCCGGTGCGCTCACTCGCCCGAACCTACCAACGGCGCGCCGTCATCGGGCTCGGAGCGGCGCGCCGTCGGCAGTGCTCCGGTCAGGTGCCGGACGTGGGCGAGCCGGTCGGGGCGGCTCCGCCCGGCCCACCTGGTCCGCCGTGTCCGCCGGGCCCACCGGGCCCACCGGGCCCACCATGCCCACTCGGGTCGCCCTTGCCCATACCGGCCTCGACCCGCAGGTACTTCAGGTTCTTGTCGAACTTGACCGTCACCGGGGTCCCGTCCGCCTTGGTCAGGTGCACCTCGTACGCCGCGTCTCCGGCATCGGTCTCGACCCGGACCACCTTCCCGCCGGGGACGGCCTTGAGGGCTGCGGCCTTCAGCGTCGCAGCGGCCGCGCCGGTGATCTCCTTCTCGTCGCTGCGCACGGGCTTGGACCCGCCGACCGACGGGGCGGCCGGGGCGCCGGCCGAGGTCTTGGCCGTCGGCGACTGGGTGTCCGCGGACGCGCCCAGGCTGGTGGCCAGGACCGCGCCTCCGACCAGCCCAGCGGCCACCAGGCCTGCCCCCGCGATGACCCGCCGGTTGCGCGCGGGGCGCGGCTCGGGCGGCGTACTCGCTGTCTCGTGCTCCATCGAAGGTCCTCTCCTGCCGGCCGCCTCTGGTTTGGCGGCTCTCAGTCCGGACGCTCGGCGCCGGGGCTGTGGCGGGGATATGCCGAACCTGTGGGCCAGGCGTGAGTCCGGGGCTGGGCTCACAGGTTGCGTCGTACGCTCGGCCCGTGAGCGACCCGGGCAGCAGCCAGTTCGACATCGCGACCGCGGTCGAGCTCGTGCGGGAGGGCCGGTACGCCGGCTCGATCGACCCGGCCTGGTCGATCGGCGGCCGGCCGAACGGCGGCTACCTGCTGGCGATCCTGGCCCGGGCCGCCTGCGCAGCGGCCGGCCCGGATCACCCGGACCCGCTCGGGGTCTCGGCTGCGTTCCCGGCCTCGCCGGAGCCCGGGCCGATCGAGGTCGAGGTCGAGGTCGTCCGCCGCGGGCGGGCGTTCGCGACGATGCGGGCCCGGATGACCCAGGCCGGCGCGGTGCAGGTCGACGCGATCGTCACCTGTGGACGGCTGCCCGACGAGGCCGAGATCCGGTACGACGGGACCAGCCGTCCGGCGCTGCCACCGATCGAGGCGTGTTTCGAGCTGCCGACGCAGGGGCCGGGCTTCGAGGTGCTGCTGATGGGGGTCGTGCGCCAGCAGCTCGACCCGGCGGTGCTGGGCTGGGCGACCGGCCGGCCGAGCGGCGACCCGGAGATCCGCGGCTACCTGTCCCTGCGCGACGGGCGGGAGCCGGATCCGCTGTTCCTGGTGCTGGCGGTGGACGCTGCGCCGCCGCCGACCTTCGGGCTCGGGGTCCGCGGGTGGGTGCCGACGTTGCAGCTCAGCGCGTGGGTGCGGCAGCGCCCGGCGCCCGGACCCCTCGTCGTGCGCAGCCGAGCCGGCCTGGTCACGACGACGGCCTCGGGCAACGGGTTCACCGACGAGACCTGCGAGGTGTGGGACAGCACCGGGGCGCTCGTCGCCACCGGCAACCAGCTCGCGGGGCTGCGCACCGGCTGAGCCGTTCGGTCGGGTGGGGTCAGCAGCAGCCGGCCGTGCACTGCGCCGAGTCGGCGCCGTCCCCGCAGCACTGCGCGTCCGGGGCGGCGTCGCTCGCGCCGTAGGTCGGGCTGTCGGCGAGCACCGTGTAGATCTCCCACTGCTCGCCGTTCGGCGCGCCTTCGACCCAGAACTTGTCCTGCACGGCGTAGCAGCACGTCGTACCCCGCTCGTCGACCGACGCCAGGCCGGTCCCGGCCAGCCGGGTCTGCTCCGCGTCGACCGTCTCGACGTCCTCGACCTCGACGCCCAGGTGGTTGATCGACCCACCGGTGCCCGGGTTCTCGATCAGGACCAGCTTGAGCGGCGGCTCGGCCAGCGCGAAGTTGGCGTAGCCAGGGCGGCGCTTGGCCGGCTCCGCGCCGAAGAGCTTGCCGTAGAACGCGACCGAGTCGTCGAGGTTGTCGACGTTGAGCGCCAGCTGGAGCCGGGACATGGCTGCCTCCACAAGAGATTGATGACTATCGATGTCCGCAGGTTGCCAGCAGACATCGATGGCTGTCAACATAGACAGATGTCGAAGTCCGCTCTGCTGGAGCTCACGCCGGTCCAGGCCGTCGCCTGCTGCTCGCCCCTCGACCGCGAGCCCATGACGTCGGAGCAGGCCGAGCAGGTGGCCCCGATGCTCAAGGCCCTGGCCGACCCGGTGCGGCTGCGGCTGATGTCCCTCATCGCCTCGCACGCCGGCGGCGAGGCCTGCGTGTGCGACCTGACCGACGCCTTCGACCTGTCCCAGCCGACGATCAGCCACCATCTGAAGGTGCTCCACGAGTCCGGCCTGGTCGCTCGGGAGAAGCGCGGCGTCTGGGTCTACTACCGCGCGCAGCCCCAGGCCCTCACCGACCTCGGCGCCTTGATCGGCGCGTCCACGCGGTGAACCGGGACCTCGCCCGGTCAGTGCTGGCCGAGCTCCTCGGGACGGCGTTCCTGGTCGCCGCAGTCGTCGGGTCGGGCATCGCGGCGGCCCGCCTGTCTCCCGGCAGCACCCGGGCTGGAGCTGCTGGAGAACAGCATCGCCACCGGCGCGGCCCTGACCGCGTTGATCCTTGCGCTGCAGTCTGTTTCGGCGTCGTTCAACCCGATCATCACGCTCACCCAGGTCGCCTCGGGCCAGGCCTCCAGATCGAGCGGGCTGCTCCTGATCGCCGGCCAGCTGGTCGGCGGCCTGCTCGGATGCGTCACCGCCAACCTGATGTTCGGCCTCGACGCGGTCAGCCGGTCGGCGCACCGGCGGACCGGCGCCGGGCAGCTGCTCGGCGAGGTGGTCGCCACGGCCGGGCTGGTCGTGGTGGTCCTCGGCTGCGAGCGGTCCGGACGGGCCGACCGGATCGCCTACGCCGTCGGGGCCTACATCGCCGCCGCCTACTGGTTCACCAGCTCGACCAGCTTCGCCAACCCGGCCGTGACCGTGGCCCGGATGTTCTCCGACACGTTCAGCGGCATCGCCGCGTCGTCGGCGGCCCCGTTCGTGCTCGCCCAGCTCGTCGGCGGTGCGGGCGGCTGGTTGGTCGTCCGCGCCCTCTACCCGTTGACCCGCCCCGTCGCGCCGGACGCCCGGCTGCCGACAGTCACGTGAATCGGAGGTGCCGTGGTGACTGACCCGATGCGTGACCCGGTGAGTGACAAGCCGACTGTCCTGTTCGTGTGCGTCCACAACGCCGGTCGTTCCCAGATGGCGCAGGGCTGGCTGGCCCACCTGGCCGGAGACCGGATCGACGTACGGTCCGCCGGGTACGGCGCCGGCCGACCGGGTCAACCCGGTCGCGGTGGCCGCGATGGCCGAGGTCGGCATCGACCTCACGGCCGAACAACCCAAGGTCCTGACCAGCGACACCGTCCGGCAGTCCGACGTCGTCATCACGATGGGCTGCGGCGACACGTGCCCGGTCTTCCCCGGAAAGCGTTACGAGGACTGGGAGCTGGCCGACCCGTCCGGCCAGGACCTGCCGGTTGTGCGGGTGATCCGCGACGAGATCCGTTCGCGCGTTGTGGCTCTGGTCGAGAGCCTGGTCGGGCCGGTGCCAACGTGAAGGTCACCCCGTTGACGGCCGAGCATTGGCCAGACGTTGCTCGCATCTACGCGGCCGGCATCGCCTCCGGCGACGCGACGTTCGAGACCGATGTCCCGGACTGGGCGACCTGGGACGCGGCTCACCTCGCCGACCATCGGCTGGTCAGCATCGACGACACCGAGCCGGGACCAGGACCCGTCACCGGCTGGGTCGCGCTCGTCCCGGTCTCAGAACGTTGCGTGTACGCCGGGGTGGTCGAGCACTCGGTCTACGTCGATCCGGCGTACCAAGGTCGGGGCATCGGGCGACGGCTGCTCGAGGCAGTGATCGCCTCCACGGAGGCGGCCGGCATCTGGACCATCCAGAGCGGGATCTTCCCGGAGAACCGGGCCAGCCTGGCCCTCCACCAGCGCCTGGGCTTCCGGGTGGTCGGGACGCGGGAACGCTTGGGCCGCAACGCATCCGGCGAGTGGCGCGACGTCGTACTGCTCGAACGGCGCTCCGCCGCGATCGACTGAGCGCGCTGGCTGAGTCAGGCCCCGAGCACCGCGGTCACCATCAGGTCGACGGCGTCCTTGTTGGACAGCCCCTGGTCGAGGCACAGCAGCTGCCACGTGGCGAAGGACAGCGCGAGCGTGACGGCCGCGCGCACGCGCTTGCGCCGCGGCAGACCGGTCAGGAGGAGGTCGCGCAGACCCTCGTCGCGTGCGGCAATCTGGGACCGCCGACCGGGCGGGATGCTGTCCCGGTCGCGGTTGATCATCGCGAGCATCTCCGCGCCCTCGCGGTAGAAGCGGTAGACGTCGCCGAGACCCGCCCGCAGCCGTTGCTCCGGCTCGGCCAGCCCGGCCCAGCGGCTCGGGTCGGGCGGCCTCTGACCGGCCAGCCAATGCGCCGAGCAAGCGCCGAAGATCGCCTCCTCGTCGGCGAAGTGGCGATAGACCGTCATCCGCGTCACGCCGGCTTGCTCGGCGATCCCGCTGATGGTGGTGTACGCCGGGCCGATCGAGCCGTGCAGCTCGACCGCGGCGTCGATGATCCGCTGCCGGACCTCGTCCATCTGGTCGGCCCGCTTGCCCATCTGATACGTCCGAGATTTCGTCGAACGCTGCTGTTCACTCAAATCTTGACACCCGTCGCTGGTCGGTGGGACAGTCGCTCCAATATTTCATTGGACAGCAGCGTATCGTGAAATCTAGAACGGAAGGACGACCGACATGACCGCCATCCTCGACCCGCAGGCGCCGCCACCGCTGACCATCGTCCAGCCCGGACAGGGGCAGTCCGGCTTCCTCGGCTCGATCGGGGTGGACTTCAAGCTGTGGGGGCCGGACACCAACGGCGCCGTCTCCATCGTCGAGCACCCGTTCCCGGTCGGCGCGCTGGTGCCGCCGCATCTGCACACCCTCGAGGACGAGTACTCGATCGTCACCGAGGGCGAGATCGGCTTCCGCTCCGGCGACCGGGAGGTCGTGCTCGGAGCCGGCGGCTACATCACCAAACCGCGCGGCGAGCTGCACGCGATGTGGAACGCCGGTTCGACGCCGGCCCGGATGATCGAGGTGATCAGTCCGGCCGGCTTCGAGGGCTTCTTCCGCGAGTTGGCCGAGCTGGTGGCGGACGGCGGGCCCTCGCCCGAGGCGGTCGTGGGCCTGGCCGGGCGGTACGGGCTGCAGTTCGGCGAGGCCGCCTGGCTGCCGGACCTGATCGAGCGCTACGGGCTCACCCCGCCGCCCGGCTACCAGCCGCCGGACCGAGCCTGAGGGGCTGGCCCTCAGCCGGCCGCCGCGCGGCTGTCCACAGGCCCGTTGCCCGGCTTGTGTCCTGTCGGACATGTCCGGCATAATCAGACACATGTTCGACACCCTGCCCATCGTCATCGCGGAGCCACCGGCCACTGCTGCGGCGACTGATCCGGTGACTGCTCCGGCGGTCGTGGTCGACCCTGAGCAGGCTGCCCGGCAGGCCCGGGAGTGGGCCGACTGCTCCGGGGCGATCCTGGCCAAGCTGGTGGCCGACGCCATGCCGGGGGTGCCGGACCTGCCCGATGACCTGGCCGGGGACCAGCAGATCTTCGACCTGATCACCGCCAACGCCCGAGTGGCCGCCTGGGCCGCCGCCAACCAGGCCCGACTGACCGCCCTGGTCCATGAACGGGCCCGGGCCGAGCATGAGGCGTTCGGCCTGACCCAACCCGACGGCGCCGGGACCGCGGCCGGGGCCGCGCACGGCTTCGATGATGACCGGTTCACCAGCTCGGAGATCGCCGCGAACCTCTCGATGGAGCTTGGCCTGTCCCTGCCGGTGGCCGAGCGGGAGGTCACGTTCGGGTTGGGCCTGGCCCGCGAGGAGAAGGTGCGGCTGGCCTTGGCCGTGGGACGGATGGATGTGGCCCAGGCCCGGGCCGTGGTCGAGGAGCTGTCCCACCTGGCCGACCCCGAGGTCCGGGAGCCGGTCGTGGCCGCGGTGGTCACCGACCCCCAGACCCCCGGCGCCGCCGCCTGCTGGTCAAAGAGCTCCGCCCCGGCCGCAAACGGCTCTGGGACCTGCCACCGGCCGAGCTGCGGGCGATCATCCGGCGTGAGGCCGGGCGCCGGGACCCCGAGCTGGCCCAGACCCGGCTCGCGACCGCCCGCGCCGGACGACACCTACGGTTCATCCCCCGCCGCGACGGGATGGCCGACCTGCTCCTACACGGCCCCGCCGAGGTGCTGGCCGCGACCTACCAACACCTCAACCTGACCGCCCACGCCACCAAACACCAACACAGCAGACACCCCGACATCGCCGCCGCCAGCCTGGACGAACTCCGCCACGACATCACCCTCGGCCGGCTCACCCACGGCGAGCACGGCCTCACCATCACCTACCGCGACCACCCCACCAACCCCGCCGACCCCGCCAACCCGGCCCCACCGGGACAGAGCCGCGGCCCGACCGTGCTGCGCCGACGACCCACCACCACGATCAACATCACCCTGGCCGCCACCACCCTGCTCGGCCTCGATGACGTCCCGGCGACCCTGCACTCCCCCGCCGGCCCGATGCCCATCCCCGCCGACCTCGCCCGACACCTCGCCCACGACCACGACCAAGCCACCTGGCGCCGGATCCTCTGCGACCCAGCCACCGGCACCGCCACCGACATCTCCCCCACCTACCGACCCCCACCCCGGATCGCCGAATACGTCAAAATCCGCGACGGCCACCGGTCCCGATTCCCCGGCAGCAACGCCACCCACCTCGAACTCGACCACATCACCCCCTACCAACACGACCACCCCCACACCGGCGGCCCCACCACCGCCGCCAACCTCGACTCCAACGGCCAACGCGACCACCACCTCAAAACCGACCAAGCCATCACCATCACCGGCAACGCCAACGGCCCACTCACCTACCAAGGACGCACCGGCCACCACCACCTCTCCTGGCCACACCAATACCTCGACCCAGCCCCCGAACAGCCCGCCCCCGACGATCCAGTCCCAGAATCTGGCGCCGATCCGCCGTACTGACCGGCACCCGCGGCCTGGCCTACAGCCGACCCCCGGCGGACTCTCCGCCGCCGGCCCGCTGAGCCAGCCAGACCGGGACGAAGGACAGGACGACCAGCGCTGCCGCGACGACGTTGACGACTGGCGCCTGGTTGGGCCGGAACAGGTTGCCGAAGATCCACACCGGCAGCGTCTGTACGCCCGGACCGGCGGTGAAGGTCGTCACGATGATCTCGTCGAAGGACAGCGCGAACGCGAGCAGGCCGCCCGCGAAAAGGGCCGAGCGCACCGCCGGCAGGGTGACCAGCCGGAAGGTCTGGGCCGGTCGCGCTCCCAGGTCGGCGGATGCCTCTTCGAGCGACGTGCCGGTACGACGAAGCCGGGCCAGCACGTTGTTGTAGACGACGACGATGCAGAACGTCGCATGTCCGATGATCACCGTCGCCAGGCCGAAGTGGTTAGGGCCCAACAGCACCTGGAAGGCGTTGTTCAGCGCGATCCCGGTGATCACGCCGGGCAGGGCGATCGGCAGGATCACCAGGAACGAGATGGCCTCCCGCCCGAAGAACCGGTAGCGGGCGACGGCGAACGCAACCATGCTGCCGAGCACCAGGGCGACGGCCGTGGCACCCAGCCCGGCCTTCACGCTGGTCCACAGCGCCGAGACCATGCCCTGGCTGTGCAGCGCCTTGCTCCACCAGCTGAACGTCACGCCGGACGGCGGCCAGCCGAAGGTGCGCGAGGGGTTGATGCTGTTGACCACCACGACGAGCAGCGGGACGTAGATCACGGCCAGGCCGAGGATGACGAACAGCCGCAACAGGATTCGCGCACGATGGGAGAGGATCATGGCCGGCCGCTACAGGTTGTCCAGTGCGCCGGTCCGACGGACCGCGAACAGGTAGGCGATGATCGCGACGACCGGGAAGGTTGCCGCAGCGGCAGCGAACGGCAGGTTGTTGGCGGTGATGACGTTGTCGTAGATCACGTTGGCGAACAGCTGCGAGGCCCCGCCCACGATCTTGACCGCGATGTAGTCGCCGAGGCTCAGCGAGAAGGTGAAGATCGAGCCGGCCACGATCGCCGGGAAGAGCAGCGGCAGCACGATCGACCGGAAGGTCCGCCCGGCCGGCGCACCGAGGTCGCTGGACGCCTCCAGCATCGAGTCCGGCACCTTCTCGAGGCCGGCGTAGACCGGCAGGATCATGTACGGCAGCCACAGATAGGCGAGGGTCATCGTCGTGGCCAGCAGGCCATAACCCGGGCCGGACAGGCCGAACGGATGCAGCGCCCAACCGACAACCCCGTTGTCTCCCAACATGACTCGCCAGGCGTAGGCCTTGACCAGATAGCTGGCCCACAACGGGGTCAACACGAGGACGACCATGACCTGACGCAACCGCGGGCCGGCGACCTTGGCCATGTAGAACGCGATCGGCAACGCGATCACGATGTCGATGACGGTCACGGCTGCCGCCACACCGAGCGAGCGCAGCGCGATGTTGCGGTAGACCGACTCGTGGATCAACGTGTCGAAGTTGGACGTGGTGAACGTCCGGATCACGTTGCCGGTGAAGTCATCCGTCGTCCAGAAGGCGGTGGCGAACATCGCCGCGAGCGAGCCGAGGTAGGCCACGACCAGCCAGAGCCCGGGCAGGGACAGCAGCCCCAGGAGCCGTAGCCGTGGATGGCCGGGCGCCTTGACGCTCAGCCCGCTCGCGGTCAAATGTCAGCCCTTGATCTCGGTCCAGGCCTGCGTCCACTGCGGGTAGGGAACGCACTTGACCGAGCGCCCGTCCAAGCAGGACGACGTCGGGGTGGTCCAGTACCAGATGTTGTCCGAGTAGGTCTGGTCCGCCGCGTGGTAGGTCGTGCACTGGTCGGCCATGTCCTTCTCGTCGCAAGCCTTCTGCTGTGCCGGGGCCTCACCGAACCAGCTCGGCCACCTGCGCGTTGACGGCCGGCGAGACGATCCAGTCCATCCACTTGTACGAGCAGTTCGGGTGCTGGCTCTTGGAGCTGATCATCCAGGTGTCGGACCAGCCGGTGGACCCTTCGGTCGGCACGATCGCCTTGATGCCGACCTTCTTGTCGCTGTCGACGAGGTTGGCGATGACCTGCCACGTCGTGCCCAGCACGGACGTCCCGGACTCGAAGGCCTGGACCTCCTTGGTGTAGTCCGACCAGTACTCCCCGATCAGGCTGCGCTGCGTCTTGAGCAGGCTGACCGCCGCGTCGAACTGCTTCTGGTCCAGCGCATACGGGTTCTTGATGCCGAGCTCTGGCTTCGTCTTCATCAGGTAGAGCGCCGCGTCGGCGATGTAGATCGGCGAGTCGTAGGCCGTGACCTTGCCCTTGTACGGCGAGTTGGCGTCGAAGACCGCTCCCCACGAGGTGGGGGCCGGGTTGACGTCCTTGGAGTTCCACATCAGCAGGTTCGCGCCCCAGCCGTGCGGGATGCCGTACATCTGGCTGGTGCCGTTGATCTTCACCGAGTTCCAGGCCCGGTCCTTCAGGAACGGGAAGATCGTCGCGTAGTTGGGCACGAGCGAGGTGTTGACCGGTGCGACGTCGCCGCGCGTAGATCATCCGCAGCGTCGCGTCCCCGGACGCGGACACCACGTCGTACTGACCGCTGTGCATCAGGGTCACCATCTCGTCAGAGGTGTTGGCGATCTTGACGTTGACCTTGCAGCCACTGGCCTTTTCGAACGGGTGGACCCAGTCGACCTTGGGGTCGTTGGAGCCGTCCTCGGCGTAGCCGGCCCAGGCGATGACGTTGACCTGGCCCTCGCCGGCCCCGACCGAGGTCGCCATCGCGACCTTGGGCGGGTCCTGTCGGGCCGGTCCGCCCCCGCCGCCGGTTGACTTGCCGGTCGAGCTGCCACAGGCCGCCAGCGCCAGGACGCTCGCCGTCACCATCACGACAAGCTTGCGGTTCATCGAGCCCTCCAGGGATTGGGTTGTGCGATAAGGAAATTCACGCCTCACGCGGCGTCTACATTGCGGGCGTGACCGGCCTCCCAGACCAGTCGGACGCGACGCCCCAGCCAGTCGTCGAGGTCGGTCTGTGCCGTCGCCAGGGTGGGCTGGGTCGCGATCAGCGTCGTGCCGGAGCCGACGTCGACCAGCAGGCGCAGGGCCGAGCCGAGATAGACGACCTCGCGGACGACGCCCTCGGCCGTCCGCTGGTGGGCCGCGACCGGCTGCCCCGGCTCGGCGACGTGGACCCGCTCGGGCCGGATGCTCCAGGTGCCCGGCTGGCCGAAAAGAGTTGCTGCGGCCGCGCCCTCGACCAGGTTGGTGGTGCCGACGAACCCGGCGACGAACGGCGTGGCGGGCCGCTCGTAGACCTCGGTCGAGGTGCCGACCTGCTCGACCGCGCCGTCATTGAAGACGGCGATCCGGTCGCTCATCGTCAGCGCTTCCTCCTGGTCGTGCGTAACGAACACGAAGGTGATGCCGACGTCGCGCTGGATGGCCTTGAGCTCGACCTGCATCTGCTGCCGCAGCTTGAGATCCAGCGCGCCGAGCGGCTCGTCGAGCAGGAGCACCTTGGGCCGGTTGACCAGGGCGCGGGCGAGCGCGACCCGCTGCCGCTGCCCGCCGGAGAGCTGAGCCGGCCGGCGGTCGCCGTACGCGTCGAGCCGGACACTGGCGAGGGCCTCCGCGGCGCGCTTGGTGCGCTCGGCCTTGCCGACGCCCTTGACCCGCAGGCCGTAGGCGACGTTCTGGGCGACGGACATGTGCGGGAAGAGCGCGTAGTCCTGGAAGACCGTGTTGACGTCACGCTCGAACGGCGGCTTGCGCGTGACGTCCGTGCCGCCGAGGACGATCTGTCCCGCGTCCGGCAGCTCGAAGCCGGCGATCATCCGCAGCACGGTGGTCTTGCCCGACCCGGACGGGCCGAGCATCGCGAAGAACTCGCCGTCGGCGATCTCCAGGTCGAGCCCACGCACGGCCTGCACATCGCCGAACGCCTTGCGCACGCCGGCCAGCCGGATCGCCGGTGCCGCAGCTTCGCTCGACCCCACGGTGCCGCTCGTGCTCGGCTCGGTCATGCGCGGCAGGATATCGACTGATTGCCACGTCTGGGGAGCATCGGGCAACGGATTTCGTTGTTCCGGGACCTAACCGTGACCGTTACCGTTGCTGAGGGTCCTCTGGGGTAGGGGATGGCAGACTCGGCCGGGCCGGGGCGGTGCACCGCCCCGCATGAGCTGGGGGGCTGCATGGACACGGCGGCGAGTGACGCGCGGGTGAGCTTGGCGCTGGGCGATCTCGCCGATCTGGACCTGACCGTCTCGGTGGTGCCGTACCTGTCGGTGTTCGCCGCCATCGCCGATGCTGTAGCCGGCATCCGTCCCGGGCTCCCGCGGCGGCTGGCCGAGTCCGTCCGAACCGCCGTTGGGGATCGGGGACGTCAGGCGTTCAGCCCGCTTGCCTCGTCGCCCTCCTCGATGGTGCCCGACTGCTTGATCCCGGTCACCCCGCGCCAGGACATCTCCGGGGCCGAGGCACTGGAGCGGCTGTTCGCAGTCTCGCCGGACGACGTGGCACGTGACGTCGCCGCGGAGTTCGGTGCCGACGCCTCGGGCCGGTGGCGGCCAGCGATCGAGCGGCCCCGCGAATGGATTCGGGCCTGTGCCGAGTCAGCTGTGGCGGTCAGTCAGTGTCTGCACCCGTTGTGGCGCGACGCCGGACCGCTGCTGGAGCGGGAGCGCCGTCGCGTCGACGTTGCCGTCTCCCGCGGGAGTCCGCTGCTGGTGCTCCAGCAGCTGTCCCCACGGTTGCGGGTCGTCGCGGGGCGGCTGACCTTCCGTGATGTCGACGGTGGGAGCTACGACCTGGCCGGTCGGCGGCTGGTGCTCACGCCGCTGCTGTCCGGACCCGGCATGTTGATGGCCAACTTCGACGCCGGGGACGTGGTCTGGATCGGCTACCCGCTGCCTGGTGTCACAGGTCTGTTCAAGGGCCGCGGCTGGGTCCCGGACGACGATCGGTTGAGCCTGTTGCTGGGCGAGCCCCGCCGGACTCTCCTGCTCTACCTCACCCGTCCCTGTGGGATGTCTGAGGCCGCCAGCGTGATGCATACGACCGGGGCGACCGCGACCTTCCATGTCGGCCGGCTCGAGAGCATGGGACTCGTCCGGCGCCGGCGCCGTGGCCAGGAGGTGACGATCAGCCGGACCGAGCGGGGCGACGAGCTCATCGCGCTGATGGGCCGGGACGCTTAGACGTCAGTCGAAAAGATTGCTCCGGGCCCGCAAGCACAACAGGGTTCGGCCATGAAGCCAACTCTTCGCAAGGTCATGGCCGCCGCCGCGCTGGCCCTCGCGCTGGCCGCCACAACCGCTGTTGTCGAGACCGCCCCAGCCCAGGCGGCGACGCCGCCGGCCGGCTGTAGGCCGACGTCTCTCGACACGTTTTCCTGGACCGCTGAACAGCGACGCGTTTCCGGATGGTGCATCCAGGCCGCCGGCAACTACCTGGTGATGCAGGCCGACGGCAACTTCGTCCTGTACGCCGGCTCGACTGCGCTGTGGTCCACCCAGACCCAGCCCTACCTCTCGCTGTTCTGGGCCTGGAAGACCCAGTACATCGCGTTCCAGAACGACGGGAACGTCGTCGTGGTGGGGGACAACTACAGCGTCCAGACCGGTACACACGGCTACGGCACGGTCGGCTGGTCGGCGGACCGATACGGCAGTTGGTACCGCAATCGGCCGTGCGCGGCAACGAAGTACTACGCCCAGATCCACCCGGCCGGCGGCGGGCAGGGTCTGCATGTCGACTTCGGCCAGATCTGCTCCGACCGGTCCTGGCACAACAATTTCGCCATCGACCCCAACCGGGTCCCCGCGCCCGGACTACGGCCGTATCGATAGTGGGGTTGGGCTCGGGTCAGTGACCGAAGACGGCGCGCAACGTTCCCTCGTGCGCGGCCCGGAGCTCGACCAGCGGAGCCTCGAACTGACCCTCGACGGTGAGCGCGGCACCGCCGGTCAGCCCGATTCGGGCAACGTCGAGGCCGGCCTCTTCCGCCAGCTGCCGCACCCTCGCCACGTGAGCGGCGGGCACGGCGAGCAGCACCCGGGCGGTCGACTCGCTGAACAGCAGGGTGAAGGCGTCCAACCCGTCCCGCTCGGCCACGTGCCCGATGTCGACCTGGGCCCCGACACCGTGCCGCAGACACCCTTCGACCAGGCCCTGGGCCAGGCCGCCCTCGGACAGGTCGTGAGCGGCAGCGACCAGCCCGTCCCGACCGGCGGTGGCGAGCAGTCCGGCCAGCGCCCGTTCTGCGCCCAGGTCGACCTGCGGGGGCAGGCCGCCCAGGTGACCGTGCACGACGTGCGCCCACTCCGAGCCGGCGAGCTCGTCCCGCGTCGCGCCGAGCAGGAGCAGCTCGAGTCCGTCGGCTCGCCAGCCGGACGGGATCCGTCGCGTCACGTCGTCCAGCACGCCGAGGACTCCGACGACCGGCGTCGGGTGGATCGCGACATCGGCGGTCTGGTTGTAGAAGCTGACGTTGCCACCGGTGACCGGCAGACCGAGCTCGCGGCAGGCGTCCGTCAGACCGCGGACCGCCTCGGCGAACTGCCACATCACGTCCGGGTCCTCGGGTGAGCCGAAGTTGAGGCAGTCGGTCACGGCCAGCGGCGTGGCCCCGGTCGTCGCGACGTTGCGGTAGGCCTCGACCAGCGCGAGCTGCGCCCCGGCGTACGGGTCGAGGGCGCCGTAGCGACCCTGCGCGTCGAGCGAGAGCGCGACCCCGAGACCGCTCTCCTCGTCGATCCGGATGACCCCGGCGTCGTCCGGCATGGCGAGGGCGGTGTTGCCCATGACGTAGCGGTCGTACTGGTCGGTGACCCACGCGCGCGACGAGAGGTTGGGTGAGGCGACGAGCTGGAAGAGGGTACGCCGCACGTCCTCGGGCGTCGTCGGGCGCGAAAGTCGTTGCGGGGTGGGCTGATCCGCCTGCCGGGCGTCGAGCCACGCGGGCCGGGCGTAGGGCCGCTCGTAGACCGGCCCCTCGTGTGCGACGGTGCGCGGCGGCACGTCGACGACGACCTCGCCGTGCCACTCGACGACGAGCCGCCCGGTCTCGGTGACCACACCGACGGTCGTCGCCAGCACGTCCCAGCGGCCGCAGACGGCCATGAAGTCGTCGAGGTGCTCGGGCGAGACGACGGCCATCATCCGCTCCTGCGACTCGCTCATCAGGATCTCCTCCGGACGCAGCGAGGAGTCGCGGAGCGGCACCCGGTCGAGCCAGACATGCATGCCGCCGTCGCCGGCCGAGGCCAGTTCGCTGGTGGCACAGGACAACCCGGCGCCGCCGAGGTCCTGGATGCCCTCGACGAGATGCGCGCCGAACAGCTCGAGGCAGCACTCGATCAGGACCTTCTCGGCGAACGGGTCCCCGACCTGCACGCTCGGCCGCTTGGCCGGTCCGTCGGCGTCGAAGGTCTCCGACGCCAGGACCGAGACCCCGCCGATGCCGTCACCACCGGTGCGAGCGCCGAACAGGACGACGTGGTTGCCCTCGCCCGTGGCGTTGGCCAGGTGCAGGTCCTCGTGCCGCAACGACCCGACACAGAGGGCGTTGACGAGCGGGTTGCCCTGGTAGCAGGGGTCGAACACGACCTCGCCGCCGATGTTGGGCAGGCCCAGGCAGTTGCCATAACCGCCGACGCCGGCCACGATCCCCGGCACGACCCGGTGGGTGTCCGGATGGTCGATCGCGCCGAACCGCAACGAGTCCATGACGGCGACCGGGCGGGCGCCCATCGCCATGATGTCGCGCACGATGCCGCCGACGCCGGTCGCGGCGCCCTGGTAGGGCTCGACGTAGCTCGGGTGGTTGTGGCTCTCGGCCTTGAACGTCACGGCCCAGCCCTGGCCGATGTCGACGACTCCGGCATTCTCGCCGATGCCGGCCAGCAGCTTGCCGATGCCGGTCTCCGGTGGCAGCTCGCCGAACCTGCGCAGGTGCACCTTGCTCGACTTGTAGGAGCAGTGCTCGCTCCACATGACGGAGTACATCGCGAGCTCGCTGCTCGTGGGGCGCCGGCCCAGGATGTCGCGGATCCGTTGGTACTCATCGGGTTTGAGCCCCAACGCCGCCCACGGCTGCTCGGTGTCGGGCGACTGCTCGGCCACGGCGACAGTGTCAAGCGGGCCGAGGGCGCCGCTGACGGTGAGGCCGGGGGCCGTCGTGAGCTCGGTCATGCCGCGACCACAGACTGCAGCAGGGAGGTGAAGAACGTGAGGCCGTCGGTGCTCGGCCCGAAGCCGGGCTCGACCGCGTGCTCGGGATGGGGCATCAGCCCGACGACGTTGCCGCGCTCGTTGCGGACGCCGGCGATGTCGCGGTAGGAGCCGTTGGGGTTGTCCAGACCGCGGGCCGGGTCAACGACGTAGCGCGCGACGACCTGTCCCTCACCCTCGAGCCGGTCCAGGGTGGCGACGTCGGCGACGAAGCTGCCCTCGCCGTTCTTGAGCGGGATGACGACCTCCTGGCCCGCGTCGTACGCGCTGGTCCACGGGGTCGAGGTGCTCTCGATCCGGAGCAGCTGGTCGCGGCAGACGAAGGTCCGGTGGTCGTTGCGGACCAGCGCCCCGGGCAGGAGGTGCGACTCGCACAGGACCTGGAAGCCGTTGCAGATGCCCAGCACCGGCAAGCCACCCCGCGCCGCCTCGACCAGCGGGCCCATCACCGGCGCGAACCGGGCGATGGCACCACAGCGCAGGTAGTCGCCGTAGGAGAAGCCTCCGGGCAACACCACCGCGTCGACCCCGTGCAGGTCCGCGTCGCCGTGCCACAACGCGACGGCCTCGGCGCCGGCCCGGCGTACGGCCCGCGCAGCGTCGCGCTCGTCGAGCGACCCCGGGAAGGTGACCACCCCGACCCGCATCAGGCTGAGCCGTCCGGACCGGCCTCACGGACGCTCACGACGTCCTCGATCACCGGGTTCGACAACAACGTGGCCGCGGCCTCGCGGACCTGGGCAAGCACCTCGTCGGTGACCTCGCCCGGCACCTCCAGCTCGAACCGCTTGCCTTGGCGGACATCGGTGAACCCGTCGAAGCCGAGCCGCGGGAGGGCACCGGCGACGGCCTGCCCCTGCGGGTCGAGGATCTCGGGTTTGAGCATGACGTCGACGACGACCCGTCCCACAGATTCTCCAGACAGTGAAGGGTTCTCGGCGGGGCCAGCCTACCGACGCTGTGCGGCCTCACGGGCAATCGGTCCCCGGCGTGCCAGGCTGAGGGCCATGCGGATCACGCACCTCGGACACTCGTGCCTGCTGCTCGAGTACGACGACGCGCGGATCCTGGTCGATCCGGGCACGTTCTCGACGGACCTGGACTTCGTCGAGGACCTCGACGTCGTCGTGGTCACGCACCAGCACCCGGACCACGTCGACGTCGATCGGCTGCCCGCTCTGCTCGCCGCCAGCGCCGGGGCGCGGTTGCTGGTCGAGCCGCAGACGGTCGAGCTGCTGGCCGCCGCCGGGATCGCGGCCGAGGCCTTCGCGGCCGGGGACTCCGTGTCGGTCGGCTCGGTGGCCCTCAGCGGGGTCGGCGGCGAGCACGCCGTGATCCACCGGGACATCCCCCGGGTGGGCAACACCGGGCTGCTGCTGCGGGCCGAGGGCGCGCCGTCGGTGTTCCATCCCGGCGACATGATCGACACCGTGCCGGAGGGCGTCGACCTGCTGGCCGTGCCGCTGGCGGCGCCGTGGTGCGCGTTCAAGGAGACGGCCGACTTCGTCCGGGCCGTGCGCCCAGCGGTCGCCGTACCGATCCATGACGCGATCTGCTCACCCGCCGGTCGGGCGATCTACCTGCGCCAGACCTCAGCGCTCGCTCCCGCCGGGACCATCGTCCGCGACCTCGCCGGAGCCGGCCCCACCGACTTCTAGCCCCGGTCAGGCGAAGAAACCTCAGGTGAAAGTGCGGCCGGTCAGGCGCTCGTAGACCTCGACGTAGCGGTCCCTCGTCCGGGCCACGACCTCCTCGGGCAGTGCCGGCGGCGGCGCGCCACTGGCCCGGTCCCAGCCCGACGCAGGTGACGTGAGCCAGTCGCGCACGAACTGCTTGTCGTACGACGGCTGAGGCCCGCCGAGCCGCACGCCGTCGGCCGGCCAGAACCGCGACGAGTCCGGCGTCAGGACCTCGTCGGCCAGCACCAGGGAGTCCGGGTCCGCGTCGGTCCAGGACGCGTCGGCCGGCAGGTCGAGGCCGAACTCGACCTTGGTGTCGGCGATCATGATCCCGCGTTGCCCGGCCAGCTCGTTGCCCCGGTCGAGCACCCCCACGGTGAGGCCGGCCAGCCGCGCCGCGAGCGCCGGCCCGACCTCGCGCGACACGTCGCCGTACGACATCGGCAGATCATGCTGACCCATCGGCGCCTTGGTCGACGGGGTGAAAGTCGTTGCGGGCAAAGGCGATCCGTCAACCAGCCCCTCCGGCAGCGAGACGCCGCTCACCGCCTGGCCGGCCCGATACTCGGCCAGCCCGCCGCCGGTCAGATAGGCCCGGGCGACGCACTCGACCGGGATCATCCGCAGCCGCCGGACCAACACCGCGCGCCCGGCCACCGCCGCGGGCACGTCGGTCGACAGCACGTGATGCGGCACCACGTCGGCCAGCTGCTCGAACCACCACAGCGACAGCTGGGTCAGCACCCGGCCCTTGTCCGGCACCGGCGAGTCGAGGATGAAGTCGTACGCCGAGATCCGGTCGCTCGCCACCAGCAACAGCTCGTCGGGCTTGGCCGCCCCCGAGCTGTCGAGCGGGGCGTAGAGGTCCCGCACCTTGCCCGAGTAGAGGTGCACGAAGCCCGGCAGCTCGGCCGGCGCGGTGGCCGTGGCCGTCGTCACCGGGCGGCCTCGCGGGCGATGTCGCTGCGGTGGTGCCCCCCGGCCAGATGCACCTCGGCCACCCCGGTGTACGCCGCGCGCCGGGCACGCCGCCAGATCGGCCCCGGTCCCCACGACGGACAGCACCCGCCCGCCGGACGTGACCAGCTGCTCGCCGTCCAGCGCGGTGCCGGCGTGCAGCACCCGCACTCCCGGCACCGCCTCGGCCGACGCCAGCCCCCCGATCGGGTCGCCGACCCGCGGGCTGGCCGGGTAGCCGTCCGCAGCGACGACGACCACGACCGCCGCGTCGGTCGCTCCAGCTCAGCTGCCGGAACTCGGCCAGCCGCCCGGTCGACGCCGCCATCAGCAGAGCGCCCAGGGGCGTCCGCAGCCGGGCCAGGACGACCTGGGTCTCCGGGTCGCCGAACCGCACGTTGAACTCGATCACCCTGGGCCCGGACGCGGTCAGCGCCAGCCCGACGTACAGCACGCCCGAGAACGGCGTCCCCCGCCGCCGCATCTCCTCGACCGTCGGCCAGGCGACCCGGGCCAGCACGTCCTCGACCAGGTCGCCCGGGCATCCAGGGCAGCGGCGAGTAGGCGCCCATGCCACCGGTGTTCGGCCCGGTGTTGTCGTCGCCGACCCGCTTGAAGTCCTGGGCCGGCTCCAGCGCCACCACCGTCGACCCGTCGGACAGGCAGAACAGCGACACCTCCGGCCCGTCGAGGTACTCCTCGATCACGACGTGCGGCGCCCGGGCCAGGCAGTCCCGGGCGTGGTCGACGGCCTGGTCGCGGTCGAAGGTCACGACGACGCCCTTGCCGGCGGCGAGCCCGTCCTCCTTGACGACGTACGGCGCCCCGAAGGCCTGCAGCGCGTCCAGGACCTCGGCGTCCGTCGTACAGGTGCGGCTCTGGGCGGTCGGGACCCCGGCGGCCGCCATCACCTCGTTGGCGAACGCCTTGCTGCCCTCGAGCACGGCCGCCTCCGCGGACGGCCCGAAACAGGCGATCCCGGCCGCGCGCACGGCATCCGCGACCCCGGCGACCAGCGGCGCCTCCGGCCCGATGACGACCAGGTCGACCGCCGAGCTCGGTGGCCAGCGCGGTCACGGCGGCCGGGTCGGTCACCGACGACCGGATGGCAGGGGACGGCGGCGGCGATGCCCGCGTTGCCCGGTGCGGCCGCGACCGCGGTGACCCCCGGGTCGGCCAGCAGCGTGACGACCAGAGCGTGCTCGCGGGCGCCCGACCCGATCGACGAGGACCTTCACGAGCCGCGAGCCTAGGGGTTAGAGGTGCTTGGCCTCGACCTCGCCCAGGGCCTCGTCGAGCAGGGACAGGCCGAGCCGCACCTCGTCGGCGCTCACGTTGCACGGCGGCACGACGTGCAGCCGGCTCATGTTGGTGAACGGCAGCAGCCCGCGCGACTTGCAGGCCGCGGCCAGGTCGGTCATCGGCGCGTAGGCCGCACCCACCGCGTTGTACGGCGTCAGGGACTCCCGGGTGGCCTGGTCGCGGACCAGCTCGACGCACCAGAAGACGCCGGCGCCGCGGACCTCGCCGATGATCGGGTGCTTGGCGGCGAGCGCCGCCAGCGCCGGGCGCCGATGACGTCGGACGCCGATCGAGCGGGCGTTGGTCGACCATGCCCTCGTCGGTCATCGCGTTGAGGGTCGCGACCGCGGACGCGCAGGCCAGCGGGTGGCCGGAGTAGGTCATGCCGCCCGGGAAGGTCCGCTCGCGGAACGTCTCGTAGATCGCGTCGGACAGGATCACGCCGCCCAGCGGCACGTAGCCCGAGTTGACGCCCTTGGCGAAGGTGACCAGGTCGGGCACGACGGGCGAGCCGTCGGCGTGCGCGTGGGCGTCGATCGCGAACCACTCGCCGGCCCGGCCGAACCCGGCCATGACCTCGTCCGAGATCAGCATGATGCCGTGCTGGTCGCACAGCTCGCGGACGCCGGCGAGGTAGCCCGGCGGCGGGATCATGATGCCCGCCGTGCCCGGGATCGTCTCGAGCACGATCGCCGCAATCGTCTGCGGCCCTTCGAAGTTCACGAGCTGGGTCAGGTGCTCGAGCGCCCGCTCGCACTCCTCCTCCGGCGTCGTCGCGTGGAACTCCGAGCGGTACAGATAGGGCCCGAAGAAGTGCACGACGCCCTCGGCCGCGGAGTCGTTGGCCCAGCGGCGCGGGTCGCCGGTCAGGTGGATCGCGGTCTGGGTGTTGCCGTGGTAGCTGCGGTAGCGGGCCAGCACCTTGCGCCGGCCGGTGTGCAGCCGGGCCATCCGGACGGCGTTCTCGATCGCCTCGGCGCCGCCGTTGGTGAAGAAGACGTGGTTGAGCGTGTCCCCCGGGGCGCGCTCGATGATCAGCCGGGCGGCCTCGCTGCGCTGGTCGTTCGCGTGCTGCGGCGCGACCGTGCACAGCTTGGCCGCCTGCGCCTGGATCGCCGCGACGACCTTCGGGTGCTGGTGGCCGATGTTGGTGTTGACCAGCTGCGAGCTGAAGTCGAGGTAGCGGTTGCCGTCGCCGTCCCAGACCCAGCTGCCCTGCGCCGCCGGCGACGACCATCGGCTTGAGCGCACCC
Organism: uncultured Actinomycetota bacterium; assembly: GCA_963794535.1. Taxonomy (GTDB): domain Bacteria; phylum Actinomycetota; class Actinomycetes; order Actinomycetales; family CAVURS01; genus CAVURS01. The sequence continues at coordinate 154,953 of CAWCEI010000011.1, forward strand.
TGGGCCGACCACGAGTGGAAGACGTGCGCCCGGTCGTCGTCGTACGCCCGAACTGGCCGCCTCGTGGTCGATCGCCGGGGCGGGGGGCGCGAGCTCGTCGGCCGTCTTGAGTGCGCTGCCGCTGGACGCGTCGCTGGTCGTGGGGCTGGAGGCAGAGGTCAGGGTCACCCGGCCAGCGTAGATCTCCGCCCTCCCGTGCTCCAAAGGCCCGCCCACAGGCCCGTCCTAGGCTCGGCGGTGCCCGCCACGGTCTGGTCGCTCGGCAGCATCCTGGTCGACCTCACGGTCGACGTCCCGGCCCTGCCCGAGCGCGGCGGCGACCGGCTGGCCACGGCGACGCGCACCGAGGCCGGCGGCGGCTTCAACCTGGTCGGCCGCCGTCGCCCGCCAGGGAGTGCCGTGCCGGTACGCCGGGCCGCACGGCACCGGCCCGTACGGCGACCAGGTCCGCGCCGCGCTGGCCGCCGAGGGCGTCGAGCTGCTCACCGCCGCCCCGGCCGGGGCGGCGACACGGGCTTCTGCATCACGCTGGTCGAGCCGGACGGCGAGCGGACGTTCGTGACGATGCCGGGCGTCGAGGCGGAGCTCGACCCGGCCGAGCTGGCGGCGGTGGCCGGCCCGGACCCGGCGACCTGGTGTCGGTGTCCGGCTACGACCTGGCCTATCCGGCAGCGGGCCGGTGCTGGCCGACTGGGTCGACGCGCTGCCCGGCCGGCCCGCTGCTCGCCCTGGACCCGGGTCCGCTGGTGCTCGAGATCCCGGCCGACCGGCTCGCCCGCGTGCTGCGCCGGCACCGGCCTGCTCACCCTGAACCAGCGCGAGGCCCGGCTGCTGGCCGGCCCGGCCCGAGTTGGCCGAGGGCGCGAGCTGCTCGTCGCCGTACGCCGCGGGCGGCCCTCGCGGTCGACGCCGTCCTCGTCGTGCGCGAGGGCCCGGCCGGGTGCGTCGCGACCGGCGGCCCGCTCGGCTCGGGTCGACCGTCGCCCGCGCCCGAGGTCACCGCCGTCGACACGACCGGCGCCGGCGACACGCACACCGGGGTGCTGCTGGCCGCGCTGGCCGCGGGCGCGACCTGGTCGAGGCGCTCGCCCTGGCCAACCGCGCGGCCGCGATCTCGGTCACCCGGATCGGCCCGGCCACCGCTCCGACCGCGGCCGAGCTGCGACGAGGCTGAGACCCGCACTGTGACCTTCTGGGGTTGCCGCCCCGTGGCCAAGGCGAGCACCGTGGGGCGAATGCGGCACACAGCGATCCGGACCCTGCTGGTCGGCACCAGTTCGACCGCGCTCGCCCTCGGCCTCATCGCGGGTGGGTCCGCGGCGGCCACTGCGACGGGCAGGCGGCGCCGCGAGTTCACACCCGGGCGCGGCCGGGCGTCGGTGACCCGTACTTCCCCACGCTCGGCAACGGCGGCTACGACGTCGGCCACTACGGGCTGGACCTCTCCTACGACCCGAGCCGCCGCTGGCTGGCCGGCACCGCCACGATCACGGCCACGGCGACCCAGAACCTGTCCCGGTTCGACCTGGACCTGAGCGGGATGAACGTGCACGGCGGTCAAGGTCAACGGTCGTTGCGGCCGCAGTGGAGCCGGTCCGGCGAAGAGCTGCGGATCACGCCCCGGGCCGGGCTCCCCAAGGGGCAGTGCGTTCACCGTGACGGTGGCCTACGACGGCTCGCCCAAGACGATCACCGGTTCGCCCATCGTCTTCGGCTCGGACTACGGCTGGCAGTACACCGACGACGGCGCGTTCGTCGGCGACGAGCCGAACGCGGCGCACACCTGGTTCCCGTCCAACGACCACCCGAGCGACAAGGCGACCTTCACGTTCGCACATCACCGTGCCGAGCACCAAGGCCGTCGTCGCCAACGGCGACCTGCTCTCGCACCACGAGCGCTGGCGGCCACACGACCTACGTGTGGAACGAGACCAGCCCGATGGCGACCTACCTGGCCACGATCAACATCGGCAAGTGGACACTTCGTCGACGGTCGCACGGCAGGCGGCATCCGCAGCGTCTCGGCGTACGACCCCGACCTGGCCGGCGACGTCCGCCAGGCGGACGTGATCAACCTGAGCAACGACGTCACCGACTACTGGTCCAAGACGTTCGGGCCGTACCCGTTCACCTCGACCGGCGCGATCGTCGACAACGTGCCCGACGTCGGCTTCTCGCTGGAGACCCAGACCCGCCCGCTCTACGGCTTCGCCGCCGACCCGTTGACCATCTCGCACGAGCTGTCCCACCAGTGGTTCGGCGACAGCGTGTCGGTCCGCTGGTGGAAGGACATCTGGCTCAACGAGGGATTCGCGACCTTCTCGATGTACCTGTGGGTCGAGCACACCGGCGGTCCGACCACCTTCGACGTCTTCCGGTCGCTCTGGCGCCAGACGCCGGCGGACGACCCGTTCTGGAACCAGTCGATCGCGCGACCCGAAGCGCGACACGATGTTCAGCAGCGCCGTCTACTACCGCGGTGGGATGACGCTGGCGGCCCTGCGGCACAGGATCGGGGACGCCGCCTTCTTCAGCCTGCTGCAGAAGTGGACCGCGATGCACCGGTACGGCAACGCCACGACCGCGCAGTTCGTGGCGCTGGCCGAGCAGGTGTCGGGGCGCGACCTGACCGTCCTTCTTCCAGACCTGGTTGTGGGACAAGACCAAGCCGGCGAACTTCAGCTGAGACCCGTCTCGTGCGCCGACCGAGACTCGTCGGGGCGACTGGCGCTGGTCGGCTGTTGCTCGTCGCCGCCCTGGTCGCCGCGGCCGTCGTACGGCCGGCTGGCGCGGCACGAGCACCAGGGCCGCGGCCTCCCGGCACCGCCGAAGGCCGCGCGTCGACCTTCACAGCCCGGGCGCCGACGGGGTCGGGGACCCCTACTTCCCGAAGGCCGGCAACGGCGGGCTACGACGTCGGGCACTACGACCTCGCGCTGGCCTACGAGCCGGCGAGCCACCACCTGTCCGGGACGGCGACGATCACGGCCAAGGCGACCCAGAACCTGTCCCGCTTCGACCTCGACCTCAGCGGGCATGACGGTCCGCGCCGTACGGGTGAATCACGTTGCAGCGCAATGGGTTCGGTCCGGCGAGGAGCTGGTGGTCACCCCCGGGTCCGGCTTGCCCAAGGGGCAAGCAGTTCACCGTCGCAGTGGACTACGAGGGCGTCGCCGAAGACGATCGTCGGGTCCCCGATCGTCTTCGGCCTGCCGACTACGGCTGGCAGTACACCACGGACGGCGCGTTCGTCGGCGACGAGCCGAACGGCGCCAGCACCTGGTTCCCGGCCAACGACCACCCGACCGACAAGGCGACCTTCACGTTCCGCGATCACCGTGCCGGCCGGCAAGGCGGTCGTGGCGAACGGCGACCTGAAGTCCCGTACGACGACTGCCGGGCACGCGACGTACATCTGGGACGAGACCAGCCCGATGGCCACCTACCTGGCCACCGTCGACATCGGCAACTGGACCTGCGTGCGCGGCACGACGCCCGGTGGCATCCGGAGCGTCTCCGCCTACGACCCGGCACTCGCGGCCGCCGTCCAACGCGCCGGCGTCATCAACCTGTCGAACCGGGTGACGGACTACTGGGCGACCAGAGTTCGGGCCCTACCCGTTCACCTCGACCGGCGCCATCGTCGACAACCTGCCCGACCGTCGGCTTCTCGCTGGAGACCCAGACCCGGCCGCTCTACGGCTTCGCCGCCGACCCGAACACCATCTCGCACGAGCTGGCCCACCAGTGGTTCGGCGACAGCGTCTCGGTGCAGAGCTGGCGGGACATCTGGCTCAACGAGGGCTTCGCGACCTTCGCCGGCAACCTGTGGGGCGAGCACACCGGCCTGGCGAGCACCTACGACGCGGCGAAGGGGAGCTGGAACCAGTTCCCGGCCACCGACCCGTTCTGGGACCAGGCGATCGCCGACCCGGGCGCAGGCCGGGATGTTCAGCCAGGCGGTCTACCTGCGCGGCGGCATGACGATGGCGCTGCTGCGGCACAAGCTCGGCGACCCGACGTTCTTCAGGCTGCTGCGCACCTGGACCAGCCAGCACCGCTATGGCAACGGGACGACGGCCCAGTTCATGGCGCTGGCCGAGCAGGTGTCACATCAGGACCTGGACGGCTTCTTCCAGACCTGGCTCTTCGCCCGGACCAAGCCGGCCCACTTCAGCTGAGATAGCTGGCCAGACCCGCGGCCAGCGCCACGGCCTCGCGCTGGCGGAAGGTCGCCGAGCTCATCAGCCGCGCGTCCGTCGCCGACCGCATGTTGCCGGTCTCGATCATGACGGCCGTGCGGGTCGACAGGTTGAGCCCGCCGATGTCGGAACGATGCGTCTCGGCCGTGCCACCACCGGTGTACGTCGAGTAGGGCATGCCGGTGCCGGACCGGAAGGCCGCGCGCACGTCGTTCGGCCAGCCGCTGCGAATTCCGTTGCACCGCAACGCCTCCGGCCATCCGGTTGGCCACGATGATGTGGAAGCCTCGCGCTCCCGACGGCGAGGCTGCCGTCGCCGTGGATCGAGATCACCGCGTCGGCGTGGGCGGCGTTGCCGATCGCGGCGCGCTGGTTGATGCAGGGGCCGACGCCGCTGTTCGTCGTACGGGTCATGACGACCTTGGCGCCCCGAGCCCGCAGCACCGCGGCCAGGCGTTGGCCGACGTCGAACGTGTACGCCGCCTCGCTGTAGCCCGCGTTGGTCGCGGTGCCCGTGGTGTTGCAGGGCTTGCGCAGCCCGAAGCCGGCGTCGACCAGCTTGTTGATGATCGCCGGGTGCGAGCCGTTGCCGCCGTTGTGGCCGGGGTCGATCACGATGACCTCGCCGGCCAGCGATCCGGTCGACGACGCCTTGTGGGGCGTTGAGCCGTGCGACGTGGCGGTCGGCGCGGTCTTCGCGCTCGGGGGCTTGACGGCCGGGAGGGCCGTCGGTGTGGCGGTGCTGGTCGGCGTGGCGGTGGCCGTCGCCGAGGTCGAGGGCGTGCTGTCGGCCGACAGGTCGGCGGCGGCGCCGGACGTGCTGGGCCGCGGATGAGCCGCAGGCCGCGAGCAGGGCGCTCGCGGTGATCGCGGCGACGAGGCCGGCGAGCCGGCGCGTCGTCGTACGGCGGGGTGGTCTCATCGGAAGGCGTCGATCCCGGTCAGCGCCTGGCCGACGACCAGGGCATGCACCTCGGACGTGCCCTCGTAGGTCAGCACCGACTCGAGGTTGTTGGCGTGCCGGAGGACGGGATACTCCAGCGAGATGCCGTTGGCGCCCAGGATGGTCCGGCAGGTGCGGGCGATCTGGATCGCCTCGCGGACGTTGTTGAGCTTGGCCACGCTCACCATGGTCGGCGTGGCGGTGCCTGCTTCTTTAGCCCGGCCGAGGTGATGGGCCAAGCAGGAAGGCCTTGTCCAGCTCCAGCGCCATGTCGGCCAGCTTGGCCTGGGTGAGCTGGAAGCCCGCGATCGGCTTGCCGAACTGGACCCGGTCGCCGGCGTACGCGATCGCGCTCTCGAGGCAGTCCCGCGCCGCGCCGATGACGCCCCAGACGATGCCGAACCGGGCCTCGGTCAGGCAGGACAGCGGGCCCTTGAGGCCGCGCACGTCGGGCAGCACAGCGTCGTGCGGCAGCCGGACGCCCTCGAAGACCAGCTCGGAGGTGACCGAGGCCCGCATCGACAGCTTGTGCTTGATCAGCGGCGCCGAGAAGCCGGGCGCGTCGGTCGGCACGACGAAGCCACGCACCCCGTCGTCGGTCTGGGCCCAGACGACCGCGACGTCGGCGATCGAGCCGTTGGTGATCCACATCTTCGAGCCGTCGAGGATCCAGTCGGCCTGCTCGCCGGCGCCGTCGCGGCGGGCTCGCGTGCGCATCCCGCCGGGGTCGGAGCCGTGGTCCGGCTCGGTCAGCCCGAAGCAGCCGATCGCCTCGCCGGCGGCCATCCGGGGCAGCCACTCCTGCTTCTGCTGCTCCGAGCCGAACCGGTGGATCGCGATACATCGCCAGGCTGCCCTGCACCGACACCATCGACCGGACGCCGGAGTCGCCGGCCTCGATCTCCAGGCAGGCGACGCCGTACGCCGTGGCGTTCAGGCCCGCGCAGCCGTAGCCCTCCAGGTGCATGCCGAGCACGCCGAGCTTGCCGAACTCCTGGGCCAGCTCGCGGGCCGGCAGGGTGCCGGACTCGAACCAGTCGGCGATGTGCGGGCGGACCTGCTCGTCGACCATCGTGGCGACGGCCGCCTGGATGTCCCGCTCCTCCTGGGTCAGCAGGTCGCCCAGCCGGAGCAGGTCCAGCGGGCGGGTGCGGTCAGGGCTCACGCCCCGATGCTCCCATGCGAGCCGCCCTGCGGCGCTCAGACGCAGATGGCGCCCAGGCAGCGGCTCAAACGCTCGGCAGCCGCTGTCTGGTCAAGGTCGGCCACTCGTCAGATCCGCGCGCCGTCCGGAACAGCAGGAACGGGTTGAGGCGCGCATCCTGCGCGAAGGCGATCTCGAGCTCCCCGAACGCGGCGGCGACGGCACGCACCGGCTGCCCGTCGACGGTCAGTTCGAGCGGACGGAGGTGAAGTCCAAGGAAGCGCCGGAAAATGTCGTCCGGTCCCTGACCGCCCAGACCAGCCGCGTGAGCCACGCGGCCATCGAGGATCAAGAGCTTCTGTACGCAGCTGGCCCGCCAGTGCAGCAACGAGTCATCGCTGAGCGGATCCCGGAAGGACTCGCCCACCGAGTCGGTGAGCACCCCCATCAGCGCGCCGTCGAGGGTGCCCACCGACAGGTTCCCGGTCGCATGAGCCGCCTCGGTAAACGCCAGGCTGGCGACGCGGTAGCGAGTGAAGGTGTCGGTCAAATCGGCTGTCCTGGCGAACACTCGACCGGATCACTTGCCGTCCTCTGCACACCATCTTTCGCGCTGATTGGGCCGTGGACGTACTTGTAGATGGTCCGACTGGTAGATCCGCCTGGACCAGTCGCGCGCGCGGTCATTCGATACCAACCTCCAGTGCACAGCCCGTACCTCGCGGCGATACGGACAATCCATATCCAACACCCCTAAGGGACGCAGAAAAACCTATGCATTCCACTAATTATCTGTATAAAGGGTACGGATGGTAAAGAATTAGTGTGGAACCCGGGCCTCGAGCGCGCGGCGTACGGCGGGCCAGTCCTCGGCCGTGATCGAGAACAGGACCGAGTCGCGCATCGTCCCGTCGGCCCGGCGCTGGTAGCGGCGCAGCGTGCCCTCGTAGGTCGCGCCGAGCCCGGCGATCGCCCGCTGCGAGCGGATGTTGCGGATGTCGGTCTTGAGCTGCACCCGGCCCATCCCCAGCCCCTCGAACGCGTAGCCGAGCAGGAGCAGCTTGGCCTCCGGATTGACGGCGGTGCCCCAGGCGGCGGGGGTGTACGCCGTGTTGCCGATCTCCAGGCGAGCGTCCTTCGGGGCGACCTCGAGGTAGGAGGACCAGCCGACGACCGCCCCCGCGGGCAGCGCCCCGAACTCGGTCTCCAGGTCAGCGCTGAGCCGGAGCACCCACGGCGAGAAACCGCGGTCCTGGACCGAGGCCACGATGCGGGAGAGGTCCTCGGCGGTCTGCGGGCGCGGCGTCGGCAGGTGCTGCCAGACCTTCGGGGAGTCCAGGGCGTGCTGCAGCTCGGCGTGGTCGGCCGGCTGGATCGGCCGCAGGGTCACGACACTGCCGCGCAGCTCGGCGCCGTCCGGGATCGGCCAGGTCGCCTCGGGCCACGGCTCGTCATCGGGGCGGGGGTCCTCCTTGGGCCGGAAGCCGAACAGGTTCAGGCCCGGCATCCGCACTCCCCGGCCCGCCACCCGGGCGTCCGTGCTCCCCCAAAGCCGGTGTGAGCGGCGTACCTGGCCTGCGAAGGCGGCTTTCGGGGCGCAAAGCGGCTTTGGGGGAGCACGACGGCAGGGGGCGGAAGCATCAGGCCAGCAGGTCGTGGCGGACGACGATGGCGTCCCGGGCCGGGCCGACCCCGATCGCGCTGATCCGCTGGCCGACCATCTCCTCCAGCGCCAGGACGTAGGCCTGGGCGTTCGCCGGCAGGTCCGCGAACGTCCGTACGCCGGAGAGGTCCTCCGACCAGCCCGCGAACTCCGCATAGATCGGCACCGCGTGGTGGAAGTCGCTCTGGCTCATCGGCATCTCGTCGTGCCGGACCCCGTCGACGTCGTACGCCACACAGACCGGCACCGTCTCCAGCCCGGACAGCACGTCGAGCTTGGTCAGCACGAAGTCGGTCACGCCGTTGATCCGCCGGGCATAGCGCCCGATCACCGCGTCGAACCACCCACAGCGCCGCGGCCGCCCGGTCGTCACGCCGAACTCGCCGCCGGTCTGGCGCAGGAACTCCCCCATGTCGTCGGTCAGCTCGGTCGGGAACGGCCCCTCGCCGACCCGCGTCGTGTAGGCCTTGACCACGGCGATGACCCGGTCGATCCGGTTCGGCGGGATGCCCGACCCGGTGCAAGCGCCACCGGATGTCGCGGAGGACGACGTGACGAACGGGTAGGTGCCGTGGTCGACGTCGAGCAGCGTCGCCTGCCCGGCCTCCATCAGGACCGTGTCACCGCGGTCCAGCGCCTGCTCGAGCAACAGCGGGGTGTCCGCGACCATCGGCCGCAGCCGGTCGACATAGGACAGCAGCTCGTCGACGACCTCGTCGACCTCGATCGCCCGCCGGTTGTAGACCTTGAGCAGCACCTGGTTCTTCAGCTCGAGAGCGCCCTCGACCTTCTGCCGCAGGATCCCCTCGTCGAACAGGTCCTGGACCCGGATCCCGACGCGGTTCATCTTGTCCGCGTAGGTCGGGCCGATGCCGCGTCCCGTCGTACCGATCCGGCGCGAGCCCAGGAAGCGCTCGGTGACCTTGTCGAGCACGCGGTTGTACTCCGCGATGACGTGGGCGCCGGCGCTGACCACGAGCGCGCCGGTGTCGACGCCGCGCGCCTCCAGCCCCGCGATCTCCTCGAACAGGACGCCCAGGTCGATCACGACGCCGTTGCCGATGACCGGCGTGCAGCCCGGCGACAGGATGCCGGACGGGAGCAGGTGCAGCGCGTACTTCTCGTCGTCGATGACCACCGTGTGGCCGGCGTTGTTGCCGCCGTTGAACTTCACGACGTACTGGACCCGGTGGCCGAGCAGGTCGGTCGCCTTGCCCTTGCCTTCATCGCCCCACTGGGCACCGACGAGTACGACGGCGGGCATGGGCGGTCCTATCTGTGGGCAGGCAACTTGCTGCGTTGATGCGGCAGAGACGCTACCGGCCGGCGAGCTCCGCAGCCGCAGTCGGACTGGAGTCCCGCAGGAACTGGGCGCAGCGCTCGGCCTCGTCGCTCTCGCCGATCGCGGTCGCGGCCCGGCCGAGCGCGGCCAGCGCGCGCAGGAAGCCCTGGTTGGGCTCGTGCTCCCACGGCACCGGCCCCTGCCCGCGCCAGCCGGCCCGACGCAGCGCGTCGAGGCCTCGGTGATAGCCGGTTCGGGCGTAGGCGTAGCCCTCGACCGGGCGGCCCGCGTCGAGGGCCCGCTCGGCCAGGAGGGCCCAGGCCAGCTGGCCGGTCGGATGGGCCGCCGCCACCTCGCTCGGGTCCGCGCCGCCGGCCAGGGCGGCGCGGACCTCGCCGTCGTCCGGCAGCAGGGTCGGCTCGGGCCCGAGCAGGTTGGTGTGGCTCACAGCTTGTGACCGGCGCTGCGCAGGTTCTGGCAGGCCTCCACGACGCGGGCCGCCATGCCGCCCTCGGCCGCCTTGCCCCAGGCCCGCGGGTCGTACGCCTTCTTGTTGCCGACCTCGCCGTCGACCTTGAGGACGCCGTCGTAGTTGGTGAACATGTGGCCGACCACGGGCCGGGTGAACGCGTACTGCGTGTCGGTGTCGACGTTCATCTTCACGACGCCGTAGTCGACCGCGTCGCTGATCTCCTGCGGCTGGGAGCCCGAGCCGCCGTGGAAGACCAGGTAGAGCGGCTTGCTGTCGGCGGGCAGGCCGGCCTTGGCGGCGACGGCCTCCTGGGCCTGCTTGAGGATCTCCGGGCGGAGCTTGACGTTGCCCGGCTTGTAGACCCCGTGCACGTTGCCGAAGGTCAGGGCGGCCAGGTAGCGGCCGCGCTCGCCGAGGCCGAGGGCATCCATCGTGGCGATGGCGTCCTCCGGCGTTGTGTACAGCTTCTCGTCGATCTTGCCCTCGACGCCGTCCTCCTCGCCGCCGACGACGCCGACCTCGATCTCGAGCACGATGTTGGCGGCGTGGGCCAGGTCGAGCAGCTCCGAGGCGATCTGCAGGTTCTCGTCCAGCGGCACGGCCGAGCCGTCCCACATGTGGCTCTGGAAGATCGGCAGCCCGCCCGCTTTGACCTGCTCGGTGCTGGCCGCGAGCAGCGGGCGCACGAAGCCGTCGAGCTTGTCCTTGGGGCAGTGGTCGGTGTGCAGCGCGATGTTGACGCCGTACTTCTTGGCGACCTCGTGCGCGTACGCCGCGAGGGACAGCGAGCCCGCCACCATGTCCTTGACGGTCGAACCGGACAGGTACTCCGCGCCGCCGGTGCTCACCTGCACGATGCCGTCGCTCTCGGCCTCCGCGAAGCCCTGGATGGCGGCGATCAGGGTCTGGCTCGACGAGACGTTGATCGCGGGGAAGGCATAGGCACCGGCCCGGGCCTGGTCCAGCATCTCGGCGTAGACCTCGGGTGTGGCGATGGGCATGGGGACCTCCAGCGGCGTACGGCGGTTTCGGTTCGCCTCGATCCTTCCACGCATCTCTTGGCCGTCGGTTCCGGGCAACCCACGTGGGCTGGGAGCATGGCCGCATGACTGAGCCGCGGCCGGTGGAGAGCTGGCTGACCGACATGGACGGCGTCCTGGTGCACGAGGAGGCCGCGATCCCCGGGGCCGCCGAGTTCCTGGCCCGGCTGGAGGAGCGCGGGCTGCGCTTCCTGGTGCTGACCAACAACTCGATCTTCACCCCGCGCGACCTGCGGGCCCGCCTGCTGGCCAGTGGCCTGGACGTGCCGGAGGCGGCGATCTGGACCTCGGCCCTGGCGACGGCGCAGTTCCTGGCCGACCAGCGGGCCCGGGGTTCGGCGTACGTGATCGGGGAGGCGGGGCTGACCACGGCGCTGCACGAGGTGGGCTACGTGCTGACGCCGCGCAACCCGGACTACGTGGTGCTCGGTGAGACCCGGACCTACTCGTTCGAGGCGATCACGACGGCGATCCGGCTGATCGAGCGGGGCGCCCGGTTCATCGCGACCAACCCCGACGTCACCGGGCCCTCGCCGGACGGCTCGCTGCCGGCCACCGGGTCGGTCGCCGCGCTGATCACGAAGGCGACCGGCGTCGACCCCTACTTCGTCGGCAAGCCCAACCCGCTGATGATGCGCAGCGCCCTGAACCGGATCGAGGCCCACTCGGAGACCACGGTCATGGTCGGCGACCGGATGGACACCGACGTCGTCTCCGGGATCGAGGCCGGGCTGCGCACGATCCTGGTGCTGACCGGGTCGACCCGGCCCGAGGCCGTCGACCGGTTCCCCTACCGGCCGAGCCGGATCGTCGAGTCCGTCGCGGACCTGGTCGACCTCGTCTGACGGAGCCGGGGGCGCGGGGGGCCGCGGGGAAGTGGTTGGATGCCGTGGTCCGTGAGCGAGCCGTTTGCGGACCGGAGAACGGCGGTTGTCGTCGAGGTGGACGCAGGTGGAGGACGGGTGCGACTAGCCGAGCGGCTGGACGGTCGCCGGGTGCTCATCACGGGCGTCACCGGCTTCGTCGGCGAGGCGCTCCTGCACCGGCTGCTGCACGACGTCCCGGGCATCACGCCGGTCGTCCTGGTCCGCCCCAAGGCCGGCCAGCCCGGCCGGGACCGGATCGCCGGCCTGCTGGCCAAGCCGATCTTCACCGAGAGCGCGGAGCGGGCCGGCGGCGTCGACGAGCTGATCAAGCGGATCGAGATCGTCGAGGGTGACCTCACCGCACTGCCCGACCTGCCGGACGTCGACCTGGTCGTGCACTGCGCCGGCGACGTGTCGTTCGACCCGCCGATCCAGGAGGCGTTCGACACCAACGTCCTCGGCGTCCAGCAGCTGCTCGAGCGGATCGCCCGCCTCGACGTCGCCCGGGCCGAGCGCGGCGCCGCCCCGATCCACTACGTGCACATCTCCACGGCGTACGTCGGCGGCCGCCGCCGCGGACCGGTCCCCGAGGGGCCGGTCGACCACACCGTCGAGTGGCGGGTCGAGACAGCGGCCGGCCGGCGGATCGCGCAGCAGGTCGAGGACCAGTCCCGCTCGCCCAAGGTCCTGGAGAAGCTCTACACGCAGTCCGAGCGCGAGCACGGCCGGGCCGGCCCGCTGACCGCCGCCAACGACGCCGAGCAGCGGCGCAAGACCTGGGTCAGCGACCAGCAGAAGCTGGCCGGTCGCGAGCGGGCCCGCACCCTGGGCTGGACCGACGTCTACACGTTCACCAAGTCGATGGGCGAGCGGGTCGTCGAGGAGCACGCGCAGGGCATCAACGAGGGCGACCGCCCGGCCATCAAGAAGCCGGTCAGCATCATCCGGCCCAGCATCATCGAGTCCGCCCTGCGCACGCCGTACGCCGGGTGGATCGAAGGCTTCAAGATGGCCGAGCCGCTGATCCTGGCCTTCGGGCGGGGCGAGCTGCCGGAGTTCCCGGCCGCACCGGACTCGGTCGTCGACATCGTGCCGGTCGACCACGTCGTCGGCGCGATCATCGCCGTGATGTCGACCGAGCCGACGCCGGGCGACGTCGCCTACTTCCACGTCTCCTCGGGCGCCCGCAACCCGCTCGCCTTCCGGCTGCTCTACGAGCTGATCACCGAGTACTTCGACCGCCACCCGTTCGACATGGACGAGCGGGGCGCGGTGCGGCTGCCCAACTGGCGCTTCCCCGGCGCCGAAAAGGTGGAACGCCTTCTCGTGCAAGGGGAACGGGCCCACCGGGTCGCCGATCGCGCCCTCGGCCTGGCCCCGCGCAGCGACCGGGTCCGCGAGCTCGCGCGGGACCTCGACCGGCAGAAGCGCCGCCTGGACTTCCTGCGCCGCTACCTCGACCTCTACCGGGCCTACGCCACGGCCGAGCTGCACTTCGTCGACGACAACACGTTGGCGCTCTACCGCTCGCTCGAGCCCGACGACCAGGCGATCTTCGCGTTCGACACGGCCGACTTCACCTGGACCTACTACCTGCGCGACGTCCACTTCCCGTCGGTGACCGAGCCGATCCGCAAGTACGACGTGATCCGCAAGCGCCGGGCCGCCTCCACCGGCCCGACCCGGCGCCGGATCGAAGGCTCGCCCGGCTCGGCCGAGTCCGACGGGGTGCTGGCGGTCTTCGACCTCGACGGCACCCTGATGAGCAGCAACATCATCGAGACCTACCTCTGGATGCGGCTGCCCGAGCTGAACCGCGCCGAGAAGGCCCGCGAGATCGGCAAGCTGCTGCGCCGGATGCCGTCGTACATCCAGGCCGAGCGGCGCGACCGGGGTGGGCTGCTCCGCGCGGTCTACCGGCGCTACGCGGGCGCCGACCTGACCGAGCTGGACCGGCTGGCCGACGAGGTCCTGACCCAGCACGTCCTGGAGCGGGTCAGTGCCGCCGCCGTACGCCGGGTGCGCGAGCACCGCGAGGCCGGCCACCGCACCCTGCTGCTGACCGGCGCCGTGCGGCCGCTGACCCGGCCGCTGGCCCCGCTGTTCGACGAGATCGTCGCCGCCGACCTGGCGGTCGACGAGCGCGGCCTGGCCACGGGCTTCCTGGCCGACCCGCCCTTGGTGGGGGAGTCGCGGGCGGCCTGGCTGCGCCGCTACGCCCAGCTCGGCGGCTACGACCTGTCCCGGTCCTATGCGTACGCCGACAGCTACTCCGACCTGCCGATGCTGCGGGCGGTCGGGCTGCCGACGGCCATCTCGCCCGACGTGCCGCTGTGGCGAGAGGCCCGCAAGGTGCGCTGGCCGGTCGAGCTGTGGCGGACCCCCGAGTCGGTCTCGCGCGGCGACATGCCGACCCGGAGCTCGGCGCACCATCACGCCGGGCTCGGCACGGCCGGCAACCGGGCGGTCGGCCGATGATGCTCGCGCTCGAGGTCTATCGCTCGGTGTCGCGCTACACCGCCGCCAAGGCGATCGGCGGCCGGCTGCCCGGGCTGCTGGTCGGCCCGATGGCCCCGGTCCGCCTGGTCACGCGGGACGAGCCGCGCGTCCGGCACGCCGGGTGGGCCCGGGTGCGGCCCTCGCTGTCCGGGATCTGCGGCTCGGACCTCGGGGTCATCACCGGCTCGACCTCGCTCTACTTCGCCGCGCTCGCGTCGATGCCCTACGTGCCCGGGCACGAGCTGGTCGGCACGCTGCTCGACGACTGCGTCGACCTGCCCAAGGGCACGCGGGTCGTGCTGGAGCCGGTATTGGCTTGTGCCGCAAGGGGATTGGACCCCTGCGACCAGTGCGCCGATGGCCGCACCAACCTCTGTGACCGGATCACCGTCGGCCACGTCGCCCCGGGTCTGCAGACCGGCTTCTGCTCGGACACCGGCGGCGGCTGGGGCGAGGAGATGATGGCCCACCGCTCCCAGCTGCACCCGGTGCCCGACGACCTGCCGGACGAGCGGGCCGTCCTCGCCGAGCCGCTGGCCTGCGCGGTGCAGCTGGCCCGTCGGGCCGAGGTGCCGGACGGCGGGCACGTCCTCGTGTCCGGAGCCGGGGCCGTCGGCCTCTTCGCCACCCTCGCTCTGCGCGAGCTCACCCCCGCCGGCCGGATCACCGTGGTGGCCAAGCACCCGGCCCAGCGCGAGCTGGCCCGGGCGTTCGGCGCCACCGATGTCGCCGTGCCCGACGAGGCGATGCGAGCCGTACGCCGCTCGACCCGCGCCCTGCGCCCGGCGACCGACGGGCTGCCCGGCCCGATCACCCGTGCGGCCGGCGAGCTGCTCCTGGGCGGGGTCGACGTCGCGGTCGACGCGGTCGGTTCGACGTCGTCGCTCGACCTGGCCCTGCGCTCGACGCGGGCCGGCGGCCGGGTGGTGCTCTCCGGGATGCCCGCAGCCGGGGTCGACCTGTCGCCGGCCTGGTTCCGCGAGCTCGAGGTCGCCGGCACCTACGCGGCCCGCGGCGACGACTTCACCACGGCCCTCGCTCTGGCCGCCAGCGCCCCGCTGGACGGGGTCGTGGCCGGTCGTTATCCGCTGCACCGCTGGCGGGAGGCACTCGACCACGCCCAGTCGGCCGGCCGGCTCGGCAGCGTGAAGGTCTGTTTCGACGTACGGTCCACATCATGACCCGACGCAAGAGGAGCACGACGTGAGTCGCCCGGGTTTCGTCTTGGAGGTGGACGACCGCACCCCGCCGCTCGTCGTCCACGAGGGTGAGGGTTTCCGGCTGGAGACCTTCCCGCGCGGCACGCGCGTCGTCTACCCGACGGAGGCGCTGCCGGCGATCCGCGATGTCGACGGCGCGATCCGCGAGGCGCTGCTCTCGCCGGTCGACATGGAGCCACTGCCGGCGCTGCTGCACGCCGGGATGCGGCTGACCATCGCCTTCGACGACATCTCGATCCCGCTGCCACAGATGGCCGCGCCGGACATCCGGCAGCGGATCATCGAGGCCGTCCTGGTCATGGCGGCCGAGGCCGGCGTCGACGACGTCGAGCTGATCTCGGCCAACGCGCTGCACCGTCGGCTGACCGCCGACGAGCTCAAGCACATCGTGGGCGAGCGGGTCTTCCGGTCGTTCTTCCCGCAGGGCGCGCTCTACAACTTCGACGCCGAGGACCCGGCCAACCTGACCCACCTCGGGCTGACCGACCGCGGCGAGGACGTCGAGATCTCGAAGCGGGCCGCCGAGTCGGACCTGCTGGTCTACGTCAACGTCAACCTGGTAGCGATGGACGGCGGGCACAAGTCGGCGGCCATCGGCCTGGCGTCGTACAAGTCGCTCAAGCACCACCACAACACCAAGACAATGGTCGCGTCCCACTCGTTCATGGACCACACCAAGAGCCACCTGCACAGCTCGGCCTGGCGGATGGGCAAGCTGCTGGCCGACCACGTCAAGGTCTTCCAGATCGAGACGACGGTCAACAACAACGTCTTCCCGTCGCCGTACCAGTTCCTGATGAAGCGCGAGTGGGAGTGGTCGATCAAGGACCAGGCCTCGATGCTCGGAGCCCGCCGGGCCCTTGCTGCGGCGCCGAAACGCTTGCGGCACAGCGTCTTCCAGGGCATCCGGGCGCCCTACGGCCTGACCGGCGTCACCGCCGGCGAGGTCGAGGCTGTGCACGACAAGACCATCGCCGCGGTGCACAAGCAGCAGCTGGTCGAGGTGCAGGGCCAGTCCGACGTGCTGGTGCTCGGGCGTGCCGTATCTCGGCCCCTACAACGTCAACTCGATCATGAACCCGATCCTGGCGACCTGCATGGGGCTGGGCTACTACTTCAACTCCTACCGCGGGCAGCCGGTCGTACGGCGCGGGGGCGCGGTGATCCTCTACCACCCGGTCGAGCCGGACTTCCACCAGCTGCACCACCCGAGCTACGTCGACTTCTTCGAGGAGGTGCTCGCCGAGTCGACCGACCCGGCGACCATCGAGGCGAAGTTCGAGGCGCAGTACGCGACCGACCCCTGGTACGTGCATCTCTACCGGACCTCGCACGCCTACCACGGCGTCCACCCGTTCTACATGTGGTACTGGGCCGCCCACGCGATGGACCACGTCGATGATGTCGTCTGGGTCGGCGCGGACCGAAAGACCGTGGAGCGCATGGGTTTCCGGGCCGCCTCGTCGCTCAACGACGCGCTCGAGATGGTGTCGCACACGGTCGGCCGCTCGCCCTCGATCACCTACCTGCACAACCCGCCGCACCTGATCGCGGACGTGCGATGAGCCGGCTCGGCCAAGGCGTCGGCCCGCAGCGGGACGGTCCTGGCCAGCGCCCGGCACGTCCTCGGCGGCGACCTGATGCGCGGCGCCCGCGCCGACCTCAAGCTGGTCGTCGCGCGGGTTCCGTTGGGGCAGAGGGCAGCTGGTGCCTCGCTCGGCCGAGCCCTACGTCGTCACGAAGTCCAACCCGCCGTTCCCGACCGCCTGGGCCCGCACCCCGGCCATGAACATCGTGCGCGAGGGCGTGCAGCGGTTCGGTCTCGGGCCGTTGCTGCGCAGCGAGGTCCAGCCGGTGGTCCACGGGCTCGACCTGCTCGAGCGGATGGGCCCACGGTCCGGTGGTCTTCGTCGCCAACCACAGCTCGCACATGGACACCCCGCTGGTCCTCTGCTCGCTGCCGGCCGACTGGCGGCGGCGCACGGCCGTCGCCGCGGCCGCGGACTACTTCTTCGACACCTGGTGGCGGGCGACCGGGTCGGCGATCGTGTTCAACACGTTCCCGATCGAGCGCCGTGGCGGCACGCTGTCGTCGACGCCGGGCGACCTGCTGGGCAGCGGGTGGAACATCGTGGTCTTCCCCGAGGGCACCCGCTCGCCGGACGGCTGGACCCGCCCGTTCCGGCTCGGTGCCGCCTACCTGGCCAAGCAGCACGGCGTCCCGGTCGTCCCGGTCGGCATCCGCGGCTCGTTCGCCGCCATGCCTCGCGGGCGCGGCTGGCCGGTGCCGGGCCGGCCACCGGTCACGGTGCGGTTCGGCGAGGCGATCCACCCCGGCGCGGACGAGGGCGTCCGCGAGCTCGGCGCCCGGATCGAGGCCGCCGTCGGCGAGCTGGTCGACGAGGACTCCGCCACCTGGTGGGAGGCCAAGCAGCGCGCGGCCGCGGGCCGACACCCCGTCGACCGCCGGGCCCGCAGGTGGCGCAGTGGCGCCGGGTCTGGGCCTCCACCGAGTCGCCGCGGGGCGAGCGCCCCACCAAGATCTGGCACCGCTGAGCCTGAGCTGCCGAGTAGCTGAATGCTGAGCAGCTATGAACTAGCCGCACCATCAACCCCGCCGGGAGCCTCTGATGAGCCGAACCCACCGTCGTACCGCGCTGACGGCCGCCGCCGCCCTTGCCGCCGCGCTGCTCATCGCCGGGCCGATCGTCGTGGCGACGCCGGCCCAGGCCATCACGCCGGGCTGGCAGGAGACGACCTACGGCGCGCACGGGCTCAAGGTGGTGCCAGGGCGGGTCGGACCAGTACGGCGGCGGCGGCACCGTCGACAGCGCTGGACGGGTGCTGCTGCTGAGCCCGGTCGCGCCCGCCGTCGCCGAGATCCAGGTCACCCGGCTCGGGCCGTCGACGGCGCCGAGGACGCGGGCGTTCGGCACCGCCGGCTCGACCACCTTGCCCACCGGCTCGCGCTACTCCTCGGTCATCTCCGCGGGCGACGCCGTCTTCGTTGCCGGCGTCGCCCGGACGCCGGCAACGGGATCAGCCTGGTCAGGCTCTCGAGCTCGCGGCGTCGTCGACACCGGCTTCGGGTCCGGCGGGCTGGCCACTGTGCCCCTCCCGACGGCCATCGCCACGCGTCAGCGGCCTGGCTCGGCTCACGAACGGCGACGTCCTGGTCTCCGCCGAGCCGCTCGCGCTGCCCGGCACGTCGTACGTCGCCGCCGTCAACCCCGACCACGGGCGCGCTGGACACCGGCCTGGAACGCGGGCGGCACGACACCCGGTCTGGTCGGCTCCGAGCAACCAGATCCGGGACGTCGCCGCCGACGGCAACTCGCGCTGCTCCTGCTGATCGTCGGCAGCAGCCGGCGCCGCGCTCGGTGCAACGTCGGGCGGCCGACGGCACGGTGGACGCGACCTTCGCGGTGAGCGGCGCCCGGGCGCTCGTCTCGACCAGCTTCGGCGCCAGCAGGTCTCGGTCGAGTCCGACGGCAACTACTACGTCGCTGGGGCGTTACGGCCCGGACCCGGACCGGACAGATGGCGGTCACCCGCATCCTGCCGTCGCGGGACGGTCGACGCCGGCTTCGGCTCGGCCGGGATCGCCCGGATCACGCTCTCCGACTGCGACCGACCGCGACGGCCGTCGCGATCAGCGGGTCCCTGCTCTACGTCTTCGGCGGGCACACGTCGGCCGGACGGCTGCGGCGTCTCGCGCCAGCCGATCATCGCCCGGCTGTCGACGGCTGGGGTGCTGGACCCGACCTTCGGCTCCGGCGGCTTCATCCAGGTGGGCTCTGAGTCCTCGGCACGGGCAACAGCCGGGCCAGGCGCTCTACGACGGCTCGGTGCAGCCGGGCGGCGCATCCGGTCCTGGCCCTGCAGCTGCTGGCCCTGACATCACGCGGATGGGGGCGATCCGGCTCAACGCCGACAGCGACGGCCCCGAACGGCTCCTACGTCCCGCTGCTGCCCCGGCGGATCCTGGACACCCGGTCCGGCACCGGGGCCCCGGCCCACGCCGTCGCGGCCGCCGGCACCGTCAGCCTCACCGTCGCCGGTCGGGGCGGCGTGCCGGCGACCGGCGTCGGCGCGGTCGTCCTCAACGTCACGGCGGTGGGGTCGACCCGCGGCGGCTTCGTCACGGCCTATCCCGGGCGGCACGAGCCGGCCCGCGGCCTCGAACCTCAACTACGCGACCGGCGCGACGACGCCCAACGCGGTCACGGTCCAGCTCGGCAGCGGCGGCACGGTGGGGCTCTACAACGGCAGCAGCGGCACGGTCCAGCTGCTGGCCGACGTCGTCGGCTACTACCGCGGCGGCACCGCGACCGACGCCGGGGCGTTCACCGCGATCACGCCGACCCGGGTCCTGGACACCCGCATCGGCACCGGCGCCCCGCCGGTCCGGCTGTCCGCCGAACGGCACGGTGACCTTCGCGGTCGACGGGCACGGCGGCGTACCGGCATCGAACGTCTCGGCCGTGGTCGCCAACGTCACCGCCGTCACGCCCGCCGGCGTCCGGGCTACCTCACGACGTACGCCGGTGGCGGGACGCGGCCCGCGGCCTCGACCCTGAACTACGCGCCGGGGCAGACCCGGGCCAACCTGGTCACGGTCAAGGTCGGTGCGGCCGGCGGGCTGAGCGTCTACAACGGGTCGACCGGGCCGGTGAACGTCCTGGTCGACGTGGCCGGCTACTACCTCGGCGGCACGCCGACCGAGCCGGGCACGTTCGTCGCGCTCGACCCGACACCGGCTGCTCGACACCCGGACAGCGGGCCCGCCCAACACCGGCCCGATCAAGCCCGGCTCGGCCCGCCTCGCGGGTGGCACCACCAGCGCGGCGCGAGCGCACTCGTCGTCAACGGCACGGTGACCCAGCCGACCCGCAGCGGCTTCCTCGCCTTCCAGGGCGCCACCGAGTTCTAGGACGGCCACTACCCCGTGTCGGCGCTGAACTTCGTGGCGCACCAGACCGTCGCCAACATGGTGATCGTCGCGCCGGACGCGTTCACGATCTTCAACCGGTCGGCCGGGACGGCCCAGGCGATCGTCGACCTCGAGGGCTACTTCCTGCCCTGAGCCGAGGGCGACGCCCAGTACGCCGAACCGCTTGAGCGGTTGCTCAATCCTTGCTATCGTGTGATTTGAGCGATCGCTCAAGTCGTCGACGGATCGGGCCCACGGACATGAACGACACCCCAGGCCGGCTGCTGGCCGCCACGCTGGCGACCTTGCGGGACAAGGGGATCGCCGGCGCCTCGGCCCGGACGATCGCCGCCGAGGCGGGCGTCAACCAGGCGCTGGTCTTCTATCACTTCGGCACCGTGGACGCGCTGGTCGACGCCGCCTGCCGGCAGGGCACCGAAGAGCTGCTGACCAGATACCGCGACGCGCTCGGCGCCGCCACCTCGCTGCGCCAGCTGCTGGAGGTCGGGCGCACCCTGCATCTGCACGAGCGCGCGACCGGCAACGTCGCTGTGCTCGCCCAGGTCCTCGCTGGGGCCCAGCAGGACGGCGCGCTGGCGGCGGCGGCCCGGGACTCCCTCGCCCGGTGGACCGCGGAGATCGAGTCGACGCTGAGCCGTCTGCTGCGGGGCAGTCCGCTCGCCGGGGTCACCGACGTGCCCGGGCTGGCCCGGGGCGTGGTGGCCGCCTTCGTCGGGCTCGAGCTGTACGACGGCGTCGACCCGCAGGGAGCCGCAGCGGCGTTCGCGGCGCTGGAGCAGCTGTCCGTCCTCGTCGAGGTCGTCGACGACCTCGGCCCAGTGGCCCGGCGCGCGCTGCGCTCGCGGCTGCGGCGGGCCGGAGCGCCGGCATGAGCCGCCGCCCGATCTACGTCGAGACACTGATCCGGTGCGACCTCGAGCGGCTCTGGTCGCTCACCCAGGTGCCCGACCAGCACCAGCGGTGGGACGTGCGGTTCGGTTCGATCAGCTATCTGCCCAAGCTCGCTACCGGGGGACAGCCCGCTACCGGGGGACAGCCCGCTACCGGAGGGCAGCGGTTCACCTACGCCACGACGGTCGCGCCCGGCGTACGGGTTCGGGGCACCGGTGAGGCGCTCGGCAACCGCCGGCGGCCAGACGGGTCGTCCTGGTCCGGTCTGCGGTTCTGGGCTGCGGACCGGCGGTCGCTGATCGAGCGCGGCGGTGGCCACTGGCGCTACGTCCCGACCCCGGACGGTGTGCGGTTCCTGACCCGCTACGACTACCTGCCCCGGTGGGGGCGCCTGGGCCGCGGGCTGGACCGGTTCGCGTTCCGGCCGGTCTTCGGCTGGGCCACGGCCTGGAGCTTCGACCGGCTGCGGCTGTGGGCCGAGCTCGGCATCCCGCCCGAGCGGTCCCGGAACGCCTGGCTCGCCCACCGGCTCGGCGCGGCCGTGGCCGTGACCCTCATGCTCACCCCGGTCCTCGTCCCCGCGGCCGGGTTCGCTCAGTCGACCCAGGCCGCTCCCCTGTTCGTCGGGCTCACCCTGCTCGCCGTCCTCGGTTCGAGACTCGGCCGTTCGCGCCGGCCCTCCGGCCGACGCCCCCGGCGGACCCCGCCTGCCCCGCGCGTGGCCCCGGCGGTCGGCTCGTGACGTCGATCTATGCCGCCGCGATGGGCTCTGACTTCGCTCGCCTGCACCCCCGGATGCAATGGCGGTTCGGCTTCTCGTCGGCGGACAACGTGTGCCAGATCGGCAGCGGGGTCATGGACGAGGTCTGGCGGGGCCGGGGGTTCACGCTGCCGTTCCTGCTGTTGGGCTCGACCCGCCGAGTGCTCTTCCCCGGTCGAGGCCAGGACGTGCCGTTCAGCATCGCGAACTACGCGTACGTCGACCGGTTCGGGCGGGAGACCGTGACCTGGGCCAGGCGGTTCCAGATCGGGCGCCGGCTGCGGGCGTTCGACGCGACGATGGTCCACAGCGCGCAGCGCGGCGTGATCATCGACTACCTGGGCACCCACCAGCACCTCGCGGTGGACATCGACTGCTGGGCCGACGCGGACGGCGCGATGTGCATCCGCACCGGCGAGCAGCGCTTCTACGAGCGCCGCGTGGCGGGCCGGGTCCCGGAGCTGATCTCCGGCCACGCGGCGGTCCGCGAGTGGTGGGACGAGGATCGGCAGCGGTTCCGGATCGAGGTCGCGGTGAGCAACGAGCGGTTCGGCCCGCTGTTCGGCTACCGCGGCTCGTTCACGGTCGACGAGCGGCGGTGTACGCCGGACCAGGTCCCCGCCGATGTGCGGCCGGTCCGGGAGGAACGCCGCGACTGAGCCGAGCTGTCAGCACGTAGGCAAGGGCGGGGAGCTTGCCTCATGCTGACGGGTCGGCGTGGGCGCGGACCCAGGCGTGCATGGCGATCGCGCCGGCCGCGCCCGCGTTGATCGAGCGGGTCGAGCCGTACTGGGTGATCGCCAGCACCGCCTGGCAGGCCGCCTCGGCCTCGGCCGACAGGCCGTTGCTCTCCTGGCCGAAGACCAGCGCGCAGACCCGCGGCAGGGCGTAGGTCTCCAGCGGCACCGCGCCGGGCACGTTGTCGATCCCGATCAGCGGTACGCCGGCCTCCGCGGCCCAGGCCACCAGCCCGGCGACGTCGTCGTGGTGCCGCACGTGCAGGTAGCGGTCGGTCACCATCGCCCCGCGCCGGTTCCAGCGCCGCCGGCCGACGATGTGCACCTCGGCCACGTTGAACGCGTTGGCGGTGCGCACGACGGACCCGATGTTGAAGTCGTGCCCCCAGTTCTCGATCGCGATGTGCAGCGGGTGCCGCCGCTGGTCGAGGTCCGCGACGATCGCCTCGAGCCGCCAGTAGCGGTAGCGGTCCACGACGTTGCGCCGGTCCCCGTGCTCGAGCAGCTCCGGGTCGTACGCCGCGTCCTCCGGCCACTCACCCGGCCACGGCCCGACACCACGGCTCGACGCCGGGCTCGGTCCTCCTCGGTCACGGGGTGAGCCGCGCGGCGAAGAACGCGTCGACCACCGCGCGCTCACCCTCGACGGCCACACCGAGCTCGGCCCCGTCGACATCGAGGAAGGCCCGACGCCACAGCAACGCGAACAGCGCCGCCGCCGGTCCGACGAGGCGGCCAGTGGCCTCGGAACCCGTTGCGGCAGAGGCGATCTGGCCATCCGACTCGAGCAACCACTGGTCCTCGGTGTCCGTCGCCATCAGCGCCAACCGGCCGGGCAGAGCGGGGCGCGGCACGAAGAGGGCGACCCGCGGGAGCATCACGGTCAGCACCTCGTCGACGCCGTCCGCCGCGCGGTGCGGGTCGAGCCAGAGCAGCGCGTCGGCCACTGGGCGCCCGGCCGCGAGCGCCGCGTCGACGGCGTGCATCGTGATCTCGTGGGCCTGCCGTCGCGGCCAGAACGAGGCCGTCGACCCTTCCGGCCCGAAGGTCCAGACCGGCGCAGCGTCCGCCACCTGGTCACCCAGCAGCAGGTCCACCAGGTCGCCGGCCCGACCGGCGTACCAGAAGAGCAGCTCGTCGAAGCCGCCCACCCCGGCCGGCTCGGCGTCGAACTGTTGCGGCTGCTCGATGCCGGTGCGCAGCACCGACGCGGCCCAGGCGTGCACGTTGCCGCAGTGGACGACGAGATCGCGAACCGTCCAGCGCCGGCAGGTCGGGACGACGGCGTTCGGGCCGGCGGCCCGCGCCGAGTCGACCAGGCGGTCCCGGCCGTCGGCGATGGCGGCCAGCAGCTCGGGGCGGGCGATCATGGCGGCAAACCTACTGAGGCCGGTCGGCGCCGGGCGCGCGATGAGCCCACTTGGTGAAAGGACAGCAAAGCGACAGGTCCGGCCATCGGCGCTCCCGTAGCCTCATCGCGTGCTGTCCACCCTCGGCCCCTCGTGGCTGGACCCGAACCAGCTGCTGACCAACGCCGGCCAGTGGTCGCTGTGGGTCTGCCTGGCCATCGTCTTCGCCGAGTGCGGCCTGCTGGTCGGCTTCTTCCTGCCCGGCGACACGCTGCTCTTCAGCGTCGGGCTGTTCGTCAGCCAGGGCCTCGTGCCGCAGCCGCTCGTGGTCGTCTGCCTCGTGCTGAGTGCCGGCGCGCTGCTCGGCAACGCGGTCGGCTACGAGATCGGCCGCAAGGCCGGGCCGGCGATCTTCACCAAGCCCGAGTCACGGCTGTTCAGCCAGCACAACGTCGAGCGGACCCACGCCTTCTTCGAGCGGTACGGCGTGCTCGCGGTCATCCTGGCCCGGTTCGTGCCGATCGTCCGCACCTTCATCACGGTGACCGCCGGCGTGGGTCGGATGGACCGCCGGGTCTACCTGGGCTTCAGTGCGATCGGCGGCGTGGTGTGGGCCTCGGGCCTGACCGTGCTGGGCTACTCGCTCGGCCAGGTCGCCTTCGTCCGCCAGCACGTCCAGCCGCATCTCGACGTCATCCTGATCGGCGTCGTCCTGCTGTCCCTCATCCCGGCCGCCGTCCACCTGCTGCGCTCCGGTGCGCAGAGCCGCCGCGGCTGACCGGACCCGGACCCCCGCGGTGAGCGTCACCGCGAGCGCGACGAGGCCCATCGCCACGAAGGTCACGCGGGGGCCGAACAGCCCGCCGCCCAGCCCGCCCAGCCCGAGGGCCACGACCGAGGCTCCCCGGGCCAACCCGTTCATCGCCGCCAGACCGCGCCCGAGCCCGCGCGCCGGCAGCCGGGTCAGCAGCAGCGTCGCCACCTGGGTGTTGAGCATCCCGTTGGCCACGCCCAGCCCGAGCGAGACCGGCAGCAACAGCCAGAGCGTCGGCGCCAGCCCGCTAAGGACCAGCGCGACCGAGAGCACCAGCGCGGCCAGGATGCTGCGGGTGGCCCGCCGTACGTCACCGTCCACCCGGCCACCGATCGTCGCCCCGAGCATCACCCCGCCGGCGAGCACCGCACCGACCAGCCCGTACGCCGCGGGGCCGGCCCCCAGCGCGTCACGGACCAGGAACACGTCGACGACGTTGGTGCCCTCGGCGACCAGCACGAACAGCACCAGCGCGACCACCAGCGGCCAGAGCAGGGCGTCGGCCCGCAGCAGCGCCAGCCCGCCAGACCCGTCGGCCGCCAGACCCGTCAGGCCCGCTGGCCCTGCTCACCACGGAGCTGTCGATGATGCGGCGCGCGCGGAGCCGGGCGGCCACCAGCGCGAGCGCGACGAAGGTCGCCGCATCGACCAGCAGCGGCAGCGCCGCCCCACCCGCGCCGACCAGCACTCCGGCGAGCGCCGGACCCAGCACCAGGGCACCGGTGGTGAGCGCTTGGGTGGCGCCGACGGCGCGGCCGGTCTCGCCGGCCGGGACCATCGAGGGCAGCAGGGCCTGCCAGGTCGGGCTGGCCACCGCCTGACCGGACTGGACGGCGACGACAAGGACCAGGGTCAGCCAGAGCGGGCCCGGCGGCGGCGAGGGCGAGGCAGCCGACGGCCTGGGTCGTGGCTGCGACGACCAGGACCCGGCGCGAGTCGGCCCGGTCACTGAGCCGGCCGGCCCACCCGGCGAGGGCCACCGTCGGGATGGCGGCGGCGACCAGGAGGGCCGCGACGGCCCAGGGGCCCTGACCGTCGTCGTGCACCCGGAGCAGCAGGGCGACCAGCGCCATCTCGTCACCGGCCGCGGAGACGGCGCGGGCCAGGCCGGCCCGACCGAGCTCCGGGTGCCGCCAGAGGACCGATCGGCGACGCAGAGTTTGAAACAATCGCTTCATAGTTTTATGAAGGTAATACTTCACACCTCCCTTGGCAACCCCGGCCCGCGCCGTACGCTGCGCAGGTGGCCTCCCGCCGGAAGAGCTCGAGCCGACCCCGGCGCGACGTCGTCATCACCGACCCCCGGGCGCTCAAGGCGCTCGCCCACCCGGCCCGGCTGGCGGCCATCGACGAGCTGTACGGCGGCCGCGAGCTCACCGCGAGCGAGCTCGCCCAGCTCGGCGGGCTGACCCCGAGTGCCATGAGCTACCACCTGCGCGCGCTCGAACGCTGGGGCGTGGTCGAGCGAGCCGAGCCGCGCGGCGACGGCCGCGAGCGACCGTGGCGAGCGGTCGGCCGGGACCTGCTGATCCGGACCGGTCGGCAGCACGGACGGCGGGGCCAGCGCGTCCAGCCGGGCATCGGCGCGGGTCATCGCGCTGCAGTCGGTCGAACGGCTGCGCACCGGGCTGACCCGCTGGTTCGCCGGCGGCGCCAGCACCGACCCGTGGCACACGGTCGGGCGGGTGAGCAGCGGCTTCCACTACCTGACCTACGACGAGGCGACCGAGCTCGCCGCGGACATCGAGCGGCTGCTCGACCGCTATCGCGACAACGGGCCCAGCGCCACGAAGGGCGACGACCCGGTACGACGGCGGCTGTCGTACTTCTTCGCCCAGTTCCCGGTGGAGCCGCCGCCCGACGCCTGACGAGACCGCCGGCCCGGCTGACAACCATTCGGGCGGCCCACGGCGTCCTACTGTCTGCAGGTCTGGTGATTTCCGAGGTGGCGGCCGGCCATCGAGGAGACGAGGGGGTTGGTGTCGTGGACCGCAGGGCGCGCGAGACCCAGTTCACCGAGTTCGTGACCGCGCGCTCGCGGGCCCTGCTCGGCACGGCGTACCTGCTGTCCGGCGATCGGCAGCGGGCCGAGGACCTGGTGCAGACGGCACTGCTCAAGACCTACCTGGCCTGGCCGCGGCTGCGGGACAGCCGGGCGGTCGAGGCCTACGTGCGCCGGACGATGGTGACGACGAGCATCTCCTGGTCGCGGCGCCGATGGCGGGGCGAGCTGTCGACCGGGGCACTGCCGGAGGCGGCCGATGGGGCGGACGGCGACCGGACCGCGGACGTCGACGGCCGGGCCGAGCTGTGGCCGCACCTGGCCGCGCTGCCGGCCCGGCAACGCGCGGTGCTGGTGCTGCGCTACTACGAGGACCTGACCGAGCCGCAGGTCGCCGAGCAGCTCGGCTGCTCGGTCGGCACCGTGAAGAGCCAGGCCCATCGGGCCCTGGCCACGTTGCGGGACCGGCTCGGCACGACGGCGAACGACCTGACCCCTGGAGGTGGACGATGACCGACCAACTGGTCCAGCAGCTGACCCGCGAGCTCGGGCTGCGTGCCTCCGACATGACCAGCGACCCCACCCTTGCCGCCCGGGTGGTCCAGCGGGCCGGCGTCGTACGGCGTCGCCGTACGGTCGGCGTCTCCGTCGTTGCGGCGGTCGCCGTCGCGGCCGTCGTGTTCGTGACGACCGGACCCGTACTGCGCCAAGGGAATGGGCCGACGCCGCCGCCCGCGACCCGCACGACCGACCGGAGCCTGCCGGCGCCGCCCGCCGGGCCGCCGACCATCGGCTACGTCGTCAACGGCGGACGGTCGCCGGACCACCTCACGACCCGGACGGTCGTCCACCTGGGCGGGCGCAGCATCCCGCTGCCCAAGGGCTGGTGGGTCAAGCGGGCCAACCCCAGCGGGGCCGGGCTGGTGCTCGAGGCCGATCTGCCCGACTCGGGCCTGCGCTCGGTCTACGTGGGAGCCGACGGGTCGATCCGGGAGCTGCCCGCACTGGCCCCGGGTCCGATGGCGATGGACCGCGACGGCCGCGTCATGCTCGACACCGTCGAGGTCCAGCTCAACGGCCGGCTGAAGCTCGTGGACGTGGCGAGCGGCAACGTGGTCAGCATCAACCCGGGGCCGGCCCTCAAGGACACGGTCCCGATCGGCGCCATCGGGCCACGGTCGGTCGTCGTCGTCGGCAGTGACAACACCGTGTTCGTGTGGACCGCGCCGGCGTCGGGCAACGGTCCGGTCATCAGTACCCCGTTGCCGGCACCCAAGGTGACATCCGGGCTCACGGGGCTCACGGACACGGATGTCAGCGGATCGGCGATCTGGAGCGGCCCGGACGGTCTGATGTTGACGCACGTGAACGGCTCTGCCGGCTGGACCGCCTCGTTGCCGCCGGACCGGCCTCCGTACCGTGAGGAATTCTCCGCAGACGGGCGCCTTCTCGCCTGGATCACGGACAACCGGTTGCTGTTCATCTCGTCCGCGACTGGCGCGAGAGTCGGGGAGACCGACCCTCTGCCGGCGGCCCTGCGCTTCGACGGCCTCTCCTGGGAGAACAGCACGACCGTCCTGGTGGGGCTGGTCACCGGTTCGGAGAAGCCCGGCCCGGACAGCCTGGCCCGCTGCTCGACCGTCTCCCTCAAATGCACCCTGCTGACCACGAAGGGCTACCTGGTCCTGCCCAGCACCTGAGTGAGACTGGGCGGGTGCTCCCCGCCGTCGACCTGCTGCATCCGGATCTGGGTGGGCTGGGCGCCGGTGCGATCTACCTGATCGTGTTCGGGCTGGTGTTCGTCGAGT
The DNA here is from genome assembly GCA_963794535.1 of uncultured Actinomycetota bacterium. Lineage (GTDB taxonomy): Bacteria > Actinomycetota > Actinomycetes > Actinomycetales > CAVURS01 > CAVURS01. The sequence goes on from CAWCEI010000011.1 coordinate 183,599, forward strand.
CCGGGCTGATCGTGGGCTTCCTGCTGCCGGGCGACACGGTGTTGTTCACGGCCGGGCTGCTCGCGGCCGACGCGTCGTACCGGCTCTCGGTGCCGTTGCTCGCGGTCGGGGTCGCGGCGTTCGCGGTGCTGGGCGACGTCGTCGGCTACGCCAGCGGGCAGCGGCTCGGGCGGCCGTGGCTGGAGCGGCGCGGCGGCCGGCTCGGGCACTCGCTCGAGCGGGCCGAGGCGTTCTATGCCCGGTGGGGCTGGACGGCGGTGGTGCTCGCCCGGTTCGTGCCGTGGCTGCGGACGTTCACGCCGATCCTGGCCGGGGCGACCCGGATGCGGTACGCGTCGTTCCTGTCGGCCAACGTCGTCGGGGCGCTGGTGTGGGGCAGTGGGCTGGTGCTGCTCGGCTATGCGGCGCACGGGACGCCGTGGCTGCGGCACGCGGCGTACGTCGTCGCGGGCGTCGCGGTCGCCGGCTCGGTCGTGGGCACCGTCGTCCTGCACCGCAAGGCTCGCCGCCGCAGCTGAGGTGTTGAGGTGCCGCGCCTAGATGTGGGCGATGAGCTCGCCGTGGAGTACGGCGAACCAGGCGTCCGGCTCGGCCCCCCACGCTCGCCAGGCCTGGGCCAGGTCGGCCAGCTCCTCCGCGGTGGCCAGGCCGCGGGCGATCGCCTGATCGGCCAGGGCGGACTGGGTGACCCGGTCCGCCCACAGCCCGGACCACCACTCGAGGTCCGCGGGTTCGGCGAAGCACCAGGTGGCGCTGCTGGGGGTCAGGTCGGTCAGCCCGGCGGCGAGCGCCCACGACTTCAGCTGCCGGCCGGCGTCCGGCTCGGCGTCGTTGGACCGCGCGACCGCTCGATAGAGCGCCAGCCACCGGGTCAGGCCGTCGCTGGCCGGGTGCCAGGTCATCGCCTGGTAGTCGCTGTCCCGCACCGCGATCACTCCGCCGGGCCGGGCGACCCGGGCCATCTCGCGCAGCGCCGCCGCCGGGTCGGTCAGGTGCTGGAGCACCTGGTGGGCATGCACGACGTCGAAGGTGTCGTCCGGGAAGTCGAGCGCGTAGACGTCGCCCACGACGTACGACGTGGTGCTGAGCCCGCGCGCAGCCGCATCGGCCCGCGCCGCGGCGAGCGGCGCCTCCTCGCGGTCGAGCCCGACGACGCGACCGGGCGCGACCAGCTCGGCGAGGTCGGCCGTGATCGTGCCCGGGCCGCAGCCCACGTCGAGCAGGTCCTGGCCGGGGCGCAGGTGCGGGAGCAGGTACGCCGCAGAGTTCGCCGCCGTCCGCCAGACGTGTGAGCGCAGCACGCTCTCGTGATGGCCGTGCGTGTAGACGTCGTCCGGCATGGCCAGTCCTCCACTACTCCCGGCGCGCCCGCCCCCGCTTCCCTTTAGCAGACGCCGGGGGTGCGGGCGGCGCAGGCCGGGGTGCGGGTTGGGCCGGAGGGCGGCGGGCGGGGCGTCGTGGGGCGGCCGGAGCGGCGGCGCGGCGGCGGCGGGAGCGGCGGGGGCTGCGGCCGGGAGCTGCGGGGGCTGCGGCGGCTGGGCCGGACTGGCCGAACGAGACCGAGGGGGCCTCGCGCTCGGCCTGGTTGTCGACCTCGAAGTAGTCGGCCCGGGTGATGTGGAACATGCCGGCGACGATGTTCGACGGGACCGACTCGACCTTGGTGTTCAGCGCCCGCACGTTCGCGTTGTAGTAGCGGCGCCCGGCGGCGATCCGGTCCTCGGTCGCGGTCAGCTCGTTCTGCAACGCCAGGAAGTTCTCGTTGGCCTTGAGGTTCGGATAGGCCTCGGCGACCGCGAACAGCCGGCCCAGGGCCTGGGTCAGGACGTTCTCCTGCACGGCCTGCTGGGCGACGGACGAGCCGGGCGCGACCGCCGCCGTACGGGCCGCGATCACGGCCTCGAGGGTCTCCCGCTCATGTGCGGCGTAGCCCTTGACGGTCTCGACCAGGTTCGGGATCAGGTCGTGCCGGCGCTTGAGCTCGACGTCGATCTGGCGCCAGGACTCCTGGACGACGTTGCGCAGGCGGATCAGCCCGTTGTACTGCAGCACTCCGTAGAGCACGACCAGTACGAGCAGGACGACGATGATGATGACGAACGGCACGGGGGCTCCCGAGGTAGGCGGCCAGCTGGCCAGAAGCCTAGCGGTCGGGGTCCCTGGGCCGGCTGGGCCGGCTGGGCGGCGGCGGGCTAGTCGAGCCCGAGCTCCCCCACCCCGTACGCCGCGTAGTAGGGCAGCCCCTGCGCCTCGACCACCTCGCGGGCCCCGGTGTCGCGGTCGACGATGACGGCGACGGCGACGACCTCGGCCCCCGCCTCGCGCAGCGCCTCGACGGCCGTGAGCACCGAGCCGCCGGTCGTCGAGGTGTCCTCGACCGCGAGCACCCGGCGGCCGGCGACGTCGGGGCCCTCGATCCGCCGCTGCAGGCCGTGCGCCTTGCCTTCCTTGCGGACGACGAACGCGTCGAGCCGGCGACCGCGGCCGGCCGCCGCGTGCAGCATGGCCGCCGCGACCGGGTCGGCGCCGAGGGTCAGTCCGCCGACGGCGTCGACGTCGATCCCGTCGACCAAGGCGAGCATGACCTCGCCGACCAGCGGCGCGGCCACCGCGTCGAGGGTGATCCGGCGCAGGTCCACGTAGTAGTCGGCCTCGCGTCCGCTGGACAACGTGACCCGGCCCCGTACGACGGCCTTGCCGACGATCTGGTCCAACAACGCGGATCGGGCAGCAGAGCGAGCATCGGCGCGGGCTTCGGTCACGCGGCGAGCATAGGAGGGGCCGCACCCGGTGGCGGCGGAGGTCCGCCGCCACCGGGCGAGTGTCGAGGCACAGTCCCCCAACGGCCTCGACATCATGCGGCCGCGAACCGGCCCTGATGGGCTCGCGACCGCAGCTTCAGAGGGGCAGAACCCCGGCTAGCACCCCGCTCAGACCTCGAGCTCGGCCGACGTCAGGTCGAGCACGGCCGGTGGGATGAGCTCGCGCTCCGGCGGCACCTCGGCCAGCCAGATCTGCACCTCGTCGGCGCGCAGGATCCGCTCGCGCAGGGCGAGGGTCTCGCGCAGCCGGGCCACTCCGTCGAGCGCCTCGTCGCGGCGGACGAGCGCCGCGACCCGGGTCCGGCCGAGCGTCGTCAAGGTCTCCCCCTGATGGAAGGCCTCGCGCAGACACGCGGCGAGAGAGGCGGCCCGACGGGCCCGGATCAGCGGCGCGACCGGGCGGGGGACGTCGACGACCACGAACACGTGGCGCCAGGCCGTCCCCGCCCGGCAGAGCTCGTCCAACCGGCCCCGCAGGTAGCCGATCGTGGCCAGTCCCGTCATCGGGTCCTGCCACACATCGGCCGCCAGCGGAGCCGCGTTCTCCTCGCTCCAGCCCTCCAGGACCGGGGTGAGGATGCGCGTGGGCACCTGACCAGGCACGGCCTGCGCACTGAAGGCCTCCCACAACGCGGTGGTGTCGAGCAGACACTCGGTGACCGTGGCGCCGTACGCCGCTCGCACGGCACCGAGCCGCACCAGCGCCGCCGCCGGGTCACTCCCCTCCATCAGCTGCTCACACACCGCGTCGACTGCGGGGTGGTACCAGTCGCTCGGCTCAGGCCAACCCGCGGCACTGCTCCGACGCCACCAGTCCACCCGCAGCCAGGCGATGGCCGGCGCGAGCGCCGGCCAGGTCGCGACCCCGGCGGGACCGATAGGCATGACCCGCCCGAGTTCCCCCTGGACCAGGTCCAGTGCTCGTTCCACGGTCATGCCTCCTCCTGTCCTCGGTCCCACCGGGGTTCGCCGCCCGTGGTTGAGACAGCCGACCCGCGCGGCTATGACGCGGAAACCGAGAACTTTTTTCGGCGGTGTCCGAACGTCCCGGCCAAACTGGGGCAGACTGGCCCCCGCCCAGCGGGAAGACCCAGCGGGACAAAACTGTCCGGAGCGGGCTGCGCACGGAGAGGTGCTGCCCACCGCACGCATTCACGAGGCGGGAGAGCACGTGCAGGCCGAGCTGACCGGTACGCCGGCGCCGGACGAGACGTCCGACGCGGTGCTGCTCCTGCGTACGCGCGAGGGCGACACCGAGGCGTTCGGGTCGTTGTACCTGCGGCACGTCGCGGCGGCCCGGGTCCTGGCCCGGCAGCTGGCGCGCGACCCCAGCGAGGCCGACGAGCTGGTCGCGGAGTCGTTCACCCGGGTCCTCGGGGTGCTCCAGCGCGGTGCCGGACCGGAGGCGGCGCTGCGGCCGTACCTGCTCAGCACGATGCGCCGGCTGCACATCGACCGCCGGGTCGCCGAGCGCAAGACCGAGCCGACCGACGACCTCTCCGCGCACGACCCGGGGGAGCCGTTCGTCGACCGGCCGGCCGACGAGCTCGAGCGCACGATCGTGTCCTCGGCCTTCACCTCGCTGCCGGAGCGCTGGCGGCTGGTCCTGTGGCACACGGAGGTCGAGGGGCTCTCCCCCGCGCAGGTCGCGCCGCTGCTGGGGATCAGCGCCAACGCGACGGCGGCCCTCGCCGTACGGGCTCGGGCCGGTCTGCGGGACGCCTACCTGACCGCCCATGTCGGCGACGCGACCGAGCCGGGCTGCCGGGAGATCGGGTCGTCGCTCGGCGGCTATGTGCGCGGGACCCTGTCCCGGCGGGAGCGCGCGGCGGTCGACGCGCACCTGGACTCGTGCGCGCGGTGCAGCGCGGCCGTTCTCGAGCTGTCCGACACCGCCGCGACGATGCGGGCCATCATCGGGCCGCTCATCCTCGGCTCGGCGGTCCTGGCCTACCGCGAGGGTCTGCTCGCGCTCGGCCCGCACGCCATCCCCTCGTTCGCGCTGCTGCACGCCGGCGGCGCGGCGGCGGGCACGGGCACGGGGACGGGCGCGGGTGGCGGTTCGGCCTCGGGCTCCGGTTCGGGCTCGGGGGCCGCGAACGCGGGCCGGCCGACCTGGCAGCTGGCCGTCGCGGCCGGCGTCGCCGGGGCCGTCGTGATCGCCGCGGCGGTGGCCTACGCCCTCGCCGGTGGTTCACCGGCCGACACCGCGAGCGGCCGACCGGCGCCGGGTTCGACATCGGCGGGGCCCTCGTCGACCGCGGCCCCATCGACGTCGGCGCCCACACCGACGCCCAGCCCGAGCAGCGGCTCGACCTCCCCGTCGAGCTCGAGCACCAGCAGCCCGGCCAACCTGCAGGTCAACCCGGTGGCGCAGACCAGCACCACGAGCCCAGCCAGCCCGACCAGTCCGACCAGTCCGACGTCCGCGCTGCCGGCCCTGCAGGCGCCGGCGCCGAGCCAGGTCACGCTGCTCACCGTCGGCGACCTGGTCGCCGGCCGGGACAACGTGCTCGAGCTGACGACGACCAACCCCGACCCGTCACCAGTGACCCAGAGCGTGGCCCTGACCCTGCCGCCCGGCGTCGCCCTGTCGTCCACGACGACCGCTTTGCGGGCAGCCGGCCGGGCGAGCAACGCCGCGCTGCTGACCGGAGCGGCCGCCGCGGCCGGCCCGTGCAGCCGCACCACCGAGGGCGCCAGCTGCACCCTCGGGCTGGTCGCCGCCGGTGCGACCGCCACGTTGCGCATCCCGGTGACCCTGGCCGACAGCTTCAGCACCGGCGACCTGTCGTTGACCGTGACCTCCCGCGACGGTGCCCGTACGGCGAGCGTGACCGTGAGCCGGACGTTCACGGTGACGCCGGGCGGGGTCAGTACGACGTGGGCCGGGCACGGCCGCTACCAGGTCAGCGCAGGCGGTGCGTCGCTGCTGAGCTGTCAGGACGACAAGACGCCGGTGAAGGGCTGCGCCGAAGCGGAAGCGCGCAAGCTGCCGGGGCACCAGGACAACAACGACTGGACCATGCTGGCGATCAACGACGCCGGCAGCCCGTGGACGACGTCCTCGTCGGCGGCGGTCGACCTGCCGAAGGGCAGCACCGTCGTCGCCGCCTGGCTGTCCTGGTCGGCGTCCGGCTTCGCGAAGGGGGCGACGCCGGTACACACCGCGTCGATCGCCGGGCCGGACGGCAAGCCGTCGACCGTGACGGCGAAGACCTGGGACGCACTGGACGTGTCGTCCGCGAGTGCCTACGTCGCCACGGCCGACGTCACGGCGCAGGTCCAGGCCCAGGGCGGTGGCAGCTGGACGGTCGGCGACATCGCGCTGAGCGGCGGCCAGACCTCGATCTACGCCGGCTGGTCGTTGACGGTGGTCACGACGTCGGCGGCCGCGCCGGTCCGCGACGTCACGGTCCTCGCCGGGCCGTTCGCGATCACCGACGCGAGCCACACCTGGTCCGGCCATGCGCCGGGGCTCAGCGGACAGGGCGCCGATCTCACGTTGGTCGCGTGGGAGGGCGACGCGGACCTCACCGGCGACTCGCTGTCCGTCCACGGCAAGCCGGTCGCCCCGAGGGACTCGCCGGGCGTGACGGACAACGTCGCCGCCTCCGCGGCGCTCGGGGCCAAGCGGGCGGTCAGCTTCGGCGTCGACGTCCGCCAGCTGTCCGCGCCGGCCGGCGACGGTGACGACATCAGCGTCACGACGGACGGCGACACCTGGATCCTCGGGATGCTGGTCATCTCCGCCGGCGACGGCGCCCGGGCTCGTCGCTCTCCCCGGTCGGCGCCGGGCGGCGAGCGCGGCCGAGACGGTGCGGACCGAGCCGCGGGGCAGGATGCGCAGGACCGCGACCAGCCCGGCGTACAGGCGCCCGGGCACCACGACGACCCGACCGCGGCGAGCGCCGTCGAGGGCGGCCCGGACGACGTCCCGCGCGTCCAGCCAGGCCCACTCCGGCAGCCGGCTCATGTTGAGGTCGGCCCGCTGGTGGAACTCGGTGTGCACGAAGCCCGGACACACCGCCGTCACCGTCACCCCGCTGCCGGCCAGCTCGCGGGACAGCGCCTCGGAGAACACGACCACCCACGACTTCGTCGCCGAGTAGGTGCCCATCGCGACGAACGCCGCGACCGAGCTGACGTTGACGATCGTGCCCGCGACCGCGGCCCAGCATCGCCCGCGCGGCCGCGTGGGACAGGACCAGCACCGCGCGCAGCATCACGTCGACGGCCCGCTCCTCCTCGGCCAGGTCGTCGGCGAGGAAGCTGGTCCGGCGCGCGAAGCCCGGCGTTGTTGACCAGGGTGTCGACCGGCCGCTCGGGGTCGCGCAGCCGCTCGGCCACCGGGCGGACCTGGTCGGGGTCGGCGAGATCCGCGCCCAGCACCTCAGTCGCGATCCCGTACGTCGCGCGCAGCTCCTGGGCCGGCCTGCTCCAGTCGCTCGGTGTCGCGGGCGACCAGGACAAGGTCCTGGCCGCGCGCGGCCAGCTGGCGGGCGAACTCGGCGCCGAGCCCGGCGCTCGCGCCGGTCACGAGTGCGGTCGGCATGCGGCCAGCCTAGGCAGCGCGGGCCGCGCGGCGGCCGCGGCCCAGGGCGGCGGCGTAGGCCGGGTTGCGCGCCACCCGCTCGGGCAGGGCGAGCATCGTCCGGCGCAGGCCGCGCGCGGCCAAGGTGGCCGCGACGTCGGTGGTCGGCAGACCGGGCAGGCCGTAGAGCCGGCGGGCCCAGCGCGGCAGCAGCCCGGCCGCGACCGAGACCAGGCCGGCCCAGGCCGGTCGGGCCGGCGTCATCACCTTGACCCACAACGGCATCGGCGGGACGAAGCCCCAGATCGCGCCCTGAGCCGCGACGTCGGTGACCCGCAGCTGCGGGCGGACCCGGTGAAGTAGGCGTCGAGCTCGGCCGTCGTCCGCCGGCACCGTCTGCGGGTCGAGCCCGACGAGGCGGGCCGACTCGCGCATCTCCGTCGACGTAGCGGTCGGCGTCACCCGCCGCCAGGCGGCCGCCCGAGCGCAGGTAGCAGCCGAGGAACGACTCGACCTCGGTGCAGTGCACCCACAGCAGCAGCTCGGGGTCGTCGACCCGGAACGCCAGCCCGGTCTCCGGCTCCACGCCGGTCCGCAGTCTGGCGTGCAGCGCTCGCAGCCGCTCGCCGGCCGCCTCGGCCTCGCTGGCCGGGCCGAAGGTCACCGTCCGACCCACTCGCCGGTGCGCTGCAGCCGGCCCCATGGGTCGACCCGGTAGCTCGAGTTGGCCTCGAATCCGGCCATGACCAGCGGGTGGGTCGCCTGGAGCAGCAGCGCCCGGAAGCCAGCGACCACCATCGACGGGTCGCTGTGGATCCGCCAGGTCACCGAGTCCGGCCCGAACAGGCCCTCGACCTCGCGCCGGGCGTCGTACATCGTGCGGGTCGGGCTCACCACTCAATCGTCGCACCCGCGGGATAGGTTCGCCGGGTGCGGATCGCTACGTGGAACGTCAACTCCATCCGGGCCCGGGTCGACCGGGTCGCCGACTGGGTCGAGCGCAGTGACCTCGACGTCGTCGCGCTCCAGGAGACCAAGGCCAAGGACGACCAGTTCCCGACCGACCGGTTCAAGGCGCTGGGCTACCAGGTGGCGCACGTGGGCTACTCGCAGTGGAACGGCGTGGCCATCCTGTCCCGGGTCGGGCTGGACGACGTCGAGGTCGGCTTCCCGGGCATGCCGACCTGGGGCGACCCCGCGGCCGCCGAGGCGCGCGCCCTCGGCGCGACCTGTGGCGGGGTGCGGGTGTGGAGCCTCTACATCCCCAACGGGCGCGAGCTCGGCGACCCGCACCTGGACTACAAGCTGGACTGGCTGGCTCACCTGCGCGCGGCCGGCGCGGGTTGGCTGGCCGAGGACCCGAGCGCGCAGATCGCGCTGATGGGCGACTGGAACATCGCACCGCAGGACGACGACGTCTGGTCGATGGACTACTACGAGGGCAAGACCCACGTGTCGGCGCCGGAGCGGGCGGCGTTCGCGGCCGTCGTGGACGCGGGCTTCGCCGACCCGGTGCGGCCGTTGCTGCCGGGGCCGGGCACCTACACCTACTGGGACTACACCCAGCTGAGCTTCCCCAAGAAGCGCGGCATGCGGATCGACTTCGCGCTCTGCTCGGCGGCGCTGGCGGCCCGGGTCAGCGGCGCCCTGATCGACCGCGAGGAGCGCAAGGGCAAGGGCGCGTCCGACCACGCACCTGTCATCCTCGACCTGACCTGATACTCACCTCAACACTCACCGGGCCGAGGGGGTCCTCATGTCCGAGGCCACGACAGCCAGACCGCCGAAGCTCTCGACCAAGAAGTACGACGCGGAGCTGCGCCGGCTGCAGGCCGAGCTGGTCACGATGCAGCAGTGGGTCAAGGCCTCCGGCGCCCGCGTCGTCGTGATCTTCGAGGGCCGCGACGCGGCGGGCAAGGGCTCGGCGATCAAGCGGATCACCGAGTACCTCAACCCGCGGCTGTGCCGGATCTCGGCCCTGCCCGCGCCGACCGAGCGCGAGCGCAGCCAGTGGTACTTCCAGCGGTACGTCGAGCAGCTACCGGCCGCCGGCGAGATCGTGCTGTTCGACCGGTCCTGGTACAACCGGGCCGGCGTGGAGCGGGTCATGGGCTTCTGCACCGACGAGCAGTACGACGCGTTCCTCGAACAGGCGCCGGTCGTCGAGCGGCTGCTGATCGACGACGGGATCCTGTTGCGCAAGTACTGGTTCTCGGTGTCCGACGTCGAGCAGGAGCGCCGCTTCCGGTCCCGCCAGCAGGACCCGATGCGGCAGTGGAAGCTCTCCGACATGGACGTGCAGTCGATCTCGCGCTGGGTGGACTACTCGCGGGCCAAGGACGAGATGTTCGCGCACACCGACATCGCGGAGTCGCCGTGGTTCGTCGTGGAGAGCGAGAACAAGAAGCGCTCGCGGCTCAACATGATCAACCACCTGCTCTCGACCATCGACTACCAGCGGCTGGCAGCGGAGCCGGTCACCATCCCGGAGCGGCCGGCCATCGGCGACTACCAGCGGCCGCCGCGCGAGCAGTATCGCTACGTCCCCGACCACGCGGCGAGCCTGCGCGCTAAGGGCTGAGACTGCCTGTTCCCACCGGCGCCCGGACCTGGGAGCGTTGGCGCATGACCTCAACCAAGACGCCCGTCGTCTTCATCCACGGGTTGTGGCTCCACTCGACGAGCTGGCAGAGCTGGACCGACCTGTTCTCGGCGGCCGGCCACCCGACGTACACCCCGTCGTGGCCGGGCGAGGCCGAGACGATCGAGGAGACCCGGGCGCACCCCGAGGCCCAGGCGGGCAAGGGGCTGGTCGAGATCATCGGCCAGCACGCCGACTTCCTGCGGTCGCTGGACACCAAGCCGATCATCATCGGTCACTCGTTCGGCGGGCTGATCGTGCAGAGCCTGCTCGGCCAGGGGCTCGCGGCGGCGGGCGTGGCGATCGACCCGGGCCAGATCAAGGGCGTGCTGCCGCTGCCGATCGCCCAGCTCCGCTCGGCGCTGCCCGGCCTGGGCAACCCGCTCAACTACAAGAAGTCGATCGCGTTGAACGAGAAGCAGTTCCGCTACGGCTTCGCCAACGCGGTCTCCGAGGCCGAGTCCAAGGAGCTGCACGCGCGCTGGACCATCCCGTCGCCGGCCCGGCCGCTGTTCGAGGCGGCCATGGCCAACTTCAACCCGCGCTCGCCGGCCAAGGTGGACACCCACAACAACAGCCGCGGCCCGCTGCTCTTCATCTCGGGCACGCAGGACCACACCGTGCCGGACGTCGTCACGCGCGCGGCGTACAAGCTCTATCGGCACTCGACCGCCGTCACCGAGCTCAAGCAGATCGCCCGCGGGCACTCGTTGACGATCGACAGCGGCTGGCGCGAAGTGGCCGACCTGGCGATGAACTGGCTTGATGCACAAGGCTTTTCGACGCCGACACACATAGACCTCGATGCGGGCGCCGAGCAGCCGTCGGCACCGCAGGCTCCGGAGGAGTCGGGCAGCTAGCGCAGGAGTCGGCTGGCTAGCGCGGTGGCGGCAGGGTCACGCCGAAGCCGGCGATGGCCAGCTTGAGCAGCACCTGACCGGGCGCGAGGAGATCGGCGATCCGGGCGGCACTGAGCACCTCGAGCTCGGCCAGCCGTGCGTCGTACGCCGCGGGTCCGGCCAGCCGCGCCTGCTGGAGCTCGATCGCGTTGTGCCAGACCTTCTGTCGCGACTCGCGCAGGAAACGCTTGGAGCCCAAGCGGTTCAGCGGGGCGAGCACCTTGTCGACCAGGGCCCGGCCGCCGCTGGCCAGCTCGGCGTCCTCGGCGCCCACCCGGGACGACAGGACGCCGTCGATCTGCTCATGGTCGCGGCGACGGCGGTCGAGCACTCCGGGCGCGGTGAAGTCGTCGTCACTGATGACGGCCAACAGGGCCTGCGGCAGGTCGTAGTTGACATGCGCGTTGATGCCGACGAGGACGTGCCGCAGCGCCTGCTGGTCCGCGGGGGTGTCGAAGGCGAGCCGCCAGGGGCGCGGAACGTCCGCGGCTCGGCCATCGCGGTCCGCGTCGTGGGCCTGGATGAAGAGCTCGGCGAACACCACGTCCCAGCGCTCGACCCAGGCCGGGTCCGCGAACCGGCCGGTGGCAATGGCATCGCCGACGGCCTGGGTGGTGCGCAGGTAGGTGCCGAGGAAGTGTCGCCGGTGAGCCAAGCCGGGCGGGAGCGCGTCCAGCCGCTGCTGCATCTGCGCGACGACGTCGGCCACCGGGCCCGGTCGGCCGCCGGCTTGCTGCCCGTGCGTCATGAGCCAGATTGTGCACCGTGACGGCCGCGAGCCGGCCCGGACGGTGAGTCCGGGCCGGCTCGGTCCCGCGCGGTTCGTCCGCTACATCACGGGGAAGATCTCGTAGACCTCGACCGCACCGCCGCTGGTCAGGACCGGGCAGCCCTTGACCTGTGCGGTCGCGGCGTCGAGGCCGTCGGCCGTGATGATCGAGTAGCCGGTCAGGCCGGACGGCGCGCCCTCGCTGATGGCCCCGTCGGAGGCCACGCTCGCGGACGGGCCGAACGGGTTGCCGGCGTCGACGAGGGCCGAGCCCAGGCCCTCGAGCCACGAGCCCCAGGCGGCCATGACCGCAGCCTGCGCCTCCTCGGTCTCGGCCATGCTGCCGCCGGTGTATGCGAGCACGTAGTTGGACATCAGTCTCTCCTTCGATCCGGATCCGTCATTGGTCCTGCACTTCTCCGTCGAACGGGACCGCCGAAATCGACAGCCGGTGGGCCGCTGGGGAGTTCGAAGCGGAGCGTCAGATCCGCAGCGAATCCGCCGGACTACCCAGCGTGGCGGCCGAACGGGTGAACGAGTTGCCTGGTTTGATCCGAGATGCAGCGATAATTTGGCTCACCCGGTTGCAGTAACGGGGCTCCATGAGCACACCGAGTTACGGAAGACTCTGCGGCATGGGCAAGTACGAACTTCTGCAACGCCATCTGGGCCAGATCGACACGGACGTGCGCATCACCATGACGTTCGAGGAGGTGGCCCAGTGGGTGCCCGGCGGCCTGCCCTCGAGCGCGTTCCGGAGCCCGGGGTGGTGGGCCAACGAGCCGTCCAGCCGCCAGGTGCACGCGGAGGCTTGGGTCCGCACCGGCTGGCTGGTCGAGGCCGTGGACCTCGATGACGGCACTGTGACCTTCGAGCGGACCATCAACGGGGCGGCCGATCAGACCGATCTCCCTGGACCGCAACCTGCTCTCCGCTCCCGGTGCGAACGGCTCATCGACGTACGAGCTGTTGCCCGGCCTCGAGGTCAACGGACACGCGAACGGCACGTCACCGAGCATCGCCCCGACCAGCATCCGGGCGATGGAGCAGCTGGTCGGGCTGCTCGGCGGCGGTCGGGTGAGCGGGCTGCTGGAGGAGGTCGCGACCGAGCTGTACGGCGCTGACGCCGACGCGGCCGGCGGGGTCGCGAGCAGTGCCGGGTTCACGCCCAAGCTGCTGGCCGAGGCGTTCACCCTCCGGCGCCATCTGGGGCGGCTGAACGACCTGATCCACGGGGCTGCCATGACGATGGCGCTGCCGCACATCCTCGAGCCGAACGAGGTCGTCGCCCATCCGCCTTGGCTGGCGGCCAACGCCGACCCGGTCCACACCTTCGACCTCGAGACCAACCGGCGGGTGGCGGACTTCAAGCTCGCCGTGTGGACCGGCAAGGACGCGACACGCAAGCGGGCGCTGTTCCAGGGTCTGGTCCATCTCGCGGCCCTGCCGGCCGACCAACGACCCGAGCTGTACGTCGCGGGGGCGGCGCCGCTGGACTTCCTGCGCGGGTCGGGCAGCAATGCGGCCTGGGCGCTGAACCGAGGGCCGGAATCGACGAAATCCCTTTATCTCGTGCGGTTCCAGGACTTGGGGATGTCGATCCGCGACTTCACGGCCGGCCCGGCGGCGCACGTCAGGCTGATCGACCTCGGCGACGTCCTCCCGCCGATGCAGACGGCGCTCTCGGCCTAGGCTCCGGGCCGCGGGTCAGGTCGGTTCACCGGCCAGCTTGAACGCCCGGCGGATGCCGGTCTCGAACGCGCCCGCGGGCAGCAGCCGGCGCAGCGCCGTGAACTGGGTCGCCTCGCGAGTGATCTTGTTGTGCAGGCTCGGATGGGCGTCCCGCGCGATGGCGAGCACCTTGCGGGCGACGATCTCCGGGCCGGGCGCCTTGACCTCGAACTCACCCATGACGGCGAAGGCGCGGCCGCGCGCCCCGGCGTACTCGCTCATCCCGGCCGCCTGCGGTCGGGCGTACAACGCCGTCTTGATGTTGCCCGGCTCGACCAGCGCGACCTGGATGCCGAACGGGCGGACCTCGTGGCGCAGGGTCTCCATCAGCCCTTCCACCGCGAACTTGCTCGCGTTGTAGTGCCCCCAGAACGGCACCGGCACCAGGCCGGCCAGCGAGCTGATCGTGATGATGTGGCCGCTGCGCCGCTCGCGCATGCCGGGCAGGGCGGCCAGCGTCATCCGCACGACACCGAAGTAGTTGGTCTCGAACTGGCGGCGGAGCATCAGCCAGCGTCGTCTCCTCGACGCCGCCGGCGCACAGGTAGCCCGCCCCGTTGACCAGCAGGTCGATCCGCCCGGCCTCGCGCTGCACCCGGTCCACGGCCTCCTGCACCGACGCGTCCTCGTCGACGTCGATGGTCAGCTGTCGGACTCCTGCCGGAAGGTCGGCGTCGGCGCTGCGACTGCCGCCGTACACCTGGTAGCCGGCCTGGGCCAAGCTGCTTGCGGTGGCGGCACCGATGCCGGATGAGGCACCGGTCACCACGGCTACACGGTTGTCGGACATTGACAGTTCCCCCTTGTTCGACGTGCACGTCTTGCAACGTGGTGTGACGGATCGAGTGTCACTGCTCGGCAACCTAGCCTGAGTGAGTAGCATCATGCAATGCACAAGGCCGACCTGTCTGTCCTGCCGTGCTCCCTGGCGCGCACGCTGCAGATCGTCGGGGAGTGGTGGACCCTGCTGGTCCTGCGCGACGTCTGCTTCGGCTGGAACCGGTTCGAGGAGATCCACGACCACCTCGGGATCGCCCGCAACATTCTGAAGACCCGGCTCGACACGCTGGTCGAGCAGGGGATGGTCGAGCGGTCGCAGTATCAGGAGCGTCCCGACCGGTACGAATACTTGCCGACCGACAAGGCTCGTGATTTCGTGCCGGCACTGCTATCGATTGTGGCTTGGGGCGATCGATGGACCGCACCCGACGGGCCACCGATCCTGTTCTCGCACAACGTATGTGGCCACGACACGGTCGCCACCGTCGTGTGTTCGGCCTGTGCGGGCGAGCTCGAGCACGCTGACCTCGGTTTCCGCCCGGGGCCAGGGCTGCCGGCCGACATGTGCTAGCCCGAGCGATGCCGGCAGAAGTCCTCGATGACCTCCAGGTGTCGTGGGGTGAGCCCGACCTGGGGCGCCGGCGCGATGACCAGGGGGTCGCTGACCGAGTCCACCACCCACGCGACAGCGTCGGGCTGGTCCGCCAGCTCGTCGTCGGTCCAGATCAGCGGTCGGCCGTCCAGGTCGGCGACGGCGTCACGCACGGCCGCGAACTTCCACCACTCGCCTTCGACCGGCCGGTACGCCGCGGTGGCCGCGCCGTGGGAGGTGGTCTCCGCGTCGCGCGCCAGGGGTGTGCCGGCGGTCCTGTAGTCGGTCCTGGAGTCCGGCGCAGCGGCATCCGGCACCACCTCGAACGCGGGCAGGTCGAGGAGCTGCCTCAGCTGCCGGTTGGCGTCGGAGCGCCAGGTCGTGAGCCAGCGCACCTCGACCAGGCGATGCTCGTGCAGCCGTCGGATCGTGCGAGAGACGCTGGGGGAGAAACAGATCGGCCAGCGCACGCCGTCCGCCTCTGCCGTGCCGTGCTGCCAGTCCGGCCACATCAAGCGGTCCGGCTCGCGGGCCACGGCATTGAGGACGCCGTCGATGTCCAGCAGCCAGACGGGCACGCGATTGGTCATGGCTCGGGTTCGGTCGCAGGGTCAGGGTCGGCGAGCTGGGCGGCGAACCGGCCGCCGTGCTGCCGGAGCCAGTCGACGACGTCGCCCGCGCCGGTGCGGTCGGCAACGTCGAGCGGCGTGAGGTCGTCCCAGCCGACCCAGTTGACATCCGCCCCGCGCTCCAAGAGGTAGGCCGCCGTGTCGCGGTGACCGCCGTGGCAGGCGCCCCAGAAGCAGCTGGTGATTTCCTGCGACCCAGGCGGCTCGTCGGCGAGGAGCTGCTGCACCTGGGGCAGCAGTCCCATCGCGGCCGCTTCCCAGGCCGTGGCAACTGCACCTCGTTCGAGCAGGCGCCGGGCCGCCTGCCACTGGCCGAACGCCGTCGCGTCAGCGAGTGGGGTCCCACCGGCGATCACCGCCCCGCGGGCGTTGACGTCGGCGCCGCAGTCGAGGAGGGCGTCGAGCGCCTCGAGGTCGTCGCTGCTCGCGGCCCAGTGCAGTGGGGTCTCCGGGTGCCGCCCGGGGCCGGGCGCATTCACGTCGGCCCCCGCCTCGACCAGGAACCGCACCGTGGCGCCGACGTTCGGCCGGTGACCGGGCCAGTCCGTCGCGACGTGCAGCAAGGTGCGGCCACCCACGTTGGTCAGCCGGGCGGTCGCGAGCTCCGGGTGTTCGGCCAGCAGCGAGCGCAGCGCGTCGAGGTCGCCTGCACGGACGGCCTCGACCGCAGCCGACTCGACAGCCGGCCCACCAACCGGATCGGCGTACGGGTCAGCCACCGGATGCCTGCACCGGGCCTAGCTCTCGCTCCACCGCTCGACCGTATCTCTGACCCGGCACCAACACGATGGTCAGCGACAGTGCGGAGGGCGTGGTGTCTGAGTTCAGGACATCGTTCACAGCTGTCTCGGGACATCGTTCACACCTCGAGTCGAGGGGTGAGCGATGGGCATGCCGCAGCTGGTCGTCACCGCGGTCCTGGTCGAGGGACGCAGCAAGAGTGAGGTCGCGCGCGAGTACGGGATCTCCCGACGCTGGGTGGTCACGCTGGTCCAGCGCTACCTGGCCGAAGGCGACGCAGGGCCTGCAGCCCCGCTCGCGGCGCCCGATGTCGAGCCCGCAACGCACCAGCGCTCGAGCTCGAGGACGAGATCATCGCGATCCGCAAGGAGCTCGACCGGCACGGCCACGAGGCCGGCGCGGCCACGATCGCGTTCCACCTGCAGACGCCGGCCACGGCTGCGCGCCGGCGGTGTCGACGATCTGGCGGATCCTGACCGCCCGCGGCTTCGTAGCCGCCGCAACCCCACAAGCGGCCAAAGTCCAGCTACCTGCGGTTCGCCGCCGAGCAGCCCAACGAACGCTGGCAGCTCGACATCACCCACTGGCACCTCGCCGACGGCACCGGGGTGGAGATCCTGAACCTGATCGACGACCACTCCCGGCTCTGTGTCGGCAGCGACGCCCGGCGGGTGTTCAAAGGCCCCGACGTCGACGCCAGCTTCCGCAACAGCCGCTAGCCACCTACGGCGATCCAGCCAGCCTGCTCAGCCGACAACGGGGCCGTCTTCACCGGCCGCATCCCGCGCAGCGGCCGCGTCGCACTGGAGGTCGACCCTGCACGCCCGCGGCATCCGCTTTCCGCCACTCCCGGCCCTACCACCCACAGACCTGCGGCAAGGTCGAACGCTTCCACCAGACCCTCAAGAAGTGGCTCGCCAAGCAGCACCCGCCCGCACCCTGCGCCAGCTGCAAGCCCAGCTCGACACCTTCCGGACCTACTACAACAACATCCGCCCGCACCGCGCCCTGGACCGCAGACACCCCGGCCAGGCCTACGCCGCCCGCCCCAAAGCCGTCCCCACCGGCACCCCGCTCCACGCCGGACACTGGCGCATCCGCCACGACCGCATCGACCCCTCCGGCGTCTTCACCCTGCGGCACAACAGCCGCCTGCACCACATCGGAGTCGGCACGACGCCACGCCGGCACCGACGTCCTGTCCTGGTCCACGACCTGCACGTCCGCGTCACTCACCACCGACGGCGAACTGCTCCGCGAACTCAACCTAGACCCAGCCCGGGACTACCAACCACAAGCCAAAACGTGAACGATGTCGCGAGACACCTGTGAACGGTGTCCCGCGACATCGCAGCTCGCGGAGGGCGTGGGATTCGAACCCACGAGACAGGCTTGGTGTCCTGCCCAGCGGTTTTCAAGACCGCCACCATCGGCCACTCGGTCAGCCCTCCCGGACCGCCGTCATGCTCCCACGTGCCTGCGCCGTCCGGACAGCCAGTTGGGCTCGCCGGGGGCCGTGAGACGATTCCGGCCGGATGCGCGGCCGAGATCTGCAGTTCCTCCCTGCAATGGCCACAGATCCGCGGCGACCCTACGAGTCCCGGGGCCAGCCGGCTATGGCCCATCCGGGGTGTTCAGGCGGCGGCGCGGCCGAAGACCCATCGGCGCAACAGGAGGAACCGCACGAGCGTCGCGACCAGGTTGGCCACGACGAGCACGCTCAGCTCGACCCAACGGGTCGGGGCCGAGCTCAGCACCGACAGGGCGGCGAGGGCCCCACTCGTCAGGCCCAACCCGACGACGAAGACCACCAGCCCCTGCCCCTGATGCTTGGCCGCGTCCCGCCGGCCACGGACGCCGAAGGTCAGCCGCCGGTTGGCGGCCGTGTTCGCCACGGCCGTCGCGAGCAGCGCCAGCAGATTGGCCGTCTGCGAACCCGTGAACCCGCGCAGCGCGACGAAAAGCAGCAGGTAGGCCGCAGTGCTCGCCGCCCCGATGACGCCGAACCGCAACATCTGCCCGAGCAGCCCGGCGCTGAGCGGCTCCCGCCCGAGCTCGGCCCGGATGTCGGCGAGCGGTAACCGCCCCCGAACCAACGCCGAGCCCACCCGGGCCACCCCTTTGAGGTCCTCGACCGCCGTTGACACGATGTCGACCCGACTGTCCGGGTCATCGACCCAGTCGACCGGCACCTCGTGGATCCGCAGCCCGGACCGCTCGGCCAGGACCAGCAGCTCGGTGTCGAAGAACCAGGCCTCATCCTCAACCAATGGCAACAGTTGTTGAGCGACATCCTTCCGGATCGCCTTGAACCCGCATTGAGCGTCGGAGAAGCGGGTCCGCAAAGACCCTCGCAGGATGAGGTTGTAGCAGCGCGAGATCACCTCCCGCTTGGCGCCGCGGACGGTCCGCGACCCGCGGGCCAGCCGGGTGCCGATGGCCAGGTCGGAGTGGCCGCTCACGAGAGGGGCGACCAACGGCAGAAGGGCGGCGAGGTCGGTCGACAGGTCGACGTCGAGATAGGCCAGAACCGGTGCCGCTGAACGGCTCCAGGCGGCCCGAAGTGCTCGCCCGCGACCCTTCTGCTCCAGATGCAGGACCTCGATGTCGCCCAGCTCCTCGGCCAGGTCGTGGGCAATGGCCAAGGTCGCATCGGTGCTCGCGTTGTCGGCGATGGTGATCCGGGTCCGGTAGGGGAACGACTCCGCGAGGTAGCGGTGCAACCGGCGTACCGATCCGGCCAGCGCGGCCTGTTCGTTGTAGACCGGCACGACGAGGTCGAGCACGACGCCGGTCTGGACAGCGAATGGGGCAGCCCGGGGCACCGGGACCTGCGCGGTGATCGTCATGACCAGAGCGTCGAGCCCGCTGCTAGGTCGGCCGTAGGGCGAGGCTGTGGTCGGGCTGTGACTGTTTGGGCTGTGGTCAGGGCAGGGCGACCCGGCCGGCCTCGTCCTCGTGGGCGATCCGGGCCAGCGAGCGCCAGATCAGGGCCAGGATCACGGCCGACCCGACGAACGCGAACCAGAACGGTGCCGTGATCCCCCAGGCCTGCGCAATGGCGCCGCCGAGCGCCGCGCCGACGACGAGGCCACCGAACACCCCCATCAGATAGACGCTGCCGACCCGGCCCTGGTACTCCGCCGGCACCGCCCGCTGCCGGACACTGACCGACGTCGTCCCCCACACGAACGCGTGCGCTCCGAACAGGGCAAAGATGGCCAACGCCAACGGAGCCCACTGGACGAGGGCCAGCGACAGGTGGGTCAGCGTCTCGATGATCAGCCCCACGCGCATGATGTTGCCGAGCGAGACATGCCGTTCGAGCCAGCCGTACGACGCAGTGCCGGCGAGGCCGCCAACCGCGATGGCCGTCGTCACCAGCCCGAAGCCGAACTCGCCCAGGTGGAGCCGCTCGCGCGTATAGAGCACGAGGACCGACCAGGCCGCGCCGTACGTGATGTTGAACGTGAAGATCGTGATCGCCAGAGTGCGGATCGCCCGATGGGCCCACAGCCACCGCACACCTTCGCGGATCTCGTCGCGGACCCGCGTCGTCCCGGGGGTCACCGGCAGGGCAGGCAGCCGGATCCGGGTGATCAGCGCCGCCGCGGCCAGGACGCAGACCAGCTCCGCCACGAAGGGCAGCGCCATGCCGACGGCGAACAGCGCGGCGCCGATCGGCGGGCCGATCATCTGGTTACCGACGATCATCCCGGAGAAGGTTCGCGCGTTGGCGATGCCCAGGTCGTTCTTGGCCACCAGCATCGGCATCAGGGTCGACGTGGTGGTGTCCCCGAACGTCTCGTTCACCCCCAGCACGAACAACGCGCCCAGCACGACGGCGATGTCCACCCGGTCCGTCACGATCGACAAGGTCAGGACGACCAGCACCGCGGCGCGAACCCCGTTGGTGACCAGCACGATCAGCCGCCGGTTGACCCGGTCGGCCACGACACCGGCGTACAGGCCGAAGAGCAGCCACGGAAGTCGCTGGAGGAATGCCGCCGATGCCACGAGCGCCGGGCTGTGGGTCTGCGAGGCGACCAACAGCGGGCCGGCGGCCGTCGTGAACCCGTCGCCGAGGTTGACCAGCCACGAGGCGCCGAGGAGCCAGCGAAAGCTCCGCCCGAGCCGCGCGGGCGCGACGACCTCGACGATGCGGCTCATCGGGGTCAGTCCAGCAGGTCGGCTGCGTGCAGCCAAGCGGTTTCGAGCGCCTCCCGCTCCGCGGCCAGCTCGTCGATCGCCGCTTGGAGCTCACCCAGCCGGACGTGGTCGGAGGCACTGTCGTGCATCTGGTCGCGCAGCTTGCGCTCGCGCTCGCCGAGCTTGCTGATCTGCCGCTCGAGCCGGGTGACCTCCTTGCGCGCGTCGCGGCGCTCGGCCTCGCTCGGCCCGGCTGCGTCGTCGGGAGCGGCAGCGGCGGGACGGATCTGGGTCGGGATGGGGGCGAGCTCGCGGGCGGCCACGGCGACCAGGAAGTCGTCGATGCCGCGGGTCAGCATCCGCACCGAGCCGTCCCCGAGCAAGCCGTAGATGGTGTCGCAGACGCGCTCCAGGAAGTACCGGTCGTGCGAGACGACGACCAGCGTCCCCGGCCAGGTGTCGAGGTAGTCCTCCAGCACGACGAGGGTGTCGATGTCGAGGTCGTTCGTCGGCTCGTCGAGGAGCAGCACGTTGGGCTGACGCAGGACCAGGCGCAACACCTGCAGGCGCCGGCGCTCGCCACCGGACAGGTCCTTGATCCGCGCGACCAGCCGGTCCCCGGTGAAGCCGAACCGCTCGAGCAGGCTGGACGCGGTGACCTCTCCGGTCGCCGTGCGGCTCACTCGGGCGATCTCCTCGACCGAGTCCAGGACGCGCTGGTCCTCGTCGAGATCGGCGAGGTCCTGGGTGAGCTCGCCGAGATCCACCGTCCGGCCGATCTTGACCTTGCCGCTGTCCGGGAGGAGCGACCCACTGACCAGGCGGAGCAGACTGGTCTTGCCCACGCCGTTGACGCCGACGATGCCGACCCGATCGCCGGGGCCAAGCCGCCACGTCACGTCACGCAGGACCTGCTTGTCACCACGAGTCAGGGTGACGTGCTCGATGTCGACGACGTCTTTGCCGAGCCGAGCAGAAGCGAAGCGCTCCAACGACATTCGGTCGCGCGGCGGTGGCTCGCCCTCGATGATCGCGTTGGCCGCGTCGATCCGGAACTTGGGCTTGGACGTGCGGGCCGGCGGTCCACGGCGCAGCCAGGCGAGCTCCTTGCGGGCCAGGTTCTTGCGTCGGGCCTCCTCCGCGCCGGCCTGGCGGTCGCGCTCGGCCCGGGCCAGCACGTACGCCGCGTAGCCACCGTCGTACGCATCCACGACCCCGTCGTGCAGCTCCCAGGTCGTCGTGGTGACCGCGTCGAGGAACCACCGGTCGTGGGTGACGACCACCAGGGCTGAGGACAGCCCACGGAGCCGGCGAGCCAGCCAGTCGACGGCCTCGACATCGAGGTGGTTCGTCGGCTCGTCGAGGACGACGAGGTCGTGCCGGGTCAACAGGAGCTGAGCCAGGGAGGTGCGCCGTCGCTCACCGCCGGAGAGGTTCTCGACGCGGCGGTCGAGATCGAGGCCGGCGAGCAGGACCTGCACGACCTCTCGGGTGCTGGAGTCAGCGGCCCACTCGTGGTCGGCCATTCCGCCGAGGACGTTGGCCCGCACCGAGGTGCCCTCGTCGAGGTCGTCGTCCTGGCGCAGGTAGCCGATCGGCAGCCCGCGCGTCGTCGTGACCCGGCCCGAGTCGGGTGTCGCCACCCCGGTCAGGACCCGCAGCAGGGTGGTCTTGCCGCTGCCGTTGCGGCCGACGACGCCGATCCGGTCGCCGTCCTGGACTCCCAGGCTGACCCGGTCGAGCAGGGGCGCGGTGCCATAGGACACGGTGACCCGCTCGAGGTTCACCAGGTTGACGGCAGGCACCCGGGCACCCTAGGTGCTCGGCGCTTCGCCCATCCGGAGGGGATCCACCGGGCGGCTCTCAAGCACCGGAAATCGGGCGACGACATTGCTCGTGGAGGGGATGCATGGACGTCATCGAAGCCGTCGACCGGTTGCAGCAGGCGCACGCCGCCGCGGGACTGGGCGAGCTGCGTCCACCCGGCGCGCAGACCGAGTGGGCACTGGACCAGATCGCCGGGTCCGTCGCGCCCCTGCATCTGCCCGCCGACCTGGTGACCTTCTGGCGGATGGTCGACCCGGACACGATCAAGCTCGCGCCTTGTCCGCGGCCGGCTGGTCCGAGCCTGTCGCTGCGCCTGTGGCAGCGGCACTGCGCCGCGGACCCGGCGCGGGCGGGCTTCTTTCCCTGGTGCTACGACAGCCACGAGTTCCTCCTGGTCGACCTGGGCGCCAGCTCGCGGACCGGTGGCGGCTGTTACGGCTGGTCCGGCGGCGCGTCGCCCGCTGTCCGCGCGTTCCCGTCGGTCGCGGCCTACCTCGACCTGCTCGCCACGATGATCGAACTCGGCGAGTACGTACATCACACCGAGCTCGGGGTCATCGAGTTCGACCCGGCCCGACGCTGGGCGGATGCGCAGGCGGTCCGGCTCGCGGCGGCCGACAGCGGTCGGCCGGACGAGTGCGAACACACCCCGACCACGGTGGCGGAGCTGCTGGCCCAGGCCGCTGATGGCGCGGCGCCGTCGGGCGTCATCCGGGCCTGCGTCGTCGCCGTCTCCGGCTCCGCGTCGGGGCAGCGGATCGAGGTGACCGACGGCACTGGACGGCTCGATGTCTGGTGTCCGGCTTCGCTGTGCACGAACGGGCCGACCATCGAGCGCTGGTTCGAGTTCCACGTCATGGTGCGGCCGGGTGGGCAACAGCTGGCCGACTCCGCCGATGCGCTCAGCGGCATCGAGCGGGCCACCCGCAGCGGCGATCTGCGGACCGCCGTCACCCTGGCCACCCCCTTGTACGACGAGCTCTTCGGCACCCCGGCCAAAGCCCAAGCCACGGCGGTCCGCCCCCTTCAGTAATGCAGTCCGAGTGACACGGCGCGAGTGACGTCACCGGAGTGACTGGCCGGCTCATGGTCCGGCCACGTCGTCGAAGAACGTGTTGCGGATGGGTCGGCGACGAGGGTCGATCCAGGCGGGCGGGATCCAGTACGGACGGCCGTGCACCATGATGCATCGCCAACCCAGGGCCTCGAACGTCCGATGGTGATAGCCGCAGACCAGGGCAAGGTTGGCCAGGTCGGTGACGCCCTCGTGAAACCAGGGCGTGACGTGATGTCGTTCGGCCCAGGCCGCCGGCCGATCGCAGCTGGGGAAGGTGCACCCTCGATCACGAGCGGCCAGCGCGATGGTCTGGCCCGGCGTCGCGATCCGGGTGGTCCGCCCGAGCTGCAGCGGCACGTCCCTGCTATCCGTGAGCAGGGTGCAGATCGCGGCCTGGTCGGCCATCCGGAAGGCGGACCCGAGCGGCAGCAGGTTGCCGTGCTCGGTCTCGACCAGACCCGAGCTCACGACACCTTGGGATCCCGGGGCGCTCTGGGCTACCTGTGCGGCGTACTGCTCCTGGGTCAGGTGCACGACGATCGTCGTCGGTGTCCCGCCACTGGCCGGGAGGTCGCCGGAGTTCAACAGTCGGATGCCGGCGTCGAGCAAACCGTCATGGACCCGCTGCTCCGGACTGCGCGGGTCCGGCCCGTCCGGACCGGTCGGGAGTGGCCGGCAGAGCGGATCGAGCACGGTCTGCCAGGTCTCGAGCGCCTCGGGAGTGAGCCGGGCCCGCAGGATGCCCGTCCCGTCGGAGTTGCGGAACAGGACCGCGGCCCGGGTCTGCTGCTTCCAGCGGTCGTCTCGCAACGTGCCGTCCGGGTCGATGTGGTCCAGGATCCGCCGGCCGAGCCGGGCCACGCCGCCCGGGTCGAAAACCGCCGCCTCGGCGACCAGACGCGCCTCGGCCGCGGCGACGTCCTCAGCCGCCACGGTGTCCGGGATCCGGTCGAGTGCGTCCAGGATGACCGATGCGTGGTCGCTCGAGAGCGCTCCAGCCGCTCGGGCGGCCGCCAGGACCGGCCGGTCCGGAGGCAGGGCGCCGACCGCGAACTCACTGCGGACCGAACACGCCCGCGCCGCCTTCACCCGGGCCTTGGCCTCGCCGGGAGACAGCCGCAGCTGGACCCGCAGGAACACTGCGGTCGACGGGCAGCCGTTGCGCCGCGCCTCGTCGCCCTCCTCGAGGGCAGTGACATAGGCCGTGTCGACCGCCTGGAACGCCCGCCGGATCCGCTCGACCCGGGCTCCCGCGGCGTGCAGACCAGTCGATGGGCCGTCGAGTCGGACGAGGGAGGTGAGATCGGCCCGGCCCAGGTCCTGAACCACCTGCTCGGCCCGGTCGAGGAGATCGTCGAGCCAGGCGTCACCGGTGCTGTCGCACCCGGTGTCGTCCGGCTCTCTGATGCTGCTCTCGCTCATGTGTTCGATTTTAGAGCGAAGGGGGTGACAGCGGGCAAATCGCTATCCACAGCCGAATTCGAGTGCCACGTAGGGGCGGCGGATCACCCGATCGCGCCGATCACGCCGGCCGCAGGGTCAGCGCCAGCCGCGGGCAGTCCCGCACGGCCTGGGCGGCATCCGCGCGCAGGCCGGCCGGCACCGCGGTGTCCCGGCGGCCGTCGCGGCCCGCCGGGTAGCCCCACGGGTCCTCGGCCAGGATCTCCGGCAGCAGCTCGATGCAGAGCCCGCGGCCGTCACAGGCCACCCGGTCGACATGCAAGCTCGTCTGGCTCATCGGGAGAACACCTCCAGTGCGCTGCGGACCATGCGGGCCGTGCCGTCGGGGTGGTGGCACGCCCCACGACCCTCGACGACCCGGGTGAGCCACTCGACCTGCCGTGGCAGATCCGGGTGCTGCTCACCGCGAGCCATCCGACCGAGAACCGTTGCGATTGCTGGCAACCCGTTCAGGCATGGGCCGCACTGCCGGGCACCCTCACCGGCCAGGTACGCCGCGATCCGGGCCGTCGCGGCGAGCCCGGACTCGGAGCGGCCCAAGGCAACGACCACGCCGGCTCCCGGAGTCGCGCCCCACGGAGCCAGGCCGGCCGCCGACACCGGCGCCGTCAAAGCAGATGGAGGCAGCCAGACCCCGTGGTAGCCACCGACCAGCACCGCCTGGAGTGGCTCCGAAGCGCCGCCCGCCTGGGTGATCAGGTCCGACAGGGGCACCCCGTACGGCGCCTCGACCACCCCGGGCTGGCGTACCGAACCGGTCACGGTCGCCAGGAAGGTGCCGGGCTGTTCGACGGTCCCCACCTCACGGAACCACGCCGCCCCACCGCGCGCGATGAGGGCCAGGTGGGCAAGCGTCTCGATGTTCTGAACCAGGGTCGCACGACCCCGAACCCCCTGCCGCACAATGAGTTCCGGCGCATCACGCGGCACCGGTCGGCCGCCCTCGATGGCCGAGACGACAGCCGTCTCCTGACCGGAGATGAACGACTCCGCGGCGGTGA
The DNA here is from genome assembly GCA_963794535.1 of uncultured Actinomycetota bacterium. GTDB lineage: Bacteria > Actinomycetota > Actinomycetes > Actinomycetales > CAVURS01 > CAVURS01. The sequence continues at coordinate 209,232 of CAWCEI010000011.1, forward strand.
CGACCTCGACCCGCACTGCGTCGGTGCGCTCGGCCAGGGCCTGACGCACCGTCGCCTCGGCGGACGCCCGCACGTAGGCAAACGCGCTGGTCGCGCCGGTCGCCGCAGCGGCAACCTGCAGCCCATCGAGCACCAGGTGAGGCGCCGTCTCGAGCAGGGTCTTGTCCTTGGCGCTGGCCGGCTCCCCCTCGGCGCCGTTGGCGACGACCACCGGGTTGCGGCCAGCCGCAACGGTTTCCAGCTTGCGCCAGGTCGGGAAGCCAGCTCCGCCGCGCCCCGTAAGGCCCGCAGACCGGACCTCGGCGACGAGCGCCGCCCGGTTCGACACGACCGGCGACGGCCCGAGCCGGGCAACGTGTGTGGCGAGACTCGGCGCGCCGGCAGCGAGCAGCCGATGCGTTCCTCGGCTCGCCGGATCCGCAGGTGGCGCCGGACCGGTCTGGTCGATGATCGTCATCGGGCCACCTCCACGATCTGGCTCGAACGTTGGGCTGACTGAGCCGGTCCGGCAAGGCGAGGCCGCCCGAAGCCGTCGCTGAGCCGCCATACGACGGCCGCACCCACCGCCCCAATGCATATGCCGCTCAACGTGATCAGCCACCAGGTCGACCGATCCGTGCCGGTCCCGAGCGTGTGCCCGAGAGCGACCGGCCAGGACAGATAGGCGAGCCAGTGCACGGCCCGCCAGACCCGCACACCGATCCGCTGGCGCAGCAGGCTGGTCACGAAAACGGCGGCCATCAGGTCCAGCCCGAGCGTGCCCAGCCCCATCCACAGCGGCCGGTACGACGCGTCGAACGGCAGCAGGAAGTCGACCAGCTTGAGCTCGGCCTGCGGATCCAGCCAGAGCGTCACCACGTGGATCAACAGGAACGCGACGGACAGCATGCTCGCGGACCGGTGCAGCGCCACCACGGCGAAGCGAGGCAGACCGAAAGCCGGTCGCCCCGAACGGGATCCGATGCCCAGCACCATGACGACGGTCAGCAGGACGAGGCTGACCACGCCGGTGCCGCGACCGACGTACCAGAGGGCCAGCTCGGTCGACGTACTCATGCCGCTCGCTCCTGGGGCCAGCCACCGACCCGTACGACGTCGCCGCCGGCCGAGACCAGCCGAGCCGTCACGCGTTGTTCCCGCAGCCACGGGATGGCGCCCTGCCCGCGGACGACCGCGGCAGTCGTCAGGGTGTTGGCCTGCACGCACGTCGGGGCGGCGACCGAGACGGTGCGCCACACCGTGGGCGCCGGTAACGACGTGCGCGGGTCGAGGACGTGATGCATGCTCTGCCCGCCACGTCGCCAAGTCCGGCTGATGGTGCTGGACGTCGCCAGGGCATGGCCGGCCGGCAGGGAGACGTGGGCCTCCGGCTGACCCGGGCCGTCGGACACCAGGATCGACCAATGTCCTTGGCGCGCAACGCCCGCGGTGGCGATGTCACCGCCCAGGCTGACCAGAACACCAACGCCGAGCCCCTCAGCCACCTGCCGGGCCGACTCGTCCGCGGCCCAGGCCTTCGCGGTCGCCCCGAGGTCCAGGCTGACCCCCTCGGGCAGCTGCACGTGGTGTCCGTCGAAGCGCACCGATCGCCAGCCGGCCGAGCGGCGGGCGACGACGCGCACCCCTCGAGTCGCCGAGGACTCGGGCCGGAGCCGGCTGATGTCCCGGTCGTAGCCCAGCCGCTGCATCGCGTCGGCGACGGTCGGGTCGACCAGTCCGTCGGTCCGCTGGGCAGCCTCGAGGCTCACCCGCACCAGCTCGGCCAGCAGCGGCGAGACCAGCACCCAGTCACCGGCGTTGGCGGCGACCCAGTGGATCTCCGCGTCCGGCCGGAACCGGCTGGCGGCGCGGTCGACCTCGGCGCAGACCCGCTCGGTGATCCGGCGGGCCTCGGCGACCAGACCGGCGTCCGACCGCACGTCGCTCACGACGACGCGGGCCGTGGTGCTCCACAGGGGCCATTGAGCGGTGTCCGGTCCGACCGGGAGCCGCTCCACGAGGGCCATCAGGAACCACCCGACGTGGCCGCGCCGGAGTCACTGCTCGAGCTGCTGCCGAGATCCGTCGAGCCGGACGAGCTGGAGCTGTTGTCCGAGCTCGAGTCGCTGCCGGTCGTCGTACTCGTCGTGCTGGACGAGTCTGACGAGCTGGAGGCGGCGTCACCGTGCTCGGCGTGCGCGACCGCGGCGACACCGAGGGTGCCGCCAAGACTGAGGACGACCATGGTCCCGGTCGCGACGGCCAGCCGGCGGCGGCCCGCTTCCTTGCCGATGGAGTTGCCGTTGGGTGCGTTCATGAGGCAACCATCAGCGCCCGCCCTGTGCGCGCGACCGGACGACCCTGTGAGCGTGCTGTGGACTCACCGAGCACGAAAACCGCGCGATCGGGGACAGCAGGCTCACAGGAAAGGCACAGGCTTCCCCTGGCGGCCGCTCAGGGCCGGGCCCGACAGTAAGGGCATGTCGACGTCAACCTCGCCCCAGTCCCGCCCGATGCTCACCCGCCTCGACGGCACGCCGGTGCGCGTGCTCGTGGTGGACGACGAGCCGGCGCTCACCGAGCTGCTCTCGATGGCGCTGCGCTACGAGGGCTGGGACGTCCAGACGAGCGGCGACGGTGTGCACGCCGTGCGGACTGCGCGTACCTACCGGCCCGACGCGGTCGTGCTCGACGTCATGCTCCCCGACCTGGACGGCCTCGAGGTGCTGCGCCGGCTGCGCGCCGACGGCACCGACGTACCGGTCCTGTTCCTCACCGCCAAGGACGGCGTCGACGACCGGGTGGCCGGGCTCACGGCGGGTGGGGACGACTACGTCACGAAGCCGTTCAGCCTGGAAGAGGTCGTCGCCCGGCTGCGCGGCCTGGTCCGCCGCAGCGGCGTCCTGCAATCGCGGGACGAGGCGCTGCTCACTGTGGGCGACCTGACGATGGACGAGGACAGCCACGAGGTACGCCGGGCCGGCGACCTCGTGCACCTGACCGCGACCGAGTTCGAGCTGCTCCGGTTCCTGATGCGCAACCCGCGCCGGGTGCTGTCGAAGGCCCAGATCCTCGACCGGGTCTGGAACTACGACTTCGGTGGCCAGGCCAACGTGGTCGAGCTCTACATCTCGTACTTGCGCAAGAAGATCGACGCCGGGCGCGAGCCGATGATCCACACCCTGCGCGGCGCGGGCTACATCCTGAAGCCGGCGTCTTGACCCGTCTCCGCGAGCGGGTCGCCACCGCCCGGGTCCGGGTCCGGCCGGTCGGCAGCTGGACCCTGCGGGCCCGCCTGATCGCCTCGCTCGTCTCGGTGCTCACCGTCGTCTGCCTGGTCGTGGGCGCGGTCACGGTCCTGGCCCTGCGCAGCTATCTGGTCGGCCAGCTCGACGACCGGCTCAACGCGGCCTCGCACCGGACCGCGAACTACCAGGGCGGCCCGCCGAACGGCACCAACACCAACAACGGCACCGGCACCGGCACCGGCACCGATCCGGACGGCGACGACCACGGCGGCCTGCCGCCCGGCCTGCTCGCTCCGGGCCAGGGCGCGGGCACCTTCGCGGCCCAGATCACCGGCGGCAGCATCCAGTCGGCCGGCACGATCAACGAGTCGGGCCAACGGGTTCCGCTCACCTCGGCCGCCGCCAGCACGGCCCTGCTCAAGCTGCGCGCCGACGATCGACCGCGCACCGTCGACATCCCCGGGCTCGGCAGCTACCGGGTGATCGTCGTGAGCGACCCGGTACGCGGCAGCACCCTGATCACCGGCCTGCCGATGTCGCAGGTCTCCTCGACCGTCTACCGCCTCGCGCTCACCATCACCCTGGTCGCGCTGGCCGGCCTGGTCGTCGCGGCGTTCGTCGTGCTGTGGGTCGTCCGGCTCAGCCTCCGCCCGCTGCGCCGCGTCGCGGCCGCGGCCCGACGGGTGGCCGAGCTGCAGCTCGACACCGGCGAGGTCGAGGTGCCGGTGCGGGTCCCGGCCCGCGACACCGACCCCCGCACCGAGGTCGGCCAGGTCGGCTCCGCGCTGAACCACATGATCGGCCACGTCGAGAGCGCTCTCGCGGCCCGCCAGGCCAGCGAGATGAAGGTGCGGCACTTCGTCGCCGACGCCAGCCACGAGCTGCGCACCCCGCTGGCGGCGATCCGGGGCTACGCCGAGCTCACCCGGCCGCAGCGCGCCGACGCGCCGCCGCAGATGGCTCACGCCATGGAGCGGGTCGAGTCGGCCGCCGAGCGGATGACGACGCTGGTCGAGGACCTGCTGTTGCTGGCCCGGCTCGACACCGGCCGGCCGGTGGAGACCGAAGCAGTCGACCTCTCCGAGCTCGTCGTCGGGGCCGTGAGCGACGCCCATGCCGCTGCCCCCGACCACACCTGGCGGCTGGACCTGCCGGACGAGCCGGTGCAGGTCGACGGCGACCGCCTGCAGCTCCACCAGGTCGTGGCCAACCTGCTCGCCAACGCGCGCACCCACACGGCGCCCGGGACCGTCGTCTCCGTCTCGTTGCGCCAGATCGACAACAACGGCGGAGGGGTCGAGGTCGCCGTGCACGACAACGGCCCAGGGATCCCAGAAGCGTTGCGACCCAACGTGTTCGAGCGATTTGCCCGCGGCGACTCCTCGCGCTCCCGAGCCGCCGGCAGCAGCGGCCTCGGGCTGGCCATCGTGTCCTCCGTCGTCGCCGCCCACCACGGCAACGTCGCCCTCTCGAGCATCCCCGGCGACACCCGGTTCACGATCTGGCTGCCTCCGCAGCAACCGGCAAGGGTCGTCACAGCAGGCGCATAGCAACGGGTCCGAACCTGGACCCATGACTGCGACACTCACGTCTCCGCCGGCCAGACCCGAGGCGCCTGAACCGCCCGCTGGCCCCCCTCGCACCACCGACCCGGCCTGGACCCGGCCCGCTCTGTTCAGCCTGCTGGGCCTGACCACGTTCCTCTACCTCTACGGGCTAGGCGCCAACGGCTGGGCCAACTCGTTCTACTCCGCCGCCGTCCAGGCCGGCACCAAGAGCTGGTCGGCCTTCTTCTTCGGCGCATCCGACGCCGCGGGGTCGATCACGGTCGACAAACCTCCGGCGTCGTTGTGGGTCATGGAGATCAGCGCCCGCATCTTCGGGGTCAACAGCTGGAGCATCCTGGTGCCCGAGGCCCTGATGGGCGTCGGTGCGGTCTACCTGCTCTACCTGACCGTACGGCGCTGGGCCGGCGCGGGCGCGGGCCTGCTGGCCGGCCTGGCCCTCGCCGTGACCCCGGTCGCCACGTTGATGTTCCGGTTCAACAACCCGGACGCGATGCTCGTCCTGCTCATGGTCGCGGCGGTCTATGCGACGACCCGCGCGATCGACGCCGCAGCCCGCCGGGCCGGCACGAACTGGCTGATGCTCGCCGGCGCCTTCGTCGGCCTCGCCTTCCTGACCAAGAGCCTGCAGGCACTGCTCGTCGTACCGGGGCTGGCTCTCGTCTACCTCATCGCGGCGCCGACTCCGTTGCGGCGCAGGCTGTTCCAGCTCGTCGCCGCAGGTGTGGCGATGCTCGTGAGCGGGCTGTGGTGGGTCGTCGTCGTGACGCTGATCCCGGCGGCCGACCGGCCGTACATCGGCGGGTCGCAGACCAACAGCGTCTGGGAGCTCATCTGGGGCTACAACGGACTCGGCCGCCTCACGGGCAGTGAGACCGGCAGCGTCGGCGGCGGGGGTGGCGGCAACGGCACCGGCATGTGGGGCTCCACCGGCCTGACCCGGCTCTTCGACGGTGACATCGGCGGGCAGATCGCCTGGCTGATGCCGGCTGCCCTCGTCCTGCTGGTGGCCGGGCTGTGGTTCACCCGCCGGGCCCCGCGCACCGACCGCTCGCGCGCCCTGCTGATCGTCTGGGGCGGCTGGCTGCTGGTGACGGCGCTGACCTTCAGCGAGATGAAGGGCATCTTCCACCAGTACTACACCGTGGCCCTGGCCCCGGCGATCGCCGCGATCGTGGGCGTCGGCGCGGCCTCGCTCTGGCGCGGCCGGCGGCATCTGCCCGCGGCCCTGACCCTGGGCGGAACCGTTGCCTTGACGGCAATCTGGTCCTTCGTCCTGCTGGCCCGCAGCGGCGACTGGCACCCGTGGCTGCGCTACGCCGTCCTGGTCGGCGGCCTGGTGGCCGCGGGCGGGATCGCCGGAGCCAGGCTCCTGTCGACCCGCATGGCGGCGGCTGCCGCCGGCCTGGCAGTCGTGGCCAGCCTCGCCGGCCCCGCGGCGTACTCGGTGCAGACCGCGTCGGTCGGCCACAGCGGCTCGATCGTCACGGCCGGCCCGGCCGTCGCCGGATCCAGCGGTGGTCCGGGTGGGCGGGGCGGGATGGGCGGCGGCTTCGGCGGCCCGCCCGGCCAGACCACGGGCGGTACGACGACCGGTGGCACCACGCAGCGCGGCGGGGCAACGGGCGGCGGGGCGGGCGGCCTGCTCAACGGCAGCACGTCGAGCGCCGCGATGACCGCGCTGCTCAAGGCCGACGCCTCGTCGTACCGGTGGGTGGCGGCAACCGTCGGCGCGCAGAACGCCTCGGGCTACCAGCTGGCGACCGGCGACTCGGTGATGCCGATCGGTGGTTTCAACGGCAGCGACCCGTCGCCGACGCTGGCCCAGTTCAAGGCCTGGGTGGCGGCCGGCGAGATCCACTACTTCATCGGCTCGGGCAGTGTGGGTGGCGGCGGCGGTCCGGCTGGTGGAATCGGTGGAGGCAACAGCCAGGGCACGTCGTCGGCGATCGCCAGCTGGGTCAGCTCGAACTTCACGGCCCAGACGGTCGACGGGGTCACGGTCTACGACCTGACCAGCTGAGGTCGGCCGAGCGACAACTGACACCCGGCTGACATCAGCTGATGACCGGGTGAACGGTGGGTGAAATGCCCGAGCGCCGCTGCGGAAATGGTCATCCCGCAGCGGCGCTCAGTCATGACATTGGTTGGGTTTAGTCAAGGAACTCCCGGGTATCTAGCCCCGGCCCCGAACCACGTGGTGGACTGCGCTGCTGACACCCGTTTGGACGAGTGTCAAGGACACAACTCGCTCAAGAAACGGGGCTTTTAGATGGCGTCCAACACCGTGGCCGAGAAGGAGTCGGGTCACTCCGGCGGCTTGCAACGGTCCGTCGGTTTCTACGGCTTGATGTTCGTCTCGCTCGGCTCGATCATCGGGTCCGGCTGGCTGCTCGGCGCGCTCAACGCAGCCGAGGTCGCAGGCCCGGCGTCGATCATCTCCTGGGTGCTCGCAGCGGCCATGCTGACGACGCTTGCCCTGGTCTACGCCGAGCTGGGAGCCACCTATCCGGTGGCCGGCGGCAGCGGTCGCTTCCCGTACTTCTCGCACGGCCCGGTGGCCGGATTCGTTGCGGGCTGGTCGTCCTGGCTGCAGGCCGTGGCGATCGCCCCGATCGAGATCCTCGCTGCCATCACCTACGTCAACAGCGTCAAGTCGGTGCACAAGCACTTCCCGATGCTCTACGAGACGGGTCACAAGGCCGGCCTGCTCAACGGCCGCGGCCTGCTCATCGCGACGCTCGGCATGATCCTGTTCACCGGCCTCAACCTGGCCGGCGCGAAGTTCATGTCGGAGAGCAACTCGATCGTCGTGATCTGGAAGACCGCCGTGCCGCTGCTGGCGATCATCGTCGTGGCCGGCTCGTCGTTCCACTTCGGCAACTTCAGCACGGGTGGCGGGTTCGCCCCGCACGGCATCCACGGCATCTTCGCCGCCTTCCCCGCAGGCGTGGTCTTCGCCTTGCAGGGCTTCGAACAGGCGGTCCAGCTCGCGGGTGAGGCCAAGAACCCGAAGCGGGACATCTCCCGGGCGATCCTGGCCGCCATGACCATCGGGGCCTGCCTCTACGCGCTGCTCCAGGTGGCCTTCATCGCGGGCGTGCGGCCGCAGGACGTCAGCAAGAGCTGGGACAACCCGCTCGGCGGCGACCCGTCCGACTACGGCGCCTGGTACACCCTGGCCCTCGCGGTCGGCGCGGGCTGGCTGGCCACGGTCCTGATCATCGACGCCGTCATCTCCCCCGCGGGCACCGGCATCGTCTACGTCGGCACCACCTCGCGTCTGTCCTACGCCCTGGGCGAGGAGGAGGAGATGCCGAGCGCACTGACCAAGACCAGCCCGACCGGTGTCCCCTACGTGTCCATCCTGGTCGCGGCAGTCGTCGGTGAAGCCTGCTTCGGACCGTTCCCGAGCTGGAACAAGCTGGTCGGCGTCGTGACCGGTGCGACGGCCATCATGTACGGCTTCGCGCCAGTGTCGTTGGCCGCACTGCAGAAGGTCGACGGACATCGCAAGCGCAACTACAAGATGCCGATGCCCAACGTGTTGCTGCCGACGGCGTTCGTCTCGGCCAACCTGATCCTCTACTGGGGTGGCTACAACTACACCTGGAAGATCGCGGTCGCGATCGTCATCGGCCTGCTGATCTTCGGCATCGGCTCCTCGATCAAGAACACCGGTGGCCTGCACACCCTGCGGCCGGCCTTCTGGGTGGCGCCATGGATCATCGGCTCGGTCATCATCGGCCTGGCCGGTCGGTACGGCGACGGCAGCAAGAGCTGGCTGCCCGAGTGGGTCGACCTGATCGTCGTGGTGGCGTTCAGCCTGGTGATCTTCTACTACGCGGTGAGCACGACCCAGACGCAGGACCTGGTCGACGCTGCGGTCGCGAAGGATGCGGCCCAGCTGGACTACGAGCACGAGCACCTCGCCGGGGCCTAGCCCCAGCACGTCGTACGTCGAAGGGCCCGCCTACTTCCGGGGAGGCGGGCCTTTCGGCGTACGGGCAGTCGTCGGCCCGACCGGCGGGCCGACCTGCGGGCTGGCCTTGAGCGCGACGATGATGCCGCCGATCGCGGGCAGGAGCACCGGTCCGACGGTGAACCCGCCGAGCAGGGCCGCGACCACGAAGATCACCAGCGCGATGAGCAGGCCCCGGGCCCGCCGGTCACCGGGGCCCCGGGCCGCTGCGGGGAGCGTGAGCAAGACCGCGACCGCCACGATCCCGACGTACCACCAGGCCGGGTCGTTGCCGTCGCGGTGCACCTGCCAGAGGTAGAGCGCCAGGAAGAGCACCGCCCAGACCGCCGCGGCGGTCGCCCAGATCCGTGTCCTCACGGCGACATCGTGTCAGGCGTTGACCTCGAGCGAGCTCGGGGTGGACTCGCCCTGGCGCAACACGTTGCCGGCCAGGGCCCCGACCTGCTCCAGTCGCCACAGCTCCGCCTGGTGGTACGGCGGCCCCGACTCCCGCACGACGACCAGGCCCAGCCGGGTGCCGGTCAGCGGGACCAGGGCCATCCCGGCGTACGGGCTCTGCAGGACGCTCAGCCGCAGCGGCACGTCGAGCTGGAGGTGCTCGGGGCCGGGGCAGGTCGGGCTGGTCGCGATGACCTGGTCGACCCGCTCGTTGTCGTCGAACCGCACCACGGCCGCCCAGTCGGACCCGGTCGAGGCCGGTACGCCGTCGACCAACGTGGTCAGCGCCCGGGCCGGCGCGGCGACCATCCGGCGGGCCAGCTCGAGCTCGCCATGACCGGTGCTGGGCGCCGGCTCGTCGCGCACGCCGATGACGTCGACGCCGGGCAGGCCGGCGAGCTGGTGCTCGACCCGGGCCAGGTGGTCGGCGTCGCGCACCTGGAGGTGGAGGTCGTCCAGCGCGCGGCCGGCCTCGCTCTGCAGCACCTGCACCTGCACGATGTCGGCGCCGACCGCGCCGAGACAGGACGCGACGTCCCCGAGCGTGCCGGGGCGGTCGGGCACAGAGATCCGGATGAGAGCCAGCATGGGCACCTCCAGTCACGAGTGATGACCCAGCGTGCCAGATCCCTATTTCGTGGAGGTTTCGGTTCGCCCATTCGGCCCAGCGGTCAGCCCGGCTTGCCCGGGGTCTCAGCCAAGGTCGTCGCGCCGGTCATGATGGCCACTGCCTCGGACATCGTGTGCGACTTCGGGGTGATCACGCCCGCCGAGCCGCCCAGCCGCTGGATGTGGATCCGGTCGGCGACCTCGAAAACATTCGGCATGTTATGGCTGATCAGGATCACCGGGAGGCCGCGGTTCTTGACCTCCTCGATCAGCTTCAGCACCTGCCCGGTCTCTCGAACCCCGAGCGCCGCGGTCGGCTCGTCGAGGATGACCAGCTTCGTCGCAAAGGCAGCCGAACGAGCCACCGCCACGGCCTGACGCTGCCCACCAGAGAGCGTCTCGACGGCCTGGGACATGTTCTGGATCGTGCCGATGCCGAGGTCGGCCATCGACTTGGCGGCGCCGGCCCGCATGCCGCCCTTGTCCAGCATCCGCAGGACCGATCCCAGGGGACCCTTGCGACGGAACTCCCGAGCCAGGTAGAGATTGCTGGTGATGTCCAGGGCTGGTGCGACGGCCAACGTCTGGTAGACCGTCTCGATCCCTGCCTCGCGGGCATCTTGCGGGCGCTTGAAGGCAACCGGCTGGCCATCGAGGAGGATCTCACCGGCGTCCGGCTCGTAGGCGCCGGTCAGACACTTGATCAGGGTCGACTTGCCGGCCCCGTTGTCGCCGATGATCGCGAGCACCTCGCCCGGGAAGAGCTGGAGGTCGACCCCGTCCAGACCGACCACACGGCCGAAGGTCTTGACGATGCCGCGGGCTTCGAGCACCGGGCGACGGCTGTCGGTCGGCTGGTTGGCTGCCGGGGGTTGCTCCGTGGCCACGCTGGTCATGCGCGCACCTTCCTGATCCACTGGTCGATTGCGACGGCAGAGATGACGAGGACGCCGATGGCCAGGACGCGATATTGGTCGTTCACGCCAGCCAGTGACAGACCGCTCGCGAAGAAGCCGACGATGAGCGCGCCGAGCAGCGAGCCACCGACTGCACCCCGGCCGCCGAAGAGGCTGGTGCCGCCGATCACGACGGCGGTGATGCTCTCCAGGTTGGCGTTGGTCAACGAGTTCGGGTCCGCCGCCCCGGCCCGGCCGATCAGGATCCAGGCGGTGATCCCGTAGATGGTGCCGGCCACCGCGTAGACGCTGAGCAGCACCCGGTTGACCCGGATGCCAGCCAGCCGCGAGGCCTCCGCGTCGTCCCCGACGGCGTACACGTGCTTCCCCCAGGCCGTCTGGCTCAGCGCGAACCCGATCACGATGTACAACACCAACACGAGGATGACGCCGGTGGTGATCCGGAACGGGCCGATCGGGAACGTCGTCCCGGTCCAGTTGATCAGGCCGGGTAGCTGGTCGCTCTGGACGCTCTGCGCGTGGGAGTAGAGCAGGGCGATCGCCCCGAAGATGCTGAGCGTGCCCAACGTCACGATGAACGGTGGCAGTTTGACCTTGGTCACCAGAGCGCCGTTAAGCGCCCCGCACGCCAGTCCGACCCCGATGCCGATGGCGAGGGCGAGGACAGAGGGCAGGCCGTCGCCCTTGGCCAGTTTGGCCATGACCAACACCGACAGGATGGTGGCCGCCCCCACCGACAGGTCGATACCCGCGGTCAGGATGATCAGGGTCTGCCCGACGGCCAGCGCCCCCACGACGGCGACCTGCTGGAAGACCAGCGAGAGCGACTGCGCGTGGGCGAACCGAGGGTTCGCGATCGAGAACGCGATGAAGGCCAGGACCAGCACGAGCGCCGGGCTGATCGTGGGGTGCGAGTGCAGGATGTGTTGCACCCGCTGGAGCGGGGACTGCCGGCGGGCGGCAAACGTCTCCGCGGCCGTTGTGGGGGGATGAGCTGTGGCTGTCACCAGGGACCTCCGACCTAGGTCGTTCACGAGTGTTTCAGCGCTCGGTCACCGTCCCACCTGACATCACAGGCGGCAAGACGGTCGTGGCGCTGGTTGCTCGGTCCGCCCGGTGGTGAGCCCTGGGGCTCACCACCGGGTCGGCCGGCTCAGTTCGGCTTACGCGAGGGATCGGGCCGGGCTCAGCTGACGCTGCCCCAGCAGATCTTGCTGCCGGCGTCGCTGGTGATGCTGTCGACGCCGTCTGCCGGCTTGTCCGTCACGAGCGCCTCGCCGGTGTTGAAGAAGCTCAGGCCGGCCGAGGTGGTGGGCTTGGTCTTGTCCTTGGCGTACTTGGCAATCGCCTCGACGCCGAGCTGGGCCATCTTGACCGGGTACTGCTGCGCCGTGGCCCCGAAGACGCCGGACTTGACCTCGCTCACGCCCTGGCAACCGCCGTCGACCGACACGATCGTGGCCGTCTTGCCGGCTGCCTTCAGCGCGTCACTGGCACCGGTGCCTGCCGGCTCGTTGATCGAGTAGACGAGGTTGATGTTGGGGTTCTTGGCCAGGCAGCGCTCCATCGCGGTCTTGCCGTCCGGCTGGTCACCCTGCGTCGGCTCGTTGCAGGCGATCGTGTAGGTGCCACCGGAGTAGTTGCCGGTCTTGGCCTCGTCGCCGTTCTTGGCCTTGTCCTTGACATCGATGCCCATGCCGGTCAGGAAGCCCTGGTCCCGGTTGTAGTCGACGGAGACGACCTTGTCGTTGAACAGGTCGAGCATCGCGATCACGGCCGGCTTGCCGTTCATGGTCTTGGCGGCCCACTGGCCGATGAGCTCGCCGGCCTTGAAGTTGTCAGTGGCGAACGTGATGTCCACCGTGTTCGCCGGGTCGGGCGGGGTGTCGAGAGCGATCACATACAGGCCCGCGTCGCGGGCCTTCTTGATCGCGGAGTTGACCCCCGGGCCGTTCGGGGTGATCAGGATTCCCTTGTCGCCCTTAGCGATCGCGTTCTCGATCAGAGTGATCTGGCCCTGCTCGTCCCCGTCCTTGGCGCCCGCGCCGATGCTGAGCTTGACGCCGTTGGTCGCGGCCGCGTCCTTTGCGCCCTTCTGCATCGCGACGAAGAACGGGTTCGTCGAGTCCTTGGTGATCAGCGCGACGGCGACCTTGTCGCCGCCGCCGCTGCCGCCGGAGCTGCTTCCGCCGCAGGCCGCCGCCAGACTGACGGCGGCCAGAGCCGCTACAAAGGGTGCCGCACGTCGGACAAGAAGCCGCGTGTGAGGGGAGCGCGCCATGTCTATGCCTCTCTGTTGCGTCACCGTGAACATCTGATGATGATTCACGAGTGACAACGTTGTCAGAGACGATCCACTCATTTGAGCGCGGCGATGTCAATACTTTTGGACAAGAACTGTCCATCGTGTTGACATCGTTGTCTACCGTGTCGTTACATATCCCCCACTGGCCGACAAGGTCGGCCCCATAGAGAGGCACCGCATGCCGCGCCGAGCCACCATCAAGGACGTCGCGGCCCTGGCGGGAGTCAGTCTCAAGACCGTGTCACGCGTCATCAACCGGGAGCCGGGGGTCTCGGACGCGCTGGTCGCCCGGGTGCAGGAGGCGGCCCAACAACTCGAGCTACCGGCACAACCTGGCCGCCAGCAACCTGCGCCGGGGCCAACGGACCCAGAGCATCGGCGTACTGCTCCATGACCACGCGAACGCTTTCTCAGCCAACGTGTTGCGGGCGATCGAGGACCGGGCTCGGTCCGTCGGGGTGGCCGTCCTGTCGGCCAGCCTGGACGACGAGAGTGAGCGTGAGGCCGCGATGGCCACCGACCTCGTCTCGCGACGGGTCGACGGGCTGATCGTGATGCCGACCAGCGCCGACCAGAGCTACCTGCTGGCCGAGATCCGGGCCGGCCTGCCGGTCGTGGCCGTCGACCGACCGGCTCAGGGCGTGCATGTCGACACCGTCGTCGTCGACAACGTGGGGGGCGCGCGCACAGCCATGCAGCACCTGATCAGTCACGGCCACACCAGGATCGCCTGCCTCACCGATCGGCAGGCGATCTGGACGGCCCGGCAACGCCTTCAGGGGTACCGGGAGGGGTTGAGCCAGGCCGGGATCGACGACGACGAACAGCTTGTCGTCCCCGACCTGACGACCGACGAGGCGGCGAAATCGGCTGTGCTGCAGCTGCTCGAGCTCCGCCAGCCGCCGACCGCGATCTTCTCCGCGCGCAACAATCTCGCGGTCGGCACCGTCCGCGCCCTGCGCGCGCGCGGGCTGGCCCATCAGGTGGCGATGGTGAGCTTCGACGACTTCCCCATGGCTGACCTGCTCGAGCCGGCCGTTACCGTTGTCCGCCAGGACCTGCGGGCGATCGGGGCCGCGGCGGCCGACCTGCTCTTCGCCCGGATGGGCGGCTCGACCGAACCGCCGCGACTGATCGAACACACGACCACGCTGATCGCGCGGGGATCCGGCGAGATCGAGCCACCCGGGCTCAGCGCGGTGAGCTGACCCGCGGGACCGCCGTACGGCTCACAGATTCGAGTCGTAGCTGGCCGCGTAGACCGGCCCCTCCGCGCAGCGCATCGTCCCCAGCCCTTCTTGCGGTGCCAGCTTGCGCAGAGCAGCAGAACCCAGGGTCAGATGTAGATGGCGGGGTCGAGCCACTCGAGGTCCTCCGGGGTGACGCCGGGCCCCGGCATGCTGACCCGGCCGGGCACGCCGACGACGACCGCCCCCGGCGGAACGTCTTTGACGACAACGGCATTCGCGCCGATCTGGGCCCGGCCCCGATCGTGATGGGGCCGAGGATCCGCGCCCCGGCACCGACGGTGACCCCGTCCTCCAGGGTCGGGTGCCGCTTGACCCGCTCCATCGAGCGACCGCCGAGCGTGACGCCGTGGTAGAGCATGACGTCGTCACCGACCTCGGCCGTCTCGCCGATGACGACCCCCATCGCGTGGTCGATGAAGAACCGCCGGCCGATGGTCGCACCGGGGTGGATCTCGACGCCGGTGAGCAGCCGGGTCAGCTGGGAGAGCAGCCGGGCCGCCAGCCGCAGCTCGTCGCGCTGCCACATCCGGTGCGCCACCCGGTGCAGCCAGATCGCGTGCAGCCCCGGATAGCAGAGCAGGATCTCCAGGCGGCTGCGCGCGGCCGGGTCCCGCCGAGCGGCGCTGTCCAGGTCCTCGGTGAGCCGCGCGCGCCAGCCGTCCGGCATCAGCAGCAAGCCTCGGTCGCCCTCGCTGTCTACGTGGCCGGTCAGTCGAGCAGGTCGGCGTACAGGATCGTGGAGAGGTAGCGCTCGCCGAAGCTCGGGATGATCACGACGATCAGCTTGCCGTCGTTGTCCGGGCGCTTGCCGACCTCGACCGCGGCTGCGATGGCCGCGCCGGACGACAGGCCGACCAGCAGGCCCTCCTCGGCGGCGGCGCGACGGGCCCAGCGGACCGCGGTGTCGGCGTCGACGTCGATGATCTCGTTGTAGATCGAGCGGTCCAGGATCTCGGGCACGAAGTTCGGCGCCGATGCCCTGGATCTTGTGCGGGCCGGGCTGGCCGCCGTTGAGGATCGGCGACTCGGCCGGCTCGACCGCGATCATCTGCACGCTCGGCTTGCGCTCCTTGAGCACCTGGCCGACGCCGGTGATCGTCCCGCCGGTGCCGATGCCCGCGACGACGATGTCGACCTGGCCATCGGTGTCGGCCCAGATCTCCTCCGCCGTGGTCTTGCGGTGGATCGCCGGGTTGGCCTCGTTGGCGAACTGGCGGACCAGGACCGCGTTGTCGGCCGCGCCGACCTCCTCGGCCTTGTTGACCGCGCCCTCATGCCCTCGCTGCCCGGCGTGAGGATCAGCTCGGCGCCGAAGGCGCGCAGCAGGGCCCGGCGCTCCTTGCTCATGGTCTCCGGCATCGTGAGGATGACCTTGTAGCCGCGGGCCGCGCCGACCATCGCCAGGGCGATGCCGGTGTTGCCGCTGGTCGCCTCGACGATCGTGCCGCCGGGCTTCAGCAGCCCGGCCTCTCGGCCGCGTCGATCATCGAGACACCGATCCGGTCCTTGACGCTGCTGGCCGGGTTGTAGAACTCCAGCTTGGCCGCGATCTGGGCCCCGGAGCCTTCGCTGATCCGGTTCAGCCGGACGAGCGGCGTGTTGCCGATGAGCTGGGTGACGTCGTCGTAGATGCGCACGAACAGTCCACGAGGGCGGGAGGGGCGCTCGCATACCCCGCTGGTTGAGAAGTAAACCTGTCAGGACGGTTCCGCGCGACCTTGGCCGCGGGCCTCAGTCCTCGGCCAGCGCCTCGAGGGCAGGCAGCGCGGCCTCGAGCGCCGAGACCTGTTCCGGGGTCAGCGACTCGAGCCGGCGGGCCAGCCCGTGCAACCGCTGTTCGCGACTGCTCTCGACCAGGTGCCGGCCGGCCGGGGTGGCCGAGATCAGCGCGGCCCGGCCGTCATCCGGGTCGGGGAAGCGCTCGACGAAACCCTGCTGCTCGAGCGCCACGACGACCTTCGTCATCGTCGGCGGTGCGACGCCTTCACGAGTGGACAGCTCGCCGGAGCGCAGCGGTCCTTCCTTGACGACGGTCACCAGCGCGCTCAGCACGCCCTGGCTGACCGGCGAGCTGCCGGCCTCGCGGCGCAGGGCACGGGTGAGCCGGCCCAGCGCGACGTACAGCCGGGTCGTGTCCGCGGCCGGCAGCGACGGACGCCGTACGCCGGGTCATGACCGCACCGGCGCAGAGGCTCCACCGGGTCATCCTCGCCCATCCGGTCGCCATCAGCGGCGGTGGAGAGGGTGCCGTCTCGTCGTGGACGTACTTGCCGCCGCGGAACAGCGAGGCCAGCGCACCGACCAGCATCATCAGCGCCGCGGCCGTGAAGACGACGACCAGGCCGTGGTGGAACGGCTGCGGAGATCAGCTGCGGGAAGAACTCCTTGCCGGTCAGCGTCGCCGCGTTGGCCGGCGGGATCTGGTGGAGCGCGCCGGTCGGGCCGAGCAGGCTCTGCATCGGGTTGTAGCCGAGGAAGGCCGCGAACAGCGAACCCACCGGCGGCAGGTCGCCGATCTGCTGGGCGACGCCGCGGCGAGACCCCTTGCGCGACCAGCCCGTTGGTCAAGCGTCGTCGGCAGCGTCGAGGCCAGCCCGGCGATCATCAGCGAGAAGAAGATGCCGATCGACAGCGACGAGCCGGAGTTGAAGAACGTGCCGCGCATGCCGCTCGCCGCGCCGCGCTGGCGGGCCGGCACCGAGTTCATGATCGACATGGTGTTCGGTGCGGCGAACAGGCCCGACCCGATGCCGTTGATGGCGATCAGGGCGGCGAACTGCCAGTAGGTGAAGTCGGTCGGCAGGAAGATCAGGGCGACGAACGACGCACCGGTCACGAGCAGGCCGCCCGTGGCGAGGGCCCGCGCCGCCGATCCGGTCGGCGAGCCAGCCCGATGCCGGGCCGGCGACGAGGAAGCCGATGCTCAGCGGCAGCAGGTAGATCCCGGCCCACAACGGCGTCGACTCGATAGTTGTAGCCGTGCAGCGGGAGCCAGATGCCCTGCAGCCAGATGATCAGCATGAACTGCATGCCGCCGCGGCCGATCGAGGCGAGCAGGCCGGCCAGGTTGCCGGCCCAGAACGGCCGGATCCGGAACAGCTCCATGTGGAACATCGGGTCGGAGACGCGGGTCTCGACGAAGCCGAAGACGACGAGCAGGAGGGCGCCACCGATCAGGCCGGTCATCACCCAGGGGTTGGTCCAGCCCTGGGAGTGCCCGCCGTACGGCTGGATGCCATAGGTGATCGCGGCCAGCATCGCGGACAGGCCCACGGCGAAGGTGACGTTGCCCCACCAGTCGATCTTGCCCTTGCCGGTGGTGCCGCCGAGCTCGTGCAGGGAGCGGTAGGACCAGATGGTGCCGATCAGGCCGAACGGCACGCTGACCCAGAAGACGGCCCGCCAGTGCCACTCCGACAGGACGCCGCCGAGGATCAGGCCGATGAACGAACCGGCAATCGCCGCAACCATATTGATGCCGAGGGCGGTGCCACGCTGGTTGGCCGGGAAGGCGTCGGTGAGGATCGCGGTCGAGTTGGCGAACAGCATCGCGCCACCGATGCCCTGGACCAGCCGCCAGCCGATGATCCAGAGCGCGCCGCCGGAGCCGTCGAGCGGTTCGAGGGCCAGCAGCACCGAGCTGACGAAGAAGACGAGGAAGCCGAGGTTGTAGACCTTCACCCGGCCGTACATGTCGCCCAGCCGGCCCAGCGTGACGACCAGCACCGCGCTCACGAGCAGGAAGCCCATGATCATCCAGAGCAGGTAGCTCACGTTCTGCGGGGCGAGCGGGTTGAGGTGGATGCCGCGGAAGATCGCCGGGAGGCTGATCAGCACGATCGAGCCGTTGATCGTCGCGACGAGCATGCCCATCGTCGTGTTCGACAGGGCGATCCACTTGTACTTGGGGTGGTTCTTGTCCCAGCGCGGACTGGGCGCGGTCAGGTTCGAGGCAATACTCACTTGGTTAGTTTATCACTACTAACTATTCGGCTCGGGCCGGTTTCGGGTCGGTCCGGAACGCGACTGCGGCCCCGACGGACCCCCAGGGAGGGTCCATCGGGGCCGCAGAGGGCCTCGTGAGTACGGCGCAGTACGGCGGTCAGGCCGGCGGGGCCGCGGGGGCGCCGGTGAGCCGCTGCATCGCGAGCTGCACGACCGAGATCAGGGCCTGCTTGGTGGCCGGCCGGGCCCGGGCGTCGGTGTAGATCATCGGGACGTTGGCCGGGACCTGCAGCGCCGCGCGGACCTCGTCGATGCCGTGCCGGGCGACCCCGTCGAAGCAGTTCAGGGCGACCACGAACGGGATGCCCCGGGCCTCGAAGTAGTCCACCGCCGGGAAGCACTGGTCCAGCCGCTCGGTGTCGACGAGGACGACGGCGCCGATCGCGCCGCGCACCAGGTCGTCCCACATGAACAGGAACCGGTCCTGGCCCGGCGTACCGAACAGGTAGAGCCAGAGGTTGCCCGGCAGCGCGATCCGGCCGAAGTCCATCGCGACCGTGGTCGTCGTCTTGCGGTGCGTGTTGCCGCCCGCGTCGTCGACGCCGACCGAGTGCTCGGTCATGGCCGCCTCTGTCGAGAGCGGCTCGATGTCGGAGATGGAGCCGATGAAGGTCGTCTTGCCGACCGCGAAGCCACCGGCGACGACGATCTTGACGACGGTGGGGGCCACGTCGGAACCCTGGGGGGTGCGTCCGTCGGCCACGTCCGTGGCCGTGGGGGCAGCGCCCGGGGCCACGTCAGAGCGAGGAAATGCCATTGAGCACACTCTCCAGAACACTGAGGCTGGTCGCCAGGCCGGCCTGACCGTTGGCGATGCCGTGGATACGGACTTTTCCTTCGTCGGCGAGGTCGCTCACGATGACGCGAACGATGCCGACGGGGAGCTTGACGTGCGCCGACAGCTCGGCGATGGACAGGAACTCGACGGCCGTCAGATCCAGGATCTTGACCGTCTCGGCCGTCATGCCGGGGGCCGGGGCGCGCAGGGACTGCACGAGCGCCTCGATCGGCAGGCTGGCCGAGCTGGGACGGGTCCGGCCACCGGTGACGGCGTACGGGCGGACCGCGTTGGTCTCGTCGACCTCGGGCTCGTCCACCTGCGCATCGCGCCCGCTGCGGACCTTGGGCTTGTCCCCCATCGGGATCAGCTGACCTGCCAGGCACGCACCGGGCCACCGACGGGCAGCCGCGAGCGCATCTCGCTCACGAGCTGGGGCGTCAGAGTCGCTTCGGTGCGGCTGACCAACAGGGCCATCTCGTAGCCGATCAGGCCGACGTCGCAGGTACGAGTCCGCGACCACTGCCAGGACCGAGCCGTCGTTGACCGACATCGAGAACAGGAAGATCGTGTCCATCTCGACGATGGACTGGCGGACCTCGCCGGCCTTGAGCTGACGAGCCGCGCCGCGGGTCAGGCTGGACATCCCGGAGACGATGGCGGCCATCTGGTCGCCACCCGTGCGGTCGAGGTCGTCGGACATCGCCATCAGGAGACCGTCGGCGGACACCACGAGGGTGTGCTGCACTCCGGGCACGCTTTTCACGAAGTTGTCGAGCAGCCAGCTGAAGTTCGCTGCCTCAGTGCTCATCGTCGTAGCGTTCACGGTGGTCTTCCTCCGGGTGATCGGGCTGTTCGTTACGTCGGTCGGTTCGGGGTCGGGCTTGAGTGCTGCGTGCTGACGTGCTCGCGTGCTGGGTCGGTCGGCTCAGTCGTCCGAATGGCCCTGGTCGGCGCGGCCGCGCTCGACCCCGGCCCGGAAGCCACTCAGCATCGAGCGGACATCCGTGGCACTGCGCTCGCGGTGCGGCACCTGGGCGGGCGGCTCCGGTGACCGGCGCGGTGCCCGGGCGTCGTCTGCGGCGTACGACGGGCGAGCGACTCCTCGCCGCGGTTCTCGACGGCCTGCGGGCGGTAGCCGGACAGCCGGCTCAGCTCGGACAGCGCCTCGCTGGCGATGGCCGACCGCTCGCGCAGCTGCAGCTCCTCGAGCTCGTGCCGGGACGGTCCGAGCGGTACGCCGGCTGAGTCGGTGCCGGGGCCGGTGCCCCGAACAGGCCGTTGCTCGGGCTCGAGCCGAACGGGTGGGCCGCGGCCGGCTCGCGGTCGGCGCCCGGGTGCCGAAGTGGCTCGCGTCCGGCAGGCGGGCGCGGCGGGGCGCCGGGGGCGACGAAGTCGGCTGCGGTGCCTGCGGCCGACGTGCGGACTCGGGAAGCTCATCGACATCGGGCCGGCCGCGACCGGCACCGGCACCGGGACCGGCACGACGGGCTGCTCCACCGGGAGCGGCGCCACCGGGGGCGCGACCGGAGGCTGGGTGTACGCCGGGGGCGTGGCGTTGCGCGACGGCAGCGGGGCAACCGGCGCCTTCATGGCCCGGGACCGGATCCGCGGCAGCCGCAGGCCACGACCACCACCGGGGCTGGCGTTGCCGCCACCGGGCAGGATGTCGACGACGCCCACGGCGGGGCTGGCGCGGGAGCCGGCTCGGGCTCGGGCTCGGGCTCCGGCTCGGGCTCGGGGGCGACGAACCGGACGACCGGCTCGGGAGTCGGCTCGACGGCAGCCGGGGCCTCGACGGCAGCGGGGACCTCGACGGCCTCAGCGACCTCGGCGACCTCGGCGACCGGCGACCTCGGCGACCTCAGAGGTCGTCTCGACGACGGGCTCGGGGCGAACAGCGTCGGGACGACCGGCTCGTTGGCCGGCTCGACGACCGGCTCTGGCGCGAACGCGACCGGGGCGACCGGGTCGGCGAACCCGACCGGCTCGACCGGCGCGACGACCTCGTCGGACGTGGCGGGCGCGACCGGCAGGGCGGACGCGTCGTCCTTGGTCTTGTAGTGCCGCCCACGCGACCGCCGCGTGGGGAACGACTGGAACACGCTGGCCCGCTGGTGGACCGCCGTCTTCGCTGCCACTGCCGGCTCGGCGACCTCGACGACGCGTCATCGACGACCGGCGCAATGTCCTCCAGCGCGGGCACGTCCTCGACGACCGCCACGTCCTCGACGACCGGCTCGACCTCGACGACCGGGGCCACGTCCTCGAGCACCGGCTCGGCCTCGACGGCGACCGGCTCGACAGCCACCGGCTCGACAGCCACCGGCTCGACAGCCACCGGCTCGACAGCGACCGGCTCGACGGCGACCGGCTCGACGGGCTGACCGGCTCGACGGCGACCGGCTCGAGGGTGACCGGCTCGACGGGTTCGACGGAACGGCGCTGGGTCGGGAAGAAGCGGGCGACCGGCTCGGGCAACCGGCGCCGGCTCGACGGCGGCCGAGCTCTCGGCGGCACCCACGGGGAGTAGATGACCGGCTCGTCGTCGGCCGAAGCCTCAACCGCCGCAACATCTTCGACGGTCTGCTCGTCATCAACGACGGCCTCGTCCTCAACGACCGGCGCGACGTCCTCCACGACGGCTTCGTCCTCGACAACCGGCGCGACGTCCTCAACGACGGGCTCGTCCTCGACAACCGGTGCGACGTCCTCAACGACCGGCTGCGTCCTCGACAACCGGTGCGACGTCCTCAACGACCGGCTCGTCCTCGACGACCGGCGCGACGTCCTCAACGACCGGCTCGTCCTCGACAACCGGCGCGACGTCCTCAACGACCGGCTCGTCCTCGACAACCGGCGCGACGTCCTCAACGACCGGCTCGTCCTCGACGACCGGCGCGACGTCCTCAACGACCGGCGCGTCCTCGACCACCGCGCGACGTCCTCGGCGACCGGCTCAGCCGGGGCCTCGACCTGGGCTTCGGCCGGCAGTTCGGCGGGGAGCTCGGGCAGCGGCGTCAGCAGCGGGTCGGCCTTGGCGCCACCGGTCCGGGAGGACCGGAAGGCGGAGAACAACCCAGGACGACGGTGCGACGTGGGGGCCTCGGCGGGCGGCCCGGCAGCAGCCGCCGGTGCGGTCGGTGCGTCAGGTGCGGTCGGCGCGGCGAGGCTCGAGGGCATCGCGACCGGGCCGAAGCACCGGCCGGCAACGCGCCGGCCGGCTCGGACGCGAGGTCCTTCACGGCCCCGGCCCGCTCACGACGGGGCAGCGACGCGAGGTCACGCGTCGGCTGGGCGGCGGCAGCACGCGTCGGCAGAGCGGCGGCACCGCGCTGCGGCAGCGAGGCCGTGGCGCCGACGTCCGCCGGCGTCGAGGCCGGAGCTCCGGCGGCCGGTGCCCCGAAGTCGAACGGGAACGGAGTGGCCGTCTTGACCGGGGCAGGCGGCGGCGGAGCCGACGAGGCCGGGATGCGAGGGGCATGGGGGTTGCCCGTGCCCGCCCGCGAGGGCAGGGCGCCGGGACGCGAGCCGAAGCCCTCGCCCGAGCCGGCCGAGCCGGCCGGAGCGCCTACGGGCTGGCCGGTGCCATCGATGCTCTCGGGGTCGTCGCCACATCGTCGTCGTCGTCGATCCCGGTGACCTCGGCCACCGTGCCGGGCACGAACAGCGCGGCGGGCAGGTCGATGACGACCACGGTGCCGCGATCGCGAGCGGCCCGCAGCGTGACGCGGGCGTCGAGCCGCCGAGCCAGGCGGCCGACCACGAAGAAGCCCAGTCGCGAGGCGCCGACAACGTCAGTGGCGGGCGGGTTGGCGATCCGCTGGTTGGCGTCGGTGATCTCGTCGTACGTCATGCCGAGGCCGGCATCGGTGATCTTCACCCGCACGCCGCGACGGCTGTACGACGTGACCACGAAGACCCGCGTGTCGGGGTTGGAGAACTGGGTGGCGTTCTCCAGCAGCTCCGCGAGCAGGTGCGCCGTGGTGAGGGCGACGTGACCGACGACCGGCGGGTCGGCGCGCAGCGCCATGTCGACCCGCTCGTACTTCTCGATCTCCGAGATGGCGGTGCGAACGACGTCGGACAGCGGCATGGCGTGGCGGACGCGGCGGCCCGAGTCGATGCCGGCGAGGACGATCAGCGACTCGGCGTTGCGGCGCATGCGGGTCGCCAGGTGGTCCAGCTTGAACAGGTCGTCGAGCGTGTCCGGGTTCTCCTCGGTCCGCTCGAGCTGGTCGATGAAGGACAGCTGGCGGGAGAGCAGCACGTGGTTGCGGCGGGCGACGTTGACGAACATCTCGGCGATCGAGCCACGCAGGGCGGCCTGCTCGCGGGCGATCTTCATCGTCGCCTGGTTCACGTCGTTGAACGCGGCGGCCAGCCGGCCGACCTCGTCCTGCGACGTGACCGGAATCCGGATCAGGTCGGCGTCGGGCGCCTCGCCCGGCGTCGCCATGGTCTCGACCAGCCGCGGCAGCTCGTCGCGGACGTGGCCGGCCGCTTCGGTCAGGTGACGCAGCGGCCGGGTGATGGCTCGGGCGACGATCAGCGCCAGCAGGATCGGGAGCAGCAGGACCAGCAGCGCCAGGCCGAGGATCTGCCAGGCCCGGTGGCTCGCGGACGACGCGGACTGGGCCGCCGACACCGAGGCCGCAGCGGCCACATCGGTGCCGAGCCCCTCGAGCGTGGTCAGGTGCTTGTTGGCGAGGTTGACCCAGGTCTGGTCCTCGACGTTGGTGTTCTTGCCGTCAGCGACGGCGAGCAGGCTGCTGCGCGCGGCGGCGAACGCCTTGTTGACGGCGCCGGTGGACATCATCTGCGTCATCCGGCTGCGCTCGGCGATCGACGCGTCGTACCAGTAGGCCTGGACGGCGTCGTTCTCCCGCGAGACGACGGCGGTGTACGCCGCGACTGTTCCGGGGTCGACGATGACCTGGCGACCGAGGTCGCGCTCCTGCGTGGCGAGCTCGGCGGCGAGCTCCAGCTCGGAGTACGAGCGGAGCTGGACGGCCAGCGTGCGGTCCGAGAGGGACGCGGCGACGCGGGCCGGGATCTGGATCTCCTCGGCGATGGCCGCGCTGTAGACGCTGGCCACGGAGGCGGAGCTGATGCTGCCGTTGTCGACCTGCTTGCGCACCGCGGCCAGCTTGCCCCGGGCCTGCAGGTTGGTGGCGAGCGCCTTGGCCGCCTCGTTGGAGAGCTGGGCCAGGCCGATGCTGGAGGTCAGGTTGTCGGTCACTGCTGCGGCGCGGTCCGTCGACTTGCGGATGGACTTCAGCTGGTTGCCCAGGGTGTAGTCACCCTGCAGCTTGGCCTGCGACACCCGGCGCTCGGCCTGCAGTGCAGCCACGAGCGCGGAGAAGTTCTGGGCGCCGTCGGCGATAGCGCGGACCTGTCGAGCATCCTTTGCGGTGTTGACCGCCTGCAGTGAGACCACGCTGGCGCCGACGATCAGCACCAACATGGGCACGGCAAGGACCGCCAACAGCTTCGACCTGATGCCGAGGTTGCGCAGCATGTTTGTCCCCTCATTCCAGCGACGGCCATTGCTTCGGCGTTGCTGGTAGACCGATTAACCCTTCCGGGGGGTGCTGTCACTCGCATGGCGCAACAGCGGCGCGGCGGCTTGTCTGGCCGTCGCGAGCGATACTCACGGGGTGTCCGAGCCCGCGTCGTACGCCGTCGTCGTTCTCGCCGGCGGCAGTTCGCGCCGCATGGGTGGCGGCGACAAGACGGCGCTGGACCTCGGCACCGGACAGAGCGTGCTCGGCCACCTCGTGAGCAGCCTCGACACATCCGTCCCTGTTGTGGTCGTCGGACCGGAGCGTCCACTTGAGCGATCTGTGCGCTGGGCCCGCGAGTCCCCGCCTGGCGGAGGGCCGGTGGCGGGGCTCGCAGCGGGGCTCGGAGCACTCCGATCGGACGGCGCCGAGTGGGTGGTGGTCATCGCGGGTGACCAGCCGTTCGCCGCTGCGGCGGTGTCCGTGCTGCTCGCCGCGCGCGCCCCGGAGGTGACGGCCGTGGTCGGGGTCGACCCCGACGGCCGGGATCAGCCGCTCCTCGGCGCCTACCGGATCTCGGCCCTGTCCCGCCTCCTGAGGGCCGGGACGACCTCCCTCGCCGGGCGCTCGGTGCGCTCGCTGGTGCGAACAGCTGACCGTACGGCGCGTGGCCCTGCCCGCGCTCTCGACCCTGGACGTCGACGACGAGGCCGCGCTGGCGGCGGCCCGGGCGGCTCTGCCCGGCGCCGCTACGGGGCCTGGGCCCGCGGCGGGGCCGGCCGAGAACGAGCCACGACCGACCCGGCCAGCACGCTGAGCCCGATCGTCACCACCGCCCCGAGGACGATCGCCGGTGCCTCGCCGGGCCGGAGCACGTGGAGCTGGGTGCCGAGGGCGGCCGCCGCCACGGGCACCCCGACCTGGGCGCCGGCCAGCACCGCCACCGGAGCCGGCTGACCGGTCAGCCGCATCGACAGGTGCGCTGCCGTGGCGCCGATGCCGAGCAGGACACCGAGCAGCGCGTACGACGGGTGGTGGCCGATCTCGCGCAGGTCGAGGGAGGCCCCGAGCCAGACGAAGAACAGCGGAGCGAAGAAGCCGTCGGTGAGCGCGAACAGCTGGCGGGCCAGGCGCCGCGGCTCCCCCACCGCAGCGACCGCCAAGCCGAAGGTGAAGCCGGCCAGCAGGATCGACACGTGCGTCGCAACTGCGAGCGCGGCCAGACCGAACAGGATGGCCAGCTGGATCCGCAGCTCCAGGGCGAACGCGCGGCGCTCGGACAGCTTGTGCACCCGTCGCCACGCACCATTGCGCTCGAACTGGCGCAGAACGACGAAAAGCGCTGCAGCACATAGACATACGGCGGCAGCGCCAAAGGCCGCGCGCCAAGCTCGAGGCGGGTCGACGACCAAGGGCAGGGCGACGATGCAGGCCGCGTCCGCGATCGCGACCTGGGGGAGCACCTGCAGGATCGCGGGTCCGGTCAGGTGCAGGCCGTCGACGATCGGCAGCACGAGCGCGGCAGACGACGAGGCCATCAACACGGCGTACAGGCCGGTGTGGCCGGTGTCGAAGAGCCCGTTGATCCCGAAGGCGAAGGCGACGGCGATGGCGCCTACGGCAACCGCCCGGGCCAGTCCCACCCGGACGCCCCGGCGCAGCCGCGGGTCGGTGATCGGCACGTGCGAGCCGGCCACGAACATCACGAGCGCGAAGCCGATGTCGGCCAGGAAGGTCACCGTCGGGTCGTGGGCCGGCACCGCGTCGAAGACGGTCGGGCCGAGCACCACGCCGACCATGAGCTCACCGAGCAGCACCGGGAGGTTCCAGTGCGTCGGCAGCGCCAGCAACGGCCCGGCCAGCCCGGCGACCACCAGGAGGGCGAGCAGCCCGAACGTCATGTGCCGCAGGCTAGGGGGCAGACGGCGCGCCCGGGTGATCCGGGCCGCCTAGGGTCGCAGCATGCGTGCCATCACTGTCCAGGTCCCCGGCGGTCCCGAGGCGCTCGTGCTGGGCGAGGCCGATGCCCCGGTGGTGGGTCCGGGCGAGGTGCTGGTCGAGGTCGTCGCGGCCGGGGTCAACCGGGCCGACACGCTGCAACGGCAGGGCCACTACCCGCCGCCGCCGGGCGCCTCGCCGATCATCGGGATGGAGTGCTCGGGCCGGATCAGCGTGCTGGGCGACGGGGTCGAGGGCTGGGCCGTGGGCGACGAGGTCTGCGCGCTGCTGGCGGGTGGGGGCTACGCGGAGCAGGTCGCCGTACCGGCCGGTCAGCTGCTCCCGGTGCCCGCCGGGGTCGGGCTGGTCGAGGCCGCCGCTCTGCCGGAGGTCGCCTGCACGGTGTGGGCCAACGTCTTCATGGCGGCCGGGCTGCGGCCCGGCGAGGTGCTGCTGATCCACGGCGGGTCGAGCGGCATCGGGACGATGGCGATCCAGCTGGGCCGCGAGCTCGGCGCCCGGGTGGCCGTCACGGCCGGGTCGGCCGAGAAGCTCGCGGCCTGCCGGGCGCTGGGGGCGCAGATCGCGGTCAACTACAAGGAGCAGGACTTCGTGGCCGAGGTCCTCGAGCAGACCGGCGGGGCCGGGGCCGATGTCGTGCTCGACGTCATCGGGGCGAAGTACCTGGCCCGCAACCTGGCCGTCCTGGCGACGAACGGGCGCCTGGTCGTGATCGGCCTGCAGGGCGGGAGCAAGGCCGAGCTGGACCTCGGGGCCATGCTGGCCAAGCGGGTCGCGATCTTCGCAGCGTCGCTGCGCGGGCGGCCGCTGGCCGAGAAGGCGGCGATCATCCGCGGGGTCCGCGACCACGTCTGGCCGCTCGTGGCCGCCGGCTCGGTCCGGCCGGTGGTGCACGCGACGTACCCGCTGGCCGACGCCGCCGAGGCCCACCGGGTGATGGAGTCCAGCACGCACATCGGCAAGCTCCTCCTCGTCGTCTAACCCGCTGGTCCTTGGCCGTCGAATCCGGGTTTGGCTGTCGGATCCGGGTTTTCGCGGGGTAAATGTCCGGTTAAACTCCGGACTCGACGGCCAAGGCCAGTCGGGTGGGACAGATTCAGCGAAGGTGTTGCGCGGCCGGCTCAATACTGGGTATACATGGGTCTGACAGGGGTAATACCGAGTATCCGAGGGGGCAACCATGTCGGTCCGACAGGCTTTGCTGGCACTGCTGGACGAGCAGCCGATGTACGGCGCGCAGCTCCGGGCCCAGTTCGAGCGCCGCACCGGCGGCACCTGGCCGCTCAACGTCGGGCAGGTCTACCAGACCCTGACCCGGCTCGAGCGGGACGGCCTGGTCGAGGCCGCCGGCGCCCCGGACGACGAGGGCCGGATCGCCTATCGCCTCACCGACGCCGGCCGAGTCGCATCCGCCGCCTGGTGGTCCACACCGGTCGACCGGGCCGAGGCGCCCCGCGACGAGCTGGTCATCAAGCTCGCCCTCGCCGTGACTGTGCCGGGCGTCGACGTGCCGGCCGTCGTCCAGACCCAGCGCACCCAGACCCTGCGCCAGCTCCAGGACCTCACCCGGCTCAAGCAACAGGCCGACGCCCATGAGGACCTCGCCTGGCTGCTCGTCCTGGACAACCTGGTCTTCGCGGCCGAGGCCGAGGTCCGCTGGCTGGACCACGTCGAGGCCCGGCTGGTGCGCGACCGCAGCACGCGGGCGAAGGCCCCGGCGCCACCCCTGCCAGCGTCCACGGTCAGTGACCGCGACGACGAGCCGGTCAGCGAGGTCGGCCGATGACCGCCCTGCACCCGGTCGAGGCCCCGGCCTACGCCGCCGACAACGACTCGATCCTCGAGCTGCGCAACGCGATCCGGGTGCACGGCAGCGGGCCCACCGAGGTGCGCGCGCTCGCTGGTGTCAGCCTCCAGGTGCGGCCCGGCGAGCTGGTCGCCGTGATGGGGCCGTCCGGCTCCGGCAAGTCGACCCTGCTCAGCCTGGCCGGCGGCCTGGACACCCCCACCTCGGGTGAGGTGTACGTCGAGGGGCAGGCGCTGTCGACGATGTCGGCCGCCCAGCTGGCCCAGCTTCGGCGGCGCAGCCTCGGCTACGTCTTCCAGGACCTCAACCTGGTGCCGGCCCTGACGGCCGTCGAGAACGTCATGCTCCCGCTCGAGCTCGACGGCGCGCGTCAAGGGGCCGCTCGCCGTACGGCGAAGTCCGCCCTGGCCGAGGTCGACCTGGCCGGCCTCGCCGACCGCTTCCCGGACGAGATGTCCGGCGGCCAGCAGCAGCGGGTCGCCATCGCCCGGGCACTCGTCGGACCGCGCCGTCTGGTGCTGGCCGACGAGCCGACCGGCGCGCTGGACTCCGAGACCGGCGAGGCCGTGCTGCGCGTCCTGCGCGCGCGGGTCGACGCCGGAGCCGCCGGACTGCTCGTGACCCATGAGGCCCGGCATGCCGCCTGGGCGGACCGGGTCATCTTCCTGCGGGACGGCATCGTCATCGACACCACTGGTGCGCCGCGTCGCGTCGAGCAGCTGCTCGACGAGTCCGGTCGCGCGCGATGACCGGGCCGCAGGTCTCGAGCTGGCGCGGATCCTGGCGGATCGCTCTGCGCCTCGCGCGGCGAGATGCGTTGCGCAGCAAGGGTCGTACGACGTTGGTGGCCGTCATGGTCGGCGTTCCCGTGATGCTGGTGGTGGCCCTCTCGACGCTGTACCACACCAACGACATCAGCCCCCGCGAAGGACTCACGAGCCAGCTCGGGCAGTCCCAGGCCCGGATCACCGCGACCGGTGACCAGCGCGTCCCGGTGACTCAAGGGCCGCTCGCCGAGGGCTGGTCGACGAGCGGGGACAGCTCAGCGCCGAGCCGAGCCCTGGACCGTCGCCGAGCTCGCCCAGCGTCACCGGCGGGCGGGTCATCCCCCTGTGGCTCGGCACCGCGCGGCTGAGCAGCGGCCGCGCGGGCCTCAACATCACCGCGACCGAGCTCCCGCTCGGCGACCCGCAGACCGCAGGCATGGCCCGGCTCAGGTCCGGCCGGCTCCCGTCGACAGCCGCCGAGATCGACGTGTCCGAAGGGCTCATGCGCAGCGCCGGCTGGAAGGTCGGCACCACCCTGACCGAGCTCGACACCCACGCGACGCTGCACCGTGGTCGGCACCTACTCGACACTCGGGCTGTCGAACCAGGACCGCGGCGTCCTCGGGCTGCCCGGCGCGCTGCACGACCCCTCGGCCGACACGCCCTCGGACGCGTCGTACCTGCTGGCCCGCGACCGCCCGGTCACCTGGGCCGAGGTCCAGCAGCTCAACCAGCGCGGCCTGCTGGTCCTGTCGCGGTCCGTGGTCCAGCACCCGCCGGCCGCCTCGTCGCTGACCGACGAGCAGACCCAGATCTCCAGCGGCGACCCGGCCACGAAGGCCGTCCTGGTGCTGGTCATCGTCTCGATCGTGATCGAGGTCGTGCTGTTGGCGGGGCCGGCCTTCGCCGTTGGGGTCCGTCGGCGCCGGCGCGACCTGGCCCTGCTCGCTGCAACGGGCAGTACGCCGCGGGACATCCGGCGCTCGGTGCTGGCCCAGGCAGCGGTCGTCGGCCTCGGATCCGCTACTGCCGGAGCCATTTTAGGTCTCCCGCTCGCGTGGGCTGGCGGTGTTGGTGGCCCGACACTTCGGGGCGGCTCTCGGGCCGTTCGACTGGCGATGGCTCGAGCTGGGCATCGCCCTGGTCGTCGGCGGTGCGGCCGCGGTGCTGGCGGCTCTGGCGCCGGCCCTGCAGGCCGCGCGCAGTGACGTCGCGACGGTGCTGGCCGGCCGGCGCGGGCAGGTCCGCAGCCGGGCCGGGTGGCCGCTCATCGGTCTGGTCCTGATCGGAGCCGGGGCGGCCGGCGACCTGACCCGCGGCACCCGCCCGGGCGGCGAGATCTGGGTCGCCAGCGGCACGGTCGTGATCGTCCTCGGCGCGGTCGCGCTGACCCCGTGGCTGGTGGGGCAGGTCGGCCGGCTGGCCACTCATCTGCCGCTGCCCCTGCGGCTGGCCACTCGCGACGCCGCTCGGCAACGGTCCCGCACCGCGCCTGCGGTCGCCGCGATCATGGCGTCGGTCATCGGGATCACTGCTCTGGCCATCGGTTTCGCCTCCGACACCAAGCAGGGCCGCCGTGACTACGAGCCGCGCACCGCGTTCGGCGTCGCCAGCCTCAACGTGCCCGGCAGCGATGCGGAGCAGGCGGTCACCGACGCCATCCACGACGTCCTGCCCGGCCGGCCGTTGTTCCAGGGCCAGCAGGTCGACTACCAGCCGGGGGCCTCGGCCTCGACGCAGATCGTCGTGGCTCCGCCGGGCTGCACGCTCATCCAGGCATCCGGCATCGACTTGGGCGGCAACTCCCCCGACTCGCCGTGTCTGCGTGACTGGCAGCAGGTCAACGCCAACGGGTCGATCGCGGCGTACGACATCGCGGCGCTCGAGGCGTTCGGGGTGCGGCTGGACCAACGGGCCAAAGACGTCCTCAGCTCCGGCGGCGTGCTGGTCGGCTCGGCGGCGGCGCTGCGCGGGGACCGGGCGCTGATCGGGGTGGTGTCCGTGCCGACGGACGCCACGAACGGCACGAACGGCACGGTCGTACGACGGGCCACCGTCCCGGCCGCGCTGCTGCCGAGCGCCGGGCCGCGGACGGCGCTGGTCGCGACCGCCGTCATGACGCCGCAGACCGCCCACACCCTCGGCTTCACGACGATGCCGAGCCAGCTGGCCATCGGCGGACCCGAGCTCACCAAGGCCCAGGAGGACAAGCTCAACGGCAAGCTGACCCTGCTGGACTCGACCGTCTACGTCGAGCGCGGCTACCACCAGCCGTACGGCCTGATCCTCGCCCTGCTCGCCATCATCGGCGGCCTCGTCGTCCTGGTCGCCACGGTGACGGCGACCGGTCTGGCGATGAGCGAGGCCCGCCCGGACCTGGCCACGCTGGCCGCGGTCGGTGCGCCGCCGCGGACCCGGCGCTATGTCGCGGCCGCGCAGTCGCTCGTGATCGGGCTGCTCGGGACCGGCCTCGGGGTCGCGCTGGGCTTCGTGCCCGGGCTCGCGGTGACCTGGCCGCTGACGGCGAACAGCTACTCCAGCTATGCGCCGCCGCCAGGTGGGGCCAACGGGCCGGTGATCGCGATCCCGTGGACGTTGCTGCTGGTCGTCGCGCTGGCCGTGCCGCTGGTGGCGGCTCTGGTCACCGGGCTGTTCACCCGGTCCCGGCTGCCGATGGTCCGCCGGCTGGCGACATGACCGCCCAGCCGGCCGGTTCGGCCCACCAGCTGCTGACCCGCCGGGAGCGGCGGGCCGCGGCAGCCCGGCGCGCGTTGACCATCGCCGTACGCCGGGCTGAGCGGGCCGCCGCCGTGGCATCCTTCGACCGTGCGAGTCCTCGTGGTGGCCGATCGGGCCGACAGTGACACCGGCTTCGTCGGCGAGCGGCTGGAGCAGCTCGGCGGCGAGCTGACCCAGCTCCTGCGCGAGGACTTCCCGGCGGACGGCGAGGCCCTGGACCCGGGCGAGGCCGACCTCGTCCTGTTGCTCGGCTCCCATCACGGGGTGGTCGACGCGGGCCGCGAGGACGTCGTCGCCGCCGAGTCGGCTCTCGTCCGCCGCTGCCTCGACGATGGGCTTCCGGTGATCGCGATCTGCTACGGCGCGCAGCTCGCGGCGCACGCCCTCGGCGGGGTCGTCGACCGGGCCGAGAACCCCGAGATCGGTTGGTACTACGTCGATTCGCACGACCCGGCGCTGTGTCCGCCCGGCCCGTGGGTGCAGTACCACTACGACCGGTTCACCGTGCCCGACGGCGCACGGGGGCTCGGTGAGTCCGCGGCCGGTCCGCAGGGCTTTGCGGTCGAGTCGCCGGACGGTCTGCTGCGCCTGGTCGCCTGGCAGTTCCACCCGGAGGTGACCCCGGGCGTGTTGCAGCGGTGGGTCGACGAGGACCGTGCCGTGTTGCCCGGGGTCGGGGTCGACGCTGCGGCCTTCGTGGCGGAAGCCGTTGAGCGCGAGGCCTTCTCGCGGGCCTCGGCGTACGCGCTGGTCGACGTCGCGCTGGACGCGATGTCGGTGCTCCGCGCGAAGGTCTAGGTCCGGCCCGACGCCGTACAGTCCACAGGCTCTATGCCTCGCAATAGCCGTTGATGCACACTTATGAGTAGCATTCGGCTCAATCACCACACTCGGACCTCACGGTCCGTCGATGACAGGGGGCAGTACATGCGGGTGTCACCACGCAGAGTCATCTCCGCCGTTGCAGTCACCGCCGGCGGACTGTTCGTGGGCGTTGGGGTCGCAGCAGCCGGTCAGGACGTGGCGTTGACTCCGGGCGTTTACGCGTCCTGGGGGCCGAACATCGCCCAGTCCGGCCGCAGCTACGTGGCCGAGGGCAAGGGTGTGTACGGAGAGCGGTTCGACGCAACCGCGGTCGGCGGGACGGAGTACGCCTACGACCCACAGCCGGGCGGCGACTCTGCCTTCGTCAGCGTCGACTACTACGTCTACGGCCCCAGCTCCAGCGGTGCCTGCGGCACAGCCACCGGCACCTGTTGGTACACGGTGGACCATCACCGGTTCAGCAACTGGAACCAGGCGTCCTGGCACGGTGAGTACGACTCGACCCGCCTGGTCGCCAACGCCGACCGCGCCCGCGGCTACTACCGCGCCTGTGCCGACAAGTCCTGGGCTCCGGACCCGTGCAGCGCGACATCGATCCTGACGACCTCCTACTGACACCGGAGGTGCCGACGGCGGTCACCTTCGACCGGGTCCGGGTGCAGTACGGCGACGTGGTGGCGCTCGACATCGAGACGCTTCAGCTGCGCCCGGGCCTGACCGGTCTGGTCGGTGTCAACGGAGCCGGCAAGACCTCACTGATGCGCACCCTGGTCGGACTCGTCCGTCCACAGAGCGGGCAGGTGCTGATCCACGGGGAAGCGCTGACCGCCCGGTCGGCCCGACGTGCGCTGCGGCTGATCGGCCTTGCGCCACAACAGTTCCGGGCCCCCGGCAACATCACGGCCCACGACCTGGTGGCGTATCTCGGCTGGCTGCACGGGCTCAGCCCGGCGGCGGCCACGAGCCGGGCCACGACCGTCCTGAACGAGCTCGGTCTGGCCGATCGGGAGCAGACCCGGATGCGGGAGCTCTCCGGCGGCATGGTGCGGCGGGTGGCCATTGCGCAGGCGATGGTCCACGACCCACCGCTCCTCCTGCTCGACGAGCCGACGGCCGGGCTGGACCCCGAGCAGCGCGCCGCCGTGCGTGACGTCGTCGCTCGGGCCGCGCACGGCCGCACGGCGATCGTCAGCAGCCACCTGCTCGAGGATGTCGTGCGCTGGTCGGACAACATCCTGGTGCTCGACGCCGGCCGGGTCGCCTTCCACGGCACGGTCGACGAGTTCTGGGCGGCAGCGGCGCGCCTCGGTGTCTCCGAGCACGACGGCGAGCTGGCCTTCCTGGCCGTCATCCACCGCCGTGGCTGACTCCCGAGTCGTGGTCCAAGCCCGGTTGACGTCGATCTGGTTCGTCGTGCCCGTGCTGGTCGCCATCGACGTCATGGTGGCTGCCGACCGTGGCCTCCCATGGCGGGGTGAGCTGGCCTGGGCCGTCGACTCGATGGCGCCGGCGATCCTGCTGATGGCACCGTTCCTCGCCGGCGTCGGTGCCTGGCAGGCAGTGCAGGACCGTCGAACCGACCGCGATGGACTGCTCCGGGCCTGCCCGTTCGGAGCCCGCCACTGGTGGCTGCGGATCACAACGGCGGCCCTCGTCGGCGTCGCCCTGCACGCGGCCGTGCTGCTCGGGATCACCCTGATCAGCCTGCGCACCGCTCAGATCGGTGGCTGGCCGGTCGGAGCGGCGTCCGTCCAGCTCGCGGCCATCCCCGCGTTCGTCGCCCTCGGCGCCGCCGTCGGTGCCGTCGTCGACCACGCCCTGGCTGCCGTGATGGCGGCCCTCCTGGCCCTCGGCCTGGGGTACGCCGACCTGCTCACCCGGCTACCCCTGGGCTTCCTGGGCGACGGCACGACGGGCACGTTGTTCGGCTACGGCCAGAGCGGGCTGGGCGTCGCAGGGCGGCTGATCTGGTGCACCGGGGTCACCATCGGTGTCGGGCTGGTGGGGGCGCGCGGCTTCGCCCGCTCCAGGCGCTGGGTTCCGGCAGTCGCGGCGGCGGTCGTTCTCTTGATCACTGGGGCGTGCGTCACTGCGGCTCGGCCGAACATCTGGAACCTGCGACCCGGCGCGCAGACCGCGACCCGGTGTCAGGGGGACCAGCCCCGCACGTGTGTCGTGCCGGCGTACGGGTCGTTGCTCCCGCGCACCGCGCGGGTCGTGACTCGCACCGCGAGCCTGTTGGCCTCCGCCGGCGCTCAGAGCGCGCCCACGACGTACGTCGGGTGGTGGCCCACCGCGCCGACGACAGCCGCCACCGTCTCGGTCGTCCGTCCCGGCACGGCAGCCGAGCCGGCCGCAGCGGACCTCATCGCGGCCGACGTGGTCGCGCCGAGGTCGTGCCCGCAGTGGCGGACCGGCCAGGACCTCGAGGCGGCGACCGCCGCGCAGCGTCTGATCCTGGCCTGGCTCGCGGACCAGGATCCCGAACTCGGTCCGGCGGCGGGAGCGGAGTCGAGCGACGGCGACGTGGTTGCGCTGGGCCGACTGCCCGCCGCTGCGCAGCGGGACTGGGTCGGCTCAGCAGCAACGCGTCTGGCCACCTGCCGGTTCACTGAGCTGGTCGCGCCAGGCCGACCATGAGGGCCGTGCTGACCGGCTGGTGTGTCACGCATTCAGCGACCGCGAGCGCGCTCTGGGGCCTTTCGGTCATCGGAATGGCCTGGTGCGTGGCCGGATTCGCGGCGCAGGACCGGCTGGCCAATCCGATGGGTGACTCGTTCGTCGCGGTGCGATTGACCCTTTTGGTGCCAGTCGTTGCCACCGCTGCCGTGCCCGTCGTTCTGCATGACCGGATCCATCCTGACCTGGCCCGGTCCGCGCGCAGTCTCCGGGCGCAGCGAGCTGCCTGGTGGCTCGTCGTGGTTGTGGGGCTCGCGCTGTCCCTGATGCCCCTGGCCGGCACAGTCGGCTTCGGCCAGGTGGCACTCGACGTCGGCCTGCTGGCCGGGCTCTCGACGCTCGTTCAGTGTGCGCTTGGCCTGGGCGCTGCGATGAGCGTGCCGATGCTGGTGCTGCTGCCGCACCTGATCCGGTCGGCCGACGCGCCCGCAACGTGGTGGTCCGTCCTGGACGGCCCGCATCCGGCTGGCACGGGGTCGGCAGCGGCCGGCGTCGCGGTCGCGGGCCTCCTGGCGTATGCCCTGCGTGGACCGCGACCCGGGCGGACAGACGCCGGCGACGGTCATGACTGAGCCGGACCCGGGCGACCGGCTGCTCCTGCCGCGCGAGGTGGCCGAGCTGTTCGGCGTCACATCGGCCACCGTGACGCGGTGGGCCAACGAGGGGCGGCTGCCATCTGTGCAGACCCCGAGCGGGCGACGTCGCTTCCGGATGTCCGAGATCAACCGTCTGCGGCCGGCTGCGAACGAGCGCTCGGCGCAGTAGCCGACACGAGGCGCCGAGCGAGGTCAGGCAGTATGGCGGGATGAGCGAGCAGACAGGTGGGGCCGACGACCGGGTCGTCGTGGTGACGCCACACGGCATGGGCTCAGCGCCCGGACCGAGCGACGAGCGCGATGCAGCAGCGCCAGCTGAGTCGAGCGAGTCCAGCCCGATCGAGCTGGTCGAACAACCGGCCAAGGTGATGCGGATCGGCAGCATGATCAAACAGCTGCTCGAGGAGGTCCGCGGCGCCCCGCTCGATGAGGCCGGCCGAGCCCGGCTGATGGAGATCCACCGCCGCTCGATCGCCGAGCTCGAGCAGGGGCTGGCCCCCGAGCTGGTCGACGAGCTGGAGCGGATCACCCTGCCGTTCGGTGACACGACCCCGACCGACGCCGAGCTGCGGATCGCCCAGGCCCAGCTCGTGGGCTGGCTGGAGGGCCTGTTCCACGGCATCCAGACGGCGCTGGTCGCGCAGCAGATGGCGGCTCGGATGCAGCTCGAAGGGATGCGCCACCAGCTGCCCCCCGGGATGTCCCCCGCACAGGCGGCTCAGGCCCAAGGACCAGCCGCCCCACGAACACCGGCCAGTACCTCTAGCGACCGGCGAGGAGCACCTCGACGATCTGGGCGACGCCGTCCTCCTCGCACGGAGGCGCCAGGGCCTTCGCGGCGGCGACCGCCTCGGGGTGTCCGCCGGACATCGCATAGGACAGGCCGGCCCAGCGGAGCATCTCGACGTCGTTCGGCATGTCGCCGAACGCCGCGACGTCGGCCGCCTCGATGCCCAGATGACGCGGCCAGCCGGGCCAGGGCCGACGCCTTG
This sequence comes from uncultured Actinomycetota bacterium, assembly GCA_963794535.1. Classification (GTDB taxonomy): domain Bacteria; phylum Actinomycetota; class Actinomycetes; order Actinomycetales; family CAVURS01; genus CAVURS01. The sequence continues at coordinate 246,176 of CAWCEI010000011.1, forward strand.
CTCACGCCCAGCGGGCCGATCTCCAGCAGCCCGTCCGCCGCGTTGGAGTGGGTCGGCGCGGCGATCCCGGCCAGCACCGGCCGGGCCCGGGCCAGCAGGTCGTCGCCGCGGGTGCCGGGCACCCGCACCAGCACCTTCACCACCGGCTCGCGCTCAGCGAGCTCGGCGAGCGGCGCCGTCACCGGGACCCCGTCGTAGTAGCGCGGCACATAGGCGGGCTCCATCGCGAAACCTTCGGGCGTCTCGAGCCCGAAGACCGCCTCGGGCAGCACCTGCCGCAGCCGGTCGGCGACCTCCAACACCACGGCCGGCTCGAAGGTCGTGCTCTCGAGGACGGCCCGGGTCGGCAGGTCCAGGACGAGCGCCCCGTTCGCGCAGATCGCTACGCCGGTCCGGCCCTCGGCGATCGTGTCCAGCCAGCGCGGCGGGCGGCCGGTGACGAACACGACCGGGATCCCCGCCGCATCGCACGCGTCGAGCATCGCCCGGGTGCGGGGGGTGAGCACCCCTGAGGCGCCGACGAGTGTCCCGTCGAGGTCACTCGCCAGCAGCCTCAAGGTGGGTTTTGTCAGCCTTCGTGACCGGCGAGCGCGACCAGGACGCCGGCGACGGCGAAGTACTTGTTGCTGCCGAGGTCCCGGACCGTCTTGATGCCGAACGCCTGGTCGAGCAGCGCGCCGTCGGCGTCGGTCACGCCGGACAGCGCCGCGACCGGCGCGTCGAGGATCTCGCTGACGGACTTGTCCTCATACGCCTTGTCCAGGCTCTTGGCGAGGTTGGCGGAAATGGCCATGCTTCCTCCGGTTGAGTGTGGGCCGTTCCGATCGGCCGTCATCGACGACCGCCCCCCGGCTCCGCACCCTAACGCGGCGCCGCTAGAGCCGGCCGAGCAGTGTCAGCAGGCCGTCGTCCGCCACGTCCGGCAGCACCTCGTCGGCGACCTCGAGCAGCTCCGGGGGCGCACTGCGCCATGACCGCGCCGTGGGCGGCCCACCGGATCATCTCGATGTCGTTGCGGCCGTCGCCGACGGCGATGGTGTCGGCCGGCTCGACCCCGAGCGCGCGGCGTACCTGCTCGAGGCCGCTCGCCTTGGTGACCCCTTCGGGCGCGAGGTCGAGCCAGGCCGTCCAGCCCACCGCGTAGGAGACGCCGTGCAGCCCGATCTCCGTGACCAGCTCGAGGAACCGCTCGGGGGTGTGCTCCGGGCTGCGCACGACGACGCGCGCGACCGGGTCCCGCACCAGGTCGTCCAGCCCGACGTGCTCGATCGCGCCGGTCAGCTCACCGTCCGGGAAGCCCCCGGACACCCGATAGCCCGACGCCCATCACCTCGACCGCGAACCGGGCATCGGGCAGGTGCTCGTGCAGCAGCCGCACGACCGGGCCGGCGTCGAAGGTGACCTCTTCGACGACGTCGTACGACGGGATGCCGGGTCCGCCACCAAAGCGACCGTCCGGTGAGAACCGCACTGTCAGAGCGCCGTTCGCGCAGATGGCGTAGCCGTCGGTGATGCCGAGGTCGCCGACGAGCGGCAGCAGTCCGATCAGCGAACGACCGGTGGCGAAGACCAGGTGCAGCCCCGGGACCGCACCGAGGCGCCGGACCTCCTGCCGGACGGCCTCGGACAGCGCGCCATCGAAGTCGACCAGGGTGCCGTCGATGTCGAGGGCGAGCAGCCGCTCGACCACGACCGGGTCAGGCAACGGGCGTCAGCACATCGGCGCCGACGTACGGCTGCAACGCTTTTGGTACGACGACCGAGCCGTCGGCCTGCTGGTGGTTCTCCAGGATCGCGACGATCCAGCGGGTCGTGGCGAGCGTGCCGTTGAGCGTCGCGACGATCCGGTTCTGGCCCTCGCGGTGCGGGTCGCGCTCGCGCACGCCGAGCCGGCGGGCCTGGTAGGTCGTGCAGTTCGAGGTCGACGTCAGCTCGCGGTAGCGGCCCTGCGTCGGCACCCAGCCCTCGCAGTCGTACTTGCGGGCCGCCGGACCACCGAGGTCGCCGGCCGCCACGTCGATGACCCGGTAGGGCACCTCGACCTTGGCCAGCATCTCCTCCTCGAAGCCGAGCAGCCGCTCGTGCTCGGCCGCGGCGTCCTCGACCCGGCACCAGCTGAACATCTCGACCTTGTGGAACTGGTGCACCCGGATGATGCCGGTCGTGTCCTTGCCATAGCTGCCGGCCTCGCGGCGGTAGCAGGCCGACCAGCCGGCGTACCGCAGCGGGCCGTGGCTCAGGTCGAGGATCTCGTCGGAGTGGTAGCCGGCGAGCGCGACCTCGGAGGTGCCGGTGAGATAGAGGTCGTCGACCTCGAGGCGGTAGACCTCGTCGGCGTGGGCGTCGAGGAAGCCGGCGCCGGCCATGACCTCGGGCCGGACCAGGGTCGGCGTGATGACCGGGGTGAAGCCGGCGTCGACGGCCTGCTGCATGGCCAGGTTGAGCAGCCCGAGCTCGAGCCGCGCACCGACTCCGGTGAGGTAGTAGAACCGGGCGCCGCTGACCTTGGCGCCGCGTTTGGTGTCGATCGCCCGCAGGCGCTCGCCCGAGGCCATGTGGTCGCGGGGCTCGAAGCCCTCGGCGGCGAAGTCCCGCGGCGTGCCGACCTCGCGCAGGACGACGTAGTCGTCCTCGCCGCCCGGGGCACGCCCGGCTCGATCACGTTGGGCAGCCGGCGCAGCAGGGCGTCCAGCTCGACCTCGGCGGCGTCGGCGTCGGCGCTCGGCCGCCTTGACGCCCTCGGCGAGCGACTTGGCCTGGTGGACCAGCGCGGCCTTCTCGTCGCCCTTGGCCTGGGCGACCTGCTTGCCGAACGCCTTCTGCTCGGCCCGCTGCCCCTCGAAGTCGGCCAGCGCCGTCCGGCGGCGCTGGTCGGCGGCGAGGACCGCGTCGACGAGGCGCCTCGTCCTCGCCGCGGGCGCGTTGGCTGGCCCGGACGGCGTCGGGGTCCTCGCGGAGCAGGCGCAGGTCGATCACGGGTCGAGCGTATCCAGCCGTCGGCCCGCTAGCGTCTGCGCGGTGACGACGCTGGAGCTGGTGCTGCTGGTCGTGGCGGTCGCCGCGGTCCTGCTGGCCCTGGTCCTCGGGGTCGCTCTTGCCCGGGCCCGGCGGGCCCGGCCGCGCCACCAGGACACCCCGCTGCCGTTCGCCGCGGACGTGGAGCTGCGGCCGCGGATCGCGATCGTGGTCAACCCGACCAAGGTCGAGGACATGGAGCAGACCCGGCGTACGGTCGCCGAGATCTGCGCCGAGGCCGGCTGGGCCGAGCCCGTCCTGGTGGCCGACGACGGCGGAGGACCCGGGCGAGGGGCAGACCAAGCGCGCGGTCGAGGCGGGCGCCGACGTCGTCTGTGCGCCTCGGCGGCGACGGCACCGTGCGGGTCGTCGGCGCGACCCTCGCCGGCACCGGCGTGCCGCTCGGCGTGATCCCGGCCGGGACCGGAAACCTGTTGGCCCGCAACCTTTCCCTGCCGCTGGACCTGCCGTCGGCGTTGCGGGTGGCGCTGTCCGGACGGGACCTGCCGATCGACGTCGGCCGGTGCGTCCTCGACGCCACGGGCGAGGACGAGCAGCCCCGCGAGCTGGGCTTCCTGGTCATGGCCGGGCTGGGCTTCGACGCGGCGATCATGGCCGACGTCCAGGAGGGGATGAAGGAGCGGCTGGGCTACTTCGCCTACGTCGCAGCGGGGGCGCGCAACCTGCGCGGGCCGCAGATGCGGGTGCGGCTGGCGTACGACGACGACCCGCCGATCACGCGCCGGGTGCGGACGGTGCTGGCCGGCAACGTCGGGCGGATCGGCGGCGGGATCACCCTGATGCCGGACGCCCGGATCGACGACGGCTACCTGGACATCCTGACCCTGTCCCCGCACGGCGTCGTCGGCTGGACGGCGGTGGCCGGGCGGGTGCTCAGCCGGCGTCGTACCGGGCACGAGCGGGTCGAGCACCACCGCTGCCGCCGGGTGCGGATCACCGTCGACGACCCGCAGCCGGTGCAGGTCGACGGTGACGTCGTGGCCGAGGTGCGGTCGGTCGAGATCCACCTCGACCGGCTGGCCCTGACCGTCCGGATGCCCGAGCCCACCGACGAGGATCCCGAGCCCGAGGCCATCTCCCGCCCCACCTGAGCAGTGGGCGTGGGCTAGGTGCCGCCGCGGCGCAGGCGGTCGATCCAGTCCCGGGCGGCGGTGAAGTCGGCCTCCGACGTGCCCGGCCGGCGGCTCGGCGCCGCCGAGCCGTTGACCCGCCCCGGCGCGACCGCCCGCGGGTAGGAGCCGAGATAGGTCACCCGAGCGCAGGTCCGGTGCAGGCCCATCAGCGCCTCGCCGACCCGGGCCTCGGCGATGTGCCCGTCGCAGTCGATCGAGAAGCAGTACTGCCCCAGGGCATCCCCGGTCGGCCGCGACTCCAGCCGGGTCAGGTTGACCCCGCGGACGGCGAACTGCTCGAGCATCTCGACCAGCCCGCCCGGGTGGTCGTCGGTCTGGTAGGCCACGAGCGTCGTCTTGTCCGACCCGGTCGGCGCCGGCAGCGCCTCGGGCCGGGAGACCAGCACGAACCGGGTCACCGCACTCGGGTTGTCGCCCACGTCGTGCGCCAGAACGGTCAGGCCGTGCAGCTCGGCGGCGATCGGCGGGCACAGGGCGGCGTCGTACGTCGGGGCGTCCTCCGCCGTCGGGTCGAGACCAGCCGCTGCCGCCGCGGTCGACAGGGTCGGGACATAGACGGCCTCCGGCAGCGTCGCGCGCGGCCCAGCCCCGGCACTGGGCCCAGCCGTGCGGGTGCGAGCCGATCCGGCGTACGGCGGCCAGCTCGGTCCCGGGGCGGCGCCGCGAGCACGAACGTGATCGGCACCAGCGCCTCGCGGACGATGACCAGCGGCTCGCCGCTGGCCAGGGCGTCGAGGGTCGCGGTCACGCCGCCCTCGACCGAGTTCTCGATCGGGACCATGACCGGGTCGAGCTCGCCCGGCCCGCACGGCGGCGAGCGCCGCATCGACGGTCGCGACCGGCGTCGCGGTGGCCGTGTCGACGCCCGGGCACCGTGGCCAGGGCCATCTCGGTGAACGTGCCGCGCGGCCCGAAGTAGCCGTAGCGCAGGCCGTCGGCGGTCGGGGTCTGGTCGTCGGCCTGGCACGCTGCGAAGGCTAGTGGCTGGCTCCCGAGCGGCGGCCGGGCCGTGGCCAACTAGGCTTCCGCGGGTGGACGACGGCGTGCTCGACCTCGGTTTCGCCCGGCTCGACGTCGACCGCGAGCGCCGGACCGGCGACCCCGAGGTCGTCTACGGCGCCGGCAAGACGCCCGAGCAGATCGTCGACACGCTGCGTCGCGCTGCACGCAGCGCCACCCCGACCGGGCGATCCTGGCGACCCGGCTGGACGACGAGGCCCGCGCCGCCGTGCGGCAGGCGCTCCCGGACGCCGAGGTCGACGACGTCGCCCGCGCGGCCACCCTCGGCCCGCTGCCGACGACGCAGGGGACGGTCGCGGTCCTCTCGGCCGGCACGTCGGACGGCCCGGTCGCCGCCGAGGCCGCCCTCACCGCCCGGGTCCACGGCACCGCCGTCGACCGGATCGACGACGTCGGCGTGGCCGGGCTGCACCGGCTGCTGGCGGTCCGGGACCGGATCGACGTCGCCGACTGCCTGATCGTCGTGGCCGGCATGGAGGGCGCGCTGCCCAGCGTCGTCGGCGGGCTGACCGGCGTGCCGCTCGTCGCCGTCCCGACGAGCATCGGCTACGGCACCGGCGCCGGCGGGCTGGCCGCGATCATGGCGATGCTCAACAGCTGCGCGCCCGGCATCGTCGTGGTCAACATCGACAACGGGTACGGCGCCGGGGTGCACGCGGCGCGGGTCGCCCGGCGGGCCGGCACCAGCGCCGGCGGCGACCGGTGAGCAGCGCCAGCGGGCGGATCGGCTGGGTCGACGCCAGCAGCGGCGCGAGCGGGCGACATGCTGCTCGGCGCCATCCACGACGCCCTGGTCGCGCTGGGCCTGGACGCCACGGTGATCGCCCGCGCCGCCGCCGCCGTCGTGCCGGTCGACATCACGGTCGCGCACGAGCAGCGGGTGGGCTTCCAGGTCGCGCGGGCCCACGTCGAGTCGGCCGAAACCGTTGCGCCGCACCGCACCTGGGCCGACGTCAAGGGTCTGCTCGCGGCCGCTCGAGCTGACCGAGCCGGTACGCCGGCTGGCTCTCGAGGCCTTCGAGCGGCTGGCCCAGGCCGAGGCGATCGGTCCACGGCGTCCCGGCCGAGGAGATCCACTTCCACGAGGTCGGCGCGCACGACGCGATCGGCGACATCGTCGGCGTCTGCGCGGGCTTCGTCGAGCTCGACCTCGCAGCGCTGTACGTCTCGACCATCGCCCTCGGTGGCGGTCACGCGATGACCTCGCACGGCCAGATCCCGATCCCCGGGCCGGCCGTGCTGGAGCTGTTGCGGCACAGCGAACTCGACGCGCACGGCGGCCCGGTCGACGAGGAGCTGTGCACGCCGACGGGCGCCGCCCTGCTGACGACCCTCGGCGACCGATGACCAGCGCGATGCCGCCGATGTCGGTGCAGGCGATCGGGCTCGGCGCCGGCACCCGGCACACCGGCGTCGGGCTCAGCGCGCTGCGGCTGGTCGTCGGGTCGCCTGCGTCGGAGCCTGGTGCCGGGAGCCGGGCGAGCCGGGCGTCGTCATCGAGACCAACGTCGACGACCTCGACCCGCGGCTGTGGCCGGGCGTGCTGCAGCGGCTGCTCGACGCGGGCGCCTCGGACGCCTGGCTGACGCCGATCCTGATGAAGAAGGGCCGGCCGGCCCACACCCTGCACGTCCTGGTCGGACCGAATTCCGTTGTGCAGCAACAGATCCGCAACATCGTGCTGACCGAGACCTCGGCCATCGGGCTGCGCGAGACGCGGGTCGCCAAGACGGCGCTGGCGCGGCGCGAGTACGTCGTCCAGCTCGGCGACCAGCAGATCCGGGTCAAGGTCGCGCTCGACGAGATGCACCGCGTCGTCAACGTGCAGCCCGAGTTCGACGACGTCGCGGCCGCCGCGGCCGCGCTCGGGCGTACCGGTCAAGCAGGTCCTGGCCGAAGCCGTCGCCGCCGCGCGGACCCCCGTCCAGGCCCCGCCAGCCGCCGCCGTCCGACCCGGGCTGACCGGTCAGGGCAGGACCGGGACCGTGGCCAGCGACCTGGTCAGCGACCTCCTGCGACAGCACGTTGTCCTCGAGCTGCGCCGGCCAGGTAGGCCTCGTACGCCGCGAGGTCGAGCAGGCCGTGGCCGCACAGCGCCGTGAGGATGACCTTCTCCTCGCCGGTCTCCTTGCAGGCCAACGCCTCCCGGATGCAGGCGGCGAGCGCGTGGGTCGGCTCCGGCGCCGGCACGATGCCCTCGGTCCGGGCGAACTGCATCGCCGCCGCGAAGCACTCGTCCTGCGGCCACGGCCAGCGCCTCGATCAGCCCGAGCTCGTAGACGTGCGACAGCAGCGGCGCCATGCCGTGGTAGCGCAGCCCGCCGGCGTGGATCGGGTCCGGCACGAAGTCGTGGCCCAGCGTGTGCATCTTCAGCAGCGGCGTCATGCCGGCGGTGTCGCCGAAGTCGTAGCGGTACTCGCCGCGGGTCAACGACGGACAGGCCGCCGGCTCGACGGCCCGGATCACCGGCGAGATCCGGCCGGCCAGCTTCTCCCGCAGGAACGGGAAGGCCAGCCCGCCGAAGTTCGACCCGCCGCCGGTGCAGCCCACGATGAGGTCCGGCGTCTCGCCGGCCAGCTCGAACTGCAGCAACGCCTCCTCGCCGATGATCGTCTGGTGCATCAGCACGTGGTTGAGCACCGAGCCCAGCGCGTAGCGGGTGTCCTCGGCCTGGGCCGCCACCTCGACCGCCTCGGAGATCGCGATCCCCAGCGAGCCCGGGTGCCCGTCGTCGAACGCCGAGCCCGGCCTGGGTCAGCCGTGACGGCGAGCGGTGCACGGTCGCGCCGTACGTCTCCATCAACAGCCGGCGATAGGGCTTCTGGTCGTACGACGCGCCGACCTGCCAGACCTCGCAGTCCAGCCCGTAGATCGAGCAGGCGAAGGCGAGCGCCGTGCCCCATTGCCCGGCGCCGGTCTCGGTCGTCAGCCGGCGTACCCCGGCCTTGGCGTTGTAGAACGCTTGCGGCACAGCGGTGTTCGGCTTGTGCGAGCCCGCGGGCGAGACACCCTCGTACTTGTAGTAGATGTGCGCCGGTGTGCCGAGCAGCCTGCTCCAGCCGGTGCGCCCGGTGCAGCGGCGACGGCCGCCAGAGGCGATAGACCTCCAGCACCTCCTCGGGGATGTCGACGTACCGCTCGGTCGTGACCTCCTGCGCGATGAGGTCCATCGGGAAGAGCGGCGCGAGGTCCTCGGGCCCGACCGGCTGCAGCGTGCCGGGATGCAGCGGCGGCGGCGGCGGCGACGGCAGGTCGGGCACCAGGTTGTACCAACGCGTCGGCAGCTCGGACTCGGGGAGGATGTAGCGGTGCTGCTGGGCTGGGCTCACGTCGCGCAGCCTACTGAGCCTAGGGTTGCCTGGACATGAGTCTCTCCGTCATCCTCACCGCGTTCATCCTGATCGTCCCGGTCGAGCTGCCGGACAAGACCTTCGTCGCCACGCTGGTGCTGGCGACGCGCTACCGGCCGCTGCTGGTCTGGATCGGGGTCGGTCTCGCCTTCGTCGTCCAGACCCTCGTCGCCGTGACCTTCGGCCGGGTCATCGCCGAGCTGCCGCACCGGCCGGTCACCGCGGTCGCCGCCGTCCTGTTCCTCGTCGGCGGGGTCGTCCTGCTGCGCGGCGCGCGCGCAGGCCGACGAGGACGAGGCGGAGACGGAGGAGGAGTTCGCCGGCAAGACCCAGGCCGGGGTGACCGGGCTGCGCGCCGTCACCGCCAGCTTCCTCGTGCTGTTCGTCGCCGAGTGGGGCGACCTGAGCCAGCTGCTGACCGCCGGGCTGGTCGTCCGCGGCGGCCATCCGGTCTCGGTGTTCATCGGGGCCTGGGTCGCGCTGCTGCTGGTGTCCGGCGATCGGCGCGGTCGCCGGCCGGTGGCTGCTCGGCCGGATGCGCCTGTCGACCATCCGTCGCGTGGGCGGCGGCGTGTGTGTCCTGCTCGCCGTCATCACCGCGCTGCAGACCGCCGGCGTCGACCTCGGCGTCTGACCGCGGCTGCGCCGGCCGTACGCCGCAGGACCAGCCAGCTGAGCACCAGGGCGAGCGCCGCGCCCACCGTGTCGGCGTTCTGCATGGCGTACGCCGAAGAACTCCGTGCTGTGGTGGTACGAGCGCCAGTGCACGCCCCACCAGGGCAGCCGGCACAGGAACCACGCGGTGACCACGGCGGCGTACGGCCCAGCGCCGTCGATCGCGGCCGTCGCCGATCAGCGCCGGGATGACGACGACGAGCCAGGCCAGGTGGTGGATCCAGGAGACCGGCGAGATCAGTACGGCGACCAGCCCGACCGCGCCGACCTCCATCGCGAACTCGCCCCGCTCGTGGGCCCGCCGCGCGACGGCGAAGCCACCCCACAAGGCCAGGACGACGAGCAGCACCCACAGGATCGAGCCCGCGACCGCCCGACGGGCCGAGCCGGAGCAGGAAGCCCCGGATCGACTGGTTCGACGTGCCACCGTTGGGGCCCAACCGGTTCGGGTCCTGCAGGGCGCCACCCCAGTAGGCCAGCGAGGCCTCGGGCAGGATGAACAGCGTCGCGATCGTCGCCCCGGCCGCGCCGACGAAGAGGGCCACCGCGGGCCGCCAGCGGCGGGCCGACGCGAAGTAGAGCAGGAACGTCGCCCGGCGTCAGCTTGATCGCCGTGACCAGCCCGATCAGCAGCCCGCGGGACCAGCGCGGCCGGCGCGCCGTCAGGTCGACCAGGCAGACCAGCACGATGAAGGCGTTGACCTGGCCGAACCGCATGCCGTCGGAGACCGGGTGCAGCCAGACCATCACCACGGTGAGCGCCGCCGTGGCCACCGGTCGCCAGGCACCGGCCCGGACAGCAGCGGGCGGCCGGCGATCCAGACACGAGGCGCCGGTGGCGACGACCTGCGCGGCCGGCCCACAGCCAGGCCGCCGCCGTGAACGGGATCAGCGCGATCGGCAGGGCCACCAGCGCCGCGAACGGCGGATAGGTGAAGGGCAACAGCTGCGGCGGCTCGGTCAGCTCGTCGTAGATCGTGCCGGCCGTAGATGATCGAGCGGCCGGCCTCGCGGTAGACCTCGAGGTCGACCTGCCACTGGTCCTGGGGCCAGGTCACCAGGTAGCGACAGGCGAGCGGGGCGACCCCGGCGACCACGATCAGTACGGCGAGGAGCCAGATCGCCGGCCGTGCGTCGATCCGGTCTCCACCTGCCCATCCGGGCATTCTCCCCTGCCGCGGCCCAGCCCGTAGCCTGGCCCGATGCCGACGTCGTCGCCCCGTCGCGGCGTGCTCTCGCCGCAGTGGTCGTCGGGCTGCTCCGCTGCTCCTGGTCCTCGTTCGGGGCGGTCCCGGCCGCCAGCGCCCATTCGTCAGCGTCGTCGGCTTCGGCCGCCACGACCAAGCCGCTGGTCGTCATCGGGATCGGCGGCGTCCAGTGGAGCCAGGTCACTCCGACGGCGACCCCCGCGCTGTGGTCGCTGCTGGCGGACGGCTCGACCGGCACGGTGACCGTCCGCAGCGTCTACTCGACCGACCTGCCCGGTCGACGGCTGGCTGACCGTCAACGCCGGGCAGCGGGCGGCCGACGAGCCGCAACCCCGGCGGCGCGGCCGATCCCGCCTGCCGGGTGCTCGCCGAGCCGGTCCGGTCCACTGGGCCGCGGGCCGGGCGCGACTCCGCGCCGACACGTGGCCGTGCCCGACTGGGCGGTCTACGCCAAGCAGGCCGACAAGTCCAACTTCGACCCGCAGCTCGGCCTGCTGTCCAGCCAGCTGTCGGCGCACGGCATCTGCGCGACGGCCATCGGGCCGGGCGCGGCCATCGCGCTGGCCGACGCCGCCGGCCAGACCGCGGCGTACCTCCCGAGCTCGGATCTGGCCACGCGCGATCGGCCCGGCCGAGCAACGCTGCCCGCTCACCGTCGTCGACGCGGGCGGGGTGCGCGGGCCGGACGACCTGCTGGCCGGTGAGGCCAGCAACGGCATCCCGCAGGCCCGACAGCTCGCGGCCGTCGACGCCACCGTCGGCACGGTGCTGGCCGCGACCCCGTCGACGACGACGGTCCTGCTCGTCGGCCTGGCCGACTCCGGCCGCGTCCCGCACCTGCGGGTGGTTGCCATGCGCGGCAACGGTTTCGGCCCCGGAGTCCTCTACGCCGCGTCGACCCGTCAGCTCGGCCTGGTCCAGCTGACCGACATCACGCCGACGATCCTGGCCCAGCTCGGCGTCGCCCGTCCCGGAGACCCTCGGCGGGTCACCGCTGGAGCGCCGGGCCGGCTCGCCGACCAGCGTCGCCGAGCGGCGCGGGCGACCTGCTGGACTACGACGAGGCCGCCCAGGAGGTGCACACCGCGGTGCCGCGGTTCTTCTCCGGTCTGGTGGCGGCGCAGCTGCTGCTCTACGGGTTCGCCGCCCTCGCCCTGCGCCGCCGATGGAAGGGTGAGGCCGGTCGCGAGCGCACGCTGCGCGCCGTACGCCGGGTGGCCGTCCTGTTCGCCGCCGTGCCGGTCTCGACGTTCGTGGCCAACATCGTGCCGTGGTGGCGCGGCGGGCCACCCGATCCTCGCGCTGACCGCCGCGGTCGCCGCGTCGGCCGTCGTGATCTTCGTCGCTCGCGAACATCGGCCCCTGGCGGCGGCCACCCCTGGGCGACGTCAGCGTCGTCGCCGTCGTGACCCTCGCCGTCCTGGCCCTCGACGTGATGTTCGGCTCGCGGCTGCAGCTGTCCAGCCTGATGGGGCTGCAGCCGGTGGTGGCCGGCCGGTTCTACGGCATGGGCAACGTGACCTACGCGCTGTTCGCGACCGCCGGGCTGCTGCTGGCGACGGCGCTGGCCGACCCGCTGGTGCGGGCCGACCGGCGCCGGCTGGCCGGGCCTGATCGTCGTGCGCCGTCGGCGTCTTCACCGTCGTCGTCGACGCCTGGCCGGCCTGGGGCAGCGACTTCGGCGGCCCGCCGGCGAGCATCCCGGCCTTCGCCCTGCTGACCTTCGCCGTCCTCGGCGTGCGGCTGACCGTGCGCCGGGTCGCGCTGATCGGCCTGGGCACCGTGGCCGTCGTGTCGCTGGTGTCGTTCCTGGACTGGCTGCGGCCGCCGGCCGACCAGTCGCACCTGGGCAAGTTCGTCCAGACCGTGATCGACGGCGGGGCCTGGGACGTGATGAAGCGCAAGCTGGCGCAGAACATGGACATCCTCTTCAGCAACGTCCTGTCGGTGCTGGTGCCGGTCGGCGTGCTGTTCGTCGTCCTGGTCCTGCTGCGGCCGAGCTCGTGGGGGGCCAACGCGCTGCAGCGCGCGTTCGACCGGTCTCCCGTCCTGCGGGCCGGGCTGCTGTCCGGGCTGGTCATGTGGGTGATCGGCTTCTCCCTCAACGACTCCGGCACCGCGATCCCCGCCGTGAGCGCGACGCTCGCCATCCCGCTCGTCATCGCCGCGAGCATCACCGCGTTGGGGAGCGACGGCGACCCGCCAGCACCAGCACCGCAACCAGCAGGAGCCAGCGCCCCACATACGGCGTGACGTGTCGTCGATAGCCCAAGGTCAGGTCGTGCACCGTCGTGCGTCATGCCCAGGACCCGGCCCGGCACGTAGGCGAGGGCGTAGGCCACCAGCCGCACCAGCAGGACGGCGTCGAGCGCGCCACCGGCCACGAGGGCGAGCGGCGCCCAGGTGACGGCGTCGTACCAGGGCAGCGAGTACGGCGCGGCCAGCACGTACGCCGCGGTGAGGACCACGAGCGCGACCGCGCCGTCGCTGACGACCCGCTCCGACTCCTCGTCCGGCTCCGTCGGTCGCCGCGGCGCAGGTTGGGGGCCGGCCCGCACGATCCGGGCCAACGCCAGCGCGACCAGGACGACGACGACGGGCGTCAGCCGGACGATCCAGTGCCGCATGTCGTTGTTGCCCACCGGCCCCTTGAGGGCGTCGAAGACCGGCCGCCACGGCGTGGCCAGCGAGATGTAGCCGGTGCGCCACCCGCAGCTGGTCGAAGACGTGCGGGCCGGCCCACAGGTGGGCTGGCACCAGCACGACGGCGGCACCGACGAGGCCGAGGGCCAGGTGGCCGGCCAGCCGCCGCATCGGCAGCCGTCGCAGCGCCCAGACCAACGCCGGCACCGCGAGCAGCATCGTCAGCTTCGTGCCGGTCGCCGCACCGAGCGCGACCCCGGCCCAGAACGGTTGTCGAGCGGCAAGCAACAGAGCAAGGACGACGAAAGCCGTTGCCAACAGGTCGACGTGGGCCCCGACGAGCACGACGCCGTACAGCACGGGGTTGAGCAACCACAGCCAGAGCGCGCGGGACTGCGCGGGTGACCGGTCGCCCGGCGCGGTCGCGGGCCCAGCGCAGCAGGAGACGGCCGACCAGGAGCCAGGCCGCACCGCAGAGCAGCTGCCACACCCACACCGTCGCCCGCAGGCTGTCACCGCCGACCAGGCTCGTGCCGGCCTGCAGCGCCGTCGCCACCGGGCCGTAGACGCTGGGCGTCTCGGTCCACGGCGGCTCGACCGCTCGGGTGACCGGGTCGGCTGCCGCCATGCCAGTGGGCCGGCGCCTCGACGTACGGGTCGCCGCCCTGCGCCGCGATCCGCCCGTACGCCGCGTAGTTGATGTGGTCGGCCGACCCGGTCGGCGGGACCAGGACCGCCCCGGCCGCCAGCACGATGCCGATCAACCAGGCCCTGCGCGGGTCGAGCCGATGCCCGCGCCGCACGGCCAGCAGCCCGAGCCCGACCCCCGCCCCACCCAGCAGGTACGCCGCGACGACGAGCAGCGTCACCAGACGCGGCCGACGGATGCAGGTCGAGCGAGTACGGCGGCAGGACGCCGCGCAGCCCGGAGCGCGGGCCGAGGCCGGGCTCGGTCGCCGACGGCCCGAGGGCCGAGGTCGCCAGGACGAGCACCATCGACAGCCCGACGAGGCTCCCCGCCGAGCCGGGCGAGCTGCCGGGCCTCAGTGCCGGGCACGAAGCCTGCGGGCGGCCAAAGCCCTTGCCACGTCACGGTACTGCGCCGCGCGGTGCAGCTGCGCCCGCAGGTCACGACCGGTCACCCGGTGGTGCAGGTCGCAGGGCACCTCCTGCATCCGGTAGCCGCCGCGCAGGACGTCGATCGTCAGACCGACCTCGACGCCCCACCCGCCAGCCAGCGGCCGGGCCGCCTCGAACGCCTCCCGGGTCAGGCAGCGCATGCCCGAAAGTGGCTGTGCGGCAACGAAACCCGTCGCCTTGCGGATCCCCTCGCGGGCCAGCCGTACGACGAAGCCGTGGCCGCCGCCCGACTCGCGCTGCGGCGGCAGGACCGCCACGGTCATGTCCGCCTCGCCGGACAGCACCGGTGCGGCGAGCGCTCCGGTCTCGACGGCCGTGCCCTCGAGGTCGGCGTCGACGAAGAGCAGGGCGCGGGGCGGCGACTCCGCGCCCGACTCGAGGTCGCGGCGCTCGACCTCGGCGGCGCCGGACTCCATCGCGGCCGCCTTGCCCCGGTTGCGCGGATGCCGGATGACGACGGCGCCGGCCTGCCCGGGCGAGCTCGCCGGTGGCGTCGGTGCTGCCGTCGTCGACGACCACGACGAGGTCGACGTGGCCGATCCGCCCGGCCGCCTCGACAGTGGCCGCGATCCGGGTCGCCTCGTCCTTGGCGGGGATCACCACCGCCACCCGCTCGGGGGGTCTGGCACGCACCTTCGGGAGAGTATCGGCATGCTGTGCGCATGACCGCGACCAACGACCTCTCGCGCCCGAGCCCGTCCCGTCCTCGGGTCGACTCAGAAGTCGGCCGGCTGCGCACCGTCATGCTGCACCGGCCCGGCCCCGAGCTCAGCCGGCTGACGCCCCGCAACAACGACCGGCTGCTGTTCGACGGCATCCCGTGGGTCGAGCGGGCCCAGGTCGAGCACGACGCCTTCGCCAGTGCCCTGCGCTCCCGCGGCGTCGAGGTGCTCTACCTGACCGACCTCGTCCGCGAGGCGCTCGGCGTACCCGAGGCTCGTCAGCTGGCCGTCGATGCGGCCTTGGCCGACCCGACGCTGGGTGACGACCTGCGGGGTCTGCTCAGCCGGCCTGCTCGCCGACCTCGACGCGACGGCGCTGACCACCGCGCTGACCGCGGGTCTGCGCCAGGACGAGGTGGCGGCGCTCGCCGGAGGCCGGTGGCGCGGGCTGGTGGCCGCGCTCGGGCGCGGCCGACGACTTCGTGATCGACCCGCTGCCCAACCTGCTCTTCACCCGGGACTCCAGCGCCTGGATGGGCGACCAGGTCGCCGTGACCAGCCTGGCCATGCCGGCCCGCCGGCGCGAGACCTCGCTGACCGAGGTGATCTACCGGCACCACCCGCGGTTCGCCGGCACCGAGCTGGCCTACGAGCCGCGGCTCGAGCCGGTCGAGGGCGGCGACGTGCTGCTGCTGGCCCCCGGCGTCATCGCCGTCGGCACGGGCGAGCGGACGACGCCGGCCGGGGTCGAGCGGCTGGCCCACCGGGCGCTGTCCCGCGGCCTGGCGCACACCGTCCTCGCCGTGCCGATCGCCCAGGAGCGGGCCACGATGCACCTGGACACGGTCTGCACCATGGTCGACGTCGACGCCGTCGTGATGTACCCCGCGATGGCCGGCACGCTCGAGGCGCTTGACATGACCTGGGACGGCGAGCGCGCTGCAGGTCGGGCCGCGGCGGCCGTTCCTCGCCGCCGCGGCCGACGCGATGGGCATCGCCGAGCTGCGGGTCATCGACACCGGTCTCGACCCGGTCACCGCCGAGCGCGAGCAGTGGGACGACGGCAACAACACGCTGTGCATCGCCCCGCGGATGGCGGTCGCCTACGAGCGCAACACCCAGACCAACGCCCGGCTCGAGGCCGCCGGCGTCGAGGTCGTCGCGATCAGCGGCAGCGAGCTCGGCTCCGGCCGGGGCGGGCCGCGCTGCATGTCCTGCCCGATCGCCCGCGACCCCCTCTAGCCCCCGCGGTGTCAGCACCAGGGTGACGTATCTCGTCGCGCACGTGCTGACACTCGAGGCTGGGCTCGGGCTCAGCGGAGGGTGACCTGGCGGCCGACCATGCCCGCGCGGGCCCGGCGCTCGTCGCCGGTCAGCGGCTCGGTCCGGGCCAGCGCCTCGGTCAGCGCCGCCTCGAACGCCGCAGCCGGCGCCTCGACATCGGCCGCCTCGGCGTCCGGGGCGAGGTCCCAGACCGGCACGAGCAGCCCGTGGGCCCGGAACGCCCCGACATAGCGCCCCGCGTCGCCGATCCGCGCGGCCCCGGCCGCGTGCAGCCGGGCCAAGGCGTCGAGCAGCGGCTCCTCGTCGTACGGCATGACCCAGCGCAGGTGGGTGCGCTCACCGATCCGGCACCAGTACGCCGCGTCGACCGAGCTGAGCCGAGCAGTCGGTACGACGGCGGAGTTGGCCCGCTGCAGCGACTCGGCCGACCTCGGGCTCGAGCTCGGCCTCGTCGCGGTCGGCCACCCAGAAGTCGAAGCCCTCGTGCACCGTCACCTCGAGCGGCCCGTCGAGCTCGAGCACGTCCTGCAGCCGCGGCCCCGACGCCGGGCAGGTCGGCCGGCGGCACCGGCGTACCCGGCTCGGCCGCGACCGCCCGCAGCAGGGCGTCGGCGACATCGCGGCTCGGGTCGCCCGAGGCGCCGGAGGCCTGCAGCCCGACCCAGACCTGGCCGTCGGCCCGGTGCAGCGCCGGCCAGGCCAGCGGCAGGACGGTGGCGACCATCGCCTCGCTCGGCGGCCCGAACTCGGCCCGGATCCGCACCGGCGCGGTGGCGGCCGGCACGATCTCGCGCAGCGCCACCCAGTCCGCCTCGCCCGGCAGCCCGGCGAACGGCCGGTGCACCAGGGCCACCGGGTCCGCCGCCCCACGGCCGTGGCAGAGCTTGTAGCGCTTGCCCGACCCGCACGGGCAGGGCTCTCTCGGGCCGACGACCGGGACCGGCTCCCCGCTCGAACGGGACGACGTGCGGTCGGTGCGACCCGGGCCTCCTGAGGACGATCGGGAGGACGAGCGGGTGGTGCGCCGGCGGGAGGACGGGGCCATGGTGGGCGAGCCTAGGTCACAGCCGACCGAGCAGCTCCAGCACGTGGCGGGGCCGGTTGGTGATGATCGCGTCGACCCCGAGGTTGCGGCAGAGGTCGACCTGGGCGGTCCGGTCGACCGTGTAGACGTGCACCGGATAGCCGGCCGCATGCGCCTTCGCCACGATCGACGGCTGCTTCTCCAGCGTCTCGATGGCGGTCCCGAGCACGCTGACGCCCTTGGGCAGGCCGCCCTCCAGGAACCAGCGCACGCGCAGCCGGTCCCAGGTCAGCTGGACCAGCGGCACGGTGGGCGCGAGCTGGCGCATCCGGCCGAGCGCGACGCTGGAGAACGACATGACCCGGGCCGGAGAGCTGCCGTCGTCCCGCGGCCGCAGCAGGTCGAAGTCCCGCAGCACCTGGAAGAGCGTGCGCTCGACCTGTCCGGCGTACCGGGTCGGGTGCTTGGTCTCGATCGCCAGGTCGATCGGCCGGTCGGCCGCGGCGACGGCGGTCAGCAGGGCCCGCAGGGTCAGCAGCTGGCCGCGGTTGCGGTCCGGCTGCTCGGAGTCCAGGACGTCGGCCCAGTCGGCCTTCCAGGAGCCCCAGTCCAGCTGCTCCAGCTCGGCCAGCTCGAGGGTGCTGACCCGGCCCTGGCCGTTGCTGGTCCGGTTGACCCGGCGGTCGTGCACGCAGACCAGGTGCCCGTCGGCGGTGAGCCGTACGTCGCACTCGAGGGCGTCGGCCCCGACATCGATCGCCCGCTGGTAGGCCGAAAGGGTGTGCTCAGGCTCCTCGGCACTCGAACCGCGATGCGCGACCACCTGAGGCTGCACGGCTCCATCGTGACAGTGCGGACCAGCCGAACCTGGGACGACACCGAGGGGCGTGGCGTGGCAGTTCGTCGGGTCGAAAGTTCGCCACGAGAGGTTCCCAAACAGTAAACATCTGCCAAGGTGGCCCCAATTCAGGGAGGCAGAGATGAGCAGCGACACGCGCGCCGAGCCAGGCCAGCCCGTACCTGCGCAAGAAGTCCGTCGACCAGATGATCGCCGACAGCTGCCGCGCACGGGGACGCGGAGGGCCACGGCGGCTCCGCGCTCAACCGCTCGATCGGCACCTTCCAGCTGATGATGTTCGGCGTCGGCGCCACGATCGGCACCGGCATCTTCTTCGTCCTCGCCGAGACGGTGCCGAAGGCCGGCCCGGCCGTGCTGCTGTCGTTCATCTTCGTCGGCCTCGTCGCCGGCATGACGGCGCTCTGCTACGCCGAGGTCGCCGCGACCATCCCGGTCTCCGGCTCGGCGTACTCCTACGCGATGGCCTCCCTCGGCGAGCTGCCGGCGTACATCGTGGGCTGGTGCCTGATCCTCGAGTACGGCGTCGCGGGGGCGGCCACCTCGGTCGGCTGGGCGGAGTACTTCAACGAGCTGCTCGAGGACGTCTTCCACTTCCACCTGCCGCACGCCCTGAGCAACGGCCTGCTGGCCGAGGACCGCGGGCCTGATCAACCTGCCGGCCGTCGTCCTGGTCGGCCATGTGCTGCGCGCTGCTGGTGCGCGGGGCCAAGGAGTCGGCCCGGGCCAACGCGATCATGGTCTGCATCAAGCTCGGCGTGCTGCTGATGTTCATCGTCATCGCCATCACGGCGTTCAAGAGCAGCAACCTGCAGCCGTTCAACCCGCACGGCTTCTCGCGGCATCGGCGCCGCGGTGCCGCCGATCTTCTTCACCTTCCTCGGGCTCGACGCCGTCTCGACGGCCGGTGAGGAGGTCAAGGACCCGGGCAGGACGATCCCGCGGGCGATCGTCGGCGCGCTCGTCATCGTCACGGTGTTCTACTGCCTGGTCGCGCTCGCCGCGCTCGGCGCCCAGAAGGCCGGGCTGTTCGACGGCCAGGAGGCCGGCCTGGCGCAGATCCTCAAGGACGTCACCGGGTTCGAACGGGCCGGCGATCATCCTGTCGGCCGGCGCGGTCATCTCGATCTTCTCGGTCACGCTGGTCACGATCTACGGCCAGACCCGGATCCTGTTCGCCATGGGCCGCGACGGCATGCTGCCCAAGGTCTTCAAGGAGGTCGACCAGCGGACGCTGTCGCCGATCAAGAACACGTTCGTCACCTGCACGTTCATCGCGATCCTGGCCGCGCTGCTGCCGATCACGAAGCTCTGGGACCTGGTCAGCATCGGCACCCTCGCCGCGTTCATCGTGGTCTCCGCGACGGTGATCATCCTGCGGGTCACCCGGCCGGACCTGCCGCGCAGCTTCAAGGTGCCGGGCTACCCGGTCGACACCGATCCTGGCGATCATCTCCTGCATCTACGTCGGCACGAAGATCCCGGTGGACACCTGGCTGCTGGTGATCGGCTGGGTCGCGATCGCGCTGGTCTTCTACTTCTTCTACAGCCACAAGAACTCGATCCTGGCCGAGCCGACCCGGAGCCTGGAGTGAGGGCGGTCGTTGCCTACCGCGGAGGAGACGACGGCACCGAATCCCTCGCGCTCGGCAGCGACATTGCGGCGTACGACGGGTGCCGAGCTCACCGTCGTGGCCGTCCTGCCACCGGTCTCGGACCATCCCGGTATCGCCCGGGTCGACCTGGAGTATCGCGAGTGGCTCGACACCGTCGAGGCTGAGGCCCAGGGGCGCGCCGCCAGTATGTTGTCACCCGACAACCCTGACGCTTTGGCGTTCCGCCGGGTCGAGTCGGCGTCGGTCGGGATCGGGGCTGGCCCAGCGCGGCGGAGTCGATCGAGGCCGACGTGCTGGTGCTGGGGTCGGCCCGGGCCGCGACCAAGGGATCCTGGCTCATGGGCAGCGTCGCGGAGCGGCTGCTGCACTCCTCGCCGGTCCCGCTGCTGCTGGCGCCGCAGGGCTACTCCGGCGATCCCGAGACCCGGTTCGAGCGGCTGACCTGCGCCTTCGCCGGCACCGAGCAGTCGCAAGGAGGCGCTCCACGCGTCGTGCGCCCTGGCGGCGCGGTTCGACCTGTGCGTCCGGGTGGCAACGTTCGTGCCGCGGGCCGAGACGATGTACCCGCCCGGAGGTGGGCTTCGACGCCGAGGACATGGTCGCCGCCGAGGCGGCGAGCAGGCGGCCGGGCTGCACGACGAGGCCGTCGCCATCGCGAAGGAGGCCGGCGTCGGCAACGTCGAGACCGTCGTCGCGTCGGGGCGCGGTTGGGACGGAGCCCTGAGGGGCATCGACTGGGCGCCGGGCGATGTCCTGGTCTTCGGCTCGAGCCGGCTCGGTCAGCTGGCCCGGGTCTTCCTCGGCTCGACGGCGAGCAAGATCCTGCGGCACACCCCGGTGCCCGCCCTGGTCATCCCGAGCGGCACGACGACCTGGAGCTGCGACCCGCCCGGGCGGCTCGGTCAGAGGCGCTCGACGATGGTCGCCACACCCATGCCGCCTCCGACACACAAGGTGATCAGGCCGTAGCGACCGTCGCGGCGATCCAGCTCGTCGATCACCGTGCCCAGCAGCATGGCGCCGGTGGCCCCGAGCGGATGGCCGAGGGCGATGGCGCCGCCGTTGACGTTGAGCCGCTCGTCGTCGACGCCGAGGTCTCGCTGGAACCGCAGCACGGCCGCGGCGAAGGCCTCGTTCATCTCGACCAGGTCGAGGTCGTCCGCCGTCAAACCGGCCAGGGCCAAGGCTTTCCGCGCCGCCGGGGCCGGGCCGGTCAGCATGATGGTCGGCTCACTGCCGCTGACGCCCACCGAGACGATCCGCGCGCGCGGCGTCAGGCCGTGTCGCTGCCCGGCCTCAGCCGACCCGACCAGGACCAGCGCCGCGCCGTCGACGATGCCGGAGGAGTTGCCGGCCGTATGGACATGGTTGATCGACTCGACCCCCGGGCCGAGCGCTTGGCCCACGCCGTACTTGGCCAGCGCAATCGCGTCGAACCGGTCCCCGAGGCCGGCGAACGACGGCTTGAGGCCGCCGAGTGACTCCAGCGTCGTCTCGGGCCGAGGGTGCTCGTCCTGTTGCAGCACAACGGTTCCGGCCCGGTCGACCACCGGTACGACGGAGGCCCCGAACGCCCCCGAGGACCAGGCCTGCGCCGCCCGCTGCTGCGAGCGCACCGCATAGCCGTCGACATCCTCGCGGCTGAACCCCTCGATGGTCGCGATCAGGTCGGCGCTCACGCCCTGCGGCACGAAGCCCGTGGCCCGCGCGATCTCCGGGTCGTTCATCCAGGCCCCGCCGTCGCTGCCCATCGGCACGCGCGACATCGACTCGACGCCGCCGGCGACGATGAGGCTCTCCCAGCCCGAACGCACCCGGGCCGCAGCCTGGTTCACCGCCTCGAGCCCACTCGAACAGAACCGGTTGAGCTGTACGCCGCCCACCGTGTCCGGCCAGCCGGCCATCAGGACCGCAGTCCGCGCCAGGTCCGCGCCCTGGTCGTTGATCGGCGTCACGACCCCGAGGACGACGTCGTCGACCCCGGCTGGGTCCAGCCCGGGCTGCCGGCGCGAGAGCTCGTGCAGCAGACCGACGACGAGGTCGACCGGGGTGACGTCGTGCAGCGCGCCGTTGGGTTTGCCACGGCCCCGCGGCGTACGGATCGCTTGGTAGACAAAGGCTTCCGCGCTCATCTGGCCTCCTCCTGGACCACGGCCCCGGCCGCGATCAGCTCATCGACGTCGCTGACCCCCCAGTCGACGAGGGCCTCCCGGGTGTCCTGACCGGTTCGCGCCGGTGGCCGGTCCAGCTCCGCGGGCGTGCGGCTGAACCGCGGAGCCGGCGCGGGCTGGGTCTGGCCGTGCCGCTCGACGAACGTCTCCCGCGCGACCAGGTGCGGGTGCTGCGCCGCCCGGGCACTCGACAAGACCGGTGCCACGCAGGCGTCCGAGCCGGCGAAGTGGTCCGCCCACTCCTGCTGGGTACGCCGGGCGAAACAGGTCGCGAGCAGCGCCCGCAGGGCCGGCCACTGCGCCCGGTCGTCCCGATCCGGTACGGCGGTTGGGTCGAGCTCCAGACCGCGCAGCAACGTGGCGTAGAACGCCGGCTCGAGCGCGCCGACCGCGACGTACTCGCCGTCCGAGGTCGGATAGACGTCATAGAACGGCGCCCCGGTGTCCAGGAGGTTGTCCCCGCGTCGGTCGGTCCAGGCCCCGGCCGCGGTCATGCCCATGAGCAGCGCGGTCAGCGAGCTGGTGCCGTCGACGACCGCCGCGTCGACCACCTGGCCGCGCCCGGACCGAGCCGCCTCCCAGAGCGCGGCGAGCAGGCCGGCGACGAGGAACATCGCCCCGCCGCCGAAGTCGCCCATCATGTTGAGCGGCACCTGCGGCGGGCCGTCGGCCCGGCCGATCGCGTGCAGGGCGCCCGTGATCGCGATGTAGTTCACGTCGTGCCCGGCGCTCTGGGCCAGCGGGCCGCTCTGGCCCCAACCGGTCATCCGGCCATAGACCAGCCGCTGGTTGCGGACCCAGCAGTCCTCCGGCCCCACGCCCAGCCGCTCGGCGACCCCCGGCCGATAGCTCTCGATCAAGGCGTCCGCCCGCCCGACCAGGTCGAGGACCACCTCGCGGCCGCGGGGGTGTTTGAGGTCGACCGCCACGTTGCGCCGGCCGCGGGTGAGCAGGTCGAGCTCGGGGGCGGCGAAGCCGAGCCCCGGCCCGCCGGGCCGGTCGACCCGCAGCACCTCGGCGCCGAGATCGGCCAGGACCATCGCGGCGAACGGGGCCGGGCCGATGCCGGCCAGCTCGATGATGCGAAGGTTCTGCAAAGGACCGGGCACCCGGCCATCGTTACACCCGGCGCGGCTCGCTTCTGCCGCACACTGGGCGGATGCCCTTCACCGCGAGCCACGTCGCCGCGGTGCTGCCGCTGGTGCGGCGCGGGCGGTGGGTGAGCGCGGGCCTGGTGACCGGGTCGATGGCACCGGACCTGCCGTCGTTCGTGCCGCTCGGGCTGGGCCACGAGCAGACCCACCCGCTCAGCGCGATCCTGTGGCCGGACGCTCTGCTGGCCATCGGCCTGCTGCTCATCTGGTGGGTCCTGCTGCGCCCGGGCCTGGCCCCGCTCTGGCCGGCCGCCGCCGCTCGGTCCGGGCCCAGCGGCTGGCGCTCGGCGCCGACCGGCCAGGGCCCGCGCCGCCTGCTCGGCTGGGTCGGCTGGCTGGCCGCCAGCGAGCTGGTCGGGCCTGGCCACCCACCTCGGCTGGGACTCGTTCACCCACTCGGACGGCTTCGTGGTCACTCGCTCGGCCACGCTGTCCGAGCCGATGGCTCGGCCACCACGTCGACGACTGGCTGCAGGCGCTGTCCTCGGTCGTCGGCCTGACGATCGTCGCGGCGTACCTGCTCTGGGCCTGGCGCAGCCGCCCGGTCCCGGCCCGCCCCCCCGACCCGGTCGGCGCCGGCCCTGCGCGTCGTCGTGATCGGCGTCACCGTAGCCGCCGTCGTCACCGCCGCCGGCCTCGAGTGGCGCGCCCTGGCCGCCGCCCACGCCGGCCTGCTCCTGACGTCCGCCGACGCCACCAAGGCCGGCGTGCAGCGCCGGGCTGGCCTCGCCTGGCCCTCTGGTCGCTGGGCTGGCGGATCCTGAGCTCGACCCGCAGCCGGGCCCGGCCCCCTCACAGTTCCGAGCCCGTCGGCGTTCCATGAGCGTGACCCTGCCGCCGTTCCAGCAGCTCGTCGACGCGCACTGGCGCGACGTCGCCCGGCTGGCCCACTCCCTGGCCGGGCCGGGCGAGGGTGACGACGTGGCCCAGCAGGCGTGGACCCAGGCCCTGGCGGCCTACCCGCGGCTGACCAGCGCGGCCAACCTGCGCTCCTGGCTGATGACGATCACGGCCCGCTGCGCGATGGACGGCCATCGGTCCCGGGCCCGGCGGCCGGTGCCGGTCGACGAGGTGCCGGAGCCGGACCGGTGCCCCGACGGGCGCCGGCGGCGGATCACGTTGCGCTGGAGTCGGATCCGCAGCTCTGGGCGCAGGTCCGCGCCCTGCCCCCGCGGCAGCGCGAGGCGATCGCCCTGCGCTACGTCGCCGACCTGGACCATGCGGCCGTCGCCGCGGCCATGGGCACGACACCGGCCGCGACCCGACGGCTGGTCAGCGATGCGCTGGCCGCCCTACGCAGTGAGGTGGACCGCATGACCGCCGACCTACCGAGCGACAGACCTGGAGACGCCGGCTGCGGCCGGCTTCGCCGCTACCGCCGACCAGCGCTGCGGCCGCCGGAGCTGCACGGCGACGTCGCCTACGTCGCGCACGACACCGCCGTCGGGCCGGCTGCTGCTCGCGGTCCGGTCCGACGGGCGGCTGCTCGCCTCGTCCTACGCGCCGGACGACGCGGCCGAGGACGCCGTCCTGAGCCAGCTCTCCCGGCAGGTCTCGCCGCGGGTGCTGCGCGACCCGCGGGCCCTCGACGCGGTGCGGGCGGCCCTGGACGACTACCTGGCCGGGCGCGCGCGCAGCCTGCGACCGAGCCTGACCCTGGACCTGACGCTGGCGACGCCGTTCCAGCGCGAGGTGCTGCCCGCGCTGACCCGGGCGACGGCGTACGGCGAGCGGACGTCGTACGGCGCCCTGGCCCCGGTCGTCGGCCGACCCAAGGCCGCCCGCGCGGTCGGCGCCGCCCTCGGCGCCAACCCGCTGTGCATCGTGCTGCCCTGCCACCGGGTGGTGGCCGGCACCGGCGCGCTGACCGGCTACGCCGGCGGCCTGGCCGGCCAAGCAGTTCCTGCTCGACCTCGAGGCCACCCACGCCGCCTGAGCCGCTGACCGGCCTACTTGAGCAGGCGGGACATCCGGCGGTCGGCGAGCGGCTTGCCGCCGGTCTGACAGGTCGGGCAGTACTGCATCGACCGGTCCGCGAACGACACCTCCCGCACCGTGTCGCCGCAGACCGGGCAGGGCAGCCCGGCCCGGCCGTGCACCGCCATCCCGGCCCGCTTGGCGTCCTTGAGCTCCTTGGCCGGCTTGCCCCAGGCCGCCACGACGGCCGACCCGAGCACCGAGCGCAGCGCGGCGTACAGCCGGTCGACCTGCTCCTCGGTCAGCGACCCGGCGACGGCGTACGGCGAGAGCTTGGCCGCGTGCAGGATCTCGTCGCTGTAGGCGTTGCCGACCCCGGCCAGCAGCGACTGGTCGCGCAGCACGCCCTTGACCTGCGAGCGCCGCCCGGCCAGCACCGCGCCGAGCGCCGCCCGGTCGAAGCCGGGGTCGAGCGGGTCCGGGCCCAGCGTCGCGATGCCCGGCACCTCCTGGGGGTCGCGGACGATGTACGCCGCGAGCCGCTTGCGGGTCCCGGCCTCGGTCAGGTCGAAGCCGGAGCCGTCGGACAGGTGCACGCCGCAGGCCGATCGGGCTCTTGCCCGGCCGCAGCGGCGTCGGCGTTGAGCTTGTCCGACCAGCGCAGCCAGCCGGCCCGGGCCAGGTGGAACACCAGGTGCAGCCCCTCGATGTCGAGGTCGACGAACTTGCCGTGCCGGGCCACGCCGGTGATCGGCAGCCCGGACAGCGCGGACGGGCGGCGGGTCGTAGGTCTTCAGCACGCTGATGTTGCCGATGTCGACCCGCGCGACGACCAGCCCGGCGGTCGCGCTCGCGCAGGAAGCCGACCAGCGCCTCGACCTCCGGCAGCTCAGGCATGCGCCAAGTGTGCCCGAGTCGGCGCGGCCAGTCGCACAAGGTGACCACCCGAACGGGCTATGCAGGACTAGTCACCCTGGCCGATCCAGATAAGGACAAGACGTCCACGGGGGATCGCCAGGAGGCTCCATGATCACCGACCACTCGCGCCCGCGGATCGCGTTCCGCCGGCGCCGACCGGGCCCGCATCGCTACCCGGCCGAGCCGCGCGCTCGCCATGTTCGTCGCGGCCGGAGTCGTGTCCGGTGGGCTGGTCGCCGGAGTCGGCAGCGCGCCGGCCCAGGCGGCCACCAGCAGCGCGAGCTACTTCGTCAACGCGATCAACGCCCAGCGCGTCGGCCCACGGCCGGGCCCGGCTCACGGTCAGCGCCGAGATGACCCGCGCCGCGCAGCGCTGGGCCAGCCGCGATGGCCCGGTCGAACACGTTGGCGCACAACCCCAAGCTGGCCTCGCTCGGTGTCCAACTGGAAGTTCCTCGGCGAGAACGTCGGCGTCGGCTACTCCGCCTCGCAGCCTCGAGGCCGCGTTCTACGCCTCGCCGCACCACCGGGACAACATGCTGGACACGCGACTTCACCGAGATCGGCGTGGCCGTCGTCGTCGTCAACGGCAAGATGTGGGTCGCCGAGGAGTACCGCCGGCCGATGCACAACACGCCCGCGGCGACCACGTCGCACAAGACCACGAAGAAGCCGCTCAACCTGCGCGTCGGCAGCCACGGCTCGCTGGTCGCGGTCGTCCAGCGGCTGCTGCACATCACCGCCGACGGCATGTACGGCCCGCAGACCCGGTCGGCGGTCAAGACTTCCAGCGGCACCACCACCTGAAGGTCACCGGCCGGGTCACCGCCTCGACCCTGGCCGCGCTGAAGCGCTGAACCGTCGACGGCGGACCGTCGCAGCCAGCCGCTACGGTCGGCTGGGTGAGTGAACCAGCGCCGCCGACCCTGGCCCGCCGCTGCTGCCGCCTGTCCGACCGGCGCGGCGGCTGACCCTGGTGGCGACCGTCCTCGGCAGCGGGATCGCCTTCCTCGACGGCACGGTCGTCAACGTCGCGCTGCCCGACGATCGGCCGCGAGCTGGACGCGGACATCAGCCGGCCTGCAGTGGGTGGTCAGCGCCTACGCGCTGACCCTCGCCTCGCTGATCCTGCTCGGCGGCTCGCTGGGCGACCGCTACGGCCGGCGCAAGGTCTACGTGCTCGGGCATCGCCGGCTTCGCGGTCTGCTCGTTGCTGTGCGCGATCTCGCCCGACCATCGAGGTGCTGGTCGCCGCCCGGGCCCTGCAGGGGGTCGCGGCCGCGCTGCTCACCCCGGGCAGCCTGGCCATCCTGCAGGCGAGCTTCCGTCCCGAGGACCGGATGCGCGCGATCGGCGCCTGGTCCGGCATGGTCGGCATCGCGACGGCGGCCGGCCCGATCCTCGGCGGCTGGCTGGTCGGCTGGACCTGGCGGGCGATCTTCTGGCTCAACATCCCGCTCGCCGTCGTCGTCGTCGTGCTCTGCCGCCGGGTCGTCCCGGAGTCGAGCGACCCCGACGCCTCGCACCACCTCGACATCACGGGCGTCGTCCTGGCCGCGCTCGGCCTGGCCGGCACGACGTACGCCCTCACCGCCTGGGGCAGCGACGGCGCCAGCCCGGTGACGGTCGGTCGCGGCCGTCGTCGGGGTCGCGGCGCTGGTCGGGTTCGTCCTGGTCGAGCGGCGCGAGGCCCAGCCGATGGTGCCGATGACGCTGTTCGCCAGCCGCGACTTCTCGGTGGTCAACTTCGTGACGCTCGTCGTGTACGCCGCGCTGTCCGGCTGCTTCTTCTTCCTGGCCGTGCAGCTCCAGGTCAGCGGGGGCTACTCCCCGCTCGCCGCCGGCGCGGCGACGGTGCCGGTCAGCATGCTGATGCTGCTGCTGTCCGAGCGGGCCGGCGCCCTGGCCGGCAAGCTCGGCGCGCGGGTGATGATCGGCGGCGGGAGCCTGGTCTGCGCCGTCGTCGTGCTGCTGCTCGCGCCGATCGGGCGGCACCCGAGCTTCCTCACCGCCGTGCTGCCCGGGCATCGTGCTGTTCGGGCTCGGGCTGTGCGCTCTGGTCGCCCCGCTGACCGGCACCGTCCTCGCGGCGGCCCCGGACCGGTACGCCGGCACGGCCAGCGGCATCAACAACGCGGTCTCCCGGGCCGGCGGCCTGCTGGCCATCGCGGCGCTGCCCCTGCTGATCGGGCTGACCGGCGACGAGTACGCCGACCCGGCGCGCGCTGACCCCGGCGTACCGGCACGCGATGTACATCTGCGTGGGGCTGCTGGTGATCGGCGGCGTCGTGGCGTTCGCCGGCATCACCCGCGGCGCCGGCCGGCCCGCCGCCGACGTCCGCTGAGCTGCTGAGCCGCTGAGCCCGCGTCCGCCGTACCGACCGACCGGGCCACAACCGGCATGGGCCGCCGCCGAACCGCTGCGAGTGCGGTCCTTCGACGACCCATGCCGGCCCTGCGGTGCCGCGCATCCCCCCGGTCTCACCCGGAGACGGGCACCTCGGCCGGGGCCTGCGACATCACCGCGACCTGTCCGCCGGTGACGACGACCCGCTGGCGCGGGCTGCCGTCACAGACGTCGAGCAGGTACGTCCCCTCCTGGACCGCGGGGAAGAGCCCGGCGTATCGCCGCACCCCCGACACGTCCCGCCCGTGCACCTCCGTGTGCATCAGGTAGGTCCCGTCCAGCCGGTAGAGCTCGATCTCCTCGCCCTCCAGCGCGGACCCGGTGTTGACCAGGACCGCCCCGACATCGCCGCCGATGTCCAGCACCGCCGCCCGGGCCGGCACGTGCTGGGCCTCCGGCGTCGTGCGGGTGCGCGTGCGGGTGCTCCGTCACCGTGCGGGTGCGGATGGCCGTGCGCCAGCATTACTTCGTCCCGGCGAAGAACCCGCTGTGCGGGTCGCCCAGGTACGGGAACGTGCTCTGGAACTTGACGATCAGGTCGTCCGGCGTGACCCCGTCGTCGACCGCCGGCACGACCGCGTCGACGGTGTAGGTCGGGTCGATCAGCGGGTAGACCGCACCCGCCACCGCCTGCAGCTCGATCGCGACGATGTCGTCGGCCGGCCGCCGCCCGTTCGGGAAGCCCTGCGCGTCGCCGCCGAGCAGCCCCATGATGCTGGGGTTGGCCGTCGGCATGATGGCCAGGTTGAGCCGCAGCATGTCCGCCTGCGTGGCGCCCGTGTAGTTCTGGAACCCGGGGATGAGCCCGGACGGGATGCCGGTCAGCAGGATGGCCAGCAGGTCGGCTCGAGGTGCGCCGGACTGGTTGAGCGCGTCCAGGTGCGGGAACGCGCCGGGGAAGAGCACCGGCAGCAGACCGGCCAGCTCGGGCTTCGCGACGTACTTGGCGAAGGCCGAGTCGGCGGTCGGGGGCGTCGCGTTCCAGTTGTCCTTCTCGGCCATCGGGACGATGACCTCGTTGAACAGCGGGTTGCCGAGGCGCGAGACCTGGACGTAGGGACCGCTCTGCTTCGAGCCGCCCTTGCCGTCGAAGACGCGCGCCTTGCGCCGGCTGGCCGTCGTCCAGATGCCGACGACCGACCGGCTGGAGGCCGGGTCGTTGCTCGGCTTGCCGTTCCAGGTGAGGTCGGTCTGGGGCACCTGGATGGCGATCGAGTGCACGTTGAGGAACCGCGTGCTGTTGACGCCGTCACCCTTGCCGCGGCGGCAGCCCGGTCAGCCCGAAGGTGGTGTGCGCGTCGGCCAGCGGTCGCGGGTCGAGCAGGTCGAACGTCGCCCCGAGGTCGACGTAGAAACCCTCGGCCCGCTGCCCGGCGAAGACGTTGCGGCCACCGGGCATCGTGTGCACCGCGGCATCGGCCAGGGCGCCGTAGTTCGGCGTCGAGAGCGGCCCGATGTTGCACGGCGGGCAGGCCAGCATGGTGCCGAGGACTTCCTTCTTCTTCCCCGCCACCCGGGTGACCTTGTAGAACTGCCGGCGGTTCCAGTTCGGCGAGCTCGAGCGACGTGATCGGCCCGGTGTTGTAGAGGAACGTCTCCTCGTTGCGCAGGGTCGTCGTGAACTCGAACTGGTAGCTGATGTCGGCCTTGCCGTCACCGTTGTTGTCGATGTTGATCGAGTAGAGGACGTCGTCGCCGAACTCGAAGAAGTTCGGGCCGGCGTCCGGGCCCTGGAGCGGGACGTAGTTGGCCAGGATCGTGACCGTGTTGGGCCGGTCCGGGCTGACGAACGCGTAGAGGTCGGTGCTGTCGGCAACCGGGTCCTTGGAGATCTCCGGTGCTTCGCGGTGCGAGGACATGTGTTTTCCAGTTCCTTATCGGGCCGCGCGAGCGAGGCGGGTGGCGAGGGCGCGGTCACGGACGCTGACGTGGCGGGTGCCGACGTAGAGGTCGATGTCGCCGGAGCGCAGGTTGGTGACGTGCGCGATCAGGTCGCCGTCATCGTGCGAATGAGGTGGTCGCGGCCGAGGCCGGACCGGCGAACAGGATGTCGGCGGCGATGCCGGCGGTGGCGGCGGTCAGGCCGGTGGCTGCCGCGCCCTTGAGCATCGTCCGGCGGGAGGTGGTCTTCGCCAGAACGGCGAATCCGTTGAGGTGTCGGGGTTTTCGTCGATCGGCATTGCCGTCTCCAAGAGGTGAGTCGACAAGGTCGCCGTAAGCCGGTGACTTCATCGGACGGTCAAGAACTGACTCGTCTCACCCCTGAGGCATTGACAGTGAAACCCGCCCTCGACGCCAACGTCAAGCGGAACGACCTAACCAGTTCGGCTGTTGCCCAACGTGTTCGCGAACCGTCACAAAGTTATCCAGGTCGCGTCGACCAATCCGCGTCCGGCGCGGCCCCGAAGGACGCGTGATCGCGGCCGGCCCGATACGTCTCACCCCCGGTCATCGGGACCGGCCGCGATCAACAGATCTGCGCATCGATCCAGGACCCATCGGCCTCACTCGACCTCGACCCCGCGCTGCTCGCCTTCGTCGGCCGAGCACGGCCACGGCGTCCTCGCGACGATCAAGAAGGACGGCCGACCCCAGCTGTCCGTCGTCGGCTACGCCTTCGACCCCGGTACGGCGACCTTCCGGGTCTCGCTGACCGACTCGCGGGCCAAGACCCGCAACCTGCGCCGCGACCCGCGCGCCTCGATCTTCGTCACGACACCAGGCCAACCGCCCGTACGCCGTGCTCGAGGGCACCGCCGAGCTGACCGCGGTGACCACCGACCCCCACGATGCGGCCGCCGACGCGCTGGTCGACCTCTATCGCGACGATCGCCGGCGAGCACCCGGACTGGGACGAGTACCGCGCCGCGATGGTCGCCGACGGCCGCCTCGTGCTGAGCCTCGCCGCCGAGCGCGCCTACGGCTTCGCCTGAGCCGCAGCCTAGCCCGCGTCGCGCGACCAGCCGGCCGACCGGCCTCACGCTGCCAGCCGAAGTGCCGGACGAGCAGCCGGTTCCACTTGTTCGCGGCCATGTCCGGGTGCAGCAGCGCGACGCCGATGCAGTACTTGCTCATCCGCACCGGCCGGATTCCCATCGCCGCCGAGCACGCGCGTCGACCGCGCCGGCGCCGGACGCTGACTTGGACTCGACCAGCGCGAGATCGCCTGCCGCCCAGGCGGTTTCGCCGTCCGACCAGCTGAGGTCGAGGTCGATGGTGGCCCGCGACTGCTCGGCCAGGTCGACCAGCGTCGACCGCCGATAGGCCGTCGTCAGGCGCGGCTCGAGCTCCGGCACCGCGAGCCCGTAGGCCTCGTCGACGACAG
Source organism: uncultured Actinomycetota bacterium (assembly GCA_963794535.1). Classification (GTDB taxonomy): domain Bacteria; phylum Actinomycetota; class Actinomycetes; order Actinomycetales; family CAVURS01; genus CAVURS01. The sequence continues at coordinate 277,716 of CAWCEI010000011.1, forward strand.
CGTGCAGGAAGGCGCGCCCCTCGCCGGTCAGCGCACGGCCGTCCTCGCCGGCGTACGGCAGTCGTTCCTTGACCGTCGCACCGCGGTGGCCCTTGAGCTTGACCTCGAGCATCACCTCGCCGGTGTCCCGATAGGTGCGGGTGCGCGCCTTGTATCGCTTGCGCCGGCCCTGCACGTGCTGGTGGTAGAGCTCGAAGCACGCGGTGTCGAAATAGACCGACTCGTAGTCGAAGAGCCGCCGGCCGTCGATGCTCAGCACCGCGAGCCGCTCCGGCAGCCGGTCGACGAGATCGGGCAGCAGCTCGGTCGGCACGAGGTACTTCTGGTCGACCCGCGTCGTCAGCGCGGCGGTGGCCAGCACCTGGGCCAGGTCGACTGGAGCCCGGCGCGCCAGGGCGCTCAGGTAGGCCTGCGACGCGCCGCGCTCGGTCACTCGCCAGGCTCGAGCGCCGCGACGGCCATGCTCAGGCCGTCGCACTCTCACGCGGCGCTGGGCAGGACCGACGCGATCAGGTCCGCAGGTCCCGCGGCGCCGGGCTCTTGAACCGCACGTCGACCATCGTGGTGTCGGCCACCAGGTCGAGCCGCTCGACCACCAGGTGCCGGATCTCCGCGCCCAGCAACGACTCCAGCGCGGCTTGCAGCTCGCACCCGGTCCGGATAGGCCCGGTCCAGGACGATGGTCTGTCGCTGGGCCCGAGCGGTCAGCCGCGGGTGGTCCACGACGAACATCACCACGACCAGCGCCGCGGACAGCACCGGCCCCAGCCAGGTCGGGCTCGCGGTCAGGCCACCGATCAGGCCCAGCGCGAGCGCCACGAAGTAGTAGGCGATCTCCTCCTGGGTGATCGAGTCCGACCGCAGCCGGACGATCGACAGGATGCCGAAGAGCCCGAGGCCCAGGCCGACGCCGGCCGAGCTGTCGGACAGCAGTGCGGTGACGGCGAAGATCCCGACGTTGAGCGCGATGTAGGCCAGCAGCAGGTCGCGCCGGTAGTAGCGGCGGAAGTAGATGCCGTAGGACACGATCGTGATCGCGACGACGTCGGTCGCGAGATTCAGCAGGATCGCGTTCATCGGGCTCCCTCAGCGGACCCGCGCCTAGGACACGGGCCTGTCCCGAGAAATGTCGACGTTCCGGCGCGCGCCCCGCCTAGGAGAGAGCACTCACTCCCCGTAGTGATACACCCGAACGAGGCTCGCCGCGCCGCGGTTTCGTCAGACTTGCGTTAACCCTCTGTTTGCCTAGGCCTGGGCCAGCTCGGCCGCTTCGGCGTCCTCGGTCACCAACGGTGAGGAGTCCATCCGACCTGCGTAGCCATGCGCGATCCGGCTGACGAAGTGGTGCACGCCGTCCTCGTCCGGCGCCAGCGGCCCGGGCAGCCACTGCGGCGCGGAGACCCCGCGCTGCACCGACTCGCACGCCGCCCAGTCCTGGCGGTTGGTCAGGTCCCAGAAGTCCACGGCGTACGCCGGGTCGAAGCCCGGCTTGGCGACGGCCGACTTCGGGAACGCCCAGGAGCACTCGACGTACGTCTTGCCCGGCTCGAGCGGAGTGAGCCGGTGGGTCATCACGTAGTCCGGGTGCAGGCTGACCAGCAGGTTCGGGAAGACCACGATGTACATCACGGTGCGCAGCTCGGTCTGCGACAGGCCCTCGATGTTCTCGCCGTGGCTCTTGCCGTCGAGCGACATGGTCTGGGCGTTGTCCCGCAGGTCCATGCCGCCGCCGACCCAGTCGCCGGGCAGGTCGAGGTTCTCGCCGCTCTCCGGCGGGCTGACCGCGCACAGCTCGGGGTGGATCATCGAGCAGTGGTAGCACTCCTGGTAGTTCTCGGCGATGACCTTCCAGTTGGCCTCGATGACGTACTCGTGGGTCGCCGCCACCTCGAGGTTCTCCGGCGCGTACGGCGCGATGATCGGCTCGAGCGCGCCGATGTGCTCCTGGAAGTCCGGGGCGTCGCCCGAGCGTCGCGACGAAGACCCAGCCGTGCCACTCGGTGACCGGCAGGCGTCATGCAGGCTGTAGTCGGCCGGGTCGAAGCCCTCGACCTCGTCCATGTGCGGGGCGTTCCGCATCGACCCGTCGAGCTTGTAGGTCCACGCGTGGTACGGACAGACGACCGAGCGCTTGGCCGTCGACGCGCCGCACGGCAGCAGCTCGTGACCGCGGTGCCGGCAGGCGTTGACGAAGCCGCGCAGCACCTCGTCCTCGCCGCGGATCAGCAGGACGCTGCCGGAAGCGACCTCGACGGCCTTCTGGCTGCCGACCTTGGCCAGGTCGGCGCTGCGGCCGACGCACATCCAGCCACCGAAGAAGTTCTCGCGTTCCCAGGCCAGGACCGCAGGATCGACGTAGGCCGCGCGGGGCAGCATGTGGCTTTGCCCGAACGGCCGCAGCGACGGCTCCAGCGTCGGCCGGGTCGATGGGGGCGATGCGCGACGTCGTACCCACGGTCGTGGTCCTTTCGGGGCCGGATTTCGTGCTCAAAACTGACTGAGCACTCAGTTAGCGTACCGCCGCGAGGCCCAGTTCCGCCAGGCTACGCCGCGCGTCAGAGCTCGCCGGCGAAGGCGCCGATGCCCGCGGGTGTCCGAGCCCTCGCCGCGGGTCAGCCGGCGGTAGACCACGAAGCCGAGCAGGATCGCCACCAGCGAGAACGCCAGCAGCAAGCGTCGCCAGCGCGTTCAGCGCCGGCGAGGGCGCGGCCCGGGCGGTGTTGTAGATCTTCACCGACACCGGCTCGGTCGAGGAGTCGCCGGACAGGTAGCGCACGATGACGAAGTCGTCGATCACGTCGGCGAAGACCAGCACGGTGCTGGCGAAGATCGCCGGCACGAGCATCGGCACGAGCACCCGGCGTACGGCACCGATCGGTGAGGCGCCGAGGTCGACCGCGGCCTCCTCGTACTGCTTGCCGATCGTCAGCAGCCGCGAGCGCACGATCACGACGGGATAGGACAGCTGGAAGGTCACCAGGCCCGACCACCTGGGCCGTCGTGCCCGGGGTCAACGGCGTCGCCACCTGGGTGATGACGAACAGCAGCGCCACCGCCATCAGCGTCTCCGGCAGCACGAAGCTCAGCAGCATCGTGAAGCTCGCCCCGGACGGCAGCCGCCCGCGCCACCGGTCGATGCCGAGCGCGAAGGCAACCCCCAGCGGCACGGTGACGACGGTGGCCAGCAGGCCGAGCCAGAGGGTGTGGGTCAGCGCCGTGTGCAGCGAGGCGTCGTGCCACACCGAGCGCACCGGGTCGCCGTAGTACCACCGCATCGAGAAGCCCTGCCAGACCGTGCGCGACCGGCCGTTGTTGAACGAGAACAGCACCGCGACGAGACCGGCAGCAGCGACCAGAGCAGGTAGGCCGCGGTGATGATGGCCAGGAACCGCGGCGGCCGCCACGGGCTGGACCACCACTGCCGCACGGCCGGGTTCACGACCGAGCTCCGTCGTCGCGGGTGGTCCGGACGTACCAGAGCATCGGCAGCAGCGACACGACCAGCACCAGCAGGACGAACGCGCCGGCCTGGCCGGTCTGGCCCGGCGCGAGCGCCGAGTTGTTGATCAGGTTGCCGACCATCGACGTGCCCGGCGAGGCCGACAGCAGGTCGTTGGTGAAGTAGTCGCCGAGCATCGGCAGGCAGGACAGCAGCACGCTGGCGACGACGGCCGGCAGGCTGAGCCGCCAGGTGACCCGCCAGAACGTCGACAGCCGGCCGGCGCCGAGGTCGCGAGCCGCCTCGAGCACCGAGCCCTGGATCCGGTCCAGCCCGGCGAACAGCGGCAGGATCATGTACGGCACGTAGCCGTAGACCAGCCCGAGCACCACCGTCGAGGCCCGGCCGGAGAGCCAGTCGACGTTGACGTGGAACAACCCGCCGAGGCCGAGCCCGCGGTTGACCAGGCCGTCGTTCTGCAACAGGTTGACCCAGGCCAGCATCCGCATCATGTAGCTGATCCAGAACGGCGCGATCAGCAGGGTGAGGATCAGCCCCTTGCGCTTGCCGGCGAACCGGGCGGTGAAGTACGCGACCGGGTAGGCGATCAGCAGGCAGAGCAGGCTGGCCAGCCCGACGAAGACCAGCGTGCGCAGCAGGGCCGGCCCGAAGAAGCCCTCCTTGCCGACGATGTGCGAGAAGACGTAGTTGAACTGGGCCGGGTTCCACTGCAACGGGTTCCACACCGGCAGCGGGGTGCGGAAGACCGGGTCGATCCGGCCGAAGACGATGGCCAGCACGACGTACATCGGCAGCAGGAAGAACAGGATCAGCCAGACCGTGCCGGGGATCGCGAGCAGCGGCCAGAGCGCGCTCGACTGCATCGCCGTCTGGTGCCGGCTGCGCTTGCCCTTGCCGGCCTTCGCCTGCCAGCGCTTCGGCCGTCGGTTGCGTCCGGCTCAGCCGGCTGCGGGCTCAGCCACCGGCCTTGAACTCCGACCAGATGGCGTGCCAGGCCGTGTCGGCGGCGATCGGCAGCTCGAGCAGCGGCTGGCCGGACTCGAAGGCCGACTGCTGCACGGTCGCCGTCTCCAGGTTGGCCGGCACGTAGCCGTCGGCGACCACCTTGTCCGGCAGGATCGTGCTTCTGCGGCGGCTGGTAGCCGGTGGCGAAGAAGTTCCCGGACGCGACCTTGGTGTCGAGCATGTGGTTCATGAACAGCTGGGCCAGCACCGGGTTCTGGCCGCCGGCAGGCAGACCATCAGGTCGTTGTCGACCAGGCCGTTGGTCTTCGGCGCCCAGTAGCGCAGCACCGCCGACCTTGGTGCCCTTGGCCAGGTAGTACTGCGCGTTGATCGCGTCGCCGGACCACATCTGGCAGATGCCGAGCTGGCCGGCCGGCAGGTCGTTGTACATCGTGATCGTGACCTTGGGCTTGGAGGCCGCCTGCATGTCCTCCATCTGCTTCTTGATCTTGGCGATCTGCCGCGGTGTCGGTGGCGTTGACGTCACCGCCGATCCGCAGCTGGGCCAGCGCCATCGCGGTGTGCCAGTCGTCGATGACCGCGATCTTGCCCTTGTACTTCGCGTCCCAGAACACGTCGTACGGGTTGGTCATCCCGGCGATGTCGTCCGGCACCTGGTCGGTCCGCCAGCCGATGCCGGTCGTGTAGACGGTGTAGGGGACCGTGTAGTGCCAACCCTGGTCGTACCAAGGGTTCTGGTAGGTCTCCCAGACGTTGGCGATGTTCGGGAAGTAGCTGTGGTTGATCGGCCGGATCAGCTTGGCCGTGACCATCTTGCTGATCTGGTCATAGCTCGGGAAGTAGATGTCGTACGGCACCTTGCCGCCCCGGATCTTGGTCAGCGCCTCGTCGGTGTCGTTGAACGTCGAGACGGTGACCTTGACCTTGTACTGCGCGTACTTCTTCTCGAACGACTTGATCGCCGCCGGGTCGATGTAGTCCGCGTAGTTGTAGAGCCGCAGCGTCGCGTTCTTCTCCGGCGTCAGCGCCGTCGGCGATCGGCTGGTTGTCCGCCGCGATCGGCCAGGTGACCGGGTTCTTGGGCGAGGCCAGCTTCAGCGTGGCGGTCGCGGTGCTGCCGGGGAGCGCGCCGCCGGCCGACGAGCAGCTGGCCAGGAACGCGCCGATCGAGGGCGTCGCGACCGCGGTGAGCGCGGCGTTGCGCAGGAAGTTGCGCCGCGACAGGGCCCGGCTCGACGGGCCTGCGAGCGCGGGCTCTGCGGGCGGAACCCGCCGAGCGGCTCGCTGCCGACTGACCAGCCGGGTCGTGCCGCGGACCTGCCATCTGCCCTCCTTGCCGGGTGCGACGAGGCTCGCATAGACTGAACAGTCAGTCAACAGCCCCAACCACCTCGATCGAGGAATCTGGCCATGAGCCTGACCGCACCGTCCGCGACACCCGTCGCAAGTGCTGACACCGGCACCCTAACCACGGAACGTGGGGCATCGACTGGACGAGCTGATCGCGCGCAGAGGAATCGTTATTTCTGCAGCGCCAGCCGCGCAGCACCGAGCTGATCGCCCGGGCCCGCGCAGCACCTGGCCGGCGGCGCCACCTCCAACTGGCAGATCGCCTCGCCCCAGTCGGTCTGGCTCAGCCACGGCGCCGGCTCCGAAGCTGTACGACGTCGACGGCACCGAGTACGTCGACCTGCACGGCGGCTACGGCGTCTCGCTGGCCGGCCACGCCCACCCGGCCATCGTCGCCGCGGTCCGCGAGCGGGTCGCCCTCGGCACCCACTTCGCCCAGCCCACCGCCGACGCGATCGACGTCGCGGAGAACCTGGCCGAGCGGTTCGGCCTGCCGGTCTGGCGGTTCACCAACTCCGGCACCGAAGCCACGATGGACGCCATCCACCTGATGCGCGCGGTGACCGAGCGCGACCTGATCATCAAGCTCGAGGGCGGCTACCACGGCCACCACGACTCGGTGCAGGTGTCGGTCATGCCCGAGGAGGACGAGGCCGGTCCGGCCGACGCTCCGCTCCAGGTCGGCAGCGCCGGCATCCCCGAGGCCTTCCGCGACCTGACGCTGGTCGTCGCCTTCAACGACATCGACATGGTCCGCCGCACGCTCGAGGCGCACCCCGGGCAGGTCGCCGGGCATGATCCTCGAGCCGGTGATGATGAACGCCGGCATCATCCTGCCGCGCGAGGGCTACCTGGCCGAGCTCAAGGAGCTGCTGCACCAGCCACGGCGCGCTGCTGACCTTCGACGAGGTCAAGACCGGCTTCACGTCCGGCCCGGCCGGGGTCACCGGGATCTACGGCGTGACGCCGGACATCATCGCCCTGGCCAAGGCCCTGGGCGGTGGCCTGCTCGTCGGCCGCGATCGGTGGCACCGAGGAGGTCATGGCGGCGATCGCCGACGGCCGCTACGAGCAGGTCGGCACGTTCAACGGCAACCCGCTGGCCATGGCCGCGAGCAAGGCGATGCTGACCGAGGTGCTCACGCCCGCGGCGTACGCGCAGATCGACGCCCTGCGCCGGCGGATGGTCGACGGCGTCCAGGCCGTCATCGCCGAGCACCAGGCGCCGTGGGGTGTCGTCGCGCTCGGCGCCAAGGGCTGCGTGACGTTCACCCCGCACGAGGTGCACGACTACCGCGGCTTCCTCGACATCGACGAGCGGCTCGGTCAGCTGCACTGGCTCATGCAGCACAATGGCGGCGTCTTCTTGCCGCCGTGGGGAAAGATCGAGCAATGGCTCCTGTCCGTGCAGCACACCTCCGCCGACGCGGACCGGTTCGTCGCCAACTTCGCGCGGTTCGCCGCAGCGGTCCTGGGCTGACCCGCGTGAGCGGGGGCGCGATCTCGCTGGTCAGCCTGAGCAAGGCGTACGACGGCGTGCCGGCCGTCCGCGGCATCGACCTGGACATCGCCGGCGGCGAGTTCTTCTCGCTGCTCGGGCCGTCCGGCTGCGGCAAGACGACGACGCTGCGGATGCTGGCCGGGTTCGAGCGCCCGGACACCGGCCAGATCCTGCTCGACGGCAAGGACCTGGCGCCGATCTCGCCGCACAAGCGACCGGTCAACACGGTGTTCCAGACCTACGCGCTGTTCCCGTTCCTCGACGTCTGGCACAACGTCGAGTTCGGCCTGCGCTACCGCAAGGTCAGCAAGACGCGAGACCAAGCCAGCGGGTCGACCAGGCGCTCGAGATGGTCCGGATGACGGACTTCGCGAAGCGGCGGCCGGCCCAGCTGTCCGGCGGGCAGCAGCAGCGGGTCGCGCTGGCCCGGGCCCTCGTCCTCAACCCGACGGTGCTGCTGCTCGACGAGCCGCTCGGCGCCCTGGACGCCAAGCTGCGCAAGGAGCTCCAGCTCGAGCTGAAGTCGGTGCAGCAGTCGGTCGGCATCACGTTCGTCTACGTGACGCACGACCAGGAGGAAGCCCTGACGATGTCCGACCGGCTGGCCGTGATGGCCGACGGGCTGGTCGAGCAGATCGGCACGCCGGAGGCGGTCTACTCCGAGCCGGCCAGCGCCTACGTCGCCGGGTTCCTCGGGTCGGCCAACGTCGTCGACGTCGAGGTGCACGGGCCGGACGCCGGGGCGGTGACCTGCCAGCTCGGGCCGTTCACGTTCAAGGCGGTCGGCGACGCGACGCCCGGGCCGGCCAAGGTCGTCATCCGGCCGGAGCGGGTGCTGCTCGGGCCGACCGACGGCGCGACGCCGGACGGCGCGAGCAGCTTCCCCGGCCTGGTCGACCACGTGATCTACCTCGGGCCGACGACCCACGTCGTCGTCCGGCTCTCCGACGGGCAGACCCTCCTGGCCGCCGTACCGAACTCGATCGGGCCGGCCTCGGTCTGGTACCAGCCCGGGCCGCCGGTCCAGGCCCACGTGCACCCCGAGGCCTGCCGGCTGCTGCCGGCCGACACCCGCCCGGCCCTGGCCGCCGACGCCGAGGACGCCCCGCTCCCCAGCTGAGCCGGTCTCCGCGTTCCCCCGCAATGAGGCAACGGCGCGTCAGATCTGACGCGCCGTTGCCTCAATAGCCGGTTCAGGCGGGCGGGGTCCAGTCGAAGCCGAGGCGGTCGGCGGCCAGCCGCATCGCGATCGCCACGGCCCGGCCGGAGTCGACGGCCGGGTCCTCCAGGGCCACCTGGATCGACAGGCCGTCGAGCAGCGCGCCCCAGGTGATCGCGAAGTCCTCGATGTCGGCCTCGCCGAACTCGCCCGAGGCCTGCCCGTCGCGGACGATGCCGGCGATGGCCTCGCGCCAGCGCTGGTCCATCGCGATCCGGTCCTTGGCCACCCCGGGGTGCCGGAAGGCCTGCACCCACAGGTCGAACCAGAGCCCCCACGAGTCCGGCACCGTCCTCGTCGCTCTCCCGGCACGCAGGTCAGCGAGGCCAGGGTCTCCAGCCGGGTGCCGGGCGGAGTCGAGCCGGGCCAGCACCTGCTCGGTCGCGGCATAGAACTGGTCCTCGGACCAGCGCAGGGCCTCGGTCAGCAGGCCGTCCTTGGTGCCGAAGTAGTAGATGACGAGGGCCGGGCTGGCGTCGGCGCGGGCGGCCACGTCGGCGATCCGGGTCTCGGAGAAGCCGCGCTCGCAGATCACCTCGACGGCGGCGCTGCAGCATCTGCTCCCGGCGGACGTCGGGCCCGGACAGGACCTCGGGCGGTGCCTCGGCCCGGGCGGGCTTCGTCGAACGGCTGGCCATCCGACCCCTTTCGACCACGTTGCCGGCGCTCTGCTGGCCGTCTGCTTCGGCCTGGGACGCGCTCTAGAACCAGCACGGACTGCCTTGTCTGCGGCCGCGCTGGCTCCGTAGACTGAACAGCCAGTCAAACATATCGGCGGACGAGGCTGCGAGGAACCGAGGCAATGGCTCCAGCTCCCGTTCGCGATGGTAGGGCCGCCCGAGCGCGCCGCCGTCCGCGCCATGCTGGAGGCCCGCTCCGTCGCGATCGTCGGGGCCAGCGGCGCGGCCCGGGAGCTTCGGCGCACCGGATGGTCAGCCGAGACCGCCCGCGGCAGCGCGCCCGTGACGGTGCATCTGGTCAACCCGCGCTACGACGCGATCGACGGTCGGCCCTGTCTGCCGAGCCTGCGGGCGATCGACGGCCCGGTCGACCTGGTCCTGCTCGGCGTGCCCGACAGTCGCCCTGGAGGCCGAGCTCGCGCTGGCCGCGGAGCGCGGTGACCGGTCGGCCGTGATCTACGGCAGCGTCGTCGGCGACGCCACCGGTCCGGGCGCCGCGGCCGGGGTGACGCGGCGTACCGAAGTGGCCCGACTGGCCCGCGAAGGCGGCCTCGCGGTGTGCGGCGGTGGCTGCATGGGCTTCGTCAACGTGGCGCGGGGGTTGCGCGCGATCGGCTACGTCGAGGCCGAGCAGCTGCCGGCCGGGCCGGTGGCGATGGTGTCGCACTCGGGGTCGGCGTTCTCGGCCCTGCTGCGCAGCCATCGGCGGATCGGGTTCAGCCTCGCGGTCTCCTCCGGGCAGGAGCTGGTCACGAGCGCGGCCGACTACCTGGACTACGCGCTGGACCAGCCGGAGACGGGCGTCATCGCGTTGCTGCTGGAGACGATGCGCTCGCCGGAGCTGCTCCGCGCGGGGCTGGCCCGGGCTGCGGCGGCCGACGTGCCGGTGGTGGCGCTGACCGTCGGCACGTCGGGGCCGAGGCGCGGCGATGGTGGCCGCGCACTCGGGCGCGCTGGCCGGCGCCGACGGGGCCTGGGAGGCGCTGTTCGATGCGTACGGCGTGTGCCGGGTCGGCGACCTCGACGAGATGGCCGACACGCTCGAGCTGTTCGCCGCCGGGCGTCGCGTGCGGCCGGGCTCGAGCGGGATCGCGACGGTCCACGACTCGGGGGCCGAGCGGGCGATGGTGGTCGACCTGGCCGACGAGCTGGCCGTGCCGTTCGCCCCGCTGTCGGCGTCGACGCTGGACCGGCTGAGCGACCTGCTCGACCCGGGGCTGCGTCCCGACCAACCCGCTCGACGTGTGGGGCACCGGCGCCGACACCCGGCAGCTGTTCGCGACGGCGCTGCTCGCGATGGGCGACGACCCGGCCGTCGGTGCGCTGGCCCTGGCCATCGACCTGGTCCCCGAGTTCGACGGCGACGAGTCGTATCCCCTTGCCGTGCAACAGGTCTGGGACTCCACCGATCTGCCGGTCGCCGTGCTGTCGACCATGCACTCGGCCCTGGACCAGGCTCAGGCGCGGGCGGCTCCGGGCGTCCGGCATCCCGGTCCTCGAGGGCGCGCGCAGCGGCCTGGTCGCGCTGGGGCACCTCGCGTCGTACGCCGCTGGAGGGCCCGACCCGACAGCGCCCGTGACCGTGGACGAGGGCCGTCGCGAGCGCTGGCGCCGACGTCTGGCGGACCATCCGGGCGGGCTCGGCCGGGGCCGACGAGCTTCGCGCTGTTGGCCGACTACGGGATCCCGGCGGTGCCGGTCACTGCGGCGGTCACGAGGTCCGACGCGGTGGCCGCTGCGGGGCGGCTGGGCTGGCCGGTCGTGCTGAAGACGGACGAGCCCGGGATCCTGCACAAGTCCGACGTCGGGGGTGTGGTGCTGGGGCTGGCCGACGCCGACGAGGTGGGCGCGGCCTATGACCGGCTCGCTGACACGCTCGGGCCGCGGGTGCTGGTCTGTGGCAGCGCCCCGGCCGGGGTCGAGCTGGCGCTGGGTCTGGTCCGCGACCCGCTGCTCGGGCCGATCGTCGTCGTCGCATCCGGCGGCGTGCTGGTCGAGCTGGTCGACGACCGGGCGGTCGCGCTGCCTCCGGTCTCGCCGGCGACGGCCGACCGCGCGTTGGGGCGGTTGAAGGCCGACCGGCTGCTGGCCGGCTACCGCGGGTCGGCCGCGCTGGACCGGTCCGCCGTCGTGGCCGCCGTCGTCGGGCTGTCCCAGCTCGCCGTCGAGCTCGGCGACCTGGTCGAGGCCATCGACATCAACCCGCTGATCGTCGGCCCCCACGGCCCGCTCGCCGTCGACGCCCTCATCGAACCCCGACCCCTAACCGCTTCCTTTGGCCGTCGACTCCGGGTTTGGCGGTCGGTTCCGGGTTTTCGGCCCCCGAAATCGGCTCCGAAAACCCGGACTCGACGGCCAAACCCGGACTCGACGGCCAAGCAGAAACGGAGCCGGGTTAGAAGATTGCGTAGACCTTGCGGATCGTCTCGTGGATGTCCCAGGTGCCGGCCCAACCCTTGGGGAAGACCGCGAGGTCGCCGGCGCCGAGCTCGACCGGCTCGCCGCCGTCGACGGTCACGGTCATCCGGCCGGACAGCACCTGGATGACCTCGTTCTCGTTCTGCACCCAGTACGACGGACCGGCCGTGCACTCCCAGATCCCGGCCGACAACGGGCCGTTCTCCCACAGGGTCAGCCCGCGCGTCGTCATCGGCTCCCCGGTCGCCTCAGCCAACGGCCCCCAGTCCTCGAGCGCGTCGAAGCCCAGGGCGTCGGTGACGGCCGGGGTCGGCAGTCCGTGCAGTCCGGGCGTCGACGGTGTCGTCGGCGTGGCCGATGTCGTGGTCATGTCAGGTCCTCTCGGGGAACGGCAGGGCGATCGGGTCGGGCTCGAGCCGGGAGTGCCCCGACTCGTCGAAGCGGTCCAGGCCGAGCTCGCCGGCATCGACGAGATCGGTCGACCCGGTCAGCGCGAGGTCCGCGGCGGCCCGGGCAACGCCAGGTCCCCACATCATCCCGTGCCCCCCGGCCGCGGCCACCGTCGTACCGGCGACTCGCTCGAGCGACTCGGCCGGGCCGTCACCGACGAGCAGCGGACCGAGGATCGGCAGGTGGTCCGGCGTGTAGTCGATCGTCGCCGCCCAGGCCCGGCGCAGCCCCAACCGGCCGATGACCGGCATCAGGTCGACGACCCGCTCGCGGAGCTTTTCGTAATAGCCCCAGTCGAATTCGAGCGCGACCCCCGGCGGCTCGTCCGGGTTGCTCATCCCCCACATGACCCCGCCCTCGCACGGCCGCCAGTAGATCCCGGCCACCACATCGAAGACCATCGGCAGACGGTCCGGCGCCACCTCCGCGTGCGGCTCGGTGACGACGACCTGGTGCCGTACGCCGGCGGACGGGATCCGCGCGCCGAGCGACTCACCGATCGCCCGCAGCTGCGGCCCGCCGGTGATAACGACCCGTTCGGTCGCGATGTCACCCGCACGTGGTCCGTACGCCGGTCACGCGGCCCCCCGCGACGACGAGCCCGGTCATCGCGGTGCGCTCCTGCACCTCGACCCCGGCCGTGAACAGCGCGGCTGTGTAGGCCAGCACGTTGCGCGGCGGGTCGATGTACCCGTCCCCCGCGGCGTACGACGCTCCGAGCGTCCGGCCCGGCGCGAGGTTGACGTTGCCCGCGTCGAACTCCTCGGGCCCGACCCAGCTGACGTCGAGACCACAGCTCTGCTGCATGGCGATCCGCCGGTGCGCCTGGGCGACCTCGTCCGGCGTGAAGCAGGGCATGTAGTAGCCCTGCGCCACGAAGCCGGAGTCGATGCCCAGCTCGGCCGCCTGACCGAGATAGAAGTCGCGGCTGAACAGGCCCAGCCGGACCGCCGTGGCCGTGCCACCCTGGGCCCGCACCATGCCGGCGGCTCGCGAGCTGGCGCCCTGGCCGAGCGTGCCGGCTTCGACCAGGACGACCCGGTCCAGGCCGGAGCGCTTGAGGAACCAGGCCGTCCAGGCGCCGATCGTCCCGCCGCCGACGACGACGGCATCGGCCGCCCGAGCGCTGTTCACGGCACCGACGCTGACATAGACTGAACAGTCAGTCAACACCTCGCCCGCGTGACCCGGACCGTTGCTCAGGAGACCTCGCATGTATGGCCTGACCGCACAGGACCTCGACCTCCAGGACCGCGCTCGCAGGTTCGTCGACGAGGTGATCCCGCTCGAGGTCGAGATCGAGATGGCAGGTGGTCACTACCCGCCCGGCGCTCGCCGAGGCGCACAAGGCCCGGGTGATCGAGCTCGGGCTCTACGCCACCAACATGTCGAAGGACGTCGGCGGCCAGGGCTGCACGATGCTGCAACAGGTGCTGATCCAGGAGCAGTGCGGCCGGGCGACCAACGGGCTCGGCTGGGCGATGGGTACGCCGCCGGGCTGGTTCCCGGAGGTCGCGACGCCGGACCAGCTGGAGCGCTACGTGAAGCCGGCCGCCCGTGGTGAGCGGGTCGAGTGCTACGCGATCACCGAGGAGGACGCCGGCTCCGACGTCGACGCGATCACCGTCGACGGCCAAGCGGGACGGCGACGACTACGTGATCGACGGCGTGAAGTGGCACGTGACCTCCTACAACGAGGCCGACTACGCCTTCGTCCAGGCCCGGCTCGTCGATGGCGAGTTCGCCGGTCAGCACGCGATGTTCATCGTCGACCTGCCGAGCCCCGGCGTGCGGGTGGTGCGCACTCCGGCGTACAGCCACACGCTCTCGCACGAGCACCCGATCGTCGCCTTCGAAGGCGTGCGCGTCCCCGCGGCCAACCGGGTCGGCGCCGAGGGCGGCGGTATGGCCTTCGCCTACGAGTGGTTCCGGTTCGAGCGGCTGATGATCGCGGCTCGGTGTCTCGGCGCCGCGGACCGTCTGATCAACGAGGCCACATCCTTTGCGCAGCAACGGATTGTGCGCGGCGAGCCGCTCATCGAACGCCAGCTCGTGCAGGGCATGCTCGCCGACAGCCTGACCGAGCTCTTCGCGGCCCGGTCGATGGCGTACGCCGTGGCCCGGGCGATCGACGACGGCGTCGACCGCAAGGTCGCGCACGCCCAGTGCTCGATGGCCAAGCTCTACGCCTCCGAGATGGCCGGCCGGGCCGCCGACCGGGCGGTGCAGATCTTCGGCGGCCGCGGCTACATGCGGGAGAACGTCGCCGAGCGGTTCACCCGCGAGCTGCGGGTCGAGCGGATCTGGGAGGGCGCGAGCGAGATCCAGCGGGTCATCATCGCCGACCAGCTGGCCAAGCGCGGGGCCAGCGCGCTGATCTGACTGGGCCCGATCGAGCTAGGGGGCGACGAACCCGTAGGTCACCGGCTGGCCGCCCTGGGTTCCGGTCAGGTCGCACCGTCGCGCCGGCCTGCGCGGGTGTCCCAGGTGCCGGTGAGGTGGCCGTCGACGTGGTCGGTGTTGCGCACCCGCCCGTTGGCGTCGACCTGGTCGAACCGCAGGTCGATCGAGGCGGTCGACGCATAGCGCCCCCAGACGACATCGCCCGTCACCGCGAGGTCATCGGCCAGCCGGTAGCCCTTGAGGTGCAGCGTCACAGTGTGGTCGCCGTTCGAGGTCCAGCGTGCCACCGCGCAGGCCGGTGCCGAAGCCGGCGATGCTCTCCCACCAGCGATCCATGACGTCGGCCGCGGTCAGCGCGACCGTCTCGGCCGCGCGCGCCCGAGCGGGCCCAGAACCGTTGTCCTGGAACGAACGCGCGTACGTCGGCGCGGCCCGGACCGGGGGCACTGACCGAGCGCACGCGAGCGCGGAGGCCGGCAGCGCTGCCCGTCGGGTCGTGGACGAACGCCTGCACGAGGTCGCGGCCGCAGCCGTCGGTGTCGTCCTCGGCGGTGACGTGGAAGCTGTTGGCCACCAGCACCTGGCGCGCGCCCGGGATCTGCGACGCGACGATCGCGCCCTCGGCCGGCGTGGTGATCGAGTCGAGCTCGCCGGACAGCACGAGCGTCGGCACGGCGGCGTAGTGCCCGCCGAGGGGCACCGGTGGCCCGGCCGCGTGCGCCGGGTCAGCGACCGGCCACTGCAGGCACCAGTCCTGCTCCTCCCAGAACGACGCGAGGTACTCCCGGATCGTGAACGGCCCGTAGGTGTCCGGGTCGGTCCGCTCCCGGTCCTGGATCGCCGCCTCGTACTGGCCCTCGCGCACCGCGGGCGACGCCGTCATGTCGTAGAGCTGCGGGTAGTCCTGGCAGGCCACCGCCGCGTCCAGCCCTTCGCTGTACGCCTGCGCCGAACCGGTCGGACCGGGGAAGTAGTCCTCGGCCACCAGGCGGGCCATCGGGGCGATGTCACCGGCCAGCCCGGCCCGCACCGCAGCGTCGAACTCGCGATAGGGCGCGGCGCCGTACGTCGAGGCGAAGGCGACATAGACCAGCGCCGGCGCATCGACCACAGTCTTGTGCGGCTTGCCGTCCGAGCCGGTTGCCTTGGTGCTCAACGGGTTTCGCCGTACGACGTCGAGCAGGCGAGCCAGCCGACCGATCGTCGAGCCGCCCAGCGCCGCACACGACGGAGTCCGCGCGCACACCTTGGTGAACGAGCTGGTCATGGCGGCCGTCTGCGTCGCGTACCAGGCGTCCTCGCCGTACGTCGGGTAGGCCGAGTCCAGGATGACGCTGCGCAGCTGGTCCGGGTGCCGGCCGAGGAAGACCTGCGAGAAGAAGGTGCCGTAGGAGTCGCCGTACAGGTCGACCGGTCCGACCCGCAGGGCCGAGATCACGGCCGACAGGTCGTCCGCACTGAGCGCCGAGCCGAACAGGTCGAACCGGTCCCCGAGCTGGGCCGCGCACTCGGCCGCCGCCGGGGCATAGGGCCCGTCGAGGTTCTGCAGCTCCGGGCACCGGACCGGGAGGCTGTGACCGGTGCCGCGCTGGTCGACCAGCAGGAGGTTGCGGCGATGGAGCAGGGGGCCGTACATCCGGGCGTAGTCCAGCCCGGAGTCGGTGGTGCTGTAGCCCGGGTCCACCCTCGTGCGGCACAAGCGTGCCCAGGGCCGGCTGCGACGTGTCACTGGCCGGCAGGAAGGCGAATCCGACTGCGAGAGAGCCGGATACGTGACCGGCGGGGTCCCAGGCTCGCTTGATCGAGCCGCACCAGGCGCCCGGAACCACAGCGCAGTGATGGAGGTTGACCGTGCCCACGCGCAACGTCTTGGTGACGACTGCGCCGCGCGCGACGGCCGAGGGCGTCACGCCCGCCAGCAGGAGCGGGACGACAGCAGCGACGAGGCCCGCGATCCGCAGACGGCGCATGGAGGCACACCCTTCCGGAGTTCCTGACTCGGCAGTCAACCACCGGTCAGCGCGCTCCTAAAGGGTTTCGGTGGAGATCAGCCCTTCACGCATCGCTGTTGTCACAGCCTGGAGTTTGGTGTGCACACCGAGTTTGTTGAGGATGCTCTGCACGTGGTGCCGGACCGTGTTGATGCTGACCCCGAGCCGCTCGGCCAGCGCCGCGTTGCCCAGCCCGGCAGCCAGCAGCCCCAGCACCTCGAGCTCGCGCGTCGTCAGGTCGTCGGCGGCGTGCCGTTGGGTGCGGTCGAGCCGCTGCACCAGGCCCGCGACCAGCTCCGGGTGCAGGTGCGGCGACCCGGTTGACGCGGCCCGGACGGCCGTGAGCAGCTCCTCGTCCGACTTGTCCATCGAGGCGAACGACGAGCAGCCGGCCTCGACGGCCTCCATGACGTGCCGGTCACCGGACCCGCCGGTGAGGATTGCCAGGTGGGCGTCGGGATCGGCTCGATGGATCTCGTCACAGATCGTCGACACCTCGCCGTCGACCAGGCGCAGGTCCAGGAGCACGACATCGGGTTGGAACTTGGTGACCGATGGGACCACATCGTCGTGGCTCCAGAGGATCTGCACGACGTCGACGTCGTTCTCACTCTCCAGCCGGTGGGCCATGACCTCGGCCATCATCCGTTGCTGGACCGCGACGACCACTCGCGCCGGATGGGCGTCCGTTGGTGCGCCGCGGGCACTTCCTTTGACCGCGACGCGCGCTGTGGATTCGACCACGTTGCCCCTCCGATGACGTACCCGCGCGCAATCCGTTGCCGCCTGTAGCCAACAGTATCTAAAAGTGACGGAGTGAGCACGGCGGCGTGCCGTGGCAGTCACCGACCGCTACCGGGGGCGTTAACCGCCAGAGAGCCGGCTGACCTCGTCGTGGTAGTAGCAGACCAAGCCGTTCGCCGACTTGCCGAAGCGGACGTGCCCCTGGGTCGAGTGACAGTCAGCCGTGAGGCGGACCGCGGAGTAGATCCACAGCAGGAGCACGAAAATCACTGCCGCGACGAAGCTGGCGAGCACGACCGACCTGGGGTCGGCGCCGGGCCGGTCGGCAGTCGGTTGGCGGGCGACCATCGGGGCCTCCGTCGGCGCTGGTTCGGGGCGATTGGCGCACACCGTATGCCGTGCGGAGGCGCTTCGGAGGCGCTTTGCCGGCGATATCAAGGAGGCGGGAACAGGCGTTACGGTCAGTGAACGGCTAACGCTGCTGGCTGCGTATCAGGGGCAGTCAGCTAAGGAGTCCAGGCATGCGTTCCACCCAAAAGAACTGGCTGCGAATGCTCGCAGCCCCGATCGCCGTCACCGGTCTGTTCCTCGCGGCCAGCCCGAGCTGGGCCGCCGCGAGCGGCAACGCCCTGCCGACGTGGGGGGCCAACGACAGCGTCACCGCAATGGTCACCGCCGGCGGCAAGACGATCATCGGCGGCGCGTTCACCGCGGTGAACGACCCGGCCGGCCACTCGTTCCCGGCCGCACACCTGGCGGTCATCGACTCGAACACCGGAGTCGTCGACCTGACCTGGCAGGGCAGCACCGACGGCGACGTCAACTCGCTCGCGGTGCTCGGCAACACCCTCTTCGTCGGCGGTGCCTTCAACCACCTGGACGGCGTGAGCCACCGCAACCTGGGCGCGCTCAACCTGACGACCGGAGCGCTGCTGCCCGGCTTCACCGCCACCGCGAACCGTGCGGTCGACGCCCTCGCCGCGGTCGGCACCAGCCTGTACGCCGGTGGGCCGTTCACCTCGGTCACTGCCGGCTCCGGCACGACCACGCGGAACTTCATCGCCAAGCTCGACGCGACGACCGGTGCGGTCGCGGCCGGGTGGAGTCCGCAGCCGGACCAGCGGGTCCGCGCGCTCCAGACCTCGACCGACGGGTCCGCCGTCTATGCCGGCGGCGACTTCACCACGGTCAACGGGATCTCGCACCGCTCGACCGTGGAGCTCACCGGCGCGGACCCGGGCGCTCCCGTGGCGAGCTATCACGGTGCTGCGACCAACCAGAACGCCTTCGCACCGGTGCTCGCCCTGGATCTGGACGCGTCCACTTTGTATGTCGCAGCCGGCGGCAGCGGCGGTGGCTGCACGGCTCTGGACGCCACGACCGGCTCGCGGGTCTGGACCAAACACACGACCGGCAACGTCCAGGCGGTCCAGGTCAACCACGGCATCGTCTACTGCGGCGGGCACTTCGGTGGCGACGCGTCGTTCGACGGCCTGACCCGGTTCAAGCTCGCCGCGGTCAACGCGACGGCGCCGTTCGCGACGACCGACTTCGCGCCGCGCTTCAACAGCGCGCTCGGGATCTTCGCGCTGGCCGCAGACGCGGGTCACCTGTTCACCGGCGGCGACTTCACCAAGGTGAACCAGCAGACCCACAACCACTACGCGGTCTTCACCGACACCCCCTAGCCCAGGCTTCACCCCCCGACCCCGGCTTCACCCCCCGACTGCGGGTTCTCGAGCCGATTCCGGCCGGCTAATCCCGCATCCGAGAGGTACGGCGGAGCGGCTACGGTCCGGGCGCACCTGGTCCTGATCAGGGCTGACGTCGTACGCCGCTCCGGCCGACTGTTCCGGCGGGTGTTTCACGCCCTGCGTGCGGCAGAAGCGCACCCGGAACAGTCCGCCGGTTCGCGGCCACGCCTACGATCGGCACGTGCGCAGAGGCGGAATGGCCGGCGTCGTACTCGTGGTCGCGCTCCTGGCGTCCTGCTCGGGGAAGTCGGACGACCACACGGTGAACGCCGAGCGGGCTCAGGTCCTGGGCGGCCAATGGCCGTTCTCGGTCGTGTCCGGCACGGTCGACTGCAAGCCCAAGGGGTCGGCCAAGGTGGTCACGTTCAAGCCGACCGGGTCGGAGACCGTCTACGCGGTGAACGACACGGCAGAGTCAGCTGGCTACCCGGACCTGGACCCGATCCGGCTCGACGATCCGGCCGTGCCTGGCGTCGAAGATCAACATCAGCTGGCTGACCGACTACGGCTCGGCGATCTGCGGCTAGCCCGTCGATCCCGGGCAGCAGGACGCCCCGGGCTCTGGTAGCTAACTGACGAGGGGCCAGACCCGAAGTTCGGAAACGCCTGCCGCCGGCAACTGTCTGGTACAGGATGCGCACCATGAGTGAACTTCCACCTGCGGGTTGGTACCCGGACCAGAGCGGACAGCAGCGTTACTGGGACGGCCAGAGGTGGACCGAACACTTCGCGCCGGTGAACGCGCCGGCAGCTCCGACAGCTCCAATGGCGCCATCAACCGCTCCATCAGCTCCAGTCACCCCGGCGGCTCCAGTCACCCCGGCGGCTCCAGCGGCTCCAGCGGCTCTGACTGCTCCGATTGCACCGGTCTCCCGCCACGACCCCATCCGCAGGCAACGGCAAGAACTGGTTCCTCCGACACAAGGTTCTGACCGGCGTCGGCGCGCTGGTTCTGGTGATCGCAGCGGCGTCCGCTGGCCGGCGCGGGCGCGAATAACAACGACTCGAAGAACAAGCCCTCTACGATCGCTGACGTCGCGAACAGTTCAAGTTCATCCAGCTCGAGTTCCAGCTCATCCAGCACGAGCTCCAGCCCCAGCCCCAGTTCGACCAGTACATCGGCCCCGCCAAAGCCCAAGCCAACTCATCAGATGACCAAGGGCGAGGAGCAGGCGCTGGGAAGCGCGCATGACTACCTGGACCTCACGGCATTCAGTTACAAAGGCCTGATCGGCCAGTTGGTACAGGGAGACGGCTACTCGCGAAAAGACGCCACCTTCGCGGCGGACAATGTCCACGCCAACTGGGCGACCGAGGCGGCCAAGGCGGCCAAGTCCTACCTGGAACTCACCCATTTCAGCCACTCCGGTCTCGTCAACCAGCTGATCCAAGGTGACGGGTACACCCGCAAGCAGGCCGAGTACGGCGTGAAGAAGGCGGGTTTGTAGAGCGCCGCTCTTGGCGTGACCACTCGGGTGGGCGTACAGCTTCAGTTCCCACGCCAATAGGCCACGGACGTCTCCGGGCCGGTCGGCCCGGGCAGCAGGACGCCCCGGGCTCCTGACCTGCAGGGACTCGGGGCGCAGCTGTCTCACTGGGTGCGCGAGGGGGGAGTTGAACCCCCACGCCCTTTCGGGCACACGGACCTGAACCGTGCGCGTCTGCCTATTCCGCCACTCGCGCTCAACCGCCACACGCTCACAGGAAGTCACGAACGACCCGCAGACAGTGTCAGGACGCCGTGAAGTTCCGGTGTGGAAGCCGCCGACGAGGCTAGCACGGGGCCGTGCTCACGCCGTACGCCGTTAGGCTTGCCCACAGCGCCGTCAGGCACCGGACGGTGCCGTCAGCGTGCCCAGCGACCCGACCACCACGACGGGGATAGCACACGGGATGGACACGAGGAGAGGAGGTGCCGGATGGGTGTCCTCGACCGCTTCGAACGCGGGATCGAGAAGGCCGTCAACGGCGCCTTCGCCCGCGCGTTCAAGAGCGAGGTCCAGCCGGTAGAGATCGCCAGCGCCCTGCGCCGGGCGATGGACGACCGCGCCGCCATCGTCAGCCGGGGCCGGACCCTGGTGCCGAACGAGTTCGTCGTCGAGCTCGGCCCGAACGACTTCGGCCGGCTGACCGAGTACGCCGACGTGCTCAGCGACGAGCTCATCGCCAACGTCACCGAGCATGCCGACACCCAGCAGCTACGTCTTCCCCGGCCCGGTCAGCGTGAGCTTCGAGGAGCGCGAGAGCCTGGACACCGGGGTCTTCCAGGTCCGCCCGGCCTCGGTCCGCGGCCGCCGTCGGCGCCGCGCCGCAGCGCACCGGCCGCCGCCGCCGCCCCGCGTTCGTCAGCCCCGGCGCTGCCGTCCCGCCGCCGCCGCCGGTGCCCGCCCCGGTCGTCCCGCCCGCTCGGTGCGCCGCGCCCCGAGCACCCGCGCCCTTCCCCCAGCGACCCGTGGCCCGGGGCCAGCAGCCCAGCCACCGACTGCCCCGCGCCGCCGCGCCGGTCTCGGCCGCTCGCCGGCCCTGGCTCGACGTCGACGGTCATGCCTATCCGCTGCTCGGCCCGATCACGATCGTCGGCCGCGGTGAGGACGTCGACGTCGTCCTCGACGACCCGGGGGTCTCCCGTCGGCACGCCGAGATCCGGGTGACCAGCCGACGGTCCGCGCCTGGTCGCCCACATCCGCGACCTCGGCTCGACCAACGGCACGTTCATCGACGGCAGCCGGGTCACCGGTGCGGTCCTGGCCGAGGGCAACGGGATCACGATGGGCCGGACTCGGCTCACGTTCCGCAGCGGGGAGCGCTGAACCGCGGGACATGAGCGAGCTCACCCTCACCGTCGTACGGCTCGGCCTCCTGGCTGCGCTGTGGCTGTTCGTGCTCGCAGTGGTCGCGGTCATCCGCACCGACATCTACGGCACGCAGGTGCGCGCCCGCGGCACCCGCGCGCGCACCCGCAGCAAGCCGGAGCCGCGCGGCGCCGACGCCGGCGCGAGCTTCCCGGCCGAGCCGGCCGGGCCCGGCTTCGGGCGCAACGCCCCGCGCAGCCTCGTCGTCACCGAGGGCTCGCTGGCCGGCACGACGATCAACCTCTCGACGGCGCCGATCCTGGTCGGCCGCAACCCCGAGGCCACCCTCGTGCTCGACGACGACTACGCCTCCGGCCGGCACGCGCGGATCTATCCGGACAACGGCCGTTGGTACGTCGAGGATCTCGGCTCCACCAACGGCACTTTCCTTGGCCGCGAACGGCTTTCGGGCCCCACGGTGCTCTCCGCCGGCTCGACGCTGCGGATCGGCCAGACCGTCATCGAGCTGCGGAAGTAGCGGCCGATGAACATCGCGCTGCGCTACGCCGCCCGGTCCGACATCGGCCTGGGCCGCTACAGCAACAACCAGGACTCCGGGTACGCCGGACCGCACCTGCTCGTCATCGCCGACGGCATGGGTGGGCACGCCGCCGGCGACGTCGCCAGCTCGACCGCGATCGCCCGGCTGGTCGCGCTCGACGACGCAGCGGCCGGCGGCGGCGACGCCCTCGAGCGGCTGACCCAGGCCCTGACCGACGCCAACCAGGACCTGCGCGACCGGGTCGCCGCCGAGCCGAGCCTGCACGGCATGGGCACGACGGTCACCGCGATCCTCTACAGCGGCAACAAGCTCGCCCTCGCCCACATCGGCGACTCGCGCGGCTACCTGCTGCGCGACGGCCAGCTGACCCAGATCACGCACGACCACACCTTCGTGCAGACGCCTCGTCGACGAGGGCCGGCTGACCGAGGAGGAGGCGCGAAACCACCCGCAGCGCAACCTGATCACCCGGGTCCTGACCGGCGAGCGCGACGACACCCCGACCTGTCGGTGCGCGACGCGAAGCCCGGCGACACCTACCTGCTCTGCTCCGACGGGCTGACCGGCGTGGTCACGCGAGGAGACCCTGGCCGAGGTGCTCGGCGACGGCGCCGACGTCGCGGCCCGGGCCGAGCAGCTGATCGACCTGGCCCTCAAGGGCGGCGCGTCGGACAACGTCACCTGCATCGTCGCCGACGTCATCGACCTCGACAGCGAGGACGGCCCGTCGACCTCGCCCGAGGTCGTCGGCGCGGCTGCGGCCCACGAGGTCACGACCTCCTCGGCGGTCGACTCACCGGCCGGCAAGGCCGCCGCGCTGGCCCGGTCGGCGCGCGACGGCGACGAGGACGACGCCGGATCGACGGACGAGGACGACACGAGCCGACAAGCCGCAAGCGCCGCGTGCGGCCTGATGCTGGCGCTGCTGGTCCTGGTCATCGCCCTGGTCGGCGGCGGTGGCTACGCGGCGTACGCCTGGAGCCAGCAGCAGTACTTCGTCGGCACGCAGGCCGGCAACGTCGCGATCTACAAGGGCCTGCCGCAGGACGTCGGGCCGGTGCACCTGTCCAGCCTCTACGAGCGCCAGGACCTCCCGGTCGAGCAGCTGCCGTCGTACTGGCGCGACCAGGTGCAGCAACGGATCACGGCGCCGGACCTGACCAAGGCCCGGGCGGTCGTCGACAACCTGCGCCAGCAGGCCGCGCTGTGCGCGACGCCGACGACCGAGCCCGCACCTCGACGCCGACGGCGACACCGAGCCGTCGACCGCCAGCAACGACCGCGACAGGCCACGACCAGACCGCGACGTCGACGCCCGACCACCAGACGTCACCCCGACGCACGTCGCCCACGCACGACCACGCCACCAGCCCGACCGACTCCGGCTGCGGGGCGGGCTGATGTCGAGCGTCATCCCGGTCGCGCCGCGCTCCCGCCGCGGCGTGGAGCTGGCGCTGCTGCTCGATCGCGATCGGCATCGTCCTGCTGGCCTACGCCCAGGTCGGCATCGCGATGCAGGACGAGGTGCCGCCCGACCTGCTCTACTACGGCGCCGGGCTGCTGGTCCTGTCCGGCGGGCTGCACGTGGTGCTGCGGCTCCAGGCGAAGTACGCCGACCCGGTGCTGCTGCCGGCCGCGACCCTGCTCAACGGCCTCGGCCTGGTGATGATCCACCGGCTCGACCTGGCCCACCCGCAGAGCCGCACCGGCACCAACGCCTACGCCCTGCGCCAGCTGGTCTGGAGCGCGATCGGTGTCGTCGGCGCCATCCTGGTGCATCTGGGTGATCAAGGACCACCGGGTCCTGCGCCGCTACACCTACACCGCGATGGTCGTCGGCCTCGGCCTGCTGGTCCTGCCGCTGCTGCCCGGCCTCGGCAAGACGATCAACGGCTCGCGGATCTGGATCGGGTTGGGGCCGTTGAGCTTTCAGCCCGGTGAGATCGCCAAGATCACGCTGGCCATCTTCTTCGCCGGCTATCTGGTGACCCATCGCGACGTGCTGTCGCTCGTCGGGCCGCGGTTCCTCGGCATCGCCCTGCCGCGCGGCCGCGACCTCGGGCCGATCATCGTCGCCTGGCTGGCCAGCCTCGGCGTCCTGGTCTTCGAGCACGACCTCGGCTCGTCGCTGCTGTTCTTCGGCCTGTTCGTCGCGATGCTCTACGTCGCCACCGAGCGCCGCAGCTGGATCGTCATCGGCCTCGGGCTGTTCTGCGCCGGCGCCTACTGCGGCGTACCTGATGTTCGGGCACGTCCAGGACCGGGTCGACATCTGGCTGCACGCCTTCGACCCGGCGGTCCTCAACAAGCCGTTCGGCGGCAGCTACCAGGTCGTGCAGGGGCTCTACGGCATGGCCTCCGGCGGCATGTTCGGCGCCGGCCTCGGCCAGGGTCGGCCCAACCTGATCCCGTTCGCGGAGAGCGACTTCATCGTGCCGGCGTTCGGCGAGGAGCTCGGCCTGGTCGGGCTGTTCGCGCTGCTGCTGATCTACGGCCTGATCGTCGAGCGCGGCCTGCGCACGTCGATCGGCGTGCGCGACGGGTTCGGCAAGCTGCTGGCCGCCGGGCTGGCGTTTTCCGTTGCGCTGCAATGCTTCGTGGTCGTCGGCGGCGTGACCCGGCTGATCCCGCTGACCGGTCTGACCATGCCGTTCCTGTCCCACGGCGGTTCGTCGCTGCTGGCCAACTGGTCGATCATCGCGCTGCTGCTGCGGATCAGCGACCACGCCCGGCGGCCGGCGCCCGAGGCGCTGCCGCTGCCGGTCGGCCGACGAGGCCACCCAGGTGGTGAAGGTCCGATGAACTCCCCCGTCCGCCGGCTGTCCCTCGTCGTCAGCCTGCTCTTCGCGCTGCTGCTCGGCTCACTGACCTGGGTGCAGTTCGTCAACGCGAAGACGTTGCAGGACAAGCCCGGCAACCGCCGTACGCTGCTGGCGACCTTCAGCCGCGACCGCGGCGCGATCCTGGTCGGGTCGACGCCGATCGCCCGCTCGGTGCCGAGCAACGACGACTACAAGTACCAGCGGACCTACCCGCAGGCCCGGCTCTACTCCCACGTCACCGGCTACTACTCGTTCCTGTACGGCGCGGGCGGCGGCATCGAGGGCAGCAAGGACTCGTTGCTGTCCGGCTCCTCCGACGCGCTGTTCTACCGCCGCATGGTCGACCTGGTCTCGGGCAAGCGACCCGGCCGGCGCGTCGGTCGAGCTGACCATCAACCCGGCGGCGCAGCGGGCGGCCGACGAGGCGCTCGGCAGCCAGCGCGGAGCCGTCGTCGCCCTCGACCCGCAAGACCGGCGCGATCCTGGCGATGGTCAGCCACCCGACGTACGACCCGTCGACACTGGCCACGCACAACCTCAACAGCAGCGCGGCGGCCTGGAAGTCGTTGAACGCCAACGCAAACCGGCCACTGGACAACCGCGCGATCGCCGGCCGGCTCTACCCGCCGGGCTCGGTCTTCAAGCTCGTGACGGCCGCGGCCGCGCTCGACTCCGGCAAGTTCAACGAGTCGAGCTTGATCCCCGGGCCGGCCAGCGCTCGACCTGCCGCAGACCTCGGTCGACCTGCACAACGACTTCGCCGGCTCCTGCGGTGGTGGCGGCAAGGTCACGCTGACCCGCGCCCTGCAGATCTCCTGCAACACGGCGTTCGGCTGGCTCGGGCTCGACCTCGGGCGCCAAGGCGCTGCAGGACCAGGCGGCCAAGTTCGGCTTCGGCCAGGCCCTGCGGGTGCCCATGCCGGTGACGCCGAGCGTCGTACCGGAGACAGCTCGACCCGCCGCAGACCGCCCAGTCGGCGATCGGTCAGTACGACGTGCGGGTGACCCCGCTGCAGGTGGCGATGGTCGCCGCCGCCATCGCCAACGGGGGTCAGGTCATGCAGCCCTACCTGGTCAAAGCCGTTCGGGCGCCTGACCTCTCGGTCATCGACCAGCCCGGCCCGATCTCGCTCGGCCAGGCGATGAGCGGCGACGCGGCCGCGCAGCTGACCCGGATGATGCAGGCCGTCGTCTCCGACGGCACCGGCACCGAGGCGCAGATCAACGGCGTGCCGGTGGCCGGCAAGACCGGCACGGCTCAGCAGGGGCCGGGCAAGCCGCCCCATGCCTGGTTCACGGCGTTCGCGCCGGCGGGGAGCCCGTCCGACGCGAGGGTCGCCGTGGCCGTCGTCGTCGAGGACGGCGGCAAGGCGGGCAACGAGGCGTACGGCGGCAAGATCGCCGCCCCCATCGCCAAGACAGGTCATCAGGCGGTGCTCGGTCGATGACACCAACGACACCCGCCATCAGGACGCGCAAACAGGAAGGCACGACGTGAGCGACACGCCCCGCCTGCTCGGCGGACGTTACGAGGTGGGCCAGCTGCTGGGCCGCGGCGGGATGGCCGAGGTCCATGTCGGCCGCGACACCCGGCTCGGCCGCAGCGTCGCCATCAAGATGCTGCGCGCCGACCTGGCTCGGGACCCGCAGTTCCACAAGCGGTTCCGCCGCGAGGCCCAGGCCGCTGCCTCCCTCAACCACCCGGCGATCGTCGCGGTCTACGACAGCGGCGAGGACCTCGTCACCGAGGCCGGCGGCGCGACGCATCCAGGCGCCGTACATCGTCATGGAGTACGTCGAGGGCCGCACCGTCCGCGACCTCCTGACTGCCTCCGGCGCCGCTGGACTGGCAGGAGGCGCTGCGGATCACGTCCGGCGTCCTGGCCGCGCTGGAGTACAGCCACCGGGCCGGCATCGTCCACCGCGACATCAAGCCGGCCAACGTGATGCTCACGCCCGACCGGCGCGATCAAGGTCATGGACTTCGGCATCGCCCGGGCGCTCGCCGACTCGTCGGCGACGATGACCCAGACCCAGGCCGTGATCGGTACGGCGCAGTACCTCTCGCCCGAGCAGGCCAAGGGCCAGCAGGTCGACGCCCGCTCGGACCTCTACTCGACCGGCTGCCTGCTGTTCGAGCTGCTCACCGGCCGGCCGCCGTTCGTCGGCGACTCGCCGGTTTCCGTGGCCTACCAGCACGTCGGCGAGATGCCGCCGACGCCGGGCAGCGCTCGTGGCCGGCATCCCGGCCGACGTCGACTCGATCGTCATGCACGCCCTGGCCAAGGACCGCGAGGCGCGCTACCAGGACGCCGCGAGCATGCGGGCCGACTGCCGAGGCCGTGCTGGCCGGCCGTCCGATCAGCGCCGAGGCGCGCGGGGCCGCCGGGGTCCCGGCCGGTCCGGTCCCCGGGCTGGGCGCCGAGGCCGCAGCCGCCGCCGCCGCGATGGCGACCCAGGCGATGCCGTACGCCGCGGAGGCCACCCAGGCGATGCCGACGATGCCGGCGCCGACCGAGCTCGTCCCGGGCGGCGCTGGGCGGGCTGGGCGCGACGACGTTCGCCGGTGACGGCACCGGCGTGGCCGGGCCGAGCCACCTGCAGGAGCCGGAGCCCAAGAAGCCGAACCGCGCGCCGGCGTACGTCCTGCTGGCCCTCGCCGCCATCGCGGCCGTGGTGCTGCTGCTGGTCTTCGGGCCCAAGCTGTTCGGCGGCAAGGCGACAAGCCGACCCACGGTGACCGTGCCGCCGGTGACCCAGTCGACCCAGGCCGAGGCGACCGCGGCGCTGGCCAAGCTCGGGCTCAAGGCCGTGGTCACGCAGGCGCCGAACGACGACGCGTCGACCAAGGGCCAGGTCACGGCGCAGGACCCGGCGGCCGGCACCAAGGTCAAGCCCGGCGCGATCCGTCACCATCACCGTCTCGACCGGGCCGGACACCGTCCGCGTGCCGGACGTCTCCGGGCATGAGCAAGGACGACGCGACGGCCGCGCTCAAGGGCGCCGGGCTCACGGTCAGCACGACCGACACCGTCGAGTCAGCGACCCAGGACGCCGGCAAGGTCATCAGCAGCGACCCGGCGGCCGGCAAGACGGTCAACAAGGGCGACTCGGTCGCCCTGCACCTGGCCAGCGGCAAGGCGACCGTGCCCAACGTCGTCGGCTCGGACAACGTGACGGCGGTCAACAAGCTCACGGCGGCCGGCTTCAAGGTCAAGCAGGTGCCCGTCAACAGTGACCAGCCGCTCAACCAGGTCGTCGCCCAGGACCACGCCGGCGACGTCCTCAAGCGCGGCCAGACGGTGACGCTGCACGATCTCCAACGGCACGCCGACGTCGACCCCGACCGACACCGGCACGCCCCGACCGACACCCCGACCGGCTAACCCCGCTGGGGTTTGGCCGTCGGCTCCGGGTTTGGCGGTCGAGTCCGGAGTTTTGCTCTGATTTCGGGGGCAAGACTCCGGAGTCGACGGCCAACCCGGACTGGACGGCCAAGCAAGAGCGGTTAGGCGCGGACCAGGGGGCCAGGCCGGCGGAGCGGTCGACGGCGTCGGCGCTCGCCGCAGACGGCCAGCCAGTTGGCCAGCAGCCGGTGCCCGCCCTGGGTCAGCACCGACTCCGGGTGGAACTGCACGCCCTCGAGCGGCAGCGTGCGGTGCCGCAGCGCCATGACGATGCCGGACGCCGTGTGCGCCGTGATCTCCAGCTCGTCCGGCACGGTGTCCCGCTCGACGGCGAGCGAGTGATAGCGGGTGGCGGTGAACGGCGACGGCAGCCCGGCCAGGACGCCCGACGCCGTCGTGCTCGACCTGGGAGGTCTTGCCGTGCAACAGCTCCGGCGCCCGCGAGACGACGCCGCCGTACACCGCTCCGAGCGCCTGGTGGCCGAGGCAGACGCCGAGCATCGGCTGGGCGCGCTCAGCGCAGGCCGCCACCATGTCCATGCAGACGCCGGCCTCCTGCGGCGTGCCCGGCCCGGGCGAGAGCAGCACCCCGTCATAGCCGCGGCCTCGTCGGTCGTCACCGCGTCGTTGCGCACGACCTCGCAGTCCGCGCCGAGCTGCACCAGGTAGTCGGCGATCGTGTAGACGAAGCTGTCGTAGTTGTCGACCACGAGGATCCGCGTCGGCCCGCTCATCTAGTGGTCCACCGTCCCGTTGTTGAAGGGCATGATCGGCGCGACCGCCGGGAACACCCACAGGAACAGTACGGCGACGACCGCCGCGAGCAGGACGCAGGGCGAGCAGGATCCGGACCACGCACGGGTCCGGGCAGGTGTCGCCAGATGAAGCCGTACATCCGCGCGCTCAGCCCTTGACCCGTACGCCGGCGAGCGCCGCCGGGATCTGGCCGCTTGGACTTGGGCAGCACCTGCTCGAGCTTGGAGAACTCGACGTAGCGCTCCCGGGCGGAGTACTCCGGGTTGCAGGCGGTCATCGTCATCCAGGCCACGGTCGGCGTCGCCCCCGGGTGCTGCGGCACCGGCGCGACGACCTCGACGTGGTCGGGCGTGACGATGACGTGCCGGACGGCCCGGTAGACGTACCAGGTCGTCGCCGTCTCGACCACGATGGCGTCGCCCGGCTTGATCGTCGCGATCTCGTTGAACGGCTTGCCGTACGTCACCCGGTGCCCGGCGACGGCGAAGTTGCCGATCTCGCCCGGCATCTGCGACTTGGTGTAGTGCCCGACGCCCTTGTCCAGGATCGGCAGCTCGGTGCCCTGGTAGATCGGCTTGACGTACTTCTTGCCGAACCGCGGGATCCGGATCAGCGCGAACGCGTCGCCCAAGCGGCACCGCCTTGACCTTGCCGTTGACCAGCGCGCCCGGGCGCCGACTCCGGGTGCGTGCCGACCACTGCTGCTGCACCGTGCTCGGTCGTCGAGGCCTGGGCCCGGTCGGCCGTGAAGTCGGTCCAGTAGAGCTGCCAGGCCACGAACAGCAGCAGCACGACGCCGAGCGAGATCAGCAGCTCGCCCAGCCCGCGGGCGCCCGCGCGGAACGCGTTCACGAGCCCGGCTCGCCGTGGCGTGCAGGAGGTCCAGGCTCCCGGCGTACGCCGGCATCTTGATCGTCGCGTGCGACGTCGACGTCGTAGCCGAGCCCGAGCGCGTCGACGTACTGGCGGTAGATCGTGACCTCCGGCGAGCTGTCCAGCGCCGCCCGCATCGTCGACGGTGTCCCCGATGGCCGTGATCGTGTACGGCGGGGAGTAGACCCGCCCCTGCAGGATCAGCGTGTTGCCGACGCAGCGCACGGCGCTGGTGGAGATGACCCGCTGGTCCTGCAACATCATCGCCTCTGCGCCGCCGGACCACAGGGCATTGACCACAGCCTGGACGTCCTGCTGGTGGACGACGAGGTCGTCGCCGGTGAAGCCCTCGGGGATCGTCGGCAGGTGCGCGTCGTCGAGCGCGACCTTGAGCCCCGGGCCGCGGACGGCCTGGGTGCCGGCCTCGAGGGCGAGCGCGGCGCTCTGCTGGTTGAGCAGAGCGACCCGCTTGTCGCCGAGCGGCCGCCGGGCACGGTCAGCGCCTCGACCGACTTGCGCAGCGCCTCGACCCGGGCGGTCGACGCCTCGACCCGGCGCTGCTCGGAGCGGATCAGGTCGGGCAGGCTGGTGTTGCCGGAAGACCGCAGGTCGGTGCCGCGGGAGATCTCGGCGGAGGTCGCGAACAGCACGCCGGCGAGCGCGAACGCGATCGGCACCAGCAGGCCCCAGCCGCGCGGCAGGCGCGGGCGCAGGGTCAGCGAGCGGATCGCCGGGCGCCCGCGAAGGGCGCCGAGCCGCGTCCGGAGCCGGCCGAGCACGCAACACCCCCGAGGTCGATGGTTGAAGCCACTACGCTAAGGCAGTGCCCGAGTCCAAGAGCCGCAAGAAGGCCGACTACACGCCGCCCCCGCGGGCGAGCAAGAAGAAGCAGCCCAGCGGGCCGGTCTTCCTCTGGACCATGGTGGCGGCGTACGTCATCGGTCTCGCCTGGATCGTGACGTTCTACGTCTCGGCCAACAAGTACCCGATCCCGGACCTTGACACTACTGGAACCTGGGCATCGGCTTCGGGATCATCTGCGTCGGCTTCTTCATGTCGACCCGCTGGCGCTAGGCCCCACCCGCACGAACCGCCGGTTATCCACAGGGTTTTCCACGCCTGGGGATGAGTTACACGTCTGTCATTCGGGCAGGGTCGCCGAAGCCGGCCGGACTCAACCCTGTGAGGAAGATCGCGGCCTGCTGGGATACCTCGGCAGGAACCGTCGAGAACTTGACCAGGCTCAGGACGACCAGCAGCACGAGTACGCCGGCCAGCCCGCCCCACTGGACGAGGTCGCGCCGCTCCTTCGGCGCGAAGACCAGCAGCGTCGCCGCCACAGCGCCGGTGACCAGCCCGCCCAGGTGCGCCTGCCAGGCGATGTTCGGGACCGTGAAGCCGAGGAACGCGTTGATCCCGATCAGCACGAAGACCCCGGCCGAGCTCAGCCCGAGCTTGCGGTTCATCACGACCAGCGCGGCGAACAGCCCGAAGACCGCGCCGGACGCACCGACCGTCGGGGTCCACCACGCGCCGCCCTGGCCGTCGGTCGGGAAGCTCGGGCTGGCCATCAGCAGGAAGCCGACCGAGCCGCCCACGGCCGAGACCAGGTAGAGCCCGAGGAACCGGGCCCGGCCGAGCAACGGCTCGAGGAACTGACCGCAGATGTAGAGCGCCAGCATGTTCGAGAAGATGTGCGCGTAGTCCGTGGTCGAGTGCAGGAACGCGGCGGTCAGGAAGGTCCACGGCCGATGGCTCGCGGCGTACGGCGCGAACTCCAGGTGGTCGGTGAAGGACGGGAACGACTTCTGGACCAGCCAGAGGACGAAACAGAGCCCGATCAGCGTGTAGGTGACCAGCGGCCGGCCGTCGGTGACGGTCCCGCCGAACGCCGTCCGCACCGTCCGGCTCGCCTTGGCCGACTCGCGCACGCAGTCGACGCACTGCACGCCGACGGCGGCCGGGCGCTGGCACTCCGGGCAGACCGGGCGCTCGCAGCGCTGGCAGCGGACGTAGGCGACCCGGTCGGGGTGCCGCGGGCAGACCGGTTCCGCCTCGACCTGCTCCTGCCCCGGAGTTTCGCTCACGCCGTACCGCTCACGCCGTACTGACCGGTCAGTCGTTCTCGATGGCGACGGACTCGATGACGACCGGCTCGACCGGCGCATCGCCCCGGCCCGGTGGGGACGTTGACGATGGCGTCGACGACGTCGCGGCTGGACTGGTCGGCCACCTCGCCGAAGATCGTGTGCTTGCCCTGCAGGTGCGGCGTCGGCACGACGGTGATGAAGAACTGCGAGCCGTTGGTGCCGCTGCCGCCGCGCTTGCCGGCGTTGGCCATGGCCAGCAGGTAGGGCTTGTTGAAGGCCAGGTCGGGGCTGATCTCGTCGTCGAAGGTGTAGCCCGGGCCACCCATGCCGCTGCCCTCGGGGCAGCCGCCCTGGATCATGAACCGGGGGATGATCCGGTGGAAGGTCAGGCCGTCGTAGAAGTTGTCGTTGCGCTTCGTGCCCGAGGAGTCGGTCCACTCCTGGCTGCCGTCGGCCAGCCCGGTGAAGTTGCGCACCGTCTTGGGTGCGTGGTCGGGGAACAGCGTCACGTGGATGTCGCCGTGGTTGGTCTTGAGGGTCGCCTTCATGGTGGCAATCCTCGCATGGCGCACCTCGGGTGGGCGCGATGCGCGTGCTGCGGCAGGATGGGGGAGAACAGCGGCCGACGGGTCGGCCAGCCGAGCTTGGGGAGATCAGATGTTCCGGAAGTCGCGCAAGGACAAGGTCGCGGACCAGGCCAGCCATACCTCGGCCCAGGCCAAGGAGATCTTCGACAAGGTCGTGCCGGCAGTCGGGCACGCGGCCGAGTCGACCCGGGACTGGGCGGCGCCCTCGGGTCGTCGCCGCCCGCGAGTGGGCCGCACCGCGGGCGCAGAAGGGTCTGGACGCCGCCGCCCCGCAAGCGTGGAGTCGGCCGTCGACGCCGTCTCGCCCAAGATCGACGCCGCCCGGGACAAGCTCGTCGACGAGGTGCTGCCGCGCCTGGTCGACGCCATCAACGCGGCCACCACGCAGGCCGCCGCGGCCAAGGACCACGCTCTCGACGTCGGCTCCGACGTGTTGCAGGTCATCAAGGGCGACGCCGTGGTCAAGCCCAAGAAGAAGCACCGCGTGCGCAAGGTGCTCATGCTCGGCGGCCTGGTGGCTGCGGGTGCTGCGGCGTTCAAGGCGTTCCGCGGCGGGCCCAAGGACGACCCGTGGGCCGCTCCGGCCGCGTCGACGTCCAGCTGGGCGCCGGCTACGACTCCGGCCGCGTCGCCCACGGCTGCGGCCGAGGCGGCAGCGGCTGAGGACGCGGCTCGACGAGGCCGCTGCGTCGGAGGCGACCGACGCCGGCTCCGACGGCGAGACCATCGACCTGGGCTCCGGCGAGGGCCAGGACGACGCTCCCGACGGCGACCAGCCCGGCAAGATCACGCCGAGCGCGGCCGCCAAGAAGGCCAAGGCCCGCGACGACGGCTGACCCGCGCTGTCGTGCTGTCCGCGTCTGGCCCGTCGTAGGGTCGGGGCATGTGCCGAAACATCACCGCTCTGCGCGGGCTCGAGCCGGCGGCGACCGCTGAGGAGATCCGGGCGGCCTGCGCTGCAGTACGTGCGCAAGGTCGGCGGGCTGTCGCACGATCTCGCCGGTGACCCAGGCCGCGGTCGACAAGGCCGTCGCCGAGATCGCGATCGTCACGACCCAGCTGCTGGCCGAGCTGCCCGAGCGCCGTACGCCGCCGCCCACCGAGCCACCGCTGCGCCGCATCGCCAAGCGGCACGTGCACCAGCACTGACATGTCGGACGGAGCCGCCCGGCCAGGTCGGGCCGACCCTGCCGCTGCCCGCGAGCCGCGCATCGTCGAGCGGCCGAGCCAGCCGTACGCCGCGATCCGGGGCGAGGTCTCGATGCAGACGGTCCCGGCGATCGCCGACCGGATCCCGGAGCTGATCGGGTTGCTGGCCGAGCAGGGGGTGGAGCCGGCCGGGGCGCCGTTCCTGCGGTACGCCGTGCTCGGGCCGGGCGACGAGCTGGTCGTCGAGGCCGGGGTGCCGGTGGACTACGCCGGGGTCGAGGACGGGCCGGTCTACTACAGCGTCCTGCCCGGTGGGCGGTTCGCGATGCTGACGCACCGCGGGCACTTCGAGGGGCTGATGGACGCGACGACCGACCTGGTCGAGTGGGGCCACGAGCACGACGTGCGGTGGGACGTGACGTATACCGACGAGGCCGAGCTGTGGGGCGGCGCGGCTCGAGGTCTACAACACCAACCCGCTCGAGGAGCCGGACCCGGCCAACTGGGAGACCGACCTCATCTTCCGCCTCGCCGACTAGCTCCCCCGGCTTTGGTTTGGCCGTCGACTCCGGGTTTGGCGGTCGACTCCGGAGTTTTGGGGTTGATTCGGGGGCTGATACTCCGGACTCGACGGCCAAAGCTAGGCCTGCGCCCAGCCGGCGACTGGGGCCGGGTCGACGAGCAGGCTGCGCAGGACGAAGCTGCGCCGCCTCGCGGCAGGCCCGCGCCGGGTCCTCCCGGGCCAGCTTGGGCCGGCTCTGGATCAGCCCGATCTCGAGCCCGGCGATCATGGCCTGGGTGAGCTCGGGGTCCACCTTGACGAACTCACCGCCCGCGACCCCCTGCCGGATCATCGTCCGGATCGCAGCGTCGAGCTCGTCGATCTGCGCCGCCTGGGTCGCGAACTCCGGGTCGCGCAGCACCTCGTCGGAGTAGACCCCGGACAGGTTCCACGGCGAGGTCAGCACCATCGCGAAGTCCGCGACCAGGTAGTCGAACAGCCGCCGCCCGACCGGCCCCTTGGCCTTGGCCGACCGCCGCGCGAGCGGCACCGCGTCGTCCAGGCTGCGGTCGAGCAGCTCGGTCAGGATCGCCGCCTTGCTCGCGAAGTGGTGGAACAACGACGGCTGCCGGATGCCGACGGCCTCGGCGATGTCCCGCGTCGACGTCGCGCCATAGCCGCGTGCGGCGAAGAGCTCGGCCGCCTCGGCGAGGATCCGCTCGCGGGTGCCCGTGGGCTTCTCCAGTGCCATGACCGCCATCATGTCGTCGCAGGCTCGGGGAACGCGAGGAGCAGTGCGCCGTACAGGACGAGCGAGACGACCGCGGACCCGAGGAAGCTGACATCGATGCCGCCGGCAAGGCCCGCGAGCGGGCCGGTGTAGAGCGTGGAATCGATTGCGAGACAGCCGAATGCGGCTCCGGCGACCCAGGCCGCGATGGCCCGCAGGTTGAAGCCGTGGGTGAACCAGTAGGCGCCGCCGGTGCCGCCTTCGTTGAAGACCTGGAGGTCGTCGAGGTGGTAGCGGCCGCGGGCCCGCAGGAAGCCGACGGTGGTGACCGCCGCCCAGGGTGTGGCGAGGACGACCAGGATCAGCGAGATGGCGGCGATCGAGTCGCGGGCGTCGAGGACGAAGGCGCCGATGAAGACGAGGGCGATCGTGCCGGCGCAGGTGAGGGCGGTCGCGGCGGCGCGGGTGAACTTCGGCACGATGGCGTCGAGGTCGAGGCCGCAGCTGTACATCGAGGTGGCGCCGAAGCCGACGGTCCCGACGGTGACGAACGGGATCAGCGCGACGGCGAGCCACATCGGCGACTGGCCGGCCAGGCTCGACCCGAAGTCCGCGAACGGGTCGGTGAAGGCAGACGGAGACGAGTACGCCGATGGCGGCCGGGCCGGCGATCGAGACGAACAGGCCGAGCGAGGCGACGGGGAGCATCTTGCGGGCCGGGTAGCGCGTGGGGGAGACGTAGCGCGACCAGTCGCCGAGGATGGTGATCATCGACATGGGGCCGGAGATGCCGACGACCACGACGGACAGGATCCAGGTCGAGGCCCGGCTGCCGAGCAGGTAGTCGCCGCCGGCGTAGTCGAGGTGGGTCTTGGCCGGCGAAGCCAATCACCATGAGCAGCAACGAGATTGCGCCGACGGCGACCATGACGCGCTCGACTCGGGCCAGCAGGTGGAAGCCGACGATGGCGACGGCGCCGACGGCCAGGATGAGGACGACGTAGATCGCTGCGTGCATCGGGTCGCTGGTCGGAGTGCCGAAGATGCGGTGGAGGACCATGACCGTCGCGTCGCCGCCGGACCAGATCGCGATGGCGGTGTAGGCGAGCGAGATCGCCAGTCCCACAAGGGATCCGACCAATCTCCCCCGTACGCCGAAGTGCGCGCCGCTGGCTGTCGAGTTGTTGGTGGCGGTCCTGGAGCCGATGAGGACGAGGACCCAGACGAGCGGGATGCCGACGACGACGCCGACCAGGATCGAGGTGAGGGCGTCGACGGTGCCGAGGCCGAGGGTGATCGAGATCCAGCCGAACACCATGACGCCGAGGGCCAGGTTGCCGCCGACGAGGATGTTGAAGAACGTCCAGGGGGTGGAGGTCTGGTCCTCCTCCGCGATCCGCTGTACGCCGATCGCCTCGAACCCGCCCCAGCTCGGGTCGGCGTCGTTCGTGCCACGGGTCGGGGGTGGGTGCTTGCTCCAGCACTGCTGCGGCCATCGTTCGGTCCCTCTCAGAGTCCCCTGCCACATGTCCTATCGATCGATAGGCTATCGAGCGATAGGGAGAGCCGGTCAAGAGGTCGCGTGCCAGGATATTTCCGCGTGCGTCGAGCGGTGTGGAGGTCGCACGCGTGCCGGAGGGCTTCGAGCTGTCGACGGACTCGAGCCGGGTGCGATCGCGAGCTGGTGCATCGATGGCTGAGCGAGGAGGCCGTACTGGGCCTTGGGCCGCGACGCGGGAGGTGCAGGACCGGGCGATCGACGGCTCGCGGAACTACGGCGTCTATCGGACTCGGGACTGGCGAGCAGGTCGCCTTCGCCCGGGTGGTCACGGACAGCGCGACGTTCGCCTGGCTGTGCGATGTGTTCGTCGACGCGTCGGTGCGTGGCCTGGGCATCGGCTCGGCGCTGGTGGCCGGCGTCTGCGCTGACCTCGAGCCGCTCAAGCTCCGCCGGGTGCTGCTCGCCACCGGGGATGCCCACGGCGTCTACGCCAAGTTCGGCTTCGAGCCCCTACCCAACCCCGAGCGCTGGATGTCGCATGCACGGAGCGCTAGACGACCTGACCTGCGCAACGTCGGATGTCGGACCCAGTGGCAGGCGTGCTCAGCCATTCACCCATTTGGGCTAACGAGCAGGGGGTCGCATGTCGCAGATCGCGAACGCACAGACACCCGGCAGATGGGCTTGATGCTCAGCTGAGATGGTCAGCTAAGCTGACGACTATGTCGTCGCCAGCCTTCACCTTCGTCGATCTCTTCGCTGGCATCGGCGGCTTCCACGCTGCGCTCAGCGCCCTCGGCGGCGAGTGCGTCTACGCCGTCGAGAAGGACGCAGCCGCGGCTGCCATCTACGAGAAGAACTGGGGCATGAGCGCCTTCGGCGACATCGTCGATGACACCGAGGGCCGGATGGCGGTCCCGAAGCACGACGTGCTCGCCGCCGGCTTCCCCTGCCAGCCGTTCTCCAAGTCGGGCTTCCAGCGCGGGATGGACGAGGCGCGCGGCACCCTGTTCTGGAACATCTGCGAGATCCTCCGGGTCCGCAAGCCATCGGTCGTGCTGCTCGAGAACGTCCGCAACATCGCCGGCCCGCGGCATCGGCACGAGTGGGACGTCATCATCCGCTCGCTGCGCGACCTCGGCTACCGCGTGAGCTTCGAGCCGATCGTCTTCTCCCCGCACCTGCTCCCGCCGGAGCGCGGCGGCCGGCCGCAGGTCCGCGAGCGCGTCTTCATCGTCGGCACGTACGTCGGCGTGCGGGCCGCCCAGGCCGATGTCGAGCCAGCCGTCCCGCACGAGCCGGTCGACGGCTGGGACCCCAAGGAGTGGTCGCTTGGAGACGCACCTCCCGCTCCAGCGGGAGAAGGAAGTCGCCAAGCTGATGGGCTTGCGGCTGAGCGCCGACGAGGCGCGCTGGGTCGATGCCTGGAACGACTTCGTCGTCTCGCTGCGGCGTTCCGGCGTCGACAAGCTGCCCGGCTTCCCCGTCTGGGTCGACGCCTTCGTCGAGCCGGGCATGGAGCAGGTCGACGCACCGGACGCCGGCATGGAAGGCGAACTTCCTCTACAAGAACGCCGCGTTCTACGCGGACCACGCGGACGTGCTCGAAGCCTGGCTGGCGCGATGGAACTACCTGCGCGACTTCCCGCCGTCGCGTCGGAAGTTCGAGTGGCAGGCCCAGGATGCGCCGACGCTCTACGACACCGTCATGCACTTCCGCCGTCGGGGATCCGCGCGAAGCGAGCCACCTATCTGCCGGCGCTGGTCGCCATCACGCAGACCAGCATCTTGGGTGACCCCGGCCGCCGACGCCGCATCTCTCCTCGCGAGGCCGCGCGCCTGCAGGGACTTCCCGAGTGGTTCGACTTCAGCGGCCAGCCGCAGGCTGCGACCTACAAGCAGCTCGGCAACGGCGTGAACGTCGGCGCCGCCTACCACGTGTTGCGCGAGCACATCCTGGCCAACCAGGCGGCCGTCGCGAAGCGTGCGCCCGAGCTGGCGAAGGCCGTCCTCGGATCTCCCGTCAGCCCGGATGCGCTGGTGGAGCGTCACTTCGATACTGACCGCCCGGTGATCCGCGCGCACCCGTGCTGCCGGTCGGACTGCGGCACTGGAGCCGGCTGTCTAGTCTCGGTGTGTGGCCGAGCACTGGGTCAGCACCGCGGCCGGTCGGCACCTCGCCGGCCGCAAGAAGACTGACACCGCGCCAGAGATCCTCCTGCGGAAGGCACTGCACGCGCGGGCGCCCGCTTCCGTCTCCATCGCCAGCTCGCCAAGGGCTGTACGCCGACATCGTCCTGCCCGAGCCGGCGCATCGCCATCTTCGTCGACGGCTGCTTCTGGCACGGCTGCCCCGAGCACGGCCGCAAGACCCACTGGACCGGCCCAAACGCCGAGCTGTGGCGAACGAAGATGGCGACGCAACGCGGAGCGCGACGCCCGATCGAGCGCGCTGGCAACGAGCAGGGTTGGCGAGACGTCAAACGCCTATTAGGGAATGCGATATTCGCGCATGATCCAGCGCAATTGCTACCGCCGACGTGCTTGCAGACCACCAAGGCGCGCATTCGGCGACCCCAACGGACAGACGACCTAGTTTCCAGAGTTGAATGGTGAGCGAGTTCGTTAAAGCCACGCAGCAAGCTCGGAAGCTAGTCACCTGGATAAGCGCGCTCGACGCATAGCGCATCAGAGACCCTCGGTCCATGCAGCAAGGAACGCAAGTCCGCACTCATCGACCTCGCAGTCGGGACTCGATCGCACATTCGATCCACGGGGAACAAAGCCCGAGCTGGGCAAACAGATCGCTGCCCTTCTCGGCGCCGACTGGGACCCCAGCTGCTGGTCGACCGGGCAAGGTTATCAATGTCAAGTAAAACGCGACCAGAGGATTCAAGTCCGCACCCAGTCAACGCAAGAAGCCATCGAAGAAAACGCGGATGGCTATGGTCGTTGGGTGACTAGGTCGTATAAGGATTCCAGTCGGCGCAAAACTGTGCCCCGGAGCGCGTTCATGCGCAAGCCGATGCACGCACGGCATCAAGGAATGCGTGTGGCCGTCATCGTTGCCACTCGATTCGGTATATATCATGTTCCGCAAACTAGTTGGCGACGACCAACGGCGCCGGCCTGACGGCCACCAGCACTCCTGGTTGCCGCGTACCTGCTGAACGTCGAAATCCCGCCATCGCAGTTGGCCACATAGCCAAGGAAGGCAATGTACGGTCGAAAACTTCGGCCCGTTCCCGCTGACTCTAACAGGGCTCAGTAGTATTTGAGCGGTTCCAAAACGGATACTTGATCGGGCCAAGTCTGGGTATCGAGATCTTGTACTCCTGAGTCTGCGCCCCGACTCAAGGGACGGTGGACAGGCGTCCTCCGTATTGTGCCTGGACAACCTTTGCATCACCAATCGGGACGAAAGGCGTGACGTATTGCGACGTTCTAAGCCTCTTGTGCACCGTATAACTCGCACGCGATTACCCAAGTCGTTGTCGAACTTGACGGAGAATAGATGTCTCCGGAATTGTGCGGCATCGTCTAGTGGTCCGGATGAACCAAGGGTAGATCTGCATGGCACGGGAACGCGGTGATTCGGAATCCGGGCGCGACTGTCCAAGAGCGTCATTACGACTCCATCGATGTTCGCAATCAGCATCGGCGCGGCTGCCCCAACATTGCGCCCGAAACCGAGCTCGGCAGACCCTGATCGCGTCCGACTATTTGGCGTCCTTAGCTGGCGTCAATGCGATCGTGCGACGACGTTAAGCCGGATGTCTCCGCCGCTTCAATCTCGCCACGAGCAGGCTATTTAGCCGAGTAGCGACGCGAGGAATCGAACTGGCTAGCCATTGACCACTCGGTGGAGCCGAGGGGACTCGAACCCCTAACCCCCTGCTTGCAAAGCAGGTGCGCTACCAATTGCGCCACGGCCCCGAGACCCAGCCAGAGGTGACCGGGCCGACCACCCGCCGTACGAGATCGTCGGCGGGCGCTACCTCAAAGAACGAGAGCTCAGACCGAGTCGGTGGCCTGGGCCCAGAGGTCCTGCTCCGCCTTGTCCGACTCCATCTTGCGCCAGACCGCGAACGCGCCGA
Organism: uncultured Actinomycetota bacterium; assembly: GCA_963794535.1. GTDB lineage: Bacteria > Actinomycetota > Actinomycetes > Actinomycetales > CAVURS01 > CAVURS01. The sequence continues at coordinate 318,520 of CAWCEI010000011.1, forward strand.
CGCCGGCGAGCACGAGCAGCAACAGCTTCTTCACGACTACCTCCGAGCAGGGAATCCACCGGGATCAACCACCCGGCCAGCCACAAAGTTACCAGCCGACGCCCCAGCCCCAACCAGCCAGCAACCAGCCCTCAGACCAGCGCGAACGTGTCCGCGAGCAGGTCCCGCAGCCCCACCCAGAAGACAACGACGAGCACGGCCCGCCCCGCCCACAGAGCAGCCGGATGGTCCAGCACAGACCGACCGACCGAGCTCAGCCGCGCCCCGTACCCGACCAGCCAGATGAACACCAGCACCGGCACGATCGGCGCCACGATCAGCAGGAAGAGCAGCGGCAGCAGGATCACGAACCCGGGCAACCGCCATGAACCACGAACCCGGCTTCAGCCACCGCTCCGCCAGCACGATGAGCCCAACGCCGTACAGGAACGGGATCAGGACGAACAGCAGGATCGCCAGCCAGGCCGGCTGCAACCGCACGAAGTCCACCCCGTCCCGGTGCACGATCGCCGCCGCGACAGTCACCCCGGCGCCCGACCCCCACAGACAAAACCTGGAACCACCACGGCCCGATCCGCAGCCCGCGCACCACCGCATAGACCAGCGCGCCCACGATCCCGAGGAACAGCGCCGCGACCAGCAGGTTCAGCGTCGCCACGACGGTGAACCGGCCCATCACGAACCCGTCGTCGCTCAACGTCCCGGACACCTCCGGGTTCAGCCGCGCGAGCAGCAGCATCGCCAGCCGCCCGCCGACCCCACCGATCAGCACCCCACACACCGCCGCTGCCAACACGATCGCCGACAGCCGCCGCACCGACTCCCCGGCCGCCCGGAACAACCCAGCCATCGAGGCATCCGGAGCCGGTGCCGCCGCCGATGTCGTCGTCATGGCCCGCAGGCTAGTTTGACCGCGACCATCTAGTGAAGGAGCAGCCCATGCTCATCGAAGGGACCGACGAAGCCGACGCCACCGGTGACCTCGCCACCTGGTACGCCGGGCAGCGCAAGGCCTGGGGCTTCCTGCCCAACTACGCCCCGATCTTCACCAGCCGGCCCGAGGTCGCCCACGCCTGGGCCAACCTCAACCTGACCATCCGCGGCGGGATGGACCGGCGCCGGTTCGAGCTCGCCACCATCGCCGCGTCGCGCGCGCTGAGCTGCACCTACTGCCTCGCCGCGCACTCCAAGATGCTGCGCGATGCCGCCGGTGACGACGCGACCATGCGAGCCATCGCCGAGGACCCATCCGGCGAGACGCTCGATGCCACCGACGCAGCCATCGTCGCCTTCGCCACCAAGGCCGCGACCAATGCGCCGGGCATCACCGCGGACGACGTGAAGACCTTGACCGACCACGGCCTGACCGACGGCGACGTCGCGGACATCATCTTCGCCGTCGGCGCGCGCGCGTTCTTCGCCACCGTGCTCGACGCAGCCGGCGCCGAAGCCGACCACGAGCTCGCCGAGACCTTCGACCCCGACGTACGCGATCGTCTCGTCGTCGGCCGCCCCTTCGCCGAGTCCTGACTCAACGCGAAGGAACCTCCGTGCCATAGCGCGGAGGATCCTTCGCGTTGTTGCCGGGCTAGGAACGGACCCCGTACGCCGCGAGGAACGCGCGAACTCCGTTGTCCGCAAAGCGATCCAGGTCCTTCGCGGCCGGGGTGACGTCCCGGCCGAGCAGCATCGCCTGGTTCATCGGCGCCGACATCACCAGCCAGTTGAAGTGGCTCGCGGCAACAACCGGATCAGAGACCGACAGCAGCCCGCGAGCACCCAGCCGTTCGAACGTCGCCGCCAACACGGAGACCGTCCGCTCGGCCCCCTGCTCGTAGAACATCCGGCCCAGCTCCGGGAACCGCGCCGCCTCGCTGATCACCAGCCGCCGCAACCGCAGGATCCGCGGCTGCATCACCATCTCGAGCTGCCGGCGGGCCAGGTCGCGCAGGTCCGCCTCGAGGTCACCGCTGTCCTGCAGCTCGCGCACCTCGTCGCTGACCGGTGCGCTCGCCAGCTCGACCGTCGCCCGCACGATCTCGCTGAACAGGCTCTCCTTGTCCGCGAAGTGCTTGTAGACCGTCTGCTTCGAGACGCTGGCGGCGGCCGCGATCTCGTCCATGCTCGTGCCGCGGTACCCGTTGCGCAGGAAGGCCTCGGTCGCCGCCTCGAGGATGGCCCGCCGCTTGGTCGCGGATCGCCCCGGCTCCTGGCTCAGCTCGTCCGGCATGATCGAACAGTACTAGACCGATCAGTACCCGAGTGCTAGCGTCGATCTCAGTACTGAACGGTCTAGTTCCGAGGAGTTGACGAGATGAACCACACTGCTGACCACACCAGCACAGCCTCCAGCACGGAAGCCCCGCGCGTCCTGCTCGACGGCCTGGCCATGGTCGAGTCGCCGCGCTGGCACGACGGCCGGCTGTGGTTCGCCCACTGGGGGACCCGGGAGATCGTCGCCGTCGACCTCGCCGGCAACAGCGAGGTGATGGCCACCGGCCCCGAGGGTCTGGGCTGGTCGATCGACTGGCTGCCGGACGGCCGGCTCCTCGTCACCGGGCCGGACCTCAAGCGCCAGGAGCCGGACGGCAGCTGGGTCGAGCACGCCGACCTCTCCGCCATCACGAGCCACCGGTGGAACGAGATCGTGGTCGACGGCCGCGGCAACATCTATCTGAACGGGATGGGCTTCAACTTCATGGCCGGCGACAAGCCCGAGCCCGGCATCATCGCGCTCGTCACAGCCGACGGCCAGGTCCGGCAGGTCGCCGACGGCATCGACTTCCCCAACGGCATGGCCGTCACTCCGGACAACCAGACCCTGCTCATCGCCGAGTCGTTCGCCGGCCAGCTGACCGCGTTCGACATCACCGACGACGGCAGCCTGACCAACCGCCGGGTCTGGGCCGGCGGCATCGGCCCGGACAGCATCTGCCTCGACGCCGAAGGTTGCGTCTGGACCCACTCGGCCGACACCAAGCTGCACACCGGGCGCGACGACCGGCCCGCCGGCGAGGCGATCCGGGTCCGCGAAGGCGGCGAGATCCTGCAACGCATCCCGCTCGACCGGCCCTCATTCGGTTGCGCCCTGGGCGGATCCGACCGCCGTACCCTCTTCCTGGTCGCCACCGAATGGCGCGGGGTCGAGCAGGCCGAGGCCGTGCTGGCCGAGCGCACGGGCCAGGTTCTGGTGACCACCGCCCCGGCCCCGGGCGTCGGCTTCCCCTGAGCGCCCGGGCTCGCCGACGGCCTCTGGAGGACAGCGGGGTGGGCCTAGGAGGACTTGAACCTCCGACCTCTTCCTTATCAGGGAAGCGCTCTAACCGTCTGAGCTATAGGCCCCGAGCAGAGGCGAGACTACCGGCCGAGCCAGGCCCGCCCCAAACCAGTTCTGCGACCGGGGACCTAGTCGTCCGACAGCGTCAGCTGCACGCCGCCGACCAGGCTGGAACAGACGTTGTAGAGGAACGCCCCCAGCGTGGACAGCGCCGTCAGCAGGATCACGTCGATCACGCCGACCACCACGGACAGCGACAGCACCCGCGGCAGCGCGATGTAGTCCATCAGGTCGAACGAGCTGTTCGCCCCGGCCACATCGGAGATCGTCCGGTTGACCGAGGTGAAGACGCCCATGCCGTCGAGGATCAGCCACAGCACCGCGACCATGACCACGAACGCGATGCCGATCGCGACGCTGACCAGGAACGAGATCTTCATGACCGACCACGGGTCGACCCGGGCCACGGTCAGCCGGACCCGACGCCCGGTCGCCGCCGGAGCCGGAGTGGCCGGGCGGGCCTGAGTCGCCGTCGCGCCGGTCGAGGCTGCAGCACTGCCCGACCCGTACGCCGCGGCAGCCAACCGCCGCGCCAACCGCGCCGGGCGCACCCGGCGCGCCAGGTGGGACGCTGCCGACCGGAGCGGTGGGGAAGGCCGTCGCCGGACCGGCGGCGGCGCCAGCCAGCGGGCCAGTGGCAGTCGATCCGGGCGCGGACCCTAAGCCGTTGCGAGCGGCCGGAGCCTTCGGAGCCGGAGCCTTCGGGGCCGGCGGCGCACTGGCCGCCGCACCGGCCGCCGCGGAGACCGGAGCGGAGACCGGAGCGCCCGACGCGAGGCCGGCCGGAGCGGCAGCGGCGACCGGCGTACCGGCCGGCTGCTCTTCCTCGGCCTTGGCCCCGGAAACCTTGGCCAGCGCCCTGGCGACCGGCGAGCTCGGCTTGCCCGGGGTCATCGGACTCGACCCTCGCGCGTTGCGGGCTTAGTCACCCTCACCATCCGGTTGCTCCAAGTCGCTGCTGCCCGGTTCGTCCGGGATCGCCGACTCGCCCGAGTCGGTGCCGTGCTCAACGGACGACGGTACGCCATCCGGGACCTCTGACGCGTCTCCGGACCGCGTCTCGGACCCGGCCTCCACAGCACCTTCACCTTCAGCGGCGTCCTCGGCCCCCTCTTCGACGTCCTCGCCGTCGCCGAGGAGGATCCGCTCCGGGTTGCGGGCTACGGCGATGATCGCGTCGCCCGGATCCGGGGCCGCGAACTTCACCCCGGAGGTGTCGCGCCCGGTCGGCCGGACCTCGTCGATCCGCGAGCGGACGATCTTGCCCCGCTCCATCACGACCAGGACCTCGTCCTCCTCGGTCACGGTCAGCGCCCCGACCAGGTCGCCGCCCTTGTCGGAGAGCTTGGCCACCTTGATGCCCAGGCCGCCGCGCCCCTGCAGCCGGTACTGCGCGACCGGCGTCCGCTTGGCCAGGCCGTTCTCGAACACCACGAAGACATCCGGGGCCGACCCGACCTCGACGACATCCATCGCGAGCAGGTGGTCGTCGCCGCGGAACTTCATCCCGGTCACGCCCGAGGTCGCCCGGCCCATCGGCCGCAGCGCCTCGTCGGTCGCGGTGAACCGCACCGACTGGCCCTTGCGCGACACCAGCAGCAGGTCGTCCTCGGCCGACACCAGCCGGGCCGAGACCAGCTCGTCGCCGAGCCCGCCCGCACCGGTCGGGTCCTCACGCAGGTTGATCGCGATCAGCCCGCCGCTGCGGTTCGAGTCGTACTCGGTCAGCCGGGTCTTCTTGACCAGCCCGCGGCGGGTCGCCAGCACGAGGTACGGCGACTGCTCGTAGTTCTTGATGTCCAGCACCTGGGCGATCTGCTCGCCGGGCTGGAACGCCAGCAGGTTGGCGACGTGCTGGCCCTTGGCGTCGCGGCCGGCCTCCGGCAGCTCATAGGCCTTGGCCCGGTAGACCCGGCCGAGGTTGGTGAAGAAGAGCAGCCAGTCGTGCGTCGTCGTCGTGAAGAAGTGGTCGACCACGTCCTCGCCGCGCAGCTGGGCGCCCTTGACGCCCTTGCCGCCGCGGCGCTGCGAGCGGTACTGGTCGACCCGGGTCCGCTTGGCGTAGCCGCCGCGGGTGATCGTGACGACGACCTCCTCCTGCGGGATCAGGTCCTCCATCGACATGTCGCCGAAGAACGGGTCGATCCGGGTCCGACGCTCGTCGCCGTACTTGTCGACGATCACCGTGAGCTCCTCGCCCACGATGCTCCGCTGCCGCTCCGGCGAGGCGAGGATCTCGTTGTAGTCCGCGATCAGCGCCTGCAGCTCTTCGAACCGGTCGATGATCTTCTGCCGCTCGAGGGCGGCCAGCCGGCGCAGCTGCATGTTGAGGATCGCGGTGGCCTGCAGCTCGTCGATCTCGAGCAGCTCCATCAGCCCCTCGCGCGCGACCTCGACCGTGGCCGAGGCCCGGATCAGCGCGATCACCTCGTCCAGCGCGTCGAGCGCCTTGAGGTAGCCGGTGAGGATGTGGGCTTCCTCTTCGGCCTTGCGCAGGCGATAGCGGGTCCGCCGCTGGATGACCTCGAGCTGGTGGTCGACCCAGTGCCGGACGAAGCCGTCGAGCGGCAGCGTTCGTGGCACCCCGTCGACCAGGGCCAGCATGTTGGCGCCGAAGTTGTCCTGCAGCTGGGTGTGCTTGAACAGGTTGTTGAGCACGACCTTGGCCACGGCGTCGCGCTTGAGCACGATGACCAGCCGCTGACCGGTCCGGCCCGAGGTCTCGTCCCGCACGTCGGCGATGCCGGCGATCTTGCCGTCCTTGACCAGCTCGGCGATCTTGAGCGCGAGGTTGTCCGGGTTGACCTGGTAGGGCAGCTGGGTCACGACGAGGCAGGTCCGGTTCTGGATCTCCTCGACCTCGACGACCGCCCGCATCGTGATCGACCCGCGGCCGGTCCGGTAGGCGTCCTGGATACCGCGGATGCCCATGATCAGGGCGCCGGTCGGGAAGTCCGGCCCGCTGATCCGCTCCATCAGCGCCTCGAGCAGCTCGGCCGCGTCGGCCTGCGGGTGCTCGAGATACCACTGCACCCCGGCCGCGACCTCGCGCAGGTTGTGCGGCGGGATGTTCGTGGCCATGCCGACCGCGATCCCGGCCGACCCGTTGACCAGCAGGTTGGGGAAGCGCGCGGGCAGGATCAGCGGTTCGAGCGTCTTGCCGTCGTAGTTGGGCTGGAAGTCGACGGTCTCCTCGTCGATGTCCCGGACCATCTCCATCGCGAGCGACGCCATCCGGCACTCGGTGTTGTGGCTCACGAAGCCGTCGGTGATGAAGGCGTGGTCGTCACTGTCGACCCGCAGGCTGTAGACCGGCCGAACCCCAGCATCCACCACGGATTTGACGCTGGCGTAGGCGAACCGGCCGTCGGTCAGTGGCTCGATCACCCCACGCGACTCCGCCGTGTCCCCGGCGGATCCGAGGTACGACGCAACGTACGACGGCAGCTCTCGGTCGACGATGGTCAGCCATCGACCCTCGCGCTGGGTCAGGAGCCCGAGCCCGAGCAGCTCGGTCTGTTTGCGCGAAGCATCTTCCGCGCTATGGCACGGAACATCCTTCGCGTTGAGCAGCTGGTCCGAGATCGTGACCGGGTCACCGGGCACCCGCACGGTTGAGAGGACGACGTGGTCACCTTCGGCGATCTCGTCGAGTCGCTTCCACAGCAGGAGCGGTACGCCGGCGACGTGGCCGAGGGTAAGCACCGGGTGGTTCGTCGAGCCGGCCAGCTGGTAACCCTTGTCAGTGGTCAGCCGAAGCGTCTGCTGGTCGCCGGAGTGGAAGAGCTTGCTGGCCGCGCTGATCTCGCCGCTGCGGCCGACCACCTTCAGGTCAACGTCGTTGTCGCTGTTCGCCGCCGCGTTGGGAACGATCTCGTCGATTCGCGGCGTACTGCCGTCCGCTAGGCGGACCCGGGTCTCCCCGGTGACGCAGTACCGCATCGCGGCCGCCCGGTCGTTGCCCGGCGAGCCGAAGTTGCCCTGGCCGTCGACCAGCGGATAGCGCAGCGACCACGGCTGGGCCAGCCGGACCAAGGTGTCGTAGATCGCCGAGTCACCGTGCGGGTGGTACTGACCCATCACGTCACCGACGACGCGGCTGCACTTGTTGTAGCCGCGGTCCGGCCGGTAGCCGCCGTCGTACATCGCATAGAGCACCCGGCGGTGCACCGGCTTGAGGCCGTCCCGCACCTCGGGCAGCGCGCGGCCGACGATGACCGACATCGCGTAGTCGAGGTAGGACCGCTGCATCTCGAGCTGCAGGTCGACCGCCTGCACCCGGCCGCCGGCGGTCAGCACGTTGCCGTCCGCGTCGATCGCGAAGTCGGCACCGCCGATGGCGGTCCCGCTGGCCGGCACGTCGTCGGCCGGTGGGGTGGGGGGCTGTTCGCTCACGTGAATCCTTCGTTCTCAGTACGGCGTTGGGCAGCGACCGCTCGGCTCATGGTCAGCGCCGCCAGTGTTGGACCTAGATGTCGAGGAACCGCACGTCCTTGGCGTTGCGCTGGATGAAGCCGCGGCGGGACTCGACGTCCTCGCCCATGAGGATCGCGAAGATCTCGTCGGCCGCGGCCGCGTCCTCGAGGGTGACCTGCAGGAGCACCCGGCCGGCCGGGTCCATCGTGGTCTCCCACAGCTCCTTGGCGTTCATCTCGCCCAGACCCTTGTAGCGCTGCACGCCGTTGTCCTTGGGCAGCTTGCGCCCGGCCGCGACGCCGATCTCGATCAGCGCGTCGCGCTCGCGGTCGGAGTAGACGAAGTCGTGCTCGCCCTGGCTCCACTTCAGCCGGTAGAGCGGCGGCTGGGCGAGGTAGACGTAGCCGCCCTCGACCAGCGGTCGCATGAACCGGAAGAGCAGGGTCAGCAGCAGGGTCCGGATGTGCTGGCCGTCGACATCGGCATCGGCCATCAGCACGATCTTGTGATAGCGCAGCTTGTTGATGTCGAACTCTTCACCGATGCCGGTGCCGAAGGCCGAGATCAGCGCCTGCACCTCGGTGTTGCCGAGGATGCGGTCGATCCGGGCCTTCTCGACGTTCAGGATCTTGCCCCGGATCGGCAGGATCGCCTGGGTCATCGGGTCTCGGCCACCCTTGGCCGAGCCGCCGGCCGAGTCACCCTCGACGATGTAGATCTCGGTGCGCGACGGGTCGTTGAGCTGGCAGTCGGACAGCTTGCCGGGCAGTGAGCTCGACTCGAGCAGGCCCTTGCGGCGGGTGGCCTCGCGCGCCTTGCGGGCCGCGACCCGGGCTGCCGCCGCGTTGATCGACTTGCGGATCACGTCGCGCGCCTCGTTGGGGTGGGCGCCGAACCAGTGGCCGAGCTCGTCGCTGACCACCCGCTGGACGAAGCCCTTGACCTCGCTGTTGCCGAGCTTGGTCTTGGTCTGGCCCTCGAACTGCGGATCGCGCAGCTTGACCGACAGCACCGCGGTCAGGCCCTCGCGGATGTCGTCGCCGGTGAGGTTCTCGTCCTTCTCCTTGAGGATGCCCTTGCCGCGCGCGTAGTCGTTGACCAGCTTGGTCAGCGCCGCCCGGAAGCCCTCCTCGTGGGTGCCGCCCTCGTGGGTGTTGATCGTGTTGGCGTAGGTGTGGACGCTCTCGCTGTACGCCGTCGTCCACTGCATGGCGATCTCCACCGAGATCATCCGCACCTTGTCCTCGGACTCGAAGTCGATGACCTCGGGGTGCACGGCGTCGTTCTTCTTCGAGGCGTTCAGGTGCTTGACGTAGTCGACCAGCCCGCCGTCGTACCGGTAGGTGACGGTCGGCGCGCCGCCGTCCTCGTCGGCGTGGTCCGGCCGCTCGTCGACCAGGGAGATGGTCAGCCCCTTGTTGAGGAAGGCCATCTGCTGGAACCGGGTCCGGAGCGTCTCGAAGTCGAAGTCGAGCGTGTCGAAGACGTCGGCGCTGGCCCAGAACGTGATCGTCGTGCCGTGCTCGTCGGTCGGCTCGCCCTTGTCGAGCGGCGCATCCGGCACGCCCACGCTGTAGCTCTGCCGATAGACGTTGCCCTCGCGCTTGACCTCGACGTCGAGCCGGCTCGAGAGGGCGTTGACCACCGAGACGCCGACGCCGTGCAGGCCACCGGACACCTGGTAGCCACCGCCGCCGAACTTGCCGCCGGCGTGCAGGACGGTCAGCACGACCTCGATCGCCGGCTTGCCCTCGGAGGCGACGATGTCGACCGGGATGCCGCGGCCGTCGTCGACGACCCGGATCCCGCCGTTGGCGAGCATCGTGATGTTGATGATGCTGGCGTGGCCGGCGAGCGCCTCGTCGACCGAGTTGTCGACGACCTCGTAGACCAGGTGGTGCAGGCCGCGCTCACCGGTCGACCCGATGTACATCCCCGGGCGCTTGCGGACGGCCTCGAGTCCCTCGAGGACCTGGATCTGGCTCGCGTCGTACGACTCCGTGCCGCTGGCCGCTCGAGCGGCCGCGCTGGCGGCCTCGAGAATGGCCTCGACAGCGGCACCTTGGTCGTCGACTGGACCGTCGACCGGGACGTTGTCCCCTGGCTGATCAGCGGGCACGGGCGGCACGAGACTCCCTCCGGACGGATACCGGCCATCGGGGGCCGAGCAACACCGACATCCTATCTGCTTGCACAGTCAAAACAGCGCTGTCCACCGCCTGGATTCCCGGTGCGCGGGGCCAGAACCGGCTTCCAGCGGCCCGTCAGCCCGTTTCAGTGCCTCGATCCGGCCGGGGGATGACTCCCCCTACCCGAGACGGGGGTCCGACGACCCTCAGCCGTACGTGTCCCGCGGCCCCCGCCCGGGCACCCGGCGCATCCCCTTGCGCCAGCTCGGGCCGACCGGCCCGGCCACCGTGACCCGCTCCACGACCCCGTCGCCGAGCTCCTCGGCCAGCCGTCGGAGCAGGGTCGGGACCATGTAGCCGACCTGGGTCGCCCAGGCCGAGGAGTCGGCCCGGACGGCGAGCACCCCGGCCTCGAACGTCTCCGGGTGTCACGTGCGCCGCGACCTCGGGGCCGACGACCTGGGCCCAGCGCCCGACGACCCCGCCCACGGCGACCTCCGTGCGTCCAGCCGCGCTCGCCGACGACCCGCTCGACGGTCTCGCCGAACAGCTGGGGGTCGCGGGCGTCCGAACCGGCCGCGCTGAACCGGCCCTGACCGGCGATCCAGGCTCGGCGGCGGGCCAGCTTGGCCGCGGTGGCGCCGGACTGGCCGGGCCGCAGGCCCTTGGCCCGGGCCGCCGCCTTGGCCCGGGCCAGCGCCGCCCGCGCAGCCGCCTCGACCTCACCCACCTCGCTCGACGTGTCAGAACCAGGGGTCGCATCTGGTCCCCCTGGTTCTGACAGGTCAGGAGGCACGGCGGACCTCACCGGCGAGCACGTCGACCCGGGCTCCGCTCAGCGCCTCAGGCACATCGGCCGGGACCGCCGCCGTGACCAGCACCTGCTCGGCGCCACCGACCAGCTGGGCCAGCCGCTCGCGCCGCCCGGTGTCGAGCTCGGCGAACACGTCGTCCAGCACCAGGACCGGGTCCTCACCCAGATCCGAGCGCAGCAGCTCGTACGACGCCAGCCGCAGCGCGAGCGCGAACGACCAGGACTCACCATGGCTGGCATAGCCCTTGGCCGGCATCGGCCCGAGCGCCAGCACGAGGTCGTCGCGGTGCGGCCCGACCAGCGAGATCCCGCGCTCCAGCTCGGCCTTGCGCAGCCCGCCCATCGCCGCGAGCAGTCGCGCGGCCAGCTGCTCCCGGTCCGGGGTCACCGGCGCCGGGTCCTCCTCGTGCTCGGCCAGGCTGGCCCGGTAAGAGATCGCCGCCGGTCCCTGGTTGTCACTGACCTGGGTGTACGCCGATGCGACGTACGGCGCGAGGTCGGCGACCAGCGGAGATCCGGGCCGCCAACAGCTCGGCTCCAGCCGTCGCCAGATGCGAGTCCCACACATCGAGGGTCCGCACGTCGCCCTGACCGCGCTTGATCGCCGCCCCGGCCGACTTGAGCAGGGCGTTGCGCTGCTTCAGCACCCGCTCGTAGTCCGACCGCACCCCGGCCAGCCGCGGATGGCGCGCGACCAGCAGCTCGTCCAGGAACCGGCGCCGCTCGGCCGGGTCGCCCTTGACCAGGGCCAGGTCCTCCGGCGCGAACAGCACGGTCGACAGCGTGCCCAGCACCTCGCGCGGCCGCGGCACCGGCGAGCGGTTCAGCCGGGCCCGGTTGGCCTTGCCCGGAGTGAGCTCGATCTCGACCAGGGTCGGCCGGCCGTGCTGGACGACCGAGCAGCGCACGATGGCCCGCGGCGCACCGAACCGGACCAGCGGGGTGTCGGAGGACACCCGGTGCGAGCCGAGGGTTGCGACGTAGCCGATCGCCTCGACCAGGTTGGTCTTGCCCTGGCCGTTGGGCCCGACCAGGGCCGTGACCCCGGGGGTCAGGGGCAGGTCGACCTCGGGATAGCTGCGGAAGTCGGTGAGGGACAGGTGCGCGACGTACACGCCGTCAGTGCATCATTCCTGGGTGGAGCCGGCGCCGGACGACGGCCCGGCCTCGTGCGCCTCCGCCGCCTTGGTCGCGTGGCCGCCGAACTGGGCCCGCAGCGCGGAGACCGCCTTCATCGCCGGGCTGTCGTCCTGCCGGGAGACGAACCGGGCGAACAGCGAGGCCGCGATGACCGGCATGGCGACCGAGTTGTTGATGCCTTCCTCGACGGTCCATCGGCCCTCGCCGGAGTCGTCGACGTAGCCGCTGATCTGGGCCAGTCCCGGGTCCTCCTCGAGGCCCTTGACCAGCAGGTCGAGCAGCCAGGACCGGACGACGGTGCCGCGGGTCCACGCCTTGAAGCAGCCGTGGACGTCCTCGACGATGTCCTTGGCCGCCAGCAGCTCATAGCCCTCGGCGTACGCCTGCATCAGGCCGTACTCGATGCCGTTGTGCACCATCTTGGCGTAATGTCCGGCGCCGATCGCCCCGGCGTGGACGAAGCCCTCCTCGCGCGGGCCGTCGGGCCGCAGCGCGTCGAAGATCGGCATCGCGAGGTCGACCTGCGCCGCGGCGCCGCCGACCATCAGGCCGTAGCCGTTGTCCAGGCCCCACACGCCGCCGGACACGCCGCAGTCGAGGTAGCCGGTGCCCTTCTGGGCCAGCAGGTCGCGGTTGATCGTGTCGTTGGTGAACTTGGAGTTGCCGCCGTCGATCACCAGGTCGCCCTCGCCGAGCAGGCCGGCCAGCTGGGCCACCGTCTGCAGCGTCGGGTCACCGGCCGGCACCATCACCCAGACGACCTTGGGCGAGGGCAGTGCCGCGACCAGGTCCTCGAGCGAGTGCACATCGGCGATGTCCGGGTTGAAGTCGAACCCGGTGACCTCGTGGCCGGCCCGGCGCAGCCGGGTCCGCATGTTGCCGCCCATCTTGCCCAGCCCGATGAGTCCGATGTGCATGCGTTGCTCCCTGGTGTGAAGGCGGTCGGATACGGACCTGGTCAGCCGGCGAGGCGGACCGGCATGAGCACGTAGCGGTAGGAGTCGTCGGCGCTGCCGTCGAGCTCGCTCTGGCCGCGCAGGACGGCCGGCTTGCTGGGCTGGGTGAAGGACAGCCGCGCGTACGGCGTGCCGATGACGCCCAGCCCGTCGAGCAGGAAGTGCGGGTTGAAGGCGATCTCGATCTCCTCGCCCTGCAGCGAGGCCTCGATCGCCTCACTGGCCTGCGCGTCGTCGCCCTGGCCGGCCTCGATGACGACCTGGCCGTCGGTGAACCGCAGCCGGACCGGGGTGTTGCGCTCGGCGACGAGCGCGACCCGCTTCACGGCTTCGGTCAGCATCGACGTCTCGACGACGGCGTCGGTGTCGGAGGTGGAGGGGAAGATCGCCGAGACCTTGGGGTACTCACCGTCGAGCAACCGCGACGTCGTACGCCGTTGGCCCGACTCCAGGCCGACCAGCCCGTCGCCGGCGCCGGAGCGGCCGAGGGCCAGCTCGACACTGGCGGTCGAGCCGAGCGCCCGGGCCGTCTCGGACAGCGTGCGAGCCGGCACCAGCGCAACGCCGGACGCGTCGGTCGCCTCGGGCGACCAGGTCAGCTCGCGCTGGGCCAGCCGGTAGCGGTCGGTCGCGAGCAGGGTGATCTTGTCGCCGTCGATCTCCAGCCGGACGCCGGTCAGGATCGGCAGCGTGTCGTCGCGACCGGCGGCGACCGTCACCTGGGCCACGGCCTGGGTGAAGACGTCGCCGCTGATCGCGCCGGACGCCTCGGGCATCGTCGGCAGCGTCGGGTACTCCTCGACCGGCATGGTCAGCAGGGTGAACCGGGTCGCACCACAGGTGACGGTGACCTTGGAGCCCTCGGTCACGACGTCGACCGGCTTGCCCGGCAGGTTGCGCGCGATGTCGGACAGCAGCCGCCCCGACACCAGCACCCGGCCGGCCTCGCTCACGTCGGCCGGCACGCTCACCCGGGCCGAGACCTCGTAGTCGAAGGCCGAGAGAGTCAGCGTGCCCTCGGCGTCGGCCTCGAGCAGCACACCGGCGAGCACCGGGACGGGCGGGCGGTTGGGCAGCCCGCGGGCGGCCCAGCTCACGGCATCGGCGAGCGCGTCTCGCTCAACCTGAAACTTCACGTGCCACCGTCCTTCCGGATCGAACTCCGCGTGGGCCATCTGCCGGCTTGCTAGGGCGCACGAGGTCCGCGCGCTGACGCTCAGCGCGGGACGACAGTATCCGCACGCGGGCCGGATGCGATACGCCGCCGTCGGTTCATTGACGTCTCCTCGGGCGACATCATCATCTGAGTAAGAATCATCGTCTTCTTCGGTGGTGTGGATCCTGTGGACGAGCGGCATTGGTGCAGGTCAGCGGGTGCTCGGCCTGTGGGGGAGCTGGGGACGACGAGGGCAGTTCCGGTGCGCCGCGGTGGACGACCGACGTGCTGTCCACCCGGCGTACCCAGGCTGTTCACCTCGCTCCCCAAGCGCTGCTGGATCATCCACCGGTTGTCCACAGCTGCGGTGGAAAACCTGGGACGAAAGGTGAGGTCGCTCCACAACGTTGTCCACAACGTGTGCGCGATCCGTAACCAGTCGGAAACGTGCCGAGACCGTCAGCGCGGCTGCTGCTTGATCCGGTTGGTCAGCTCGGTGACCTGGTTGTAGATGCTGCGCCGCTCGGCCATGAGCAGCCGGATCTTGCGGTCGGCGTGCATCACCGTGGTGTGGTCGCGGCCGCCGAAGTGCTGGCCGATCTTGGGCAGCGAGAGCTCGGTCAGCTCACGGCACAGGTACATCGCGATCTGCCGGGCGTTGACCAGGACCCGGGAGCGGGACGAGCTGCACAGGTCGTCGATGGTCAGGCCGAAGTAGCCGGCCGTCTGGCCCATGATCTGCGCCGCCGTGATCTCCGGCGCGTGGTCGTCGATGATCAGGTCCTTGAGCACGATCTCGGCCAGGTTGAGGTCGACCGTCTGCCGGTTGAGGCTGGCGAACGCCGTGACCCGGATCAGCGCGCCTTCGAGCTCGCGGATGTTGGTGGAGATCTTGCTGGCGATGAACTCGAGCACGTCGTCGGTCGCGGTGAGCTTCTCGTGCGCGGACTTCTTGCGCAGGATGGCGATCCGGGTCTCGAGGTCCGGCGGCTGCACGTCGGTGATCAGGCCCCACTCGAACCGGCTGCGCATCCGCTCCTCGAAGCCCTGCAGCTGCTTGGGCGGCAGGTCGGAGGTGATGACGATCTGCTTGTTGGCGTTGTGCAGCGTGTTGAACGTGTGGAAGAACTCCTCCTGGGTCCGCTCGGCCCGCTGCAGGAACTGCACGTCGTCGATCAGCAGGACGTCGATCTCGCGGTAGCGGCTCTGGAACGCCTGGGCCTTGTCGTCGCGGATGCTGTTGATGAAGTCGTTGGTGAACTCCTCGGAGTTCACATACCGGACCCGTACGCCGGGGTAGAGGTTGCGGGCGTAGTGGCCGATGGCGTGCAGCAGGTGGGTCTTGCCCAGCCCGGACTCGCCGTAGACGAACAGCGGGTTGTAGGCCTTGGCCGGCGCCTCGGCGACCGCGACGGCCGCGGCGTGGGCGAACCGGTTGCTGGCCCCGATCACGAATGTCTCGAAGGTGTACTTCGGGTTGAGCCGTGACTCGCGCGGCGCGGTCGTGGCGGGCGAGGGGCCGACGCGGAAGATGTCCGCCTCCAGGGCCTGGGCCGAGGAGGGGCTCGGGTCATCGGTCACGGTCAGGTCGACGACGTCGCCGCCAGCACGGTCGCTCTCCGCAGCCAGGGCGGCGGCGGCCGCACCGCTCGGGACCGCTGGACAGGCTCGGGTCGACCGTCACGGCCAGGTGCAGGTCCCGGCCGAGCTGGTCACTCAGGGCGTCGGTCAAGCGGAGCGGCGAGCCGCTCCTCGAGGACACCCTTGGTGAAGTCGTTGGGCACGGCCAGCAGCACGGTGTTGTCGATCAGCCCGACCAGGCGGGCCAGCCGCAGGAAGGCGTTCTGCTGGGCCGACATCGTGTCCGCGACCATGTTCAGCGCGCTGTTCCAGACGGCCGTGAAGTCGACCTCGTCCTGCGCGACCGGCGTGCTCACCAATACCCATCCTCACCCCAGTGCACGCTGGCCGAGAGGTCGCTTTCGCGACGGTCCAGGCAACGATCCACTGCGCGTCCACACTTTCATCCACAGGTTGTGGATTGGTGGTTTGTCGCGACCCGCGACGCTAACAAGCGCCACGGGAGACCGACAACCCACTCCCCGAAACCCCTTTGGCCGAACTCAGATCCGTACTCACTAGCGTGCTTGCGCCTGCTCCAGCACCCGTGCAGCCGCCCACGGCGTGGCGACTCCCCTGGCCCGCGTACCTGGGCCATCCTGGCAGGTTCGGGGCCGCTTGTGGGGCTCAGCCGCAGGGTTTGACCGCCCTGTGCACGGAGCCGTACCGTGGGTCATTCCGCCGCAGTGGCGGACGTTGTTGCCTGCCCTGAAGACGGCCTCGCGGCGGTCCAGATCGGCTCGCGACAGCCGTGCCAGCTATCTGCTTTCTACGGAGTCCTCGTGAGCAAGCGCACGTTCCAGCCGAACAACCGGCGCCGGGCCAAGACCCACGGCTTCCGGTTGCGCATGCGCACCCGTGCCGGTCGCGCGATCCTGTCCGCCCGCCGCCGCAAGGGTCGCTCCAGCCTGTCCGCCTGAGGCGCAGCAGCAGTGCTCAGCGCCCGGCACCGGCTTCGCCATCCCCGGGACTTCTCGGCGGTGATCCGGCACGGCGCTCGCGCCGGCCGACCGGCTGTGGTGCTGCACCTGCTGCTGCCCGATGGTGCGGCTGGAGCCGACAACCCCGTGGTGCCCGACGTCGGCCACCTCCCTCGACCTCCCGGTCCGGGTCGGCTTCGTCGTGCCCAAGTCCGTCGGCAACTCGGTCGTCCGGCATCGGGTCGTCCGCCGGCTTCGTCCCCTTCTGGCCGCCCGGATCGAGGCGGTTCCGCCGGGTTCTCGGCTGGTCGTCCGGGCCCTGCCGCCCGCTGCCGGCGCCTCGCTCGGCCGCGCTCGGCGAGCAGGTCGACTCCGCGCTGGCCAGCGCCGTACGCCGGGCAACTTCTCGGCGACGTCATGGAGCGGGCCCGATGAGCCCGCTGGCCCGGCTGCTGACCGCGCTGGTCCGCGGCTACCAGCTGGTGCTCTCGCCACTGCTCGGGCCGCGCTGCCGGTTCTACCCCTCCTGCTCGTCGTACGCGGTGCAGGCCCTGAGCACGCACGGCGCACTGCGCGGCACCTGGCTGGCCGGCCGGCGGCTGCTGCGCTGTCACCCGTGGAACCCCGGTGGCGTGGACCACGTTCCGCCTGCGGGCGCTCGCCGTACGGCTCGGCAGGCGAAGCGCGGGACACACCCCCACACATCGGGCGCAACCACGCCCACCCTCCGGACGCGTTAGGCACACATGGGCAGCATCGGCAGTTTCTTCAGCGCCATCCTGGCTCCGTTGGAGTGGGTGGTGGCCACGATCATGGTGGGCTTCCACAGCGCGCTCACCGCGATCGGGATGCCGGCGGCGTCCGGCTTCACCTGGGCGCTGTCGATCGTCGGCCTGGTCATCGTCATCCGGATCATCCTGATCCCGCTGTTCGTCAAGCAGATCAAGGCCTCCCGCGGTCTGCAGCTGATCCAGCCGGAGATCCAGAAGATCCAGAAGAAGTACAAGGGCAAGACCGACCCGGCGTCGCGGCAGGCGATGACCCAGGAAACGATGGCGCTCTACAAGGAGTCGGGCACCAACCCGTTCGCCTCGTGCCTGCCGATCCTGCTCCAGTCGCCGGTCTTCTTCGCGCTGTACCGGGTGCTGCGCAACATCGCCCAGCCCGACCCGCACGCGATCGGTCCGTTCTCGCTGAGCCTGATCCACCAGGCCGACCGGGCCACCCTGTTCGGGGCGCGGATCTCGGACAAGTTCATCGGGGCGTCGAGCCTGAGCACGCAGATCCTGACAATCACCCTGATTGTGCTGATGTCGGCCTCGACCTTCACGACCCAGCGCCAGCTGATGCAGAAGAACATGCCGGCGGCCGCACTGGACAACCCGTTCGCCAAGCAGCAGAAGATGCTGATGTACGTCCTGCCGTTCTTCTTCGCGATCTCCGGCGTGAACTTCCCGATCGGTGTCCTGCTCTACTGGCTGACCACGAACGTCTGGTCGATGGGCCAGCAGTTCTACGTGATCCGGCGGATGCCGGCGCCCGGCTCGCAGGCCGAGAAGGACCTGGAGGCCCGGCGGGCCCGCAAGGCCAAGGACAAGGCCCCCGGTGACCGACGGCACGGACGACGGTCCGGACGACGATGCTCCCCCGCCGACGCCTGGGCAGCGCCAGCAGCCCAAGCGCAACCAGCCGCGCAAGAAGCGCCCCAAGCCCCCCGGCACCGCCGGGCCGAACGCCTCGTCCGGCCGAGCCGCTCAATCCGGTCCGTCCGGTCCGTAGTCCGGTCAGCCGGGCCAACCGGGCTCCGGTAAGCCGGGCTCGGGTAAGCCGGGTCAGTCCGGTCAGTCCGACCCGAACGCGCAAGACCCCGATGACGAGTCCGACCCGGGCGACCCCGGGTCGGCCAAGGCCGGCTGACCCTGGCTCGGCACCGGTCATCGGTGGCCGAGCCCAGCCCGACTGTCGACCTGTCCCGACTGCCTCGCCCTGGGCGAGCCGTCCGCAAGGAGCCTGAGTGAGTACTGACGAGCAGCACGTAGCGACCACCGAGCCGGCGGCTTCGGCCGAGCCGGCCGATGTCGAGAGCGCCGAGAGCGCCGAGAGCGACGCGGAGGTCGAAAACCGTTCTCCGGTCGATGATTCCGCCGAGCTCGAGGAGTCGCCGGACTCCGCCGAGTCTCGAGCAGTCCGAGGAGTCCGAGGTGTCCGACGAGGCCGACGAGACGGCTGACGATGCCGACGACTGCCGACGCCGAGGACTCTGACGACGCCGACGATGCCGACGATGACGACGCCGACGACGCTGAGGACTCTGACGACGCTGACGAGCGACCCAAGGGGACCGCGGCTCGGCTCGAGCGCGAGGGCGAGATCGCGGCCGACTTCCTGGAGCGGCTGCTGGACATCGCCGACCTCGACGGCGACCTCGACGTGGACGTCGAGGGCGAGCGCGCCTCCGTGGCCATCGTCGACTCCTCCGAGGGCCGAGTCCCGCGCCGCCTGGTCGGCCAGAACGGCGAGGTCCTGGAGGCGCTGCAGGAGCTGACCCGGCTCGCCGTCCAGGCCCGGACCGGCGACCGCACCCGGCTGATGCTCGACGTCGCCGGCCACCGGGCCCGACGTCGGGAGCAGCTGGTGGCCCGGGCTCAGGAGGCCATCACCCAGGTCCGGGACAGCGGCGAGCCGCTGCGGCTCGAGGCGATGAACCCGTTCGAGCGCAAGATCGTCCACGACGCCGTTTCGGCGGCGGGTCTCTCGTCCAGCTCGGACGGTGTCGAGCCGGACCGCCGGATCGTGGTCCGGCCGGCCGGCTGACTCTGACGCTGTTTCACGTGAAACCAGCGGACCTGTTCCCGACCCCTGACGCCACTGACCCCACTGACTCGGCTGACTCGGCTGACGCCGAGGGCGACGGCCGGTTCGACCCGGGCGCCGTTTCACGTGAAACCAACCACGCAGTCGATGCGGCGCTCGAAGTCACTCCCCCGGCAGCGGCCGCGATCTTCGGGTCTCGGCTCGAGCTGGCCGAGCGGTACGCCGACCTGTTGGCGACCGAGGCCACCGTCCGCGGGCTGATCGGCCCGGGTGAGCTGCCGCGGATCTGGACCCGGCACCTGATGAACTGCGCGGTCCTCGAGGAGCTGATCCCGGCCGGCGCTCACGTCATCGACGTCGGGTCGGGGGCGGGCCTGCCCGGCATCCCGCTGGCCATCGCCCGGCCGGACCTGACGGTCACTCTGGTCGAGCCGTTGCTCCGCCGGTCCGGCTGGTTGGACGACGTCGTCGGCCGGCTCGGGCTGACCAACGTTGAGGTCCGCCGAGGTCGCGCCGAGGAGCTCGCCGGGTCGCTGTCGGCCGGCGTCGTGACGGCCCGGGCGGTGGCCCCGATGGGTCGGCTGGCCCGCTGGTGTCTGCCCCTCGTCAGCCCGGGTGGGGAGCTGCTGGCCATGAAGGGACAGGGCGCCGAGGCCGAGCTGGCCGTGGCCGCGCCCCAGCTGCGCCGGCTCCGCGCGGTCGGATGGGGACTCGAGACGATCGGGCTGGGCCGACTCGCTGACCCGACGTCGGTGATCCGCGTTAAGGTCGGCACGAGCGCGGCGCCGACCAGGCGTTCGCGGACCGGGAGCCGGTCACATCCACGGGGACGAGGCGGTGAGGCGTGAGCACTTTCGCGGCCGCCCCCGGACTGGGCTGGCCACTGACCGAGCCGGCTGCCAGCGGCGGCAATGAGCCGACCGGAGACCTGGGCTGGCCGGTCCCCCACTCCGATGACGCTGATCTTTCGAACGTCCAGCTGGACGATCGGCTCGGACCGTCGCGGGTCTGCCGAGATCGACCGCCAGACCACCACAGAGGCCAACAGCCCGTCGGAGATCACACCGGCCGACCGGGTCATCGACCTGACCGACACCCGCGACATCCAGCCGGCCGACCCGGCCAGTTCGCCGACCGACTCGACCGACACCGGTGCAACGACCCCCGCTGTTTCACGTGAAACAGACGCCGGTCCGCACCGGGCCAGGACGGTGCCGGCAAATGTTTCACGTGGAACCGACGAGGTGCGCGCGATCGTCGCGAACTCGCTGCCGGACGGCGACATCGACACCCCGCTGGCCCGGCAGGTGTCCGAGGACGCGCGGCGTCGGATCGTCCTGCGCGACCGGGTGCTGCCCAAGCCGGGCCGTACGACCGGGTCATGGCGGTGGCCAACCAGAAGGGTGGCGTCGGCAAGACCACGACCACCGTCAACCTGGCCGCCGCGCTTGGCCCAGGGCGGGCTCAGTGTTCTGGTGATCGACCTCGACCCGCAGGGCAACGCCTCGACCGCGCTCGGCATCGACCACCACGCCGAAGTGCCGAGCATCTACGACGTCGTCGTCGAGGGTCGCCCGCTGGTCGAGGTCGTGCAGACGACCGCCGAGTTCGCGACCCTGCACTGCGCCCCGGCGACGCTGGACCTGGCCGGCGCGGAGATCGAGCTGGTCTCGCTGGTCGCCCGGGAGAACCGGCTGCACCGGGCGCTGCAGACCTATCTGCAGGACCGCGAGCAGTCCGGGATGCAGCGCGCTGGACTACGTCTTCATCGACTGCCCGCCCAGCCTCGGGCCTGCTGACCGTCAACGCTTTCGTGGCGGCCGGCGAGGTGCTGATCCCGATCCAGTGCGAGTACTACGCGCTGGAAGGGCTCTCCCAGCTGCTGAAGAACATCGAGATGATCCAGGCCCACCTCAACCCGGGCCTGCACGTCTCGTCGATCCTCATGACGATGTTCGACGGCCGGACCCGGCTGTCCTCGCAGGTCGCCGACGAGGTGCGTTCGCACTTCCCGGCCGAGTCGCTGCGGACGACCGTGCCGCGGTCCGTGCGGATCTCGGAGGCCCCGAGTCACGGCCAGACCGTCATGACCTATGACCCGGGCTCGAGCGGTGCGCTGAGCTACCTCGAGGCGGCGACCGAGCTGGCCGAGCGGGGCGCGGCCACGACGCCGGACCCGTCCGACCAGGCAGTGCCTGACCAGGCAGTGGTGTCGAAGGAGCAGCGGTGAGCGAGAAGCGACGCGGCCTGGGCCGTGGCCTGGGGTCGTTGATCCCGACCGGGCCGGAGCCCGGCACGACGCGGACCGGCGAGCGCCCGGTCGACGTGTTCTTCGGTGACCGCGACGAGCCGGCGGACGGCGGTGGCGCGGGGGGCTCGGCGCCGGTCGTCGACCTGAACGGGCTGGTCCCGGTGCCAGGCGCGCACTTCGCGGAGATCCCGGTCGGGCAGATCAGTCCCAACCCCAAGCAGCCCCGACAGGTCTTCGACGAGGACGAGATGGCCGAGCTGGTCCACTCGATCAAGGAGATCGGGGTGCTCCAGCCGGTCGTCGTGCGCCCCGCTCCGGGAGCAGCGGCCGACGGCTCCGGAGCTCAGTACGAGCTGATCATGGGCGAGCGTCGCTGGCGGGCCAGCCAGCTGGCCGGCCTGGACGCGGTGCCGGCGATCGTCCGCGAGACCGCCGAGGACGACCTCCTCCGGGACGCGCTCCTGGAGAACCTGCATCGCAGCCAGCTCAACCCGTTGGAAGAGGCGGCGGCCTACCAGCAGCTGCTGGACGACTTCGGCTGCACTCACGACGAGCTGGCAGCCCGGATCGGGCGCTCCCGCCCGCAGATCTCCAACACGCTGCGGCTGCTGCGGCTGCCGCCCCTGGTCCAGCGCCGGGTCGCGGCCGGCGTGCTCTCGGCCGGTCACGCCCGGGCCTTGCTCGGGTTGGATGACTCGGCCGCGATGGAGCGGTTGGCCCAACGGATCGTCGCCGAGGGCCTGTCGGTCCGCTCGGTGGAGGAGATCGTGGCGGTCGGTGACGACCGGGCGCCGTCGACCCGGCAGCCTCGGCCGGGCGCCCGGATGGCCGTCCTCGACGACCTGGCGGCCCGGCTGTCCGACCGGCTCGACACCCGGGTCAAGATCGCCCTGGGCCGGCGCAAGGGCCGGCTGACCGTCGAGTTCGCCACCGTCGACGACCTCCAGCGGATCGTCAGCCAGATCGCCCCAGGTGAGAACGGCCCCTTCCCGGGCAGCCAGTAGCCATTCGACAATAGTTGTCCTACGGCAAGTCAGACTGTTGCAGATCAGCTGACAGCGAAAACCCTTTAGTACCAACGAGATTAGCCACTCTGGCCTTACGCCCGCACCGCTACGCAGCCCGCCCAGAGCTCGGTACGACGTCGTGGCCGCCTGGCCGAGCGTCCATCCGGCTGCGGAGCCGCCCGGCGAAATGCCACGGGCTGTGACTCTCCCGCTACGCCGCCAGCCGCCGTACGATAGCCCCGCACGCGTCGGGCGGTCGCCCGGTGAGGAGCTTTCGATGCACGTTCTCCGGTCCGCGATAGCGGGTCTCCTGCTGGGTGCCGCAGTCGGCTTCGTCGTCGCCCTCGTGCGCCCCCGGGCCCGTTCGCCGTACCCGTCGGCCGTGGGTCGATCATGAGCCGCCGAGTCGCCCCGCTGACCCTGGACAGCATCGACGACCTCCCCACGCAGTGTCGTCGCTGCGTCTTCTGGGAGCTCGACCCCGTGGGCGCCGACCGGGCCCAGCGCAGCGGTGACCCAGCCTTCGAGAAGGAAGCCTGGCTCTCGCTGGCGTTGCTCGAGTGGGGCTCGGTCGGCCGGATCGCGTACGTCGACGACGTGCCGGCCGGCTTCGTCAGCTACGCGCCGCCGCACCTGGTGCCGCGCAGCGTCGCCTTCCCGACCGCACCGGTCAGCGCCGATGCGGTACTGCTGATGACGGCGCGGGTGCTGCCCGAGTTCACCGGCGGTGGTCTGGCCCGGATGCTGGTGCAGAGCGCCGCGAAGGACCTCACCCGGCGCGGCATCCGGGCGATCGAGGCCTACGGTCTCGAGCAGCGCAGTGCCCCGGAAGGGGATCGGTACGCCGCACCGCCCGGCTGTGTCGTCCCGGCCGAGCTGTTGCGGTCAGTGGGGTTCAAGACGGTCCGGCCGCACTACCGGCACCCTCGCCTGCGGCTGGAGCTGAAGAACGCCATCTCCTGGCGCGAGGACGTCGAGTCGGCGATCGAGCGGCTGCTGGGCTCGGTGCGCGCACCGGTGTTGACCGGCCACTGAGCGGCCGGCCGTCAGGTCGGGTCAGGTCAGACGGCTCGGCCGGCCTGGGCCAGCACGTCGGCCAGGTGCAGGACGCCGGTCGCGGACATGTCCTGCTCGCCGAGGTAGAGCCGCTGGATCGCGACGACGACGGAGTCGGCGATGGTGTCGCGGAAGGCCGGGTCGGCCAGCCGGCGGGCATCGTCGGGGTTGGACAGGTAGCCGACGTCGAGCCGGACGGCCGGCATCGTCGTACGGCGCAGGAGGTCCCAGGTGCGCGGGTGCGACTGGCAGTCGACCAGGCCGGTCCGGGCAACCAGCTCGCGGCGGATCAGGTCGGCCAGCCGCTCGCCCACGGCGGACCAGGCACCGGGCCGGTCGTGCCCGTAGAAGTAGGTCGCGACGCCGTTCGCCGAGGCCGAAGCGGTGCTCTCGCAGTGCAGCGAGACAACCAGATCGGCGCCGAGGGAGTTGGCCAGCTCGGCCCGCTCGAGGTCGTCCGGGTCGGCGTCGACCCCGCGGCTGAGGACGGCGAGCACGCCGGTGGCGGCCAGCCGGCCCTCGATCCGGCGGGCGATGTCCAGCACGACGCCGGCTTCGTCCAAACCAGCAGGTCGCTCCGAACGTGCCCCGGGGTCGCTGGCGCCGTGGCCTGGATCGAGCACCACGACCCGGCCGGCGAGGCTCGGCCCGGCCCGGCGGACCTGCTCGGTCTCGCGCAGCTGGTGGGCCTGGCCGCCGCTCACCGATCGGGTGAGCAGCTGGGAGAGGGCGCGCAACGTGGAGGGACCACAGGTGCCGTCCGGCTCGAGGCCGACACCGCGTTGCAGCTCACGTAGGGCCGTCTCGGTGGACGGGCCGAACAGCCCGTCGACCCGGCCGACGTGGAAGCCCAGGCCGAGCAGCTGCTCCTGGAGCTCGGCCACGTCGTCGCCGGCGAGCAGGTGGCCCGGCGTGTGCAGCAGGATCCGGTCGCCGAGGGACCAGCGGGCCCCGTCGAGCGCGCGGTAGGTCTGCGGGCCGACGACGCCGTCGGCGAGCAGCCCGCGCCGCTGCTGGAAGGCCCGGACCGCGTCGGCGACGGTGGCGTCATAGACCTGCGGGTCCACGCCCGCGTCCGCGGCGCCGTTGGGGTCGCCCGCGGGCAGGTCGCCGGTCACGCTCAACCGGTCACGGATATCCCGGACGGCCGGATCCACGTCACCCAGGCGGAAGAGGCGCGCAGGAGACATCAGCAACCCCCTTCACCCGTGTGCGTAGCCCCGTCGGCATCGCCGCGTTGGGCGATGCTAACCCCGACGACACGACCCCCGCCTGCTGGCTCGCGCAGCAGACAGGGGTCGCGCAGTGACTTCATGTGACGGCCGGCTGACAGATCGTCATGGTTCCAGCTGGTTGCTGGTGATTCGCCACTGGCCGTCGACTGGCCGAGGCCAGTCTCGTGTCGCTCAGGCCAGGTAGTCGGCCAGCTCCCGGACCAGCATCGGCTTGGGCCGAGCCCCCGTGATCGACTTCACCAGCTCACCCTTGACGTAGACGTTCAGCGTCGGGATGCCGGTGATGCCGTAGCGGGCGGTGATCTGCGGGTTCTCGTCGGTGTTCAGCTTGACCACCTCGATGCCGTCGTTCTCCGCGGCGATCTCTTCCAGGATCGGCGAGACGGCACGGCACGGGCCGCACCACTCGGCCCAGAAGTCGACGAGCACGGGCTTGTCGTTGCCCAGCACATCGGTGTCAAAGGTGGCGTCGGTCGTGGCCTTCGTGGCGCCCATCGGGGCTTTCCTTCCGTTCGGTACTGCGTGGTGGGGATCTGGTGGTCTGTGGTTCGGCTGGTTCAGGCGCGGGCGAAGACAGTCTCGGTCTCGGCACCGACAGCAGACTCGGCCGCGTCAGGTGCGTCGGCCAGGGCCGCCAGGTAGCGCTCGGCGTCCAGCGCCGCCGCACAGCCGGAGCCTGCGGCCGTGACGGCCTGCATGTACTCGTGGTCGACGACGTCACCGGCCGCGAAGACACCGGGCAGGTTGGTGCGCGTCGTACGGCCTTCGACCGTGATGTAGCCGGCGGCGTCGAGGTCGACCTGACCGCGGATCAGCTCGACCCGGGGGTCGTGACCGATGGCCACGAACAGGCCCGTGACGTCGAGCTCGCGCTCGGCGCCGGTCTCGGTGTCGCGCAAGGTGACCGAGCTGACCTTGTCCTGGCCGTGGATCGCGGTGACCTCGCTGTTCCAGGCGAACCGGATCTTGTCGTTGGACAGCGCCCGGTCCTGCATGATCTTCGAGGCCCGCAGCGAGTCGCGGCGGTGCACGATCGTCACCGACTCGGCGAACTTGGTCAGGAAGGTCGCCTCCTCGATGGCGGAGTCACCGCCACCGACAACGGCGATGTGCTGCTGGCGGAAGAAGAAGCCGTCGCAGGTGGCACACCACGAGACGCCGCGGCCGGACAGCCGCTTCTCGTCGGGCAGGCCCAGCTCGCGGTAGGCCGAGCCCATGGCCAGGATCACGGAGTACGCCCGGTGGGTCTCGCCGTTGCCGGTCACGACCTCCTTGATATCGCCCTCGAGGCGGGCCTCGACGACGTCATCGGTGACCAGCTCGGCGCCGAACCGCTCAGCCTGGGCGCGCATCGACTCCATCAGGTCCGGGCCCATGACCCCGTCCCGGAAGCCCGGGTAGTTCTCCACCTCGGTGGTGTTCATCAGTGCCCCGCCGAAGGTCACCGAACCCTCGAAAACCAGCGGGTTGAGGTTGGCTCGCGCGGCGTAGACCGCGGCCGTGTACCCCGCCGGGCCCGAGCCGATGATGATGACCGAGCGGACGTCGGTGCTCGCGGAGGTCACTGGTGTCCTTTGCTGTGCGGTGCTGCCTGAGGTGCCCGAAACGGAGCACCGATCTGGAGAACCGATCCTAGGGCCGCCGTGTTCCCCGGGCGTTTCCAACGCTGAACCGACCGGGCGAGTCTTGCCCCAGGGCAGGCTCAGGGCAGCAGCTTGTAGTCCACGACGCCCTCGTTGCGCGTCGTACAGGTGCGCGAGACCACCCAGATCTGGCGGCCGGCGGCGTCGCCCGGGAGCACGATCACGGCCACCGGCTTGCCGTTGTACGTCGCGAGGTCGACCAGGAGTGGGGTTGCGGCGGAGTCGCCGAGCGCGGCCAGGCAGGCGTGCAGCCCGGCGGGCGTCCGCAGCGCGGTCCGGACGCCCTCGGAGTCCGTCCCGGCCTGCGGGGCGCTCGGCTGGGCGGCGGGGGTGGGCCCGCTGAGCTGCTTGGTCACCTCGGTCGAGAGGTTGGCCTGGGTGTACGCCGTGCCGCTCGCCCGGACAGCGCCCGCGGCCGCGTCGAAGCCGCTCTTCGCACCGCCGCTGGCCGGCTGTCCGCCTGGAGCCGAGGCCGCGCCAGCGGAGCTCCCGGCCGAGCCGCTGGTGGAGCTGGTGTGGTTGATCGCCGCGTAGCCCCCGACCCCGATCAGGACCACGGCGGCGGCGGCCACGAGGGACTTGGTGACGCGGGACTCGGCCAGCCGGCCGAGCCGGCTGGTGCGGGCCGACTCCGGGCGCATCGGCAGGACGGTGCCCGACGGCGAGTCGTCGCGGCGCGCGGCGGCCAGGGCCGCGTCGAGCCGGGTGATGACGTCGCTCGGCATCGGCCCGGGGCCGGGGACCCGGCGCAGCCAACCCTGGACCGCGATCTGGTCGCCGAGCGCCGTCCGGCACTGGGCGCAGCCGGACAGGTGGGCGGCGAGCACCGGACCCGGCCCGTCGGCGACGTCGGCCTGGTCGGGGTCGACATCGGCACTGGCCTGGGTGGCGATCTCGTCCAGCTGCTCCGGGGTCAGGTGACCCGTGGGGTCGAGCCGGTCCGGGCTCGAGTCACTCATCGAGGTCACCTCCCGGTCCGGTCGCTAGTGGGGTGATCGGCGTGGCTGGTGCGCTCGCCGTCGATGGGACGTCTGAATCGGTCGGGCGGTTCCCACCGGGCTGGCGGCTGGCACTGGCTGGGCGACCCCCGCCGACCGGCGGTCGCAGCAGCGGCGCGAGGGCGGCCCGGCCGCGAGCACAGCGCGACTTCACCGTGCCTTCGGCGACCCCGAGGATCTGGGCCACGTCGGCGACCGGCAGGCCGTGCATGTCCACCAGGACAAGGGCCAGCCGCTGCCCGGGCGGGAGGGCCGACAGGGCCCGGTCGACGTCGATCCGCAGCTCGGCGGCCGCGGACTCGTCCCCGCGCTGGGCTGGGTCGAGGTCGTTCAGCGGCGTGGTCGGGCGGGCGGTCCGCCGCCGGATCCGGTCGAGGCAGGCGTTGACCACGATCCGGTGCAGCCACGTCGTGACGGCCGAGTCGCCCCGGAAGCCGTCGGCCCGACGATAGGCGGACAGCAACGCCTCCTGGACGGCGTCGGCGGCCTCCTCACGGTCGCCGAGGGTGCGCAGCGCGACGGCCCAGAGCCGGTCGCGGTGCCGCCGGACCAGCTCGCCGAAGGCGTCCGGGTCTCCGGACACGTGGGCCGACAGGAGCTCGGCGTCGTTCCGGCCGCCCGCCCCACCGGTGACGTGGGTCGGCGTGGTGGGTCCGCTCACCGCAGCCTCACGTCGTCGACCTCGGCTCGGTAGCCGTCGTTGAACCGGCCCGGCTTGGTGAACCAGATCACGACGTAGCGGGTGGCCACGGCCTTGGTCACGGTGAGCGTCACTGCGCCCTGCACGCCAGCGCTCTGGGCCAGCACGGTCGAGCCGCTGAGGGAGTCCCCTTTGACCGCGAGCAGCTGGATGCTGGCTCCGGTGCCACCGATCCGCAGCTGCGCGGAGTGGATCGTCTTCGCGCTGCCGAGGTCCAGCCGCAGGCCGACCCCCTTCTTGAGGCCACCCCAGGCGGTGCTCTGGTACGTGTCGGAGGTCCAGCCGGTCGAGGGCTTGGCGTCGTACGCGAGCTTGGTCAGGCTCTCCTTCTCGGACCCGTCGCCCTGCGGGTCGAAGCCGCTGGCTCGCTGGATCCGCAGGGCCGCGCCGGGGGCGGAGCCCGACGTCGCGGAGCTGGAACCGCTCGGGCTGCTCGAACCGCTCGGCGACGCGGAGGCTCCGGCGGTCCGGCTCGGCTGGGCGCCGCCGGTCTTGTTGCCGTCGCCGCTGCCGAACGAGCGCAGGCCGCAGTAGGCGAGCAGGCAGAGCACCAGCACGAAGATCAGGACCACAGCCAGTACGGCGCGGGTCTGGGCCTCCGGCGGCCGCGTCGTGGGGGCGGCCGGGAGCAGCGGGGCCGGCGGCTCGGCGTCGGGGACCTGGCTCATCAGCCCGGCCGGCCGGGCCATCATCGGCGCGGCCGCCGTCGCAGCAGGGGCGGGAGCCGCCGGGGCGGCAGCGGTAGGTGCGGGAGCGGTAGGTGCGGGAGCAGCCGGGGCGGTGGGAGGTGCGGCCGCTGGGGCGGGGGCCGGCGGGGTCGCCCGGACGACCGGGATCGGCGGCCAGGTGGACGCCGGCGGCGGGGCGGCGGAGGCGTCCGCGGGCGAGGGCAGCATCGGCGGGGCGAACCCCGGCGGCCGGATGCCGGGGTCGGTGGTGGCGGCCGGAGGCGTGCGCGGGGCTGCTGCCGGCGAGGCGGGTGGGGTCGCTGCTGCCGCCGGGTCCGGCTCGGCCGGCTGGGGCGGCACGTGCGTGCTGGGCGGGCGGACCGGCGGTGCGGGCGGAGGAGGCGGCTTGGCCGCGGCCACGGTCGCCTGCACCGAGCGGGCCTCACCGACCGCCGGCAGCACGGTCGTCGCGGGAGCGGTGTCCCCGTGGAGGGAGATCGGGAACGCGCCGACGGTCCGGTGCGGCGACATGACCGGCCCGGCCGCCCACGGCGCGAGCTGGGTGGCCAGCTGGCCCGGGTCGGTCGGCCCGGCCCCGTCGCGCAGCGTCTGCACGCACAGCGCGTCGAGGTCGGCCGGCACCCCGGAGGCCAGCTCGGTCGGGGCCGGCAGCGCCGAGCTCACCCGGGGCGGCGGCTCGAGCCCCGGCACCGGGTCGAGCGGCCAGCGGCCGGTCAGACCGGCGTAGATCAGGGAGACCAGCGCCACCGCGTCGCGCCGGCTGGCTTCGGCGCCATCGGTGATCTCGGTGCCGGCCAGCGCGGCGTCGATGGCCAGGCCGGTCACCGTGATCGGCCCGTCATGGCCGCGCAGCAGCGTGTCCGGCGTCATCGCCAGGTGGTGCAGGCCGCGGTGCCGAGCCGCCTCGAGGGCGGTGGCCGCCTCGCCGACCAGCCGGCGTACCTCGTCGGGGGAGGGCAGTCCGGAGCGCAACAGGTCGGTGAGGCTGTCCGCCCCGACCCACTCGCAGACGACGTAGGTGAGCCCGTTCTCGACGCCGACGTCCAGGACCCGCTGCAGCCGCGGGTCCTCGACCCCCGCCGCCCGGCGGGCGGCATCGAGGACGTCCGAGCCGCGCGGATGCCCGGCATCGACGACGCGCAGGCTGACCGGCCGGTCGAGGGTCTCGTCGAGGGCCTGCCAGATCGAGGACCAGGTGCCTAGGTGGACCCGCTCCTGGACGTGGTAGCGCCCGGCAAGGACGCTCCCCGGGCCCACGGTGTCCACGACCTGCCACCCTTCCCGGTTCGGAGCTGCCGACCCTGGGTCGACCTGCTGGCCCGTGCTGTGTCATGGCCGCTGGGGGTCCCCGGGCCAGTGACCAATGCTAGGTGTTGCGGCCGGTGAGCACGGTGCTGCGAAGCGTGGTGAACCTGGCGGGTTTGGTGAGGACTTGTCCGGCTACAGCGTCGGCCGGACCGCCCCGATCAGGCCGCCCATCGCGACCGGCGCGTAGCGCACGACGTCGCCGGTGTGCGGAGCGTGGATCACCAGGCCGTCGCCGAGGTACATCGCCACGTGGTGGATCGTGCCCGGGTCCGAGGTGTTGGTGGCATAGAAGACCAGGTCACCGGGCTGCAGGTCGCTGAGCGCGACGTGCGGCAGGCCGGCGTACTGGGCCCGCGACGTCCGGGGCAGCGTGACGCCGGCCCGGGCGTAGGACCACAGCATGAGGCCGGAGCAGTCGAACCGGTTCGGGCCGGTCGCGCCCCAGAGATAGGGGGTGCCCAGCTTCGAGCGGGCGGCGGCGATGGCGGCGGTTGCGGCCGCGTTCGGGCCCTCGATCGTGCTGGGCAGGGAGGCGGAGTCACCGGAGCCGACCGGTACGCCGGCCGCTCGGCCCGAGTTGGCGGCGTCGGCGAGCGCGCGGGCCTCGGCGGCCCGCTGCTCGGCGGCGGCCAGCCGGACCACGGCCTTGTCGGCGTGCTGGAGCAGCGCGCGCTGGCGGGCCAGGAGGGTCTGCACCTGGAGCAGGCTCACGGTGGCCTCTTGGCGCAGGGCCACGACCTGCTCACGGCTGACGGTGCTCGCCTTGGCGATGCCGGCAGCCTGTACGGCGATCGCCTGGTCGGCGGCGGCGGTCAGCGAGTCCGACCCGATGACGGAGCGGACGGTCTGGGCCCGCTCGAGAACGTCGCCGGGCGTGCTGCCGCTGAGCACGGTGGCGATGAGGCTGAGCTGGCCGCCGCTCATGTACAGCGCGCGAGCCCGGCCGATGACGGCGTCCTGGGCGTGCTGGGCGTGGGCGGCCAGGCTCGTGGCCTGGTCGCCGTTGCTGAGCTCGGTGCTGACGGCCTGCTGGAGCTGGTCCTGGATGCCGTCGTAGCGCTCGATCGCGACCGACTGCTGCACCTGGAGCCGGGCCATCTGGTGCCGGAGCTTGGCCGCCTTCGCCTTGGCGTGCGCCAGGTCAGGGGTGGCCTGGGCGCTCTGGCCCACCAGCATCGTGGCGGCGACGGCGATCGAGAGCCCGAAGCCGGTGACGCGGGTGAGGCGCCCCATCAGGTGCCCGGCACGGCGGTGCCGCCGGCCGTGGCCACCTTGAACTTGTCGACGGGCAGGTAGTGGGCGACGACAGTGTGGATCGGCCGCGTCATGGTCAGCTTGACGCTCGCCGGTCGAGGTCACGGTGAAGTCGAGCGGCTTGATCACATCGGCCGGGTTGGCGGCCTTGGCGCTGTCGAGGGCCGCCTGGTAGGCCAGCCGCGGGTCGTGGTGCACGGCGTACTCGTCCCGGGCGGCGCCGGCCGCGTTGTTGGCCTGGTCCTGGACGGACACGGTGGCCAGCCCGACGGTCACCCCGTCGAAGCCGAGCAGGGCGACGACGCCGAGGGCGAGCACCAGCTTGGCCAGCCAGCCCAGCAGGATGTCACCACGGTCGCGCACGATCACCATGACCGCAGAATCGGCGTGGTCGGTGGGCCTACTTGAGCGTGCTGCCCCGCCCGGCCCCGAACCGGCGCAACAACGGCCCGACCAGGTCGTCGACCTCGGCCACCCGCATCCGGCGGCAGGCCAGGCCGTAGACCGCGATCATCGCCAGGCCACCGGCCGCCAGGGAGAACAGTCCGACGGCCTTGCCCTCGCCCAGCAGGTGATGCAGCCCGCGGGTGATGGCCAGGGCCGGGACGGCGGCCAGGAGGCAGGCCAGGCCGAGCCGGGTATAGGTCCGCAGGATGCTCCGGCCCTCGACGCCGTTGATCCGGCGGCGCAGGACCAGGAACGAGATCAGGGCCCCGACGCTGAACCCGGCGGAGAGGCCGAGGCCCACGCCCACGACGATCCAGCGCGGGGAAAGGGTCTTGAGGGACACGACCGAGATCAGCGCGGCCGTGACGACGACCGGGATCTGGATCAGGAACGGGGTCCGGGCGTCCTCGTAGGCGTAGAACGCCCGCTGCAGCAGGTACTGGGCACTGAACGGGACGACGCCCAGGATCATCGCCATCGTCGTGTAGGCGATCGCGTCGGTGTCCCGCAGGGTGTTGCCGGCGAACAGGGTCGAGGCCATGTCCGGCCCGAGGACCAGGACGGCACCGGTCGCCAGGATCGTCGCGACGCCGGTCAGCCGGAGGCCGAGCGAGACGTCGCGCCGGACCTCGTCGGTGGCTCCGGCCGCGGCCGCCCGGCTCATCCGGGTGAAGAGCGCGGTCACGAGCGAGACCGTGATCAGCGAGTGCGGCAGCATGAACAGCAGGAAGGCGTTGTCGTAGGCGCCGCGGCCGGCGCCGCCCTGGACGACCGCCGAGGTCACGACGCGCGACGTCACGATGAAGCCGAGCTGCCCGACCAGCGCGGCCAGGAACGTCCAGCCCGCCACCCGGCCGGCACTGCGCAGGCCGACCCCGCGCCAGCCGAACCGCGGTCGGTAGCGGATGCCGAGCTGGCGCAGCGGCCAGACCAGGACCGCCGCCTGGATCGCTACGCCGAGGGTGGCGGTGCCGCCGAGCATCGCGATCTGCCCCGCGGTCCAGGCCGACGGCGGGCGCGGGTGCTGTCCGGCCCCGCCGACACTGACCAGGAGCACGCCGATGCCGGCGATGGCGACGACGTTGTTGAGGACCGGCGCCCACATGTAGGGCCCGAAGTTGCCGCGGGCGTTGAGCACCTGGCCGAGCATCGTGTAGGCGCCATAGAAGAAGACCTGGGGCATGCACCAGAACGCGAAGGCGATGCAGAGTTCGACGGCATGGTGGTCCCACCGCGAGGTGGCGAAAATGACTGGTACCAAAGGCGATAGCGCCACGACGAGGGCCGTGATGGCGAGCAGGCCGACCAGCGCCAGGGTGAGCAGCCGGTTGAGGAAGTCCTCGCCGCCGTCGTCGTGTTTGGCGGCCCGCACGATCTGCGGGACGAGCACCGCGTTGAGCAGTCCACCGGCGACCAGGTTGTAGATCGTCGTCGGCACCGTGTTGGCGGTCGAGAACGCGTCGTACCCGAGCGCCCCACTGACGCCGAGCAGCGCCGTGAGCATCGACGCGCGGACGACACCGAGGATCCGCGAGGCCAGCGTGCCGCCGGCCATGACCGCACTGCTGCGGACGAGAGAGTCCTCGCTCACAGCTCGTCGACCTCCGGCGCCAGCAGCCGCGGCCGGGCCCGGCCGCGGCGCAGCGTGCGCACCAGCCCGATGACGAAGGTCAGGCCGGCCGCGACGCCGAGCACCCAGAACGCCCAGGTGTCGGTCGGCCGCACATGCACCTGCACCGTGACGGTCTTGCCCATCTGCAGGCCGTCCGGGGTGAGGATGCGCGCCGTGACCGGGACCATCCCGCCGGCGACGGCATGAACGTGGACCTTGATCGTCGTACGGCGATCGGCTTCGACCGTGATCGGCGCCGCCTGTTTGACCACGACCAGCCGGCCGTTGCCGGGCTGGACGACGACCCGCACCCCGCGGACCTCCTGGCCCAGCTCGTTGGCCACGGACAGGGTCAGGTTGCCGTCACTGGCCAGGAAGTTGAGGTTGCTCAGCGGCAGGATGTGCACCTTGCCGGCCTGGGCCGTCAGCGCCGCCTTCAGCGCCTTGACCCGCAGCGCCGCGGTGCCGACCCGGCCGCGCCAGATCGTCGAGACCAGCCGCAGGGCGTCGATCCGGGTCTGCTCCAGGGTCGGGTCGCCGTTGACGACAGCCGCGAGCTGGCTGGCCGTCGGTGCGGACGTCGCGCACGGCGGTGATCTGGCTCGCCGGCAGCTGGGTGCGCTTGGTCGCGGCCGGCACCGGCAGGGCCTGGCGGTCACTCACCGTGGCCTGTCCCTCGGCCGTGCGCAGCTGGCTCAGCGTGGCCGGCGTGATCCATTGCGCCTGGGCGAGAGCCGCAAAGAACCGTTGCACCGTAACGGGATCCGGGTCGAAGGTGCGGGGTGCAGCGACCAGCAGGTGCGCGGCCGGTCCGGTCGCTCGTAGACGGTGGCGAGGGTCTCGGCCAGGAAGCGCTGTTGGTTGAGCACCGCCGTCGTCGCGCTGTTGGTGCGGCCGAGCAGCGTCGACAGCAGGTCGTCGAACAGCACCGCGTTGACGTCCGGCGTCAGCGGGGTGACGGCCGTCGGCGTCGTGGTCTGCTGCAGCGTCGGCGGCCGCGACGACGCGGCGAGCAGCAGGGTGTTGATGCCGACCCGGGGCGCTGCGGTGATCGTGGCGGGATCGGCCCAGCCGCCGGCCGGCCAGGCCACGTCGGTGATCGGCGTCGACCCGAGCACGGAGCCCAGGATCGACGAGTCGCCGGTCCCGGCTGCGTTCTCCGCCGCCGTGAGCAGGGTGGTGCCGCGCCCGTCGACGACGCCGGCCAGGTCGGGGTCGCCGTACGGGAGCTGCACCAGGCGGCGCCCGCTCACAGCGCTCTTGAGCGCGCTCAGATATTCGGCGACGCGCTGTTCGGCGCTCGAGGTCGCCGACCCGCCCGCTGATGTCGGCGAGCTGCTCGGGGACGGGGTCGAGGTCGGCGACTCACCGCCGGGCGAGGTCGAGCGGTCGTGCAGGTCGGCCACCAGCGAGGGGTCGACCGCGACCGAGACGGCGGCGCCCCGCGGCGCGGCGGTGAACGCGGCGAGGAGGTCGCGCAGCCGCGAGCCGTCGACGACGGCGTCGGACATCGTCGTCGCGTCGGGTGGGCCGCCGGTCGGCGAGCTCGGGCCGCCGGTGAGCGGCAGCAGCCAGGAGATCTTGAGCGGGGTGTACGACGCGGCCTGCTGCCAGGTGATGTAGGTCCGGAGCAGGCCGACCCGGTGGGTGCCCGAACAGCGACCCGTCGTCGCCGAGGACCTCGAGGGTGATCCCGATGCTGGCGAAGTCCATCAGCAGACCGAGCCGGCCGGCCGGGGCCTTGATCGTGAACCGGGTGCTCGCGCCGGGGCGCAGCGTGACGGTCAGGTCGGCCGACGCGTCGAAGATCCGGCCGCCGACGTCGTCGATGCCGCCGTTCGACCACTGGGCGACGAGGTTGCGGGTCGCGAGCGGCGAGTGATGCACCAGCAGCCGGATCGCGCCGTTCTCGATCGGCGTGAGGCCGGTGTTGGTCACGGTGCCCTTGATGACCAGCGTGCTGGTCGGCGTGACGACTCCGGGGGTGAGGGAGGTCAGCGAGATGGCCGCCGGCAGTGTCCGCGGTGTCGCCCGGCTTGGTCTGGCCGCCCTGGGAGTTCTGGCCGCCCCCGTTGCCCCCGCCCGTCCGGGTCCCGCTGTTTACCGGGCGGGCGGTGCTGGTGGTCGGCGCGGCGCTGGTCGGGAGCGTCTCGGTCGATGTGGGGGAGGTCGGCGCGGCCGCGGGCTGAGCGCCGGCGGTGGAGCGGCCCGACGCGGCCACGACGCCGCCCAACGTGAGGACCAGGCTGGCCGCGCCGAGGGCGACCAGCCGGTGACCGACTCGGTTCACCCGTTGTCCGACAGCAGCTGGGAGACGTCTCGGGCCAGGCGGCGCTCGTTGGCGAAGGTCAGCCGCTGCTCGAGCTCCTCCAGCGGCACCCACTCCGCGTCGACCGCCTCGCGGTCCGGGTCGCCCTCGACCGAGATGGTGCCGCCGACGGCCTCGAGCAGGAAGTGATGGACCACCTTGTGCACCCGGCGGCCCTCGGCCGAGAACCAGTAGTCGACGCTGCCCAGCGCGCGCAGCGGCCGGCCCTGGATGCCGGTCTCCTCGGCGACCTCCCGGACCGCCGTCTCCTGGAGCGTCTCGCCGTCCTCCGGATGTCCCTTGGGCAGGCACCACTCGAGCCGGCCGGCCCGGTTGTGCCGGGCGATCAGGGCCACCTCGGCGCTGCCGCCGTTGACCTGGATGACCAGCCCGCCCGCGGACGTCTCCTCCACCAACGGCAGCGGCTGCCGCGGTCGGTGGTCGGAGCGGTCCATCCGGTCACTGTACGAGCACGGGCGGTGCGGCCGTCGTACCTCGCGACGCTCGCGGCGTGCGTCACTGTCAGCGGCTCCGGTCACCGGCTCGCCCCCGTACCCTTAGCCCCCGTGCCACCGACCGAGGATTCGCTGGAGCGCGCGCGCCGCGAGGCGCTGCGCCGGCTCGCGCCGGTGCTGCCGTTGGTCAGCGACCTCGGTGAGCGCTTCGCGGCCGAGGGGCACGAGCTGGCGCTGGTCGGCGGGCCGGTGCGCGATGCGCTCTTGGGCCGGCCGTCGCCGGACCTGGACTTCGCGACCGACGCCCGCCCGGAGCAGACGGAGCCGATCCTGCGCCGCTGGGGCACCGCCCATTGGGACGTCGGCCGGGCCTTCGGCACCATCGGCGCCTCGCTCGGGCCGGTGACCGTCGAGGTGACGACCTACCGCTCGGACGCCTACGACCGCACGTCGCGCAAACCCGAGGTTTCGTACGGCGACTCGCTCGACGGCGACCTGGCCCGCCGCGACTTCACGGTCAACGCGATGGCGCTGCGGCTGCCCGGCCTGGAGCTGGTCGACCAGCATCACGGACTGGCCGACCTGGCCGAGCGGATGCTGCGGACGCCAGGGACCCCGGAGTCCTCGTTCGCCGACGACCCGCTGCGGATGATGCGGGCCGCGCGGTTCGCCGGACAGCTCGGCCTGTGGGTCGCGCCGGAGGTGCGGGCGGCGATGACGGACATGGCCGACCGGATCTCGATCGTCTCGGCCGAGCGGGTGCGCGACGAGCTGGCCAAGCTGCTGCTCTCGCCCGACCCGGTGCGCGGGCTGCGGCTGCTGGTGGACACCGGGATCGCGGCCATCGTGCTGCCCGAGCTGCCCGCGCTGCAGCTCGAGGTGGACGAGCACCACCGGCACAAGGACGTCTACGAGCACACGCTGACGGTGCTGGAGCAGGCGATGGCGCTGGAGACCGGGCCGGACGGCGACGTGCCCGAGCCGGACCTGGTGCTGCGCCTCGCGGCCCTGCTGCACGACATCGGCAAGCCGGCGACGCGACGCTACGAGGCCGGTGGCGGGGTGTCCTTCCACCACCACGAGGTCGTCGGGGCCAAGCTCACCTCGAAGCGGCTCAAGGCGCTGCGCTTCGACTCGGCCACGACCAAGGACGTGGCCCGGCTCGTGGAGCTGCACCTGCGCTTCCACGGGTATGGCGAGGGGGCCTGGACCGACTCCGCCGTACGCCGCTACGTCGTGGACGCCGGGCCGTTGCTCACCCGGCTGCACCGGCTGACCCGGTCCGACAGCACGACCCGCAACGCCCGGCGCGCGGCCCGGCTCTCCGCGGCGTACGACGACCTCGAGGAGCGGATCGACCGGCTGTCCGAGCAGGAGGAGCTGAAGGCGGTCCGGCCGGACCTGGACGGCAACGAGATCATGGCGGCGCTCGGGATCGGGCCGGGCCGGGAGGTCGGGCTGGCCTACCAGCACCTGCTCGAGCTCCGGCTCGAGCGCGGGCCCTTGGGTCACGACGCGGCGCTGGCCGAGCTCCGGTCCTGGTGGGACAGCCGGGCGTAGCTGACGGCCGTCGCCAGGTAGGCCAGGGCGAGGGCCAGGTAGACCGGGCGGGAGAAGCCGCCGAGCGGGAGCAGGACGGCGGCGAGGGCCGCCGCGGCGACGAAGACCGCGTTGAAGACCATGTCGTAGATCGTGAACACCCGGCCCCGGAAGCCGTCGTCCACCTCCACCTGCAGGATCGTGTCGACGCAGATCTTCACGCCCTGCGCCGCCAGCCCGAGCACGAAGGCGGCCACCAACAGCGCCGGCAGCCAGATCCCGATCACCAGCAGGCCTTGGGTGAGCGCGGCGACCAGCAGGCAGACGACGATCCAGCGCTGTGGGGTCATCCGGCCGGTCGCGATCGGGGTCACGATCGCCGCTGCGAGGAAGCCGGCTCCCGAGACACCGACCACGATGCTCAGCAGCCCGAGCCCGGCGTTGGTGTCCGTCGGATCGGTCAATGTGTTGCGGCACAACAGGATCGAGGCGATCGTGATCGCGGCATAGACGAACCGGTGGGCGCCGATGGCCCCTAGCGCGTACGCCGCGCGCCGCCGCTCCCGCAGGTGCCGGAGGCCTTGGGCCAACCCGGACCCGACGCTGCGCCAGCCCTGGGCCAGCGGCACGACCCGGTCGGGGCCGAGCTGGTCCGGCCGCAGCCGCAGGGCCAGGCCCGACGCCAGCGCCAGCAGGACGGCGGACGCCCCCAGCAGCGCGGCGTCGGAGGCGTCGAACCAGCGCAGCGTCAGCGTGATCCCCGCGCCGACGGCGTACGCCGCCGTGCCGGCCGTCGGGGTCAGCGAGTTGGCGGTGACCAGGTCCGCGGGTGCGACGACGTGCGGCAGCCCGGCGGACAGCCCGGCCAGCAGGAACCGGTCGACGGCGACGCAGGCCAGGACCGCGGCGTACAGGGTCCAGCCGGTTGCTCCGGCGGCTGCCATCGCCGCGACGCCGACCGCCCCGAGGGCGCGCAGCCCGTAGCCCACGAGCAGCACCTGCCGGCGCCGCCAGCGGTCGAGGAGCACACCGACCCACGGCCCGACGACGGTGAACGGCAGCAGGAGCACGGCGAACGCGGCCGCCACCCGGCCCGGGGTGCCCTCCTCCTGCGGGTTGAAGAAGAACAGGCTGGCCAGGGCCACCTCGAAGACTCCGTCACCGCACTGCCCGGCCAGTCGCACGGCCAGCAGCCGGCGAAAGCCCGGTCCGCGCGCCAGATGGCGCAGCGCGCGGATCAGGGTCACGCCGGAAGGCTAGGCCTCACACCGGACGGGGACGAAAACGCTGTGGCAGAGACGAACACGCCGCCCCCGGGTGGACCCGGGAGCGGCGTGTCGTCGATCAATGCAGTGAAATCGTCCGCCCAGACCTCAGCGGAGACCTCAGCGCTCGCGCTCGCCGGCGATGAACGCCTCGAGGTTTTCCCGGCCGAGGTCGTCCGGCGTCTGCACCGGCGGCGACTTCATCAGGTAGGACGAGGCGGCCAGCAGCGCGCCGCCGATGCCCCGGTCCTTGGCGATCTTGGCCGCCCGGATGGCGTCGATGATGATGCCGGCCGAGTTCGGGGAGTCCCAGACCTCGAGCTTGTACTCCATGTTCAACGGCACGTCGCCGAACGCGCGGCCCTCGAGCCGGACGTAGGCCCACTTGCGGTCGTCGAGCCATGCGACGTAGTCCGACGGACCGATGTGGACGTTCCGGTCGGCGGTCTTGCCGGCCAGGGCGCCGGTGAGGTTCGAGGTGACGGCCTGGGTCTTGGAGATCTTCTTGGACTCCAGACGCGCCGGCTCCTTCATGTTCTTGAAGTCCATGTTGCCGCCGACGTTGAGCTGGTAGGTCCGGTCCAGCGTCACGCCGCGGTCCTCGAACAGCTTGGCCAGCACCCGGTGGGTGATGGTCGCGCCGACCTGGGACTTGATGTCGTCGCCGATGATCGGCACGCCGGCCGCCTCGAACTTGGCCGCCCACTCCGGGTCGCTGGCGATGAAGACGGGCAGGGCGTTGACGAAGGCCACGCCCGCGTCGATCGCGCACTGCGCGTAGTACTTGTCGGCGATCTCGGAGCCCACCGGCAGGTAGGACACCAGCACGTCGACCTTGGCCTCGCGCAGGGTGGCGACGATGTCGACCGGCTCCGCGTCGGACTCCTCGATGGTCTCCCGGTAGAACTGGCCGAGGCCGTCGTTGGTCACGCCGCGCTGCACCGTGACGCCCAGCGGCGGCACGTCGGCGAACTTGATCGTGTTGTTCTCGCTGGCCCGGATCGCCTCGGAGAGGTCGAAGCCGACCTTCTTGGCGTCGACGTCGAACGCGGCGACGAACTCGACGTCGCGGACGTGGTAGTCGCCGAACATGACGTGCATCAGACCCGGCACCTTGCCGTTCGGGTCGGCGTCGGCGTAGTACTGGACACCCTGCACCAGCGAGGCGGCGCAGTTGCCGACGCCGACGATGGCGACGCGGACGGATCCCATGCGTTGCTCCTTCATTTCGGGGTTCATTTCAGGGGGCCAATCTCTGGCTGTTGCGGTTGATCCTGCGGTTGGTCTTGCGGTTGGTTTCGGGGCTGGTCGCGGCGCTCGGTCTCGATCAGCTCGTTGAGCCAGCGCACCTCGCGCTCGGCGGCGTCCAGGCCGTGCCGCTGCAGCTCGAGGGTGTAGAGGTCCATCCGGTCGCGGGCCCGCGTCGGCCGCGCCCTTGACGTTGTCCAGCCGCTCCTCCAGCCGGGTCCGCCGGCCCTCGAGGATGCGCAGCCGGACCGCGGCGTCGGTGCGGGCGAAGAACGCGAACCGTACGTCGAAGCTCTCGTCCTCCCAGGCCGTCGGGCCGGCCTCGGCCAGCAGGTCCTGGAACCGCTCCTTGCCGTCGGCGGTGAGCTCGTAGACGACCTTGGCCCGACCGGAGGGCGCCGCTGCCGGGGCGGCGCTGCTCTCGACGATCCAGCCGCGGGCGACGAGGTCCTTCAGGCAGGGGTAGAGCGTGCCGTAGGACAGGGCCCGGAAGGCGCCGAGCACCGCGTTGAGCCGCTTGCGCAGCTCGTAGCCGTGCATCGGGCTCTCGTGCAGCAGCCCGAGGACGGCCAGGTCGAGCACACCACTGCGTCGGCTCACGGCGGGCTCACCTCGCTCTCTGGCTGACGACTCGATGTATCGGTTCGATATATCTGGCCTGACCATACGTCACGTTCGGCCGAACGCCAAATCGACCCGTAGGCTGGTCCGATGTCGCTTGCGGCCGCCCCGTTCGACCGCCGGTGTGCGGTCCTTCGTGGACTACGCACTGGTCCGCCAGGCGACCCTGCACGACCTGCGCAAGCGGGCACGTCACGACGACCGACGTCTGCGACCCGCACCCGGACCTGATCCGGGCCGCCCTGCACCACGGGGAGCCCAGCACGCGTTCCTGCCCGGTCTGCCGGGGCGGCGACGCCGGCGTCGACCGGCTCGACCCGCGGCTCGGGCATCAACGGCGGCCCGGGGTTGCCGGGGGCCGGCGGGCTGGTCTTCCTGCGCTACGCGTACGGCGACGAGCTG
Organism: uncultured Actinomycetota bacterium; assembly: GCA_963794535.1. Classification (GTDB taxonomy): domain Bacteria; phylum Actinomycetota; class Actinomycetes; order Actinomycetales; family CAVURS01; genus CAVURS01. The sequence goes on from CAWCEI010000011.1 coordinate 359,860, forward strand.
GGCCAGTTCTCCGGCCGGATCAAGTCCCAGGACGAGATCGCCGAGCTGTCCCAGGAGTCCGGAGATGTGAAGGTCTACGTCGTCGAGGTGTGCATCTCGTGTGGCTGGAACCACCTGATCGCGTCGTACGTCGTGGGAGACGGCCACCCGCGCTCGGCGCCCCGCCGCCAGCGCACTGTCGAAGACGAATGGGGCACGTAGTTCCGTGAAGTTGCCATGAAGGTGCCGCGCATTGCCGACTACCCGCGGCAGGGCAAGGACGGTTGGCGGCGCTGGGTACCGTCCTGGAAGCTGGTGCTGGGCACCGGGTTCGCCGGCTTCTGCCTGCTGGTGATCGCGTTCGGCGTGGTCTACGCGCAGGACCCAGATCCCCAAGCCGAACCAGCTGGCCCAGGCCCAGACCACGGTCGTCTACTACTCCGACGGCAAGACCGAGCTGGGCCGGTTCTACGACGACGTGAACCGTACGTCGGTGCCGCTGTCGTCAGGTGCCGATCGCCGTACAGCACGAGGTCGTGTCGGCGGAGGACCGCAGCTTCTACACGAACAAGGGGATCGACCCGAAGGGCATCGCCCGGGCGTTCTACAACAACGTGCGGGGCAAGCCGCTGCAGGGCGCGTCGACGATCACCCAGCAGTACGTGAAGAACTACTTCCTGACCCAGGACCGCTCGGTCTCGCGCAAGTTCAAGGAGTTCTTCATCTCGATCAAGATCGACCGGTCGACCAGCAAGGACACGATCCTCGCCGACTACCTCAACACGATCTACTTCGGCCGCGGCGCCTCGGGCATCCAGGCGGCGAGCAAGGCGTACTTCAACAAGGACGCCAGCCAGCTGACGCCGGCCGAAGGGGCGGTGCTGGCCAGCGTCATCCGGGCGCCGGCGATCTACGACCCCGCGGTCAACCCGGACAAGGCCAAGGCCCGCTGGGACTACGTGCTGTCCGGGATGGTCCAGGAGGAGTGGCTGACCCAGGCCGCAGGTCGACGCGCTGAAGTACCCCAAAGTCATGCCAAGCGGCAGCTGTCGGCGGCCCACGGCAGCCCGACCGGCTACCTGCTCGACGTCGTCCGGCGCGAGGTCGAGGCCGAAGCTGCAACGTCGACGACGCCTACGTCGACCAGGCCGGGCTGCGGATCGTCACGACGTTCAACAAGTCCGACCAGGCGGCGGCCGTGCAGGCGATCAAGGACAAGATGCCGACCACGGGCGACAAGGGCGTCCGGGTCGGGCTGGTCTCGATCGACCCGCGTCAACGGGTGCGGTTGTCGCGATGTACGGCGGGCCGAACTCGATCACCCAGCCGTTCAACGCGGCGACCCAGTCGACGATGCAGGCCGGGTCGACGTTCAAGCCGTTCGCCCTGATCACCGCCCTGACCCAGGGGATCAGCCTGGACTCCCGGTTCAGCGGGTCGAGCCCGAAGGCCGTCAAGGGCTTCAGCAAGCCGGTCAAGAACTTCGGCAACGAGCAGTTCGGCCAGATCGACCTGGTCGCGGCGACCGAGCACTCGGTCAACACCGTCTACGCCCAGCTCAACGAGAAGGTCGGGCCGGACAAGACCCGCGAGACGGCGGTCGCCGCCGGCCTGCCGGAGGGCACGGCCGGCCTGGAGAGCAACGCGGCCAACGTGCTCGGGCACGGCCTCGCCGCACGTCGATCGACATGGCCTCGGCCTACGCGACGATCGCGGCCCAGGGCATCCACCGCGATCCGCTACACGGTGGCCCGGATCACCAGTACGGACGGCAAGGTCAACTACAAGTGCGACGTGAAGGCGCACTCGCACACCGGTCTTCACGCCGGAGGTCATGGCGGACACGACGTTCGCGATGCAGAAGGTCATCACCGGCGGCACCGGCGCGGCGGCCGCAGGCCCTCGGCCGACCGGCCGCAGGCAAGACCGGCACGACCAACGGCAACGTCTCGGCCTGGTTCGACGGGTTCACCCCCCAGCTCGCCACCGCGGTCGGGATGTACCGCAACAGCAAGAGCGGCAAGGTGCTCTCGCTCAACGGGCTGGGCGGGCGCAGCGACGTGCAGGGCGCGACCTTCTCGGTGCCGATCTGGACGGCGTACATGCAGGACGCCATGAAGGGTCTGCCGGTCAAGGACTTCCCGCCCCGCGCGAACACCGGCACGGCGATCAACCCCAAGCCGACCCAGACCGCGACGCCGACGCAGACGGCGACCCCGACCCACACGCCGACGGGTTCGCCGACCGGCACGCCGACGGGTTCGCCGACCGGCACGCCGAGCGGTTCGCCGACCACCACCAAGCCCAAGGGGCCGCCACCGACAACGCCGGCTGTCCCCGCTGTCCCGGGCAAGCTGAACGACCCGGTTGCCGGGAGTCCGCCCGATCCGTCGGGCGGCAGTGGATGATGCCCGGGTGAACCTGCGCGCCGGCCTCGAGGGCAGCCTCGGCCGTGTCGGCCGCGTGGGTGTCGTATCGCCGTCGCGCGAGGACCCCGTCGTCGCCGCGGCCAGCGCGGTCGTCGGCGGTCCGGCCGGCCGGCGGGTCGCCCCCGGGCGCCGGGGCTGGTGGAGCGTCGCGCGGGTCCTGGTCGTCGCCTCGATGGTCATGCTGGCGCTCGCCGTCGTCCAGAAGCAGCACTGCCGCTCGGTCGGCTGGTCGACGCCGGACATGTTCTTCCACGCCTGCTACAGCGACCTGCCGGTGGTCTTCGAGCAGTCCGGTCTGGCGGCCGGTGATGCGCCGTACGCCGCGGCGTCGCAGGGCCACTACCTGTCCCAGCCGGTGCTGACCGGGCTGGCGATGTGGGGTCTGGCCAAGGTCGTGCCGGACGGCTCGGTGGTGAAGCAGGACCGGTGGTACCTGGACCTGTGGACCGTGCTGATCGCGCTCAGCCTGGTCGGGCTGGTGCTGGTCACGGCGGCGAGCGCTCGGGGCCGGCCCTGGGACGCCGCCCACGTCGCGCTGAGCCCGCTGCTGATCCCGCTGGCGCTGGTCTCGCCCGACCTGCTCGGGGTGGCCCTGGCCTCGGCCGGGCTGCTCGCCTGGGCCCGGTCCCGGCCGGCGCTGGCCGGGGTGCTGCTCGGGCTGGCGGTGAGCGCGCGGACCTATCCGGTGCTGCTGATCCTGGTGATCGGGCTGCTCGCGGCCCGGGCCGGGCGGCTGCGCGAGTGGGGCGTGACTCGTGGGCGGAGCCGTGGCCGCGGTCGCTGTCGTCGTACTGCCGTGGCTGCTGGCCAACCCCGTCGGGCGTGCTGTCGACGTACGACGACTGGCGCTCGTCGTCGGCCGGCTACGGCTCGCCGTGGCTGATCCCGGGGATCTGGGGGCCACAGGCCCGGTTCCACGGGCACGACCTGCCCGGGCTGCTGGCGCACGCGCTCTCGACCACGTCGGTGACCCGGTTCGCCGCGATGGGCTGGGTCGTCGCGATCGTCGCCGGTGGCGGTGCTCGCGCTGGGCGCGCCGCGCCGGCCGCGGGTGGCCTCGGTGGCGCTCGTCGTGGTCGGGCATCGTGCTGCTGACCGGGAAGTCGTTCCCGGTGCAGGACTCGCTCTGGCTGCTGCCGCTGGTGGCGCTGGCGCTGCCGCGCTGGCGGGAGCACCTGGGCTGGTTCGTGGGCGAGGCGGCGTACTTCGTGTGCGTCTGGCTGTACGCCGCGAGCATCTCGACGCCGACCCGCGGGCTGCCCGGGCGGGGCTATGTCTGGGTGCTGGTCCTGCGGCTGGTCCTGGTCGGCGGGCTGGTCGTCGTCACCTGGCGCGAGGCCTGGCGGCCCGAGCTCGACCCGGTGCGCAACCCGGACCCGGACGCCGTGAGCTCGGCTGTGGAGGACTCGGGGGAGTCGGGGCCGGCCTCGGCCGGAGCGGGCGCTTCGTCGACGACCCGCTGGGCGGCCCGCTCGACGGCGCCCCCGACCGCCTGATCGTCCGCCTCACCTGACTGTGCTTGGCCGTCGACTCCGGGTTTGGCCGTCGGGTCCGGAGTTTGTGCCCGAAATGTGTGCTCATTACTCCGGAGTCGACGGCCAAAGGCGCGGATTTCGTGGCGGGGCGCCTTCGCCGGTAACCTGAGCCGCGTAGCCCTGGCTTCGCGCCGGGGCTGTTGCACGAAGCACTGCATGACCCTCCTGTCACGGAGAGACCGTGACCGCCTAGTCCAGAGGAGGTGGGTGTCAACATGCGTGAGTACGAACTGATGGTGATCCTCGACCCCGAGCTCGAGGAGCGGACCGTCGCTCCCAGCCTCGACCGGTTCCTGAACGTCGTCCGCCAGGGTGGTGGCACCGTCGAGAACGTCGACATCTGGGGCCGCCGCCGGCTGGCCTACGACATCAAGAAGAAGTCCGAAGGCATCTACGCCGTCGTCAACATGACCGCGACGCCGGACGTGGCCAAGGAGCTGGACCGCCAGCTCGGCCTCAACGAGTCGGTGCTGCGCACCAAGCTGATCCGTCCCGGAGCGCACTGAGATGGCCGGCGACACGATCATCACCGTCGTCGGCAACCTCACCGGCGACCCCGAGCTCCGGTTCACCCCCTCCGGCGCTGCCGTCGCGAACTTCACCGTGGCCTCGACGCCGCGGGCGTTCGACCGGCAGACCAACGAGTGGAAGGACCAGGAGACGCTCTTCATGCGTTGCTCGGTCTGGCGTGAGGCGGCCGAGAACATCGCCGAGTCGCTGCAGTCCGCGGCAACCGGGTCGTCGTCACCGGCCGGCTGAAGAGCCGGTCGTACGAGACCAAGGAAGGCGAGAAGCGCACCGTCGTGGAGCTCGAGGTCGACGAGGTCGGCCCGTCCCTGCGCTATGCGACGGCCAAGGTCAACCGCACCCAGCGCTCCGGCGGTGGCGGCGGTGGCGGCCAGGGCGGTGGCGGCCAGGGTGGTGGCGGCGGCGGTGGCCAGGGTGGCGGCTGGGGCTCTCCCGGCGGCGGCTCGGGCGGCGGCCAGGGTGGCGGCGGCGGTCAGGGCGAAGACCCCTGGGCGACTGGCCCGTCCGGCTCGGGCGCGATCGTCGTACGACGAACCGCCCTTCTGACTTTCCTTACCTACCAACGTCTTTCGACCCATCCCGAGCCTGTCCTGATCGGATAGCTCGGGCTCCCGAGGAGGAGCACCACGATGGCCAAGCCAATCATCCGCAAGCCCAAGAAGAAGCAGAACCCGTTGAAGGCCGCCAAGATCGAGGCGGTCGACTACAAGGACACCGCGCTGCTGCGCAAGTTCATCTCCGACCGCGGCAAGATCCGGGCCCGCCGGGTCACCGGCGTCACGCGTCCAGGAGCAGCGGCAGATCGCCAAGGCGGTCAAGAACGCCCGCGAGATGGCGCTCCTGCCCTACTCGAGCTCGGCGCGCTGAGGAGGTCTGGCGATGAAACTCATTCTGACCCAGGAGGTTTCGGGACTCGGTACGCCGGGTGACGTGGTCGAGGTCAAGGACGGCTACGCCCGCAACTACCTCCTCCCGCGCTCGCTCGCCGTCGCCTGGACCAAGGGTGGCGAGAAGCAGGTCGCCTCGATCCAGAAGGCCCGCGGCGCTCGCGAGATCAAGACCCTCGACGAGGCGCAGGCCGTCAAGGCTCGGCTCGAGAGCAAGCCCGTGCAGCTGTCGGCCAAGGCCGGCGCGTCGGGTCGGCTGTTCGGTGCCGTGACCCCGGCCGACATCGCCTCGGCGGTCTCGGCCGCGGGTGGCCCGGAGCTGGACCGGCGCAAGATCGAGCTGGCCCAGCCGGTCAAGTCGCTGGGCAACCACCAGCTGACCGTCCACCTGCACGCGGGGGTCAAGGCCGCCGTGACCCTCGAGGTCGTCGCCAGCTGACGGTGCTCCCCAGCGCCCGCATTGCTCCCCGTAGCCCGGTGATCCGGCCCGGATCAGGCCTCGATCACCGGGCGCCGGGGAGCATCGCTGTCTCTAGGGGTGCGCGGCGCCGGTGACCAGCCAGGCGTCGCCGCGGGCCCGCCAGCCCAGGGCCGCGCCGCGCACCAGCATCCACAGCGTGAAGGCCCACCACAGGGTGGCGATGTCGCCGGCGTGCGCGCGCACCAGGAGTGCCACCGGCAGGTAGGCCAGCATGATCGCCAGCTGCATCACGGCGAGCCACCGCGCGTCTCCCGCGCCGATCAGCACCCCGTCGAGGACGAAAACCCAGCCGGACAACGGTTGTCCGATGGCAACAACGATGAGCGCCCCGGCCAGGGCGGCCCGCACCCGCGCGTCGGTCGTGAACGCCAGGGGCAGCAGTCGATGTGTGGCCAGCAGCACGACGGCGCAGACCGTGCCCCCGCCGACGCCCCAGCGCACCATCAGCCGCGTCGCGGCCCGGGCTCCGGCCACGTCGCCGGCGCCGAGATAGCGACCGGTCAACGCCTGACCGGCGATCGCCAGCGCGTCGAGCATGAAGGTCAGCGTCGTCCAGACCGTCGACGAAACCTGGTACGCCGCAAGGGAAACCACCCCCAGACCGGCCGCAACCCAGGTCGTCAGCAGCAGGACCGCCCGCAGCGACAGGGTCCGCAGCAGCAGCGGGAAGCCGTCCCGCGCCGCCCCGAGCACCCGCGTCGGATGCGCCCGCAGCGAGGCTCCGTCGCGGCGGGCCAGGCGCACGACGACCGTCATCAGCGCGACGGCCATGCCGATCTGGGCGAGCGCCGTGCCCCAGGCCGAGCCGGCGATGCCCAGGCCCGCGCCGTACACGAGGGTGACGTTGAGGATCACGTTGGTGGGGAAGCCGATCAGCGCGACCACGAGGGGTGTGCGGGTGTCCTGCAGACCGCGCAGTACGCCGGTGGAGGCGAGGTTGAGCAGCATGGCCGGCAGCGACAGGGCGCTGATCCGCAGGTAGGTCGTCGCGGCGGTCAGGACCGCACCGTCGGCGCCGAGCCAGCCGGCCAGGTCGGGGGCGAGCAGCAGCAGCGCGAGGGCGGAGCCGGCGCCGAGCACGAGGGCCAGCCAGAGGCCGTCGACGCCGAGGCCGAGCGCGCCCCGGTGGTCGCCGGCCCCGAGCCGCCGGGCGACCGCACCGGTCGTGCCGTAGGCCAGGAAGACGAAGATGTTGGCGAGGGCCCCGAGGGCCGCGGCCGCGACGCCGAGGGCGGCGAGCGGCACGGTGCCGAGATGGCCGACGACGACGGAGTCGGCCAGCAGGAAGATCGGCTCGGCGACAAGAGTGACGAAGGCCGGTACGGCGAGCCGCAGGACCTCGCGGTGCTGTCCACCTTCCGGTCCGGCGGCCGACCACATGCTGGACAGCATCGTGAGTTTCTCTCCTCCACACCCGGTGGAGAAGGCTAGAGCAGGAGCCGAGCACGTCGATGGCCGGTCGCGCTGTGAGCGGTCGGTCACTGCGGCGGGTTATCCCGACGTCGTCCACACGCCGTACCCAGGGTTTCGCGACTTACCCACAGACATCCGGGTGATGGTCCACCGGTCACGCACAGGGCTGGGTTGTGCGGCCGGTCGCGCGCTGGGCTCATAGGTTGCCTGAGGCACGGGGTGCGCTGTGCTCGGCAGGCGGGATGTCGGTGGGCTGTCGGTGGCCGTGTGCGTGGGTTCGTACGTCGATGGTTGCAGCAGCTCGAGGGGAGCAAGGTGTCGCTGGCGCAGATCGGGGTGGACTTCGGCGGGTCCTCGGGCCCGCCGGACCGGCCGGGCGAGTCCTTCGACCGGACGCCGCCGCAGGATGTTCTGGCCGAGCAGAGCGTGCTCGGCGGCATGATGCTGTCCAAGGACGCGATCGCCGACGTCATCGAGACGCTTCGCGGCGTGGACTTCTACCGACCGGCCCACGAGACGGTGTTCGAGGCGATCCTCGACCTGTACGGGCGGGGTGAGCCGGCCGACGCGGTCACCGTCGCCGACGAGCTGACCAAGCGCGGAGACCTGACCCGGATCGGTGGCGCGGCCTACCTGCACACCCTGATCTCCGGGGTGCCGACGGCCGCGAACGCGGGCTACTACGCGCAGATCGTGCGCGAGCGGGCGGTCCTGCGCCGCCTGGTCGAGGCCGGCACCCGGATCGTGCAGCTGGGCTATGCGACGTCCGGCGGCGACGTCGACGACCTGGTCAACGCGGCCCAGTCCGAGGTCTACGCGGTCACCGAGCGGCGGACGTCCGAGGACTACCTGCCGATCGGCGCGATCATCGAGGGCACGGTCGACGAGATCGAGGCGGCCGGTCACCGCGACGGCACGATGGCCGGCGTACCAACGGGTTTCGCCGATCTCGACCGGTTGACCCACGGTCTGCACCCCGGCCAGATGATCGTCCTCGCAGCTCGGCCGGCGATTGGCAAATCGACCCTGGGACTGGATATTGCCCGGTCGGCGTCGATCAAGCACGGGATGACGTCGGTCATCTTCAGCCTGGAGATGAGCCGCACCGAGATCACGATGCGGCTGCTGTCGGCCGAGGCCCGGATCCCGCTGCAGAAGCTGCGCCAGGGAAAGCTGGACGACAGCGACTGGACCAAGATGGCCCGGACGATGGGCGATCTCACCGATGCCCCGCTGTTCATCGACGACTCACCGAACATGTCCCTGATGGAGATCCGGGCCAAGTGCCGCCGGCTCAAGCAGCGGCACGATCTCAAGCTGGTGATCATCGACTACCTCCAGCTGATGCAGAGCGGCAAGCGGGTCGAGTCGCGCCAGCAGGAGGTCTCCGAGTTCTCCCGGGCGCTCAAGCTGCTGGCCAAGGAGCTCGAGGTGCCGGTCATCGCGATCTCCCAGCTCAACCGTGGCGCCGAGGCCCGCACCGACAAGAAGCCGATGATGAGCGACCTGCGCGAGTCGGGCTGCCTGACCGCCGACACCCGGGTGCTCCGCGCGGACACCGGAGCCGAGACGACGTTGGGGGCGCTCTACGAGAGCGGCGCGCGCGACGTGCCGGTCTGGTCGCTGGACGACTCGCTGCGATATGTACGACGGCATCTCACCCACGTCTTCCCGACCGGTGTGCGGCCGGTGTTCCGGGTCGAGCTGGCCTCGGGCAAGAGCGTGCGCGCGACGGCGAACCACCCGTTCCTCACCTACGAGGGCTGGACCCCGCTGGAGACCCTGCGACCCGGGTCCCGGGTCGCCGCGCCTCGGCACATCCCGGCGCCGGAGACGATGACGACGTGGGACGACTCCAAGGTGAGTGCCGCCGCGGAGACCCTGGCCGAGGAGCTCCAGGGCATCGGCCGGACCGCGCTCGGCGTGCCGGCTCGGGTCGCGTCGCTGCCCAAGCGGCAGATCACCGGGTTCCTGCGTCACGTGTGGTCCATCGCCGGCTCGGTCAGCCTCGACCCGTCCGGTGAGCGTGGCCGGGTGCGGTTGTCCGGCGTACGGCGGGATGGGTTGGACGAGGTCGCCCGGCTGCTGCTCCGGTTCGGCATCTCGTCGCGGACAGCGGCCCCAAGTGACCCCTCTGTGGGGTCCGATGGGGCCGCGGTGTTCGTCCTGAGCATCGACGGGCTCGACGACCAGCGCCGGTTCCTGGGCGAGATCGGCGTCTATGGGGCGGACAGCATCGACGCCATGGTCCTGCTCGACGCCGTGCGCGCGGCTGGTGGCCCGAAACCGTTGGCGGAGCAGGCTTCCCAGCGGGTCTGGGACACCGTGCACGAGGTGCTGCTGGCCGAGGTGGAGGAGCTGGCCCTGGCCGGCGCGGCCGGCCCGTCCCGACCAGTTCGCCGTACGGCGATGGGCCAGGTGGCCGAGCTGCTCGACGCGGCCGACCTCGAGGTCGACGCGGTCAACGACGTGCTCTGGGACCGGGTGGTGGCGATCGAGCCGGCCGGCGTGGAGCAGGTGTACGACGCGACGGTGGTCGGTACGCACAACTTCGTCGCCGACGGCATCGCGGTGCACAACTCGATCGAGCAGGACGCCGACATGGTGATCCTGCTGCACCGCGAGGACGCCTACGAGCGCGAGTCGCCGCGGGCCGGTGAGGCCGACTTCATCGTGGCCAAGCACCGCAACGGGCCGACCGACACGATCACCGTCGCGTTCCAGGGCCACTACAGCCGCTTCGTCGACATGGCGGCCACGTGAGCCGGGAAGCGGACGGCCAATACCCGAACGTGATCCGCGCGTGACCTGATCCAGATCTGCGCACGGCACGCTGAGCGTCATGCTCTGTCGACGGCCGGTCGCCGGCCCGGCCTGGTTGGCGACGCTGGTCGGCTGCACCCTCGTGGTGGTCGCGGCCTGCGGGTCCGGCTCGACTGGCGCGGCCGACTCCAACCACTCGACGACCAGCTCCGCAACAACCAGCCCGGCACCGACACCCTCGGCGAGCGCCGCCCTCGACGCGAGCGCGCTGCCGGCCCGCGGCCGCACCGCCCTCGGCGACCTGCGCACCGTCGACCCCTGCAGCCTGGTCGACCTGACCGCCTTCAAGGGCCTGGGTGATGCGGCGTACGGCGACCCGCAGTCGATGGACTACTGCGTCGTACAGGTCCAAGCCCTCGAGGGTCAGACCGAGGTGCACGTCGGAGAGGTCGTCACCGTCGACTCCCCCAACGCCGGTGCCGGCAGCGCACCTCAGGTCGTCCGCGGCCAGCCGGGCCAGCCGACCTGTCGGGACCAGGTCGCCTTCACTGACGGCCTCGGCCTCGTCGCCGAGGCCGTGCCGCCCGGCACGACCGGAGCCACCCAGCAGACCTGCGCCGTGGCCGACGCGGCCCTGGCCGGCGCGATCGCGGCCATCGGCACCCACCAGGTCGCCACCGGACCTACCCGGCCCGCTCCTTCGGCCCGGTCGACCCGTGCACCGTCCTGACCTCGGCCGTCGTCGCGAAGCGGCTCCCGGCCCTGCAGCACACCCGACCGGTCAGCGCGCCAGCACGACACCAGTGCGACTTCGGCACCCCAACGGCGACAACGACGTACGCCGCCCTGGTCCTGGGCGCCGCCTACCAGCGGTTCGACGGCGGCCCGACCTCGACGACGATGCGCGTCGGCTCGCACCAGGTCGTGCTGATCCCGACCCAGCCGACCGGTCGCGCGACCGAGTGCACCGGCTACGGGCCGCACATCCCCTACCCGAGCAAGTCCGGGGCGGCCGCGATGGAGATGGCCGAGCTGCACGTGTCACTGCCGGACGGCGCGCCCGAGGCAAAGGCCTGCCAGGACGTCGCGGCGCTCGCGAAGGCGGTCTTCGCGCGGCTGCCATGACCCTCACCTTCCTCCTCACGTCGCTGGTCATCGTGGCCACGCCGGGCACCGGAGCCCTCTTCACCCTGTCTGCGGGTCTGTCCCGCGGGCCGCGGGCCAGCGTGCTCGCCGCCTTCGCCTGCACGCTCGGGATCGTGCCGCACCTGCTCGCAGCGATCACCGGCCTGGCCGCGCTGCTGCACGCGAGTGGGGTGGCGTTCCAGACCATCAAGCTGCTCGGCGTCGGCTACCTGCTCTACCTCGCCTGGTCGACCTGGCGGCTGGACGGCTCGCTCCTGGTCAGCCGCGACGGCCGGCCGATCTCGCCCTGGCGGGTCATCTCGAGCGGCGTTGCGGTCAACCTGCTCAACCCCAAGCTGACGATCTTCTTCTTCGCCTTCCTGCCCCAGTTCGTGCCCTCGACCGAGCCACACTCGGTGCTGCGCATGCTGGGGCTGAGCGCGATCTTCATGCTGATGACGTTCGTGGTCTTCGCGGCGTACGGGATCTTCGCCGGGCTGGTGCGCGGCCGGGTGCTGAGCCGACCGCAGTTGATCCGCCGGGTGCAGCGGGTCTTCGCGGTCACCTTCGCCGGGCTGGCCGGCAAGCTTGCGCTCACCTCGCGCTGAGCCACAATCGGACCATGATCGACCACGTCTCCATCCAGTGCTCGGACATCGAGGAGAGCACGCGGTTCTACGACATCGTCCTCGGGGCGATCGGCTATCGGCGCGTCCTCGAGTTCGGCCCGGTGATCGGGTACGGCGACGAGGGCCCGGACTTCTGGATCGCGCCCGATGGACAGCGGCGACGGCTTCCGGGAGAGCCATCTGGCCTTCACCGCCCCCACCCGCGCTGCGGTCCGGGAGTTCTTCGCCCTCGCCATCACCGCGGGCGCCGAGGTGCTGCACGAGCCACGGGTCTGGCCCGAGTACCACGCCAGGCTACTACGGCACGTTCGTCCGTGACCCGGACGGCAACAACGTCGAGGCGGTCTGCCACAGCGCGGACGAGGACTGACCAGCGTCGGCGTCCGCGGCGGCTTCGGCGTCAGCCGGGGTACGAGCCGTAGGACCCGACGACCGTGGCATCGGCCGGCAGCCGGCCCCTCGGCGATCCGGCTGCCGAGGTCGGCCTGGAACGCCTGGAAGGCCGCGACCGACAGCAGCGGGTTGTCCTCACCCTCGAGCTGTACGACGTGGACGAAGCTCACGCCGTCGTCCAGCCGGAACGCGGCGTAGCGCACGCCGTCCGGCGTCGACTCGGCCAGCTCGGCGAACACCGCCTCGATCAGGTGGGCGTTCTCATCGGCGCGCTCGGGCTTGGTCTGGTAGCGAATAACCTTGGTACTGCTCATGATCCGGTCCCTCCACTAGATGGCGCGCATCGAGTTGTTGCGCTTGTCGTGGGTGAGCTCGGCCCGGCCGAGCGCTTCGAGCAGCGGCGGCAGGTACATCCCGAACCGGCCGCGGTATCCCTTGCGCAGGCCGTACCAGCCGCCGACCGGGTTGTCCGCGGACCGGCCCCAGTCCTCGACCGTCCCGGGTGCGGCCGGCTTCTGCTCGTCGGCGGCGCCCAGCGGGACCCAATCCCCTTGGGCGACAAGCCATTCGTGCAGGTCGTCGATCGCCCGGAGCTGGTACTTCAGCGTCGTCGAGCCGACCTGGCAGACCAGGGTCGGCGGGTCGGCCGCCTCGTCGCGGTACATCGTGTAGCTCGACGTGCCCGGTGGTGTCGTCAGGACCCACGGGTCCTCCTTGGTGCCTGCGGCCATCAGCTGTCTCCTCTCAGTACGGCGGCTTGGAAGTGTGGAAGCAAGGTCTGCCAACCGATCTGGTTGCGCTCGCGCCAGACCGGCGCGTCGTCCGCGAGCCGGTCCCAGCCGCGGTGCTCGATCTCGATCCGGGTCGCGTTCAGCCCCTGCGGCACGAACTGGATCTCCACCTCGGTCGCGGCGTCGCGGTCCCGCCCGAGGTGCCAGAGGTAGGCCAGCGTGGTCGGCGGCTCCCACACCGTCACCTCACCCCAGTCGTGCTCGTCGCCGTCCGGCGGTCCGCTCGAAGATCCGGCCGCCGACGCCGCCCTGCAGCACGATCTGCGGCCGGCTCGCCGGAGACGGTGTGGTCGCGCGGCCACCAGGTGCCGATCGCGCTGGTCCAGACCGAGAAGGCGTGCTCGGTCGAGCAGTCGACGTCGAGGGAGAACCGCAGTGGCGGCGTCATCGGCGCTGCGACCTGGCGGTGGCGTGGTGTTCTCGGCCAGCAGCCGGAACCGGCTCGCCGCGTCGCCCCAGACCCCCTCGAGATAGGCCTGCACCGCGGCCAGTCCCTCCTCGTGCAGGTGGTAGATCCGCCGGGTCCCCTCGGCCTGCTCGGTGACCAGGCCGGCGTCCTTGAGCAGGCGCAGGTGGCGGGAGACCGCTGGCCGGCTGATCGGCATCCCGGCGGCGATCTCCTGGACCGGCTTGTCGCCGGCGCTGAGCAGGCGCAGGATCTCGCGCCGGTTGGGGTCGCCGAGGGCCTCGAACGGGTCCCCGGCGGCAGCCGCGTGGGCCATGACTGCTCCCCTCGCCTTGGTAACGATGGGGCTACCGTAACCCACGGGTTACCGATGCCGCACCGCTGGGGGCGGGTCGGGGTCAGCGGGTGATGGTGAACTGCGCGGACTCGCCGATCGAGCGGTAGCTGTCGTCGATCAGCAGCCGGGCCACGTAGCGCCCGGGCGGCAGCGGCCAGGGCGCCGAGCCCTCGAAGCCGCCGCGCTCCGCGCCGATGCTGAGGCTGCCCTCGATGTCGGTCTGGGTGTAGGCGTAGAGCAGGTACGTCGAGTTGTCGCCGCAGTGCCCGTTCTTCGAGCAGGGGAACAGGCCGATCCAGTCCAGCCCGTTGCCCGGCGCCTCGGTCCAGCTGACGCCGATCCGCTCGCCGACCTGGAACGTGTCCTTGCTCATCGTCACGGTCGGGTGGTCGGTCGGCCGGTAGACGTAGACCACGTCGCGGCTCAGGATCCGATCCCCGCCGTGGTCGGCGAGCACCACGTCGTACCGGCCGGGCGCAAGGTTGCCAATCGCGATGCTGGCCTGGCCGAACGCGACGGACGGATGCACCGACCGCACCCAGACATCGCGGCCGCCAGTCGTCGGTCGGACCAGGCCGACCACCTGGCCCGGACCGTGGCCCAGCTGCCAGGTCACCAGCACGTGGTCGCCCTGGATGATCCGGCGGTGTTGGGTCGCCGCGAACGGTTGCGGGGCAACGGTTCCCACGCGGAAGGTCGAGACCACGCCGCGGTGGTCGGAGGGGTACGGCGCGGGCACTGGGACCTCGACGTCTGCGCCTCCGGCCTCGCCGACCAGCCGACTGTCCAGGGTCGTCACCGGGCCGGCATGCAGCACCCAGTCGATCCGGTCGAAGACCTCGTGCGGGTCCTCCTCGGGTCCACCGGGCGTCCACGTGAAGCCAGGTGTCGCAACGGGATCCGGGTGCACATCGCGGTAGGAGTCCTTGAAGCCCGCCTGGGCGAAGGCGTAGCTGGCCGGCCAGCGCACCGGGTAGGGCACGTCGCTGCGCACCGCGGCCACCGCTGAGGTCCAGTCCAAGTAGGACGGGCTGTTGAAGTCCCCCGTGACGAAGACGGGGTAGCCCTTGGCGATCAGGCCGCGAAGGACGGTGAGCTGGTCCTGGATGGCGGCCAGCCGCAAGGTGCGTTCGAGGTGCAGCACCTGCGGCAACGTGGCGCCGTCGCGAACCGCGTACGGGCCGTAGGGGTCCGAGGGCAGGTGGAAGTCGGCGACCGCGACGACCCGGCCCGGCTGCGGCACCACCCAGACGTAGATCCCGCGGCTGTCCGGCGGCTCGATGATCGGGAAACGCGAGATGACATGGGCGCGGCGGCGACGCGTGCCAGCCGAGCAGATCGGCGAGCACTCGGGTGTTGCGCTCGGTCTCCTGCAGCCCGACGACATCGGCCCCGGAGGCCACGATCGCGTCGGCGATCCGGTGCAGCGCCTCGGGACAGCCGTCCGAGACGGCGCAGAAGCCGCCGGTCTCGAGGTCATAGTCGTCGCCGCCGTAGAACATGTTCTGGGTCATCACCGAGAGGGTGACGCCACTGGCGGGCTGGGGCGCGGCGCCGGTCGAGGCAGATGTGGACGACGCCGCGTTCGACGGCACTGGCAACGCGACCAGCGCCGCGGCGACGAGGCCGACTGCGGCGCGACGGAGCTTCCCGGCGGCGGTCATGGTTGCGCTACTGACCCTAGAGTCAGGAACAGCGCCGCGACTAGCCCTCGTTCTGCAACCGAGCAGGTCAGTTGAGTGACGTGCGGGTGTACGCCGGGAGCGCGTACCCCCGTCGTCGTACGCGCCAGGCCGCCCCAGGGGGGATGTCCGCAGCCAGACGGCGGGCCAGCCTTGAAGCGTGACTGCGACGTTGACTGAACCCCGGCCGATCGAGCGCACGTGCTATCGGGTCGGCGCCGTCCTCATGGCGAGCGGCGCCGCGCATCTGGTCGTGGCCGCGCTGGACCCGCGGCCCTGGGCCGGGCCGCTGTCCTGGCGAAAGGCCGTGACCTTCGGCTTCTCGTTCGGGACGACGCTGATCGCGATCACCTGGGTGGCGTCGTCCCTGCGGATCGGCGAGCGAGCGCGCACCCTGCTGCTCGGCGTGTTCGCCGCCGACTGCGTGGTCGAGGTCACTGGCATCACCGTGCAGGCCTGGCGGCACGTGCCGTCCCACTTCAACACCGAGACGCCCTTCGACACGGTGGTCGCGATGAGTCTCGCCGTGGGGGGCGCGGTCCTGATCGCCGTGCTCGGCGCGCTGGCTGTGACGGCCTTCCGCGGGCGCGTCGACGGGCCACCGAGTGTGCGGCTCGCCGTGCGGGCCGGCTTCGCGCTGCTGCTGGCCGGGCTCGGGGCGGGCGTGGCGATGATCGTTCGCGGCGAGACCCTCATCGGGGCCGGGCATCGGGCCGAGGCCTATGACTCCGCAGGCTTCCTGAAGTGGTTCCACGCCGTGACGCTGCACGCCGTGCTGGTCCTGCCGGCCCTGGCCTGGCTGCTCGCCCGGACCCGGTTGGACGAACCAACCCGCACCAAAGTCGTTGCAGCAGCGACTGTTTCGTACGTCGTCGTAGCGCTGGTCGTGCTAGCCCTCACGATCTGACGCGGTCCAGTAGCTGCTCATCAGCTCGCTCGACCAGGGTGGCTGGCGGATCTCGCCCCTCGGCAGGAACTCGCGCATCACCGGCTTGACGTCGAGCACCGGGGTGCCGTCGATCGCGTCCAGGCCGCGGACCTGCAGCACCAGCCCGTCGACGGCGAGCAGCTCACAGACGCTCACCCCGATCCGGTTGGGCCGCATCTTGGCCCGCTGCGCGAGGATCCCGACCCGCGGCCAGGCCGGGTTGCTGCGCGGATGCCGCGCGCCGGTCTGGACGACGTCAGCATCGACCCGGTCGAAGACGAAAACCACCTCGACGTGGGAGAAGTCGGCCAGCCCGACGGTGGCCTCGCCATCGACTGCTGCCGGGTCGAGGGTGATCGTCGCGACCACATCACCCCAGTCGTCGTCGATCGCTTCATCGCGGGGCGACGTCACGTGACCGATCGCGGAAACCGTGAACTCCGTTGGCACGACGATCAGCCCAGCGCCCAGGCGTCTTCGCGGATGAGTGGCACGACCGTGCCGTCCGCCGTGATGCCGTCGACGTCGACGCCTGGGCCTCCGATGACGACGTCGGTGTGGGCCGAGCTGAAGTTCAGCCCGCGCGCCTCGAGGTCGGCCTGACTCATGGCCGTCCCGCCGTCGATGCAGAAGCTGAAGCTCTGGCCCCAGGCGACGTGGCAGCCGACGTTCTCGTCGTACAGCGTGTCGTGGAAGGTCACCCCGGCGGCGCGGACGCGCGACGAGCCCTCGACGAGGGAGACCTCGCCGAGGCTGCGGGCTCCCTCGTCCGAGTCCAGTTGCGCGCGAACGGCTTCCGCACCGGTTCGAGCCTGTACGTCGGTCGCGCGGCCACCCTCGAACGTCACCACCAGGTCCTCGACGACGACGCCGGCGCCGGTCATGACCAACGGCCGCGTCGTCCGGATCACGCCGTCGGCCCGACGCCGGTCCGGGCTGGTGAAGACCTCCTCGGTCGGCAGGTTGGGCAGGTAGGGAACCCCCGCCTCGGTGGTCAGGCCACCGCCGACCCACACCGCGCCGGCCGGCAGCCCGGCGGTGAGGTCCGTGCCTTCGCCGTGGTAGCGCACGGCGTCGAGCTCCAGCGCGGTCAGCGCGGCCCCGCGCTGGGCCAGCCGGTCGACGATGGTCGCGCCACTCGGCGACGACGTCGGGCGCGTCCAGCCGCATCGCGATCGAGACGGCCGCCCAGAGCCGGTCCAGGTCCGGCTCGCCGAAGACCTGCTCGGCCCAGCCCGGGTTGGGTGCGGCGACGATGTTCCAGGTCACCTGGCCGCCGAGCAGCACCGCGCGGGCGAGGTTGGCCAGCTCCAGCGGCAGCAGGGCCGCCCGTTTCGGGTCGACGCCGTCGAAGACGTGCGGGTCGGCGGTGCCGGTGAGCCGGATCATCGCGGCGCCGCTGTCGGCCATGGCCTGCATCCGGGCCAGCTCCCAGCCGTACGCCGTCGTCAGCGCCTCGTCGGGTCCGTAGAGCAGGGCCGCGCGCCGCACCAGCGGGTCGGCGTAGTCCACCATCACGCGGGAGGCGCCCGCTTTGTAGGCCTGCTCGACGATGGCGTGCGCGATCGGCGCGTGCGACGGCTCGCCCTGGACGAAGACCGGCTGCCCGGGCTGCACGTTGACCCCGATCCGCACGACCAGCTCGG
The DNA here is from genome assembly GCA_963794535.1 of uncultured Actinomycetota bacterium. Taxonomy (GTDB): domain Bacteria; phylum Actinomycetota; class Actinomycetes; order Actinomycetales; family CAVURS01; genus CAVURS01. Next base: position 377,812 of record CAWCEI010000011.1, read on the forward strand.
CGTACCGGTCGATCCGATCCTGGTTGGTCGCTGCATCGGTCACCCCGTCGACCGTAGTCAAGTGAGTAGCGTCGGTCGCATGGCGGCATGGACCGAGGTGGCGGACGGCGTCTTCCGGCAGCGGTACAACCCGCTCGACGTCGGGATCTGCGTCGTTCGCGGCTCGGGCGGGTTGTTGCTGGTCGACACCCGGTCCTCGCACCGTGAGGCCGATGAGATCCGCGCCGACCTGCGCGAGCTCGGCGGCTCCGGTCCGGTGGGTCGTCAACACCCACGCGCACTTCGACCACACGTTCGGCAACGCCCGGTTCGGTCCCGCGTCGGACATCGGGGCGCCGATCTACGGCCACGATCTGGTCCCCGCGCACCTCGACCAGTACGAGCGGCCCATGCTCGCCGACTGGGCCGCGAACGACCTGGACTCCGGCGCGAGGAGTGGGCGGAGGTCGTGATCACGCCGCCCGATGTCCTGGTCGGCGACAGCGCGACGATCGACCTCGGCGACCGGGTCGTCGAGCTGGCCCATCTCGGTCGCGGCCACACCGACAACGACCTGGTCCTGCACCTGCCGGACTGCGCGGTCTGGTTGGCCGGAGACCTGCTCGAGGAGTCCGGGCCGCCCTGCTACGGGACCGGGAGCTTCCCGCTCGAATGGCCTGGAACGATCGAGGCCCTGCTCGGCCGGGTCGGGGCCGATGACGTCGTCGTGCCGGGTCACGGCGCGGTCATCACGGCGAATTACGCTGCGGCCCAACAGGTTGAGCTGCAGCGGACGGCGGACCTGATCGTCGAGCTGTACGACGACGGGCGTGCCGGTCGAGCAGGCCGTCGCCGCCGGCGGGGACCGGTGGCCGTTCCCGGCCGACGGGATGTCGGGTGCCGTTCGCGACGGCTATGCCCAGGTGGCGGCGGCTGCGCGCGAGGTCCTGACCGGTCAGGCGTCGCCGGTCTTGGCGGCTGCGGCGGCCTTGGCCTGGGCCTTGGCCATCCGTTTGGCTTCCCGGACCAGCCTGAGCGACTCGGGGTCGGCGATGTCGGCGACGCTGACGAAGGTGCCGACCCGTCCGTAGCCACCCGCCGCCTTCTCCCAGCCGGTCGGCCGGACGCCGAAGCGCTTGCCGAGCAGGGCGACGAAGATCGACGACTTCTGCTCGCCGAAGCCGGGCAGCGCCGCGATCAGCCGCTTGAGCTCCTCGCCGGTCGTCGCCGAGGCGTAGAGGTTGCTCGCCTCGCCCTCCCAGTCGTGCACCAGCACCTGGCAGACCGCCTGGATCCGGCCGGCCATCGACCCCGGGAACCGGTGCACGGCAGGCGGTTTGGCGCACAGGGCGGCGAACTCGTCCGGGTCGGCCGATGCGATGGCCGCGACGTCGAGCACGCCGCCCATCCGCTCGGCGATGACCGCCGGCCCGGTGAACGCCTTCTCCATCGTGACCTGCTGGTCGAGGACCATGCCCAGCAGCACGGCGTTCGGGTCGCTCGCGAGGAGCTCGTCGGCGACGGTGTTGCCGGTCAGGTAGAAGCCGCTCATGTCGAGCAGCCTGGCACACCGGCCGTGGTCAGATGTCGGGGTGAGTGGACCAGCCGGGGATGTGGACTATGACCGGCTCCAGGTGGGCTACGCGGGCCGGCGCCGGACCGACCCGGTGATCGCGGCACGGGTCCTGGCGGCGCTCGCCGGCGCTGACAGTGTCGTGAACGTCGGGGCCGGCTCCGGCTCCTACGAGCCGGCCGACCGGCCCGTGGTGGCCGTCGAACCGTCGGCGTCGATGCGGGCCCAGCGGCCCGCCGGCTCGGCTCCGGTCGTCGCGGGCTCGGCCGAACGGCTGCCGTTGGCCGACCGAAGCCTGGGCGCCGCGATGGCGATGGTCACGATCCACCAGTGGTCCGATCTCGAGTCGGGCCTGCGCGAGATGCGCCGGGTGGCACGTGGGGTCGTCGCCGTACTGACGTTCGATCCCGTTGCCCTGCAACAGTTCTGGGTCGGTGACTACTGGCCCGAGGTGCTCGCGTCAGAGGCGCGCCGCTTCCCGTCGGTCGAGCGGGTCGCCGCGGCGCTCGGCGAGGGGACGCGGGTCGAGTCCGTCCCGGTCCCGGCCGGCTGTGTCGACGGCTTCATGGAGGCCTACTTCGGACGGCCCGAGCTGCTGCTCAACCCCGGCGTCCGGGCGGCGCAGTCCGCGTGGACGTTCGTGCCCCCCGACGTCGTACGCCGCGGGCTGGTCCACCTGGCCGCGGATCTGGAGTCGGGCCGCTGGGACGAACGGCACGGGCCGCTGCGCTCGCAGGCCGAGTTTGCCGGCTCGCTGCGTCTGGTGACCGCCGGCGACTTCGCGGCCGACACCGACCACGACTCGGCACGCTGAGACCGGTGTCTGACAGCGCTGCCCGCCGCGTCAAGATCAGCAAGAAGCTTTCACTCGTGCTGCGACACCGGCCTCACGAGTACGGCGTCGAGCTTGACCCGGCGGGCTGGGTCGACGTCGGCGTCCTACTGGAGGCATTGGCGCGGCGCGGATTTCCGGTCACGCCGGATGAGCTCGACGAGGTGGTCCGCACCAGCGACAAGCAGCGGTTCGCTATCGACGAGGACCGCCGGCGGATCCGGGCCAACCAGGGGCACAGCGTCGCGGTGGAGCTTGGGCTTGACCCTCAGGCTCCTCCCGCTGCGTTGTTCCACGGGACGGTCGAGGACAACCTCGCGAGCATCGCGCGGGAGGGTCTGGTCAGGGGGTCGCGGCACCACGTGCACCTGTCGGCTGATGTCGAGACCGCCACCCGGGTGGGCGCTCGCCGTGGCCGACCGGTCGTCCTCACGATCGACAGCGCGGCGATGCGGGCCGATGGGCTCACGTTCTTCGTCAGCGCCAACGGGGTATGGCTAACCAGTCACGTCCCACCCGGCTACATCAGCCGGGACGGCCGACCGATCGAGAGCGTGAGCTAGACCGGCGTGGTCCCGCTCGGGGCAAATGGCGCTCCGTGCCCGGGCACGATCAGCGCCGGGCTCAGGTCGAGCACCTGCCGGCGCGAGGCCCGCAGCTGGTCGGCGTCCGCATAGGGGTCCTCGGCCGGGCCGGTGGCCGACCACCACAGGTGGGTGCAGACCACCAGACCGTCAGCCGTCTCGACCAGCGTGCTGATGTCCTGCGGCGAATGGCCCGGCGTCAGCATCAGGCGCACCGACGGCGACAGCTGCTCGTGGCCGCCCGGGAAGTCCCGATGGATCCACTGGTCGTCGACGTACGTCGCCCAGAAGTCGTGGATCCGCGCCTGCAGGAAGAGCGCGGCGTTGATCGTGTGGTCCGGGTGGTGGTGGCTGAAGACCACATCGGTGACGGCGTCGGGCGTGACCCCGAGCTCGTCGAGCGGGCCGAGGATCCGCAGCCGGTCGGCCACCATGCCGGGATCGACGACGGCAACGAGATCGCCGTCGCGGATCAGCGCCACCGTGCCGGCCACCCGGTCTCCGATGTAGCCCTCGGTCAACACGTCCAGCCGGGCGGTCCCGGTCGAACTCGTCTCCGTCATGGGCCATCATCCCTACACTTCCGCCCATGTCGCCCGATCTGCCCACTCCCGACGCACTCGCAGCGGACGCGGCGGCGGTGCGGGCGGCCATCGCCGTGGCCCGGAGCGGCCTGGTCGACCGCGAGCAGATCGCCGAGGTCGTGGTGCTGTGCGCGGTCGCCGGCGAGCACCTGCTCGTGATCGGACCACCCGGCACGGCGCAAGTCCGAAGCCGTACGCCGCGTGGCCCGGCGGCTGGGCGGGGAGCTACTTCGAGTACCTCCTCGGCCGGTTCACCGAGCCCAACGAGATCTTCGGCCCGGTGGACCTGCGCCGGCTGCGCGAGGGCGTCGTGGAGATCGAGACCGCCGGGATGCTGCCGGAAGCCAAGGTGGCCTTCCTCGACGAGGTCTTCCTGGGCTCGACCGCGATCCTCAACACCCTGCTGGGAGTGCTGAACGAGCGAACCTTCCGGCGCGGGAGTACGACGCTGGCAGTGCCCGTTGCGGGTATGCGTGGGTGCGGCCAACACCCTGCCCGAAGACCACACGCTCGCGGCGTTCGCCGACCGGTTCCTGGCCAGGTTGTTCGTAGAGTCAGTGTCCGACGGTTTGCTCGAGGAGATGCTCGAGGTCGGCTGGGCGGTCGAGGAGCTGCCCCAAGGCAACGACGGGGTCCTGCTCGATGCCGTCGACCGGCTCGCCGTTGCGGCGCGGGTGGTCGATCTCAGCGCTGTGCGTCCCACGATCAGCAAGGCCATCCGCCGGATGCGCGCCGCCGGGATCCTGATCACCGACCGACGGGCCGTGCGCTCGCAACGCCTGGTCGCCGCGGCCGCCGTGCTGGACGGCCGACGGGTCGCTGGTCCCGAGGACCTCTGGGTGTTGCCCCTCGTCGCACCGACGGCCGACACGCAGGCCCTGGCTCGGGACACCTTGAGTGACCTCATCGCCGACGCCCGGAGCACCGGCCTGGTGCACTCCGCGGCCGACTTCGCCGGCGGCCCACCGGCGCGGGCTGCCCGGCTGGTCGCGACCGGCCGTTCGCTGCTCGACCAGCTCGGCGTGGAGGCACCCGACCAGGACGGGCGGCTGCGCGTCGAAGCGGCACTGCGTGAGATCGATGCGGGCTTCGCCCAGGCCGATCTCCCGGCCGAGCTGGGTGAGGTGCGGGCCCGGCTGGTCGGCGTCCTGCCGGGGTGATGCGCGCGAACGCCAACCAGGACGGCCCCGGGGACGTGGCCGCGGTAGTGGCCACTGAGCCGCTCCGCTGGCTGCCCCGCGAGCCGCCTCTCCCGCCGGCGGCCGTGGCCGCCCGGGCCGCCGCAGCTCAGGCGCTGGCGGCGGCAGCCCTGCCCCGCCTTCGGGCTGGAGCGACGATCCGGGCCACCCGATCCGCGGACTGGCTGCTGTTGCTCGGCGACCCCGCCGACCTGCCGTGGGCCGCTGGCGTGGTCTATCTGGGTTGGGCCGGCCGCGCGCTCGTCCCGACGACACTGCGGTGCTCGGTGCCGGTCTCCTTGGTGGTGGCCGCGCTGGCGCCGGCCGAGGTCACCGTCCTGCTGCCGGGGGTGGTGCTGCAAGGCGCGATGCCGCGCCGCTCGGCCGACCCCGAGCTGCTCGCCGCGCTGACTGCCGAGGCACTGGATGAGGAAGCCGACGGATGAGCCGGTCGACGACGCTGCCCCCGGCTCTGGCTCCGTGGGCCGTGGCCCTCTCGACGCTCGAACCTCATCTGGCGCAGGCCATCGGTCCGCTGGTGCGCCAGCTCGACCACCTGTTGTCCGCCCGCGACCTGAGCGATGCGGCGGACGGCCCGCTGGACGGCTACGAGGGGCTGGTCCGGCGGGGCGATCCCAGTCATCTGGTCATGTCCGAATGGGCGATGGCCGAGGCCGTGCCGGAGGAGTTCATCCGGCGAGCGGCAGCCTCCGAGCTGCTGTATCTGTCTCCCGCACACCGCGTCCCGCGAGCGCGCGGCCGGACGGCGGTGCTCGTCGATCCCGGCCCGGACCAGCTCGGCACCGGCCGGTTGGTGCAGTTGGCCGCGCTGGTGGTGCTGCAGCGCCGGGCCGAGGCCCGCGGCGTGGAGCTCGTCCTTGGACTGCTCGGGGAGCCGGCGGGCGCCTGGCGGATCGGCGGGTTCGCCGGCCTGCTCTCGTCCTGGGTGCGTGGTCGCACCGGCGGCTTGGCCGACCCGGCGGATGTCGAGGTCTGGCAGGACAGCGTGGCCGCGGTCGATGACGTGTGGCTGCTATGCGGCCCTCGCCTGGCAGCGGCCCTCCCCGGCCGGCCGCGCACGCTGGTCAGCCGGCCGTGCGCCTGGACCGCGGCCGCGGCCGCCGCCGTGGAGGTGACCCTCGAAGGTGATCGGGTCGAGCTGACCCTGCCCCCGAGCGAGGTGAGCGTCCGGGCCTTGCGCGGCGGAGTCGTCCGGGCGCCCGAGCCGAGTCCGGCGGATCGGACCTTGGGTGGGCTGGCCGACCTGCGGTTCCCCAGCGGCGCAAGCCGGTTGCTGGCGCGTGGGTCGACCCCGGCCGAGCTCGTCGTCGTTCCCGTCCCGCCCGACGGTCGCGTGGCCAAGGCGCCGTTCGTCGTGCGGTTCGGTCACCCGGTCGTTGCCGCGTCTTTCGTCGGCCGGCGGGTGGTCGCGCTGGTCGCCGACGGCGACGCCCTGCGGGTGGCGACGGTGGGCCGACCATTGCGCCGGCTGACCGGAGCGACCGTTCCGCTGCATGCCTTCGGGCTGGACCGGCCCGCGCTTGATCAGCTGCTGACCAGCGGACTGGGCCAGCTGTACCACTGGACCGGCGACCTCCTCGCCGAGGTTGCCGGTGTCTGGTGGCTGCTCAGACCCGTCTCGGACCCGACGTCCGCCGGCCAGGAGGGGCCGGTCATCCGCGCCAGTCGATGGAACGGCATGGCGGTCGCACCGGGAGAGGCGGCGGACCGACCGAGAATCGGCTTCCGGCTCAGCGACCAGGTCTATCTGCCGCAATCCGGCGGTCTGACCGGCGTGGCGGGTGACAGCACCGTCCTGTTCGGTCCGGGCCAGCGCTGGGCGTGGTCAGTGGACGGGCGGACGTGGGGCCTGCGGCCCGGTCAGAGTGTTATCACCCTCGAGCCCGGTGCCGCCGCGGTCGCGGTCGTCGCCGGGCGGGGTGAGTCGTCCGGCGCTGCTGACCCGCTCAGCCGCCGGTCATCTGCTGCGCGTCGTCAGCGCCGACGACGAGCGGACCCTGACCTTCTGGTCCGGCGGGATCGGCCTACCAGCAGTGCATCCGCGACATCCGCTGATCGCGGTCCGCCGCAGTCCGGAGCTGGTGGAGATCGGTCTCCTCAACGCGAGCCGGAGTCTGGTCCGGGTGTCCACGTGAGCGGCCTGGTGGCCGGTGCTTTCCGGGGCTCGGTGCTGGCGACGGCATTCGTCCTGGACCCTGATCTGGTCGGCCCGGCCGAGGCGCGCCGCCGGACGCTGGCGCTCTGGTCGGACGGCGCCGACCTGCGGGCGCTGCCCGACGGGCGTTGGCTGTTGGTGCTGGAGCGCGCCCTCGAGGTTCGGGCCGAGCTGGCACCCGGCTTGCCGCTGGTCGGTTCGGTCACGGCCGGGTTGTCGATGCCGGGCGTGCCCGGTCACCCGGGAGCGTTGTCGCTGGTCAACGACGGAGCGCTCCTGCAGCTCGCCGTGGCCGGGCTCGAGCCGGTGCCGGTCCACGGCTGGGTCGACCTGTCCGGCTTCGTGGTCCAGCCTTTGACGGTCGATGGATCAGCCGGCGCCGACCGTGGTGCTGCCCGACCAGCACGAGCTGCCCGTGCTGGACCTGCGCGAGCTCGCGGGAGTGGGGCGGGGTCGGGGTCGCGTGGCCGTGGCGGCGCGGAGCCGCGGCCGACGCGACCCAGACCCCGTCGTACGGCGAGCGGCTGGCGACCGCCCGGCCGGGGGTTCGGGTGGGCACGATCCTGGCGACCATCAGTGTGCTGGTCCTCTTGGTCCTCGGCGTGGCCCTCGTTCAGCGGCACTCCAGTGGCCGCGAGTCGGGGGCTCAGTCGAGTCCCACCGCCAACCCGAGTCAGCCGGCTGCCGCCAGCCCGAGCAGTGCCTCGGATCCGGGCACTGGTTCGGGGGGCGTCGGGGGCGGGTCGGGTGGGCCGGTCGGGCCGGTCGGTGTGCCGGTGGTCCTGCCGGACTCTCCCGGCTCGTCGTTCCCGTTCCAGCTGCTCGCCTGGTCGGGCGCCCTCATCGTCATCGGCGTCATTCGCGGACTGTCGAAGGGATCCGCGCGAAGGACGGGCGGTCGCGGCACCGGTGCCGGTCAACGCCCGGCTGCGGCGAAGCGGGTTCGCGCGCCTCGGGCCCTCGCCCGGTTGGTGCTGCGCACCAAGGCGTCCGGGCTGGTGTCCTGGCGGCAGGAGCGCTACCTGCGACAGCTGACCGAGCAGTTCGACCGCCGGGACTGGGACGACGCGCTGGCCGGTGCCATCGGGCTGGCCGGCACCGGGAGCATGCTGACCTTGCGGCTCCCGCACCGACGGGCCTCGCTGCGGATCCGGACCACCGACGCAGTTGGCGGCGCCGTCGATCCCGGACCCCGGGTCCGCGAACACCTGCGCCGGATGTACGCCGATGCGGCCACTGCACTGGAACGCGAAGGCCGCTACGACGCAGCGGCTTTCGTCCATGCCGACCTCCTGGGCGACGTCCGGGTCGCCGTCGACCTGCTCGCGCGAAACGGTGAGCTCGTCCGGGCCGCCGAGATCGCCGAGGGCCGCAAGCTGCCGCCCGAGCACGTCGTCCGGCTGTGGTGGCTGGCGGGCAACCGCGACCGAGCAGTGCAGGTGGCCCGGGTGCGGGGTGCGTTCGCCGCTGCCATCGACCGGCTGGCCACGGTCGACCCGGCTCAGGCCAGGGCCTTACGAGCGGAGTGGGTGCGCACTGCCCAGGAGAGCGGCGCCGTGCTGGCCGCCGTCGAGGCCGCCTGGCCCGACCCGTCGTTGCGCGGCCAGGTGCTGCCGGACATCGCGCGCGAGGCCGGTGGCGCCGGCCCGTCATCGGCCATCTTCCTGGCCTACCTGGCCGCGGAGCGTCCGGACTCGTCGGTGCGCATGCAGGCGTTGCGCCTGATGGACACCCCGGCCGATGAGGGCCGGTCGGCACGCGGTGAGTTCATCCAGACCTACGCCGGGTTGGATGGCCAGGACCCGGTCCTCGACCGGGAGCTTTCGACGGCTGCGGCGACGACTCTGGTCCGCGACACGGCAGCGAGGCCGGAGCGGCAGCTGGTCGACTCGCGCCAGGTGCTGGCCCGGCTCAACCGTCGCGCCGACCCGCTGACGGTCGCCGATCTCCCGCCGCTGGCCCAACAACGGCCGGTCTCTGGTCACGGCGTCCTCGACATCACCGCACCGCGGGAGCCTGGGCAGTTGACCGTCACCGACGCGGTCGTGCTGGGCGGACGGTCGATCCTGTTGGCGCACGGTGATTTCGGAGTGCGGCTGGTCGGCGTGGACGGCCGGCAACGGGCTCGGTGGGACGTTCCGGCGCACTCCTTCGTCGTCGCCGACGACGGCCGCAGTGTCCTGCTGGTGGTGCGCACGCAGGGTCGCCACGAGATGCACCGGCTCGACCTGACGACCCGCAAGGTGACCTACTGGACAACGCTGGAGGCGACGCACGTGCTGCCGTCGTACGACGGTGGTGTGTGCCTCATGGTCGAGCGCGGCGGGCTGTCCTTCCTGGATGTCCTCTCCGAGCGCCCACGCGTGATGTGGCGTGAGCTGGGCCAGACGGGGGAGCCGGTGCTCGTCGGTCGCACGCCGGACCTGTTGTCGGCGCTCGTCGCCGTCCCCGGTCCGCGGAGGTCGCTCGAGCTCTGGGTGTGGGAGCTGCCCGGTATCACGTTGCGGATGCGTCGACCCCTCGAGCTCCCGGGCGATTCGCGGACCGGTGCGGTGGCGGGCAACGAGGTGCGCTTCCTCGGTGAAGGCGGTTCCTTCGGTCAGGGCCTGGTCGCCATCCGCGGCTGGGCCAACCCGACCGCACCCGACCTCGTGCCCAACGAGAGTTCCCTCACGGCAACCGGGCCGGTCTTCGCCCTCATGAGCCCGACGCCCGACGGTGGTATCTGCGTCACCCTTGCTGGTCAGGATCACCCCGAGGTCGTCCTGACCTATCCGGAGCGCCGGCCGATCGGCGTCCGCTGGCACGCCGGGGTCGTGACCGTCTGGGACGACGCCGGGCGGGTGGTGGCTGTCGACACGGCAGAAGGCCGCGTGGTCGCGTCGATGCGCAGCGCCGGCTAGCCGGCCGCGCCGTCGAGGAAATCGCGGCCGGCGTCGGCCAACGCGACGGTGAACGCGCGCAGCTGGGCGAGGTCGAGCCACTCCTCCTCGGCGTGCAGGCCACCGCCCGCCGGGCCGCAGACGACGGTGGGCACGCCGGCGCCCTGCCACAGCGCCGACTCCATCCAGTACGGCGCACCGACCCGAGCCGGCGCGGGTGCGCCGGCCTCCACAAGAGCGGCCGCGAGCAGCTCGGTCAGCGAGCTCGACGCGGCCGAACCGTCGAGCTCCCAGGCCTCGCGGGCCAGGACGAGCCGGACGGAGGCGTCGACCGTCTGGTCCGCCGACCGCAGCCGGTCGAGCAGGGCCTCGACCTCACCGACGGCGTCGGCCGCGCGCTCGCCCGGGACCGTACGGCGCTCGATCACCGCGGATGCGTTGGCCGCCAACGAGAACGGCGCGGTCCCCCCACGAGCCACCGTCGCCATCAGCGAGCCGTGGCCGGCCACCGGATGGGGGGCCCGCGCTGCGAGCTCAGCGTCGAAGGACTCGACCGCCCGCAGCAGCCGGCCCAGGTGCGCGACGGCGTTGACTCCGTCGGCTGGGCGCGAGGAGTGGGCCAGCCGGCCGCGCAGCTCCACCTCGACGACGGCGAAGCCCCGATGGGCCGCGGCCAGGTCGAGCCACGTCGGCTCGGCCACGAGCGCGGCCGCGGGCAGTCGGTCCTGCTCGCGCAGCCGCGCGATGACCAGGTCGGTGCCGAGGCTGCCGTGCTCCTCGTCGGCGACCAGGGCCAGCGCGATCGGCAGGTCGGGGCGGGCGGCGGCGATCGCCTCCGCCGCAACCACGATCCCCGCGACCCCGCCCTTCATGTCGCACGCGCCGCGACCGAACAGCCGGCCGGTACGCCGGTCGCCGACCACCCGGGCCGCGAACGGGTCGGTCATCCCGGCCACCCCAACCGTGTCGAGATGTCCGTTGAGCAGCAACGGTTTCCGCGAGCCAGCCCGGGCGCCGTGGGTCGCGAGCAGGCTGGGCCGATCCGGCTGCCCTGGCGGACAGATCACCTCGCAGTCGAAGCCGGCCGCGCCCAACCGCGCGGCCAGGAGGGTCGACCGCCGACCGCTCGCCGCCGCCACCCGGCTCGAGCTCGGGGTTCACGGTGTCCAGAGCGACCAGGTCGATGGCGAGGTCGACCGCGGCGTCGCCCAGAACCTCGGCCGGAGCCGGGCGGGCGGCTCGAGCACGGTCCTGGGGCACCGTCCGATGCTAGGGGCGAGCGACATACTCCGGACATGGACGACACCTCCGAGTGGCTGGCCGATGCGCCGCTCTTCGCCGCCTGGCAGCGGGCCATCGACGCCGACCTCGCCTCGTTCACCATCCCTGGCCACAAGCGACAGGCGCACCAGCTGGCGCCCGAGCTCGCCCGGTTCTTCGACTCGGACATCCCGCTCTACGGCGGCCTGGACACCGTGAAGCTCGACGCCGCGGTCGTCACCGCCGCCGAACGAGGCCGGAGCCCGGTTCTGGGGCGCCGACTGGTGCCGCTACTCCACCGGTGGGTCGACCCACGCCAACCAGGTGGCCGCGCTCGCCGTGGGCCAGCCCGGGGACACCGTCCTCGTCGCGCGCAACGCGCACCGGAGCACCGTGACCGGCCTCGTCCTGGCCGGCCTGATGCCGGTGTGGCTGCCGTCGACGATCGACCCGATCCTCGGCGTACCAACAGGTTTGGATCTGACCGCCCTGGCTTCGGCGCTGGACGAACATCCCGATGCCAAGGCCGTGTTCTGCGTCGAGCCCGGCTATCTCGGCACCATCAGCGACCTGCCCGCCGTCATCGAGCTGAGCCACGCTCGCGGCGCCCCGGTCATCGTCGACCAGGCCTGGGGCGCGCATCTGGGGGTGCACGAGGACTACCCGCGGCACGCGATCGCTCTCGGTGCCGACGCGATGATCATGAGCGCCCACAAGACCCTGGCCGCGTGGACCCAGGCTTCGGTCATCGCCGCGCGGACCGAGCGGCTCGACCCGGCCCGGCTCGAGCGCGGGTTCGAGGCCGGCCTGTCGAGCAGTGCGTCCGGCACCATCCTGGCCAGCATCGACGTCGCCCGGGCCCTGTTGGCCAGCCGCACCGGACACGACCTGATCGGTCGGCTGACCGCGCAGGTGGCCCAGCTGCGCGCCGATCTGGCGGCCGCCGGCGTGACCACGCTCGACCCGGCCGCGTTCCCACCCGGGCGGTACGACCCGGCCAAGCTCGTGCTGCTGCTGGCGCCGTCGGGCCACGACGGCATCGAGCTCGAGCGCCACCTGCAGGCCGACGGCATCCCGGTCGAGCTGGCCGACCGCGACACCGTCGTGCCGATCGTCACGATGTTGGACACCCCACAGACCGTCGGGCGGCTGACCGACTCCCTGCTGACCGGCCTGGCGGCCCAGCAGCCGAGCCCGCGCCCCGCCGTTGCCGCTGCGCAGTGGGTGCTCACCGCTCCGCAGGCGATGAGCCCGCGTGAGGCGTTCTTCGCGACCCACGACACGTTGCCGGCCGCCCAGGCCGTGGGCCGGGTCAGCGCGGAGCTGATCGCGCCCTACCCGCCCGGCATCCCGGTCGTCGTACCGGGCGAGCTGCTGACCGAGGAGACCGTCGGCGCGCTGCGCGCGGCGAGCGCGTCGGGCGTGCGGATCGCCTACGCGGCCGACCCGTCGCTCGCGACGTTCCAGGTGGTCAGCCGCACACGTCCAGCGCCAGCAGGGCCAGCGCCCGGGTCGCTGTGACCACCTCGCTGATCGGCACCGACTCGTTGGGCGCATGGGCCAAGGCCGTGTCGCCCGGCCCGTAGTGCAGCGTCGGCACGCCGCCGCCGTTCATCAAACGAAGATCACTGCCGTACGGCGCGGCCCAGGTCTGCTGCGCGACTCCGCCGGCCGCATGATGGGCCGCCGCCACCCGCTGGGCGAGGTCGCTGCCGGCCGACAGCCGGCCGGAGGCGAACTGCCCGCCCCACCACTCGACCTCGACCGGGTGCTCGGCCAGCCACGAATCACGTTGGCAGGCAACGGAGATCGCCCGCTCGAGGGCCTCGCGAGCGGCCGCCACGGGCTCGTCGAGCGCCACGCCGATCCGCCCCTCGGCCACGAGCAGGTCGGGCACCGACGAGGCCCAGCTCCCGCTGGTGACCTGCCCGATCGACAGCGGATAGGGCAGCGCCCAGCGCGCCACGAGCGGGTCGGCGTCGGCGTTGCGCGCCCGCTCCAGGTCGCTCAGCGCCGACCACACCGGCCAGAACTTCTCGATCGCGCTCACGCCCTCGAGCCGTCGCGACGCATGGGTGGCGTGGCCGGGGACCCGCAGCCGGAAGGTCAGCGCACCCGCGTTGGCCGGGACGACGTCGAGGCTGGTCGGCTCCGGGATCACGCAGGCGTCGGCCCGCCAGCCGCGGTCGAGCAGGGCGAACGTGCCGAGCCCGCCGTCCTCCTCGCCCTGCACGCAGGCCAGCACCAGGTCGCCGCGCAGGCGCACCCCGGACCGCACCAGCGCCACGACCGCCCAGTACGCCGCGGCCAGCCCGGCCTTCATGTCGCAGGCACCGCGCCCGCGCAGGACATCGCCGACGATCTCGCCGGAGTAGGCCTGGCGGCCGGCCCAGGTGTCCAGCGAGCCCGGCGGCACGACGTCGACGTGGGCGTTGAACATCAGCGAGGTCGGAGCCGGCTCGCCCACGCCGCTGCCGGCCAGTCGGCCGACCAGGCCCCACGCCTCGGCCCGGTCGACCTCGACGCCCGGGAAGTCCGGGCGCTGCTGCAGCTCCGCGATCGGGATCGACCAGTGGTCGACGTCCAGGCCGAGGGCCGCGAGCTGCGGAGCGAGCCAGGCCTGGGCGTCGTTCTCCTCCGGCGTACCGCCCACACTCGGGCAACGGACCAGCTCGGCCAGCCACGGCACCAGCTCCGGGACGCAGGCGTCGACTGCGTCGACCACCTGGGCGATCAGGTCGGAGCGGGCCACGTCGCCGAACCTACCCACCGACGCCGACCCGACCGCGCGCCCGCGCCCCGCAATGATGCAACGGCGCGTCAAATGTGACGCGCCGTTGCCTCAATAGCCGTCCGGCGAGGGTCGGAGGGCCCAGGCGTGGGACCGGAGCTCAGGCGGTGACGAGCTCCGGGGCGTCCTGGCCCGCGTCCGTCCCGTCGTGTCCCGTCGGCCAGGTCCTCGGCCGGCGTCGCGTGCCGGGCCGGCAGGAAGGCCAGCGCCGCGATCGCCGCCACCAGGCAGGCCCCCGCAGAGACCAGCGACCCGGCCACGACGCCGTCCATGAACGACTGCCGCACCACCTGGACCGCCTGTCCCGCAACGGATCCGGGCAGAGTGCCGGCGACGTGCAGCCCAGCCGACCACCGAGTCCGACGCCCGCGCGATCGCCGCCGCCGGCACGTGCAGCGGGGTGAGCCCGTCGACGATCCGCGGCCCGTAGACCGTGGTCAGCGTGGACCCGACCACCGCGACGCCGAGGGTGCCGCCGACCTCGCGGACCGTGTCGTTGACCGCGGAGCCGGCGCCGGCCTGGCTGACCGGGAGCGAGCCCATGATGGCCTCGGTGGCCGGGCTGACCGACAGGGCCAGGCCTGCGGCCATCAGCACCATCGAGATCACGATCCGACCCCAGTACGCCGTGTCCAGACCGGTCGTCGCCGCGACGGCGAAGCCGGTGCTCATGGTGAGCAAGCCCGCCGGTGACCATGATCTTGGTGCCGACCTTGTGCATCGAGCACGATGGCCAGCGGCGACACCGCCCCGGTCACGATCGCGAACGGCAGGGTCGAGACGCCGGCCCGCAGCGTCGAGTAGCCGCGCACGACCTGGAAGTACTGCGTGATCAGGAAGATGAAGCCGAACAGGCCGAAGAACGCCAGCGCGATCGCGCCGCTCGCCGCCGAGAACCGCGGGTTGCGGAACAGCCGCACGTCGAGCATCGGGTCGACCCGGCGCAGCTCCCACACGGCGAACGCGCCCAGCGCGAGGGCCGCACCGGCGTACCCGGCAAGGGTGGTGAGCGAGGCCCAACCGTGGCTCGGCGCCTCGATGGTCGTCCACACCAGCAGACCGATGCCGACGATCGAGCCGAAGCCGCCCACCGCGTCGAACCGGCCGGGCGCCTCGTCGCGGCTCTCCGGCAGCAGCCGCAGGCCGGCGAGCAGGGCGATCGCCGCGAACGGCAGGTTGACCCACATGACCGAGCCCCAGGAGAAGTGCTCGAGCAGCAGCCCGCCGCTGACCGGGCCGAGCGCCACGGCCAGACCGGTCACGCCGGACCAGATGCCGATGGCCGCCGGCGCGCTCGCGCCGGTCGGTGAAGGTCGAGGTGAGCAGGGCCAGGGTCGCCGGGTAGATCAGCGCGGCGCTCGCGCCCATCAGGGCCCGCCCGGCGATCAGCTGCCCGGCGCTCTGGGCGAACGAGGCGACCAGCGAGGTGATCGCGAAGGCGACGATGCCGCCCTGCAGCATCCGGCGCCGGCCGAACCGGTCGCCGAGGTGGCCGCCGAGCAGCAGCAGGCCGGCGAAGACCAGCGTGTACGCGTCGACGACCCACTGCAGCTGGCTGGTGGTCGCCGACAGGTCACGGCTGATCGTCGGCAGGGCGACGTTGACGATCGTGTTGTCGACGCTGACCAACAGCACCGACAGGCAGAGGACGCCGAGGATCCACCAGCGGCGTTCGTGGGTGCTTGCCATCTCGAGCTCCTTGACTGTTGTAGTACGACGTTCTACTATCTGTGGAACAGCGTGCTACAACGATCGGAGCCTGTCAAGATGCCTTCCATGCCGAGCTACGCCGCGGGGCCGGACCCGCAGCCAGGACGTCGAGCAGAACCTGCTCGACGCGGCCGAGGCCGTCCTGGTCCGGGAGGGGCTGGCCGGCGTCACGGTGCGGGCCGTCGCGACCGAGGCCGGCGTGGCGCCGATGGGCGTCTACAACCGGTTCGGCAGCAAGGACGGGCTGATCGAGGCGTTGGTGATGCGGTCCTTCGACCTGCTCCGCGAGGCGGTCGCCGACCGGGGCGAGCTCGACCCGGTGCGAGCGGTTGCGCGGATCCGGGCTGCGCTATCGCGAGTTCGCCGTCAGCCATCCGCAGCACTACGCGGTCATCTTCATCAGCGCCGCCGGACCGCGATGCGCCGGAGAACCCGGAGGTCGAGGAGCACGCCCGGGCGGCGTTCGAGGCCCTGGTCGCGCACGTGGTCTACGGCATCCAGGCCGGCGCCCTGCGCGCGGGCGACCCGGTCGACCTGGCCCAGCAGATCTGGAGCACCGTGCACGGATCCGTGTCCCTGGAGCTGAACCAGATGGTCCTGACCGAGGACGCCGGCGGTCACCTACGAGCATCTGCTCGACCTGCTGACCGCCGGCCTCACTCGCTGACCGGCTGCACCCGGCCGACGGTCAGCGGCGTCGGCGCGCTCCCAGAGCTCGGCCCACACGACCTTGCCCTGGCTGGTCGGGACCCAGCCGTTGCGGTCGCTGCTGCGGTGCACGATCAAGCAGGCCACGACCGCTCTCGGCCATGTGGTCGACCTTGCGCGGCTGGGGCGCCGACGCCTCGCCGTCGGTGACCGCCACGAGCCAGCCGTCGGCGGTGCGCCGGATCTCGAGGTCGAGCGGAGTCCGCGCGTGCCGGATCGCGTTGGCGACCAGCTCGCTGGTGGCGAGCAGCGCGCGGCGCTGGACCTGTCGGTCGCCGGCTCGGGTTGGCTGGAGAGGGCTTGGGTCACCAGGCGTCGAGCGAGTGCGGCGCTGCTGGGGTCGTGACGAAGCCGCCACCGACCGATGGCGTCACCGGAGGGTGGCTGATGCCGAGGCAATGCACGGCGGGACACATCCCTCCGTTGGTGATCGAATCCGAGCCGCGGCCCGAGCGTAGTAGGTAACCCCTGGACGCGGCGCGCTGCGCGGCCTGTGCCACGATGCAAATCATGCGTCTGGACCATGTCTCGTACGCCGCAGAGCCGGACGGGCTGGCGGCCACGGCAGCCAGGCTCAGCGAATCGATCGGGGTCACGTGTGTCAACGGCGGGGTCCACCCGCGGTTCGGCACTCGCAACATGGTTCTGCCGTTGCGCGGCGGTCACTACGTCGAGGTCGTCGAGGTTCTGGACCACCCGGCGGCCGACAAGGCGCCGTTCGGCCAGGCGGTCCGGTCTCGCTCCGCGGAGGGCGGCGGGTGGCTCGGCTGGGTCATCGCCGTCGACGACATGGCCGCCGTCGAGGCCCGGCTCGGTCGCTCGTCGGTGCCCGGCAACCGCCGTCTCCCGGACGGCACGGAGCTGCACTGGCACCAGCTCGGCGTCACCGGTCTGATGACCGACGCGCAGCTGCCGTTCTTCGTCAACTGGGCCGAGGGCACGGCGCCGCACCCCTCGCGCTCCGGCCCGACCGAGGTCTCCCTCGTGGGGCTGCAGATCGCCGGTGACCGCAGCCGGGTCCTCGACTGGCTGGGCGAACCACAGAACATCGAGGACGTCGCGGTCGACTGGGTGGCCCCGCACGGCACCCCGGGCCTGCTGTCCGTCACCTTCGCCTCACCGCACGGCACGACGACCGTCTAGCCTGTCCGTCGTACGTCGTACGTCGTACGCGGGCTCGGTTCAGCGCGGCGTCCAACGGCGCAGCCGGAGCGAGTTCGTCACCACCAGAACGCTGCTCAGCGCCATCGCCGCGCCGGCGACCATCGGCGTGAGCAGGCCGGCCGCCGCCAGCGGGATGGCGCCGACGTTGTAGCCGAACGCCCAGAACAGGTTGACCTTGATGGTCCGCAGCGTCGATCGGGACAGCTGGATCGCGTCGACCGCGGCCGTCAGGTCGGACCGCACCAGGGTGATGTCGCCGGCCTCGATCGCCACGTCCGTGCCGGTGCCCATCGCGATCCCGAGATCAGCCTGAGCCAAGGCCGCCGCGTCGTTCACGCCGTCGCCGACCATCGCGACGACCCGGCCCGCGTCCTGCAGCGCCTGGATCGCCGCGACCTTGCCCTCGGGCAGCACGCCCGCGACCACGTCCGTCGCCTCGATGCCGACGGCGGCAGCCACGGCGGCGGCGGACCGCGCGTTGTCGCCGGTCAGCATCACCGGGTGAGCGCCCAGGGCGGCGAGCCGGCGTACGGCGTCGGTCGATGTCGGCCGCACGCTGTCGGCCAGGCTGATCACGGCCCGGGCGCTGCCGTCGACGGCAACCAGCACCGCCGTCCGGCCGCCCGCCTCGGCCGCGTCGACCGCCGACTGGGCCTCGGCCGACGGGGCCAGACCCAGGCCGAGCAGCCACTCCGGCCGGCCGACCGCGACGTCGCGACCCTCGACCCGGCCGCGCACGCCGGACCCGTGGTCGCTGGTCACGTCCGAGGCGACCGGCAGCGGTCCGGCACCGACCGCGGTCTCGGCGGCCGTGGTGATTGCGACGCCGATCGGGTGCGCGGTGGCGGACTCCACGGCCCCGGCCAGCCGAAGCGCCGAAGCCGGGTCGCCGGCAAGGGCGGTCACGTCCGCGACGCTCATCCGGCCGGCGGTGAGCGTGCCGGTCTTGTCGAGGACGATCGTGTCGACGCGACGGGTCCGCTCGAGCACCTGCGGGCCGCGGATCAGGATGCCCAGCTGCGCGCCCCGACCGGTGCCGGTCAGCAGCGCGGTAGGCGTGGCCAGACCGAGCGCACACGGGCAGGCGATGATCAGGACGGCGATGGCCGCGGTGAACGCGCGAGCCGGGTCACCGGTGACCAGCAGCCAGGCCACCAGGGTCGCGGCGGCGATGGTCAGCACGACCGGCACGAAGACGGCGGAGATCCGGTCGGCCAGCCGCTGGACGGGGGCCTTGCCGGTCTGGGCGTCCTTGACCAGCCGGCCGATCTGGGCCAGCCGGGTGCGCTCGCCGACAGCTGTGGCCCGGACCGTCAAGCGGCCGGTCATCGCGATCGTCGCCCCGACGACCTCGTCTCCCGGCCGCGACGTCGACCGGGAGGGGCTCTCCGGTGAGCAGTGAGGTGTCGACCGCGCTGGCGCCCTCGACCACCACCCCGTCCGCGGCGATCTTCTCGCCCGGCCGTACGACGAAGAGGTCGCCGATCATCAGCTCCGACACCGGGATTCGCTGTTCGACATCGCTGGCGCCGGGCTCGTCTGTGGGCCGATTGAGGACCGCCACGTCCTTGGCGCCGAGGTCGAGCAGAGCGCGCAGGGCCGAGGCTCCGCTGTGGGTGGCCCGCGCCTCGGCGTACCGGCCGGCCAGGAGGAAGACCGACACGGTGACGGCGACTTCGAGGTAGCTCTCGCCCCCGACGAGCGCGGCCCACACCGACGCGGTCGTCGCGGCGATGATGCCCAGGGAGACCAGGGTGTCCATCGTCGAGGCGCGATGGCGCGCGTTGACCGCAGCGGCCCGGTGGAACGGCCAGGCGCCCCAGCCGACGACCGGGAGCGCGAGCAGCAGCAGGATCCGCTGCCAGCCGGCGAAGTGCAGGGCCGGGACCATCGACACGGCGACCACTGGGATGGCCAGCGGCACGGACACGACGAGGCGTCGCCTCAGGTCGCGCAGCTTGGGAGTGTCGTCCTCGTCGAGGGAGCCGTGATCGTGCTGGCCGGGCTGGTCGTGGCCGTTGGCCGAATGATGTTGCGTGGCAACGCTTCCCGGGCCCGAGGTGACGACGGCCCGGTAGCCGGTCGACGCGACCGCCGCGAGCAGCTGCTCCGCCAGCTCCGCCGGCGGCTGGTCACCGGAGTAGTCCACGCGCGCGCTGGCCAGCGGCAGGTTGACCGTCGCGTGGACCCCGTCGATCGCGTTGAGCCGCTTCTCGACCCGGGCGACGCAGGAGGCGCAGGTCATGCCGTCGACGGCGAGGTCGACGGCGTACGACGCCTGCTGCGTGCCGCTCATGGTCAGCTCCGCACCAGCCGGGCGATCGCGTCGGCGGCCTCGCGGACCTTGGCCTGGGCGGCGGCGTCGGACTCGCGGGCGGCGTCGACGACGCAGTGCGAGACGTGGTCCTCGAGCAGCCCGAGGCTGACGGCCTGCAGGGCCTTGGTCACGGCGGCGACCTGGGTCAGGACGTCGATGCAGTAGGTGTCCTCCTCGACCATCCGCTGCAGCCCGCGGACCTGGCCCTCGACGCGGCGCAGCCGCTTGAGGTAGTCGTCCTTGCTGCCGGTGTAGCCGGGCATGCGTCCCTCCACGGGGGTGTCGATGGCTCATCGGCCTGGTGGCCGTCTCTCGCCAACACCATACCCCGGCAGGGTATTTCGTGCCCGAGGCGCGGGCCTGCTAGTTGAGGTAGCCCTCGACCTCGCCGGCCGGGCGGACCTGGGCCGCCTCGGGGTCCTCGCCGAACTCGCGACGGGCCCGGCGCTGGCGCAGCAGGTCCCAGCACTGGTCCAGCTGCACCTCGAGGTCGCGCAGCCGCGCGTGCTCCTCGTCGCTGTCGATCGTCCCGGCCTGGACCTGCTCGCGCAGGGTGTGCTCCTCGTGCACCAGGGCGTTGATCTGGTCCAGCAGTCCGGCGTCGTCCACGGTCGTCTCCTTCGGCTGCGGTCGGTCCGCGTCGAGGCTAACCCTGCCGGTACGTCGTGACGCCGCGGCCGTCGGCACAGATCAGCTCGGCCCGCCCGGGCGTCCCGGCCGTCGCGGTGCCGGCCGGCGGCGGCCTGGACGGCGACCGGCAGGCAGCCCGGCGGCACGGTGACCGGATAGACCGACGCGCCGTCGACCCGGCAGACGATGCCGGCCGCGGCTGGTGGAGGCGACGATCCAGCCGCGCCCGTCGGCGCTGGCCGAGACCCGCACCCGGGGCGCGCGGGCCGTCGACTCCCCGGGGTCCGGCGCCGGCGCCGGCGCGGGGCAGCCGCGCAGGTCGAGCGGGTCGGCCGCGTCGCCGGTCGTCGGTCGGACCTCGACCCGCCAGGCGGCCATCGTCGCCGATCCACCGGCGGTGAGCAGGCCGGCGGTCAGGCAGGTGCTGGCCGTCGCGGGCTCGCCGCGCGGTGGGCGCGCAGGCGATGGCGCTCGGCCCGCCGAGCGACGTGGCCGGCGCCGGCAGCGAGCCCGCGGTCACCGACGTGCCGTCGCTGAGCCAGACCGCGGGCGCGATCGACAGCGTCGGCTTGGTCAGGTCGGTCACCGAGCCGACGACGACGAACCGGTCGCCGACGGCGGCGGCGGCCTGCGGGCTGGTCGTGCGCTGACCGCCGGCGCTGTCGCCCGAGGCCGGGGATCTCGTCGTGCCGGACGTAGCGCACGCCGTCGGGCGAGGTCCACAGGGCGCCGCTCGCCCGGTGGCCGTCCGGGCGCCCACTGGCCGACCATCAGCAGGGTGCGCGGACCGGCGGCGACGGAGACGATCCCGACGGCGTTCTCGCCGCCGTAGACGTAGAAGTTCTGCTCGCGCTCGGCCACCGCGGTCGGGCCGCCGACGAAGAACGAGGGCCGCGGGTTGGCGTGGGCGCCACCGGCCACCGCGCCCAGGCCGACGACCCGGCCGTAGGCGCTGAGCGAGGCCAGCGTCGCCTGCGCGCCGTAGAACGACGTCACCGTGAGCGGCGCCTCGTGCCAGCCGCCGTCCGGGCGCGAACCCAGAGCACCGGCTTGCGCGTGCCGCCCTTGATCAGCGGGCCCGAGTAGGAGCTGGCAGCGGCGGCGGGCAACGAGCCGCCGACGTAGATCGTGCCGGTCGTCGGGTCGGTCGCGATCGCCGCTCGGGCTGCACGTCGGGGATGGTCTGGTCGGCGACCCAGGTCACGCTTGACCTTCGCCGGGTGCGGTCCGTCCGGGGTGTCCGGCTCCGAGGCGGACGTGCAGCTGGTCAGGGCGGCGGCGAAGGTCAGCGTCGCCGCAGCCGCTGCCGCCGCGACGCTGCGCGCTCGGTCAGCCCGGCGCATCGAGGTAGTCGACCAGGCCGGCGGCCAGCCCGGTGTACGACGCGGGGGTCATGCGCCTGCAGCCGCTTCTCGACGTCGGGCGGCAGGCCCAGCCCGCCGATGAACTCGTGCATCGCCGTCGGCGTCGACCTTGCGGCCGCGGGTGAGCTCCTTGAGTCGCTCGTACGGCTCGTCCATGCCCTCGAACCCTTGCACCGCAAGGGCTCTCATCGCCGACTGGATCGGCTCGCCCGAGCACCTCCCAGGCCTGGTCGAGGTCACGCGACATGGCCTCCGGGTCGGCCTCGAGACCGGCCAGCCCGCGTCGTACATTGTCGATCGACAACAGTGAGTGGCCGAACGCCGTGCCGATCGTCCGCTGCATCGAGGAGTCGGTGAGGTCGCGCTGCAGGCGCGAGGTCACGAGCGTCGAGCCCAGCACGTCGAGCAGGGCCGACGAGACCTCGAGGTTGGCCTCGGCGTTCTCGAACCGGATCGGGTTGACCTTGTGCGGCATGGTCGACGACCCGGTCGAGCCGTGGGCGCCGAGCTGCTGGGCGAAGTAGCCCATCGAGATGTAGGTCCAGATGTCCGTGCAGACGTTGTGCAGGACCCGGTTGAACCGGGCGACGTCGGCGTAGAGCTCGGCCTGCCAGTCGTGCGACTCGATCTGCGTCGTGAGCGGGTTCCACTGCAGGCCGAGGCCCTCGACGAACGCGCGGGAGATCGCGACCCAGTCGGCGTCGGGCACGGCGGCCAGGTGGGCGCCGTACGTGCCGGTGGCGCCGTTGAGCTTGCCCAGGAAGTCGGCCCGCTCGATCCGGCCCAGCTGACGGCGCAGCCGGCCGGCCATGACGGCGACCTCCTTGCCCAGCGTCGTCGGTGTCGCGGGCTGGCCGTGGGTGTGGGCCAGCATCGGGACATCGCGCAGGCGATGGGCCAGCCGCGGCCAGGTCGTCGGCCAGCGCGGTCGCCGCCGGCAGCCAGACCTCGCGGACGGCACCGCGGATCATCAGGGCGTAGGCCAGGTTGTTGATGTCCTCGCTGGTGCAGCAGAAGTGCACCAGCTCGGTGAGGTCGGCCAGCGAGGTGTCGGACATCGCGGCCTTGACGAAGTACTCGACCGCCTTGACGTCGTGCGCGGTCTGCCGCTCGTAGGCCGCGAGCTGGGCCACGGATGTCCGGCCCGAAGTCGTCGACGAGGGCGGTCAGCCGGGCCCGCTCGTCCGCTGTGACGCCGCGGACGCCGGGGACGACCTGGTGGTCGGCGAGGTGCAGCAGCCAGGCCACCTCGACCCGGACCCGCTCGCGGTTGAGCGCGGCCTCGGACAGGTGGTCGACGAGCGGCTTGACGACCGGGCGGTACCGGCCGTCGAGCGGGCCGAGGGCGTACGGCGGGTCGGCGTCGGAGAGGGGCTGCGGCACCGCTGCCATCGTCCCACCCAGCGGGGGCACTCGGGCCGGCTAGGTGGTGGCGGCGATGCTCTGCTCGTTGTCGGCCATCAGGCAGAAGCGCGCTCCGGCGTGGTCGTTCACCACGCACATCGTGCCGAACGGGGTGTCCCACGGGTCGCGCACGACAGTGCCGCCGAGGTCGCGGACCGAGGCCACGCTCGCCGCCGCGTCGGCGACCTTGAAGTAGGTCACCCAGTGCGCCGGCAGGTCGGCCGGCATGTCCGGGCCGAGCGTGCCGAGCCCGCCGACCGAGCGCCCGTCGAGCATGAACGCCGCGTAGGTGAAGCCGTCCCCGCTCATGTCGAACCACTCGTAGCCGAACACGGTGCCGTAGAACGCCTTCGCCGCCTCGAAGTCCCGGGTCATGCACTCGTTCCAGGCGACCGACCCGGGTTCGTTGGCCAGCTCCATCCCGGTGTTGTTGCCGGACTGCCAGATCCCGAACGAGGCGCCGGCCGGGTCCAGCGCCACGCACATCCGGCCCTCCTCGTTGATGTCCATCGGGGCGAAGAGCACCGTGCCGCCGGCCGCGGTCACCGCCTCGACGCTCGCGTCGATGTCGGCACTCGCGAGGTACGTCGACCAGGCCGTCGGCGACGGGTCCCCGGGCGGCGGCGGGGTCATCCCGACCACCCGGCGGCCGTCCTTGCGGGCCAGCTGGTAGCCGCCGAACTCCGGACCGGTGTCCTCGAACTCCCAGCCGAACAGCCCGGAGTAGAACGGGATCGCGGTCGCCATGTCCGGCGTGGTGAGGTCGCCCCAGCAGGGCGTGCCCGGGTCCCATGGGGTGTCACGGGTGGTCATCGGAGGCTCCTGCCGTCGGTATGGCGTCGGTCGTGGGCAGCGATGTGGTCGTTATGTCCATCAACCCTGGCACGCACCCGGCCGCCGGTCCACTGTCTGACAGGCTGACGCCATGAGCGCCGACCAGCCGCCCGGGGGGGTCCTGCCAGTCCCCCAACCGGAGCAGTTCCTGTTCGGGATCGGCGACATCCACGTCTCGCCGCACTGGGTGGTCACGCCGTCCGGAACCGCTCCGTTGGCCGGAGCCCAGTGGTTCTTCGTCGACCAGTCGCGCACCGAACGCAAGATTCGCCCACATCGGCTCGCTCGTGCAGCAGGCCCAACAGCTCACCGCGCGCGCCGGCTGAGCCGCAGACGGCCGGGGGGCACGCAGGCACGGACGCTCGTTGTAACAGAGGCCGTCTAGCCTGGGCTCCGATGACCATCAAGGTGGCGCTCGAGCACCGCACGACATATCGGTTCGACCGCCCCGTGGCGCTCGGCCCGCACATCGTGCGCCTGCGGCCGGCACCGCACGCCCGGACGCCGGTCTCGGCGTACTCGCTGCGGGTCAGCCCGGCCGAGCACTTCCTCAACTGGCAGCAGGACCCGTACGGCAACTACCTGGCCCGGCTGGTCTTCCCCGAGCGCACCACCGAGCTCGACGTCACGGTCGACCTGATCGCGGACCTGACCGTGGTCAACCCGTTCGACTTCTTCCTGGAGGAGTACGCCGAGCGCTTCCCGTTCGGCTACGACGCGGCGCTGCGGGCCGACCTCGCGCCGTACCTCGGGCACGGGCCGGACGAGGCCGACGTCGGGGCGGTCCGGGCCTGGCTCGGCGACCAGCCGGCGCTGCCGGCGGACGGCGCGCGCACCGTCGACTTCCTGGTCGGGCTGAACCAGCAGCTCGCCGCGCGACGTGGCCTACACCGTGCGGATGGAGCCGGGCGTGCAGAGCGCCGGCCCAGACCCTGGCCAAGGCCCTCGGCTCCTGCCGCGACTCGGCCTGGCTGCTGGTCGCGATCCTGCGCGAGCTCGGCCTGGCGGCCCGGTTCGTGTCCGGCTACCTGATCCAGCTGGTGCCGGATGTCGGGCTCGACGGGGTCGGCCAGCCCGGGCTGACCCAGGACTTCACCGACCTGCACGCCTGGGCCGAGGTCTTCCTGCCCGGCGCCGGCTGGGTCGGGCTCGACGCGACCTCGGGGCTGATGGCGGGCGAGGGTCACATCCCGCTCTCGGCGACGCCGCAGCCGGCCCAGTCGGCCCCGATCGCCGGCCTGGTCGACCCTTGCCAGACGACAATGGAGTTCCACAACGTCGTACGCCGCGTGCACGAGGACCCGCGGGTGACCGCGCCGTACTCGCCGGTGCAGCTCGAACGGATCCACGCGCTGGGTCTCGCGGTGGACGAGCGGCTCGAGGCCGGCGACGTGCGGCTGACGATGGGCGGCGAGCCGACCTTCGTCGCGGTCGACGACATGGACGCAGCCGAGTGGAACGTCGACGCCGACGGCGACGACAAGCGGGCCCGGGCGTCCGCCCTGGCCCGCCGGCTGCTGGCCGAGGAGGCCGGCCCGGGCGCCGTCGAGCATCGCGGCCAGGGCAAGTGGTATCCCGGAGAACCGTTGCCCCGCTGGCAGATCGGGCTGATCTGGCGGCCCGACGGTGAGCCGATCTGGCGCGACCCGACGCTGCTCGACGACCCCTGGGGGCCGCCCGTCGTCGACCCCGGGTCGGCCCGCGGCCGCCGAGCAGGTGGCCGCCCTCACCTCCGGCATCGCGGCGCGGCTCGGGCGTGCCGGCCGAGTTCGCCCAGCCGCTGTTCGAGGACGCGATCAGCCGGCTGGGCGACGAGGCCCGGCTGCCCGAGGGCGCCACCGCCGGAGCGGGACCTCGACCCGGCGGCCACCTGGCTGTCCGACCCGGCGCGAGCGGCTGGCCGTCGTCGAGCAGCTGGACGCCGACCGCGGCGACCCGGTCGGCTGGGCGCTGCCGCTGCACCGCACGCCCGGACGGCCAGCGCTGGGGCACGACGCGGTGGACCACCCGGCGGGGCCGGGTCGTGCTGCTGCCCGGGACGTCGCCGGCCGGGCTCCGGCTGCCGCTGAGCTCGATCGCCTGGACCGCCGAGCGCGGGCCGTCCGGAGCGCTCGACGATGACGCCGTTGCCACCCCTGCCCCCGCTCGCGGCCGCGACGCTGGACGGTGCGGTCGACCCCGCCGCCGCGAGCCAGCGTCACCGCGGCCCGGGTCGCCCCGACCTTCGCGCTCTGCGTCGAGGAGCGGGCCGGGCACGTCCACGTCTTCCTGCCGCCGCTGGAGGAGCTCGAGCCGGCCCTCGAGCTGATCGCCGCCGTCGAGGGCGCGGCCCGCCAGGTCGGCGTACCCGTTGTGCTGGAAGGGTATTCGCCACCCGGTGATCCGCGCGTCCGGTCGATGAGCGTCACCCCGGACCCGGGCGTCGTCGAGGTCAACGTGGCGCCGACGGCCACCTGGCCGGCCCTGGCCGACTCGACCGAGCGGCTCTACCGGCTGGCCCACGAGGTCGGGCTGGGTGCGGACAAGTTCGCGCTGGACGGCACCCACACCGGCACCGGAGGCGGGTCGCACCTGACGTTGGGCGGGACGACTCCGGCCGACAGCCCGCTGCTGCGCCGGCCCGACCTGCTGGTGAGCATGCTGACCTTCTGGCAGCACCACCCCGCGCTGTCCTACCTGTTCTCCGGCCGGTTCATCGGGCCGACCAGCCAGGCGCCGCGGGTCGACGAGGGCCGGCACGAGACGCTCTACGAGCTGGAGATCGCGTTCGCCGAGCTGGCCCGGCTGCCCGATCCCCGCCCGTGGCAGGCCGATCGGGCGCTTGCGGCACCTGCTGACCGACATCACCGGCAACACCCACCGCAGCGAGTTCTGCATCGACAAGATGTACAGCCCGGACTCCGAGCGCGGCCGGCTCGGGCTGCTCGAGCTGCGCGGCTTCGAGATGGCGCCGCACCCGTCGATGGCGCTGGTCCAGGCGTTGCTCGTGCGTTGTCTGGTCGCGAGGTTCTGGGACACGCCGTACGCCGGGCCGCTGGTGCGCTGGGGCACCCGGCTGCACGACGAGTTCCTGCTGCCCTCGTTCGCCCGGCAGGACCTGGCCGACGTCGTCGCCGACCTCCAACGCCCACGGGCTGGACTTCGACCTGGCCTGGCTGGAGCCGTTCTTCGAGTTCCGCTTCCCGATCGTCGGTGCGGGTCGAGGTCGAGGGCGTGCGGCTCGAGCTGCGGCAGGCCATCGAGCCCTGGCACGTGCTGGGCGAGGAGGTGACCGGATCGGGCACCGCGCGGTTCGTCGACTCCTCGCTCGAGCGGCTGGAGGTCGTCGGTCCGTGGCGCGCGTCGCAGGGCGGCACCTGGTGACCTGCAACGGCGTCGGCCCGTGCCGCTGCACCCGGTGCGCGAGGCGGGCAAACACGTTGCGGGAGTGCGGTTCCGGGCCTGGGCGCCGTACTCGGCCCTGCATCCGACCATCGGGGTCCAGTCGCCGCTCGTCTTCGACGTCGTCGACCGGTGGAGCGGCCGGTCGCTCGGCGGCTGCACCTATCACGTCGTCCACCAGGGCGGGCTGGCCCACGAGCGGATGCCGGTCAACGCGGCCGAGGCCGAGTCGCGGCGCGGCGGCGCGGTTCCGCACCGACGGCCACACGCCCGGGCCGGTCGACCCTGACATGCTGACCGCTGGCGACGGCGCCGGCCCAGCCCGGCCAGGAGTACCGGGTCACGCTCGACCTGCGTCGTGCGGTCCGCGATGACGGGCGTCGGCCGGATGAGCGGCAGCCTGACCGCGTCGTACGCGCCGCCGCGGCGCGGGCTGGGACGAGATGACGTCAGCCGACGGTCTGGTGCGCGAGCCCTGGCGCGAGGTCGGGGCGGTTGCCGACCTGCTCGGGCTGGACGGGCTGCGGGCGCGGGGGGCCGAGGCGACCAGCCTGCTGGAGAGCGACGGCGTGACCTACCGGTCGCCGGCAGACCGGCGTCGAGCGGCCGTGGGAGCTCGACCCGATCCCGTTGCTGGTGCACGACACCGAGTGGGCGGCGCTCG
Organism: uncultured Actinomycetota bacterium; assembly: GCA_963794535.1. Lineage (GTDB taxonomy): Bacteria > Actinomycetota > Actinomycetes > Actinomycetales > CAVURS01 > CAVURS01. The sequence continues at coordinate 405,827 of CAWCEI010000011.1, forward strand.
AAGCCGGGCTGGTGCAGCGGGCCGAGCTGCTCGACGCGGTGCTGACCGACCTGTACGACGAGCGGCGGTTGATCGCCGAGGGGCTGCTGCCGCCCGAGGTCGTGTTCGGTCACGACGGCTTCGTCCGGGCCGCGGACCGGATCCGGCTGCCCGGGCCGCATCAGCTCTTCCTGGCCGGCGTCGACCTGGTGCGCGGCTCGACCGGCGAGTGGATGGTGCTCGGCGACCGGACCCAGGCCCCGTCCGGCGCGGGCTACGCGATGGAGAACCGCCGGGTGGTCTCCCGGCTGCTGCCCGGGCTCTATCGCGACTCGCGGATCCAGCGGCTGGCCCCGTTCTTCCACGCGATGCGGCTGGGGCTGCAGGAGATCGCGCCGGCCGGCTCGGAGGCGCCGCACGTCGTGCTGCTGACGCCGGGGAGCGCAGAGCGAGACGGCGTTCGACCAGTCGTTCCTGTCGTCGCTGCTGGGCTATCCGCTGGTCGTCGGCAGCGACCTGACCGTGCGCGGCGGCCGGGTGTGGGCCCGAACCTTGGGCCGGCTCGAGCCGGTCGACGTGATCCTGCGCCGGGTCGATGCGGCGTACGCCGATCCCCTTGAGCTGCGGCCGGACTCGCAGCTGGGGGTGCCCGGTCTGCTCGAGGCGGCCCGCCGCGGCGCCGTCTCGATCGTCAACGGCATCGGCAGCGGCATCGTGGAGAACCGCGGCCTGCTGCCCGTTCCTGCCCGCGTTGTGCCAGGCGCTGCTCGACCAGCCGTTGCTGCTGCCGTCGGTGCCCACCTGGTGGTGCGGCGACCCGGTCTCGCGAGCGCATGTGCGGGCCAACCTCGAGCACCTCGTCGTCAAGCCGATCGACCGGGCCGGCGGGTCCGGTCGTGCCGGTCGCCGACTGGCTGTCGCCGGGACGAGCGGAGCGACCTGATGGCCCGGATCGACGCCCAGCCGCACGCCTGGGTCGCCCAGGAGCGGCTCGACCACAGCACCGCGCCGACGGTGACGCCGACCGGGCTCGAGCCGCGGCCGGTCGTCCTGCGCTCGTTCGCCGTCGCCCAGGGCGGTGGCTACCGGGTGCTGACCGGGGGGCTGACCCGGGTCGGCCGGACCCTCGACCGCGTCGTGGTCTCCAACGAGGCCGGCGCCACGGCCAAGGACGTCTGGGTCCTGGACGGCAGTGCCCGGCCGGTCATCGCCTCATGGGGCGCCGAGGGGCCACCGCCGGACCGGGTCGTCGCGCCGATCACCCCCCGCGCGGCGGGCGACCAGTTCTGGCTCGGTCGGTACGCCGAGCGGGCCGAGGACACCGTGCGGCTGGTCCGGGCCGTTCGGGACCGGGCCGAGGACCAGACCCACCTCACGCGCGGCACCGAGCGCGAGGCGGTGCAGGTCCTGTTGCAGGCGTTGACGGCGGTCACGGCGACCTGGCCGGGCTTCGCCGGGCCGGCCGGTCAGGAGCTGCGGGTCGAACCGCAGGCCGAGCTCTTGTCGCTGACCATCGACCGGGACCGGCCGGGGACGATCGCCTACGCCGTCCACCACCTGACCGATGTGGCCGCCGGCGTCCGCGAACAGCTGTCGGTCGACACGTGGATGGTGCTGGGCGGCCTGGAGCGTGAGCTGCGCCGGATCACGCCGACGTCCGGCTCCGCGCAGGACTGGGCGTTGCCGAGTGTCCTCAACCGGGTCCTGGAGGGACTGCTCGCCCTCACCGGTCTGACCGCGGAGAGCCTGGTCCGTGACGCCGGCTGGCTGTTCATGGACGCGGGCCGCCGGCTCGAGCGGGCGATCCACGTCGTGGCGCTGCTCCGGGCGACTGTCGTCCACGAGCGGGCGGCCGAGGTCGACGCGTTGGTCGTGGAGACGGTGCTCGGAGCCACGGAGAGCATCGTCACCTTCCGCCGCCGCAACCCCACTCGGGCCGGCGTCGCGAGCCTGCTCGATCTGGTGTTGACCGATCGCGAGAACCCCAGATCCGTTGCCTACCAAGTCGATCGGCTGCAGGAGGACCTCACGGCCCTCGGCGATGTCCTCGACGGCCGGGGCGCCGACTCGGTCCGCGACGGGCTGCTGTCGGTGGTCGGCCAGATCCGGCAGGCCGATGCGGCGGCGCTGGCCGTGGCCGACGACGACGACTTCCGGCCCGAGCCTCGACGAGCTCCTCGCCGGCCTGACCGAGACTCTCGGCGTACTGGCTCTCGACCTCGAGTCGGCCCACTTCGCGCTGGCCGCACCGCCGCAGCCCTACTCCTTGTCCGGTGCGGTGAGCTGGTGAGCGCCGACCGGCGTGACCCGCGCTACTCGCTCGTGCATCGCACGGCCTACGACTACGACGACCTCGTGACGTCGAGCTTCGGGCTGACCCACCTGCTGCCCCGGGTGACCGACAACCAGCGGCCCCTGGCGGCCCGGCTCGAGATCGAACCCGAGCCGCTCGACGTGCGGGAGCACGTGGACTTCTTCGGCAACCGAGCGGCGTACGTCGAGGTGGACACCCCCCACACCCGCCTGGTCGTCACCGCCCGCAGCGAGGTGGAGGTGCTCGCCCGCGAGCCGGTGGACCTGGCCCAGCAGACGACCGCCTGGGAGGTCGTCCGCGACCAGCTGGCCGGCTCGCTCGGCACCGGCGTCCTGGGCGCCCGGCCGTACCTGCTGCCCTCACCCCTGGTGCCGGACTGGCCGGAGGTCGCGTCGTACGCCGCGCAGATCTTCACCCCGGGCCGGCCGGTCGGCGTCGCACTGGCCGACCTGACCAGCCGGATCCACGCGGACTTCGCCTACAAGCCGGGCGCCACGACGGTGAAGACCACGCTGCCCCAGCTGCTCGAGACCCGCAAAGGGGTCTGCCAGGACTTCGCCCACCTGGCCGTCGGAGTGCTCCGGTCGGTCGGGCTGGCGGCGCGCTACGTCAGTGGCTATCTCGAGACGACGCCGCCGGACGGTCAGGCCCGGCTGGTCGGCGCCGACGCGTCGCACGCCTGGGTCGGCACGTACCTGCCCGACCTGGGCTGGGTCGAGCTCGACCCGACCAACAACCAGCTGGTCGACGACCGGTATGTCGTCGCGGCGTTCGGCCGGGACTACGGCGACGTGACGCCGGTGCAGGGAGTCATCTTCACGGAGAGCACGCGCAGCAGCTTGCGGGTTGAGGTAGACCTGTCACGCTTGCCGTGATGCGCTCCTTCACCTGTCCGGTATGCGGCACCCCCGCCTTCTTCGAGAACTCGATCTGCTTGGCCTGTGGCACGCCGATCGGGTTCGACCGGCCGACCGGCGTGATGTTCTCGCTGGCGCCCGACGCTGGCTCTGGACAGCTGACGGCCTTGCGGCTCGACGGCACCCGCGTGCACCCCTGCGCGAATCTCGTTCTGGCCGAATGCAACTGGCTCGCGGTCGAGGGGGTGGCGGCCGGGCTGTGTGACTGCTGCGCGCTGACTCGCACCCGCCCGGCCGACGACGAGCTGCCGGCCCTGAAGTCCTTCGCCCGGACCGAGGGCGCGAAGCGGCGGCTGCTCTACCAGCTCGACGATCTCGGGCTGCCGGTCCGCTCGCGGGCCGACGACCCGAAGCACGGCCTGGCCTTCGACCTGCTGTCGAGTGCCGCTGTCCCGGTGGTCACGGGCCACGACGACGGGGTCATCACGATCGACCTCGCCGAGGGCGATGCGGGGCACCGCGAGGCGATGCGCGAGCAGCTGGCCGAGCCCTACCGCACGCTGCTGGGCCACGTGCGCCACGAGACCGGCCACTGGTACTGGCAGGTGCTGGTCGAGCGGGCCTCGGATCCGACTGTGTTGCAACGGTTCCGGGACTTGTTCGGGGACGAGCGCGCCGACTACGCCGCAGCCCTGCAGAAGCACTACGACAACCCGCCGCCGGCCGACTGGCCGGACCACTTCGTCAGCACCTACGCCACCGCGCACCCGTGGGAGGACTGGGCCGAGACGTTCGCCCACCTGCTGCACATCCGTGACTCGCTCCAGACTGCCGCGGCGTACGGCGTGCAGGCCGAGCAGGCCCGGCCGATCGACGATGACGTGGCCTTCGACCAGGTCATCGCGACCTGGTTGCCGTTGTCGCTCGCGCTGAACCAGGTCAACCGGAGCATGGGCAAGGACGACCTCTATCCCTTCGTCCTGTCCCCCGGCGTCCTCGACAAGCTCCGCTTCGTCGACGCCCTCGTCCGCCCCTACCGTCTCCCCCCACCCGCCTGCTCCGTGGCCCGGTGATCAGGGCGATTTGGCGATCACCGGGCTGGGGATCGGCGGTGCAGGGCGAGGCGGCGGCGATGGTGAGGCACGGCCAGCGCAGGCCAGGGTCCGGACGTGGTTCCAGGCCGTCCAGCTCGACAGGTAGTGCCGCCACGCCGTCCCGGCCCCGGCGCTGTCCGGGTCGACCAGGGCGAGCGCGTCGTTGTGCGGCACGTGGTACGCCGCGGTGACGACGATCATCACCAGATAGAGCAGGCAGCCGGCCAGCTGCCACCGCGCCACCGGCTGGTCCAGCCGGCGTACGGCGGAGATCCCGAGGAGCGACGCAGACCAGGCCGGTGCCGAACAGCAGGGTCATGAAGACCGGCGTCGGCGCGGCCTTGTTGATGCCCTGCATCGCCGCCAGCCCGGACCGGTCGTCCGCCCGCCCCAGCCCGGCCATGACGAAGGTCGAGAAGGCGAAGAAGACTCCCCCGGCCAGGCCGGCGCCGACGGCAGCGATCAGGGTCAGGGTGTTCGAGGTGCTGGCTGGTGTCGTTGTCATGGGTCCAGCCAACCGGGCCGACTCGAGACGATCCATAGGACAAAGCCGCAAGGACCTTCGTTTGCGTCTACGCTGCTCCGATGGACGAGATCGGCGGCTTTCTCTCCGGCCCGCGCGCCCGCGGCGCCTTCCTGCTCCGCTCGACGATGGAGCCCCCGTGGGCCCTGTCGATCGAGGACGAGGCACCGCTGGCCGTCGTGGTCATGGTCAGCGGCCACGCCTGGGTGGTGCACGACGGCCAGGAGGGCCGGCTCGACGCCGGCGACATCGCGCTGATCCGCGGCCCGGAGCACTACCGGTTCGCCGACTCACCCGGCACGCCGACCCAGGTCCGGATCCTCCCCGGCCAGGTCTGCGTCACCCCGGACGGCGAGAGCGTGGCCGCCGACCTCGCCCTGGGGCTGCGCGCCTGGGGCAACAGTGCCGACGGCTCGGCCGAGATGCTGATCGGGGTCTACGAAGCCGACGGCGAGATCAGCCGGCGGCTGACCGGCGCCCTCCCGCAGGTCGCCGCGCTGGCCGCCGCGGAGTGGTCCTCCAAGGTCCTGCCCCTGCTCCTCGACGAGGTCGGCCGCGACGGTCCGGGACAGCAGGTCGTCCTCGACCGGCTGCTCGACCTCCTCGTCATCGACGCGCTCCGCGCCTGGTTCGCCCGAGCCGATGCCGCCCCGCCCTGGTACGCCGCGCAGGGCGACCCCGTCGTCGGCCCGGCCTTGCGGCTGTTGCACGCCCGGCCCGAGGCCCCGTGGACCGTCGCCACCCTCGCCGGCCAGGTCGGGGTCTCCCGGGCCGCCCTCGCCCGCCGGTTCAACGCCCTGGTCGGCGAACCGCCCATGGCCTACCTGACCGGCTGGCGGTTGGCGTTGGCCGCTGACCTCCTGCTCGAGCCGGGCGCGAGCGTCGGTGTGGTGTCGCGCCGGGTCGGCTACGGGAGCCCGTTCACGTTCAGTACGGCGTTCAAGCGGGCCTACGGTCACAGCCCCCGCGCTCATCGAGCGCGGCTCGCCGAACGGCAGCCGGCCTAGGCCTCCGAGTCGCCGGCGGACCCCAGCAGGTCGGCCAACAGGTCGGCCAGGGCGACGCCGTACTCGCCGTCCGGGTCCTTGCTCGGGTTGTAACAGCCCAGCGAGAAGCCGATCATCGCCGGGTGCTGGACGATCGGCCGGAGCACCCCGGCCAGCTGGTCGAGGTCGAGCCCGTTCGGCATCAGGTAGTCCGTCGCCGGGAAGACCGCCTCGTCGAGCACGTCGACATCGAGGTGCACCCAGTAGACCGGCGCCGCCGCCGTGCCCTTGGCGAAGTGCGCCACCGCGGCCCGGCCCGCCCCTGCCGGGTCGGCGACGACGGCGTCGCGGTCCTGCTGCCGGATCCCCAGCCGCTCCGGCAGGTCGCCCAGGTCGGCCGCCTCGTCGGGGTCGCGGGCGCCCACGACGACCGCGTCGCCATTGGCCACGACCGGGCTCGGGCCCATGAGCCGCAACAGGTCCGGCCAGCCCAGCCCGAGCAGCGCGCCCACCGGCATGTCCGCCGCCTCGCCGGTCGGCGACGTGCGGTGGTCATAGGCGTCGACGTGCCCGTCGACGTTGACGACCCCGACCCGGCCCAGCTCGTCGCGGGCGCCAGCGACGGCGCCCATCACCAGCCCGCAGCAGCCGCCGAGCAGCAGCGGTCGTTCGCCCGAGCTCAACACGCGGCGGACGGCCTCGCGCACCGTCGTGGTCATCGAGCCGACGCTGGGCCAGCCGACGATCCCGCTCTCCGGGTCGCGCTCGCGCCCGGTCACGCGGACGTCCAGGTTGCCGAGGTCGCGCGGCCCCCAGCCGGGTGGTGAGGTTCAGCGCTCGCAGGGCGTCCGGTGCGGCCTCGGTCCCGAACGGCGGCCCGCCGTCCGGCGACCCGACGGTGTCGATCGGCACACCCAGGACGGCCCAGCGCTTGGTCGGGCTCATACCGTCGTTATACCCCGCTGCCGCGGCTCAGTAGTAGGACTCCGCGATGGTCAGGGCGCGCTGGGCGTAGCCCCGGCCGAAGAGCACCCCGTGCACCAGGAGCGGGTAGAGCTGGTGCAGGCCGACTCGCTTGCGCCAGCCCTCGGCCAGCGGATGCACCTCGTGATAGGCCGCGAGCAGCGGCTCCAGGTAGGGCAGGCCGAACAGGGCCAGCATCGCCAGGTCGCTCTCCCGGTGACCGCCGTGAGCCGCCGGGTCGATGAGGACCGCGCCGTCGCCGGACCACAGGACGTTGCCGTTCCACAGGTCGCCGTGCAGCCGGCTCGGCGGCTCCTCCGGCCCACCGATCGCGCCTCGCGCGAGCCGGTCGCCGACCCGCTCGAAGACGGCGACCTCGTTGTCGTCGATGGTCCCGGCGTCGCGCATCTCGCGCACGAAGGGCGCCATCCGGAGCTCGGAGTAGAACTCACCGAACCGCGGGAATGCCTTGTGCACCAACGGAAGTGGGCCGATGAAGCCGTTGCCGGTCCACGAGCCGGGAGGGCAGCCGTACGCCGCGGCGCCGGCCGCGTGCATCCGGGCCAGCCCGCGCCCGAACGCCACCGCCGCCGTCAGGCTGGGTGCCTGCTCCTCGACTCGCTCGACGGTCAACGAGTCAGCCGACATGTCCAGCACGTGCACGACCTGGGCGCCGCCCGGCACCTCGGCCAGCCAGGCCAGCCCGGCCGCCTCGACGGCGTAGAAGCCCTCGGGCGCACCGACCCTTCCCTTGACGAAACCGTTGCCGCTCATGGGCTGACGCGGTCGCCTCTCATGACATCCCCCTCGTGCCGGCCCGTCTCATGACTCCGGATAACCCTCAGGATTGGCGGACTGCCACCGCCACGCGTCCACGCACATGTCGTCGAGCGTCAGCTCGGCCTTCCAGCCCAGCTCGGCCTCCGCCCGCGAGGGGTCGCAGTAGGACACCGCCGCGTCCCCCGGCCGCCGCGGGCCGACCCGGGACGGCAGCTCGTGGCCGACGGCCCGCTCGAACGCGTGCAGGACGTCGTACACCGACGAGCCCTGCCCGGTGCCCAGGTTCCAGGCCCGCGCCCCTGGCCGGTCGGGCAGCGCGGCCAGGGCGGCCAGGTGTCCGCGCGCGAGGTCGACGACGTGGACGTAGTCGCGGACGCAGGTGCCGTCGGGCGTCGGGTAGTCCGTGCCGTTGACCACCAGCTGCGGGCGCCGGCCCACGGCGACCTGCGCGACGTACGGCATGAGGTTGTTCGGGATCCCGGCCGGGTCCTCGCCGATCCGGCCCGACGCATGCGCGCCGACCGGGTTGAAGTAGCGGAGCAGCGCGATGTGCCAGGCGTCGTCGGCCGACCCGGACGTCGACGCGGCGAGGTCGGTGAGGATGCCCTCGATGTGCTCCTTGGTCCGGCCGTACGGGTTGACCGCGCCGAGCGGGAAGTCCTCGGTGATCGGCATCCGCTCCGGTGCGCCGTAGACCGTCGCGGAGGAGGAGAAGACCAGGGTGCGCACGTGGGCCCGCTGCATGGCCTGGAGCAGGACGAGCGTCCCGGTGATGTTGTTGGCGTAGTAGCGCAGCGGGAGCTCGACGGACTCGCCGACGGCCTTGAGCCCGGCGAAGTGGATCACCGCCTCGACCCCTCGGCCGTCGAAGGCCGAGCCGAACACCTTGTCCAGGGCTGGGGCGTCCTGCAGGTCGATGTCCTCCAGCGGGGCCTCGCGGCCGGTCAGGTCGGCCACGCGGATCAGGCTCTCCGGGCTGGAGTTCGACAGGTTGTCGACGACCACGACCTCGTGCCCGGCCTCGAGCAGCTGGACGACGGTGTGGCTGCCGATGTAGCCGGCGCCGCCGGTCACGAGGATCCGCATGCCCGCAAAGTTATCGGCTGGAGTCGGGCGTGCGGGTGGCGAGCCAGTCGACGAGGCCGGCGCAGGCCCGCTCCACCTCGACCAGGCAGCGCTCGAAGTCGGCCTGGTCGCCGTACCAGGGGTCGTCGACCTCCAACGTGCCGTCGGCCACGGCCTGGGGGTCGAACTCGCGGAGCAGCTTGATCTTGGCCCGGGCCGACTCGTCGGGCGCCCACGCGCGCAGCTGCCGCTCGTGACCGCGGTCGGCGACCAGCACGAGGTCGCGCTCGGCGAACCAGGCCCGGTCGAACTCGCGGGCCCGGTGCGCGGAGCCGTCGTACCCGTGCTCGGCCAGCGCGCGCACCGCGCGGCGGTCGGCGCCATCGCCCACGTGCCAGTCACCCGTGCCGGCCGAGTCGACCTGCACGTCGTCGGCCAGGCCGGCCTTCGCCAGCAGCGCACCGGCGATGACGTCCGCCATCGGCGAGCGGCAGATGTTGCCCGAGCAGACGAACACGATCCGGTACGGCGGCATGGTCCCCATCCTGCCCACCCGTCCGGGGCAGCCGGGCAATCCGTCCACGGCTCGGCCACGAAGCAGCCACGTGAGCTTCAAGGTCGACGAGTACGCCAAGAACATCGCGCCGCTGCGCTGGGACGACCTCGACCTGGGGCATTTCCGGTCCCAGCCGCTGTCCGGCGATGCGCTGCGCTGCCTGCGCTACATGAGCGACGTCGAGACGCACACCGTCTGCTATCTGCGCGACCTGCTGGTCACTCCGTCGCACGCCGACCCGGACATCACCAAGTTCCTGACGATGTGGAACTTCGAGGAGTACTGGCACGGTGAGGTGCTCGACGAGGTGCTCGAGGCGCACGGCGTCCCGACCGGGCCGGAGCACACGATGGCCCTGCGCAAGCGGATGGGCTGGCGCGACCGGCTGGCCCCGATCCGGCAGTCGGTGCTCGCCAACGTCATCGGCAACGACTTCATCGCCACCCACATGACCTGGGGCGCGGTCAACGAGTGGTGCACGCACTCGGGCTACTCCCGGTTCGTGGCCTCGGAGTCGCACCCGGTCCTGACCGAGATCCTGAAGCGGATCGCCAAGCAGGAGACCCGGCACATCGCGTTCTACGCCAGCCAGGCCCGCGAGCGGCTGGCCCACTCCCGCAAGGCCCAGCGGATCACCCGGTTCGCGCTGGACAAGGGCTGGGGCATCGTCGGCTCCGGGGTCATGCCCGAGGGCGAGGTCCGGCACCTGCTGTCCTACCTGTACGGCGGCGCCGCCGGCCTGGCCGAGGCCCGCCGGATCGACGCCAAGATCGACTCGCTGCCCGGCCTCGAGGGCCTGCACCTGGTCGAGCGCCAGCTCGAGAAGTACCGCATCGCCGCCTGACCCAGGCTCCCGCGTCGTACCCCGCTCGTAGTTCGGTGCTCCCCGGAAGCCGGTTTGCTCCCCCAAAGCCGCTCCTGGGCGACTTTTCGCCTCGGTGGAGCGGCTTTCGAGGAGTACGGCGGGCGTACGCCGGGGGTCCCGACCGATGCCCGAGGGCTGACCCGGCCAGGTCAGGGGGCGGTGCGAAGTCGCCGCGATCGGCCGCGGAACTCGGCCACCAGCGCCCCCGTCGCCGCCGAACGCACCGCCACATCGGTCAGCCCGGACCGGCCGAACACCGCCCGCTCGACCGCGTCGGCCACCAGCACGTCGCCCAGCCGGGCCGACGCGACGAAGGTGATGTCCGCCCCCGCGGCCACGGTCACTGGCCCGTGGCTGTTGCAGGCCAGCGCGAACGCGGAGTCCGCCAGCGCGAACACAAAGCCACCGTGCGCGATCCCGTGCCCGTTGACCATCGCCTCGGTCACGGCCATTCGCACCACGGCGGCGCCGACCGACAGGGACACCAGCTCCATCCCCAGCCCGGCGCTCGCCCCGTCGGCCGCCCACATCGCCTCGGCCGCAGCCAGCCCGGCGTCGTCAGCCATGGAGCGGCGTCCCGCGCTCCGCCGCGAGCTCGAGCCCGCGCCCGATCCGGTAGCGCCCGGTCGGCGTCGCCTCGTTCAGCGCCCGCAGCACCCAGACGACGCACGACGGCCCGATCGCATCGCCCCACTCGAGCGGCCCGCGCGGATAGCCGGCGCCCAGCCGCAGCGCGCAGTCGACGTCAGCAGCCCCGGCCTCGCCCCGGTGGACGACCTCGGCCGCCTCGTTGACCAGCATCGCCACGGTCCGCGCCACGACGAGCCCGGGGACGTCGTCGACCTCGCTGACCTCGAGGCCGGCTGCCTGCAGCAGGCCGATCCCCTGGGCGATCGTCTCTGGCCGGGCGCCGGGGGAGGCGGCGATCGCCACCCGGGTCGCGTTCTCCGCGTCGCCGACCCAGTCGACGATGACGACGTCGTTGCCGACAGAGGCCGCCGACTCCCCCGTCGTCTCGACCAGGCGCCCGCCCGAGGGCAGCCGCACGCCGGCGCTGTCGGCGCAGCCGTCGTCGTCCCACGGCTGCTCGTCCTCCGGTTGCGATCCCAGGATCTGTACGCCGCCCGCCTTGGCCCGCTCGAGCAACGGCGTCAGGACGTTCCAGCCCTGGTGGTAGACCGCATAGCGCGGCGCGAGATGGCGCGGCGCGTTCCACGGCACCGCGGCGTGGCCGGTGCGCGGGTCGAGCCGGACCGGGCCCTCCGCGTGCCGGCCGGAGACGTCGTACGCGTAGACCCCGCGCCCGGTCTTGCGGCCGAGGTGACCGGCGTCGACCAGCCGCTGCTGGCCGACGGTCGGGGCGTAGCGCGGGTCGTGGAAGGTCTGCTGCCAGACCGACTTCGCCACGGCCAGGTTGACGTCCTGCCCGATCAGGTCGGTCAGCTCCAGCGGGCCGATCGGGAAGCCGCCGCCCTCCCGCAGCACGGCGTCGATCGTCGCCGCGTCGGCCACGCCGTCCTCGAGCATCCGCTGCGCCTCGCCGTAGAACGGCCGGGCCACCCGGTTGACGATGAAGCCGGGCGTCGAGACGCACTGGACCGGCGTCTTGCCCCAGGACCGCATCAGGTTGGTGGCGAGCTCGACGTACGCCGCTCCGCTCCGGTCACCCCGCACCACCTCGACCAGCTTCATCCGGTACGCCGGGTTGAAGAAGTGCAGCCCGACCAGCCGCTCCGGCCGGTCGAGCTCACCGCCGAGGGCCGTCAGGGACAGCGATGAGGTGTTGGACGCCAGCAGGGCGTCACCCGCCACGACCGACTCCAGCCGGGCGAGCAGCTCGCGCTTGGCGGCGAGGTCCTCCGCGATCGCCTCGATGACGATGACGCAGCCGGCCAGGTCGGTCACGGCCTCGGCGGCGGAGACCCGCGCCCCGGCGGCCTCGGCCTGCCCGGCCGTGATGAGGTCGCGCTTGGCCAGCCGGCGGATGCCGTCCTGCGCCGTACTCACGGCGGCGGCGGCCGCCCCGGCCCGCGCGTCGACGATGCGGACCGGATGCCCGGCGACGGCCGCGACCTGGGCGATGCCGGCGCCCATCGTTCCGGCGCCGACGATGCCGACCGGGTCGCCCTGCTCAGCCTGCTGGCTCACCACGTGGCCTTTCACCTGACCGCTGGAACGGCTCTGGACTGTCACAGACCGCAACCTGCCGAAGGTAGTCTCGCCTGACATGAACGCGACAGCATCCTCGCCGATGGCCGCGGCCCTGCTCGACAAGCACCGGCCGGTCCTCGAGGAGGCCATGACGGCGCTCGCGGGGCGGACCTACTACTCGCGCTACCCCGAGTCGCCGTCGCCCAAGGTCTACGGCGAGGGCGCCGCGCAGGCCGGGCGGGACGCCTTCGACGCCCATCTGGCGAAGCACTTCTCCCCGCTCTCCGGGCAGGGCGGGCAGGTCGGCCGCGGGGACTGGGTCGGGGCCGAGGTCTCGCCGTACGGTCCATCGCTGCGGATCGGCTATCCGCTGGTCGACGTGGACTCCCTCGTCGAGTCGGCGCTGGCCGCGACCCCGGTCTGGCGCTCGGTCGGGCCCGAGGCCCGGGCCGCCGTCTGCGTCGAGATCATCGACCGGATCAACGCCCGCTCGTTCGAGATCGCCAGCGCGGTGATGCACACCAGTGGCCAGCCGTTCGTGATGTCGTTCCAGGCCGGCGGGCCGCACGCCCAGGACCGGGCGCTGGAGGCGGTGGCGGCGGCGCTGGCCGAGCAGCTGCGGATCCCGCCGAGCGTGCACTGGGAGAAGCCCGGCCGGGGTGCGCCGCTCGTGATGGACAAGGACAACCACATCGTCGGGCGTGGCGTGGCGGTCGTGATCGGGTGCAACACCTTCCCGACCTGGAACGCCTATCCGGGCCTCTTCGCCTCGCTGGCCACCGGCAACCCGGTCATCGTCAAGCCGCACCCGAAGGCGATCCTGCCGCTGGCCATCACCGTGGAGATCGCGCGAGACGTGTTGTCGGACAACGGTTTTGACCCGAACCTTGTCACGCTGGCCGCCGAGGAGCCGGGCGGCACACTGGCCAAGGAGCTCGTGGCCCACCCGGCCGTCAAGATCGTCGACTACACCGGTGGGCCGGCCTTCGGCAGCTGGCTCGAGACCGAGGGCGTGCAGCACGGCGTGGCCGTCTTCACCGAGAAGGCCGGCGTCAACACCGTCGTCGTCGACTCGACCGACGACCTCGACGGGCTGCTCGCCAACCTCGCCTTCTCGTTCACCCTCTACAGCGGACAGATGTGTACGACGCCGCAGAACGTCTACATCCCGCGCGACGGCATCACGACGGACGCCGGGCCGCTGTCCTTCGACCAGGTCGGGGAGCGGCTGGCCGAGGCCGTCACCGCGCTCACCGCCGATGACGCCAAGGCCGTCGAGCTGCTCGGAGCCACGGTCAACGACGGGGTGCGCGAGCGAGCGGCGGCCGTCGCCGACCTGGCCGCCGCTGCCGGCTCAGGCACCGGCCGGGTGGTCCTGGACTCCCGGGCGGTCGCGCACCCGACGTACCCGGATGCTGTCGTCCGCACCCCGGCCCTGGTCGCGCTCGACGTCGCCGACGAGGAGGTCTACCGGCAGGAGTGCTTCGGGCCGGTGGCGTTCCTCATCGCGACGGACAGCACCGCCGAGTCGCTGCGGACGTTCGTGACGACGGTGCGCGAGCACGGGGCGATGACCGCCGGGGTCTACTCGACCTCGGCCGAGGTGCTCGACGACGCCCGTGAGGCGGCGATGGATGCCGGGGTGGCCCTGTCGGAGAACCTGACCGGCCAGGTCTACGTCAACCAGACCTCGGCGTTCAGCGACTACCACGGCACCGGCGCCAACCCGGCGGCCAACGCCGCCTACGTGGACGCGGCCTTCGTCGCGCCGAGGTTCCGGGTCATCACGACCCGCCGCCACGCCTGATCTCGTGGCCTGATCTCGTGGCCTGACTAGCGCTTGTCGCTGTCCCGGAGCTTGTCGGGCAGCAGCAGGTTGAGGATCAGGCTGACGAAGGTCACGACGACCGCCGCGCCCGACGGCCTGCCACCAGAAGTGGTCGATGTGCAGCTGCAGGTCGGTGTGCCGGGACAACCACGAGGTCAGCTCGAGCATCAGGGCGTTGACCACGAACGTGATCAGCCCGAGGGTCACCAGGTAGAACGGGAAGGCGAAGAACTTCACGACCGGCTTCACGAACGAGTTGACGATCCCGAACAGCAGCCCGATGAACAGGAACGTCAGGATCTTGCCCGACGTCGTGTTCGAGCCGCCGCTGACGCTGATCCCGGTGACGAGGGTGGCGATCCAGATCGCGACCGCGTTCACGACGACCTTGATGGCGAAGGACTTCATGCCCGAATCCTGCCACTCGTCGCGGCGGCGTCCGTGCCTAGAGTGACCCCATGAGCGAGTCCGAGGCTGCGAGCGACCCCAAGGCGGTGCGGCTGCGCAGCACCCTGACCGGCGTCCCGTCGTACGTGCCCGGCCGCCCGGCCCCGGCCGGCGAGGGCCCCCCGGCGTACAAGATCTCCAGCAACGAGAACCCCTACCCGCCGCTGCCCAGCGTGCTCGAGGTCGTCGCGCAGGCGGCCGGCCGGATGAACCGCTACCCCGACATGGCCGCCGGCGAGCTGGTCCAGGCCATCGCCGACTACACCGGTGTCACCCCGGACCAGGTCGCCGTCGGCACCGGCAGCGTCGGGGTGCTCGGCCAGATCCTGGCCGCGACCTGCGGCGAGGGCGACGAGGTCGTCCACGCCTGGCGCTCGTTCGAGGCCTACCCGATCCTGGTCCAGCTGGCCGGCGCGACCGGAGTGCCGGTGCCGCTCGGGCCCGGCGGCCGGCACGACCTCGACGCGATGGCCGCCGCCGTCACCGACCGCACCCGGCTGATCCTGGTCTGTACGCCGAACAACCCGACCGGCCCGGCCGTGTACGCCGACGAGCTCGAGCGGTTCCTGGACGCCGTCCCGAGCGACGTCCTCGTCGTGATCGACGAGGCGTATGTCGAGTTCGTCCGGGATGACCGGGTCCCGGACGCGCTCGCGGTCCAGCGGGCCCGGCCCAACGTCGCGGTACTACGGACCTTCTCCAAGGCCTACGGGCTGGCCGGCCTGCGGGTGGGCTATGCCATTGCTAGTCCCGAGGTGGCGGGCGCGCTGCGCAAGACGGCCGTGCCGTTCGGCGTCTCGATCATCGCCCAGGACGCCGCCGTCGCCTCGCTCGCGGCGCACGCCGAGCTCGAGGAGCGGGTCGAGGCGCTGGTCAAGGAGCGCGAGCAGGTCGTGGCCGGGCTCAGGGCCCAGGGGTGGGATATTCCGGACACCGAGGCTAATTTCGTCTGGTTGGAGCTGGGTGAGCGGACCGTGGAGTTCGCCCAGGTGGCCGAAGCGGCCGGCCTCGTCGTACGCCCGTTCGCGGGATCCGGGGCTCGTTGCACGGTCGCGGAGCCCGAGTCGGCCGAACTGCTCCTCAAGGTGGCTGGCCAGTTCCGCCGATAACATGCGGAGTGACACGCTGCTGATGTAGATTCACGCTCCGTGAGCATTAAAGGTCCGAGTAACTAGTGCCGATGAGTTATTTCGGAGACAACTCACACGCCGTACCGTCGTAGCAGGGCACTGTTAGGTCATCACCGGTCTCGGTGCGTCAGCATCGGTCCGTTCGGGCAGGTCGAACAACAGAAGGGTTGGTCGGGGGCGATCACCATGGCAGTCCAACAGCTGGGCCCAGAGGCTTCGCGAGCAGGCGCTCGCCGGGCACGCGCCCTCGCGGCACGCGCGGGCGGCCCCACCGTCGCGCTCGTTGCGCTGTCGACGGTCACGGTCACCAGCCTCGTCGCCATCGCCTTCGCCCCGCTCCCCCACGCCGTGACTCCCGGCGTCGGCGGTGGAGTGGCAGCTCCCAGTGACGTCCGCGTGCTCGTGCCGGCCAAGCCGACCCCGAGCCCGATCGGCAAGAAGACCACCAAGACCGGCTCCTCCTTCACCAGCACCCCGCCCGCAGCAGGCACCGGCCGCACCACGACCACCGGCCGCACCTCGACCGGCACCGGGACGAACCACCACCACAGCGGCGGCGGCAACACCGGCGGTGGCAACACGGGCGGCAATGGTGGCAACGGTGGCAACACCGGCGGCGACCACGGCAACCCCGGGAGCAGCCCCGGCGTCGGCGGCCTGCACGGCGGCACCGGCACCGAGGGCAACAACGGCGGCGGCCGGGTCTGTGACACCCCGGAGCACCCGGACAGCGGATCGACCTCGCCCACGAGCACGGTCTGCATCCCCCACGGCTGGCACGGCGGCGGCGGCAGCCACGTCATCGTCACCCCCGGCGTGCCGATCACCGGTACCCCGGTCACCGGCTCGGGCACGGGCACCAGCGGCACCGGTGGCACCGGGGCGAACCCCGGCACCCACCACGGCACCAACCCGGGCGGGACCAAGCCCCCCACCCAAGGCCCGGTCGACCCGAGCGGCGACAAGACCGTCGCCGCGGCGACCGCCACCGTCGCGGTGGTCAAGTCCGAGGTCAAGTCCGAGGTCAAGCCGGCCGTCGTCACCCAGACCACCTCGTCGGTCACGACCACGGTCAAGGCCGACAGCGACAAGTCCGACCACGCCAGCAAGACCTGCGCCAAGCACCGGGTCTACGGCGAGCACCGCGTCGGCGGCAAGCACCGCGCCTGATCGGGTAGTGCTCGACCAAGGTTCGGCTAGAAGCTCTCGTCGCCGGTACCGTGAGCCCTAACGCGGTGGTGACCTCAGATCAGGTTGTCCGCCGCTCCGTGGCGACGTCGGCACAACCGGTCCCCGCGGGTCCACCATCCGGCGGGGTGAACCCCTTTGCCGGCCGGCGAAGGAGAGCGCATTGACGGAGACCAATCGGATCCCCTCGGTCAGCAATGTCAGCACTGTTGTCAGCACTGTTGACGGTGGACCCGAGCTGGTGCAGCTGCTGACGCCGGACGGCGAGCGGCGCGAGCACCCGGTCTACTCGCCGTACGCCGCAGGTCTGGACGCCGACACGTTGCGCGGGTTCTACCGCGACCTCGTGCTGGTCCGCCGGGTCGACGCCGAGGCCACGGCCCTGCAGCGCCAGGGCGAGCTGGGCATCTGGGCCAGCCTGCTCGGCCAGGAGGCGGCCCAGGTCGGCTCCGGGCGCGCGCTGTCGCCGCAGGACTACGCCTTCCCGACCTACCGCGAGCACGGCGTCGCCTGGTGCCGCGGGGTCGACCCGCTCAACCTGCTCGGCCTGTTCCGCGGGGTCAACCACGGCGGCTGGGACCCGGACGAGAAGAACTTCCATCTCTACACGATCGTGATCGGGGCCCAGACCCTGCACGCGACCGGATACGCGATGGGCATCCAGCGGGACGGCGACGTGGGTCATGGTGACCCGACCCGCGACGCGGCGGTCATCGCCTACTTCGGGGACGGGGCCACCGCGCAGGGCGACGTCAACGAGGCGTTCGTCTTCGCCAGCGTCCAGAACGCCCCGGTCGTGTTCTTCTGCCAGAACAACCAGTGGGCCATCTCCGAGCCCAACGACAAGCAGACCCGGGTGCCGCTCTACCAGCGGGCCAGCGGCTTCGGCTTTCCCGGCGTACGGGTCGACGGCAACGACGTGCTCGGGGTCTACGCGGTCACCAAAGCCGCGCTGGACCACGCTCGGGAGGGCAACGGGCCGACCTTCGTCGAGGCCTTCACCTACCGCATGGGAGCGCACACGACCTCGGACGACCCGACCCGCTACCGGGTCGCCGCCGAGGTCGAGATCTGGAAGCAGCGCGACCCGATCGTGCGGCTGCGCACCTACCTCGAGCGCGAGGGGATGGTCGACGAGGCCTTCCTGGCCGACCTGGAGCGTGAGTCCGACGAGCTGGCGGCCCACGTCCGGCAGGGCACGCTGGCGATGACCGACCCGGAGCCGCTGGCGATGTTCGACCACATCTACGTCGACCCGCACCCGCTGGTCGCGCAGGAGCGGGCCGAGTTCGCCGGCTACCTCAGCTCCTTCGACGGCGAGGCGGGTCACTGATGAGCGCGGAGACGATCACCCTCGCCAAAGGCCTCAACTCCGGCCTGCGCAAGGCGATGGAGGACGACGCCAAGGTCATCCTGATGGGCGAGGACATCGGCCGGCTCGGCGGTGTCTTCCGGATCACCGACGGCCTGCAGAAGGACTTCGGCGAGGACCGCGTCACCGACACCCCGCTCGCCGAGTCAGGGATCATCGGTACGGCGATCGGCCTGGCCCTGCGCGGCTACCGCCCGGTCTGCGAGATCCAGTTCGACGGCTTCGTCTACCCGGCCTTCGACCAGATCGTGTCGCAGCTGGCCAAGATGCACGCCCGCTCGCTCGGCACGGTGCGACTGCCGATCGTCGTCCGGATCCCGGTCGGCGGTGGCATCGGCGCGGTCGAGCACCACAGCGAGTCCAACGAGGCCTACTTCGCCCACACGGCGGGGCTGCGCGTCGTCTGCTGCTCCAACGCCGCGGATGCCTACTGGATGATCCAGCAGGCGATCGCGAGTGACGACCCGGTCATCTTCTACGAGCCCAAGCGGCGCTACTGGGAGAAGTCCGAGGTGGACTTCTCGCTCGGGCTCGAGGCCGCGCCGCCGCTGCATCAGGCGCGCGTGTTGCGGGCCGGCTCGCAGGTCACGCTCGCGGCGTACGGGCCGACCGTGAAGACCTGTGTCGACGCGGCAACCGTTGCGGCAGAGGAGGGTCGGAGCATCGAGGTGGTCGACCTGAGGTCCCTGTCGCCGCTCGATCTGGACACCCTCGCGGCGTCCGTGGAGAAGACCGGCCGGCTCGTCGTCGTCCACGAGGCGCCGACCTTCCTCGGCGTCGGGGCCGAGGTCGCGGCGCGGATCAGCGAGCGCTGCTTCCTGCACCTCGAGGCGCCGGTGATCCGGGTCGGGGGCTTCAACCTGCCCTACCCGCCGAGCAAGCTCGAGGAAGACTTCCTGCCCGATCTCGACCGCGTGCTCGACGGCGTCGACCGCTCGTTGGCGTGGTGAGCGCGGCGATGACGGTGCAGAGCTTCCGGCTCCCGGACGTCGGCGAAGGGCTCACCGAGGCCGAGATCGTCACCTGGAAGGTCAAGCCCGGCGACACCGTCAAGGTCAACGACATCGTCGTCGAGATCGAGACGGCCAAGTCGCTGGTCGAGCTCCCCTCGCCGTACGCCGGTGTCGTCGACGAGCTGCTCGTCCCCGAGGGTCAGACGGTCGACGTCGGTACGCCGATCATCTCGGTCCGCACTGATGCGCCGGCTGGTGCGGCTCCGGCTGCTGCTGGTCCGGCCGCCGCTGCCGAGCCGCCGGGGGCCGCGCCGGGGGCCACCGAGGTCGCTGACGCGCCCGAGGAGGGCGGGGTCGAGCCCGGGCTGATCGGCGGACCTGCACCGGGTGGGCGCACCTCGGTGCTGGTCGGCTACGGCCCGCGGGTCACAGAGGCCAAGCGTCGTCCGCGCAAAGACGTTGCGACCCAGGCGGTTTCGGCGTCGGACCACAACGTGTCGGATCCGGGCGTGACGCTGCTGGCCGAGCCGGAGGTCACTGAGGCCACGGGGACCGCTGAGGTTTCCGAGGCTGCCCCGGCTGCGAAGCCGCTGGCCAAGCCGCCGGTGCGGGCCCTGGCCAAGCAGCTCGGCGTCGACCTCACGTCGGTGCCTGGCACGGGGCCGCAGGGCTCGGTCACCCGCGACGACCTGCAGAGCTTCGCCGAGCGGCCCGCGACAGCGGCCCCGAGCCGTCCGGCCGTGACCCGCTCGTCGGGCGAGCGCGAGACCCGGACCCCGATCAAGGGCGTCCGCAAGATGACCGCGCAGGCGATGGTGACGAGTGCGTTCACCGCGCCGCACGTCACCGAGTTCGTGACGGTCGACGTGACCCGGACGATGCGGCTGGTCGAGCGGCTCAAGGCCGACCGCGAGTTCGCCGCGGTCAAGGTGTCGCCGCTGCTGGTTGTGGCGAAGGCTCTTTTGCTTGCGGTGCAACGCAATCCGGAGATCAACTCGTCTTGGGACGAGGCAGCCCAGGAGATCGTGGTCAAGCACTACGTCAACCTCGGCATCGCCGCGGCGACACCTCGGGGCCTGGTCGTGCCGAACATCAAGGATGCCGACGCGATGTCCCTGCTCGAGCTGGCCGAGGCCCTCGGTGGGTTGACCGCGACCGCCCGCGAGGGGCGAACGCCGCCGCAGGACATGGCTGGCGGCACGATGACGATCACCAACGTCGGCGTCTTCGGGGTCGACACGGGCACGCCGATCCTCAACCCGGGCGAGGCCGCGATCCTGGCCTTCGGCGCTGTGCGCCAGCAGCCGTGGGTGCACCGGGGCAAGGTCCGGCCGCGCTCGGTCACGACGCTCGCGCTGTCGTTCGACCACCGGTTGGTCGACGGCGAGCTCGGGTCACGGTTCCTGGCCGACCTGGCCCGGATCCTCGAGCACCCGGCCCAAGCCCTCGTCTGGGCCTAGCCCCTCGCCGTACCCCCCTCGAGTGTCAGCACCCTGGTGACGTATTTGCCCTCGTGGTGCTGACACTCGAGGTGCTCAGGGCATGGTCAGGACGTGCGTGCGCATCGCGTGCCTCTGACAACGGATCAGGGTTGTGCGCTCGGATCGACGGATACGGTGATCCGGTTGCCGTGGATTGTGGCCTTGCCGCCGACGGAGAAGTTCCGGTTCAGCGCGATGTGTCGGGTGACGCCGTGGCTGCTCGTGGTGCCGGTCAGGTGAACGATGCCGACGCCCAGACTCTCGAACCGCCAGACTCCGCCTTGTTCGGTCAGGGTCGCGTGGGGTAGCGAAACCACGGCCCACCGAGGGGCTGAGATCCCGCGAGGCGGTTCCCCGAACGGGCAGCCGGCCGACGCCGGGGCCCTCCGCCGCGCGCACCGGGTCACCAGTGCGGCGACCTGGCGGTCGACCTCGCCGACGAACTTCGCGCTGGCCTGCGTCTCCAGCTCGATGGTTGCGTCCAGGGTGGCCTGATCAGCGGAGGTCGCGTCGGAGCCGATGGTCGCGACCGGTTGGTCAGATGTGAGCCAGCCGTCGGGGTCGTACCCGGTGACGGCGTATCGACCGGGCAGCGCGAGTGAGACGAGTCGACCGGTCT
Organism: uncultured Actinomycetota bacterium; assembly: GCA_963794535.1. Classification (GTDB taxonomy): domain Bacteria; phylum Actinomycetota; class Actinomycetes; order Actinomycetales; family CAVURS01; genus CAVURS01. Next base: position 426,978 of record CAWCEI010000011.1, read on the forward strand.
GGTCCAAGGGCAGATGGACGCCGTTGACGTTGATCATCCGCAGGTCACTCGCCTGGACGGTCACCGTCGCATGATTGATCCCGCTCAGCACCCAGTCCGAGAGGGGTAGGTGCTTGTTGCCGGATCTCTGTAAGAGCACGTACTGGATCGCCTCGACCCCATCCTTGCGGGTGCGGATCTCGACGCGATCGCCGCTGCCGACGCGGGAGACTGCGCTCACGGTGTAGGACTCGGGGGTGACGGTGGCCAGAATCGCCGGCGTCAGCAGCGCGTCCCGACGTAGCGGCAGCCCTAAGGGCGCGAGGGCTCGATCGAATCGTCCAGCGTGGAGGTCGGCGTAGTACGCCCGGACGGGAGCCGCAGGGGGGTGCACGCGCTGATCGACCGATCGGATCACCGTCCGCGCGAGAAGCGCGAGCAGGAGCAATCCGACGATGGCCGCTCCGCCGATCAACACTCGGCGCCGGGCGGACGGTTCGTCGTCGGGGCGCGGCAGCTCCCGCCCGCTCGGCAAGTGCGCTGTCCAGCGAAGCTCGCGGCCCGGATAGCTCACCCGACTCCCCCTCGTCGACTCCGACGCTCGGACTCGGCCTCAGTATCACCGAGCCGAACCCCGCGAGGTGTCAGAACGAGGGTCCGCATCTGGTACCCCTCGTTCTGACACTGAGATCGGTCAGGCCTCGGCGGCAGCGTCCTTGGCGTCCTTGGCCGCCTTCGCGTCTTTGGCGTCCTTGTCGGACTGCTGCTGCTGCTCCAGCGGCGAGCTGTCCCGCAGCTCGACGTGCGGCAGGAACGCCAGTACGACGACGGCCACGATCACGACGCAGGCGCCGACCAGGAACACGGCGTCCATCGACTGCGAGAAGCCGATCTTGAACGGGTTGCCGAACGGCTTGGCCAGCTTGTCGATGACCGAGGAGTCGTTCAGTACGCCGGAGAAGAAGCTGGTGCTCTTGCCGGACGACTGCGCCTGCAGCGCCGCCAGGAAGTCACTGTTGGGCTTCACCCCGGCGATCGCCGGGTTCTGGGCGGCGGCCCGGAAGTCCGGCGTACCCGCTGCTGCCTTGAGTGCCGCGGCGATCTTGTCGCCGACGGTGCTGAACAGGATCGACAAGAACACCGCCACACCCAAGGTGCCGCCGATCTGGCGGAAGAACGTCGACGAGGCCGTGGCGACGCCGATGTCGCGCGGTGCGACCGAGTTCTGTACGGCGAGCATCAACGGCTGCATCGTGTTGCCCAGCCCGTAGCCGGTGATGAGCATGAACACCATGATCACCGGCAGCGAGGTGTCGTAGTGCACCCGCGACAGCAGGCCCAAGCCGATCACCATGAGGACCGCGCCCATGATCGGGAAGGTCCGGTAGCGGCCGGTCTTGGAGATGATCTGGCCTGAGATCACGGCGGCCGACATCAGCCCGAGGACGAACGGCAGCATCTCCAGCCCGGCCTTGCTCGGGCTCGAGCCATGCACGATCTGCAGGTAGAGCGGCAACACGGTGACCGCGCCGAACAGGCCGGCGCCGGTGACCACGCTGGAGATCAGGGCCAGGCTGATGGTGCGGTTCTTGAAGATCCGCAACGGGATCAGGGCGTCCTCGCCCATCTTCCACTCGGCGTAGACGAAGCCGACGACGCTGAGGACGCCGACCACGAAGCAGCCCAGCGAGCGGCCCGAGCCCCAACCCCAGGTGCGACCCTGCTCGGCCACGGTCAGCAGAGGCACCAGCGCGAGGGTGAGGAAGGCCGCGCCCCACCAGTCGAGCCGGTGGTCGCGCCGGAAGTGCGGCAGATGCAGGGTCGCCTGGACGACGAACAGGGCCACGACGCCGATCGGCACGTTGACCAGGAAGACCCAGCGCCAGCCGGAGACCCCGAGGATCGAGGACTGCCCGGCCAGGAAGCCACCGATCACCGGGCCGAGGACGCTCGAGGTGCCGAAGACCGCGAGGAAGTAGCCCTGGTAGCGGGCCCGCTCCCGCGGCGACACGATGTCGCCGATGATCGCCAGCGCCAACGTGAACAGGCCGCCGGCGCCGATGCCCTGGAAGGCCCGGAACGCGGCGAGCGAGTACATCGAGGTGGCCAGGGTGCAGAGCATCGAGCCGAGGATGAAGATCGAGATGGCGGCGATGAAGAACTTCTTGCGGCCGTAGATGTCGGAGAGCTTGCCGTAGAGCGGCGTCGCGATCGTCGACGTGATCAGGTAGGCCGTCGTCACCCAGGCCTGCACCGACAGCCCGTGCAGGTCGTCGGCGATCGTCCGGATCGCCGTGCTGACGATGGTCTGGTCGAGCGCGGCCAGGAACATCCCCATGAGGAGTCCGGACAGGATCGCCAGAATCTGCTTGTGCGACAAGCCAACTGGGCTCTCAGCGGTTGCTGCGGGTGTGGTGCTGGCGGCACTTCCCCCGGTGGCGGTGGCCATCAGTGCTCCTTCGTGAGTTCGGCGATGACGGCCTCGCGGGCCACATCGAAGTCGTCGTTGAACCGCGACAGCAGGCGCACCAGTGCCGCGACATCGGGCGGGGACCAGTCAGCCAGGATCTGGCTCATCAACCGGTCGCGGTCGCGCTGCATGGCCTCGAACGCAGCTCGACCGGCGTCGGTGGCGACCAGGATCGTGGCCCGTCGGTCCTCCGGGTCCTGGGTGCGCTTGACGAAGCCGACGTCGACCAGGCTGGTCACCTGCCGGCTGATCGTCGAGGTGTCCGCGTGCAGGCAGGTGGCCAGCTCGGTCGTCCGCTTCGGCGCGTCGATCAGCTGGAACAGCACCGGGTACGCCGAGGGCTCGACCCCGTGCCGGACCCGGTGAGCGGTCTGGGCCTGCAGCGACTTGAAGCCGCGGATGAAGCGCCCGACCTCCGTGCCGACCTGGCTCGCCACGCTGGATGTCGCCGTACTCATCTGGTTTCTTTACCGGCCCTTGAAGTAGTTGTATGCGCCAAGCAACTTGTCGAGAGTCTCACCAACGCCGGGCCCAGCGCAACTCCTTACGCTGTCCGGGTGACCAGCCCCTCCAGCCCGGTCCGGCGACCGGCGTACGCCGCGCTCGCCCCGGCCGTCGTCGCCGCGGGCCTGGCGGTCCTGGTCGGGCTGCTGATCGGGCACGGCGCGCAGGCGCCGCTCGCCGGGCTGCTCGACCCGGGCACCGCGGTGCGCTGGGGTCTGCCGTTCGTGCGGACCGTGCACGACCTGGCCGCGGCGCTGACGATCGGCGCGCTCGTGTTGGCGGCCGTGGCCCTGCCCGAGCGGGCCCGGCCGGCCGCGCTGCGGCTGGCGGCTGGGGCCGGCATCGCCTGGGTCGCCGCGGGAGTGCTGGTGCTGGTTCTTACCTACGCCGACTTCGCCGGGGTGAGCCTGGGCACGCCGGGCTTCGGCGCGCAGCTGGGGTCGTTCGTGCGCGGCTTCGACCTCGGCCGGGCGATGGTGGCCAGCATCCTGGTCGCCTTCGTGGTCGCGACCGGGGCGGCCGTCGCCCGCAGCCTGAACGCGATCGGCTGGCTCGCGGCGCTCAGCCTGCTGGCGATCCTGCCGCTCGCTCTCGCCGGTCACGCGGCGGGCTCCACCGACCACGAGATGGCCGTCGACAGCCTCGGCGCGCACCTGGTGGCGGTGACCGTCTGGGTCGGCGGTCTGGCCGTGCTGGCTCTGTTGCGCACGTCGTTGGGGTCGGCCTTTGCCGCTGCGGCACAACGGTTTTCGAGCCTCGCCGGCTGGTGCTTCGCGATCGTCGCCATCTCCGGTGTGATCAACGCGTGGCTCCGGTTGGGTGGGCTCGGCGGTCTCGCCACGGCGTACGGCGCGCTGATCATGATCAAGGTCGTCGCCCTCCTCCTGCTCGGGGTCGCGGGGCTCGAGCAGCGGCAGCGAGTCATCGGCCGGCTCGGAGCCGACCCCACGTCGCGCGCGCTCTTCGCCCGGCTCGCGGCCGGCGAGCTGGTCGTCATGGGGATCGCGATCGGCATCGCGGTCGCCCTCGCCCGCAGCGCCCCGCCGATCCCGGACAAGCCGCTCGGCGACATCTCGCAGGCCCAGGCGTTCACCGGGTACCCGCTCCCGCCGCCACTGAGCTTCGCCCACTGGTTCACCGTCTGGCGGATCGACCCGCTGTGGCTCTCCCTCGCCGCGCTCGGGGTCGGTTGGTACCTGTTCGCCGTACGCCGGCTGGCCCGCCGCGGGGACCGGTGGCCGGTGCTGCGCGCGGTGTCGTGGGTCGCCGGCGCGGTGGTGCTGGTCTTCGCGACGAGCGGTGGGCCGGGGGTCTACGGGCGGGTGCTGTTCAGCGCGCACATGCTCGAGCACATGACGGTGTCGATGGTCGTGCCGCCGCTGCTGGTGCTGGGTGCGCCGGTGACCTTGGCCCTGCGCACCTCGACGGCCCGGCGCGACGGCACCCGAGGGTGGCGCGAGTGGCTGCTCGTCATCGTGCACTCGCGCGCACTCAAGGTGTTCGGGCACCCGCTGGTGGCGGCGGCCATCTTCATGAGCAGCCTGGTCGTCTTCTACTTCTCCCCGCTGCTGGTCCTGGCCATGAAGACCCACACCGGCCACGTGCTGATGAACCTGCACTTCCTGCTGGCCGGCTATCTGTTCGCGTCGGTGCTGATCGGGGTCGACCCGGGGCCGCGGCGACCGCCCTACCCGTTCCGGCTGCTCCTGCTGTTCGCGACCCTGTCCTTCCACGCGTTCTTCGGGCTGGCGCTGATGAGCTCCACCGACCTGCTTGCGGTCGACCACAATGGCGACACGGGCGGCCCGGCCCAGTCGTTCTTCCAGGAGGTCGGCCGCACCTGGGGTGCGTCGCCGATCGCCGACCAGCAGACCGGTGGGGCCATCGCCTGGGGAGTGGGGGACGTCCCGTCCCTGCTGCTGGCCCTCGGGATCGCGGTCGCCTGGTCCCGCTCGGACGACCGCGAGGCCCGGCGCAAGGACCGGGCCGCCGACCGTGACGGGGATGCCGAGCTCACGGCGTACAACGCCGAGCTCGCCGCGCGGGCCGCCCGCTCGAGCAGCGAGCGCGACGGGGACCCGCGAGGATGAGCGCCATGCGGATCGCCGTGGTGCAGCTGGCGTACGACGACGAGGAAGCTCCGGAGGACCGGGTCGAACGCGTCGTCAGCCTGGTCCGAGCGCAGGCCGGCCACGATCTCGTGGTGCTGCCGGAGCTATGGCAGCCAACGGGTTTCGGCTACCGGCGATGGGCCGGGCTGGCCCAGCCGGTCGACGGACCGCTGGTGCACTCGATGGCCCGGGCCGCCCGCGACGCCGGGGTCGTGCTGCACGCCGGGTCCTGGATCGAGACCAACGGCTCGGGGCCGGACGGGCGCGGGCTGTGGAACACCTCGATGGTCTTCGGGCCGACCGGCGAGCTGCTGGCCACCTACCGCAAGGTCCATCGATTCGGCTTCGGTGAGGGCGAGCCGGTGCTGCTCGAGGCCGGCTCGGGCGTCGTCACGGTCGACCTCCCGCGTCCGGTCTCCGCGCCCGAGAGTCCTTTGGTGCCAACGGGTTTGGCGACCTGCTATGACATCCGGTTCCCCGAGCAGTTCCGGGCCCTGCTTGACGCCGGAGCCCAGCTCCTCGTCGTACCGGCCGCCTGGCCGGCGGTGCGGGTCGAGCACTGGCGGCTGCTCGGGCGGGCCCGCGCCCTGGAGAACCAGTGTTTCCTGGTGCAGTGCAACACCGCCGGCACCCATGCCCGGGTCGAGATGGGCGGGTACAGCCAGGTGGTCGACCCGTGGGGCGTCGTCGTGGCCGAGGCCGGCACCGGCGAGCAGGTGCTGTCGGTCGAGATCGACATCGACTCCGTGCCGGACATCCGCCGTACGTTCCCGGTCCTCGCCGACCGCCGCCTCTAACCCGCTCCGCTTTGGCCGTCGGCTCCGGGTTTGGCCGTCGAGTCCGGAGTCGGCGCCCGATTTGTCCGGCCCAAAACCCGGACTCGACGGCCAAGGAAGCGGGGAGCCGTCAGTCGGGGTCGGGGCGGCGCAGGCGCTTGATCTCGCCGCGGCGTTTCTTGCCGGCGATCCGGCGTTCCACGGCACCCTTGCTGGGCTTGGTCTTGCGGCGCGGGCGGGGTGGGGGAGCGATGGCCTCGGCGAGGGTCGCGGCGAGCCGAGCCTCCGCCGCCTCGCGGTTGCGCAGCTGCGAGCGGTGCTCGGACGCTGCGACCGTGAGCACGCCGTCGACCAGGCGCGGGCCGAGCCGCTCGACCGCCCGGGCCTGCTGGGTCGCCGACAGGGCGGTGGTCCGGGCCAGGTCGAAGGACAGCTCGACCCGGGAGTCGGTCGTGTTGACGCCCTGACCGCCCGGCCCGGAGGAGCGGGAGAACCGCCAGGACAGCTCGGCCTCCGGGACGACGACCGAGCCACGGATATGCAGCGGGCCGGGCATGTCCCCAGCATCTCGCGCCGGCCGCTCGCGGTGGGCGACGGCGTACCCGACGGACTGGTCGAACCCCGGTCCGAGGCCTGGATCGGGCGCGGAACGACCACTTCGTCCAGTCCGCCGGTACACCCATTCGGGGAATCTCGAGATGCGGACCGGTCCGGTCGCACCCAGCATGGACCGCGACGGATGCCGCCCGGCAACCGGAAGCGGAGCACACCATGGGTATCGGAGCAGGCATCTTCCTGCTGGTCGTCGGAGGGGTCGCCGCCTTCGGCATCCGGGACCAGTGGAGCGCGATCGACCTGACGGCCATCGGCTACATCTGCATGGGCGTCGGCGCCATCGCGATCATCCTGGCCCTCGTCATGAACCAGCAGCGCACCCGTACGGCGCACACCGAGTACGTCGAGCGGCGCGAGGTCGGCGGACCCCCGGCCCTCTGATCGCCTGGCCGTCCAGTCCGGGTTTGCGGGTCGGTTCCGGGTAAATCACCCCCGTTCGGGGTGCGAAAACCCGGAACCGACGGCCAAACCCGGAACCGACGGCCAAGACCAGCGGGGTCAGAAGGCGGACTCGTCCAGGGCCATCAGCGCGTTGTCGGTGGCCTCGGCCACGGCTCGCTCGGCCGAGATCCTGGGCAGCATGGTCGTGGCGAAGAACCGGGCCGCCGCGACCTTGCCGGTGTAGAACGCCCGGTCCTTGGCCGAGACCCCGTCGCCGGCCAGCGCCGCCGTCGCAACCTCGGCCTGGCGCAGCAGCAGCCAGCCGACCAGCAGGTCCGTGCAGGCCAGCAGCAGGCGGGTGGTGTTCTGGCCGACCTTGTAGATGTTCGCCAGGTCGCCGCCGCGGGACGGGTCCGAGCCCTGCAGCGCGCCGACCATGAAGCCGACGATGCCCTGCACGTCCTCGACCGCCTGGCCGAGCAGCTCGCGCTCCCGGGCCAGGCCGTCCTCGCCCGAGCCACCCTTGACGAAGTCCTGCACCTGCGAGGCGACATAGCGCAAGGCCAGGCCCTTGTCCCGCACGATCTTGCGGAAGAAGAAGTCCAGCCCTTGGATCGCCGTCGTGCCCTCGTAGAGCGTGTCGATCTTGGCGTCCCGCACATACTGCTCGATCGGGTAGTCCTGCAGGAAGCCCGAGCCGCCGAACGTCTGCAGGCTCTCCTGGCCCAGCAGCACCCACGACCGCTCCGAGCCGCCACCCTTGACCAGCGGCAGCAGCAGGTCGTTGACCCGCTCGGCCAGGTCGGCGGCCTCGTCCTCGGCGGCGTCGGCGCCCGACCCACGCAGGGCGGCCTGGGCGACGGTGTCCTGGAAGGTCGCCGTGTAGAGCACCAGCGCGCGCAGCCCCTCGGCGTACGCCTTCTGGGTCATGAGCGAACGCCGTACGTCGGGGTGGTGGGTCGTCGTCACGCGAGGCGCGGCCTTGTCGGCCATCTGGGTCAGGTCGGCGCCCTGCACCCGCTCCTTGGCGTAGTCCAGCGCGTTGAGATACCCACTCGACAGCGTGGCAATTGCCTTGGTACCAACCATCATTCGCGCATACTCGATGATCTGGAACATCTGCGCGATGCCGTCGTGGACGTCGCCCAGCAGGGTGCCGACGGCCGGGATCCCGTCGACCTCGCCGAAGGTCAGCTCGCAGGTCGTCGAGACCTTGAGGCCCATCTTGTGCTCGACGTTGGTGGCGAAGACGCCGTTGCGCTCGCCGAGCTCACCGGTCTCGAGGTCGACGTGGAACTTGGGCACGATGAACAGCGACAGCCCCTTGGTGCCCGGGCCGGCGCCCTCGGGCCGGGCCAGCACGAAGTGGACGATGTTGTCCGACAGGTCGTGCTCGCCGGACGTGATGAACCGCTTGACGCCGCTGATCTGCCAGGTGCCGTCGGGCTGCTGCACGGCCTTGGTCCGGCCGGCGCCCACGTCGGACCCGGCGTCGGGCTCGGTCAGCACCATCGACCCGCCCCAGCCGCGGTCCACGATCAGCTGGGCCAGCGCCCGCTGATCCGGCGTGCCGTTGCGGAACATCGTGTGCGCGAAGGCGTAGCCGCAGGAGTACATATGGATGGCCGGGTTGGCGCCGAGCACGAACTCCTGGACGGCCCAGCGCAACGAGGGCGGTACGACGGTGCCGCCGAGCTCCTCGGGCAGGTCCATCCGCCACCAGTCGCCGGCCACATAGGCCCGGTAGCTGCGCTTGAACGACTCCGGGAGCCGCACCGAGTGGGTGGCCGGGTCGTAGACCGGCGGGTTGCGGTCGCTGTCGACGAACGAGTCGGCCAGCTCGTGCTCGGCCAGCCGGGCCACCTCGCGGAGCATCTCGCGCGCCACGCCGGCGTCGATGTCGGCGTACGGGCCCTGGCCCAGCACGTCCCCGCGGCCGAGCACCTCGAACATGGTGAACTCGATGTCTCGCAGGTTGGCCCGGTAGTGGCCCATGGGGCGGTCCTCTCGTCGACCTACTCGTCGGTAACATAGTGCTACCCGCCAGTAACTTTCGCAACCGGTTCGCGAAACCAACCGGCCGATTGCGCTATCCGGACCCACCGAATGGGCCATCTGGCTGACGAACGCCGTGTCGTCACGGCATGCTGTCTACGATGAGCACGTAGTGACTACTGCGCGTGATCATCACCGCACCCCCGAACGAGAGGCCCGGACTGATGGACACCGAGAAGGTCGGCCGCCGAGCGCTGATCCGTCGCGCGGCCACTCTCGCCGCCGCAGGTATCGGGGGAGTCGCCGCGACCGAGATGCTCAGCGCGAGCCCGGCCAGCGCGAGCACCGGCGCCATGCAGTACGGCCAGTCCCAGGACGCCGGCGCGTCCGACACGACCCTCACCAGCAACGCCACGAACGGCGCGACCCTGGTCCTCGGCCACACCAACGGGCTCACCCCGCTGCGGCTCGATGACTCCGGCGACTCCGGCGACTTCGCCGACACCGGCGGCAAGCTGGTCGGCGGCGAGCTGGTCAACCTGACCGAGACCGTCGACACCAGCGCGGGCGGCACCGCCACCGTGGACACCCTGTTCTGGATGGCCGGCGACGACGCCGACTCCCAGCTGGAGAACCTCGCGGTCGTCCTGACCACGGCGACGGGCACCGTCTTCGCGCCGGTCGGCCCGACCCGGGTCCTGGACACTCGCTCCACCGCGTTGCGCACCCTGCTGGTCAACCAGTCGGTCCTCGACAGCTCGCACCGGCTGATCGGCGGCAAGACCCTGGAGCTCCAGCTCGACACCTTCGTCGACTTCGCCTACGCCGTCCACTTCAACATCACCGCGGTCGCCCCGACCGGCTCCGGCTTCCTGACCGCCTTCGGCTCGCAGACCGGCACGGGCGGGCCGGCCAAGCCGAACGCCTCGAACGTCAACTACACGACCAACGTGACGATCGCCAACCACAGCGTCTCGCCGCTGACCGACCGGCTCTCGCTGTACATCTACGCGTCCCGGACGACGCACGTCGTCGTCGACGTGCAGGGCTGGACCCTGCCGGACTTCAGCTTCCTGATCGCGTCGCCGGCCAAGGCCAAGGCCGCCCTCCGGGCCGGGCACAAGAGCCTCGGCGTGGTCCGGCGGCCCATGCCACGACGCAGGACGGGAGCCTGAGATGCGGGACGGCACCTGGGACTGGGATTACCTCCTCTTTACCATCGACGCCCGGGTCCGCTGAGACCCGATCCGAACCGGTCGCAGTGACGGCCGGTCACGGCGAGCAACAAGTTGCCGTAACCGTTGGGCAGGAATAGGTTTCGCCCGTCGCGCAGCGCTGCCCGACCCCGAGGGCGGCGCTCCGTCCCGACGGGAGATCTCCATGGACAGTCGACGTTTGCCCACCCCCTTGGTCGCGCTCTTCGCCGCCGTCGTCGTGACCGCACTGGTCTCGCCCGCGGCCGGAGCCTCGACCACCACGGCGAAGCCGAGCGCCAAGGCGATGCTCGCCAAGAGCCTGGCCGGCGCCAAGGCGACGAAGCGACGATCCGGGCTGAGCGCTCTCGCCGAGGATCCGGGCGAGGAGGACGGCGACGAGGCCGAGAGCGTCAAGCTGCGCGGTGAGTTCCTCCAGTCGATCACGGCCGCTCCGGCGGTCAGCGCACCGGCCGACGGGCTGGTCGCCGCCGCCAAGGCCGGCGCGGCCCTGCCGACAGCGGCCGGCGCCTGGCAGGAGGTCACGAACAAGCCGTTCATCGACGACCCGATCAACCGCGGCGACAACTTCGGTGTCGGTTGGTACAACGTCACCGGCCGCATGACGGCCCTCACGTCGTCCGGCAACACGGTCTACGCGGGCGCGGCGAGCGGCGGCGTCTGGCGCTCCACGGACAAGGGCCTGCACTGGCGCGAGGTCAACGCCGGCCTGGCGCGGATCGCCATCGGTGCGCTCGCGACCGACCCGACGGACGGCTCGATCTGGGCCGGGACGGGTGAGGCCAACAACGCCTCCGAGAACCAGTACGGCGTGGGCGTCTACCGGCTGGCCAAGGGCTCCGACACCTGGCACCAGGTGGGCGGTTCCGAGCTCTACGGCTCGGGCGTCTACCGGATCAGCTGGATCGGTGGGTTCGTCTACGCCGCCACCAGCCACGGTCTCTACCGCCGTACGGCGGGGTCGTCGGCCGGAACCGCCTGGCAGGTCGTCCTGCAGCCGGCCGGCAACGTCGCCTACCCGCCGAGCTCGTCGGTGACGGACATCATCGCCGTGCCGGGCACGAACGGCCGCAAGATCCTGGCCGTCGTCGGCTGGGCCGGCTACTCCGACCCGCCAGCGGTGGACAACAACGGCTTCTACGTCGGGACCGGGGCGCCGGGCAGCTTCGCCCGGGTGACGCCGACCGGTGACATCGACCCCACGCGGATCGGCCGGACGTCGTTCAGCTCCTCGCGGCGGCTGGCTCTACGCCATCGTCCAGGACACCCAGACCGACGACCTCGGCGTCGAGGGCGCCTTCGTGTCGAAGTCCGGGAGCCCGACCGGTCCGTGGACCAAGATCGCCGACACCGACAAGCTGGCCGCATCCGGCTCGGCGCTCGGTGACTCGACGACGGACTACTACCCGGGCATCCAGTCCGACTACAACCAGGTCATCACGGCCGACCCGAAGGACCCGAAGCACGTCTACCTCCAGCTCGAGGAGGTCTTCGAGTCGACCAACGGTGGCATGACCTGGAACGCCGTCGGGCCGTACTGGAACTTCGACATCAGCTGCGAGGAGGCCAACAGCAACCCCTACGACTGCCCGCCGACGACGCACCCGGACCAGCACGCCGGGATGATCCTGGACGGCCAGTTCTGGGCCGGCAACGACGGCGGCCTCTGGCGCCGCCCGCTCGGCAACCACCAGCGAGGCAGCTGGACCAACCTCAACGCGACCCTGCACACGACCCAGAACTACTCGATCGCGGTGGGCAAGTCCGGCAACGGCCTGGCCTACTGGGGCGGCCTGCAGGACAACGGCGAGTCGTACACGACGACGGCGCTCAAGCGGGTCGAGCAGGCCTTCACCGGGGACGGCGGCGACACCATCGTCGACCCGAACAACGGCGACCGGGCGGTCGAGGAGTACGTCGACCTCGACCTGTTCGTCACGACCGACGGCGCGCAGCAGGACCTGCGCGAGATCTCACCGTCCTGTCTGACGGCGACCGACCCGCCGGCCAAGTGCGACCCCAACCCGCGGTTCATCGCCCCGGTCGAGATGGACGTCAACAACACCAAGCACTGGGTGGCCGGCGGCCAGTACGTCTGGGACGACACCAAGGCCTGGAACACGGTCTGCAGTGGCGCCCAGGGCTGTGACTGGAAGAAGGTCTACGACACCGGCGACGGCGACCAGGTGACGGCGCTGGCCGCCAACGGCAACACGACGTACGCCGCGTGGTGTGGTGGCTGCAACCCGCCGACCTTCGGCCGCGGGCTGGCGACCAACTACGGCGGCACGTGGCACGAGCTGGCGCTGGCCGGCGTACCGAACCGGTACATCACCTCGATCGCCGTCGACCCGGCCAACGCCGCGCACGTCTACCTCAGCGTCGGCTCGTACAGCCGGCGCTGGATCCCGGACGCCGGGGTCGGGCACGTGTTCGAGTCGACCAACGGCGGCGCGTCATGGACCGACATCACGGGATCGCTGCCGGACGCTCCGGTCTACAAGGTGGCCATCGCCGGGTCGCACCTGGTGGCGGGCACGGAGGTCGGCGCCTACGTCGCCACGAGCAGCAGCGGCACGTGGAGCTGGGCCCAGCTCGGCACCGGTCTGCCCAACGTGACCGTGCAGGACGTGACGATCGCGCCGGACGGCCGGGTCGTCGTCGGCACGCACGGCCGCGGCGACTGGGAGATCAAGCTCAGCTGAGGGCGGCGTCCAGCAGGACCTCCGCTGCCGCCTTCGCGATGGCGGCGGAGGTCGGGTCGTGGTCCATCCGGGCCGATGTCGTCGCGCCGTCGTACAGCAGCTGGACCCGGCGGGCCAGCGTGGCCGGGTCAGCGGCGCCGGCCTCGGTGGCCAGCCGGACGAACAGGTCGCGGGTCCAGCCGCGGTAGGCGTCCGAGACCTGCTCGGCCGTGCTGCCCGGCTGCGACTCCGCGCTGGCGTTGACGAAGGCGCAGCCGCGGTAGCCGGGCTCGGCGAACAGGTCACCGAGGACGTCGAAGACCCCGAGCAGGCGCTCGCGCGGGGTCGCATAGCCGGCCAGCTGACGGGTGATCCGTTGCTGGCGGCCGTCGTACCGGGCCTCGAGGTAGGCCCGGACCAGGCCGTCCTTGCTGCCGAAGGTGCTGTAGAGCGTCGCCTTGGCGACGTCGGCCCGCTCGATGATCCGGTCGATGCCGACCGTGTGGACGCCCTCCTCGTAGAAGAGGTCATCGGCCGCGGCCAGCAGGCGCTCGCGAGCCGAGCCGCGCCGCTCGGCCTGACGCTCGGTCCCGTCGTGCAGGGTGTTCGTGCTCATAGGTTGACAATAACAGACCGGTCTGTCTAGTGTCACGCTCATGAGTAGACAGACCGGTCTGATCAGCCCACGGCTGCCCACCAACGTCGCGTTCGGCCTCCAGGTCTCGATCCTGGTCTTCCTCTTGGCCGGGTCGAGCGCGCCGACGCCGCTCTACTCGGTGTACGCCGCGGAGTGGGGCTTCTCCCCGATCACGGTCACGGTTGTCTTCGGCAGCTATGCCCTGGCGGTGCTGGCCGCGCTGCTGACCGTCGGGTCGCTGTCCGACCACATCGGCCGCCGTCCGGTCATCGCGACCGCGCTGCTGGTGCAGGCCGTGACCATGCTGGTCTTCGCGACAGCGGCCGGGCGTGCCCGAGCTGCTCGCCGCGCGCGTCCTCCAGGGTCTGTCCACCGGTGCCGCCGTCGGCGCGATCGGGGCCGGGCTGCTCGACCTCAACCGGAGGACGGGCACGATCGCGAACGGCGTGGGGGCGACGGCCGGCACGGCCACCGGCGCCCTCGGCTCCGGCCTGCTCGTGCAGTACCTCCCGGCTCCGGTCCGGCTGGTCTACCTGCTCCTGCTCGCGGTCTTCCTGGTCCAGGCGCTCGGTGTAGTCGCGATGGCCGAGTCCGCGACGCCGCGCCCGGGGGCCCTGGCCTCGCTGCGGGTCAACCTCGCCGTGCCGGCGGCCGCACGTGGTCCGATGCTGGCCGCCGTACCGGCCCTGGTCGCGGTGTGGGCGCTGGCCGGCTTCTACGGCTCACTCGGCCCCTCGCTGGTCAAGCTCCTGGCCGGCTCGAGCTCGTTCGTGCTCGGCGGGCTGGCCCTGTTCACCCTCGCCGGCAGCGCCAGCGCGACGGTGTGGGTGCTGCGCGCGGGCGCTCCGCGCCGGGTCATGTTGCTCGGCACCGTGGCTCTCGTCGCGGGTGTCGGCACCACGCTCCTGGCGATCAGCGAGCAGTCGGTCGCGGCCTTCTTCGTCGGGTCGGTGATCGCCGGGGTCGGCTTCGGAGCCGGCTTCCAGGGCGCCTTGCGGACCGTCGTGCCGCTCGCCGCCGCCGACGAGCGGGCGGGAGTCCTGTCCACGCTGTACGTCGTGTCGTACCTCGCGTTGGGACTCCCGGCCGTCATCGGCGGCGTGCTCGTCGTGCACGGTGGCGGGCTGTTAGCGACGGGGCGGGAGTACGGCGCCGCGGTCATCCTGCTCGCGGTGCTCGCCATGGCCGGCCTGGCGTGGCAGCGCCCCGAGCGCGCTGGACGCACCGCGACCGCCGCCTGCGGCTGACCGGTCGAGGTCGATCGTGACCTCGTCCAGGGCTGGGCGCGGCCGGGGCAGGACCGGTGCGGGCGTGCTGGCCGGAGCCGGTTCCGCGCCGGTCGAGCCGGCGTCGCGCCGCTGACGGCTCGGCAGCCAGCTGCCGAACCAGAGCAGGCCGCGGCGCAGCGCCCGGCGCCGGCGCTGCCGACGGAGCAGCTGGGCCACGTGGTCGACCTGGGGGCCACGACGAGCGCCGCGGTCCAGGTACGCATCGGTGGTCTCGAGCAGTCGTGCGCTCGTCCCGGCCTCGACCGGGAAGACCATGAATCCGGGTGGTTGGTTGCCTAACATGGGTCATCTCTCCTGTTTTGACCGCACTCGTGCGCGGTCGTGCGTGGCGTTCATGAGTAGAAGTAGGGGTCGAGCACCGAGACCCGGGTGACCTTGTCGATCGGGAGCTCGGAGCGGTGGGCTGCGCGGTGGATCGACTCCTCGTCGGGGCCGTCGTACACGCAGTAGGTCTTCTTGCGGTCGCACGTCACATAGGAGGTGATCCACGTGACACCGACCTCGGCGATCCGGTCGACGACCCCGAGGCACTTGGCCGCACCCTCCGGGGTCATGGGGACAAGAAGCCCGTCGGGGAACGTCCGCTCAACGATGAAGCGGGCCATGCGGTGGTTCCCTTCGCTGCGCGGCCTGCGGTTCAAGCCGTCGTAGCGACGGTACGAACGAAGGACCCACCGCCGTATCGGTGAGCAGTGCCTATCTCCGGCCGGCCCGGTGCCCAAGTTTGCGGGTGGCCGCTTCCCGGGTGGTCACGTCGAGCTTGGTCAGGATGGCCGACACGTGGTGGTCGACGGTGCGCTCGGACAGGAACAGCCGCTCGGCGATCTCGGCGTTGGTCAGGCGCTCGCCGACCAGGTCGAGGACCTCCAGCTGCCGGGTGGTCAGGCCGTGCGGGTTGTCCTTGGTTGCTCGGCGCGGGCCGCGCGGGATGTTGGCGGCGCCCAGCTCACGCAGCCGGGCCGTGGTCAGGGCCACGGCCGGGGCCGCGCCCAGCTCGGTGAAGGTGACCAACGCCCGGCGCAGGCCGTCCTCGCCGCACTGCATGCGCAGCACCGCGGCGTCGTACGGGTTGCCGAGGGCGTCCAGCTGGTCGGCGGCAGCAGCCGGGTCGGTCAGGGCCTCGGCCAGCGGCCCACGCGGGCTCACCGCGGTCTCCACCTGGGTGCCGGTCCACTGCAGCCAGATCGCGAGCTCGGCCAGGTCCCGCCGATCGGCCCGTTCGGCGGCCCGGTGGTAGAGCCCGACGAGCTCGCTGTCCTTGCCGATCCGCCGCCCGGCCAGCCAGGCGGCCTCGACCGCGATCCGGGCGTACGGCGCCAAGCGCTGCGCCTCGTCGAGGGCGATGGCCAGCTGACGCAGCTCCTCGAGCTGCTCGGTCGCCAGCGTGCCGAGCCGGAGCTGGGCCAGGGACAACGGGACCAGGGCGACGAAGCGATGGACCGAGGTGATCTTGGGCATCGCCAGGACGTCGTTGGCCTCGTCCATCCCGGCCTGCCAGTTGCCCCGGTAGACGTTGAGCATCGCCCGGATCGAGCGCAGGTAGGGCATCTGCAGCTCGAGGTCGCGGGCGGCGCAGTAGGTGATGCCCTCGTCGACGACGGCCTGGGCGTCGTCCAGCCGGCGGAAGCCGGCCAGCTGGTCGGCGATGTTCACGTAGGCCCGCGCGGCGTGGTCCTCCAGACCGAGCTCCAGGGCGCGGCTCAGGCTCTCCCGGAGCCGGTCGTGGCCCGTCTCGATGCCGACGGCGAACTCGGCCGTGCCGACGTTGTTGGTCGCGTGCACCTCGACCTCGGGCAGGTCGAGGTCTCGGGCCATCGCGATGGCCTTGCGGCCCCAGTTGATGGCTCCCTCGAACTCGCCCTTGAGCATCAGCAGCTGGGACTGCAGGCTCATCGCCATGGCCAGCTCGGGGCTCGGCCCGAGGGGGTCGAGGATCTCCAAAGCCTCTGCGGCGCAACGCTCTCCGTCGACCCGGCGCCCGGCATACCAGTACAGGCGGGCGAGCCAGCGCAGGTTGTCGCCGACCCGGTGCGGCTGGTCGAGGCCCCGCCGGATGGCCAGCGCCTCGCGCCGCCACTTCGTCGCCGGCACCAGCGCACCCGTGACGTAGTGCTCGACCGACAGCAGCTCGAGCAGGTCGACCCGGCCGGCTGGGTCCTGGATGAAGCGCAGGGCCCGCTCGTACTGCCCCGCGGCCTCGCGATGCGAGCCGAGGCTGGCGGCGCGGCGGGCGGCCGCCGGGGCGAGCTCCAGGACGGCTGCGGCGTTCGCGGCGTTCTCGGCCAGCTCGGCCAGGCGGGCCAGGTCGTCCGGGTCCGGCGTCCGCCCGAGCAGGGCGCCCAGCACCTGGTCGTTGAGCTGGCGGCGCTGGACCTCGCCGAGGGTGGACAGCACGGCCTGGCGGACCAGCTCGTGCCGGAAGGTGAAGACCGGCGGCGCCAGCCGCAGCAGCCCGGCAGTGACGCACTCGTCGATCGCCAGGGCGTCGACGCCCGGCACGTGGAACAGCGCCGACGGCAGCACGCGCGAACCGATGACCGCCGTCATCGTGAGGGCATGCCGGGCCGGCGCGGAGAGCCGGGCCACCCGCGCCACGACGGCATCGGCGACCGTGGCCGGCACGTCGTCGCCCGCCGCCTGCAGCAGCTCGGTCACGTAGAACGCGTTGCCCGCCGTACGGGTCCAGATCGCCGACGGGTCCATCGTCGTACCGGCGGCCAGAGTGGTGACCGCAGCCTCGGACAGGGGAGACAGGTTGAGTCGGGTCACCGTCGCCTGCGTGGCCAGGTCGCCGAGCCGGGTGCGCAGCGGATGGTCCGGGCCGACCTCGTCGTCGCGGTAGGTCGCGATCAGCAGGGCCCGGGAGGCGCTGGCCCGGCGACCCAGGAAGCGCAGCAGGTCGAGGGTGGTCTCGTCCGCCCAGTGGACGTCCTCGAAGACCAGCACGGTGGGTCGCAGGTAGGTGGTCAGGTCGCTCAACATCGCATCGAACAGGCCGGCCCGGCCCTCGGCGCCCAGGATCGCCCGCACCGGGTCACTGAGGCCGTGGGCCATGTCGATGAGCGGACCGGCCGGCCGAGGTGCGGACAGGGGGTCGCACCAGCCGGTCAGGACGCGGGCGCGCGAGGCGACCGAGTCCCCGAATGCCTGCACGAGCGCCGTCTTGCCGGCCCCGGCCTCTGCCCCCAAGAAGACCAGGTGCCCCGACCCGGCCTCAGCCTGGTCGAAGAGCCTGTGCAGAGAGTCGAGCTGGTCCTCGCGCTCGAGGAGTTCGAGCACGAAAGGATGATCGCACGTCAGACGTCTGACATTCATCGGAGTTTCGGCCCTCGGACCTCGTCACCACCAACCCTGGCGCTTCGTGTAGCGCAGGAGCAGCCCGCTGATCACGAACATCACGCCCAGCACGATGACCAGCTGGGTCACGTGGGTGTGCTCGTTGACGATGACGTTCATCCCGTAGACGGACGAGATGGCGGTGACCGGCAGGGTCACGGCCGCCAGCACGGCGAGTCGCTCGCCGGCGATCATCATCTTGGTGTCGGTGCGGGTGCGGTACAGCTCGATGACACCGGCCAGGAACTCCTGCTCGCCGTCGGTCATCCGGTGCACCCGCCGGAACATGTCCTCGAGGTCGATCAGCAGGTCGTCGTCGGCCTCGGAGATCTCCCGGTGCAGCAGCCAGCGCCACCGGGCGATGACCTCGGCGCCGTGGGAGGCCATCGTGCGCACCGTCAGCAGCTCGTGGCGGACCCGGAACATCTCCTCGAGGTTGCCCTCGGGGTTGGACAGGCTCCCCTCCATGACCTGGCGCTCCAGAGCCGCGATCCGGCTGGCCACGTCCTGGACGAGGACCCGCTCGCGGAGCGCGATCAGCGCGATGAGGGCGTGGGACAAGGCGGTCGGCGTGGCGGGCCAGATCCGCCTGGCCTCCATCCGGCCCAGCGTCTCGCGCACCTCCTCCATCACCGCCGTCTGCGGCACCAGCGGGTTGACCGGACCGTGCACCGTGATCAGGTATCGCTGGCCGATGAACAGGTCGAGCTCGACCAGGTGGGCGTGGCCGAGCTCCTGGACGAGCGGGCGGTGCAGCACCAGGAACATGTGGTCGCTGTAGCCGTGGACCATCGGCATGTGGTTGCGGTCGCGGCAGTAGTCCAATGCCACCTGGTGGAAGCCGAAGTCGACGCTGAGGACGGCCGCAGCCGCGTCACTCCACTCGGGGATGTCCAGCCACAGATAGCCGTCCTCGCGCTCGCGGAGCTTGGCCAGATCCTCGATCGGGTGGACCTCGATGGCGGACGGCGTGACGAAGCGCAGATCCATGACCGCACGCTACGCCGCGCCGAGTTCGGACCAGGACATTCGTCCTGTCGAAGGCGGCACATCCGGCTCTACTGCCGCGCTCGGCCTCTGCCTACCGTCGATGTCATGACTCAGACAACACATCCCGCACCCCCGACCACCGCCGACCGCAGCCCGCGGACCTGGCCGGTCGCCCTCCTGGCCCCGGCTGCCGTAGCCGCGGCCGGATGGCTCGTGGCCAGCCCGCTGCTCGGCATCGACCTGCAGACCGGGAGCAGCGCGCACCCGACCGCCATCACGTTCCCGGCGGCCGTCGTCGTCAGCGTCCTCGCCGCCGCCGCGGGCCTCGC
This sequence comes from uncultured Actinomycetota bacterium, assembly GCA_963794535.1. Taxonomy (GTDB): domain Bacteria; phylum Actinomycetota; class Actinomycetes; order Actinomycetales; family CAVURS01; genus CAVURS01. Next base: position 446,288 of record CAWCEI010000011.1, read on the forward strand.
CCTGCGTCGGTTGCTCCGCACGCGGAGCAACCCGAACCGGACCTGGACCGCGGTCGCTGCCGTCGTCCTGGCCGTGTCCCTGCTCGGTCCGCTCGGCGCCACCTCCACTGCGGCCGTCGTCGCGCTCGCAGCGCTGCACCTCACGGTGGGCCTGACGATCATCTACGCCGTACGCCGTACGCCATCTCACGCGCCGGCCGTCCTAGGGTGAGCCGAAGCCGAGAGGAGCCCGCCGTGTCCAGCCCGACTGCCACCGAGCAGCTCCTGAGCAACGACGGACCGCCCGGTCGGCCGGAGTCGTGGGCCGACGGCATCGGGCGCTGGGCCGCCGGCCGCCGAGCGCCCTCGGCCGCCGGCGTGCTGGTCTGGTTCATCCCGTTGGTGATCGGCCCGGTGACGGGTGCGGTCGACGCCCGGCAGTGGTGGTTGGCCTGGCCCACGCTGGCGCTGGCTTCCGCTTGCTGGTTCGTGGCGATCGGCTCGGCCTTCCGAGCAGCACCGCAGCCCCGGCGCGCGGCGCTGGCTCTCACGCTCATGGCTGCGGTGACGGTCGCCGCGGTCATCGGTTTCGATGACGCCTGGGCGCCGCTCTTCGTCCTCTGCGCCATCGGGATCGGCGCGACCGTCCGCACCCGCTACGGCGTCCCGGCCGTGCTGGCGATCACGGTGACCGCCGCCGGATCGGCCTGGCTGTCGACCGGGGCGTGGGACGCGACCTGGACGACCGCTCTGCCGACGTTCCTGGCCGGCCTGAGCACCTTCTGGTTCTGCCAGCTGCTGGCCGTGATCGCCGAGCTCGCTCGCACCCGTCAGGAGCTGGCCGACGTCGCCGTCTCGCAGGAACGCCTGCGGTTCTCCCGAGACCTGCATGACCTGCTGGGCCACACGCTCTCGGTGATCGTGGTCAAGGCCGAGGTGGTGCGCCGGCTAACGGACTCCGACGAGGCAGCGGCGCACGCGGCCGACATCGAGGCCATCGGCCGCGGCGCGTTGGCCGAGGTCCGGCAGGCCGCGAGCTCCTACCGCGGCCTGACGCTGAGCGGCGAGCTGGCGCGGGCCCGACTGGCGCTGGACGCCGTCGACGTCGAGCTGACGACGCGGCTCGCGGCCACAACCTTGCCGCGGCCGGTGGACGAGTTGTTCGGCTGGGTTGTTCGCGAGTCCGTGACCAACGTGATCCGGCACTCTGCGGCCGGGCGGTGCACGATCACCGTGTCGACCGGCCCCGGGTCGGCCCAGATCGAGGTGTACGACGACGGGCCGCACGCTGTGGTCACCGAACCCGGCGCCGGGCTGACCGGGCTGCGCGAGCGCGCCGAGGCGGCGCAGGCTGAGCTCGACGTGCGCACCGGGCCGGACGGCCTGACTGTCGCCGTACGGGCTCCCGTCGCAGGGTGATGAGGGAGATGACGGGTGACGACGGGGTGATCCGGGTCCTGATCGCCGAGGACCAGTCGATGATGCGTGGCGCCCTCGCCCTGCTGCTCAACCTGGAGAGCGACCTCGAGGTGGTCGCCCAGGTCGGTCGCGGGGACCAGATCGTGCCGCACGCTCTGGAGAGCGAAGCGGACGTCGCCCTCTTGGACATCGAGCTGCCGCGCCTGAGCGGGCTCGACGCGGCCGAGGCCCTGCGCGTCGCGCGACCGCAGTGCGCGGTCGTCATCGTCACCACCTTCGGGCGCACGGGCTATCTCCGGCGGGCGCTGGAGGCCGGGGCCCGCGGCTTCCTGGTGAAGGACGGGCCGATCGAGGGCCTGGCCGAGGCGATCCGAGTGGTCGCCGCCGGGGGCACCGTCGTGGATCCGGAGCTGGCTGCGGCGGCGCTGAGCGCTGGGCCCTCGCCACTCACCGAGCGGGAGGCCGACGTGTTGCGGGCGGCCGTGGACGGAGCGAGCGTCGCCGACATCGCGCGACGGCTCTTCCTGTCCGAGAGCACGGTGCGCAACTACCTGTCGTCGGTCATCGGCAAGACCGGCACCCGGAACCGGATGGAAGCCGTGTTGGCCGCGCAGGGCAACGGCTGGCTCTGACCGACCCGTCGGCGGGTCGGTGGCCGCGTCAGGGCCATGTCAGGTCGGTGTCAGGCCGGGCTCCGACGGTGGTCGCATGACAAGTACAGCGATGGCAGCCACCGAGCTGCTGAACCATGAGCCCGCCATCCGGGTGCAGAGCATCGAGAAGTCCTACCAGGACCTGCACGTCCTGCGCGGCGTGAGCTTCGACGTAGCCGCCGGCAGCATCTTCGCCCTCCTCGGCTCGAACGGAGCCGGCAAGACCACGATGGTGCGCATCCTGTCGACACTGCTGAGGTCGGACGCCGGCACGGCCACTGTGAACGGGTACGACGTCACGGCAGACGCGCTGCGAGTGCGCGAGTCCATCAGCCTGACCGGGCAGTTCGCGGCCGTCGACGAGATCCTCTCGGGCCGGGAGAACCTGGTGCTGGTGGCCAAGCTGCGGCACCTGAAAGAGCCTGGCGCCATTGCGGATGACCTGCTCGCCCGGTTCAACCTCACCGAGGCCGCGACGCGAAAGGTGTCGACCTACTCCGGCGGCATGCGCCGCCGTCTGGACATCGCCATGAGCCTGATCGGGCAGCCGAAGGTGATCTTCCTCGACGAGCCGACCACGGGCCTCGACCCCGAAGCGCGCATCGACGTGTGGCAGGTCGTCAAGGACCTCGCCGGGCAGGGCACCACCGTCCTGCTCACCACGCAGTACCTCGACGAGGCGGAGCAGCTCGCTGACCGGATCGCCATCCTCCATCAAGGACGGATCATCGCGAACGGCACTCTCGCCGAGCTGAAGCGGCTACTGCCACCGGCGAAGGTCGAGTACGTCGAGAAGCAGCCGACGTTGGAAGACGTCTTCCTCACGCTCGTGGGGAACGACCACCGGATCGAGACAACCAAGGACCACTCATGAGCACCCACTTCTTCGCAGACACGGCCGTCCTGACCGGGCCGCTCCATGCGGCACATCTTCCGCAGCGTGGACACGATCATCACGACCACGATCACCCCGATCGCTCTCATGCTGCTCTTCGTCTACGTCCTCGGCGGCGCGATCGACACCGGCACCGGCAACTATGTCGACTACCTGCTGCCCGGCATCATGCTGATCGCGATCGCCTCGGGCATCGCCTACACATCGGTTCGACTGTTCACCGACCTGACGAGCGGGATCTTCGAGCGGTTCCACTCCATGCCGATCGCCCGGTCGTCCGTGCTGTGGGCCCATGTCCTGACCTCGTTGGTGGCCAACGGGCTCTCGGTCGTGATCATCGTGCTGGTCGGCCTCGTCATGGGGTTCCGCACCTCGGCCGGCCCACTGGCCTGGCTCGCGATCGCCGGCATCCTGGCATTGTTCACCCTGGCCCTCACCTGGGTGGCGATCATCGCGGGCTTGTCGGCGAAGTCGCCGGACGGTGCCGGCGGGTTCTCCTACCCGCTGATCTTCCTGCCGTTCATCAGCTCGGCCTTCGTCCCCACGGACAGCATGCCGGGACCCGTGCGCGCCTTCGCCGAGAACCAGCCGGTCACCTCGATCGTCAACACGATCCACGACCTGTTCAGCCACCAGCCGGTGGGCAGCGACATCTGGGTCGCTCTGGCCTGGTGCCTCGGGATTCTGTTGCTGGCCAACGTTTTCGCGATGTCCGTCTACCGGCGCAAGATCAGCTGAGGAGCAGACCAATGCCTACCTTCACCACTCCCAGGCCCATCGCCGCCACCGTTCAGGTCGCCGGCGCTCGGGTGCGGGTCAACGCGAGTGACCGGGCCGACACCACCGTGCTGGTCGAACCCGTCGACCCGACGAGCCACTCGGACGTGCGGGTGGCCGACCGGACCAAGGTCGAGTTCGGCGCCGGACAGCTGTCGGTCAAGACGACCGTCTCCGGGGACAAGGACGGTTCGGTCGTCATCACGATCGACCTGCCTACCGGCTCGAACCTGGTCGTCTACCTGGCCCACTCGACCGTCGACGCTGACGGCTCCTTCGGTGAGTGTGAGCTGCACCTGGCCAAGGGCCGGGTCCGGCTGGACCGCGCCGACGCCGTGCAGGCGAACATCGCGGCCGGTGAGCTCGCGATCGGCCGGATCGCCGGTCCGGTCCAGATCGAAGGCAGCACGGCCGCGATCGACATCGGCCGCGCAGACGGCAGGGTCACCGCCAGGACCGCCGACGGTGCGATTCGGATCGGCCGGCTGACCCATGGCCCGGCGAACCTGTCGAACCGCTCCGAGAACATCGTGGTCGGCATCGGCGATGGCACCGCCGTACGGGTAGACGCTGACAGCAAGCGCGGGTGCGTGCTCAACTCCGTTGCGCTGCAGGGGGATTCAGCGTCGCAGGCAAGCCCGTCGCCGTACGATGCGGTCGCGGTGCACGCCCGCACGCGGTACGGCGACATCGTCATCCAGCGAGCAGCCGGCTGACCGTTCACGGCGCGAGGGTGACCGCGACCAGCTCGGACCAGCTCGTCTGGGTGCCCGCATGCGTCGCCTCGGCGAACTCTGCGTCGCCGAGGCGGCGCCGCGCGGCGCGGCCGATCCGGGCCACGTCGGGCTGGGAACGATCGGACAGCCCGCGTACGCCGGCGCTGGCCGCGAGCAGCCGCGCGGCTTGGTCCGGTTGGTCGAGACGCAAGGCCAGGTCCGCGACGCCGACCAGGACCTGGGCGATCTGGAGCGGATGTCCCGCCTCGGTCGCTGCCTGGTAGGCCGAGGCCCGGTAGGCCCGGGCCTCGTTGAGGTCCTCGGCAAGGTAGCCCAGCAGGTCCTGGGTCACCGCCAGGATGTCCGCCCGCTCCGCGTCGTCGCCCAGGATGGCGGTCGCGACGCCGATCTGGCGGCGGGCTTCGTCGGCGTTGCCGTCGCGGCGGGCGAGCTCGGCCTTCGCAAAAGCCAGCTCTACCAACGCATCCGGCCAGGTCACCCGTTCAGCGTTGCGCTCGGCGCGGGACATGGCGGCCGCGCACGAGTCATGGTCCCCGAGCAGCCAGTAGAGCAGAGCCAGTCGCGCCTGCATCCGGATGACGTCCTCGACGGCACCGACCTCGGTGACAACGGCGATGGCCTGTTCGTACTGCTCGCAGGCTTCGGCGAACTCACCCCGCGTGGCGATCCGCTCGGCCAGCTCGGTCTGCGCGAACGAGATCCCGAACCGCTCGCCGAGGGCGCGGAACTCGGCCAGCGCCAGCTCCAGATAGGCATCCGCGTCGCGACCACCCTGGCCGAGCACGATCCGCATCTTGCCCAGCTGCAGCCGGGCCAGCGCGCGGACCCACGGATCCTCGTTGTCGAGCAACGGCTCGAAGGCGAGCAGGGCTTCGTCCGGTGCCTGCAACATGCGTTCGAGCGGAACGACCAGCCCCAGCAACGGGTTTCGCGACTGACTGCGCTGACTGAAGTCGTAGGCCTGATGGATCCACTCCTCGGCCTGGTGCTCGTCGCCCCGCCCGGAGGTCACGTACATCACGACCAGCGCGTAGACCATCGCCTGGATCTCGTCGGACACCTCGCCCGACATCTTGGTGGCCGCGACGATCAGGTCGACGCCTTCGGCCCGGTGTCCGGTGAGCCACCAGTAGTAGCCGGCCGCAGCCGCGAGCCGCATCGCCGCCTGCGCCTCGCCGGCCGCCAGGGCGTGGCGCATCGCCGCGCCGATGTTGTCCTGCTCAGCCCCGAGGACGGCGAGCCAGTCCAGCTGATCGGCCCGGCGCAGATGCGGGTCCGCGGTCTCGGTGAGGTCGGTGAAGTAGTCGAGATGGGTCCGTCGCGTCTGGTCCGACTCGCCCGCCTCCGCGAGCCGCTGCCCGGCGTACTCCTTGATGGTGCCGAGCATCCGGTAGCGCGGTGCACCCTCGCCGTCAGTGACCAGAAGCGACTTCTCGGCCAGCGAGGTGAGCACCTCGAGCACCTGCTCCGGCTCGACCCCAGCGCCGGCGCAGACCCGCTCGGCCGCGTCGAGGCCCGCCCCACCGGAGAAGACCGCGAGCCGGCGCAGGACCTTGCGTTCGGGATCGGTGAGCAGCTCCCAGCTCCAGTCGACCATCGCGCGCAGCGTCTTGTGCCGCGGCAACGCCGTACGGCTGCCGCCGGTCAACAGCCGGAACCGGTCGTCGAGCCCGTGGGCGAGCTGGTCGAGGGACATCGTGCGCAGCCGGGCAGCGGCCAGCTCGATCGCCAACGGCATCCCGTCCAGCGCCCGGCAGATGCGCACCATGGTCGACAACGTTTCGGGGTCGGCGGCAAGGTCCTTGCGGACTGCTCCCGCGCGGTCGCGCAGCAGCTGCACCGCCGGCGAGGACTCCATCGCCTCCGCTCCGGCGTCGCCCTCCGGCACGGCCAGCGGCTCGACCAGCCACAGGGCCTCACCGGTGATCCCGAGCGGCTCTCGGCTGGTCGCGAGGATCCGCAGCCGGCGGCACTCGCCGAGGACCCGATCGGCGAAGGCCGCCACCGACTCGATCAGGTGCTCGCAGTTGTCCAGGATCAGCAGCGCCTCGCGCTCGCGGACCGCGGCGATGAGCCGGTCGGTCAGGTCCGCGCTGGGGGTCCCGCCGAGCAAGGCGTCCCGGAGACCGAGCCCGGCGAGCGCGGCCTGGGCGACGTCACCGTCCGGGCCGAGGACGGCGAGCTCGACCAGCCAGACGCCGTCCGGGAGGTCGCCGAGCAGTGTGTTGGCGGTCTCCGTGGCCAGCCTTGTCTTGCCGGCTCCGCCGGGTCCGATCAGCGTGGTCAGTCGATGCTCCGCGACGAGCTCGCGGACGACGGCCACGTCCGCGTCCCGGCCGACGAAGCTGGTGAGCTCGGCCCGCATGTTGGTCCTGCGGTTCGGCTCGGGCCGGACCAGCTCGCCCCGCAGCAGCGCGACGTGCAGGTTGGCCAGCTCTGGTGATGGGTCGACGCCCAGAGCATCGGCGAGCGCTTCTCTGGTGTGCTCGAAGACGATCAGCGCCTCGGAGTCACGACCGGAGGCAACGAGGGCCCGGATCAACGAGGCGGCCAGCCGCTCCCGTAGCGGGTGCATGGCCACCAGGTCGGTCAGTTCGGCGACCAGCTCGGCGGCGCGGCCGAGGCTGGCCTCCGCGTCGTACCGGTCCTCCAAGGCTGTGAGGCGGAGGGTCTCGAGCCGGCTGGCGGCCGCGTCGAACGCGGCACTGTCCGGCAGCTCGACGTCCTGCATCGCCGCTCCACGCCACAGCGCGAGGGCCTCCCGCAGCAGTCGCGCGCGCTGCGGGTCGGCTCCGGCGCGGGCCCGACCGACGAGACGTTCGAACCGTACGGCGTCGACCGCGTCGGGCTCCACCGTCAGGCGGTAACCACCTGGCTGCCCCTCGACCGACCCCTCCGGGAGAGCCTTGCGCAGCCGGGAGACCAAGCGCTGCAAGGCATTCGCCGCGTCGGCGGGCGGGCGCTCACCCCAGATCCAGTCGACCAGCGTCCGGCTCGGTACGACGCGGCCCGGTTCGAGGGCGAGCGCGATCAGCAGGGCCCGGAGCCGGGAGCCGGGGACGTCGGCCAGGGCGCCGTCGTCCGCGCGGACCTCGAACGGCCCGAGGATCCCGATCTGCACCCGCCCATTGTCCCCGGCCCCGCCGACCGGTCAGCACCAGGCAAGCCTCCAGACGTGCCACGTGCTGACCCGGGACCGGCTGGAGCGGGTGAAGGGAGATTGCCGATTCCCTTCCGTGGCTCACAGCCAGCCCATAGCCTTCGGTCGATGCGCTCGCAACGACGCGAGGCCCTCGGTCAGGAGGTGGTCGACATGACGTTGACCCGGTTTGCCGGCAAACGACGTCCAGCCCTGATCGGAGTGGCGATAGCGGGTGCCGTAGCCCTGGTCGCGCCGAACCTGAGCTGGGCCCAGGCCCAGTCCGTCAAGACGGACAACAGCACGGGGACATACATCGTCCAGCTCGCGGGCACCCCGCTCGCTGGTTACACGGGCAACGTCAAGGGCTTCGCCGCCACGAAGCCCGGTGCCGGCAAGTCGCTCGACACCCGTACGCCGGCGGCTCAGGCCTATCGCGGACGCCTGCGCGACCAGCGCGCTGCGGTGATCAAGAACGCCCACCTCGACGGGCGCTCGGTCACCGGCGTGTACGACGTGACCATGAACGGTTTCGCGATGAAGATCACCGCGAGCGAGGCCGCGCGCCTGAAGTCCAGTCCAGGCGTGCTCAACGTCTGGAAGGACGCCGTCTTCACGGCCGACACCGTCTCGACGCCCAAGTTCCTGGGCCTCGACGGCAAGAAGGGCGTGTGGAACACCCAGTTCGGCAACGTGAAGCACGCGGGTGAGGGCGTCATCGTCGGCGTCCTCGACACCGGCTTCTGGCCGGAGAGCCCGAGCTTCGCGCCGCTGAGCGAACCGCGGCCCGACGCTGCCGCCATCGCGGCGAAGTTCCACGGCGTCTGCGACCCGGGCAACGACCCGGTCGTCGCCAACCGCGTCACCTGCAACAACAAGGTGATCGGCGCGCGGTTCTTCGACGCCGGCGGGCTGAGCAACGGTCCTGGTGCCAACGAGTTCCACTCGCCCCGTGACCGCAACAGCCACGGCTCGCACACCGCCAGTACGGCGGCTGGCGACAACGGTGCGCCGGTCTCGATCAACGGGCTGAGCCTGGGCACCGCGTCCGGCATGGCCCCGAACGCTCGCCTGTCGATCTACAAGATCGGCTGGAACAAGGCCGACGGCACCGCCAGCGCCACCACCGCCGACATCGTCGCCGCCATCAACGCGGCGGTGTCCGACGGCGTGGACGTCATCAACCTCTCGTTCTCCGGAGCGACCGATGAGGTGAACGACGCGGTCGAGGTCAACTTCATGTTCGCCGCGGACGCGGGCGTATTCGTCGCCGCCTCCGCCGGCAACTCCGGCCCCGGGGCCAGCACCGTCGCGCACAACTCGCCGTGGCTCACGACCGTCGCCGCGAGCACCCACGACCGGTCCTTCTCCCGCACCGCCACCACCGGTGACGGCCACGTCTACACCGGCCCCGGCGTTGGTCAGGGCGTCCCTTCCTCGCCGCTGGTCTACGCCGGCAACGTGGGGTTGGCCGGCGTTGACCCGACGCTGGTCGCGCAATGCCTGAGTGACGTCGATGGCGTCACGCCCGGCGTACAACCGGCGCTCGACCCGGCCAAGGTCGCCGGCAAGATCGTCCTGTGCGACCGCGGCAACAACGCGCGGACCGACAAGAGCCTCGCCGTCAAGAACGCCGGCGGCGTGGGCATGATCCTGGCCAACGTCTCGCCGAACTCGCTCAACGCGGACTTCCACTTCGTGCCGACGATCCACGTGAGCGAGGTCGACCGCGCCACGATCCTGGCCTACATCGCCTCGGCGGGAGCCGGGGCGACCGCGAGCCTCTCGGCGGCGACCCAGATCCAGACGGAGGCTCCGGCCATGGCCGCGTTCTCCTCCAACGGCCCGGCCACGGTCACGGGCGGAGACCTGCTCAAGCCGGACATCACCGCGCCCGGCGTTGACGTCATCGCCGCGGTCTCACCGGCTGCTGACAACGGCAACTTCTACGACGCCGAGTCCGGGACCTCGATGTCCAGCCCGCACATCGCGGGGATCGCGGCCCTGGTGGTTCAGAAGCACCCGGACTGGTCGCCGATGGCGGTCAAGTCGGCGCTCATGACGTCGGCCAACCAGGTCGACAACCTGGGCAAGCCGATCCTGGGTCCGGACGGTGTCCACCCGGCCACCCCGCTGAACTTCGGCTCCGGCCACGTCAACCCGGCCGGCGCCTTCGACCCGGGTCTGGTCTACAACTCCGGCCTCAACGACTGGGTCCAGTTCGGCTGCGGCCTGGGCGAGTTCCAGCCGGTGTTCGGCGACGCCGTCTGCACGTCGTTCGGCTCGATCGATGCCAGCAACCTGAACTACCCGACGATGGCCATCGGTGACCTTGCGGGCTCGCAGACGCTCACCCGCAAGGTCACGAACGTCGACCGGAGCAGCGGCACCTACAACGCCAAGGTCGAGGCTCCGGCCGGTTTCACGGTCAACGTCCTGCCGCAGCGACTCGTCATCCGGCCGGGCCAGACGGCCACGTTCTCGGTGACGATCAGCCGGACGACCGCGCCGCTCGGCCAGTACGGGTTCGGCTCCCTCACCTGGCGGCAGCGCGACGGCAAGCACAAGGTCCGCAGCAACATCGCGGTCAAGCCGGTGCCGTTGGCGGCCCCGGTCGAGGTCGCCGGCTCGGGCGCGACGGGCACGAACGCCGTCTCGTTGACGCCGGGCTACACGGGCACGCTCACCGCGACGCCGCACGGCCTCGCGGCCGACGTGCCGACGGTGGCGCACCTGACCGGCATCAACACCACGTTCAACCCGGCAGCTCCGGCCACGGGTCCGTCCGTGTCGAAGGTGACGGTCAGCGTTCCGGCGGGTAGCCGTTATGCGCGCTTCGGCACGCACGGCTCCGACTACCCGGACGGCACCGACGTGGACGTGTTCGTCTACCAGGCGGGCACCAACACGCTGGTCGGTTCGAGTGCCGGCGGCACCGCCCAGGAGACGGTGAACACCACCACCGCAGGCTCGTACGACGTCTACGCGGTGCTGTTCGCGCAGCCCGCCGGAGGGACGGGCGCCTTCGACGTGACCACGCACACCTATGTGGTCCCGGCAGCGGCGTCCAGCCTCACCGCCACCCCCGCGACGCAGTCGGTCACATCCGGCAGCGCCGCCACGGTGACGGCCGGCTGGAGCGGCCTCGCAGCGGGAACGAGCTATCTCGGGGTCATCGACTTCGGCGATGGCACCAACCCGATCGGGTCCACGATCGTGAGCGTCACCAGCTAGCCCACCCCTCCCCTGCGGGTTCACCCCTCGGATGCGGGTTTTCGACGCCCAAAACCGCTCCAATACCCGCACTCGGGGGGTGCTGAGACAGTGAGGACCTTCGTCGTGGTCGTGGCCGTCGCTGCGGCGCTCGCCGGCTGCGGGTCGAGCACCGCGGTCCAGCCCAGGATCGGAGTCGCCGATGCCCAGCCCGTCGTACTCCTCGAAGTACCCGCCATCGCCGGTCGGTGAGGTCACGGTGACTGGAACCGTCGAGGCCGGCGTGGAGCGCGGCTGCATCGTCCTGCGCGGCGGCCCGACGCTCTACCAGCTCGTCGGCCAGGACCCATTGATCGTGGTGGGTGCGACGGTGACCGTGCGCGGCCGGCCCGATCCGGGCCTAATGACGACCTGCCAGCAGGGCACGCCGCTGCACGTCATCGAGGTGACGCCGGCGAGCTGATGGCGGGCAGGACGTCGGTGAAGACGAAGCCGTCCCGCTCGACCGTCTCACCCACCACGACGTCGAGCGGCGCGGCGAACCCAGGCCCGTCCACCACGAACGAGTGGAACTCGCCGTTCTCCCCGCACGGGTCGACCCCGTCGGGCAGATCGGCCAGCAGCTCCGCGTCGTACCAGCGTCCGGCCAGCTCCCGCGGCAGCTGCTTCGGGTCGACGCAGGTGAGGACGGCCCGTACGCCGGACGCGACGATCTCCCGGGCCAGCTGATCGGTCGGCTCGCCCCAGAGCGGGAACACCGGCGTGAGGCCAGTGCCGGCCATCGCGTCCTCGCGGTATCGGCGTACGTCCTCGAGGTAGAGGTCACCGAACGCAACCTGCTGTACGCCGATCGCCCGGGCCGCGTCGAGCGCGGCGGCCATCCGCTCCTCGTAGACGCCGTTCGGGCACGGCCACGGCAGGTCCACCACGTGGAGCGGCAGGCTGAGCGCGACCGCCTGCGCCTCCAGCAGCTCCCGTCGTACGGCGTGCATGGCGACCCGGTCCGCCGTGGAGTTCACGGTGGTCAACAGGCCGACCACGTCGACGGTCTCGTCCCGGCGCAGGCGCTGCAGCGCCATCGTGCTGTCCTTGCCGCTGGACCAGCTCAGCCAGGTCGGGATGCCCACCCGCGGGAGCCTGCCAGATCGGGGCAGTTCGATGCGTTATCATCTGACGATATTGTCAGATTATTAGATAGGAAGGTAAGGACCTTGTCCCCGCAGCGCCAGTCCACCCTCGAGCGCCCACTCGCGGAGATCAAGGCCGAGCTGTTCCGCGCACTGGCCCATCCGGCGCGGATCCGCGCGCTCGAGATCCTGACCCAGGGTGAGTGCTCCGTCGGCAGCCTGGCCGAGCAGGTGGGCCTCGAGTCCTCGCACTTGTCCCAGCAACTCGGCGTGCTGCGCCGGGCCGGGTTGGTGACGACCCGCAAGGACGGCTCGACCGTCTACTACGCCATCCGCGACCCCCAGCTGATCGAGTTGCTGGCCTGCGCCCGAACCATGCTGATCACCTCGCTGGGCCACTCCCAGGAGCTGCTGGCCGGGCTACGTCGCTCGGCCGGCCGCTCATGAGCTGGACCTCGACCCACCTACCCGCCATCGACCGGCTCCGACCGCGCGCCTCCGACTACGCCGGCCTGCGCCGGTCCTGGTCGGCCGACGTGATCGCCGGCGTCACCGTCGGCGTGGTGGCGCTCCCGCTCGCCCTGGCGTTCGGGATCACCAGCGGCCTCGGCGCAGCGGCTGGCCTGGTCTGCGCGATCGTCGCCGGCCTGGTTGCTGCCGTCTTCGGCGGGTCGAGCCTGCAGGTCTCGGGTCCCACAGGTGCCATGACCGTCGTGCTCGTCCCGATCGTGCACCAGTACGGCCGGTCCGCGGTCCTCGTGGTGGGCCTGGTCGCAGGGGTGCTGATGATCGTCGCAGCGGTCGCCCGGCTGGGGCGCGCCCTGGCCTATGTGCCGTGGCCCGTCGTCGAGGGCTTCACCGTGGGGATCGCCGCCGTGATCCTGCTCCAACAGGTACCGGCGGCGCTGGGCGTGCACGTGGCCGGTGGGGACCGGACGGCGGTCACCGCCTATCGGGCGGTCGGACAGGCCGTCGCGACACACTCCTCTGCCGTACTGGCGGCCTTGGCTCTCGTTGTGTTGGTGGCCCTGATCATGGTCCTGGCGCCTCGACTGCACCGGGCTCTACCCGCCTCCTTGCTCGGAGTGGCCGCAGCGACCACGATCGCCTGGGCGGCTCACCTGCCAGTGGACCGGATCGGCACCCTGCCCTCCGGGCTGCCGATGCCCGGCCTGCCCGACCTGTCCATCGACCGGCTCGCCGCCCTCGCGCCCGCCGCGCTCGCGGTTGCCCTGCTCGCCGGCATGGAGAGCTTGCTCTCGGCCAAGGTCGCCGACGGTCTGTCAGACGCACCGCGGCACGATGCCGATCGCGAGCTGTTCGGGCAAGGGCTGGCCAACCTGGCCGCGAGCATCTTCGGTGCGATCCCCGCGACCGGCGCGATCGCACGCACGGCGGTCAACGCCCGCAGCGGCGCCCGGACCCGGGTCGCGGCCGCCGTGCATGCCCTGGTGCTCGCCGCGGTGGTGTTCCTCGGCGGCCAACTCGTGGCCCAGATCCCGTTGGCCGCCTTGGCCGGGGTCCTGCTCGTGACCGCGGTGCGGATGGTGGAGCTCCACAACGTCCGAGCCGTGTTGAGGTCCACCCGATCCGACGCAGCGGTGCTCGCCTTGACTGCCCTCACCACGGTCGTCTTCAACCTCGTGGTGGCCGTGGAGGTCGGACTCGGCGTCGCCACGGTACTCATGCTGCGCAAGGTCGCCCTGTCTGCCTCAGCCGTCCTCGAGCCGCTCGCCCTGGCCGACTCGCCGGGACGGAGCGAAACCATATCCCGCGACGTCGAACATGACCTGATGCACCAGCGGATCATCACCTACCGCCTCGACGGTGCCCTGTTCTTCGGTGCGGCACAACGGTTCCTGACCGAACTGACATCCGTGTCCGACGTCCGCGTGCTGATCCTGCGACTGCCCGACCTACAGGTCCTCGATGCCACCGGCGCACAGGCGCTCGGCGAGATCGTCGCCGAGCTCGAGGCTCGCGGCATCACCGTCCTGATCAAAGGCGCCCGCCCGGCCCACCTGCGCACCCTGCAAGCCGTCGGCGCCCTCGACCGGCTGGCCCACGAGAACCATCTGTTCGAACACTTGGACGACGCGATCACCCACGCCCGTCTGCACGCCCAAAGCGAGACCCCCGCGCCGGGCCACGACCAGCCAGCGGGGGCGGCTGCGGACCTGTCAGCGCCAGGCAAGCCTCGAGACGTGCCACGCGCTGACGTCAGTTCGTGAGTTGAGCGGGTGACGGGAATCGAACCCGCACTGTCAGCTTGGGAAGCTGATGTTCTGCCATTGAACTACACCCGCGTGCCCCTCCGGGGCGTGCCAACCATACCTGGCGGGCCGCGCGGAGCCCGCCCGATACCGTTGGCCCGTGCTCCTCTCCGACCGCGACATCCGCGCCGAAATCGACTCCGGCCGGGTGGTCCTCACGCCGTACGACGAAGGCATGGTCCAGCCCTCCAGCATCGACGTCCGGCTGGACCGGTTCTTCCGGTTGTTCGACAACCACAAGTACCCGGTGATCGACCCGCGGCTGGAGCAGCCCGACCTCACCCGCCTCGTCGAGTGCGACCCGGACGAGCCGCTGATGCTGCACCCCGGCGAGTTCGTCCTCGGCTCGACGTACGAGGTCGTGCAGCTCCCGAACGACCTGGCCGCACGGCTGGAAGGCAAGTCCAGCCTCGGCCGGCTCGGGCTGCTCACCCACTCGACGGCCGGCTTCATCGACCCGGGCTTCAACGGGCACGTGACCCTCGAGCTGTCCAACGTCGCCACCCTGCCGATCACGCTCTGGCCGGGGATGAAGATCGGCCAGCTGTGCTTCTTCCGGCTGAGCAGTGAGTCCGAAAACCCTTACGGCAGTGCGAAATACGGCTCGCGATACCAGGGCCAGCGCGGACCGACGGCCAGCCGCTCCTTCCAGAACTTCCATCGCACCGAGGTCTGAGCCGGGCAACCTATGGCTGCCCTCTTCCGCAAGCGCGCCGACGACACCCGAACCGAGGCCGGGGCGCTCGAGCTGCTCCTCGGGTCGCACCTGCTCCTGCTGTCGGCCGACACCGTCTCGGCCGAGCAGGTCGCG
This sequence comes from uncultured Actinomycetota bacterium, assembly GCA_963794535.1. Lineage (GTDB taxonomy): Bacteria > Actinomycetota > Actinomycetes > Actinomycetales > CAVURS01 > CAVURS01. The sequence goes on from CAWCEI010000011.1 coordinate 461,311, forward strand.
ACGCTGGTGCGGGCCCGCGTCGACGACGCCGACCTCGATGTCACGGGCCGGGCGCGCGTCGGCCGGCAGTCGGCGGTGACCGGGCCGGTCGACCTGAGCGAGGCCGACGCGGCCGAGCTCGGCGCCCCGGACGGGCTGCGCATGGCCTACCTGCTGGAGGCGCCGCGCGAGCGTGACCCGGACGGCTTCGTGGCCTTCGTCGACCCCGTGCAGATGGCGCTGTGGATGCGCGCCTTCCCCGGCGGCCCGCCGTTCCGCGAGGAGGGCGACCTGGTCACGCTCGGGCTCGACCTGGCCCGGCGGCTCGGCGGCGCCGTCCGGGTCGCGGGCCCCGGCGTCGTGATCCGGCCCGATCCCACCCGCGACGTCGAGCTCACCGTCTGGTCGCCGTACTGGGTCGAGGCCAAGGACCTGCTCACCCTCGTCGCCCCGGTCCTGCCCGGCGCCCACGTTGACCTCGGTCGGCCGCACGAGGCGCCCCCGCGCGGGCCGGGCCTGCCCTGGGATGTCGACCCGCTGGACCCGATGGCGGAGCAGCTGCAGGACGCGCTGACGCCGGAGCTGCTGCAGCGGCTCGAGGACGTGGCCGACGCGACCGATGCGTGGGCGGCGCAGGAGATGCAGCTGGCCGACGGCTATGCGATCAACGGGAACGGCGGCATCGTGATCGGCGTCCAGGTCGAGACCGGCGTGCCGCATTGGGTCCTGCGCCAACTGGCGGACCTGCCCGAAGTGCCGTCGGATCGTCTCGTGACCTACGACATCCGGTGGTGGCCCGAGGACGCGAGCCAGCTCCACCTGGAGAGCCCGACCGCGGCCCACCGGATCGCCCGCACGATCGTCAGCGACACCATCCGCAGCGTCGCGCGGGTCACGTCCGAAGCGGTGTACGGCGTGGTCGTCGACGCGTCCGGCTTCCACGTCCCGCCGGAGAACCTGCGCTGATGCCTCGTGCCTGAGTCCAAGGTGGCCCGCCTGCTCGCCGACCTGGTCGCGCGGCTGCCCGGCGTCGTACCCACCGTTGGGCTCTATGCGGCCGGCTCCCTCGGGACTCGCGACTTCGAGCCCGAGCGCAGCGATCTCGACCTGGTCGCAGTGCTCGAGCACGCGCCGTCGTCGGCCGAGCTGCAGGCGCTCGCCGACCTGCACCGCGAGCTGGCTCGGGACCATCCGGGCGGCGCCCGGCTGCACTGCCTCTATGTCGCGACGGCCGACCTGGCCGAGCCCGGCCGGACCGTGCCGTACTGGGCCGGCGGCAAGATGCGCGAGCGCGCCCTCTCGGCCATCACCCGGCTCGAGCTGCACGACCATGGTGTCGTCGTCGCCGGGGAGCCGATCGCGGGCCAAATCCCTTATGTGACACCGGAAGAGCTGACCGCGGCGGTCCGGTCCGAGCTGTCGACGGTGTGGCAGCCAGCCGCGCAACGGCGCTCGCGCTGGCTCGACGATGCATGGGTCGACCTGGGGCTGACCGTCCTGCCGCGGGCCCAGGCCGCGTTGACCGAGGGGTCGTTGCTGACGAAGACCCAGGCGATCGCCGGGCTGGCCGAGTTCGGCGTGCCGGAGTGGCTGCGCCAGGACATGCTGGCCCGTCGTCGCGGCTGGGCGCGGGCCCACGGGCTGAGGTTCCGGATGCGGCGGGCCCAGGTCGCGCAGCGGGTCATGCAGGATGGCGTCGCGCGGCTGCTCGCGCTGCCGAGCTAGGGCGGAGCGAGGGCCGAGCTAGGCCGGGGTCGCCGCCGTTTGCGCCGGTTGCTCCGGAGGCGCCGGGCGGACCGCGGCCAACAGCATCTGGGCCACGTCCACGACCTGCACCTCGTCGCGGGCCGTGCCATCGGCCTGCGCCGCGCTCAGCCCGTCGGAGAGCATCACCCGGCAGAACGGGCAGCCGATCGCGATCCGGTCCGCGCCGGTGGCGACCGCCTCGGCGGTGCGGGTGCTGTTGATCCGGGTGCCGAGCTTCTCCTCCATCCACATCCGCGCGCCGCCTGCGCCGCAGCAGAACGAGCGCTCGGAGTTGCGCGGCATCTCGGTCAGCGTCACGCCGGGCAGTGCGCCGATCAGCTCGCGCGGCGGTGCGTAGACCCCGTTGTGCCGGCCGAGGTAGCACGGGTCGTGATAGGTCACGGTCGCCGCAGTCGACGCGACGCCGACGCTGTCGGCCCGGTCCGGGCGGGCCAGCGGGACCAGGCGGCGCTCGCGGACCAGCCGGTTGAGCAGCTGGGTGTGGTGGATGACCTCGTAGTGCCCGCCGAGCTGCTCGTACTCGTTGCCCAGCGTGTTGAAGCAGTGCGCGCAGGTCACGACGATCTTGCCGGCCTTGGCCTCGGTGAGGGTCTCGACGTTGGTCTGGGCCAGCATCTGGAACAGGAACTCGTTGCCGGCTCGCCGGGCTGGGTCGCCGGTGCACGACTCCCCGTCGCCGAGGACGGCGAAGCTGACGCCGGCGGTGTGCAACAGCTCGGCGACGGCGCGGGTGGTGCGTTGGGCCCGGTCGTCGTACGCCCCCGCGCAGCCGACCCAGAACAGGTAGTCGACGGCCTCGAGGTCCTCGACGTCACTGCCCACGACCGGCACCTCGAACGGCAGGTCCTTGGCCCACTCGAGCCGCGCGCGGGCCGGCTGGCCCCACGGGTTCGCGGACTTCTCCAGGTTGCGGAACAGCCCGGACAGCTCGTTCGGGAACGCCGACTCGATCAGCACCTGGTAGCGCCGCATGTCGACGATGTGGTCGACGTGCTCGATGTCGACCGGACACTGCTCCACGCAGGCGCCACACGTCGTACAGCTCCAGAGCACGTCGGGGTCGACGATCCCGCCGACCGAGACGAGCGGCACATCAGTCGGATGGTCGGTCTGTTCCGGGTCGCCGTTGGCACCTTGACCGGCGCAGCAGGTACGGCGCCTGGGCGTGCGCGTGGTCGCGCAGTCCCATGATCAAAAGCTTGGGGGACAACGGTTTTTCGGTGTTCCAGGCCGGGCACTGGCTCTGGCAGCGGCCGCATTCGGTGCAGGTGGTGAAGTCGAGCAGGCCCTTCCAGGTGAAGTCGGTGATCGTGGCCACGCCGAGGGTGGCGTTCTCGTCGAGCTCCTCGATCGCCTCGAAGTCGACCGGCTTGCCGTCGATCATCATCGGCCGCAGCGGGCCGAGCGCGGTCCGGCCGCTCGCCTCGCGCTTGAACCAGATGTTGAAGAAGGCCAGGAACCGGTGCCAGGCAACGCCCATCGTCGGCTGCACCGAGATGGTGATCAGCCAGGCGATCGAGATCAGGATCTTGACGGCGGCTACGAGGATGATCGCGTTGCGCTGGCTGGACTCCGAGCCGTCGAACAGCCGGCCGAGCCACGCGGTCAGCGGGTAGTGGAACGCCGTCGAGCGGTCGTCACCGAGCGTGCGGCCCAGGGCGTACTCGAGGCCGCGCAGGGTGATGACGCAGACGACGACGCCGAGGATCGTGGCCTCGACGTAGTAGGCCTGCCAGAAGGTCGACCCGAAGAACCGCGACCGGCGGCCCTTGCCGCGGGGGTGGTTGACCTGGCGGATCACGATCAGGGTCAGGATGCCGACCAAGGACAGCCAGGCGATGGCCTCGATCACCCACTCCAGCAGGAAGAAGTGGCCGATCAGCGGGAGCGCCCAGGCCGGCTGGAAGAGCTGGCCGAACGCCGTCACCAGGGTCAGGAAGAGCAAACCGAACGACACCATCACGAACCAGTGCGCGGCGGCGACGATCGGCAGCCGGGACATCCGGGTGTGGCCGAGGAACTCCTTGATGAGGGTTCCGGTGCGCCTTGCCGGGCGGCCGGTGCGCGTGGGGTCGGGCCGGCCCAACCGGAAGGTCGCGACGAAGCGGGACACCGCTCGGGCGAACAGCGCCACCCCGGTCGCCGTGGCGGCCAGACAGAGCACGATCGCGGCAACCTGCATGGCCCAGGACTTTACTGACCGGTGGCGCGGCTGGTAGCCAGGCCCTCATCATCTGCTATCGGAAGAGCTTGGTGTCTGCTGATGGACGGGTATATTGTCGGCTAATGGAAGAGTAAGGCGTCGGCTAGTGGAAGAGTCGAGATGGACCAGTATCACCAGCGTGTCGTGGACTCGGAGCTGGACGCTCTGATCGAGGAGATCTCGGCGATAAGTCTCGAAGGCCCTAAGGGCGTCGGAAAGACGGCCACTGCCCAGCGCCGAGCAAACTCCAGCTTCGCGTTGGACGACGAGAACTCACGGCAGCTCCTTCTGGCGGACCTCGCCCGATTGGACCGTTCGGCAACGCCGGTGCTCGTCGACGAGTGGCAACGGGCGCCATCGGTGTGGGATGCCATCCGGAGGAGTGTGGATCGGGACAGCGCTCCGGGGCGGTTCATCCTGACCGGGAGCGCGACTCCGACCAGTGCTCCGACGCACTCGGGTGCGGGGCGAATCGTCCGGCTGCGGATGCGACCCATGAGCCTGTTCGAGCGCGGATACCTAGCCACGGTGAGCCTGTCCGAGTTGTTACGAGGCGCCCCTGTCCCCGTGTCTGGCACGACCGATGTTCGGCTGCCCGGGTATGCCGAAGAGGTGGTTCGCTCGGGTCTTCCAGCCATTCGCCCTCTCGGGGCACGCGGTCGCCGCGCTCAACTCGACAGCTATCTGGATCGGGTCGTAGAGCACGACTTCGCTGAACAAGGTCAACTCATTCGTCGACCTGCGACTCTTCGCGCCTGGCTGGCGGCCTACGCCGCGGCGACAGCAACGACTGCGTCGTACAACACGATCCTTGACGCCGCGATGCCTGGCGATGGCGACAAGCCCGCCAAGGAAACGACGCGCGCCTACCGAGATGTGCTCTCCCAGTTGTGGCTCCTTGACCCGGTGCCCGCCTGGATTCCCGGCCGAAGCTCGTTCAGTCGTCTGGCCGGAACGCCCAAGCACCACCTGGCGGACCCGGCTTTCGCCGCGCGGCTTCTCGGAGCTGACTCCTCAAGCCTGCTGGACGACTCCGTGGGCGGGCCGCCCGTCCCAAGGGATGGCGTACTGCTCGGCGCCCTGTTCGAGTCGCTGGTCACGCTCAGCGTTCGGGTCTATGCGCAGGCGGCCGAAGCGACCGTCCATCACCTCCGCACGCGTAACGGCGACCATGAAGTGGACCTCATCGTCCGTCGGGCGGACGGGCGGGTGGTCGCATTCGAGGTCAAGCTGTCCGGAAGTGTCGACGACCGGGACACCGCTCATCTGCGCTGGCTCCGGGATCGGCTTGGTTCAGACCTGCTGGACGCTGCGGTCATCACGACCGGCCCAGAGGCCTACCGCCGCCAAGACGGCGTTGCTGTGATCCCCGCTGCGCTGCTAGGCCCGTAGTCCGGGCGGGGCGACACTGCCGCGGGTCACGCGTTCGGGGCTGAGCACCTTGCGGCGGCTGTGGTGCCCCTCGTCGATCGCCCGGACCGTCTTGGTCACGACCTCCTCGACCAGCTCGGCGACCGGCCAGTGGTACGTCGACAGCGGCGGGCTGAGCAGCCGCGAAACCGGCAGGTCGTCGTAGCCGATCACCGAGATGTCGTCGGGCACCACCAACCCGAGCCGCCGGGCCGCGTCGTAGACCCCGAACGCGATCGAGTCGGCCAGGCAGAGGAAGCCGGTCGGTGCGTCCGGGCCGCTCAGCACCTCGAAGACGACGGCGCTGGCCCCGTCCAGGTCGTGCGGCGTCGTCCGCAGCCGGGCCGTGAGGCCGAGCCGGGGAGCGACCCGGGCCACGACCTCCTCGGCCGGCCGGTCCGGGGTGGCCCGGTCGTTGGGCGTCAGCACGGCGACCCGTCGATGGCCGGCCTCGGCCAGCTGCTCCAGGCCGTCGGTGACGCCCTGGACGTTGTCGAACGTCACCTCGGCCGCCGTCGCGACCCCGGGGAGCCCATCGCCGATGCTGACGAGAGCGGTCGACGTGGCGATCCGGGCCCAGTGCGGCGCCTTGGGGTCCAGCGGCAGCGCGATGACGGCGTCGACCCGCTGGTCGACCAGCCGCTGGGCCAGCGCCGCCTCGCGCTCGGGGTCGTTGGCCGCGTCGACGATGAGCGCCATCCGGCCGGCGGCCAGGAGCTCACGGCCGAGGGAGGCGGCAACGCTCTGCTGCCAGATGTCGTCGAGCGACCCGCACAGGACGCCGACCGTGTCGGTCCGGCCGAGGGCGAGGGCCCGGGCGATCGGGTCGACCTGGTAGCCCATCCGGTCGGCCGCCTCGCGGACCCGGGCCTGGGTCTCCTCGGGCACGTGCAGCCCGCGCAGGGCATAGCTGACGGCAGCGGGGGAGAGTCCCGTGTCGTCGGCGATGTCCCGGAGGGTCACCCGTCTCCGGCGCTCGGGCATGGGCGTCACCGTACCCGCGAGTCAGGACAACCGCCCACCAAACGGTCGCCGATCTGGTGAAGCGCTTGACAAGATCTGGGTGAAGCCCTTCACTGAAACCCTTCACTGAATCGGTTAAACCCTGCCGTCGATTCTGCCGATAGGCACGTTGGGGGACCCGTCACGAAGGGAGACCCAGGTGTCCAGCAGCACGCGAACCGCCGTCCATGCCATCGATGGACCGGTCGACGTCCACCAGCACCTGTGGCCGCCCGCCTTCGTCGAAGCCCTCCGCCGCCGCCGCACCGGACCCCGTCTGGTCGGCTGGACGCTCCACCTGCCCGGAGAGCCGCCGTACGACGTGTGCGCCGGTGACCACGACATCGCCGCCCGCGCCGCGCGGGAGGAGGCCGACGCCGGCCTCGCGCTGGTGTCGCTGTCGAGCCCGCTCGGCCTGGAGGACCTGGCCGGCGATGACGCCGGCGAGCTGCTCCGGATCTGGCATGCGGATGCCGCCGCGCTGCCGGCCCCGTTCGGCGCCTGGGCCGCGGTGAGCCGGGTCGAGCCGGACGTCGACGGCCTCAAACAAGCGATGGGCCAAGGGTTCTGCGGGTTGCAGGTGCCGGCGACCTGGCTGGCCACGCCGGCCGGCCTGGAGTCGGTGGCGCCTCTGCTGGCCGTCGCCGAGGCGCACAACCGCCCCGTCCTGGTGCATCCCGGCCCGGTGGGATTCCTTGCGGCGCAAGACCTTCCGGGCTGGTGGCCGGCCCTGGTGCCGTACGTCGCCCAGCTGCACGCCGCCTGGTGGACCTGGCACGTCGCCGGCCGGTCGTTGCTGCCGGACCTGCGGATCTGCTTCGCGGCCGGCGCCGGCCTGGCGCCGATCCAGCACGAGCGTCTGGCCGCCCGGGGTGGCCGGCTGACCGTGCCGGGCCGGGCCTTGGACCGCGGCGTCTACGTCGACACGTCGTCGTACGGGCCGCAGGCCGTCGACGCCTTGATCCGCGTCCTCGGGATCGACGCCATCGTCCTCGGCAGCGACCGGCCGTACGCCGACCCCACAGCTCTCGGCCTCGGCGCCGCCGCGGACCGGGCGATCACCCACACCAACCCGCTACGACTCCTCGAGGGAGGACGCTGATGTCTGTCATTGACACCCACACCAACCACACTGACACCCACCCGGACCGGGAGCTGCGCGAGCCGCTGACGTTGCAGAGCCTCCCGGACCGTGACCTCGACAAGTACGAGCTGCTGGAGCTCGCCGAGTCGATCGCCCAGGACCCGGCCGGCTGGGAGCCGCACGTCGCCTTCAGCGACGACCACCGGCACTACGTCTCGTTGCACCGCGATGCCCACGTCGACATCTGGGTGCTCTGCTGGACCCCGGTCAACGACACCGGCTGGCACGACCACGACGTCTCGTCCGGGGCCGTCGCGGTCACCCGCGGCCGGCTGGTCGAGCACAACCTGGCGATCGGGACCGCTGAGCTGCGCACGGAGGTCCCCGCCGGGACGGCCTACTGCTTCGGGCCGGAGCACATCCACCGGATGACCGGTCTCGACGCGGGCAGCGTGTCGATCCACGCCTACAGCCCGCCGCTGTGGCGGATGGGGCAGTACGCGGTCAGCGCCAGCGGCGCTCTTCGCCGTACGTCGGTGTCCTATGCGGACGAGCTGCGGCCGCTCGACCAGCCGCTGGACGCCCCGCGCTGAGTCAACGTGTCAGCATCACGACGACGTATTCGTCGCCCTGGTGCTGACACTCGAGGTGAGCCGGGCCAGCTCGGGCAGGACGGTCTCGGCGGCGTCGAGGTCTGGGGTCAGGTCGCGGTCGGCCATGTCACCGGGCTCGCCGCCCGGCAGGCCGGAGCAGGCCCGCAGCAGCTCACCCCAGCCGTCGGCCGGCGGCTCCAACCCGCGCAGCCGGACCGCGCGCAGGGCACCGACCAGCTCGGTCGCGAGCACCACGGCGTACGGCGCGGCCGCGTCGAGCGCCTGCCGCGCGGCGAGTGTCGCGAAGCTCGCGTCGTCCTCGACCCCGCGCGACAGCGACACCGACTGCAGCGACGCCGGAGCGGCCAGGGCCCGCAGGTCGCCGAGGGCCGAGCCCGCGGCATACTCCAGCCCCATCGCCCCGGAGGCCCCCGGCGTCCCGTCCCCCAGGAACGGCGCCAGCCCGGTCTGGTCCGCGTCGAGCAGCATCGAGACGCGGCGCAGGGACAGCGCGGCGGCGTTGGCCACGGCCAGCCGGGCGGTGTCGAGGGCACTGGCGAGGTACGCCGCGTGGAACCCGCCGTGATGCACGAGGTCGCCGCGGCGGAGGTCCACGCGCGGGTTCTCGGCGGCGGCGGCGGTGCCGGCCTCGACCAGCTCGACCACAGCCTTGAGGGCGTCGAGCGCCAGGCCGTGCACCTGCGGCAGGCAGCGCAACGCGAACGGGTCCTGAAGCCGCCGCGGCGCCGAGGCCGGGCCGACCAGCCGGCGCATCGCGGCACAGACCGCTCCGGCCCCGGGCTGCGGCGTGACCTCCTCGACCGTCTCGGAGAAGGCCTCGAGCTGACCGTCCACGGCCACGAAAGTCATTGCGGCGACGGCGATCCCGGCCCGGGCGAGGTCTTGCAGCCGATCGACCGCGAGGGCGGCGTCGGCCAGCGTCGCGGCATTGCTCGACAGGAACGGCAGCGCATCATCGGCGGTCCACTCGACGCCGGGCAGCGCCAGGGCGATCGTGGCCAAGGCCCCGAGATCGCCGGTGCCGACCCCGCCATGCTCGCGCACCGGCGGGACCGAGCCAGAGTCGAGGAGGGCGGCCAAGGCGTCGAGCACCTCGACCCGCGCGCCGCTGCCGCCTGTGGCGAGCTGGTTGAGCCGGATGGCCATCGCCGCGCGGACCCGCCGGGGGTCGCGGCGCGGCCCGGCCGCGGTCGCGTGGCTGTGCAGCAGGCGAGCGCCGTGCTCGGCTCCGGCCGACGCCTCGACCGGGGTGTCCTTGTTGGCCCCCACCCCGGTGGTGCGGCCGTAGATCGTCCGCTCGGCGCTGACCCGGACGGCGAGCTCGTGCGCCGCCGTCACCCGGGCCCGCCCGGCCGGGCCGAGCCGGCAGGGGGCGCCGTTGGCGATCGCGACGACATCGGCCAGCGCGAGCCGCTCGCCGTCGAGAGCTATCACGGGTCCCACCCTGGCACGGATCGGACATTACGAATTGGCGACTCTTCGTTCCGCGGGCCGGATCCGCCTCGCGCGTTGTCGGTGGGGCATGCCAGGGTCGGGTGGGGCAGGGTCGTCGTGGCAAGCCCCTTCCGTCAGGTGGCAAGAATCTGCCGGAATCAGGAACAGACCGCAGTCCGACGCAGTTGGCCACCCAACGAACGCCTGACCAACGAACACCAGACCAACGAGCCGTCGTACGCCGAGCCAACACCGGGGCTGGAGGTGACGCAGTGCCTGCCGCAGGTGAACAGTCCGCCCGGGAACAGCCGGCCGAGCCCGGCTCGTCCTCCACCCGCGCCGTCGAGCGCGCGCTGGCCCTGCTCGCCACGGTCTGCACCAACGAGGTGACCTCGCTGAGCGATGCCTCGCGCCGTACCGGTGTCCCCGCGAGCACCGCGCTGCGGCTGCTGCGCACGCTCGAGGGCGAGCAGTTCGTCGTCCGCGACGATGACGCCGCCTGGCGGGCCGGCCCCCGGCTGCTCCAGCTGGCCGTCCGCTCCCTGGCCCGCGAGCCGCTGGCCCGGCTGGCCCGGCCGGCATTGGCCCGGCTGACCGCGGCGACCGGGGAGTCCGCCTATCTCAGCGTCCGCGGCAGCGACGGCCTGGCCGTGCACGTCGCGGCCTACGACGGCACACACCCGGTGCGCTACGCCGCCTGGGTCGGGCACACCGTCCCGCTGGCCGGTACGGCGATCGGCGCCGCCCTCGATGACGCGGTCGGCCCGGCTGGGTTTGCCTCCGGGCACCCGGCAGGCGAGCCTGACGTGACCCAGGTGTCCGCGCCGCTGCGGCGGCCGGGCGGGGTCGTCGCCGCGCTGAGCATCATCGGCCCGGCGTACCGGCTGGACGAAGGGGCCACGAGCGCCTTCGGCGAGACCGTGCGGGCTGAGGCAGCCCGCCTGCAGGAGGCGCTCGGCGCCACGGGTGAGGACCTGACGACAGGCCTGACCCAGAGCCTGACCCAGGGTCTGACGACAGGCCTGACTGAGCAACGGCTGGATCCGAACGAGGAGAGGGCGGTGGCGGGGTGATCCGCTTCGACCAGGTGGGCAAGAAGTACCCGGACGGCACGGTGGCCGTCGAGTCGCTGTCGCTGGAGGCGCCGTCGGGGCAGATCACGGTCTTCGTCGGGCCGTCCGGCTGCGGCAAGACGACGTCGCTGCGGATGATCAACCGGATGATCGAGCCGACGTCCGGCCGGATCATGCTCGACGACAAGGACACCGGCAGCTTCAACAAGGCCGACCTGCGTCGCGGCATCGGCTACGTCATCCAGCACGCCGGGCTCTTCCCGCACCGCACCGTGGTCGACAACGTCGCCACCGTGCCGCTGCTCCTGGGCACGGACCGCAAGCAGGCCCGGGCCACGGCGATGGAGCTGCTCGAGCGGGTCGGCCTGCCGACCGAGTTCGCCAAGCGCTACCCGGCCCAGCTCTCCGGTGGCCAGCAGCAGCGCGTCGGCGTCGCCCGGGCGCTGGCCGCCGACCCGCCGGTGATGCTGATGGACGAGCCGTTCAGCGCCGTCGACCCGGTCGTCCGGGGGCAGCTGCAGGACGAGTTCCTGCGGCTGCAGGGTGAGCTCGGCAAGACGATCGTGTTCGTCACCCACGACATCGACGAGGCGGTCAAGCTCGGCGACCAGGTGGCCGTGCTCCGCGTCGGCGGCAACCTGGCCCAGCTGGCCACGCCGGCCGACCTGCTCAACACCCCGGCCGACGACTTCGTCGCGGGCTTCGTCGGCCGCGACCGCGGCTACCGCGCCCTCGGCTTCGAGAACGCCGGCCAGCTGCCGGTCACCTCGGAGGCGGTCGTGTCGCTCGGGGCCACGGCGGCCGACGCCGCCCGGGCGGCCGTCGACGGCTGGGTGCTCGTGGTCGACGATGGCAAGAAGCCGCTCGGCTGGTTCGACGCGCGGTCCGCCTCCGCGGGTGCGGCCGGCTCGGCCAGCTCGATCGGACCGGCGGCCCTCAACCGCGGCGGAACCGTTGCCACGCAAGGGGGTTCGCTGCGCGCGGCCCTCGACGCGACACTGTCGTCGCCGTCCGGGCGTGGCGTCCTGGTCGACGAGAGCGGCCACCTGCTGGGCACGATCACCGCCCGCGAGGTCCTGGACAAGATCGAGGCCGAGCCGGTGAGCGCGGCGGCCGCGTCTCGCGACCGGCGGACCGGACTGGGGCTTCCTCAAGGACAACGCGCACACGATCGCCGGCTGGTTCGCCTGGCACGTCTGGCTGTCGGTGATCCCGGTGGTGATCGGCCTGATCGTCGCCCTGCCGATCGGCTGGGTGATGAACCGCTACCGCTGGTCCTACCCGCCGCTGGTCTCGGTGGCCGGGATCATCTACACGATCCCGTCGATCGCCCTGTTCGTCGTGCTGCCCGGGCTGCTGCACACCCAGATCCTGGCTCCGGTCAACGTCGTCGTGGCCCTGAGTCTCTACACCGTGGCCCTGCTGGTCCGGGTCGTCGCGGACGGGCTCGCATCGGTGCCGAACGACGTCGCCCAGGCCGCGACCGCCATGGGCTTTCGCGGGTTCCAGCGGTTGGTCCGGGTGGAGCTGCCGATCGCCGTGCCGGTCATCACGGCCGGCCTACGGGTCGCCACCGTGGCCAACGTGAGCCTGGTCGCGGTGGCCGCGCTGATCGGCGTACCGCAGCTCGGCCAGCTCTTCACCACCGGCTTCCAGGTCGAGTCGTACACCCAGATCACGACCGGGATCGTCCTGTGCGTCCTGCTCGCCCTGTTGCTGGACGCCTTGCTCGTGGTGCTGACCCGAATGCTCACGCCCTGGCGAAGGGCGGTGCGTCCCTCGTGATCAACGGCATCTGGAACTGGCTGACCGACTCGAGCCAACTGGAACAGCACCGACGGGATCCCGGCGCGGCTGCTGGAGCACCTCGGCTACTCGTTCGGCGCGGTGGCCATCGCCCTGGTCATCGCCCTGCCGCTCGGCCTCTACATCGGGCACACCGGCAAGGGTGCGGGGGCCATCGTCGGCACGGCCAACTCGGTCCGGGCTCTGCCGACCGTCGGGCTGCTCTACCTGGTGGTCCTGCTCCTGCAGGCCAAGCTGCCGGCCGGCATCGCCTACCTCGGCCCGACGCTGATCACGCTGGTCGTCCTCGCGGTCCCGCCGATCCTGAGCAACACCTATGCCGGGGTGGACGGGGTCGACCCGGCCGTGCGCGACGCGGCGTACGGCATGGGGATGACCGGAGGGCAGGTCCTCGAGCCGGGTCGAGGTGCCCAATGCGCTGCCGCTGATCATCTCCGGCCTGCGCAGCGCGGTGCTGCAGGTGATCGCCACGGCCACCATCGCGGCGTACGTCTCGCTCGGGTGGCTTCGGCTACTTCATCCGGGAGGGGCAGCAGACCAACAACTACAACGAGATGGCAGCCGGTGCCGTGCTGGTCGCCGTCCTGGCGGTGGCCTGCGACCTGATCCTCGCGGCGATCCAGCGACTGGTCGTCTCGCGCGGCATCACCGGCCGCTACGCCCGCGGCGCGGCCCGTGGCCAGGGACCGGAGGAGGTGGCTGAGGACGTCGACCTCGAGCGGATCGCCGCCCCGGCGTAAGAGTCTACCGAACCAAGCCTCTAGATTTACTACGGATAGATATCCACGACAGGAGAGATCGATGAATCGCACCAAGGCCGGCCTCGTCGGCGCCGCGTTGGCGACTGTGCTGGCGCTCGCCGCGTGCGGCAGCTCGAGCGGCGGCAGCCCGCTGGGCAGCACAGGCGGCTCCAAGGCTCCGTCCGACACCATCACCGTCGGCTCGGCCAACTTCCCGGAGAACGCGCTGCTCGCCGACATCTACGCCGACGCCCTCAGCGCGAAGGGCGTCAAGGTCACCAAGAAGCTCAACATCGGCAGCCGGGAGACCTACATCCCGGCGCTCAAGGACGGCTCGATCGACCTGATCCCGGAGTACTCCGGCGTCCTGCTGCAGTACTTCGACAAGACCGCGACCGCGGTCAGCCCGGACGACGTCTTCGCCGCGCTGCAGAAGGCCGTGCCGGCGCCGCTGACCGTGCTGGACAAGTCGGCGGCCGAGGACAAGGACGCGGTGGTCGTCACCAAGGCGACGGCCGACGAAGTACAACCTGACCTCGATCGGCGACCTCAAGGCGGTGGCCGGCAAGCTGGCCATCGGCGGGCCGCCGGAGTGGAAGACCCGGCAGACCGGTCTGCCCGGCCTGAAGGCCAAGTACGGCGTCAAGTTCGGCACGTTCAAGGCGCTGGACGCGGGTGGCCCGCTGACCATCCAGGCGCTGAAGAGCGGCCGGGTCCAGGCGGCCGACGTGTTCACGACCGACCCGAACATCGCCGCCAACGGCTGGGTCATCCTGCAGGACCCGAACAACCTGTTCGCGGCCCAGAACGTGCTGCCGCTGATCAACGGCACGAAGGCGACCGACACGGTCAAGACCACGCTCAACGCCATCTCGGCCAAGCTCGACACGGCCACTCTCGGCGCGCTGGTCAAGTCCGTCGTCCTGGACAAGAAGGACCCGGACGCGGTGGCTCAGGACTGGCTGAAGACCGCCGGCCTCTGAGTTCAGCGCACGGCTTGAGCGATCTGCGTGAGGAGCGCGGGTCCGACGCGGCAGCAGCCGCCGAGGGCCCGCGCTCCTTCGTCGTTCCAGGCCCGGGCCGCGGTGGCGTCGAGGGTCGGCTCGCCGGTCCAGGCCCGGGCCGTGGCGTCCCAGACCTCGCCGGTGTTCGGGTAGGCGATGGCCGGCCGGCCCACTCGCCCGGCCGCGCCGAGGCCGGCGTCGACGTCGCACGGCTCACAGCAGTTGACCCCGAGGGCGATGACCTCGGGCACCTCGGCGGCGATGGCGAAGGCCTCGAGCGACCGGCTCGCCGGTGCGCAGCCGTGCGCCGGCTCGGGGTCACCGAGATCCAGGCCGGTACGCCGAGAGCGGCCAGCTCGGTCGCCAGCGCCTCGACCTCGAGCAACGACGGGACGGTCTCGCAGGCCAGCACGGCGTCGCCGACGTCGAGGCAGGCCTGGGCCAGCACCTCGAGCCGGGGCCGGTGGAAGTCCCGCAGCTCGTCGACGCGTCAGCCCGTAGTCGCCGCGGTACTCCGACCCGTCGGCCAGCATCGCGCCGTACGGGCCGACCGACGCGGCCACCCAGCGCGACTGGACCGGTCGGCCCGGCCGCCTCGTCCTGCTCGGCCGCGTCGCGGCGGGCCTGGTCGGCCAGCTCGACACTGCGCCGGAGCAGCGCCGTGGTCTCGGCCGCGGTCGACCCCGCGGCGGCGAACCCGGCGTACGTCGCCTGGTAGCTGGCCGAGGTCGCCACCTCGGCCCCGGCCGCGAAGTACGCCGCGTGCACCGCGCGCACGGCGTCCGGTGCGTCCCGCAGGACCCGGGCCGACCACAGCGCGCCGGACACGTCCTGGCCGCTGTCGCTCGAGCTCGCTGGCCAGGCCGCCGTCCAGGATCACCGGCGGCAGGCGAGCGGTCGGCCAGCCGCTGGGCCAGAGTGGAGGGCATGGCGACCATAGTCCATCGGTGCAGCCGCACCGAGATCTCGCCGCCGGGGGAACCGCAGGCGGCGCGGCTGCGTCGTACCGACATGAAGGCCCGCGATCAGGATGGCCCGCGGTCGCTGCGGCTGGCGGCGGCGAGCGGTCCTGCTCCTCGCCGGCTGTGGCAGCGAGGTAGCGCGGCGGGAGCGGCGCAGGCGGGTCGACCACGGCGGGCTCGAGCGCCACGACGCCCGGCCGGTCGTGACCCCGACGCGCGAGCCCGGGCGACCCGACCGACCCGACGATCGCGACCGGCTCGGCACGCGGACCCTCGTCGGCACGGTCGACCCAGGGCGCCGAGCCCGGCTGCCTGATCCTGCAGAGCACGAACGGGCCAGTTCGAGCTGCTCTCGCCGACGCCGGTGCCGCACGAGGGCGACAAGGTCACGGTCGATCGGCCACGTCGTCAAGGCGATGAGCCACTGCATGCAGGGCCAGCCGTTCCTGGTCGAGAAGCTCACCATCGGCTAGCGCGCGCCTGGGTCAGCACCACGCCAGGCCGGGGCTCGCGAGGTGCTGACACGAAGCCGGCCCCCACCCGAAGGTGAGGGCCGGCGTCGTACCGAGTCGTGCGGGGTGCTGCTGGGTGCGACTACCGCTGGGACTCCAGGAAGGCCAGCGTCACGTCGCCGATCGGCGAACCGACACCGGTCACGTCGTCGTAGCCCTTGCGGGTGTAGATCGAGTTCGTGTCGTTGATGGTGCGCAGCAACGTCACGGTGCCCGAGGTCGGGTCACTCGTGTCGTTGTAGTTGGTCCGCACGACGGCGTCCGTGACCTTGCGGCCGTGGTTGACGTCGAGCATCGCCGGCGAGTTGTAGAACAGGCCGTAGAGCAGCGGGTTGAGGAAGCCCAAGGACCCGCCGATGGCCTGGTCCTCGAGTGCCGTGAAGCCCGCGTAGAGCGGCGAGGACAGGCTCGTGCCGCCGAGGCGGTACTCGCTGTACTTGACCTGGCCGTTCGGGAACGTCTGGCTCTGGCCGATCAGGAAGCCGGTGGCGTTGTCACCGACCATCGAGACGTCCGGAACCGCGCGGCCCTTCTTGCCCGATCGCCGTCTGCTTGGCGATCGCGTTCGGGACGACGCCCTTCTGGTACGCACGGCTGGCCCCAGACGTTGGACTCGCCACCGCCACCACCGGAGTTGAAGGTGGCCGGGAGCTGCCACTTGCCGTTGACCAGGTTGGCGTTGTGCGTGCCCCAGCCCTGGGTCCACAGGGCCGAGCCGTCCTGGCCGATCGCCAGCGAGGTGCCGCCGACGGCGGTGACCAGCGGGTTGGAGGCCGAGGAGTCGGTCTGCCGGATGCCGGTGGTCGCGACGTCGTCGCTCGAGTCGCCGGAGGAGAACATCAGCGAGATGCCCTCAGCCGCCGCCTGGAGACCGATCTGGTAGACGTCCTGCAGGCCAGCGGCGTTCTCGTCGCTGTCCGGCTCGCCGTAGGAGTTGCTGATGACCTGGGCGAGCTGGTTGTCGACGACCGTGTTGACCGCGGCGTTCGAGGTCGTTGTCGAAGCAGCTGGCGCCACCGACGTAGAGGATGCCGGCCGCCGGAGCCATCGCGTGGACGGCCTCGACGTCGAGGCTCTCCTCGCCGTACCAACCCGCAGCGTCACACAGCTCGGTGTTGTTGTACGTCGCCGGGAGGTTCTGGCTGAACTGGTAGTCCCGCAGCGGGTGCTGGGCGTCGTTGCGCGCGGCGTAGGTCGACGCGTCGTTGAAGATCGTCGGCGAGGCGTACGCGTCGACGATCGCCACGGTGGCGCCACGGCCGTCGAGGCCCTGCGACGAGCGCACCCGGCGGTCGTGTAGGCGCTGCGCAGCTGGCCCGGCTTGTAGCCGCAGACCACGTCGGTCAGCGGGTTGAGGCCCTTGACCTGCGGGACGCCGGTGGCCAGCTTCTCGCCGTAGTAGGTCGAGCACGGCGGGGCGTTGAGGAAGACCAGCGGCGGGGCCGGCAGGTCGTCGGCCGGCGTGGCCTTGGCCGAAGCAGGCGCCCGATGGCCTTGTACGCCGGGCCGCCGGTGTTGTCCGGGGTGGCGCGCAGCGAGGTGTCGAGGCCGGTGACTCCGGCGACCGAACCGGCGATGGAGCGTCGGGACGGAGGTCGCGGACGTCGGGGCGACCACGGTCGACGCCGTCCTTGACGAAGGTCTTCAGCGTGGTGCCGAACGCCTTCTCGGCCTGGGCGACGGTGCCGGTGAAGGCAACGGTGCGGTGGTTGGCCGGGATGTCGCCGATGGTGAAGCCGTTGGCGCTCAGCCAGGACTTCACCGAGTTGACGGTGGCGTCGGTCGGGGCGAACTGGCTGCGCCAGGCCGCCGCGCTGACGAACTTGCGGTAGCTCTTGCTGCCGGGAGTGCTGACGGCCTGGGCGAGCGCCTCGGCGCCGGCCTGGTTGCGCAGCTTGAGGGTGACGGACATGCGCAGCTGCTGGCTGGCGCTGGCGTCCGCTCGCGGCCGAGGCCTTCGCGGTCCACGTGGGTGCAGCGTCGAGGGTGGCTCGAGGCTGCGGGGTGGCTGCGCTAGCGGGTAGCGCGGCCGCGATGCCGACTGCTGCGATCACAGCGCCGCACACCGTCGTCCTGATCTTTACGGACATCGACGTCCTTCCGAGAGCCGAATCCCGAGTATTTGGTGATCGCCCCTGTGACAGCTGGCAGTCGAATTGCCCCTCCGACTGACACAGCGGCTTGGTCAGTCTGCTGGGCCGCATCGGACGGCGCACCCTCGATCAGGTCAAGGTTTTCCAAGATTTGGTAAGTGCGTCGTGGTCTCAACTCCGGAGGGTGACCGCTGATCCGCCGAGTGAGTGAGTCCGCGGTCGCGCGGACCGCCGCGGCCAGCCGGCGCCGCTCGTCGTCGTCGACCTCGGTCGGCCGGGAAGGTGATCGCGACGCCGGCCACCGGATGGGCATTGTGGTCGTACGCCGCGCTGGCCACGGACGCGAATCCCGGTGTCACCTCACCGTCTTCGACCGCGTAGCCGCGGGCCCGGACCTCGGTCAGCAGCCGCCGCAGGGCCGACAGCGACGCCGGTCCGTTGCCGTGCCGCTCGACGAACGCCGTCACGGTCCGGGAAGAGGGCGCGCACCTGCGAAGGTTGCAGTGCGGCAAGCATCGACCGGCCGCTCGCGGTGAGCTGGGCCGGCAGCCGGACGCCGACGTCGGTGACGAGAGGTGGCCGCCCTGTGGCGCGTTCCTCGACGACGTACAGGACGTCGCGGCCGTGCAGCACCGCGAGGTGGGCCGAGTGGCCGGTCGTGTCGACCAGACGGGCCAGCGGCTGCCGGGCCAGCCGCTGCAGCGGCGCCTGCCGGGCATAGGCCGAGCCGAGCTCGAAGGCCGAGACCCCGACGCCGTAGCGGCGTTCCTCGGGCAGGTGGACGACGAAACCTTCGCGGACGAGGACCGCGAGCAGGTGGTACGTCGTGGAGCGCGGCAGGTCGAGGTCGCGCGCGATCGTGGCGGCCGGGACCGGCCCGGTGTGCCGGGCCAGGTGGCGCAGGACGGCGAGGGCCTGCTCGGCCGCCGGGACGCTGTATCGGCTCGTCAACCGATGATCCGCAGGAGCAGCTCGCGCAGGTCGTCGTGGTCCTTCGGGCCGAGCCGGCGGACGACGTCGGCCTGCAGCGCGGCCGCGTGCTTGCCGGCCGTCGAGAACGCGGCTCGCCCGGTCTCGGTCAGCCGGACGTCGGACAGCCGGCGGTCGTCGGCGTTGCGGGCCCGGGTCAGCAGGCCCCGCGCCTCGAGCGCGTCCAGCGCGGGCAGGATCGCCGGGTCGCTGACGCCGAGCGTGCTGGCGATGTGGTTCTGCGTGCAGGGCTCGTCGCGGCCGATCACGGCGAGCAGGCCGAAGTCGCGGGGGTGCAGGTCGATGCCCGCCAGCTGCTGCTGGGCCCGCTCCCGGGAGCGGACGTGGGCGTGGGTGACCAGGTATCCGGTGCGGCCCGGCCAGCGAACGCACCTGCAGCGCCGGGTCGCCGTCGAGCAGCGCGCGCAGGTGGGTGTTGAGCCGCTCGACCTCGTCGGCGGTCAGGCCCGCTGTCAGCTGCTGGTCGGTCGTGTCCAGGTCGAGTGCTGAGCCGGCGCAGGGCGGTCCGGCCGACCGTCGTCAGCCGCAGCGCGTAGGCCCGGCGGTCCTCGGCGTTGCGCTCGCGGGTGACCCAGCCGCGCTGCCTCGAGCCCGTCGACCAGCCGGACCATCACGGTCGGGGAGATGTGGGTCAGCTCGGCCACCTCGCGCTGGGAGACGGCGCCCAGCTCGTCGAGGATGATCAGGATCGAGATCTCCCGGATCCGGGCGTCGTCGCCGATGCAGGCCTGCTCGATGCCCACGGCCCGGACATAGGCCCGGCGCAGCAGGAACCCGGTGTACGAGCGCAGGTCCGCGCCGGCCGACGGTGCCACGACGACCTCCTTGTCACAGCCTGTCACGTTGGGGTGCGTCGCTCGTCAATGGGGGAGCCCTGGATCTTACTCAGGGGTTCACCTGATTGATCGTTAATAGTGTTGACGATCATCTCAGACTGTCAGATACGTTCGCAGACACTCGTCGAAGAGCTGTCACTCGCTCGGCCCCCTGGCCGCTCGGGAGAACATCATGGAACGCCTCGCCCACCTCGTCATCCGCCACCGCCGGATCGTCTTCCGGCCTGGGATCGTGCTCTTCCTCGCCGGCGGGGCGCGCGGCCGGCCAGGTCCCCGGGCGGCTCGGGGTCGACTTCTCCTGCCCGGCCAGCCCGGTGACACCGCCGAGAAGCACCTGATGCAGGCCTACGGCACGAGCTCGTTCGACACCTACATCGCGGTCGTGACCGTGCCCGAGGGGCAGACCGTCGCGGCCAACAAGGACAAGGTCGACCAGGTCATCAAGGCCGGCACGGCGCTCTTCCCCAAGGTCCGGGTCGTCGACCTCGCCACCACGGGCGACGACGGCGTTCGTGACCAAGGACGGCCGCACCACCTATGCACTGATGCAGCAGCCGTCAGCCGACCTCGTTCGCGCCCGGGCCGGAGGCCAAGCTGGCCGACACGGTCGAGGCGGCCGCCAAGGCGCGAGGGCTTCACTGGCGGCGCGACGTCGTACGGGCTGCTCTCGGCCGGTGACAGCCAGAGCGAGGGGCCGAGCGTCCTGGCCGAGACCCTGCTGGGGGCACTCGGGCGCTCTGCTCGTGCTGGTCTTCGTCTTCGCCTCGTTCCTCGCCCTCCTGCCGCTGATCATCGCCGCGGTGTCGATCCTGACGACGTTCCTGCTGGTGCTGATCCTGACCACGTTCAGCGACGTGAGCTTCGTCGTGCAGTTCCTGATCGCGCTGATCGGGCTGGGCGTGGCGATCGACTACTCGCTGCTGCTCGTCTCGCGCTGGCGGGAGGAGCGGGCGCATGGGCATGACAACGAGACCGCCGTCATCATCGCCATGAAGACGGCCGGCCATGCGGTCTTCGCGTCCGGTGTCACGGTGGCGATCAGCCTGGTCGCGCTGGTCGTCGTGCCGGTGCCGTTCCTGCGCAGCATGGGCATCGGCGGCATGCTGATCCCGCTGGTCAGCGTGGCCGTAGTGCTGACCCTGCTGCCGGCGATGCTGACCAAGATCGGCCCCAAGGTCGACTGGCCCCGCGTGCGGCACGAGGGCACGGCCTCCCGCGGCTGGACCGGCTGGGCCCGGCTGATCGTGCACCGGCGCTGGATCGCGGCCGGCGTCGCCGTCGCCATCCTGGCCCTGCTGATCGCTCCCGTCTTCGGGCTCAAGATCGGCCAGGCCGGCATCGACTCGCTCGCCCGCAACGGCAAGGCGTACGACGCACTGCACACGCTCACCGACAAGGGCGTGGGCTCCGGCGTGATCACCCCGATCGAGGTGCTCGTGCCGCCGAGCCAGGCCGACGCGGCGGCCGCGGCCGCGGCCAAGGTCGACGGCGTGCAGTTCGCCGTCGTGGGCGGCGACGCGCCGAACCTGGCGGTCGTCGACGTCATCCCGACCAAGGAGACGGTCGACAGCTCGAGCAACAAGGTGGTCGACGACGTCGCGCTCGGCCGTCGAGGGGGCGACCGAGGGC
This sequence comes from uncultured Actinomycetota bacterium, assembly GCA_963794535.1. GTDB lineage: Bacteria > Actinomycetota > Actinomycetes > Actinomycetales > CAVURS01 > CAVURS01. The sequence continues at coordinate 482,449 of CAWCEI010000011.1, forward strand.
GACGTCGGCATCACCGGCGCCGGGGCGACGGTGGGCGACTACTTCAGCGCCGTCTACGACAAGTTCCCCTACGTGATGGCGCTGATCGCGCTGATCACGTTCATCCTGCTGATGCGGACCTTCCGCTCGGTGCTGCTGCCGATCAAGGCGGTGGTCCTCAACCTGCTGTCGCTGGCCGCCGTGTTCGGCGTTCATCACCTGGTTCTGGCAGAGCGGCCACGGCTCGGACGCGATCTTCAACATCACGGCCACCGGAGCGCTGACCTTCTGGATCCCGGTGATCATCTTCGCGTTCCTGTTCGGGCTCTCGATGGACTACGAGGTCTTCATCCTGGCCCGGATGCGGGAGGAGTACGACGCGACCGGGAACACCCAGGCGGCCGTGGTGACCGGGCTCGGTCGCACCGGGCGGCTGGTCACGTCGGCGGCGCTGATCCTGTTCTTCGCGTTCGCCGCCCTGGCCTCCTCGCCCGGCACGGACATCAAGGTGATGGGCACGGCGCTCGGCGTCGGCATCCTGATCGACGCGACGATCGTCCGGGCCCTGCTGGTGCCGGCCCTGGTCAGCCTGTTCGGCGCCTACAACTGGTGGATGCCGGCCGGCCTGGCCAAGATCCTGCGGATCGAGCCGTCGCCGCTGGTACCGCGAGCGGGCGTCGTCTCGGACGAGGACCCGGAGCCGGTCAAGGTCTGAACGCGCGGGGCCCCGCCGTCGTACTCCAGGTCGGCCGGTGATCTCAGCTCTGGAGGGGGCTGAGCCACCGGCCGAACTGGTGCCTGAGCGCGGCCGAACAGGAGCCTGAGTCTGGGATCCCAGACGGGCTGAACCGACCGGCAGGGACTGTCGCCCGCCGAGCTGCGGGTGTCACATGGGGCCATGAGCATCCAGGCGCTGTCCGAGGTCGACACGGTCACGATCGGGATCGCGCCGGTGACCCCGGAGCAGCTGGTCGCCGTTGCCCGGCACGGAGCGGCCGTCCGGATCGACGACGGCGCGATGACCGAGATCGCCCGGACCCGGTCGATCATCGAGGGCCTGGCCGACGACGTCGGAGCCGCACTACGGCATCTCGACCGGCTTCGGCGCCCTGGCGACCAAGCACATCCCGGTCGAGCGGCGGGCCCAGCTGCAGCGCAGCCTGATCCGCTCGCACGCCGCGGGCACCGGGCGCCGAGGTCGAGCGCGAGGTCGTCCGCGGCCTGATGCTGCTGCGGCTGTCCACGCTGGCGACCGGCCGGACCGGCGTCCGGCCGGTCACGGCCACGACGTACGCCGCGGTGCTCTCCGCCGGGATCACCCCGGTGGTGCGGGAGTACGGCAGCCTCGGCTGCTCCGGCGACCTGGCGCCGCTGGCCCACTGCGCGCTCGCGGTCATGGGCGAGGGCGACGTGCGGGATGCGGCCGGGGTCGCGATGCCGGCCGCGCAGGCTCTGGCCGCCGCCGGCATCGAGCCGGTGCAGCTGGCCGAGAAGGAGGGCCTGGCCCTCATCAACGGCACCGACGGCATGCTCGGCATGCTGCTGATGGCCGCCCACGACCTGACCCTCCTGCTCCGGACCGCCGACATCGCGGCCGCGATGAGCGTCGAGGGCCTGCTCGGCACCGATGCCGTCTTCGCCGAGGACCTGCAGGCGCTGCGCCCGCACCCGGGCCAGGCGGCCAGCGCGGCCAACCTCCGGGCCTTGCTGGCCGGCTCGGCGATCATGGCCAGCCATCGCGGGCCGGAGTGCACCCGGGTGCAGGACGCCTACTCGCTGCGCTGCTCGCCCCAGGTGCACGGCGCCGTGCGCGACACCCTCGCCCACGCCGAGACCGTCGCCGGCGCGCGAGCTCGCGGCCGCGGTCGACAACCCGGTCGTGACCCACGACGGCCGGGTCGAGTCCAACGGCAACTTCCACGGGGCGCCGGTCGGCTACGTCCTGGACTTCCTGGCGATCGCCGTCGCCGACCTGGCCTCGATCAGCGAGCGGCGCACCGACCGGTTCCTCGACAAGTCGCGCAACGCCGGGCTGGAGCCGTTCCTGGCCGACGACCCGGGCGTCGACAGCGGCCACATGATCGCCCAGTACGCCCAGGCCGGCATCGTCTCCGAGCTCAAGCGGCTGGCGGTCCCGGCGTCCGTCGACTCGATCCCGTCCTCGGCGATGCAGGAGGACCACGTCTCGATGGGCTGGGCCGCCGCGCGCAAGCTGCGCCGGGCCATCGACGGTCTCGGTCGGGTCGTCGCGATCGAGCTGCTGACCGCGGCCCGCGGGCTCGACCTGCGGGCGCCGCTGACGCCGGCCCCGGCCACCGCGGCGGTTGTCGCGGCGCTGCGGGAGACGGTCGCCGGGCCCGGTCCGGACCGCTACCTGTCACCGGAGATCGAGGCGGCGGTGCAGTTCGTCGTCTCCGGATCGGCCGTCGCCGCGGCCGAGTCGGTCATCGGCCCGCTCGCCTAGTCCCAGCACTCCAGACCCCAGACCCCCGCCGTACCAACGAGTTTCGAGGAGCGAACACACCATGAGCCGAGTCATCACCGCGCCGCGCGGTACGACGCTGACCGCGCGCAGCTGGCAGACCGAGGCGCCGCTGCGGATGCTGCAGAACAACCTCGACCCCGAGGTCGCGGAGCGGCCGGAGGACCTGGTCGTCTACGGCGGCACCGGCAAGGCGGCGCGCGACTGGAACAGCTTCGACGCGATGGTGCGCACCCTGACCACGCTCAAGGACGACGAGACGATGCTCGTGCAGTCCGGCCGGCCGGTCGGCGTCATGCGGACCCACGAGTGGGCGCCGCGCGTGCTGATCGCCAACTCCAACCTGGTGCCGGACTGGGCGACCTGGCCGGAGTTCCGCCGGCTCGAGCAGCTCGGGCTCACGATGTACGGCCAGATGACCGCCGGGTCGTGGATCTACATCGGCACCCAGGGCATCCTGCAAGGCACCTACGAGACCTTCGCCGCGGTGGCGGCCAAGCGGTTCAACGGCACGCTGGCCGGCACGCTGACCGTGACCGGCGGCTGCGGCGGCATGGGCGGCGCCCAGCCCCTGGCGGTCACCATGAACGACGGCGTCTGCCTGATGATCGACGTCGACCAGACCCGGCTGCAGCGCCGCGTCGACCACCGCTACCTGGACGAGATCGCCGACGACCTCGACGACGCGATCGCCCGCTGCGCGGTGGCCAAGAAGGACCGGGTCGGCCGCTCGATCGGCCTGGTCGGCAACTGCGCGACCGTGCTGCCCGAGCTGCTGCGCCGCGGGGTCGAGGTCGACATCGTCACCGACCAGACCTCGGCCCACGACCCGCTGGCCTACCTGCCCGAGGGCATCGACCTGGCCGACTGGCACGACTACGCGGCCAAGAAGCCCGAGGAGTTCACCGACCGGGCGCGGGTCTCGATGGCCAAGCACGTCGAGGCCATGGTCGGCTTCATGGACGCGGGCTCCGAGGTCTTCGACTACGGCAACTCGATCCGCGACGAGGCCCGGATGGGCGGCTTCTCCCGGGCCTTCGAGTTCCCCGGCTTCGTGCCGGCGTACATCCGGCCGCTGTTCTGCGAGGGCAAGGGCCCGTTCCGCTGGGCCGCGCTGTCGGGTGACCCGAAGGACATCGCCCGCACCGACCAGGCGGTGCTCGACCTCTTCCCGGACAACGACCACCTGCACCGGTGGATCCGCGCGGCCCAGGACCGGGTGGCCTTCCAAGGGCTGCCGGCCCGGATCTGCTGGCTGGGCTACGGCGAGCGGGACAAGGCCGGGCTGGCGTTCAACGACCTGGTCGCCTCGGGCGAGGTCTCGGCGCCGATCGTGATCGGGCGCGACCACCTCGACTGCGGCTCGGTCGCCTCGCCCTACCGCGAGACCGAGGCCATGGCCGACGGCTCGGACGCGATCGCCGACTGGCCGCTGCTCAACGCCATGGTCAACACGGCGTCCGGCGCGACCTGGGTCTCGATCCACCACGGCGGCGGCGTCGGCATCGGCCGGTCGATCCACGCCGGTCAGGTCTCGGTCGCGGACGGCACCGACCTGGCCCGGCAGAAGCTCGAGCGGGTGCTGACCAACGACCCCGGCATGGGGGTCATCCGGCACGTGGACGCGGGCTACGACCTGGCCGACGACGTCGCCGAGGAGCGCGGCGTACGGGTCCCGATGCGCGAGGAGTGAGCGTGACGGTCAGAGGGGGTCGGTGACGTCGGCGACATGCACGGCGACTGGGCCGGCAGGCCGCGCAGCGCGGTGAGGAGGTCGCGTGCCGGACAACGTGAAGGCGACGCCGTGCGCGCCGCCGCCGATGGAGACCGGTCCGGCATCGACTCGATCCGCTCGTCCGCGATGACCGGCCAGCTGCCCAGGGCGCCGAAAGGAGTGATCGTGCCGCGCTCGTATCCTGTTGCTGCCCGGGCGGTTTCGGCATCCGGCATCGACATCCGGCTCACCCCGAGCAGGGCGCGCAGCTTGGGCCACGAGATGCCCCGGTCGCCGGGGACGAGCACGAGCAGGAAGTCGTCGTCGCCGCGGCGCACGACGAGGGTCTTGATGATGCGCCGAGGGGTCGACCCCGCGAGCCTCGGCCGCTGCGGCGAGGCTGTCGACCGGTCCGTGCCGGGTCACGGTGTACTGGACCCCGGTCGCCGCGAGGGCGGCCACCGCGGTGTCCTCGCCGGGAGTAGTGTGTGGTCATCCCGGCCCAGCGTAGGAGGCTGTACCCGTGATCACCCTGCCGCCCGACCCGACGGCGTCGACTCGCGGGCGCTCGCGACCCTGTGGAACGAGATCGCCCCGGTCGGTCGTGACCCCGCTGACCGGGGGCTACCGGCGGTTCGCCTGGACCGACGAGGACCGGACCCTGCGGGAGTGGTTCGCCGGTGCGGCGCAGGCCCGCGGCCTCGAGGTGACCCTGGACCGGGCCGGCAACCAGTGGGCCTGGTCGGGCGACCCGGACCGGGCCGCCCGCGCCGGCCGGCCGGGGCTGGTCATCGGCAGCCACCTCGACTCCGTGCCGGACGGCGGACCGTACGACGGGCCGCTCGGCGTGGTCTCGGCCCTGGCCGCGATCGAGGTGCTGCGGGCCGAGGGTTTCGAACCGGACCGGCCGGTCGGGGTCGTGAGCTTCGGCGACGAGGAGGGCGCGCGGTACGGCGTCGCCTGCGCCGGCTCGCGGCTGATGACCGGGGCGTTGGACGCCGACCGGGCTCGGGCCCTGCGCGACGCCGACGGCCGGACGATGGCCGACCGGGATGGCCGCGGCCGGCCTCGACGCCGACCAGGTCGGTCCGGATCCGCTTGCGCTGCAACGGATCGGGACCTTCGTCGAGCTGCACGTCGAGCAGGGCCGAGGTCTGGTCGACCTGGATGCGCCGGTCGGGTGTCGCGAGCTCGATCTGGCCGCACGGCCGGTGGCGGTTCGACTTCGACGGCGAGGCCAACCACGCCGGCACGACCCGGCTGGCCGACCGGCGCGACCCGATGCTGCGCTATGCCGAGGCCGTGCTGGCGGCTCGTCGGGCGGCCGAGGACCGTGGCGCGCTCGCGACGTTCGGCAAGGTGCGGGTCGAGCCCAACGGGGTCAACGCGATCCCGTCCCGGGTGACCGCGTGGCTCGACTCGCCGGGCGGCGACCAGCGAGCAGGTCCGGGCTGTGGTGCAGGACCTGCGGGGGTCGGCGCGAGCGGTCACCGAGGAGTCCTGGACCGATGAGACGGGGTTCGACTCGGGCCTGCAGGCCCGGCTGGCCGGCCTGCTCGCCGGCCGCGACGGTCGCCCGCGCCGGTCCTGGCACGGGCGCCGGGCACGATGCCGGCATCCTGGCCCTGGCCGGCGTGGCGACGGCGATGCTGTTCGTGCGCAACCCGACCGGGGTCTCGCACTCCCCCGAGGAGTTCGCCGAGGAGGCCGACTGCGTGGCCGGTGTCGAGGCCCTGGCCCGCGTCGTACGGGAGCTCACGTCATGACCGCCTACTGGTGCGAGCAGCGCCTGGGTCGACAACGCCGCCGGTCGCCTCGGTGCGGGTGGTCGTCGGTGACGACGGCCGGATCGCCGCGGTCGAGACCGGGGCCGGCGCCCAGGACGGCGACACCCGGCTCGCCGGGCTGGTGCTGCCGGGCTTCGCCAACGCCCACTCGCACGCGTTCCACCGCGCCCTGCGCGGGCGCACCCACGCCAACGGCGGGACCTTCTGGACCTGGCGCGAGAGCATGTACTCCATTGCGGCGCAGCTGGATCCGGACTCCTATCTGGCGCTGGCCCGGGCGACGTACGCCGAGATGGCCCTGGCCGGCGTGACGTGTGTCGGCGAGTTCCACTACCTGCACCACGGCGCCGACGGCACGCCGTACGACGATCCGAACGCGATGGGTCACGCGCTGATGCAGGCGGCCCGGGAGGCCGGGATCCGGCTCACGCTGCTCGACGCCTGCTATCTCAAGGGCGGCCTGACGCCCGGCTGGCCACACGCTGCTGGACATCCGGCAGCGGCGGTTCAGCGACTGGAACGTCGAGCAGTGGGCCACCCGGGTCTCCCGGCTGGAGCAGTCCGACGCGGTGCGGATCGGCGTGGCCGCGCACTCGGTGCGGGCGGTCGAGAAGATCGACATCGGCCGGATCGCCGCGATGGGCGGCCCGATGCACATCCACGTGTCCGAGCAGCCGGCCGAGAACGACGCCTGCCGGGCGTTCTACCTGAGCTCGCCGACCGAGCTGCTCGAGGACGAGGGGGCGCTCGGCGACCGGTTCACGGCGGTGCACTGCACCCACCTGAGCGAGCGCGACCAGAAGCTGCTCGGGGCGTCGCGGACCAACGTGTGCTTCACCCCGACGACCGAGCGCGACCTCGCCGACGGCATCGGCCCGGCGCCGCGAGCTGCGCGACGCGGGGGCGGTCCTGACCCTCGGCAGCGACCAGCACGCGGTGATCGACATGTTCGAGGAGGCCCGCGGGCTGGAGCTCGACGACCGGCTGGTTTCGTTGCAGCGCGGTCGGTTTCGGCCGGACGAGCTGGTGCGGGCCATGACCGTCGACGGCCACCGCAGCCTCGGCTGGGCCGACGCGGGCCGGATCGCCGTGGGCGCGCGGGCCGACCTCGTCGCCGTGCGTCTGGACAGCGTGCGGACGGCGGGGAGTGCGCCGGACCAGGTGGTCATGTCGGCGACGGCGATCGACGTGCGCGACGTCATCGTCGACGGGCAGGCCGGTCGTGACCGACGGCCAGCACCGGCTCGGCGACGTCGGCCGGCTGCTGCGCGAGGCCATCGACCCGCTCTGGGAGGCACGTCGAGCCATGACCGACCTCGTGGATGCTCACCGGCGGACGCTGGAGACCAGCATCGCCATCGTCGCGTCGATGCAGGTCGCCGACCTCGGCCGGCCGACGCCGTGCGGCGGCTGGGACCTGCGGGCGCTGCTGGCCCACATGATCGGGCAGAACTACGGCTTCGCCGCGGCGGCCGAGGGAGACGGCGGCGACCTGACGTGTTCGCGGACCGGCGCGGTGGGCGCCGACCCGGCCGGTGAGTACGCCGCGTCGGCCGGCCGGGCGATCGAGGCGTTCGGCGCGCCCGGGGTGCTGGAGCGTGACGTCGAGGTGGCCGTGCTCCGTGGCGGCGTGACGCTGCCCGGCGGCGCGGTCATCGGCTGCCACCTGGTCGACTACGTCGTGCACGGCTGGGACGTTGCGAAGACCTTGGGGGTGCCCGCGGCCGTACGACGAAGACGTGCTGCGGGTCGCGCTCGGGGTGGCCGAGGCCGTGCCCGAGCGGGCCCGCAGTGCGGACGAGGCCACGCCGTTCCGGCCGTCCGTCGCGACCGACAGCGCGGACCTGCTCGACCGGATCGTCGCCAACCTCGGCCGATCGCCGGACTGGACGCCCGATGCGGGGGTGCCGTCATGAGCGAGGGCGGCACGACCCTGGTCACCGGGATCGGTGAGCTGGTCACCAACGACCCGGCGTACGGCGATGGTTCGGCGCTCGGGCTCGTGCGCGACGCCGCGGTCGTCGTACAGGACGGTGCCGTGGCCTGGGTCGGGTCGGCCGCCGAGGCGCCGGACGCGGACGAGCGGCGTCGACCTCGGCGGCCGCGCGGTGGTGCCGGGCTTCGTGGACAGCCACGCGCACCTGGTCTTCGCGGGCGACCGGGCGGCCGAGTTCGCGGCCCGGATGGCCGGGGAGCCCTACACCGGCGGCGGGCATCGCGACGACGGTCGCGGCGACCCGGGCGGCCACCGACGACGAGCTGCGGGCGCGGCTGGCCGCGCTGGTCGCGGAGATGCGCCGGCAGGGCACGACGACGGTCGAGGTCAAGAGCGGCTACGGGCTGACCGTGGAGGACGAGGCGCGGGCGCTGCGGCTGGCCGGCGAGGTGACGGCGGAGACGACGTACCTCGGGGCGCACGTCGTGCCGCGCGAGTTCGCCGACGACCGGGACGCGTACGTCCGGCTGGTGGCCGGCGAGATGTTGGCGGCCTGCGCGCCGTTCGCGCGCTGGGCCGATGTCTTCTGCGAGCCTGGTCCGCACGCGTTCGACGGTGACGAGGCGCGGACCATCCTCACCGCTGCGCCTCCGGGCCGGGCTGGAGGTGCGGCTGCACGGCAACCAGCTGACCGCCGGTCCGGGCGTGCGGCTCGGCGTCGAGCTGGGTGCGGCCAGCGTCGACCACTGCACGCACCTGTCATACGCCGACGTCGAGGCGCTGGCTGGATGCCGGAGAACGGTTGCGGGACAACGGGATCGGCACGGTCGCGACGTTGTTGCCGGCCGTCGAGTTCTCGACCCGGTCGCCCTATCCGGACGCTCGCCGGCTGATCGACGCGGGTGCGGTCGTGGCGCTGGCGACGGACTGCAACCCGGGCTCGTGCTACTCGTCGTCGATGCCGCTGTGCATCGCCCTGGCCGTGCGCGAGATGCACCTGACACCGGGTGAGGCTCTGTGGGCGGCGACCGCCGGCGGCGCGCTGGCGTTGCGGCGTACCGACGTCGGTCGGATCTCGCCCGGCGCGCGGGCCGACCTCGCGGTGCTGGACGCGCCGAGCTATCTGCACTTGGCCTACCGGCCCGGCGTGCCCATCGCCTCGACCCTCGAGCTCGGCTGAAAGCCGGTTAGGCCGTGGACTCCTCGAGCTTGCCCGGCAGGTGGCCGGTCGAGCGGCGGTAGTAGTTGGCGGCCTGTCGCGCCGCGAACAGCCGGGCCACGGCGAGCGCGGCGCTGGAGGCCACGGCCCAGGCGATCGCCTCGCCCCAGCCGGCATCCGGGATGCTCGGGGCTGTCCGGCGGGTGATGGCCGGTGCTGGCTTCCAGATCGCACTGACCGCCTTGCGGGCAACCAGGCCGGCGACGATCGCCCCACCCGTGCTGATGACCTTGTAGGGCACGCTCACCCGCCGAGCCTACGACGCGACCGCCCTCCTCGCGCGGGTGTAGCGTTTGGCCCGTCGACAGGGGAGCGCCCCCGGAGCCAGCCGGCCCCGAAAGCGCTGAGAGTGCGGGCAACCGCAGACCCTCGAACCTGATCCGGTTAGCACCGGCGAAGGAAGTCGGGATTTCTCGGGCTGGGTCCGACCGTCGGGCACGAGCCTCCCCTCCTGTTCACCCAGGAGGAAAAGCAATGAGCAATCTTCAGGATGCACGGAGTACGACGCCCGGCCGGCTGCTCGGGCGGACGCAAGACGATCCTGGCCGCGCGGCCACTCGGGGCCTGGCGGTCGATCGACCTCATCACCGACAGCCATGCTGGGCGTCGCATTCGGCGTGGCCTACTGGGGCTGGGACCAGGCCTACAGCGTGCTCTCACCGGCGTTCAACGGCTTCCCGCCCTCGTCCGGGCTGGTCGGCGGCGTCTGGCTGCTGGCCGGTGTCGTGACGATGCTGGTCGTCCGACGGCCCGGGGCCGCGGTCTTCGGCGAGCTAGTGGCGGCCTCGGTCGAGCTGACCCTCGGAAACAGCTGGGGCGCAACGACGTTCGTGTCCGGTTTGATCGAGGGGCTCGGGGTCGAGATCGTCTTCGCCTTGCTGCTCTACCGCCGGTTCGGGCCGGTCGTCGCGGCTCTGGGCGGTGCCCTCGCCGGGGTGTCCGAGGCCGTCTTCGAGTGGTCGGTCTACTACGCCGACTACTCGATCGGCTGGAAGCTCGCCTACGCCGCGATCTTCGCGGTCTCCGGGGCCGTGGTCGCCGGGGTCGGCGGCTGGCTGATCACCCGGGCCCTGGCGCGGACCGGCGCGCTCAACCCGTTCCCGCCGGGCCAGGAGGTCCACGAAGCGCGGGCCACCTGAGCGCGGTCCGGGTCCGGGGGCTGACCTGGACGCCGGCCGGTCGTCGTACCCCTGTCCTGCCCGGGCTCGACCTGGACATCCCGTCCGGGCAGCGAGTACTGGTGGCCGGGCCTAGCGGCGCCGGCAAGTCCACCCTGCTGCGCGCGCTGGCCGGCGTGCTGCTCACGGCCGATGTCGGGGAGCTGTCCGGCGAGATCACCGTCGGTGGTGCCCCGGCCGGGAGTGCTGCCGGGCAAGCCGGCCTGCTGCTGCAGGACCCGGCCGACGCCATGGTGGCCGCGCGGGTCGGGCGCGACGTCGCCTTCGGACCGGAGAACCGGGCCTTGCCGCGGCCGGAGATCTGGGCGCGCGTGGGGGACGCCCTTGGTGCCGTGGGGTTCCCGTACGACGTCAGCCATCCGGTGCATCAGCTCTCCGGCGGTGAGGGTCAGCGGCTCGCGCTTGGCCGGCGCGTTGGCCCTGCGGCCGGGACTGATGCTGCTGGACGAGCCGACCTCGATGCTCGACCCGACCGCAGCCGACGCCGTACGCCGCGCGGTGCTGGCCGTCGCTCGCGCGACCGGGTCGACGCTAGTCATCGTCGAGCATCGGCTCGCGCCCTGGGTCGGTGACATAGACCGCCTCATCGTCCTGTCGGTCGCCGGCGTGATCGTGGCGGACGGGGCACCGGACGCGGTGTTCGGGGATCACGGGGATCTCCTTGCGGCGCAAGGGGTCTGGGTGCCCGGCCAGCCGGCGCCAGAACCCGTGCGACTCGACGACGGTCTGGCCGGCCCTTGGCTCGATGCCACGGCCGGCCGGCTCGAGACCGGCGCGATGTTGCTCGAAGCGACCCAGGCCGCCGTCGACCAGCGATTGAGGCCGGCCGACGTCGCCCTGCGGGCCGGCGAGACCGGCTTCGTGACGGGTGCGAGCGGGTCGGGCAAGTCGACCCTGCTCGCCGCCCTGGCCGGCCTGCAACCGACAACGGGCGGCCGGGTGGCCGCGACGCCGGCGCTGGCCGACGGCCATGGTCCGGATCCCCGTCGCTGGCGATCCGCAGACCTGGCTCCGCGGATCGGCTGGGTCGGCCAACATCCGGATCGAGGCTTCGTGGCCCGGACGGTGCGCGAGGAGGTGCTCGCGGGGGTTGGCGGCGCTGGGGCCGACGGCGCGCGACCGCCCCGAGTCGCCGAGTCGCGGGCCGACGCGCTGATCGAGGCCTTGGGGCTCGCCGGGCTGACCGCCGTCGACCCGCACCGGCTCTCCGGCGGCGAGCAGCGGCGCCTGGCGGTGGCGGCGGCGCTGGCGCAGGGCCCGCGGGTGCTCCTGCTCGACGAGCCGACCCTCGGCCAGGACCGCAACACCTGGGCCGTCGTCGCCGGGGCGATCGAGGCGGCCCGTGCGGCCGGCACCGCGGTGCTGGTGGCCACGCACGACGATGCGCTGCTGGTCCAGCTCCCCGCCCCGCGCCTCGACCTGTCAGCACCAGGACGGCGAATACCCGGACCTGGTGCTGACACTCGGGGCGGGCGGCCGCCGGCGGCGAGGTGCGGGCCCCTGGCGGTCCTGCTCGTCTCGTTGCTGGCCGTCGTCGGGTCGGTCTTCGTCCGGAGCTGGCCGGTCGGCCTCGTCGTACTCGGCGTCCAGCTGGCGTTGGCACCGTTGGCGACCCGCGGCCTCAGGAACACGCTGCGCCGTCTGCTCCCGGGCACTGATCGCCGCGCTCTCGATCGGCTGGTCGTCGTGGCTGCTCGGTGGTCACGACCTGTCGGTCGGCGTCGCCGCCGGGCTGCGGATCCTGGTGCTGGTCCTCCCCGGGGCCCTGCTCACCCAGCATCTGGACCCGAGCCGGCTGGGTGACGACCTGGCCCAGCGGCTGCGGCTGCCGGCCCGCCCGGTCGTCGCGACGGTCGCCGCCCTGCAACGGGTCGAGGACCTCGGCCGGGTCTGGGCCGAGGCCGACCTGGGCCCGCCGGACCCGCGGCCTGGGGGCCGGTCGCTCGCCGCTCGCCCGGATTCGCGAGGCCGGCGCGCTGACCTTCGCTCTGCTGGTCCAGAGCCTGCGGCAGGCCGGTCGAATGGCGGTCGCGATGGACGCCCGCGGTTTCGCCGGTGCCCAGCGCCGGACCTGGGCCGAGCCAACGTCAGTGGCACGTCGCGGACACCGTCCTGGTCGCTGTCGGGCTCGTCCTGGCCGCGCTGCCCGCCGTACTGGATGTCACGTGGATGTGACATCGACGAAGCGGTCGTGACACGCGATCCGGGGACCGTTGTCTCATGACAGTGCAGCCGTTCCCGACGGACACCTCGCCGGCCATGTCCGCCCGATCCCTGATCCTCGGGCAAGGGCACCCCTCGCAGGTGTCGCGGATGCGGCAGCGCTGGCGGCTCGAGACGTCCGGCCAGGTCTTCCTCGTACGCCGCGCCGCCCCCGCCGACCTCCCCTCGGTCATGGGGGCGATGGTCCGCAGCAGCGCCCTCAGCCGCTGGCAGTGGCGGCGCACCCGCGGCGGCGGCGTGCCCTCGATGAGCGAGGTCGCGCAGTGGCTGCGGCAGCCGGCCAGCCTGGTCGTCGTCACCCCGAGCCCGGTCGGCTCCCGGATCCGGGGCCCGCGGATCGTCGCCATTGCCGGGCTGGACAGCGTGACCTGCGCCGGTGCACCGGCCGACCACGTGGCTCAGGCGGAGGTGCTGGTCGCCGACCCCTGGCAGGGTCTCGGGATCGGTGGCGCGCTCGTGGGTCATCTCGGTGCGGCGGCCTGGCTGTTGGGACGTCGTGAGCTGGTCGCCTCGCCCCTGGCGGACGGCGAGACGGCCGAGCGGCTGCTCGCCTCGTTCGGGCCGGTTCATCACACCTTGCACCCACACGGCACGCACGCTCGCGTGCGGCTGAGCAGCGACGCCGTCACCGGTCTCGGCCCGCTCCGGGTCGCCCGACTGGGCTAACCGCCTTGAGGAAGACTTAGCAGTTAGCGGCAGGAAGGGTTATCGCGCATCGAAGCACTCTGATCTCAGTCGTCCGGACAAAGGTTCGGAACACGATCGGTTGGAGTGGTTCTGATGAAGGCACGCAACAAGCAGTTCCTGGTCGGTGGGGGCGCCGCGGCGCTGCTCGTTCTCGGATCGGCGTACGCCGCGTCGGCCAGCGCCGGCGCCGACGACAACACCTCGGTGCGGCCCGCCACCAGCGTCTCGTCGCCGAGCAGCTCCTCGAGCTCGACGACCACCTCGAGCCCGACCAGCTCGGCCACCCGCGACGACCACGGGAACCACGTTGAGCCGGGCGATGACCGGGGCAACCACGCCGAGCCGGGTGACGACCGGGGCAACCACGCCGAGCCCGGCGATGACCGGGGCAACCACGCCGAGCCGGGCGACGACCGGGGCAACCACGCCGAGCCCGGTGACGACCGCGGCCGGCACGGTGACAACAGCGGCCCCGGACGCAGCGGCTCCGGCGATGACAACAGCGGCCACGGCGGACACGGTGGCGACGACAACGGTGGCGACGACAACGGTGGCCACGGCAGCGACGGCTGACGGCTGACCGTCGACCAGCCGGACGAACGACATGACGACGCGCGAGGCGCGCGGATCAGTCGCGGCCCACGGGCCAGCGCAGACTGACCCGCGCGCCTCCGCGCGTGCCCTGGGCCAGGTCCAAGGTGGCGCCGGTGGCCCGGGCCACCCGACCCACGATGTCGAGCCCGAGTCCGGTCGATCCGGCTCCGCTCCGGCCCCGGCCGAGCTGCTCCAGATCCGGCAGGCCGGGGCCTTCGTCCTCGACGACCAGTGCGGCCTCGCCGGCGGTCACCCGGACGGAGACCGCCAGCCCGACGCCCGGCTCGGTGTGGGCAAAGACGTTGTCCAGCAACACATCCACCACATCGGTGATGTCCTGCGGATCAGCCGGCACCAACACCTCCGGCTGGTCGATCTGCACCGAGAGCGCTCGGTGCTGGTCCTCGGCCAGGGGTCCCCAGAAGTCGACCCGGTCGCTGACGATCTGGGCCAGGTCGGCCTGCATCGCACCGCCGTCGCTGTGCGTCGCCGGCCGACGGGCTTGGCGCACAACGGAATCCACGGTCCCTTCCAGCCGGTCGACGTGCTCGCGCAGGCGGGCTCGCTCGCCTTCGTCGGCCGTCGTGTCGACCGCGAGCCGCAACGCCGTGACGGGAGTCCGCAGCCGATGCGAGAGGTCGGCGGCCGCTTCCCGCTCGGCCTGCAGCAGCTCGCCGATCCGACCGGCCAGCTGGTTCAGCGCCGTACCGACCTCTTGAACCTCGGGTGGGCCACCCGGCTGCACGCGGCGCTGGAGGTCTCCCCGGCGCAGGTCGTGCGCCACCTCGGCGACGCCCACGAGCGGGGCAGTGATCCGGCGGGCGAGCGCCACGGCCGCCGCCAACGAGGCCACGACGAGCCCAAAAGCCAACGCTATCAATGCAATTCGGGCCCGGGCGACACCGTCGGTCAACGCGTCCGGGGTGACGCCGACGCGCACCACACTGGTGCCGCCTGCGACGGCCACCGGGAGGTAGACGGCGGCGCCGTCCCCGTCTTGACCGGAGAAGGTGGTGAAGGACTCACCGCCGCGCGCCCGAGCCAGGTCAGTGGCCCCGACCGCCGGGCCGAGTGCGGCGCCAGTTGCGGGCACGACGCTGGTGCGCAGGCCGCTGCGCTCGTCGCTCAACGTCAGGAGCGACCCGAGCTGGTCGACGGGTGTCCTGACCGCGATCAGGAGGGCGACCGACTGGGCCTGCTGGGTGGCCGCGGCGATGGCCCGGTCCTGCGCCAGCCGTCCGACCAGCAGCGCGAGCGGGATCACGAGCGCAAGCACCACGGCGGTGGTGGTCGCCGCGACCAGCAGGGTCAGGTTGCGGCGCACGGCCGGCCCCCCACGCTAGGCCTCGGCCGGCGGGGCGAGGCGGACCCCGACACCCCAGACGCTGTGCAGGTAGCGCGGTTCGTCTGCGCTCTCGCCGAGCTTGCGGCGCAGCCACGAGAGGTGGACGTCGACGGTGCGGTCCGCGCCGCCGTACGGCTGTCGCCAGACCTCCGCCAGCAGCTCGCGCTTGGAGACCACGGTCCCGGCCCGCTCGGCCAGGGCCAGCAGCAGCTCGAACTCCTTGCGGGTCAGCTCGACCGAGCGCCCTTCGAGGGTGACGGTGCGCGCCTTCGGGTCGAGGACGAGTGCGCCGACGACGATCTCGCGGTCGGCGGCCGCTGGGGCTCCGCGGCGCAGCACTGCCCGCACCCGCGCGTCGAGCTGCTCGGCGCCGACCGGCTTGACCACGTAGTCGTCCGCGCCCGCATCGAGGGCGGCCACGACGTCGGCGTCGCGGTCCCGAGCACTCACGACGACGACTGGCACCGCCGAAACCGACCGCAACATGCTCAGGACCTGCTGGCCGTCGACATCAGGCAGGCCGAGGTCCAGCAGCACGATGTCGGGCGGCTGGTCGACGACGGCCTGCAGCGCCGCCATGCCCGTGCCCACCGCGGTGACCGCGTGTCCGCGGTCGGTCAGGGCTCGCACCAGACCGGACCGGATCGCCGGGTCGTCTTCGACCACGAGGACGCCGGCCATGAAGGAAAACCTACGCTGTGCCGAAAGGAATGTTGATGAGCGAGGCTGAGGACCATGACTGAGGCGCTGGCCGGCCCGGCGGCCGGGCGGCGACGGCTGACCGCGGGGCTGGTGGTGCTCGCGTGGGTCGCTGCCGTGGCCGTCGCCGCGACCGTGGCCTGGGTCGTCGTGGACCGCGCGGGGATATCCCTGCTCGGCGGTCCGGGTCCCGGACTGACGGGGGGCGTGCCCGGTGCGACGTCCACCGCCTCCAGCACGGCGTCCGCGACGGCCGGGCACAGCGCCTCGCTCGAGCAGCTCGGGCAACCGCGTCACCGCAACCTGTACGCCGGCCGGGGTCATCTCGCTCGGCGGGGCCATCCCGGCCAGCAAGTGGACGGTGGAGGTCAAGGACCTCAGCCCCCGGCTGAAGGTGGAGTTCCACTCGGGCCAGCGGAGCGTCGAGATCGAGGGCGTGTGCCGCGGCGGGGTGCCGGTGCTGACCCTGGGACACGGGGCGGCGAGCCCGACCGGTTCGACCCCGTCCAGCACCGACGACCACGGCGGCAACCGCCCCGGCAGCGGCGGCAGCAGTAGCGGTGGTGGCGGCGGCGACGGCGGCGGCTCGCACGGCGGCTCCGGTTCCGGCGGCGGCTCGGGTTCCGGCGGGGGCTCCCACGACTCCGGCGGCTCCGGCAAGAGCGGCAGCGGCAGCGACGGCTGACCCAGAGCCCGTCGTCCCCCCCGCCGTACCCCGCTTGTCCCGTTATTGAGGCAACGGCGCGTCAAATGTGACGCGCCGTTGCCTCAATGCGGGCCTAAGGCGAGGGAAGACCCAGCCGCGACAGGTCCCGGGACAGGCCCACCACCTGCGGGAATGAGCTCCCGCGAGACGAAGTTGAGCGTGATGGACTCACGTTTGGCCCAGCGGACTTGACATCAGATCGGACCGAGGTCCAACCTTGAGCCAAGTTCGCTCAACTTCACGGCACCACCCTCTATCTCGCAGGAGCTGAATCCCCATGGCACGTGCAGTCGGTATCGACCTGGGCACCACGAACTCCGTGGTCGCCGTCCTCGAAGGTGGCGAGCCCACCGTCATCGCCAACGCCGAAGGCGGCCGTACGACGCCGTCCGTCGTGGCCTTCGCCAAGAACTCCGAGGTCCTGGTCGGCGAGATCGCCAAGCGCCAGGCCGTCACCAACGTCGACCGGACCATCCGGTCGGTCAAGCGGCACATCGGCACGGACTGGACCGTCGACATCGACGGCAAGTCCTACACGCCGCAGGAGATCAGCGCCCGGATCCTGCAGAAGCTCAAGCGGGACGCCGAGAGCTACCTCGGTGAGCCGGTCACCGACGCGGTCGTGACCGTCCCGGCGTACTTCAACGACGCTCAGCGTCAGGCGACCAAGGAGGCCGGCGAGGTCGCGGGCCTCAACGTCCTGCGGATCATCAACGAGCCGACCGCCGCCGCCCTGGCCTACGGCCTGGACAAGGGCAAGGAGGACGAGCTGATCCTCGTCTTCGACCTCGGTGGTGGCACGTTCGACGTCTCCCTGCTCGAGGTCGGCAAGGACGAGGACGACTTCTCCACCATCCAGGTCCGCTCGACCAGCGGTGACAACCACCTCGGTGGTGACGACTGGGACCAGCGCATCGTCGACCACCTGCTCACGGTGGTGAAGAACTCGTACGGCGTCGACCTGGCCAAGGACAAGATCGCCATGCAGCGGCTGCGCGAGGCGGCCGAGCAGGCCAAGAAGGAGCTGTCGACCGCGACCAGCACCAACCTGTCGCTGCAGTACCTGTCGATGACCGAGAACGGCCCGATCCACCTCGACGAGACCCTCACCCGGGCCCAGTTCGAGCAGATGACGTCTGACCTGCTGGACCGCACCAAGGCGCCGTTCCGCTCGGTCATCTCCGACGCGGGCATCAAGGTCGGCGACATCGACCACATCGTGCTGGTCGGCGGCTCCACCCGGATGCCGGCCGTCACCGAGGTCGTCAAGGAGCTCACCGGCGGCAAGGAGCCCAACAAGGGCGTCAACCCGGACGAGGTCGTCGCCGTCGGCGCCGCGCTGCAGGCCGGTGTCCTCAAGGGCGAGCGCAAGGACGTGCTGCTGATCGACGTGACCCCGCTGTCGCTGGGCATCGAGACGCAGGGCGGCCTGATGACCAAGCTGATCGAGCGCAACACCGCGATCCCGACCAAGCGCAGCGAGATCTTCACGACGGCCGACGACAACCAGCCGAGCGTGCTGATCCAGGTGTTCCAGGGTGAGCGCGAGCTGGCCCGGGACAACAAGCCGCTCGGCACGTTCGAGCTGACCGGCATCGCGCCGGCGCCGCGCAACATCCCCAAGATCGAGGTCACCTTCGACATCGACGCCAACGGCATCGTGCACGTGTCCGCCAAGGACCAGGGCACGGGCAAGGAGCAGTCGATGACGATCTCCGGCGGCAGCGCGCTGCCGAAGGACGAGATCGAGCGGATGGTCAAGGACGCCGAGGCGCACGCCGAGGAGGACAAGCGCCGCCGCGAGGAGGCCGAGGCCCGCAACGGGGCCGAGCAGCTCGTCTACTCGACCGAGAAGTTCCTCAAGGACAACGAGGACAAGATCCCGGCCGAGTCGCGGGAGCCGGTCGACGCGGCGCTGACCGACCTCAAGGACGCGCTCAAGAACGAGAGCACCACCCCCGCCGAGATCTCGGAGAAGTCCGAGACGCTGGCCAAGGTCAGCCAGGAGCTGGGCACGGCGATGTACGCCGCGGCCCAGGCGGCTGAGTCGGCCGAGGGTCCCTCGGCCCAGGGCTCGGCCGAGGCCGACGGTGGGGAGGCCGGGCACCACGACGACGACAGCGACGTGGTGGACGCCGAGGTCGTCGACGAGGACAAGTGATGGGCGACGGGCCGCTGAGCCAGCCGGACGACTTCACGCCGTCCGCCCGGCCCGCCGACGAGGAGCAGGAGGAGGGGGCCGGCAGCGGCCCCGTCATCCGCGACAAGCGGCGGATCGACCCCGAGACCGGTGAGCTGAGGCACCCGGCGGCGATGGCTGCCGAGCCCTCCGACCCGTCCGATTCCAGCACAGCAGCAGACACGGCCGTGCTGGAGTCGGCCGCCGCCGACCTGGCGGCCGAGCGGCTGGGCGACCTGCAGCGGCTGCAGGCCGAGTACGTCAACTACCGGCGGCGGGTCGAGCGCGACCGCGATGTCGCGCGCGACCAGGCCGTCGGTGGCGTGCTCGAGGCCCTGCTGCCGGTGCTCGACGACATCCACCTGGCGCGTCAGCACGGCGACCTCGAGGGCGGGCCGTTCGCGGCGATCTCCGACAAGCTCGACGCGGTCCTGGCCCGCTACGGCCTGGAGCGCTTCGGCGCCGTGGGCGAGCCGTTCGACCCGGCGGTCCACGAGGCGCTGATGCACACCGAGGCCGATCTCGGCGAAGGTGTGCGACGTGACGACGGTGACCCAGGTCCTGCAGCCGGGCTACCGGCAGGGCGAGCGGGTGCTCCGCGCGGCCCGGGTCGCGGTCGCCGACCCGGCCTGAGCCGGCGTACCCGGCACAGCAGGTCGACCAGCAGCGAGGGAGGAGGGACGCCGATGGCGAGCCAGGACTGGTTGAACAAGGACTTCTACGCGCTTCTCGGCGTCTCCAAGGACGCCTCCGAGGGCGAGATCAAGAAGGCCTACCGCAAGCTGGCGAAGACGCTGCACCCCGACCGCAACGCCGGCGACGCGGCCAAGGAGCTGCGGTTCAAGGAGGTCGGCGAGGCCTACTCGGTCCTGTCCGACCCCGAGCAGCGCAAGCAGTACGACGCGATCCGCTCGATGACCCAGGGCGGCGCCCGGTTCACCTCCGGGGGCAGGGGCGGCGGTGCGGGCGGCTTCGAGGACGTCTTCAGCACGATGTTCGGCGGTGGCGGCGGCGCTGGGCCCAACGTGCGGTTCTCGACCGGTGGCGCGCCGGGCGGACCGGGCGGGGCCTCGCTCGAGGACCTGCTCGGCGGCATGTTCGGGGGCGGCGGAGCCGGCTACGGCGGGTACGGCGCACCGCGCGGCCCGCAGCGTGGGGCCGATGTCGAGGCGACGACCCGGCTCGGCTTCCGCCAGGCCGTGGCCGGCGAGACGGTCCAGCTGCGCTCGCCGGAGGGCCGGGTCATCACCGCGCGGATCCCGCCCGGCGTCAAGGACGGCCAGCGGATCCGGTTGCCCGGCAAGGGCCGCCGCGGCGACGAGGGCGCGCCGGCCGGCGACATGGTCGTGACGGTGCAGGTCGAGCCGCACCCGGTCTTCGGCCGGGACGGCGACAACCTGACGGTCACGGTGCCGGTCACCTTCGCCGAGGCGGCGCTGGGCAGCACGCTCGAGGTGCCGACCCTCGACGGGTCATCGGTCAAGGTCAAGCTGCCGGCCGGCACGCCGAGCGGTCGCGTGCTGCGGGTCAAGGGCCGCGGGGTCGAGCGCAAGGGGCAAGCCGCGCGGCGACCTGCTGGCCAAGGTCGAAGTCGCTGTGCCGCAACGGCTTTCGGATGAGGCCCGCGAGGCGGTCGAGGCATTCCAGAAGGCCACGGCGAGCGAGGACCCGCGGGCCGACCTGCGGGCCAAGGCGACGGAGGGCTGACGTGTCCGACGACACCGGGTTCGACGACGACGCCGCGGTCTTCGTGATCTCGGTCGCCGCCCAGCTCGCCGGGATGCACCCGCAGACCCTGCGGCAGTACGACCGGCTGGGCCTGGTGTCCCCGGACCGCACGGCCGGCCGCGGTCGCCGCTACTCGAGCCGCGACGTCGCCATGCTCCGCGAGGTCCAGCGGCTCTCCCAGGACGACGGCGTCAACCTGGCCGGCATCAAGCGCATCATGGAGCTCGAGACTCAGGTGGATGCGTTGCGGCACAGGGTTTCCGAGCTGATGACCGAGCTCGACCGGGTGAGTGCTGCTCGCGGCCGGGTCTTCGCCGCCGCCCCGTCCGGCGACATCATCAGCATGCCGCCGGGCCGTCGCGCGCCACGCTCCGCCTTCGGCCAGAGCACCTCCCTCGTGGTCTGGCGGCCGGAGTGACGCCGCCGGCCCCACTCGCGACGGACGTCGTCCACGACGTCAGCCTCGACGTGCTCGAGGCCGACCCCTACCCGACGTACGCGTGGCTTCGGGAGCACCAGCCGATGGCCTGGGTGCCGCAGGCGGGGCGGGTCTTCGTGACGACCTGGGCGCTGTGCGACGAGGCCGGCAACAACGACGAGGTCTTCGAGCCGGCCAAGGACATCTTCAACACGGTCTACGGCGACCCCAACGTGATCAGCCTGCGCGGTGCCGAGCATCGGGAGATGCGCAACGCGCTCAACCCGCCGTTCCGGCCGCGGGCGGTCCAGGGCTACCGGGACAGCCACCTGCGTCGGGTCGCCGCCGACTACATCGACGCGATCCGCGACCGAGGGCCGGGCCGAGGCGTCGTCGAGATCCTCGAGCCGATCAGCCAGCGCACCGTCGGCGACGTCCTCGGCTTCACCGACGTCGACGACGCCACCCTCTCCCGTTGGTTCAAGCAGTACGGCGCCTACCTGGTCGACTTCGGCCGCAGTGAAACCGTTGCGGCCCAAGGGCGGGCGGCCAAGGCCGAGGTGATCGCCTACCTCGAGCGTCGGCTGCCCGAGCTGGTCGAGACGCCGGACGACAGCGCGATCTCGCACCTGCTCCACGACGGCCTTCCGGCCGGCCAGACCCGCACCATCGACCAGATGATCGGCAGCATCGGCGTCCTGATCGTCGGGGGCTTCCAGGAGCCGGCGCACGGCATCGCCAACACCCTGGTCGGGCTGCTCGGCCGGCCCGGAGCAGGCGGCGCGCCTCGCTGCGGACCCGGCTGCCTGGTCGGCCAAGGCGATCGACGAGGGGCTGCGCTGGCTGGCGCCGTTCGGCATGACCGAGAAGGTGATGCGGGTCGACGCCGAGCTCGGCGGCCTGCTCTTCCCGGCCGGCACCGAGGTGGCCCTGGTCATCGGCTCGGCCAACCGCGACCCGGAGCGCTTCCCGGACCCGGACGTCTTCGACCTCGACCGCGACAACAAGACCCACGTGTCGTTCGGCTACGCCACGCACTTCTGTGTCGGCCACTCGATCGCCCGCACGCTGGGCCAGGTCGTGCTGGAGGAGATGTTCAGCCGGCTGCCCGGGCTGCGGCTCGACCCCGACGACCCGCCGCAGGTCCACGGCTGGGCCGTGCGCGGCGCCAAGCGGCTGCCGGTCGTCTGGGACCGATGACGCCTCGATGACCCTCGACGACATCGACCCGGAGCAGCCGGTCGGGACGATCGCCGCGGTCGAGGTCGACGGGGCCGCCATGGCTGCGATCCGCACGGCGGACGGCTGGGTGCTGACCGAGGACCGCTGCCCGCACGCCCAGTGCCCGTTCACCGACGACGGCGAGCTGGCCGACGACGGCACCCTGATCTGCAACTGTCACGGCAGCGAGTTCGACCCGCTGACCGGCGAGCTGCTGCTCGGCCCGGCGACGACCGGGCTGAGCGTCGTACGGCTCGAAGTTGAGCGGAATACGCTCAACTTTGAGTCACGTTGACCCAGTGAGAGATCGCTGAACCGAGGAAACGACAACCCAGGAAACGATCCGGAGCCACCGAGGAGCATGGTCGACTGATGGAACTCACCACCAAGGCCCAGGAGGCCTTCTCGACCGCCGTGCGCGCCGCGACCGCGGCCGGCCACCCGCACGTCGAGCCGGCCCACCTGCTGGCCGCCCTCGCCCAGCAGCCGGACACCACGACCGGCGCCCTGCTCGAGTCGGTCGGCTCGTCGGCCGACCCTGGCCGGCGGAGGCTCGCCGCCAAGGCGCTCGCCTCGCCTGCCGGCCGTGAGCGGCAACACCGTCTCCCCGCCGCAGCTGGCCCGCGCCACCCGCACGGTGCTGCAGCAGGCCCAGCAGGCCATGACCGCGATGGGCGACACCTTCATCTCGACCGACCACCTGCTGCTCGCGCTGGCCCGGACCGGCGAGCCTTCGGCCTCGACGCCGACGCGATCATCGACCCGGATCCCCGAGCTGCGCGGCGGCCGCAAGGTCACGACCGAGAACCCGAGGCGTCAGTACGACGCGCTCGAGAAGTACGGCGTCGACCTCACCGCGGCAGCCCGGGACGGCAAGCTCGACCCGGTCATCGGCCGCGACAGCGAGATCCGCCGGGTCATCCAGGTGCTGTCGCGTCGGACCAAGAACAACCCGGTGCTGATCGGCGAGCCCGGCGTCGGCAAGACCGCCGTCGTCGAGGGCCTGGCCCAGCGGATCGTGGCCGGAGACGTGCCAGAGTCGTTGCGGGACAAGCGGTTGATGTCACTCGACCTGGCCGCGATGGTGGCCGGCGCCAAGTACCGCGGTGAGTTCGAGGAGCGGCTCAAGGCCGTGCTCGAGGAGATCCGCGGCAGCGACGGGCAGGTCGTCACCTTCATCGACGAGCTGCACACCGTCGTCGGCGCCGGCGCGACCGGTGACTCGGCGATGGACGCCGGCAACATGCTCAAGCCGATGCTGGCCCGCGGCGAGCTCCGGCTGGTCGGCGCGACGACGCTCGACGAGTACCGCCAGCGGATCGAGAAGGACCCGGCGCTGGAGCGGCGGTTCCAGCAGGTCTTCGTGGGCGAGCCGACGTGTCGAGGACACGGTGGCGATCCTGCGTGGGCTCAAGGAGCGCTACGAGGCGCACCACAAGGTCTCGATCGCCGACTCCGCGTTGGTTGCCGCAGCGCAACTGTCCGACCGGTACATCTCCGGTCGGCAGCTGCCGGACAAGGCGATCGACCTGGTCGACGAGGCGGCCAGCCGGCTGCGGATGGAGATCGACTCCTCGCCGGTCGAGATCGACGAGCTGCGCCGACTGGTCGACCGGCTGACGATGGAGGAGCTCGCGCTCGAGCGCGAGGAGGACGCGGCCAGCAAGGAGCGGCTGGCCCGGCTGCGCCAGGACCTGGCCGACAAGCGCGAGCAGCTGGCCGCGCTCAACGCCCGCTGGGACGCGGAGAAGGCCGGCCTCAACCGGGTCGGCGACCTCAAGAGCAAGATCGACGAGGCGCGCGGGCAGGCCGAGCGGCTGCAGCGCGAGGGCAACCTCGCCGAGGCGTCGGCCATCCTCTACGGCCAGATCCCGCAGATGGAGGCCGAGCTGGCCACGGCTCAGGCCGCCGAAACCCATGTGCCGCAGGCCGAGCTGATGGTCAAGGACGAGGTCGGACCGGACGACGTCGCCGACGTCGTGAGTGCCTGGACCGGCATCCCGGCCGGCCGGCTGCTCGAGGGTGAGACCGAGCAAGCTGCTCCGGATGGAGGAGATCATCGGCGGCTCGGCTGGTCGGCCAGACCGCCGCCGTCCGCGCGGTCAGCGACGCCGTACGCCGCTCGCGGGCCGGCATCTCCGACCCGGACCGGCCGACGGGCTCGTTCCTGTTCCTCGGGCCGACCGGCGTCGGCAAGACCGAGCTCGCCAAGTCGTTGGCCGACTTCCTGTTCGACGACGAGCGGGCCATGGTGCGGATCGACATGAGCGAGTACTCCGAGCGGCACTCCGTCGCGCGCCTGGTCGGTGCGCCTCCCGGCTACGTCGGCTACGAGGAGGGCGGGCAGCTCACCGAGGCGGTCCGCCGGCGGCCGTACAGCGTCGTGCTGCTGGACGAGGTCGAGAAGGCCCACCCCGAGGTCTTCGACATCCTGTTGCAGGTGCTCGACGACGGCCGGCTGACCGACGGCCAGGGCCGGACGGTCGACTTCCGCAACGCGATCCTCGTGCTGACCTCCAACCTCGGCTCGCAGTTCCTGGTCGACCCGATGCTCGACGAGGCGGTCAAGCGCGACTCGGTGATGGCGGCGGTGCGGGCGGCGTTCAAGCCCGAGTTCCTCAACCGGCTCGACGACATCGTGATCTTCGACCCGCTCAGCACCGCGGACCTGGCGCACATCGTCGACCTGCAGGTCGCAGGCGCTGGCCCAGCGGCTGGTCGACCGGCGGCTGACCCTCGACGTCAGCGACGGCGCCCGGGAGTGGCTGGCGATGACCGGGCTACGACCCGGCGTACGGCGCCCGGCCGCTGCGCCGGCTGGTGCAGACCCAGATCGGCGACCGGCTGGCCCGCGCGATCCTGGCCGGCGAGGTCCACGACGGCGACACGGTGCGGATCGACCGTGACGCGGCGACCGACGCGCTGACCCTCGCCACGGCGTAGCTGCGCGAGTTGCTGGACAGCAGCGCGGCGCCCCGAGCCGTGGGTGGTCGCGCTGGCGGCGCGTGGTCGGGCTGGCTTTCGTTGCGCTGCCTCGGGTTTGGGCGGTGACCCGGCACGTCTCGACGATCGTGCACGAGGGCGGGCACGCCGTCGTCGCGCTGCTGACCGGGCGGCGGCTGGCCGGGATCCGGCTGCACTCGGACAGCTCTGGCGTGACGGTGTCGGTCGGTCGGCCGCGCGGGCCGGGCATGGTGGCGATGCTGGCGGCGGGCTACCTGGCGCCCGGCGCTGCTCGGTCTCGGCGCGGCCGCGTTGCTGCACACCGGCCGGGTCGTCGCGCTGCTCTGGCTGCTGGTCGCGGTGCTCGCGCTGATCCTGGTGCAGATGCGCAACTGGTTCGGCGCCTGGTCGGTCCTGGTGAGCGGCGCCGTGGTCTTCGCCGTGACCTGGTGGCTGCCGGCGACGGTGCAGGCGGGCTTCGGCTATGCGGTGACCTGGTTCCTGCTCTTCGCCGGGCCGCGTGAGGTGCTCAGTCTGTACGCCGCGCGCCGAGGCCGTCGTGGCCGTCGCGGTGTGCGCGGGTCCGACGCCGACCAGCTGGCCCGGTTGACCCATCTGCCGGCCGGGCTCTGGGTCGCCGCTCTTCCTCGTCGGCACGGTCGCGCTGGCCGCCGCCGGGGCCTGGTTGGTCGTCTAGGCAATCCGCCGAACGGGCTATCCGACGTACAAAGCGTGCTCGCCCGCACACGCTCGCCCGGATAGTTGGCGCCGTCGAACGCAAGGGGTGGGGGGAGGGACCGTGACCACGCAGACTGTGGTGACCGACGTGAGCTGGCGCTCGCGGCCTTGCTGTCCATCGGGCTGCGGTTGTTGGCCTATGGGACACCGATCATCGTCGGGCACCGTTGCCGTGCGGGCGGTTTCGCCATGGCTCAACGGTGCTGATGTCGCGACTGCCGGCCACGCTGGCCGTCGCTCGCCATCGCCGTCACCGTCTCGCTGGTCGTGTCACGGCTGACCATGCGGCTGATGCCGCTCGTGGTGCTCCTGCGGATGACGATGCTCTTCCCGGACAAGGCGCCGAGCCGGCTCAAGGTGGCCCGGCGGGCGACCAGCATGCGCGAGATCACCAAGCTGCTCGCCAGCGACAACCTGACCGAGCACGAGGCGGCCGAGACCATGCTCGCGCTGGTGACCGCGCTGGGCCGGCACGACCGCAAGACCCGCGGCCACAGCGAGCGGGTCCGGCTGTTCTGCGACCTGCTCTCCCGCGAGCTCGACCTGCCCGCGCCCGGCTGCCGGCCGGCTGCGCTGGGCGGCGCTGATCCACGACATCGGCAAGCTCGAGGTCGCGGCGGCCGTCCTCGAACAAGCCCGGCTCGCTCAACCCCGACGAGTGGGCAGGCGATCAAGGGCCACCCGCGGCCAAGGGCGCCGCCCTGGCGGCGCCCCTCGCGGCCTGGCTCGGCCCGTGGTTCACCGGGATCGCCGAGCACCACGAGCGGTACGACGGCTCGGGCTACCCGGCTGGGCTGGCCGGTCCGGCGATCTCGACGGCCGGTCGCGCCGTCGCAGTCGTGGACGCGTTCGAGACCATGACGGCCGCCCGCACCTACAAGGCGGCGCGCTCGACCTTCTCGGCCCGGGCCGAGCTGACCCGTTGTGCCGGAACGCATTTCGACCCGATCATGGTGCGCGCGTTCCTGCAGATCGCGCTGCCGCGACTGCTCTGGTCGGTCGGGCCGATGGCCTTCTTCGTCAACGTCCCGTTCCTGCGCTGGGTCGGTGAGGGGGGCGCGCGGGTGGCCGACGCTGCTGCTGCGACGACGCGCGACCGCGGCGAGCGCGGCCGGCGTGACCGCGGTCGCGGTTGCCGTGGGGGCGCTCCCGCCGGGCGCGGCGAGCCAGCCGGTCGACCACCGCCCGTCGGCAGTCAAGGTCTACGCCACAACGGCCGCCCAGGGCACGCCGAAGTCGGCCGCAGGTGTGACGCCGGGGGCCACCTCGATCCAGGCCGGTGTGGGGGGCACCGTCGGTGGGACTGTCGGTGGGACGGTCGGTGGGACGACGGGTGGAACAACTCCTGGCGCGACGGGCGGCACGACCGGCGGAACGTCCGGTGTCCCCGGCGGGACGACCGGTGGCGTCCCCGGCTCGCCGGCCTCCTCGACGCCCGGCACCACGACCGGCTCGGGCAGCGGCTCCGGCAGCCGGCTCTGGCTCCGGCTCTGGCTCGGGCTCGGGTGGCGGCACGGTCGGCGGCACCGTGGGCTCGGTCGGCAAGACGGTGGGCTCGACCGTGGGCTCGGTCGGTGACACGGTGGGCAAGACGGTCGGCGGCTCGGTGGGCGACACGGTCGGCAAGACCGTCGGCTCGGTCGGGGACACGGTCGGCAAGACCGTCGGCTCGGTCGGGGACACCGTCGACAAGACGCTCGGCGGCCTGTCCGGCGGCTCGTCCAAGGGCTCAGGGAGCTCGGGCTCGGGCTCCGGCAGCTCCGGGTCGAGTGGCTCCGGGTCGAGCGGCTCCGGCTCCAGCGGCTCGAGCGGCTCAGCGGTCCAGCGGCTCGGGGTCCAGCGGCACGGGGTCCGGCGGGCTCGGCGGCGTCCTCAAGGACACGGTCTGCACGCTGCCCCTGGGGCTCTGCCCGGACCCCAAGCACAAGCACTGACCCGGCAGGCGGCGCCAGCGGCGTACCGGGGCTAGGCGGGCGGGTCGAGCGGCTCCCCGGTCTCGAGCAGGGTCTTGAGCCCGCTGATCACGTGCATCCAGCCGGCGCCGGAGACGTTGCTCGCCGTCTTGGGGGAGTGCTCCAGCCGGTCGTGGGTCAGGGTCAGCAGGCAGGTCCCGTTGCCCTGGTCCTCGATCTCCCAGATGACGTGGCTGGCCGGCTCGAGGCGACGCCACCGGGTCGTACATCGAGGTCCAGGTGTGCACCAGGCGCCGCGGCGGGTCGCACTCGAGGACCTGGCCGTCGTTCCACACGGTCTGCTCGTCGGGGGACATCGAGAGCCACCGGCCACCGGCCCGGAGCTCGTTGCGCACACGGGACCCGTGGAAGTACCGCGTGATGAACGCCGGGTCGGTGATCCCCTGCCACACCTGCTCGGCGCTGGCCCGGATGAAGATTCGATACACCTGCGTGGTCTGGGCTGTCTGCACGTCGTCCATGCCGGGAAAATACGTGACCGAATGGTCACCTGTCTAGCCCTTCTCGGCGCGGCGACGTACGGTTGCGGCATGCAGAGACTGTCGGTCGCCGCCGTCGGGGTGATCGCCGCTCCTCGTCGGCGTGGTGTGGACCCTGCAGGGCACCGGACGTCGTCGGTGGCAGCGCGATGAGCGGCCACGCCCAGTGGACCGTCATCGGCCTGGTCCTGGTCGTGGTCGGGCGCCGCGCTGCTGGCCTTCGCCGCGACCCGCAAGGGCCGGCGTGGCTGACTCACCCGAGGACGGCGGGGTCCCGAGTCCGCCGTTCCGGCTGGTCATCGGCCCGCGTCCCGGGCCGGTCGACGTCGGCGGAGCTCGGCGCGGCCTACCCGTGGCCGGACGCAAGGGCGGTGGCTTCGTGCCATGATGGTGTGACCCTGGACGGCGGGACCGTCGGCCCGGACGGGCGGAGCCGGTCGATCTCCTCGGTCAGCGACCGGACGGTCTTCGGCGCCGTACGCCGGACCAGCGACGTGGTCCTGATCGGCGCCGGCACCTTCCGGGCCGAGCGCTACCGTCCGATGCTCGCCCGGGCGCGACGACGCCGAGCCACGGGCGGCGGCCGGGCAGGCAGCCGCCCCCGTCGTCACGATCGTCAGCGGCACGCTCGACCTGCCATGGGACGAGCCGATCTTCGCCGAGTCGGCGGTGCGCCCGATCGTGGTGACGACCGAGTCGGCCGCCCCGGACCGCCTGGCCGAGGCCCGGCGGCACGCCGACGTGATGGCCCTCCCCGATGCCCAGCTCGACCTCGGCGTCATGGTCGACCGGCTCGCGGAGCGGGGCCTGCGCCGCATCGTCTGCGAGGGCGGCGCGCGGTTGCTCGCGACGATCTCCCAGGACGGTCTGCTGGACGAGGTCGACCTCACCGTCTCGCCCGCTGATGGCGGTGGCGGCCAGGTCTCGACTGGCCCGGCCTCGTCTGTGCCGCAACACTTTTCGCTGGCCCAGGTCATCGCGGCCGACGATGGCTTCCTGTTCAACCGCTACGTCAGTGAGCGACCCCGATGAGAGGCCGTGCATGATCACCCTCGCAGGCCCTGGCCGAGCTCTACGACCGTCACCGCGACGACGCCGGTACGCCGGTCGGACCGCTCCTGATCGGCGACCGCAGCTACGACGTCGACCGCGGCCGCTGGTCCTCGGCTGCATCAACCTGTCCCGCGACTCGACCTACCGGGAGAGCGTCGCGACCTCGACGGCGAGCGCGATCCGCAAGGCGCGCGTACAGACCGCCCAGGGCGCCGACGTCGTCGACATCGGTGCGGAGTCGAGCAACGCCGGCACCAAGCGGGTCTCGGCGCCGGACCAGCTCGCCGCGCTGACGCCGGTGGTCCGGCAGCTGGTGGACGACGGGATCCAGGTGTCGGTGGAGACCTACCGGCCGGAGGTCGCCCGGGCCTGCCTCGAGCTGGGCGCCGTCGATGATCAACTTCACCGGTCACGACGACCAGGACGAGGTCTTCGACCTGGTCGCCGAGCACGGCGCGACGCTGCTGATGTGCCGGGTCACCGGCGAAAACGTCCGCGAGGTCACCGACGTGCCGGTCGACGAGGACCCGGTGCCGCGAGCTGCTCGAGCACTTCGGCGCGCGGGCCGCGATCGCCGCGCGCAAGCACGGGCGTCGAGCGGATCGTGATCGACCCGGCGATGGGCTTCTACTACGCCAACCTCACCGACCCGAAGACCCGGGTCTCGCACCAGACGCAGGTGCTGCTCAACACCTTCCGGCTGCGCGACGCTCGGCCTGCCGGTCTGCCACGCGCGTGCCGCACGCCTTCGACCTGTTCGAGGACGAGTTCCGCATCGCCGAGGGCTTCTTCGCGGTCCTGGCCAGCCTCGGCGGCGCCAGCGTCTTCCGCACCCACGAGGTGCCCGAGATCGTCGCCGTCCTGGGCGCGATGCAGGTCCTGAGCGTCTGAGCGGCCGCTCGCGGACCAGCCGGTGGCGCCTACTCGCCGGGGTAGGTCAGGCCGATCTGGGCCCGGACCTCGTCCATCGTGGCCATGATCGACACCGTCTCGTCCAGCGGCAGGTCCGGGCTCTCCAGCAGCCCGGCGCGCAGGCAGCGGCCGACCTCCGCCGCCTCGTACTGCATGCCCCGCGGCTCGCACGGCTCGGCGTACTCGGTCACCTCTCCGTCGCGCGTGACGACCCGGAAGGTCGTCGGCGCATACCAGGTCCGGTCGATCTCGATCCGCGCCTCGGTGCCGACGATCGCGGCGGTCACGGGCGAGGCGGCCTCGAGCGTGCAGGTCAGCACCGCCTGGGCGCCACCGTTGTGCTGCAACAGGATTGACGTCTGTCGCATCGACGCCGGTGAAGGTCGGGTCGCTCACCGCTGTGACCCGCGACGGCGCCCCGAGCACCATCGACGCGAACGAGATCGGGTAGACCCCGAGGTCGAGCAACGCCCCACCGCCGAGCTCCGGCGCGAACAGCCGGTGCTCGGCGTTGCGCTCGAACCACTGCCCGTGGTCGGCGTAGACCGCCCGCACCTCGCCCAGCGCGCCGGCGGCGAGCAGCTCGCGGATCTTGACGATGTGCGGCAGGAAGCGGGTCCACATCGCCTCCATCAGGAACGTCCCGTCGCGCCCGCGCCGCGTCGACCAGCTCCCGGGCCTGCCCGGCGTTCATGCGTGAACGGCTTCTCGCACAGCACCGCCTTGCCGGCCTCGATCGCCAGCAGCACGTCGGCGTGGTGCGACGGGTGCGGCGAGGCGACGTAGACCGCGTCGACCTCGGGATCGGCGACCAGATCGGCGTACGACGGGTGGGCCCGCACGCTCCCGGCCGAGCTCCAGCTCGGCACGAACGCGTCGGCCCGGTCCTGGGTGCGGGACCCGACCGCGACCAGCTCGGCGTCGGGCAGGAGGGCCGAGGTCGGTGGCGAACAGCGACGCGATCCAGCCGGTGCCGAGGATGCCCCAGCGGGTCGGGCCCGCGGTCGGGGCGTCGTTGCGGGGGTCGGCGTGAGGGCTCAGGGGTCATGCGGACATCCTGCCTGGTAACCCAGCGCGAGGTTCGTGTTCCCAAGGAGGTGGTAAACGCTGCTAGCGTTCTGGGCGGTTGCAGTTGCAGTTCCTCGCACGTCCTGAGCGTCCGCGGAGTGTTACTCGCGGACGCTCACCAGTGTCTGAAGATATCTCCCCTTGGGAGGGCGGCGGCAGCCCGGCTACCCGCGAAGTGCGGGTTGCCGACCGGCCTTTACATGAGAGTGAGATTCCCATGGCCACGGGAACTGTCAAATGGTTCAACAGCGAGAAGGGCTTCGGCTTCATCGCTCCTGAGGGCGGCGGCCCGGACGTCTTCGTGCACTACTCCGCCATCCAGTCGTCCGGTTACCGGTCGCTGGAGGAGAACCAGCGCGTTGAGTTCGAGGTCACCCAGGGCCCGAAGGGCATGCAGGCCGACCAGGTCCGCCCGCTCTGAGCTGGTGACTTCCCGGGTGTTCCCGACCTGGCGATCTGGGACGGAGCGCCCCGGTCTGAACACCGAAAGCCCCCGTCGGTCATCGCGACCGGCGGGGGCTTTGGCGTGTCAACAGACAGGTCATGGCGTGTGCGCTCGTGTACACAGGAGTGATGACGTCCGGCCCCTCCCCTGACCGCGGCCGATCAGCCGGCGTTCCCTGCTGGCCCTCGGCGGCGCGGCGGCGCTGTCCGTTGCGGCGGGCACGCCCGGCCCGCCTCCCGACGGCGCGGCCGGTCGCGCCCGTGATGCGGCCCCGCCCGCTCGACCTGGTCGGCCTCGGCTCCGCCCGGCAGGTCGTCATCGTCACGACCGCCGGCTGGAGCGTCATCCACGGCACGATCGAGGCCTGGCAGCTCGGCTCGGACAACGTGTGGCGGCGGGTCATGGCGCCGTACAACTCCAACATCGGGATCAACGGCTGGGTCGAGGGCCCGCAGCGGGTCCAGGGGGACCATCGGACGCCGACCGGGATCTACCGGCTGCGCCAGGCGTTCGGGACGTCGGCCGACCCGGGCAGCGGGCTGCGGTACCACCAGCTGACGCCGGCGCAACTACTGGGCCGGGGACCAGCGAGACCCCAAGACCTACAACATCTTCCAGTGCTCGCGCCCGGCGACGGCCCGGTGGCGGACCAGCCAGTCCGAGCACCTCTACTACATCCAGCCGGCGTACCAGTACGTCGCGGCCATCGACTGGAACCTGGCCGGCGGGGTGCATCGGGCGAGCGACGGGCAGTACGTCGCGACGACGCCGGCCAACATGCGGCTGGGCAGCGCGATCTTCCTGCACTGCTACGGCACGACCGGCGCGCACGGCTACACGCTCGGCTGCGTCAACACCCACCCGGCCAAGATCGTCGAGCTGCTGCGCTGGTTCGACCCGGCGGCCGCCCGGTCATCGCGATGGGCCCGCCCTCGGCGATCTTCGCCTAGGCCGGTGCGGCTGCTGTCCCGACGCACTCGCCGTACGACGCGCGCCGGCTGCTCTGGTTCCTCGGGCTGCACGCGGTGCCCGGGCTGGAGGTCGTACGCCGAAGGCCCGGCCGGCCCGGCGTACGCCCGCGTGCTGCGACTGCGCTGGCGGGCCGGGGGTCGCGCGGATCATCGTTGCGCGACAGCGGGTACGACGTCTCGCTCGCGCTGACTCGAGCCAGCGGACGAGGCCGAGGCGCGTCGGCCGAGCTGCGCGCCCTGCTCGACCTGGACGGCGACCCGACGGCGGCCCTCGGTGCCCTGTCCGCCGACCCGCTGCTCGGGCCGCTGGTGGCGCGCCGGCCCGGGCGTTCGGGCGCCGGGCACTGCCGACCCGGTCGAGACCCTCATCAGCACGATCGTCGGCCAGCAGATCTCGCTCGCCGGCGCGCGGACGGTGCTCGGCCGGGTCGTCGCGGCGTACGGGTTCGAGCCGCTGCCGGACCGGCTGGCCGGAGCCGGGGCTGACCCACGCGTTCCCGACCGCGGCTGCTCTGGCCGCGGCGGACCCCGAGACGCTGCCGATGCCGCGGGCTCGCGGGCGCAGCGTGGTCGCCGTGGCGCGGGCGGTCCTCGACCAGGGGGAGTCGCTCGCGTCCGGGCGCGCCGGAGACCCGGGATGCTCTGCTGGCGCTGCCCGGGGTCGGGCCGTGGACCGCGTCGTACCTCGCGCTGCGGGCCGGCCGTGATCCCGGACGTCTTCCTGCCCACCGACCTGGCCGTCCGCCGGGCGCTGGAGCGGCACGGGCTCCCCGGCGACCCGGTCTCGGCCGCGGCGGTGTCGGCGGGCTGGGCGCCGCATCGGAGCCTGGCCCTGATGCACCTCTGGTTCGACCTACTCGAGGCCCGCCTCGCCTGACCGGCAACGCGCCGGGCCGGGCCGGTTGCTGTCGGTGGGGGCGGGCAGACTGGCGCACATGCTGACCTGGACGGTCGTGGACAGCCCGGTCGACGAGCTGCTGCTGACGTCGGCCGACGGCGGCCTGCGGAGCATCTGGTTCAGCCCGCACAAGGCCAAGCGCACGTCGACCTTCGTCGACGAGATGGCCCGCGCCGGAGGCGTCCGGGACGACGACGAGCCGGTGCTGGTGCGGACGGCGACCCAGCTCGGGGAGTACTTCCGGGGTGAGCGACGCGAGTTCGACCTGCCGTTGCGGCCCAGTGGATCCGAGTTCCAGATGCAGGTGTGGGGCGCGCTGCAGACCATCCCGTACGGCGTGACCTGGTCGTATGGCGAGCTCGCGGCCTCGATCGGCAAGGGCCCGGTCGCCTCGCGCGCGGTCGGCCTGGCCAACGGCGCCAACCCGATCTCGATCGTCATCCCGTGCCACCGGGTGATCGGGGCTGACGGCAGCCTGACCGGCTATGGCGGCGGGCTGGAGCGCAAGCGCTACCTGCTCGAGCTCGAGCAGCCCTCGCTGTTCAGCGCTTGACGCAACACCCGCGGAGGGCGTGTAGTTCGCGGTCGTGGTGTCCCGCGACGGAGCCCAGCTGCCGTGAACGAGCTGGGGCCGGCCTTCGCCGACGTCCTCGGCCGCGCCGCAGCCGGTGACCGAGAGGCGTTCGCCGAGCTGTGGCGGGCCACCCATCCCGGGCTGCTGCGCTATCTGCGCGTGCTCTGCGGCCCGGACAACGCGGACGATGTCGCCTCGGACACCTGGCTGAAGGTCGTCCGGGGGCTCGGCTCGTTCCATGGCGACGAGTCGGCGTTCCGCGGTTGGGTCGTCGTGATCGCGCGCAACCATGCGACCGACCTCAACCGACGCAGTGCCCGTCGCCCCGAGCAGCTGTTGCCGACGATGCCCGAACGCGACGCCGATCTGGCGCAGGACACGGCGGACCTGGCCATCGAGCAGCTGTCCACGGAGGCGGCGTTGCGACTGGTGGCCGACCTACCGGCTGCCGTCGCCGAGCTGGTCACGCTGCGGGTCGTCGTCGGCCTGGACGTGGCCGAGGTCGCCCGCATCGTCGGCAAGACGCCCGGTGCCGTGCGGGTCGCCGTGCACCGCGGGCTGCGCACCCTGGCCGCGCAGCTCGACGCCGGCGCGCCGACCGGCCCGCTGTAACGCGATCCGCACCCAGGTCGTTGACCGGGTGATGGACGAGACCAGGAACCCCGACCCCGACGGCCAGCCCGACTTCTGGCTGGTCGACCGCCTGCTCGACCCGAAGTGGACCGGCCCCGGCCCGAGCCAGGCTCCGGATGATGACGGCGCCATCTCGGACGTCGACCGCGAGCGGGTCCGGATGGCGGCCGTCGTGGACGCGCTGCGTCAGCCCGGCACGGCGGCCGAGCTGGCCGACGAGGCGTCGTACCTCCGGGCCTTCGACGAAGCCACGACGGCAGCGAGGAAACCAACGCGCACGATCGTGATCGGGACCAGAGCAGCCGTCGCGGCTGGGGTGCTCGTGCTGGCAGCCGCCACTGGTGCCGCGGCCTACACCGGCTCACTGCCCGGGCCCCTGCAGCGCGCAGCGCACTCGGCCATCGGTGCGCCGGCGGCGGATCAGGGCTCGGACGACGGCACGGACCAGGCGGGCGATGATCCGACCGGATCCCCCACGGACACCCCGACCGGATCCCCGAGCGAGACGGCGACCGAGACTCCCACTGGCGGCACCACATCGCACTCGCCGGTCGGCCCCGACGCCACCGGCGCGGCGGCCTTCGGGCTCTGCACCGCCTGGTCCAAGGGCGGCCTGGCCACGACATCGGTGGCCTACCGCAACCTGTCGACAGCGGCCGGCGGACCGGACGGCATCACGGCGTACTGCGCCTCGATCGTCAAGCCGGGCAGCGGCTCCACCCACGGCGGCGGTTCGCCCACGTCGCACCCGCATGGCTCGCCGACCTCGCACCCGCATGGCTCGCCCACCTCGCACCCGGACAAGACCAGTCATCCGACCGGGTCGCCCACGTCGCACCCGGGGCACTGACAGAGGTACGCATCGTCTGACAGCGGCTTGTGCGTGGTCTGACAGGCCACTCCTTCACGGTGGGGACACCCACGAGGAGGAGTCCCATGACCATGACCACCATCGCGCCGAGTGACCAGACCGGGCCGGTCGGCGCCACCGAGCACGCCGTCGAGGCGCGCGGGCTGACCAAGACCCTCGGCGACACCCTGGCCCTCGACGGGGTCGACCTCGTCGTCCCCAGGGGCACCGTCCTCGGCCTACTCGGGCCCAACGGCGCGGGCAAGACGACGGCCGTCCGCGTCCTGTCGACCCTGATCCGGCCCGACGCCGGCTCGGCCCGCGTCGGCGGCTTCGATGTCGTCCGGCAGCCCGACGACGTACGCCGGATCATCGGCCTGACCGGGCAGTACGCCACGGTCGACGAGGAGCTCTCGGGCATCGAGAACCTCATGCTGATCGGCCGGCTGCTCGAGCTGCCCCGGGCGCAGGCCAAGACCCGGGCCTATGAGCTGCTCGAGCAGTTCAGCCTGACCGACGCGGCCAAGAAGGTCGCCAAGAACTACTCCGGTGGCATGCGCCGCCGGCTCGACCTCGCGGTCAGCCTGATCGGCAACCCCGAGGTCCTGTTCCTGGACGAGCCGACGACCGGTCTCGACCCCCGCGCCCGGCAGGAGGTCTGGGACGTCGTGCACGAGCGCGTCGCCTCCGGCGTGACCGTCCTGTTGACGACGCAGTACCTCGACGAGGCCGAGGAGCTGGCCGGCGAGATCGTCGTCCTCGACCGCGGCCGGGTCATCGCCTCCGGCACCCCCGACCAGCTGAAGTCGCGCGTCGGCGGCCAAACCCTGACCGTCCGACCGGTCGACGAGCGGCAGCTGCCGCAGGTCGTCGCGATCCTGCGCGATGTCACCCACGCCGAGCCGCAGCTGCTGACGTCCAGCCCGAGCGCCATCGCGCCGGTCGACGACGACGCGATGATGCCGCAGGCCGTGGCCCGCCTCGCCGACGCCGGGATCGCGGTGCTCGAGCTGGAGCTCGGCCGGCCGAGCCTCGACGAGGTCTTCCTCACCATCACCGGACACCGGGCCGAAGAGCCCACCACGAACGAGCAGGAGCAGCCATGACCACGGCAACGATCACCGCGCCAGGCGGTACGACGGCGGCCACCCCGCGGCGTACCGGCCGGGTCTCGCCCCTCGCCGGACTCGGCCACGGGTTCACCATCACCTGGCGAAACCTCATGCGGATCAAGCGATCCCCGGAGCAGCTGCTGGACCTGACCTTGCAGCCGATCATCTTCATCGTGCTGTTCGTCTACCTGTTCGGCGGCGCGGTCGCGGGCAGCCAGCACGCCTACCTGCAGTACCTGCTGCCGGGCCTGCTCGTGCAGACCGTGGTGTTCGCGAGTGCGGGCACCGGCGTCGGGCTGGCCGATGACATCAACAAGGGGATCTTCGACCGGTTCCGGACGTTGCCGATCGCCCGGTGGGCGCCGCTGTTCGGCACGATCATGTCCGACGTCATCCGCTACGTCGTGACGGTGGCTGTCGTCCTCGGCTTCGGCATGATGCTGGGGTTTCGGCCGGCCGGTGGGGTTCTGGGCGTGCTGGCCGGCTCGGTGCTGGTGCTGGGCTTCGCGTTCGCGCTGTGCTGGGTCATCGTGCTGGTGGCGCTCTTCGTCCGGAAGCCGCAGCAGGTGCAGGGTTTCGTCTTCCCGGTGATGTTCCCGCTGACCTTCGGCAGCAACGCCTTCGTGCAGACCTCGACCCTGCCCGGGTGGCTGCAGTCCTGGGTGCACGTCAACCCGGTGACCCATCTGGTCAACGCGACGCGGGCGCTGCTCGAGGGCAGCAA
Organism: uncultured Actinomycetota bacterium; assembly: GCA_963794535.1. GTDB lineage: Bacteria > Actinomycetota > Actinomycetes > Actinomycetales > CAVURS01 > CAVURS01. Next base: position 519,917 of record CAWCEI010000011.1, read on the forward strand.
CCCGGGCACCGACCTGCTGTGGAGCCTGGGCTGGATCGTCGGGCTGGTCGTGGTCTTCGCGCCGCTGGCCGTCGCGAAGTACCGCCGCACCTAGGCCTCCGGCCGGTCCGGATGTTCTACGCGTTGGGCGAGCCGGTCCAGGTCCTCCTCGGTGAGGCCGGCCCAGTCCAGCAACGCCTTGACCGCACCCTCGCGGTCGAGGCGGGCCCCATCGTCGTACGCCGCGGTGAAGGCCGTGTCGCCGAGCTCGCCCCGCAGTCGCGCGGCGAGCTCAGCGGCGTCCCCGACCGGGGGGAGCGGGAGGCCACGGACGGCAGCCGTGAGCCCGACGATCCGGGCCGACCCGATCAGGTCACCTTCGCCCTCGGCCAGCGCCGCCCATGACGCGACAACGTCGGCGATGACCGGTACGTCGCGGCTGCGCCGGCCGTAGGCCAGGGCTTGGGCGAGCAGCTCGCGGGCCTCGGTGAAGCCGCCCCGGGCCACCACGACGACGCCCAGTGCAGCCGCGACCATGCCGTGTAGCTGCAACGGCCCGAAGCCGCCGACCGACGACTGCAGGATGACGCCGCGCAGCCGGCGCTCCGCCTCGGCCAGGTCGCCGTCGGCCCGCGCCAACCCGGCGTAGCCGACCTCGACGATCGCCGCCTGGGCCGGCTGGTTGAAGCGTTCCGCTGTCTCGCGCGCCTCGGCCAGGGCGCTCGCGGCAGCCGACCGGTCGCCGGTGAGCAGCCGCATCCGGGCCAGCCGGACCAGCGTCATCGTGACGTCATCGGCGGTGCCGAGCTCGCGCAGATAGGCGAGCGCGCGCTCGTAGCCGGCGAGCGCCGCCCCGTAGTCACCCTGGCCCTCCTGGACCTCGCCGAGGGAGCTCGAGTGCGATCGCCTGGCCCCAGCGCTCGCCCAGATCGCTGAAGATCGCGAAAGCCCTTTCGTAGCAAGCGGGCACGGCGGCGACGTCACCGGCGTTCTCGAGGGCGTGGCCGAGCAGGATCAGGCCCACGCCCCGGGTCCACTGGTCCGGATGCGTTGACACGACCCGGTTGACCGCCTCGATGCCCCCGGCGAAGTCCCGGCTGAACATGGCAGTGGCCGGCTCCAGGAGGGCGATCAGCGGGTGCCGGCCGCTGTCGCGCACCGTCGCGGCGTGTGCGACCGCCGACTCCAGGGCGGTGGCCCCGCCGGCAAGGTCGCCGTCGCCGGCCGCGCCCATCGCCAGGTAGGCGTGGGTGATGGCCAGCGCTGTCGGGTCCACGTCGCCGTCCAGGGCCAGCGCCTCGCGGGGCCAGTGGCCGAGCTCCGTGGTCATGCCGCGCAGGTGAAGGTACCAACCGAGGGACGCGATGAACCGCACCGCCAAGTCGGCCTGGCCGGAGTCGATGCCCCAGCGCAACGCGGCGATCAGGTCGTCGCGCAGGCGATCGAGCCGGGCCAGCCATTCGAGCTCAGCGGCGCTGCGCAGCAACGGATCGGCGGTCTCGACCAGGGTGAGCAAGGTGGCGGCGTGCCGGTCGCGGACGACCGCCGCCTCGCCCGACTCGGCCAGGCGGTCCGCCCCGAACGCACGCACCGTCTCGAGCAGGCGATAGCGCACCTCGCCGGTGCCGAGGGCATCGACGAGGGACTTGTCCACGAGGGTGGCCAGCAGGTCGAGCACGTCGGGTGCGGCCAGGTCCTCGTCGGCGCAGATCTGTTCGACGATCTCGAGGGTCACCGGTCCAGCGAAGACGGCAAGGCGTTGCAGGAGTAGGCGTTCCGGCTTCTCCAGCAGGTCCCAGCTCCACTCCACGACCGCCAGGAGGGTGCGATGACGGGGCAGCGCGGTCCGGCTGCCACCCGTCAGCAGGCGGAACCGGTCGTCCAGCCGGGCGGCGATCTGCTGCGGCGACATGGCGCGCATCCGCGCGGCGGCCAGCTCGATGGCCAAGGGCAGCCCGTCGAGGCGGCGCACGATCGACACGACGGAGTCGACGCTGGCCTCGTCGACGACGAAACCGGGCCGCACGGCGGCGGCCCGGTCCACGAACAGCCGGACCGCGGCGTACGACGACGCCTCGGCCGCGCTGGCCCCTCCGGGCGGCAGCTCCAGGGGCGGCAGCGGGCACAGCGTCTCGCCCGTGATGCCCAGGGGCTCGCGGCTCGTGGTGAGCAACCGGACCCGCGGGCAGGCCGCGAGCACGGTGTCGGCCAGCTGGGCCACGGCCGAGATCAGGTGCTCGCAGTTGTCCAGCAGGATCAGCGCCTCGGCGCCGGACAGGCCGTCGACCAGCCGGCTGACGGCGTCGTTCGCGCCCGGCTCGCTGGCGGCCAGGCCGTCGCGCGCACTGTCGAGCAGCGCCTTCTCGCGCAGGCCGAGGGTGGCCAGCACGGCGTGCGGCAGGTCCAACGGGTCGTGCACCGGCGCGAGCTCGACCAGCCAGACCCCGGCGGTGGATGCGCTCGCGATGCGGTGGCCGGCCTCCATCGCCAGCCGGGTCTTGCCCGCGCCGCCCGGACCGACCAGAGTCACCAAACGGTTGTCCCGCAACGCATCCAGGACCTGGGCGACCTCGCGGTCGCGCCCGACGAAGCTGGTCAGCGCTGTCCGCAGGTTGGTCCGCGCCAGCGGCTCCGGAGCGGCTGGCGCGGCCTCGGCCACATCGTTCGGCGACGTCGCGGTCGACGACTTCGGCAGCAGGTCGGCGTCCTGGCGCAGGACCGCGAGGTGGATCCGCTCCAGGGCGGGCGACGGGTCGACCCCCAGCTCGTCGCCCAGCCGGTCGCCGGGTGCGGTCGTACGCCGCCAACGCGTCGGCCTGGCGTCCCGCGGCGTACAGCGCTCGGATGAGCAGGCCCTGCAGGCGTTCGCGCAACGGCTCGGCCCGGGCCGCGGCCTCGAGGTCGGCCAGGTCCGGCCGGTCCCCGCGCAGCAGGGCCGCGTCGGCGCCGTCCTCGGTCAGGGCCAGCCGGACCTCGTGGGCGGCGGCCGCTGCGGCTGCGGCGTACGGGGGGTCGCCGATGTCGGTCAACGCCGGGCCGCGATAGAGATCCAGCCCCGCGCGGGCGGCTTGGCTGGCCCGCGCCCAGTCATCGCCGGCCAGCGCCGACCGGGCGGCGGTCGACAGATCCTCGGCCTGGAGCGCGTCGACCGCGGCCCGGCCGACCGCGAGCCGGTAGCCGGCCGGGTGCGAGGCCAGGGCCGGGTCGCCGTCGAGGTCGCGGCGCAGCCGGGACACCAGGGTGTGCAGCGCGTTGGTGCTCGGGGCTGCGTCCCCCCAGAGGTCGGCGACGAGCGTGCCGGCCGGGACGACCTCGCCGGCGGAGAGCGCGAGCCGGGCCAGCAGCGCCCGCGGGCGCGAACCGCGGACCTCGAGCCGGGTGCCGTCGTCCGAGCGGGCCTCGACCGGCCCGAGCAGGTGCACCCTCATGCCCCCATGCTCCCCCACGGCCGCCTTGCTCCCGTTAGGCCGGTTGGCGCGCCCGGAATGTCCGTTGCCAACCGGCCGAAGTGGAGCAAGGCGGCCGTGGGGGAGCAGAGAGCTAGCGACGGTACGGCGGCGGGGCCGGCGTCCGGGCCAGCAGCTGCGCGGCCGTCATCGGCCGGCCGAGCAGGAAGCCCTGGGCCTTGTCGCAGCCGAGCTCGCGGATGATCTCCAGCTGCTCGGCGGTCTCGACGCCCTCCGCGACGACGGTCAGGTCATGGGCGTGGGCCAGGTCGACGAGCGCCCGGATCACCGCCCGGGCCTTGGTGTCATGCGTGACCCGGGCCACGAACGAGCGGTCGACCTTGAGGAACTCCAGCTCGAACCGCTGCAGGTAGGACAGCGCCGAGTAGCCGGTCCCGAAGTCGTCGATCCCGACACCGGCGCCCAGCTCACGCAGCGAGGCCAGGGTGCCGAGCAGGGCCGGTGTCGGCTCGGCCAGGCTGCTCTCGGTGATCTCGATCCGCAGCTGGTTGCCCGTCCAGCCCGAGCCGGCCGAGGGTGGGGGCGAGCCGGTCGGCGAGCCCGGGGACCTGGAGGCTGCGCGGCGACAGGTTCACGGCGACGCTCAGCCCGCCGCCGCGAGCGCGGTCGACGGCCAGCACCTCGTGCGCGGCGCGTGTGAAGACCGCCTCGTCGAGGCTGGCGATCAGCCCGGTGTCCTCGGCGACCGGCACGAACGCGACCGGGGAGACGGCGTCGAGGTCCGGCCCGAGCCGGGCCAGCGCCTCGCACCCGACCATCAGGTCGTGGGCGACGGAGTCACCGAGGGCGATGATCGGTTGGTAGAGCGGGTTGACGGCGCCGCGGGCCAGCGCGTCACGCAGGCTGGCCTCGACGGCAGTGCGCTCGCCACTGCGCGCGGCCAGCTCGTCGTCGTACGCCGCGATGCAACCGCGCCCCGCGTCCTTGGCGGCGTACAGCGCGACGTCAGCTTCGCGGTAGAGCTCGGTGGCGTCGATGCCCCGGCGCCGGCTGGTAGCGGCGATCCCGATGCTGGCCCGGGTGGGAGCGGCTCGGCGTGGCCCCGGACAGTGACCGGCTGGTCGACCGCCGCCAGCACCCGCTCGGCCAGCTGCCGGACGTCGTCCAGCGTGCCGCGGGGCACCACGATCAGGAACTCGTCACCGCCCAGCCGGCCGACCGTGCGGCCGTCGGTGGCGAACCCGCCCAGGCGCCGGCCCAGCGCGACCAGCAGCTCGTCGCCGACCAGGTGCCCGAGCGTGTCGTTGACCGACTTGAACCGGTCGAGGTCGAGCAGCAGCAGGCCGCACTCGCGGCCGGAGCCCAGCGCGCTCTCCAGCCGGTCCTGCAGGGCCTGCCGGTTGGCCAGCCCGGTCAGCGAGTCGGTGACGGCGAGCCGGCGGATGGCGGCCTCGGCGGCGCGCTGCGCTGTCACGTCCTGCGTTGTCCCCCAGAGGGACTGGACGACCCCGGTCTCGTCCGCGACGGACTCGGCCCACAGGTACCAGTCGCGCCAGCCGTCCTCCCACCGGTAGCGCAGCTCCACCTCGGCGCTGCCCGGGGCGGTCGAGCAGGGCGAGCAGCTTGCGGTTGTGCTCCTCGATGTCGTCCGGGTGGATGCCGGCGAGGTAGTCCTCCTGGGTCTTGCCCAGCCCGTCGAGCCCCAGGTCGCGGCCGTCGGCGTCCAGCCACTCGATCGTGTTCTCGGCGACCTTCCAGTGCCAGACGGTGATGCTGGCCATCCGCTGCGCCGCGAGCAGCTGCTTCTCCCGGGTCCGCAGGGCGTCGACCGTGGCCCGCTCCTGCGGCGTGCCGTGGACAGCGTCCACGATGCGCCGGCCGATGACCTCCGACAGCCGGCGTACGGCGGTCGTCGTCGCTCTCCGGCAGCGGCGCAGGCGTCCGGACCCCGAGGACTCCGACCACCATCCCGTCGGCGCGGACCGGCAGCACGAGGTGCAGCGGGTCGGGCTCGAGGGCCAGGCCGCGCAGGAGCTCCTGGCCGCGCGGGGAGTCGGCCAGCTCGAGCGTGGCGAGGGCGCGCGGCGCGAGGGCGGCGATCTCGGTGATGACGACGGCGCGCAGGCGGTCGAGGTCCGCCGGGACGACGGCGACCGAGAAGACGGCATCACCCAGCGCTCGCCGGCCCTGCCGGGGCATCGAGCGGCTGGCGTCGTCGTCGGCAGGACGAAGCGAGCGCTGGCCCGTGGCGGAGCGCTCCATACGTCTGACATCGGTGGATCCGGAGCGGTTCTGAACGCCGTGACCGCTTTCAGCCCTGGTCCGGGAGAGCCCACCAGGTGTCCATCCGGGGCAGGCTCGACCGCAGCGGCCGGGTCGGCCATGACCCGGCTCACCCGGAACAGGTACGCCGCGATGCCCGCCGCTCCCTGCATCCAGCCGACGCCGGGCGGCAGCAGCGGCGACTCGTTGCGGTGCTCGACGAACCGCCAATAGGCGTGCGGCCCGTCGTGCACCGCCCGCTCGACCAGCGCGTCGGCCAGCTCGAGGGCGAACTCCAGGTCGCTCGGCTCGCCGGCGCGCTGCCAGGAGTCGAGGAACACGTCACCCACCCCGGCGGTCCCGCAGCAGCGGCCGTCGTTGTCCCAGAAGCCCGGGTAGAGCCGGGCCGGCAGCCCCGAGGCCCGGACGCTGTGCAGGCAACGGCGCTGCCAGTCCAGCGGGCGGGCGCCGGCCACCTCGGCGACCCCGGCCCGGTCCAGCGCGAGGAAGGCCACCGACGTACCGGTCGGGCCGTGGCACCAGGTGTAGGTGACCGGGTCGGCGTCCGGTCGGTGAGAGCGGGATGGTGCGCGGCACCACGAAGCCGCCGTCCGACCGGTCCGCCAGCCCGACCAGGTGCTCCGCGCCGCTCCGGGCAGCGGCGACCAGATCGGGCCGGCCGAGCTCGCGGCCGGCCGCGGCGAGGGCGGCGACGATCCCGGCCAGGCCGTGCGAGAGGTTCGGCATCTCGATGGCCTCGCCCACGTGGAACCGCTCGGGCACGAAGCGCCAGTCGGTCCCGTCGGCCTGCGGGACGGCCTCGGCCAGCAGTACGTCGGCCGCCTGTTCGGCCAGCGCCAGCGCTCGGGGGACCCCGTGACGATGGGCCCAGAGCGCGCCGACCAGGACCCCGCCCGTGCCGAGGGTCAGGTCGTTGACCCGCGCGCCGGTCGCGTACGCGGGGTCCGCCGATGGCCGTCTGGGGCCAGCCGTCGGGCTGGGCCAGCTCGGCCAGTCGGTCAACCGCCTCGGCTAGCCCGGCGGTCGCTTCGCCAGCCCGGCGGTCGCTTCGCTCGTGGGCCCCAGCGCGACGAGGACACCGATCGCGCTGGCCAGCCCGTCGAAGTAGGTGACGTCGGTCTCGACCGGGACGACGGCCCGGATCCGCGCGACGATCGCGGCCGCGAGGTCCTGCTCGGCCTCGGTCCAGGGCCGGGCCAGCCGGATCTCGGCCAGAACGTGGGCCAGGCCGCCGACTCCGCTGTGCAGTCCGTCGCGGTCGGCGGGAGGCTCGGGTGGCTCCGGCGGCGAGCCGGACCCCGGCTCGTCCACCGGCACCGAGGTCGGGACCCACGGCCCGTCGGACCACTGCACCTGTGCCAGCACCCAGGCCCAGGCCGCCTCGGCGACGGACCGGTAGGTCTCCGGTACGCGCGCCGTCATCGGTGCAGCCGGTCCAGGAAGTCCCGCACGACGGGAGCGGCCACGCTGCCACCGCTTTCGCCCTCCTCGACGAACGCCGCGAACGCGATGTTGCCCTGCCAGCCGACCAGCCAGGCGTGGGTCTGGGGCGGGGAGTCGCTGCCGAACTCGGCCGTGCCGGTCTTGGCGAAGACCGGACCGCCGGAGACGTTGGTGAACTTCCCGGCCGCGGTGCCGCTCGTCACGACCAGCCGCATCAACGAGTGCAGGGTGGCGATGTCCTTTGCCGCGGGCGGGCTGACCGCGGCGGGCGCGGCACCCGTCGGCGCCGGCGACGTGACCAGGGTCGGGGCCAGGAACTTGCCCCGCGCGACGCTGCCGGCGAGGACCGCCATCGACAACGGCGAGACGAGGTTGCGGCCCTGGCCGAACGACGCGGCCGCCTGGTCGACGGCGCCGGTCGTCGTCGGGATGCTGCCGGTGAAGGTCTGGTCGCCCGCCCCGAGCGCGGCGCCCCAGTCGACGCCCAGGCCGAGCGTGAGCCCGGCGGCGTGCAGGTCATCGGCCTTGAGCCGCTGGCGACAGCCCGACGAACGCGGTGTTGCAGGAGTCCTTGAAGTCGGTGCTGAACGGCACCCGCCCGCGCTGCTCGTGTTCGAAGTTGCGGAACGTCCGCCCGCCGACCGTCGCGGTCGGCGGGCAGTTGACCAGGGTCGACGGCTTGAGCCCGCCCTTGAGCAGCGCCAGCGTCGTGGCGACCTTGAGGGTCGAGCCCGGGCGGGTAGCGGCCGACCATGGCCCGGTTCAGACCCGTTGGCCGGCGTGTTGGCGACGGCGAGGACGCCGCCGCTGCGCACGTCGAGGGCGACGAGAGCACCGGGCACCTTCAGCTTGGCCAGCGCCTGGTCCGCCGCGACCTGGGTCTTCGGGTCGAGCGTCGTGGCCAGTGGCTGCCCGGCCCGACCGGTCGTGGTGAACAGCGCCTGCGCGCTGTCCGGGGTCGCGCCCGTCTTCGGCACCTCACTGATCGGTGTACGCCGAAGCCCCGGACAGCTGCTCGTCGTACAGTCGCTGCAGGCCGGACACACCGGCGAAATCGCCTGCGACGTAACGGTTCGCCGAGCCGGACGACGATCTCGGCCGTGACCGGCCCGACCGTCCCGATCAGGGCTCGCGCGAAGTCGCGGTTGAGGGCCAGCGCCTGCGTCCCGGGCGACGAAGACCGTGCCCTTCAGCGGCTGGAGCTTGTCCTTGACCTTGTCGTAGTCCGCCTGGCGCAGCGTGATCACCGGCACGAAGGCGTGCGGCGCGGCGGCGGCGAGCGCCTTGGTCAGGGCCGCCCGGTCGACGCCGGTGATGTGCGCGACCTGCTGGACCAGCGACGCCGCGTCGGTGACCCGGGCCGGCTCGATCCCCACGTCGACGACCGGGCCGGGCGCGACGATCTTGGCGCCGCCCCTGCCCGTGATGACGCCCCGGGTCGCCTGCTTGTGCGACAGGACCAACCGGTCGTCGCGCGGGATCGGGGCGAAGATGCTCGAGCCGGAGACACCGTCGGGGTCGACCAGCCAGTGGCCGGACCGCTCGGTCAGGGTCACCGAGCCGGTGTAGTGCCAGGTCTCGCCGCCGGGGAGCGGCCAGGCGGTGTCGACGGTCGCGGTGGCCTTCGTCCCGTGCCGCTGCACGTCCCCGAGGTGCAGCGTGGGCTTCAGGCCGCCGAGGCCCGACACCAGCGCGGCGTACTCGGTCTGCATCGCCGAACCCGCCGCGCCGACCCAGCCGACCTGGTCGAGCTGCTTGCTGCCCCACGCCTTCACGAACGACTGAGCCGCTGTGTGCGCGGCATCGTCGCGGCCGGATTCCTGGTGTCTCTGCCACCCGATGTAGCCCAGGCTTCCGGCGATCACGACGAGGCCGACCCCACCCGCAATCCAGACTGTTTTGGCTCGTTGCATCACTGGTCTATCCAACCTGACCGTGCGAGGCTCCGATTCATGGAGTCGACGATGATGTCCGGCCCGCTGCTCATCTCGCGCCTGTTGGAGTACGGCGCCGGCGTCCATGGCCGGTCCGAGGTCGTGACCTGGACGACCGATGGTCCGCGGCGGTCGACGTTCGCGGACATGGGCAAGGACTGTGCGCGGCTGGCCAACGCGCTGCGCGGTCTCGGTATCACGGGGGACCAGCGGGTCGGCACGTTCATGTGGAACAACGAGGAGCACTTCGAGGCCTATCTCGGCGTCCAGTCGATGGGCGCAGTGCTGCACGCGATCAACATCCGGCTCTTCCCGGACCAGATGGTCTACGTGGTCAACCACGCCGAGGACCAGGTCGTGATCGTGGACAACACCCTCGCCGGGCCGTTCGCCAAGCTGGCCGAGCACCTGCCGCTCGTCCGCGACGTGATCGTCAACGGGCCGGTGGCCGACGAGGTCCGGGCCGCACTCGGGGCGGGCGGGCGCACCGTGCACGACTACCGGGAGCTGCTGGACGCCCAGAGCGACAGCTTCGACTGGCCTCTGCTGGACGAGCGCGCGCCGGCTGCCATGTGCTACACCTCCGGCACGACCGGGAACCCGAAAGGCGTTGTCTACAGCCACCGTTCGAACTTCCTGCACACGATGTCGTCGGTCATGCCGAGCGGCTTCGACCTGCGCCAGACTGACCGCGTCCTGGCGATCGTCCCGCTCTTCCACGCCAACGCGTGGGGCCTGCCGTACGCCGGGTTCATGACCGGCGCGACGATGATCATGCCGGACCGCTTCCTGCAGGCCGAGCCGCTCGCGCAGATGATCCACACCCTGCGCGTGACCAGCAGCGGTGCCGTCCCGACGATCTTCAGTGACCTGCTGCGCTATCTCGACGAGCACCCGGAGATCGACACGTCGTCGATCCGGCACGTCATCATCGGCGGCTCGGCGGCTTCGCCGACGCTGCAGCACGGGCTGCAGGAGCGGCACAACATCACGGTGCGCCACGCCTGGGGGATGACCGAGATGTCGCCGCTGGGGACCGTTGCGGTGCCGCCGGACTACGCCGAGGACGAGTGGTCCTACCGCGACACCCAGGGTCGTCTGGCCGCGCTGGTCGAGGCGCGCCTGCTCGGGCCGGACGGCACTGTCATGCCGTGGGACGGCGAGAGCGTCGGCGAGCTCGAGGTGCGTGGCCCGTGGATCACCGGCTCCTACTACGTGCGCGGGTCGGAGGACGAGGCCGAGAATGCGGCCAAGTTCGACGACGGCTGGCTGCGGACCGGCGACGTCGGCTCATTGACGGCCGATGGCTTCCTGCGGCTGACCGACCGGGCCAAGGACGTGATCAAGTCCGGTGGTGAGTGGATCTCCTCGGTCGACCTGGAGAACCACATCATGTCGCACCCGAAAGTGTTGGAGGCCAGCGTGATCGGCGTACCGGACGAGAAGTGGGGCGAGCGTCCGCTGGCCACGGTCGTCGTGGTCGAGGGGGAGACGTTGACCACCGACGAGCTGCGCTCCTACCTCGGCGAGCGGGTCGCGAAGTGGCAGCTGCCGGAACGCTGGGCGTTCATCCCCGAGGTCCCCAAGACGAGTGTCGGGAAGTTCGACAAGAAGGCCCTGCGCAAGCAGTACGCCGCGGGCGAGCTCGAGGTGCTCACGCCCTAGCGGTCAGCAGACCGACGACACGTCCTGGGACTTCGAGGTCGACTTCCCGGTCGAGGTGGGGGTGCCCGTCGCCGTCGTCGTGGTAGTTGTCGTGGTGCGCTGAGATGCCCGAATCGCCTTCTGCACCAACGACTGGATCTTCACGAAGTCGGGGTGCGTGGTGTTCACCACGCTCGACGTGAAGGGCAGGCTGGTGAGCTTGCCGTTCTGCATCCGCTCGACCAGGGTCACCCAGGCCGGCAGGTCCTGACGGGGGATGTCGGTGGCGATGTTGTTCTTGGCCACCTTGGCGATCTGCGGGTACTTCTTCAGCAGCTTGACCGGGTTGGACTGGTCGACCAGGGCCCCGACCATGCAGCGTTGCCGCTCCATCCGGTGGTAGTCGTCGCTGCTGAACCGGGAGCGGGCGAACCAGAGCGCCTGGTAGCCGCCGAGCTTCTTGTGGTGGCCCGGCGTGATGTAGCCGGTGGGATAGGTCAGGACGTGGCCGTTCGCGTCGTGGCTGCCGCCGATCGGCAGCTTGGTCGTCACGTTGACGTAGACGCCGCCCATCGCGTTGACCAGGCCCTGGAAGCCGGCCATGTTGATGATCGTGTAGTAGTCGACCTTGACGCCGAGCACGTTGCTCACGACGTCGCGGGTGGCCGTCAGGCCGGGCTGCTTGTCGTGCGGGAAGAGGTCCTTGTGCGCCTCGGCCTGCTGCCACACCGCGTTGAGCAGGCACTCGCTGCCGCAGTTGAAGCCGTTGGGCCAGACCTTGCTCAGCGGGTCGTTGCCGAACGGCACGTTCTCCAGGTTGCGCGGCAGGCCGAACAGCACGGTGTTGCCGGTCTTGGTGTTGATGCTCGCCACGATCATCGAGTCGGTGCGCAGGCCGGTGCGGTCGGCCCCGGCGTCCGAGCCGATCAGCAGCAGGTTGACCCGCGGGGTGTTGGCCCAGGGGTCGGCAGCCTTCGGCTTGGGGGCCGCGACTCCCGGCACCGGGTGCACCGGCGACGAGGCGAACACGGAGTCGATCAGGTCACGCGTGATGAGCGAGTAGCGCGCAGCCATCGCGCTCGGCATCGCGACAGTGAGACACAGGGACAGGACCAGGATGACGCCGAGGGCGCGCTGCGGTCCGGTCAGCTGGTGGGTCCGGGCGGCCAGGGCCGTCGCCACGATGATGGCGCACCAGATCAGGCCGCCCACGATGAAGATGACCGCCAGGATCAGCAGGGCGCGCGGGTCGACCGCGGTGTTGATGCCGAAGTTCTTGGCCTTGCCGCTCACCAGCAGGTAGCCGCCCGCCGCCAGGATCGCCGCGATCACCAGGAGGACGGCCGCCCCGGCCTTGCGGCGCCCGGCGGCCAGCAGACCGACCCCGGGCAGCAGTGCGCCCAGGGTCGTCAGCCCGACGAACCGGCCGAAGCCTTCGCCTCGGTCGCTCGCGTGCCGTGCGACGGCGCGAGCACCGCGCGCTCGCCGGGGCGCCGCTACGTGCTGCTCCGCTGCGTGCCGCGCCGCCACGTCCGTGGTCGGCGCTTGCAGCTGGTCGGTCATTCGTGTCCTCTCGGGCGCGCCGCGGCTCCGAGGGGCCGGTTAAGGCCCGCAGGTGGCTGCGGCGGGAACTCTATTTCACCATCGGTTCATCTGGTTAGACGTCGGGCGACGGGCGGACGTTGACCTGATCCGGTGGAGATGATGTGAAGGAGGGGAGATTCATCCGAATTGTCTGCTGATCGAACCGCTTTGCCCGCCGCTCCGGCCGACCGGTAACCTCCCGTGTCCTGGCCGCGGTGCGTGCCCCTGCGGCGGCGGCCATGGAGGCGTCGCCTAGTCCGGTCTATGGCGCCGCACTGCTAATGCGGTTTGGGTTTATCGCCCATCGAGGGTTCAAATCCCTCCGCCTCCGCCGTCGGATTTGTGCTCGGAGCGGGGGAAGGCGATGCAGCTCACCATCACGGACGGCTTGCTGCCCGGCCAGGAGACGGCCCGGTACCTGCTCGACGGTGTGCCCTCGCCGATCGCGCTGCGCGAGCTGATCCGCCTGCGGGTGCGCGACGAGGTCGCCCGCTACAACCTGAGACCGGGCCGGCTCTACACCGGCCTGGTCCAGCCGCTCGACTCCGAGGTGGCGCTCAATGGCTTTGCCCTCGCGGTGCCCCGGCGGCTCGACTGGGAGGGGCAGGCTGGCGTTGCGGTCGAGGCGTTCGGTCGAGGCGGCTACCTCGTGTTCGTCGACGATCGCCAGGTTCTCGACCTGGACGAGGAGCTCGACCTGACCGAGCTCGACGTGATCCGGTTCCTCCGGCTGGTCCCCCTCGTCGGCGGCTGACGTGCCGGATCTGCCCGATGCCCTGTCGGCGTCGGACCGCGAGCGCTGGGCTGGTCACCTGGCCCGAGCGGGGACATTGGTGTCCGAGCTGATCGATCTCGCCGATCGCCAACGCCAGGCGTGGACCACCCCCCATCTGCACGATCGGGACGGCATGCTGGCCTGGCAGCAGGAGCAGTCCCGGCTCAACCGCGAGTACGACGAGGGGGCCGCTCGCTGGCTCGACCAGCTGGCGCAGTCCTCGGGCGAGACCGTCGGCTCCGCAGTCGTCCTGCTCATCACCGCGGTCAGCGGGCGGACCGAGCCTGCCGCACTCCCTTGGCTCGGTCATCAGCCGGATTCCGGTGGGTCGAGCCGTGGTCCACCGCGACGACGCGTTCATGACCGCTCGGGTCGCGGTCCACGCCGACGACCCCGCGTCGGTCAGGTGGGCGGTCGCCTCGGTGGAGCAGCTCATCCGGTCGACGACGGCCGGCACGGAACTGCGGCTGGACGAGGTCGCGGCCGTGCGTGGGCTGCTCCAGTCGGTCGAGGCGCTCAGCTACCTGTCCCGGCCCGACCGAACGGCGCTGCGGGCTCGGCTGCACGAGCACCTGGCGGGCCCGGACACCGGTGCGGCGGACACCTCGACGGTGATCCCGGTCGACGGCTGGGCGGCCGCGGTGCTGCCGACCCTCGCGAGCTCGACGAGCCCAGAGCTGGTCGGGCCGTTGCTGAGGCACCTGGCGGGCGCCAAGGGGAGCAAGCCATCGGCGAAGTGGCTCGAGACCGTGCGCGAGCTCGTCAGGAACCGGGAGGCCAGCCGACTGGTCAAAGCCATGGGGCTTGCCCTAGCGCAGGCCGGACCGGCCGAGAAGGTGGTGTACGGCTACCCCTCTCTGCACTTTGCGGTCGACGAGCTCAACGAGGACCTGGTTCGCGGTGCGATCTGGACGACCGGTCTGGTCGACCAGGAGTGGGTCGTCCCCATGCTGGTCGGCGTGGCGAGCGCCGGCAGCACGACGGATCCCGCTGGCCGGCTGACCAACGCGGCGTACGTGGCGCTGGGCCTGGCTGCCACCCCGGATGCGGTCGCTGCGCTGCAGCGCCTCCTGGACGGGACGACGCACAACGGGACGCGCACCCGAATCTCGACGGCGCTGGCGCTTGCCGGAAAGAAGGCCGGCCTCACGCCGAGCCAGCTGGTCGAGCGCTCGGTGCCGACCGGCGGCCTGGACGACAACGGGGTGAGCGACATCAGCTCCGGCGAGCTGGTGGCCCGGGCCGGGCTCGACGAGCGGCTCCGCGTCCGGATCGAGTGGGAAAGCGCGGGCGACTGGTCATCCCGTCCACCCGGTGCTGCCGACCGGCTCGAGATCGCCCGGGTCCGCCGCGGGGCCAAGGACCTCAGCCGGCTCGTCGCGGCCGAGCGCCACCGGGTGGAGAGCCTGCTGTCCGCCGACCGCACCTGGGCCCGGTCCGAGTGGAGCCGCTACTACCTCGATCACCCGGTCACCGGCCGGGTGTCGCGACGGGTGCTCTGGACCTTCACCTCCGCCGACGGATCGATCACCGGCCGGCCGATCGATCCGAGCACCGTCGACACGCTCGATGGCCCAAGGCCCGCGCCCGCCGAGGGTTCCGTCCGGCTCTGGCATCCGGTGACCGCCAGCACCCGTGAGGTGTCGGCCTGGCGCGACCGGCTGATGCTGGACGGCCTCGTCCAGCCGTTCAAGCAGGCGTTCCGTGAGGTCTATCTGGTCACTGCGGCGGAGCTCGCGACCGCGACGTACTCGAACCGGTTCGCCGCCCACATCCTGCGGTACCAACAGCTCTACGCGCTGTTCAAGGAGCGGGCCTGGGTGGCCAACTACCTCGGGCGACACCAAGGGGGCCGCGATGGGTCCGCCCGGCACGCCTTCCCCGACGCCGGCTTGACTGTTGTCCTGGACCACCATCCGATCCCGGTCGCCCGCGGACGTCTATCGGATCGAGTTGTGCCGCAGCGATCGGGTCTGGTTCCACCGCACGGACGACCGGGCCAGACGACCCGTGTCCCTCGATCAGGTGCCCCCGCTGGTGTTCTCGGAGGCGATGCGGGACGTCGACCTCTTCGTCGGGGTGACGTCCATCGCCCTGGACCCCACCTGGGTCGACCGTGGCGACAACCCGCACCAGGACTACTGGGCCGACGCAGCCGGCGCTGCCCTCGCATCGTCGGCCGAGGTGCGCCGGGATGTCCTCGCCCGGATCCTGCCGGCGCTTGCCGTCGCGGACCGGGTGGAGGTCGGCGATCGCTACGTGCGGGTCCGGGGCCGGCTGGCGTCGTACAAGGTGCACCTCGGCACGGCCAACGTCCTGATCGAGCCGGACGACCGCTACCTGTGCATCGTCCCCGCTCCGGGGCGGGCGAAGTGGGTGCACCTGCCGTTCGAGGGCGACGACATCCTGACCGTCATCCTGAGCAAGGTCCTGATGCTCGCGGCGGACGACCGGATCACCGACCCGTCAGTGCTGGCCCAGCTCGCCGCCCGTCCCTAGGGCGGCGGGCGGGTGGCGAGCGAACGGGAGGGTGGCTCAGCCGCCGAGGCGGGCCCGCAAACCGTCGAGCTCGGTCCACAGCGTGGTCGGGATCTTGTCCGCGCCGATCTTGTCGAACCACTCCTGGATCTGCGGCAGCTCGGCCCGCCACTCCTCGTCGTCGACCCGCAGCGCCGTGGCCAGCTCGTCCGCGCCCAGGTCGAGACCGTCGACGTCGAGCGACTCCAGCGTCGGCACGTGCCCGATCGGCGTCTCGATCGCAGCCGCGGTGCCCTCCATGCGCTGGATGACCCACTTCAGCACGCGCGAGTTCTCGCCGAACCCGGGCCAGACGAAGTGCCCCTCGCCGTCGCGCCGGAACCAGTTGACGTAGAAGATCTTCGGCAGCTTGTCGGCGTCGGCACCCTTGCCCATGTCGATCCAGTGCTGGAAGTAGTCGCCCGCGTTGTAGCCGATGAACGGCAGCATCGCCATCGGGTCGCGCCGGACGATGCCGACCTGACCCGTTGCGGCAGCAGTGGTTTCGGACGACAGCGTCGCGCCCATGAAGACCCCGTGCTGCCAGTCCCGCGCCTCGGTCACGAGCGGGATCGTCGTACGGCGCCGGCCGCCGAACAGGATCGCCGAGATCGGTACGCCGCGCGGGTCGTCGTACTCCGACGCCAGGATCGGGCACTGGGTGATGGGCGTGCAGAACCGGCTGTTCGGGTGCGACGAGAGCTCGTCGCTGTCCGGCGTCCAGTCGTTGCCCTTCCAGTCGGTGAGGTGGGCCGGCGGCTCGTCGGTCATGCCCTCCCACCAGATGTCGCCGTCGTCGGTGAGGGCGACGTTGGTGAAGACCGAGTTGCCCTTGGCGATCGTGCGCATCGCGTTGGGGTTGGTCTTCCAGCCGGTGCCGGGGGCGACGCCGAACAGGCCGTACTCCGGGTTGACCGCGTAGAGCCGGCCGTCCTCGCCGAACCGCATCCAGGCGATGTCGTCACCGAGGGTCTCGACGCTCCAGCCCGGCACCGTCGGCTCGAGCATCGCCAGGTTGGTCTTGCCGCAGGCGCTCGGGAACGCCGCCGCGATGTAGTGGACCTGCTGCTCCGGCGAGGTGAGCTTGAGGATCAGCATGTGCTCGGCCAGCCAGCCCTCGTCGCGCGCCATGACGGAGGCGATGCGCAGCGAGTAGCACTTCTTGCCCAGCAGCGCGTTGCCGCCGTAGCCGGAGCCGTAGGACCAGATCGTCCGCTCCTCGGGGAACTGCACGATGTACTTGGTGTCGCTGCACGGCCACGCGACATCCTTCTGGCCGGGCTCGAGCGGCGCGCCCACCGAGTGCAGGCAGGGCACGAAGTCGGCGTCCAGCTCCTCGATCCGACGCAGCACGCCGACCCCCATGCGGGCCATGACCCGCATCGAGACCACGACGTACGGCGAGTCGGTGATCTCGACGCCGAACATCGGGCTGGGCGAGTTGAGGTGACCCATGACGAACGGGATGACGTACATCGTGCGACCACGCATCGAGCCCCGGTAGAGCTCGGTCATGATCGACTTCATCTCGTCGGGGGCCATCCAGTTGTTGGTGGCTCCGGCGTCGGCCTCGTCCCGGCTGCAGATGAAGGTGCGGTCCTCGACCCGCGCGACGTCGGTGGGGTCCGAGGCGCAGTGGAACGAGTTCGGCTTCTTGCTCGGGTCCAGCCGGGTGAAGGTGCCGGCCGCGACCAGCTGGTCGGTCAGCTCGGTCCACTCCTTGTCCGAGCCCGTGCACCACTGGATGGCGGCGGGCTGGGTGAGAGCGGCGACCTCGGCGACCCAGGCGGCGAGGCGGGTGTGGGTGGTCCCCCCGGCCTTGTCCCCGAGGGAGATTTCGGTGTCGTGGTGGGTGGTTTCGGCACTCATCGCGGACGTCCTCCAAGGACAGTTTGTAGGCCGAATCCCCAAATGGGACAACGGCTTTCGGCGAGGCTAGCCCGCTCAGATGTGCCTTGGGTGTCCGAATGCTGGAACCGGTTGTGAAGATCATCACTAACGGGTGAAGGTGCTGACGCCGCGTTGCCGGAACGTCGCAACTTCTTGCAGAACGCCTGCAAGAACGCCGATCAGGAGTCGGCGAGCCGCCGGAGCCCCTCGCGGGCACTGCGGACCGTCGGCCGCCATCCCGTGGCCTCCGTGTAGGCCTCGTGGCTGACCCGCTGGCTGCGCAGCATGTGCGCCGCGCCGGCCCGCAGGAGCCCCCGGCTGAACCAGATCGGCATCACCTTGACCGGCCGGCCGACGACCTCGGTGAGGACCTCCGCCAGCTCGGCCCGGGTGAGCGGCTCGTCGTCGACGACGTCGTACAGGCCGGCCGGGGCCTGGAGGGCCGCGACGAGGGCGCTCGCCGCGTCCTCGTCCCAGACCAGCGCCTGGTAGGCCTCGGGGCGCCCGACGAAGACACTGACGCCGCGCTTGGCCATGGCGATGGCCGGGTCGGGCGCTCCGGTGTGCGGGCCGTAGAGGTTGCCGATCCGCAGGGCGATGCCGGTGCCCCCGGCCTCGGTGAACCGGCGGACCTCGCCCTCGGCGGTCACGGTCGAGGTCAGGATCGAGGTCAGCTGCTCGGTGCTGCCCTCAGTTCCCGCGGCCAGGACCCGGTCCTGCCCGTCGGCGTAGACCATCGTCACGCTGGGGTAGATGACCCGCTCCACGCCTTTGGCCAGCGCCGCGTTGACCAGCAGCCGGGTGCCCTCGGCGCGCACCCGGTTGTTGTGCGCCCAGGATCCGCGCCGCCGGGCCTTGCGAGCGGCCGGGATCTTCGTGGCCATATGCAGGACCGCGTCGGCGCCGTCGAGCGCATTGACCCAGTCCCCGGTCTTGAACAGGTTGCCGCGCACCGGCTCGGCGCCCAGGGCGCGCAGCTCGTCGTCCGAGCGGCTGGTCCGGGCCAAGGCCCGGACGGTGTGGCCGGCGGCCAGGAGCTGGGTGACGGTCGGCCGTCCCAGCGTCCCCGTAGCGCCGGTGACGAACACGATCATGGGCCTACCGTAGGTGGCAACGGATTGGAGTGGGCACCCGCCGCTCGGCTACCATCGGCCGTTGCTAGGCGCCCGTAGCTCAACGGATAGAGCATCTGACTACGGATCAGAAGGTTGGGGGTTCGAATCCCTCCGGGCGCGCTCGTTGAGACAGCGACCCGAGAGCCCCGATCCCACCGGACC
This sequence comes from uncultured Actinomycetota bacterium, assembly GCA_963794535.1. Classification (GTDB taxonomy): domain Bacteria; phylum Actinomycetota; class Actinomycetes; order Actinomycetales; family CAVURS01; genus CAVURS01. Next base: position 538,650 of record CAWCEI010000011.1, read on the forward strand.
GGGGCTCTCGTGGTTCCTCAACGCGACTCGGTCGGGCTCAGTCGGACTGGAGGACGGACAGGACGTTGCCGGCCGGGTCCTTGAACCAGGCGATGTCCGGCCCCATGTCGTTCGCGCGCCCCCGCACGATCCCCTTGTCGTCCTGGGGCGCGCCGTCGTACCGCTCGATCTGTACGCCGCGCCGGGCCAGCTCGTCGACCGCCGCGTCGATGTCGTCGACCGGGAAGTTCAGCACGGTGTACGACCCCGGGCTGTGCTGCTCGCTGGGATAGACCAGCACCGCGAGCTCCGGCCGGATCTGGAGCTGGAGCATGCCGTGGTCCTCGCCGACGGTCATCTCCATCGTCTGCGCGTAGAACGTCCGGGCCGCATCGATGTCGTCGACGCTGAAACCGCTGAATGGTGCGCTGTTCTCGAACACGTTGGCCTCCCTGGCTCAGAGGTTCGACTCTGGCACAGCCCGGCTGACGTCCCGATGCGGGCCTCTCGACAGGACCCGGGCACGGGCCTAGCGTGCGAGAACGGACCGGGGCGGACCCGAACGAGGAGGCCGGCGATGTTCATCCAAGTCATCCAGGGCAATGTCCAGGACGCCGATGCGCTGCGGGCGTCGATGGACCAGTGGATCTCGGACCTCGCGCCCGGCGCGGCCGGCTGGGTCGGGTCGACCGCCGGCGTGACGGACAACGGCCGGTTCATCGCCACTGCCCGGTTCGAGTCCGAGGCGGCCGCCCGGGCCAACAGCGACCGACCCGAACAAGGCGAATGGTGGAGCCGGGCCGAGGCCGCGCTCTCCGACGTGACCTTCCACGACTGCACCGACGTCTCCCTGGTCAACGGCGGCGGGAGTGACCGGGCCGGCTTCGTGCAGGTCATGCAGACGGCCGGCGGTTCGCCGCAGGACCAGGCCCGGTTGCGGGAGATCGGCGACCAGCTGACCCCGCACCTGAGCGAGATGCGGCCCGACCTCATGGGGCTGACCATCGCCGTCCATGACGACGGCGGCACGACCCAGCTCGCCTACTTCAGCTCCGAGGCGGCCGCGCGCGAGGGCGAGAGCAAGCCCCCACCGGCGGAGCTGATGGACCAGATGCAGGAGATGGGCAAACTGATGGGCGAGGTCGACTATTTCGACCTGCGCGACCCCTGGCTTTACTCAGCGTAGTCGCCCAGACCCAACTCGAACCACCACTCACGGCCCGTCGGGCTGAGCACGCGGAGCGCTCTCGCCTGGCCTAAAGCGGCTGCGCTGAGTGACCGATCCTCCCTTGAGTGTGACCACGCATGCGTGGTTGTGTATCTGTCATCACATGCGTCCCGACTCTCACAAGGCGTCGGGGCGACAGGCCTTCCATGAATGACGATCACCAACCGGGGTGGTCGAACGTTTGAATGAGGAGGTGAGTTCGCGATGCGCAAAGACGGTCACAAGTGGGGCGGCTGCTGACCGCAAGTTGGCTCTGAGCGAGCTAACCGGACGTGCTTCCTTGTCCTCGCTGGTCCGGCAGGATCGTCCAGGCCTGGCCATCGGGCAGCGCGGAGAGATCAACAATCGACGGCTCACGGCTGGACAGGTCATCGATCGTCACGACGCGGTCCCGGCCGGCTCGCTTCGCGCCGTACATCGCGACGTCCGCCTCGCGCAACGCCTGCCGGACGGCCGCCACTGACTCCTCGGGGGTCGTGCACGGCAGATGGGCGACGCCGGCCGAGATGGTGCAGCTGATCCTTACGCCGGCACTCGCGTACGGCGTGGTCCGGACCGCTTCGGCCAGCCGCTCGGCGACTTCGCGAGCCTCGGCCGGGTTGAGGCCGGGCAGGGCAACCACGAACTCCTCGCCGCCCCAACGGCCGGCGACGTCGCCCGGGCGCAGGCTCTCCGAGATGGTCGCGCCGATCGCCGCGAGCACCTCGTCACCGGCCAGGTGACCCAGCTCGTCGTTGACCTGTTTGAAGTGGTCGAGGTCGGCCAGGATCACCCCGACCGGCTGGCGGCTCACCAGGCGGGCGACGGTCATGGTCCAGGTGTCCGGCCGGAGCAGACCGGTCCGCTGGTCGGTGCTGGCCTCTTCGAGCAGGTGGGCGTAGTGCAGCCCGGCACCGGCGGCGATCAACGTGCCGGACAGCAGGGCCGCCGCCAGTGGCTGGCTGCGCCAGGCCGCCGCGAAGCCGATGCTCAGAGTCGCCTCGGTCAGGTACATGACCCGGGTGCTCCAGGTCTGCAGGTCGTCCTTGACCCCGCCGATGCCGGCGATCTTGAGGACCCCGAAGACGATCCCGGAGTTGACCGACAGGTAGGTCAGGACGGCGAACACCTGGCCGATCCCGTAGGGCACCGGCTCCATCAGACGCAGCACCAGGAACGCGAGGTCGATCGCCACGAAGATGGCGGCGACGTTGAGGATCTGCTGCGCGGGGTGCCGGTGACTGCCGCCCCAGTGCGCGTCGACGAACTGGGTCCAGATGCCACCGATCAGGAGGGCGACGACGAGCGCCTCGGGCGGTCCCCAGATGAGCAGCGAGCTCATCATCCAGACCCCGGACATGTCCTGCCCGGTGCGCTCGCGAGGGAAGGCGGTCATGACCGACCGCGTGGCGATGGCCACGACGATCGCGAGCGCACAGATGACGGCGACGCCGACGTAGTTGAACGTGAACGGGCGGGGAGTCAGGTAGACCGAGACGGCGGAGAGAGCGGCGGCCAGCGAGACGACGCCGAGGAAGTACCGCCGAATGCCCGGGGGTTGGTGCTTCAGCCACCACAGGAGGCCCGAAGGCCGCGCTTTGCGCACCGCTTTCAGCACCCCCAGTTCGGTCTAGCCAAGCAGGATGGAGAGTACGCCGGGCTGAGCGCGACACGCCCAGTGTTACTTCAGGATCCCGCATCACGGCTCCTGATACATCCACGATCGGGGCGGCAGTGGGCCGAACGGGTGTGCAACCACTACCGTTCCGCCCATGCGTGTCGCCGTAGGTCGCGAAGTCCGGCCCGGGGAGCGGCGAGTGGCGCTGACTCCCGAGACAGCAACGACGCTCATCGCCTCTGGTGCCACGGTTGTCGTGGAGAGCAACGCCGGAGCGCCGGCGCTCGCCACCGACGATGACTACCGCTCGGCCGGGGCCGAGGTCCAGGGCGCGAGCGCCGGCGATGTGTACGCCGATGCTGACGTGGTCCTGCACGTCCGGCCGCTGTTGCCGGCCGAGATCGCCCGGCTGCCGCGGGGGGCGGTGACGATCGGCTTCCTCAGCCCGTCGGCCGAGCCGGAAGGGATCGCGGCGCTGCGCGATGCGCGGGGTGACGGCCTTCTCGATGGAGCTCGTCCCGCGGATCTCCCGGGCCCAGTCGATGGACGCCCTGACCTCGCAGGCGTTGGTGTCCGGCTACCGCTGCGCGCTCGAGGCGGCGATGCGGCTGCCGCGGTTCTTCCCGCTCTTCATGACAGCGGCAGGGACCGTGCCGCCGGCCAAGGTCCTCGTTCTCGGAGCCGGCGTGGCCGGGCTCCAGGCGATCGCCACGGCCAAGCGGCTCGGCGCCGTCGTCGAGGCGTACGACGTCCGGCCGGCCAGTGCCGACGAGGTCAAGTCGATGGGCGCGACGTTCGTCAACCTCGACCTCGAGGCGCTCGAAGGCGCCGGCGGCTACGCCCGGGAGATGGGTGCGGACCGGGCGGCCCGGCAGCGCGAGCTGCTCGCGCCGTACATCGCCAAGTCCGACGTCCTGATCACCACCGCCGCGGTCCCCGGTCGCCCGGCCCCGCTCCTGGTCACCCGCGACATGGTCGCGGGCATGCGGCCGGGCTCGGTCGTTGTCGACCTGGCCGCCGAGAGCGGGGGCAACGTCGAGGGCTCGGTCGCCGGCCAGGACCTCGACGTGGACGGGGTCGTACTGGTCGGCATGGCCGACGCGGCATCGACGATGCCCGTGGACGCCAGCCGGCTCTACGCGAAGAACGTGGCCAACCTGCTCGCCCTGATGATCAAGGAGGGTCAGCTCGCGGTGGATCTCGACGATGAGGTGTTGGACGGTGCGTGCGTCGTCCACGACGGCGTCATCCGGCACGAGCCGACCCGGCTGCAGATCGAAGGGGCTACCGCCTGATGGACGGCGTAACGCTGTTGACCTTCTTCGTGCTGGCGGTGTTCGTCGGCTTCGAGGTCGTCTCCAAGGTGTCCACGACCCTGCACACCCCGCTGATGAGCGGCGCCAACGCCATCCACGGCGTGATCCTGGTCGGCGCGATCATCGTGACCGGCCGGGCCACCGGGTGGTTCGAGGTCACCCTCGGGCCTGCTGGCGATCGTGCTGGCGACCGTCAACATGGTCGGCGGCTTCGTGGTCACCGACCGGATGCTCGAGATGTTCAAGGGCCGATCGCCAGTCGCCGAGCAAGCGTGGGGCGGACCAGTGAGCGCGCTGTCGGCCAACTGGACAGCCATCGGCTACCTGGTCGCCGCCGTCTGCTTCATCCTCGCCCTCAAGGGGCTGTCCTCGCCGGCGACGGCGCGGCGCGGCAACCAGGTCGGCGCGTTCGGCGCGGTGCTGGCGGTCGTCGTCGCGTTCTTCTCCGAGGACATGAAGCACATCCCGCTGATCCTGGCCGCGATCGTGATCGGCACGGTGCTCGGGGTGCCGGCCGCCCGACTGGTCGCGATGACCCAGATGCCCCAGCTGGTCGCGCTCTTCAACGGGGTCGGTGGCGCGGCGGCGGCGCTCGTGGCCGGCCTCGAGCTCACTCAGCCCCGGCCCGGGAGCGTCGGCTGGTTCGCCTACGCCCCGCTCGCTGAGAAGACCGGGATCACGATCGTCCCCGGCCAGGGACCGACCGCCTGGATCGCGGTCGGCGCCGGTGCCTTCACGGTCATCGTGGGCTGCATCTCCTTCGCCGGGTCGTGCATCACCTTCGCCAAGCTGCAGGAGCTGATGACCGGCCGGGCGATCACCTACCCGGGCGGTCAGTACGTCTTCGCCGGCTCCCTGGGCGCGGCCGTCGTCCTCGGGATCGTCCTGGTCGCCACCGGCGGCGGAGCCGGCGGACTCCCCGGCCGGCTGGCTGCTCGGCGTACTCGCGCTCGTCTCGCTGGTGGTCGGGGTCCTGTTCGTGCTGCCGGTGGGCGGCGCCGACGTGCCGATCGTGATCTCGCTGCTCAACGCCTTCACCGGCCTGACGGTCGCCGCGTCCGGCTACGTCCTGTCCAACACCCTGCTCCTGGTCGCCGGCACCCTGGTCGGCGCGAGCGGCACGATCCTCACCCGGCTGATGGCCGCCGCGATGGGCCGCTCGCTCGCCTCGATCCTGTTCGGCGCGTTCAAGCCCTCGACCGCGGTGGCGGCCGGCTCGAGCGGGGTCGACCGGCCGGTCCGCTCGGGCAGCCCGACCGACGTCGCGATCCTGCTCGGCTACGCCCGCAAGGTCGTGATCGTGCCCGGCTACGGCCTGGCCGTGGCCCAGGCCCAGCACACGATCCGCGAGCTGGCCGAGCTGCTCGAGGCGCGCGGCGTCGAGGTGATCTACGGCATCCACCCGGTGGCCGGCCGGATGCCCGGCCACATGAACGTGCTGCTGGCCGAGGCCAACGTGCCGTACGAGGTGCTCAAGGAGATGGACGAGGTCAACCCCGAGCTGCCCACCACCGACGTCGCCCTGGTCGTCGGGGCCAACGACGTGGTCAACCCCGCGGCCAAGACGACGCCGGGCGCCCCGATCTACGGCATGCCCATCCTCGAGGTCGACCAGGCGGCGCAGGTGGTCTTCCTCAAGCGGTCGATGCGGCCGGGCTTCGCCGGCATCGACAACGACCTGCTGTTCGACCCGAAGACCACCATGCTCTTCGGCGACGCCAAGGACTCGCTGACCAAGGTCGTCAGCGCGCTGAAGACCCTCTGACTCGCGCCATCACGGCACCTGCAGGGTGACGCTGTTGGAGAAGTTCGACGAGCCAGCGCTGTTGGTCGCCTTGAGCTGGTAGCGGTAGGTCGTGCCGTGCACGACTGCCTTGTCGACGTAGGTCCGGACGTCCGGGGTGAGGGTGGCGATCCGGATGCCGTCGCGCACCAACGTCTGCTTGGTCAGCGGCGAGCCGTTGTCGACGACGGCGGGCCAGGTCAGCGTGACCGTGCCCGAGGTCGCCGTACCGGACAGGACCGGTGGTGACGGGACGCCCGAGTTGGGCGAGACGGTCGTCTCGTTGGAGGCGCTGCTGGTGCCCTTGGCGTTGATCGCCCGCACCGTGTAGTAGTAGCGCGCCTGCACCGTGACCGCCGAGTCCACGTAGGACGTGACCGTGCCCAGCGTCGTGAGCAGCGTCTCGGTGCCGGGCGTCGTGGACCGCAGCACCTGGTAGCCGGTGACCGGGCTCCCGCCGTTGCTCGCCGGCGGGTTCCAGGTCAGGGAGACGGCGCCCGGCAGGCTGGTCGAGGCCAGGCCGAGCGGCGCCCCGGGCGGGGTGACGACACCTTGCTGCGGGGTGACGACGGTCCCACTGCTCGGCGGTCCCTCGCCGATGCCGTTGACCGCCGCGACGGTGTAGGTGTACGTCGTGCCGTCCACCGCACTCGTGTCGGTGAAGGCGAGCGCGTCGACCCGGCCGACGGACTTGGCGGAGCCCTTGGCCGTCTTGCGGTAGACCCGGTAGCTCTTGACCGTCGACCCACCGTCGTTCGAGGGCGGCAGCCAGCTCAGGTACGCCGCGGAGTCGCCGGCCTGTCCAGTGAGCGACCGCGGTGCGGTCGGCGGCGGCCTGGGTGCCGGCCTGCGAGAAGCTCGCGAAGTGGGCCTGGCTGATCCCGCTGACCTTGGTGAAGTCCCCACCGATGTAGAGGTGGGTGGCGTCCGAGCCCATCGACCAGATCCCCAGGGCGCTGTTCACGACCGGGGCGTAGTCGAGGATCGTGCCGGTCGTGAGGTCGACCGCGGCGAGCTTGGTCCGGTCGACGCCGTCGAAGGACGCCGAGCCGTTGAAATGGCCGCCGCAGTAGGCGATCGAGCCGATGATCTCGACCGACTGCATGTCGCCGTTGGACTTGTGGCTCCAGATGGTCGTGCCGCGGGTCGGGTCCTGCATGGTGCAGCCGCCACCGCCGCCGGCGGCCGCCACGACGAGGTGGGTGCCGTCGGTGGCGAGGTCGAAGACCGGGGCCCGGGCGTTGCCGTTGTTGGTGCCTTCGCGGAAGAGCGGGTCGACGGCGCCGGTCGCGGTGCACGAGGCTGACCAGGGCGACGCTGCCCGGGGCGCCGGAGACCGTGGTGAAGTCACCGCCGACGAACAGCCGGCTGCCGTCGGTCGAAGGCATGATCCGGCGGACCCGGGCGTCCGGCGTCGGGTGCCAGGTCGGGTCGAGGGCGCCGGTCGTCCCGTCGAGGCGGGCGATGAACGGCTGGGCGTGGGCGCCGGAGGCGTCGGTGATGTTGAAGAAGTACCCACCGGCGTACACGCTGCCGCCCAAGGCGACAACGGTCTCGACCAGGCCGTCGGCGCTGGGCTTCCAGCCGGGGATGACGGCACCCGTGGTGAGGTTGACCGCCGCGAGCTTGCGGTGGTTGGCGCCGTCGACCTGGGAGAAGCCGCCACCGAGGTAGAGCGTGTTGCCCGAGGCGGCGAGCGCGTTGACCGAGCCGTTGGCCGTGGCCGACCACGAGGTGTTGAACGAGCCGGTCGAGGGGTCGAAGACGGCGACGTTGCCGGCTGGGTGCGAGACGCCGTCGAGGTCGACGACGGCAGTGAAGGAGCCGCCGATGTAGACCAGGCCGCCGATGTTCTCGATGGCGAGGACCCGGCCGTTGGTCGCCCAGGTCCGGCCAGGCGTGTCAGACACGTCCGCGCTCGCGCGCGCGGCAACGCTCAACAACAGCAACACGATCACGGCGAGCGCGGCCACCAGGGCCTTGCGGCGCGGGGCCAGGCGGAGTCCAGACATGTCGTTCCTCCCCCTGTGCTCGCCCCATCTTGTGGACGGTGGCGACTCTGGTCGTTGATCAGGCTCAGCGATGGTGAACCTAGTCGCGCATAGCGAACTCCGAAGCCGGATAAGGAAACTCACAGATTCAGGGCCCTGGTTGGCGCAGTGTCGGTGTCAGCGAGTAGCGGCGCGCTGCTGCGGTGTGACGGATCAGTCATCCGACTCGGGAGCCGGCACGATGGTCGTCTGCAGCATGCTTCCCGAGCCGGCCGACGGCGGGGGCGGCGGCGACGGAGGTGGTGGGGCACTCGTGCCGAAGATCTCCATGCAGATCTCCTCGTAGAGCGCGTCCGGACGCGGCAGATAGCTCGACGGTCCGGAGGGCCTGCTCCTGGCCCGCGGACTCCAGCACGAACTCGCCATAGCCGACCAACCGGCCCAGGACCGATCGGTTGTACGACATGTCGGTGACCTTCATCAACGGCATCATCGCGACCCGGCGGGTGAAGACCCCGTAGTTCAGCATCACGCGCTTGTTCGTCGCGACGAACCAGTCGGTGTACCACTCGACGATCCGGTAGCCGAGGCGCAGGACCAGGAAGACCCAGCCCAGCCAGACGACGTCGCGAGCCAGTGGGACGTTGTCCGGGCAGCTTGACGTCCAGCCAGGTCGCCACGATGAGGCCGATGACCACGCTGCAGACCGGCTCGATCAGCCGCGCCCAGTGCCGTCGCTCCGCGGCGACGACCTCCTCATAGGGCAGCAGGTGCTTGGCGTAGTGCCGCGCTCCGCGCTCGATCGAGCTCTGCGCGGAGCGCTGCTCCTCGGACACGTCGGGCTAGTTGTTGTTAGTGCTGCTGCTGTTGCCCAGCAGCGCGTCGAAGAAGTGCCCGATGGCATGCAGCCCGTCGACCACGCCGCCCCAGGCGGTGCGCACGATCGTGGCCGCCTGGTCCGGGCTCTTGAAGATGGCGTAGATGAAGAACGCCACGATGAGCAGGTAGGCGATCGTCTTGACCCGCGACAGCATCACCACACCTCCTCACGCCTGAGTCGACACTCCTCCGGCTACATCCTTGACGAGGTCGTGGTGTGCCCGTCGGAGGCGCGCCGGGGCGCTACACCACGCCGTACAGGCGGTCTCCGGCGTCACCGAGTCCCGGGACGATGTATCCGCGCTCGTTGAGCCGCTCGTCCATCGCCGCGACGACGACGCTCAGCGGCACCGTCAGGCTGCTGGTCTCGCGCTCGAGCAGGGCCACGCCCTCGGGTGCGGCGAGCAGGCAGATCGCCGTGATGTCGTCGGCGCCGCGGTCGGTCAGGAAGTGGACCGCGGCGGAGAGAGTGCCGCCCGTGGCCAGCATCGGGTCGAGGATGTAGCACTGCCGGCCGGACAGGTCGTCGGGCAGCCGGGTGGCGTAGGTCGTCGCCACGAGGGTCTCCTCGTCGCGCATCAGGCCGAGGAAGCCGACCTCCGCAGTGGGCAGGATCCGGACCATGCCGTCGAGCATGCCCAGGCCGGCCCGCAGGATCGGTACGACGAGGGGCTTGGGGCTGGACAGCCGCACCCCGACGGCCGGGCCGACCGGCGTACGGACCTCTTCGGGAGTGACTCGCACCTCTCGCGTCGCCTCGTAGGCGAGCAGGGTCACCAGCTCGTCGGTCAGGCGGCGGAAGGTCGGGGAGTCGGTGCGCTCGTCGCGCAAGGTGGTGAGCTTGTGAGCGATCAGCGGGTGGTCGACGACGGTGACGCGCATGGCCCCCACCCTAGTTAGCCGCCCGCGTCAGCCAAGGGGGCCGGGGACTCGGCGTGACGGACGACTCTGGTGACCGGGCCACTGCCGTCGGCGTCGGTCGAGTAGACGCTCGGCCGGTCGTCGATGTCGGCCATGGCGAAGGCGACCGTGTGGTTGTCCAGCCAGACCGCCTGGTCGTCGACCGACTTGGGCGTCGGGAGTCGGGTCCGTTGTCCCTTGGCCGGATGGCCGCTGTCGTCGAGGGTGAGGACCCAGAGCTGCCAGGTCTGGTCCGGGAGCCGCTTCTTGTAGACCAGGCGGGTGCCGTCCGGTGACAGCGACGGGCACTCGACGCCGTCGGCCACGATCGACACGGCGGCGGCCGCGAAGTCGCCCCGCACCAGGTAGTAGTGGCCCTTGGTCGACATGGTCGCGTAGAAGATGTTGTCGTCGGCCGCGAAGGTGACGCCCCAGAAGTTGGCATCGCGCGCTGCCGGCCGGCCGTCGACCCGGAAGCTCTCCAGGTCCTCGCTCTGGCGGTTGGTGCGCAGGTCGAGGATCCCGGTGCGGGTCGAGTAGTCGTCGGTGGCGTAGGAGTCGCCGGTGAAGAACGTCGTCCACGAGACCATCCGGCCGTCCGGGGAGATCCGGGCTCGGCTCGGGATGCCGTGCACTGCCTCGGTGTGCAGCACCTTGAGGTCACGGTCGAGGACGGACATGACGAACTGGCCGGCCAGGTCGGGGTCCGGACGCAGACAGACTGCGCGGTCGTGGGTCTGGGTGGCCACGGAGATCCGCAGGCAGTCGAGGCTGGTCTGGTGTCTCGTGCCGTCCGCGCTGACGAGTGCGAGCCGGTCGCTGTCGACGTCGTGCACGAGCATCCCGGGGCCGTCGAGCGTTAGGCGTGTTGCGGTCGCCTGCGGCTTGTCGGTCGTGCCTGGGGTTTGCGTGGACTGTTGCCGTCGCGCGAACCGGCCCAAACCGTCACGGCAACGGCCAGCGACCAGCAATGCCGCCGCGTCGCGGCCAGAACTCTCGGTCTCACGCACCCTCCGCAACCAGCCGTGGCAGTGGCACCATATGGCGGTGGCGTACTTCACCGCTGTCCTTGCCCGCCATGGCAGCAGCTGGCGAGTGCTCGATCTCGACGTCGATGACGCCGAGGACCTGGACGAGCTGGCCGAGCTGGTGCGGGGCTCGCTGCCGGGCGTCGGGCCCGGCCTGGCGATCATCGAGCGCGAGGACTCGTGGTTCGCCCTGGTGCGGGTCGACGACGACGGGGAGCCTCGGCCGTTCGTGTCGGACCTGCGGGAGTCGCTGCGCAGCCGCTACGCCGTCGTCCTCGAGTCGGCGGCGGACGTCGACATCCCGCCCGAGCTCGACGGACTCGCCGATGTCGCGGTCGACGCTGACGACGTCGATGACTCGGATGACGAAACAGACTCTCCGGCAACGGTTTCCGCAGGCGACGACGATGTCGATGACGAGGTGTCGGACGAGGAGGACGAGCCGGAGGACGTCATCGCCTCGGCCCGGGAGGCCCTGACTCCCGACCTCAGCGACCTCGAGGTCGACGGCGTCCGAGCGTCGCGGACCTGGGCCGGTGACCCGGGCTTGCTCGAGGACCTCGGCATCAGCGCGGCCGAGCTGGTCCAGCTGACCGTGGAAGAGTCCGACGACCCGGCAGCGGTCCTGGCCGGCATCGGCGAGGCGTGCGGCTTCGACGAGCAGCTCGACGCTTTGCGGTGAGGTTGCGGCGAGTGGGTCGGCCGGCCGGCCGTCCCGCGTCGTACGACGCCTGGATGGGTCTGGCGCTGGACCAGGCTGCGTCGGCTCTCGGGACGGCGGACGTGCCGGTCGGAGCGGTGGTGGTCGACGCGTCCGGCGTCGTGCTGGGCGCGGCGGCCAACCGGCGCGAGGCCGATGGCGACCCGACCGCGCACGCCGAGGTGCTGGCGCTGCGGGCCGCGGCTCTGGCGCTCGGCACGTGGCGGCTGTCGAGCTGCACCCTCGTCGTGACGTTGGAGCCGTGCCTGATGTGCGCCGGTGCGTTGGTGCTGGCGCGGGTCGACCGAGTCGTGTTCGGGGCCTGGGATCCCAAGGCCGGCGCGGTCGGATCGGTGTGGGACGTCGTACGCGATCGAGCGGTCAACCACCGGGTCGAGGTGGTGCCCGAGGTGCGGGCGGAGGAGTGCCGGGCCCTGCTTTCGGCTTTTTTCTCGGCCCGCCGGCTCGGGTAGTCTGCTCCGCGGTGGCGTGTCCGAGCGGCCTAAGGAGCACGCCTCGAAAGCGTGTGACGGAGCAATCCGTCCGTGGGTTCAAATCCCACCGCCACCGCCAACGACGAGGGTCGCGCGCACCGGTGCGCGGAGTCTCGCGTTTTGCGTTCACCCGTTATTAGGCAACGACGCGTCAGATCTGACGCTCGTCCCGGGTTGGGTCTAGGTGGAGTTCGTCGATAGCAGGTCAGCCCGTATCGACGGTGGTGGACAGACGAGGAGGCGGCGAGGCGCGTGACGAGGATCAGCACGTTCGTGGCCCGGCGTGGCGTCGTCCGACGCCGATGTGGTGCAGGCGGCTGTTGTGCCGGAGGGTGAAGACGCCGGAGGGGTCGATCCTGTCGTGGCGGATGCGCCAGTGTCCGGTGTGGAGCGGGGTGCCGGTGGGGACGGCTTTGGGGCGGGCGGCGTAGGCCTGGCCGGGGTGTCGGCGGTCCAGGGCGCGGTGCGGGCGGAGGTGGTTGTAGTAGTGCCGGAAGGGTCCAGCTGGCGCTTGGAGCTGGCGCAGGGTGCGGCGCGGGGCTGGTTGGCGAGCCATTTCTTGAGGGTCTGGTGGAGGCGTTCGACTTTGCCGCAGGTCTGCGGGTGGTAGGGCCGGGAGTGGCGGAAAGCGATGCCGCGGGCGTGCAGGGTCACCTCGAGTGCGACGCGGCCATGGCGGCGGGGCGGCCGGTGAAGACGGCCCCGTTGTCGGTGAGCATGCTGGCTGGATCGCCGTAGGTGGCAGCGGCGTTGCGGAAGCCGGCGTCGACGTCGGGGCCTTTGAACACCCTCAGGGCGACGCTGCCGACACAGAGCCGGGAGTGGTCGTCGATGAGGTTCAGGATCTCGACCTCGGTGCCGTCGGAGAGGGTCCAGTGGGTGATGTCGAGTCTGCCAGCGCTCGTTGGGCTGCTCGGCGGCGAACCGCAGGTAGCTGGACTTGGGCCGCTTGTGGGGTTGCGGGGTGACGAAGCCGCGGGCGGTCAGGATCCGCCAGATCGTCGACACCGCCGGGCGCGCAGCCGTGCCGGGTCTGCAGGTGGAACGCGATCGTGGCCGCGCCGGCCTCGTGGCCGTGCCGGTCGAGCTCCTTGCGGATCGCGATGATCTCGTCCTCGAGCTGACGCGCTGGTGCGTTGCGGGCTGGACAACGGGCGCCGCGAGCGGGGCTGCAGGCCCGGTCGCCCTCGGCCAGGTAGCGCTGGACCAGCGTGACCACCCAGCGGCGGGAGACCCCGTAGTCGCGCGCGACCTCACTCTTGCTGCGGCCCTGGACCAGCACCGCGGTAACAACCAGCTGCGGCATGCCCATCGCTCACCCCTCGACTCGAGGTGTGAACGATGTCCCGAGACAGCTGTGAACGATGTCCTGAACTCAGACACCAGCGGATCGCGGCCGGCCGGGCCTTCGCGGACTTCAGCTGCGTCGTTGTCGACGCTGCGCGGCAACGTCATCCAGGACAACCTGGACAACTTCGAGGCGGCCATCCACGGGTACGAGGCAGCAATCAAGAGTGCCTTACGCGACGAGTTCACGCTATGCGCGTACGACGAGGGTGCCTTCGGTGACACGGTCGAGGCGCCGGGCGATCTGGGGCCGGACCTCAGCCACCTGTCAATCCAAGGCCAGGCCAAGGCGGCGGCCGTCGCGTGGCAGGCGTTGCAGGATCTCAAGTTCCTGCCCCCCGACTGATGTGCGGACGGGGCGGGATTCAGGCGGTGTTGCCCTGTACGACGCGCAGCGGTGCGCGAGCGGGTTGCCGGCGCTGGCCCAGCCACTCGGTGAGCTCGATACCCGGGATGGGCCGCGAGAGGTAATAGCCCTGCACCAGGTGTGCGTCCATGCCTTGCAGGTGCTCGAGCGTCCGCTGGTCCTCAACGCCCTCCGCGACGATCACGAGATCGAGGTTGCGGGCCAGGTCCACGACCGAGCGGACGATCGTCGCGGCCGAGGGGTCCGAGCTCATCGACACCACGAACGACTTGTCGATCTTGATCGTGTTGACCGGCAGCTTCGGCAGGTAGGCGAGGGAGGAGTACCCGGTGCCGAAGTCGTCGATCGCGAACGACACTCCGGTGTCAGCGATCTGCTTCAGGAGCGCGATGACGTGGTCCGGATCCGCGAACGTGCTGGACTCCGTGATCTCGAAGCTGAGCTGACGGGCCGGCACGCAGTGCAGGCGCAGGAGCTCCGCGACCTTCCTCGGCCACTCGATGTCGCGCAACACGTGGACCGAGAGGTTGACGGCGACGCTCAGGTTCAGCCCGGCCGCATTCCAGGTGCGCACCTGGGCCAAGGCGTGGTCCAGGACGTAGTACGTCAGCTCGTGGATCAGGCCGGTGTGCTCCGCGATGGGGATGAACTCGTCCGGTCCGATCGGACCGAGCTCCGGGTGGGTCCATCTGGCCAGGGCCTCGGCACTGACCACCTGGCAGTCAAGGGCGCGGGCGATCGGCTGGTAGTGCACGTCGAGCTGGTGGGCCGTCAGGGCTGAGCGCAGCTCGACCGCCAGCCGCAGCCGACGCTCGCTGTGCCAGTCGAGCGCCGGGTCGTACAGCTCGACCCCAGTGCGCCCGCGCTTCGCCGAGTACATCGCGATGTCCGCGCGCTGCAACAGGGTCGACGGGTCGCGGCCGTGGTCCTGCGACGTGACGACACCGATGCTCGCGCCCACCTCGAGGGTCAGGCTCGACAGCTCGATCGGCGCCTGGATCGCGGTCTTGATCTGCCCGGCGACCACCAGGCCACCCTGCGCGTCGCCCGTCTCCGGAAGGACTACCGCGAACTCGTCACCCCCGAGCCGGGCCACGAGACCTCGGTCCCCCACGGTTCTGCGCAGCCGGTCGGCCACCTCGCGCAGGACGCCGTCGCCGGTCTGGTGGCCGAGGGTGTCGTTGATCTCCTTGAACCCGTCGAGGTCAAGCAGGAGGACGCTGACGCACTGCGCGCTGTCTTGGGCCAGCGCCTGCTGCAGGGCGCTCGCGAGGAGCGCGCGGTTCGGCAGGTCGGTCAGGGCGTCGTGCATCGCGTCGTACTCCCGGGCCAGCACCTGGTCGTGAAGTCGTTCGATCAGATGGCCGTTCTCGAGCGCGATCGCGGCCTGGTTCGCCAGCGTCGCGAAGAGCCGGGCGTCCTCGGTGTCGAAGGTGCTCACCGCGCCGAGCCGGTCGCAGACCACCAGGACGCCGCTGACCTCGCCGCCGGCTCGCATCGGCGCCACGAGAGCGTCGCGGGCGCCGAGCTCGGCCAAGATCGCCCGCACCTGCGGGTTCTTGCTGGTGGCCGGCAGCATCATCGGCTCGCCGACGGCAACGATCTGGTCCAGGAACGCGTCCAGCAGGCCGGGCGTCCGCGACGGCTGAGTCTCCGACGTCCCTGGGCTCGGGTCATCTGGGGACTCCACGATCAGCCAGGGCTCGTCGGGGCCGGCCCGGAAGAGCGCGATCATCGCGCGGTGCGCCCGCAGCAGGCGGCTGGCCTCGACCAGCACCTGGTCAAGGGTCTCCGCGGGCCGCTGGTGACCGCCGGTGATCCGGGTGAACTGATAGAGCAGCTGCAGCCCTTGGTAGTGCTTGGTCAGCCGGTTGAACCCCCGGTAGGCGGCCACGAGCACGCCGACGATCAGGGCGAGCGGGACCAGCCCGGCCCGGTCCCGGCCGAGGAGGATGGCAGCGATGATCGCGAGACTCGCGTTGCATGTGGTCGTCAAGGTGGCAGCCGACAGCAGCAGGCGCAGATCCGCGCGACCGGCGTGCAGCCGGATCACCAGCCAGACTGCGCTGGCGCCCAGGAACGACGCCGCACCGGCCGCGGCCCAGGCGGCCAGCCAGCTGACCGGGTCCAACGCGGTGCGACCGGTGCTCAGCAGCTGGAACACCGTCAGGGCCAGAGTGCTCTCGGCCAGGAAGACGCTGACGTTGAACGCCAGCTTGGCCGCGGCCTGGCGCTCATAGATCACCAGGACCAGCACCTCACCGAGCAGCCGGGCCAGGATCAGGTCGCGCGGCGTCGCGAAGAACAGACCCAGGATCAGCGGGATCTCGCTGATCGAGAAGGTGTGGGCCTCGCTCTTGATCTCGACGTGGAAAACGAAGACGCCGGCCATGGCGCAGACGGGCGCCAGCTCCCACCAGGTCAGCGTCAACGAGGTCCCGACCAGGGCCGGCCCGTGGCGCAGACACGCGGGCGCGAGGAGTACGCCGACGAACAGGATCCCCAGGCTGAGCAGAACGGTCCGGGCGGCCGGCAGTGGCCGCGGTCGAAGGTCGCTCGCCCACCGCAACGCGCCTCGACGTGCCGCTGTCGGCGCGCCCTGGGGGGTCTGGCTCATCGCAGCCTGATCAGTTCCAGGAGTCGCTGGACCAGCGGCTGCCGTCCCAGCCGGCGCCGGACCAGCGGCTGCCGGACCAGCCCGACCCGGTCCACCTCGCGCCGTCCCAGGTCATCCCCGACCAGCGACTGCCGGACCAGGCGACTCCGGCCCAGTCCGAGCCGGTCCAGCCGGCAGTGCTCCACCGGCTCCCGGACCAGCCGTCCCCACTCCAGCGGCTGCCGTTCCAGACGCCGCCGGACCAGGTGGTCGCCCTCGTCTGGCTGAGCGCCATGGCCGCACTGTCGAACGGGCGGCCGAAGATGTCCTTCTGGCCGGTCAGGTTGACGCCCTTGTCGACGACGAAGACCCCGCCGCGCGAGCCGTCGAGCGTGCCGCTGCCCGTGCTCGACGTGAAGTACTGGGCGCCGGCCGGCAGCGCCGTGGCGAGCGCCGCCTTGCCGTTGGCGATGCCATGACCGGAGTACAGCGCGTTGAGGGAGTTCAGCACCGCGACGTTCTTGTCGAGAGTCGCGACCAGGCCGGTGACCGTCGGCTGAAGAGCCTGCGGGCCGCCGACATGGGGAAGCGGAGTCGCCGTCTTGTTGAGCAGCGCCTTGATCTGGTCCGGGGTGGCCTGGGGGTACTTCTGGGCCAGCAGGGCGACGACTCCGGAGACCACGGCGGTGGCCTCGGATGTGCCCGACCCGAGCTGGAACCGCGTGCCGACGCGACCGGTGTTGGTGGACAGGCTGTCGACGTACGAGCCGGGCACCCGCAGCCCGATGACGTGGGTCGCCGGCGCGATCACGTCGACCGTCCGTGCGCTCGTCCCATGCTGGGCGAACTTGGGGACCTCGTCGTTCGTGGTCGCCAGGGTGCCGTTGGGGTCGTCGCCACCGACCGCCAGGACGTACGGGTCGTACGCCGGGTCGGCCAGGCTCTTCGTCGACTTGCCCTCGTTGCCCGCCGCAGCCACGACGACAACGCCGTGCTTCCAGGCCTGCTCGGCCGCCTGCGCCAACGGGTCGATCGTGTAGGCCTGGGCGCTGTCGGTGCCGAAGCTGAGGTTGATGACCCGGATGTTCATCCCCGGGTCGTGCGCGTGCTGGGTAACCCAGTCGATCGCGGCGATGACCTGGGACACGTCGGTGGCCCCGTCGGCGGCGCCGACCTTCACGTTGATGACCCGGGCGTCGGGCGCGATGCCGACGTACTTGGTGGTGTCGCTGTAGCCGCTGCTGTTGAGGCAGGTCGTGCACCCGGTCGCGGACGTGGTGGCGGTGGCGTCGCGCCCGGCGATGATCCCGGCCATGAACGTGCCGTGGCCGTAGGCGTCGACCCCGGAGCCGGTCGCGTTGACCTGGTCGAACGACAGGTCCGGTCCGTCGACGACTTTGCCGGCGACGCTCAGACCGGGCACCCGGGCGACACCGGTGTCGATCACGGCGACGTCCACGCCCTTGCCGGTGATGCCGGAAGCCCAGGCGCTCTGCGCCCCGACGACCTGGGCCACCGAGGATGGGGAGCCGAGGCTGGTCGGGTCGTAGCCGAGCGAGCCGACGATCGACTGCGGCTTCACCTTGCTGTCGGGCGTGACGGAAACGACGCCGGGCACGGCCATGAGCCGCACCCGGGCGGCCGCGCTCATCCGCGCCGAGAAGCCGTTGATGATCCCCAGCTGATGGGTCACCTTCGCCCCGAGCCGGACGGCGGCGCGCTGGACCTGCGCCTCACGCCCAGGCGCGGCCATCACGACGACGGTGGTCGTCTTCGTGGAGGCGGCGGCCTTGGCTGGTGACTTCTGGGCCGCAAGAGCGGTCGAGCTCAGGCCCGCGGTGAGGACACCTGCGGTGAGGACCGTGACTGTCGCGAGTCTCCCGTAGCGGTTCACTGCCACCGCACACTCATGGGGCGTGGGCCGGCGAGCGAAGCGCAGGCCGTGGTACCGCTCGCCGTCACACAGGACGTCGTCGAGAGGGCCGACGCCGAGCCGGCCGGGCTGGCCACGGTCAGCGCCACGGCGATGCCGGCGGCAGCGGTGAGGGCGCCGACGGCCAGACGGGAGCGCACAGATGTCGTTCCGCGCTGCTGGCTCGGACGCTGGCCCATGACTGCTCCCGGTGCTGGTGACCGGAACCGCACGCGGCGCGCGTGGTCTATGGACGGTCAGTGACGTGTCGTTGCTCCAAGTAACCCAGAGACCCGTCGGTTCGCAGCCGCCAACGAACTGAGCGCCACCCACCTGGCCCAAACCGGGCGTGGGCACCGCATTGATGCAACGACGCGTCACATCTGACGCGTCGTTGCATCAATACGCGGCCGAGGCGGCTGCGACGAGCGACGCCTACGCCGCCTCGGGCTCCGGGGCCGGCGCGTAGACCAGGTGCAGTACCCCCGTCGTGAAGGTCGTCGCCGAGACCAGGGTCAGCGGCACCTTGGCCCCGTCCGCGAAGAGCTTCTTGCCCTCGCCGACGACCACCGGGTGGACGAACAGGTGGAGCTCGTCGACCAACCGCTGCTCGAGCAGCCAACGCACCAGCGTGGCGCTGCCGGTCGTGCCGAGGTCGACGTCCTGCTTGAGCGCGGTCAGCTCGGCCGCGACGTCACCGTTGACGACGGTCGAGTTCTCCCAGGCGGCGTCGGTGAGGGTGTTCGACACGACGTACTTGCGAGCCCCGTTCATCACGGCGGTGAACGGGTCGTCCGGGTCGGCGTTCGGCCAGAAGCCGGCGAACTCGTCGTACGTGTGTCGGCCGAGCAGGGTGGCCTGGCTGCCACCCATGAGGTCGCCGACGGCGGCACCCATCTCGTCGTTGAAGTACTCGAAGTGCCAGGTCTGCGGCGCCTCGATGACGCCGTCGAGCGAGATGAAGAGACTGGCGGTGATCGATCCCATGATGGTTCCTCTCTGAGGTGGGCTGTCGACCGGTACGCCGAACGGCGACCCCCCGAATCGACACGTCCCACGAATAAACTTCGGAGATGTTGAACTCCGCAGCACGCGACCTCATCGAGTCCGGCGCGTTGGCGCATCTGGTCACCCTCAACGAGGACGGGTCGCCGCAGGTCAGCGTCGTCTGGGTCGGCCTCGACGGCGACGAGCTCATCTCCGGCCACCTCGACGGCCGCCAGCGCAAGCTGCAGAACATCCGCCGCGATCCCCGGGTCAGCCTGTCCTTCGAAGGAACGGGCGACAACGGCATCGGGATGCGCGACCACCTCGTGCTCCACGGCACGGCCCGGATCACCGACGGCGGCGCGGCCGACCTGTTGCACCGGCTGGCCCAGACCTACATCGCCCCCGGCACCGACTTCCCGCCGATGCCGAACCCCCGGCCGGCTTCGTCTCACACATCACGGTCACCCGGGTCGGCGGCAGCGGTCCCTGGACCTGAGCCGCCCCGACCGGAGCCCGACCTGACCCAGGCCGAGACCGACTCAGGCCGGCGAGAGCTCCTGCCGTACGACGAGGCCGTCCCGGTCGATGCTCCAGGCTGAAGCTCGCGACCCCCGGGGGCGACCAGCCCCGACACCGCCAACGCGCCCACCGGAGACGGGCTGGGCGGTGACACGACCAGCTCGCCCCGGGTCGGTGCGGAGATGCCGAGCAGCACCTGGAGCGCGGCCACTCCGGCCGCGGCCGCCCAGGCCTGCGGGTGACAGGCGGCCGGATATGGCACCGGCCGGGCCGGCGCCGCCGGCTGCGGACCCGGCGTACAGCTCCGGCAGTCGCCAGCCGAAGCTGCCGGCCGCGTCGACCAGGCCCAGCGCGAGCCCGGCCGCCTGCTCGGCGAACCCCTCGCGGGCCAGCCCCAAGGCCACGATCGCGGTGTCGTGCGGCCAGACCGAGCCGCAGTGGTAGGACAGCGGCGCATAGCCGCCGGCCGCCGCCGACATGGTCCGCAGGCCGAAGCCGGCGTCGAGGTCGTCCCCCGCCAGGCGACCCGCGACGAGCGCGGCCTCGTCGGCGGCCAGCAGACCTGAGCCGAGCAGATGGCCGATGTTGCTGGTGAGCGAGTCGACCGGCCGCTTGGCGCCGTCGAGGGCCATGGCCGGGAAGGGGCCGGCCGCGTCCTCGACCCAGAACCGATCCCGGAACCGCGTCGCCAACGCCTCGGCGAACTCCAGCCACCGGTCCGCACCCGGCCGGCCATAGGCCGTGAGCAGTCGCGCCGCCCCGACCGCGGCCTCATGCGCGTAGCCCTGCACCTCGGCCAGCGCGATCGGCGCCGACCGCCTGCCGGCCGTCGGCGAACCGGACGGCGTCGGGCGAGTCCTTCCACCCCTGGTTGGCCAGGCCGCGACCGCTGGTGTCGATGTACTCCAGGAAGCCGTCGCCGTCGGCATCGCCGTCGCCGGCGATCCAGTCCATCGCGCGCTCCAGGTGCGGGAGCAGCCGCTCGACCCGGTCGTCGGCCAGCCCCCAGCACCAGGCGTCGTGCAGCAGGCGCACCCACAGCGGCGTCGCGTCGACCGTGCCGAAGTACGTCGGTGGCAGCTGCATCGCGTCGAACGCCGCGTGGGCCGTCGCCGCGCGACGCACCTCATGCAGGATCTTGCCGGGCGCCTCGGCCGAGTCGACGTCGTCCGGCGCTCGCCCTGTCGGGCGGCCAGCGACCGCAGCGTCCCGTCGGCCAGACCTGTGCCCAACGGCAGCAACAGGCGCGCCGTCCAGAGGCTGTCCCGGCCGAAAAGCGTGAGATACCAAGGCGCCCCGGCCGCCGCGAACTGCGCGCTGGGCAGGTCGCGCGCCACCAGCCGGAGCGCGTCGAGGTCCAGGAGCGACCGGTCCACCAACGCGGCAACCCGGCGGTCGTCGCACCTGATCCGCGGATCGGCCCACGGCGCAACGGATTCCGGCGCCTGTACGACGCTGGACTGGTCCGCCACCTGCAACGCCCAGGAGACCGTGAGCTCGCCCCGGGCGGGCAGACCGCACCGGCCAGACCAGCCGAGCCCCACCCGCCCGAGGAGCCACGCGCGCTTCGGAGGCCTCGGCCCTGATCACCAGCTCGCTGCCGTCCGGACCGACACCGGACCAGGTCGCACCGGACCCGAACACGTTGGCCACCAAAGGTTCCGGTGTCGGTTGGCCGCCTTTGACCAGATGCACCCGGGCCAGGTCGACGGCGACGTCGAGGGTCAGCTCGGTCTCCACCTCGACCTCGGCGTACGACGTCAGCACGATCCGCTCGCTGAGGCCGTCCGGCGTCGTCTCGCGCTGCCGGGAGACCTGGGCGGTCGGGTCATGGATCATCGTCCCGAAGCCGGGAGCCACCGAGACGAAGGTCGCCCCGCTCGGGCCGTCGAGCCACGCACTGCACCGGCTGCAACGGCTGGCCGCCGACCGCGAGCACCGCCTCGCTCAGCACCCGGACGTCGGCTGTGAACGCGCCCTGCGCGCCGTCGGCCACGATGTCGCCGCCCGCGGAGCTCAGCACGGCCGTCGGCGCCCGCACGCAGGCGACCAGGTCATGGACCGGCAGCATTTGCAAAGGCTTTTCTGTGATTTCTTCGTTGAGCGCCTCCGGCGTGAGTTTCTCTAGCCTGGCGATTTCCGCGAAGTCACGCGCAATGACGCCCTTCTTGAGCGTCGTTTTTCTAAGATGCGATCCCGTTCACTAGCCTTGACGACCTGCCAATTGCTGACATCCTGAATCACCGCCCAACCGTTCGAATCATCAGGGAGATCGCAATCAAAATTCTGGGTTGCAAAACGAGCTTCACTGCCGGCGGATTGAATTGTTGCTTCACGTACTCTTTTCCATCCCTCTCGTCCTCTTGTCCCGAAAAGATCGGCTGACCCCAATAGTGGATTTCCGCCGCGCCGCCTTTCTTCAAGGCGTTGAGCATGGCGTTGACGTGAAGCGGATTCAGAAACGGAGTGACGGCGGTCGATTCACTGGCGACGTCCGGACGCCCGATCATACGTCGAAACGGCCGCCGCCGACCGCTTTGGCCGTTCGCGTAACTAGGGCCTTGAATGCATAAAAGTTCGTCGTTCGGGGAGCTACAGCCGACGACCTGTCGAAATGTTGACTGAGCAAACAGGCCTCATCCGTTTGTCCGTTACGCATCAACTGAACGATTCGCGGCCCAAACAGTATCGATTGTTGCATTCCATTCAGACGCTTTCCGAAATTCGTCGGCAGCAGCGCTCCTTTTTTCTCCTCTGGCGGCTGTCGATTCTCGCGCACCTTCTGAAATGCCGGCCCGAAATCCCCATAAGCATTTTCCACGGCCAAGGCCGCGGAGCCGTGTTTGGCCAGATCGGAATACCGATGGATCTCGCCTTCTTTCACCGCCCAACCATTCGTCCAATCGGGAAGATCTTCTTTCACGTCGCCGAGATTCGTTTGAAACGCGACAGGATTTGCGGAGCCGTCGGATTCCCAACCATCTCCTTGGGCGCCGAGGAATAACTCCGGTCCCTTGTAGTCGAGGGACTTGAATCCGGCTCGCTTGCAGAGGTTCACGATCTGGTTCGCTTCTAGGCGGCTGACCGCCTTCGGCGCAATGTCGACCTCGATCGATTGTTTGTCGGTCGCGATTTGCCGAAGGAACGGCTCGATGGCTGGCCAAGACGCAATCGAGTGCTGGATCTTTCCGTCGCCAAATGTTTCAAAGACTTGGATGTCCCAGGGATTCTCGGTTCCTTCTCCTGAGCGGCCTTGATCTGGAGATGCACGGACGACGCTTTTCCACCGGGTGACTTACTGCTCTTCCCTTGCAAATCCTGAACGGCCGCCGCGAAACTCTTTTCTGCATCGGCGCACGATCGGTCGAACCGGCCGCCGCATTCGGCGAAGACTTCGTTTCCTCCGGCGGCTGCGCGATTGATCATGTGCCAGCCGAAACTGGCGCCGACGAGAATGAGCACTGCGGCGGCGACCGCAGTAAGCGCGGGTCCGAATCGATCGAGCAATCGCATGGGAACGGCCTTTCGGTAGAGGTCCAACGTTCGCGGCGACGCCCAATCGTCGAGCGTGCCGTCTCTAAGTGATGAACCAATCCCATGGTGCTCGCCGGAAGCGAATCCGGGCAGCATCACCACCATCGCGCCCGCAAGGATCGCGAGCGGCGGCTTGCCGAGTTTCTTCCGCAGCTTCTCCAGCGCCCGCGAGAGCCGAACGGAGAGCGTTCCTTCCGGACAACCGAGTCTCCTGGCCGCTTCCGCTCGAGAGAGCCCTTCGAGGTGACAGAGGATCACCGCCGACCGCTCGTGCTCGTTGAGCGATGCCAAGCGCGGCGTCGAGATCCACGTTCACCTCCGCGGGCTTTTTGGTCTCCGGTTCCGGCAGGCTTCCCCAAAAGACCCATCGCCGCCGTCTCCGACTGCGAAGCGCCTTCGTGCTCACCTGATGGGCCACGGTGTACAGCCACGGCCCCACGGTTTTGCGATCGACGAGCTTCGCCTGCATGGTTGGCCAGCGCGAGGAACACCGCCTGGAACGAATCTTCGGCGTCCTGACATTGGCCGAGCCGCCGCAGACAGACGCCGAACACCATCGGTCCGTGCCGTGAAAGGACTTCCGAAAACGCAGCGTCGTCACGAGCCGAAAGGAACCGCGCGAGCAGTTCTCCGTCGGCCGTGCGAGTCGCGTCGTCGGTCGCTTCCACGTCCTGGATGCGGTTCATCGCCTTCATTAGCCCGCCCGAAAGGGTGCGCAGTTCATTGAAGGGGAAGGGAGGAGTGGCGCGTGAAGAGTGTAGGTGAGATTAACTTTTCCAGGGACCCTTGCGTCGGGCTAGTGCCGCGATTTGTGAAGAACTTCCGATTCAGCAGCGGGCCAGAAAAGCCTTCCCCACGTCGCGGGGAAGGTCGTGAGCCTGCGAGCCAGATGGGGGAAGGTAGGCGGTTGGCGCCGCCCGAAGCGGAGGAGACCTTCCTTCACGCCGGGTAACTTTGCTCCAACGGAGCGAAGTCTCAGCCCAGGGTCAGCGGCGCCTCGCGCAACCCTGGGTTACGATCGGCCAAATGAATCGAGAACCCTGAAAGGGTTCGACTCGTCTTGTGCAACCCCTTCAGGGGTTGGGGTTGTTCGCATCTTGACCGAGGCGTGCGCCCGCGGCGGGCGACCCTGGGCTGGCCCTCGCACCGTTGGTGCGAATGAATCTGCGACCCACCCCTTTGTTTTTGAGTAGCCCAACGTGGCGAGCGGTGCCGCTCGCCGGAAATTCGTTTGGCGACTATTTATTCAACTCATCAAGGGCCTGAACGGCCTTCATCAGCGCCCTTTGTCGTTCGGGCGAGGCGGAGATGATGACGGAGTTGGTTCTGGCGTCGAAGGCGATTTTCTCATCAGAGCAAGACGTAAAATTATTAAACGAGATACGTTAATA